>NZ_CP036425.1:1430389-2860778 GCF_007747445.1 Poriferisphaera corsica
AAGACACAAAACAGCGAATCGAATACTGACCAAGAGACCAATGAGACGACAGAACCCGTCGAAATTAGTGAAGATTCCGAGGTCAAGCAAGAAGTCAACGCTGACGCAATAGCAGATGTAATGACCATTCAAATTGATGCTCAATATATCCAACCTGAGCAACAACAGGATGGCCAAAGTAAAGTTCCTACTATCCAGGACTTGCAGAATATCGTTGAAGAGGTTTTTAATACTTCCGATGTTGAGATTAAGATTGAGAACGAAGTTGATGTTAATAAACAATCACCTGTTGCTCAGCAACTTCAGCAGGAACAAACAATTGAAGTAGCCGATCAGATTCAAGTTGTTACCGAGAATACAACACAAACATCAGAACAGACAACAACTCAAACAGTAGTGTCCGAATCGCAAAGCAAACAAGCGACCCAAGCATTAGAGCAAAGTCAGACTGAACAAGCAGACGTCGTAACAAATACTCAAGAGCAATCGCAAAAGCAATCTGAAGTCGGCCCACTTGATCAGAAACAAGCTAAAACAACACAAACGCAAAAATCAGAATCAGAATCCATAATCGCTGCCGATGGTTTCAAGCATGAGAGTAAGAAACAGGATATTAAGCAGAGTGATCGACCCGAAGCAGCATCCTTACGTGATCCTGCAATGAGGGACGCAGCTCCTATGCGTGTAGATGACCATACAAATGGCGCAATCAAAATTAACACAATGAATACGACGCCAGAACGTGCAACACAGCAGGTTCAACTCCCAACCACTGGCACGGATAACGAGCAGCTAAATATGGCACGTGTTGCTCGTGGTCTCCAGTCTGCAATTCATCAAAACGGTGGTAACCTAACACTTCGTCTAACACCGGAATCGATGGGCACTGTACGTATTCAGCTACAGATCACCGGCGCTCAGGTCAATGTTCAGCTACATACTGAACATGAATCAGCACGTTCAATGCTCAATCAACATATCAGTAATCTTCGCCAGTCATTAGAACACCAAGGCCTGAGTGTTGAACGTATCGGTGTGCAAAGCATGCAAAACAGTTCACAGTCAAATACGAACTCGCAATCTGATATGAGCCAATCCGATGGCCGTAGTCGTGGAGAATACTCTGGTCAGCAAGGCCAAAATAATCAAGACAACCAACAAGATCGCCAGAAGCAAAATAACTCATTTACTGATTTATTCGCCGAAGAATCTGCCGCTTAATCACATTGAACTCATTAACCGACTCAGGAGTCAATCATGACAACAACAGGTGTCTCAGCAACCGGTACTCAATCGACAACTTCAACGAGTAGTAAATACACCGAGATGGACAGCGGTCAGTTCGTTAAGCTCATGGTAGCTGAACTCACGAACCAAGATCCTTTTGAGCCAAATGATACCTCCGCACTCATGGAACAACTCAGTTCGTTGCGTAATATCGAAAGCCAAAACGCACTTCAAGCATCGCTTGAATCGATGGTTAGTCAGCAATCAATCTCACAGGCCAGCGGTCTTATCGGCTACGAAGTCACGGGCCTCGATGATAAAAATAATACCGTTACAGGTATTGTTCAATCGATCCGTGTCGTTAATGGCAAAGCGCAGCTTCAACTCAACAACAACAAGATACTTGGTATGAGCCGGGTCACCGACATTAAAGTCCCGACAAATACAGATGAAGAAGCGCCACTGCTCTGGGATACCAATGCGGATGGTGAGGTCACCACGGATGACTACAACGAGTGGTATACACGTTGGGAGAAAAACCGTGATAAGGATCCTGAAGTCGGTTCGGATGGCAAGATTAAGACATGGCAGTTTATCGACGGTGATTTCACCGGCGACGGTAAGGTCGATATGACAGACCTCACATTATTACAACGTGTTTTTGCCGAAATCAATAACCCCACAACCCCCTCAACATAATCATGGCAAACGGATCGGACTTATTGAGAATGCTTGAACCTGCCATTCGGCCGGTACGAACATCCTCTGCCGATCAAACCTCAGCCCCCAAGCAGCCCTTTGAAAAATCTGATTTCGACCAGCTTCTCAAAGATGCTCAAGAAATTACACTCGCAAAGCCTGTGCAAACGAACACTCAAAAAACTCAATCCGCCGCAACTCAATTACCCGCCAACGTGCTTTCAGATCTTTCCCGCATCGATTCCGTTGAGAATGCATCGCTACGATCAATCCTTAACGCAAACATGACGCCGAATCTGAAAGAAGCAAGCTAGATAATAATCACTGCACAGGATGTGCAGCCTTGAATACAGCAGGAGCTAACTATGGGACTTGGAACTTCGATGTACACCGCGTTGTCAGGTTTGACATCAAACTCTCAACTTTTGAGCGTTTCCGGTAACAACATCTCCAATGTGAATACAACCGCTTTCAAGCGTACTCAGGTATCGTTTGAAACCCAGATCTCCACCACCCTGAAAAGTGGCTCCTCACCAACCGATTCGCTCGGCGGCACCAACCCGGTTCAACTCGGCCTCGGCGTTCGAATGGGTTCGACCCGTAAAGACTTCACCAGCGGTACACCACAACCAACTGGCATCAGCACCAACATGGCCATCGACGGCAACGGCTTCTTCATCGTCGAACAAAACGGCTCACGTTTCTTTACACGTGACGGCGGCTTTGTCCTTGACCGTGATTTTAACCTTGTCTCTCCTTCTTCCGGTGCTCTTGTCCAGGGTTACCCCATCGACAATGATTACAACATCGTTGAAGGTGTCTTCCAGCCCATCAATATCCCAATTGGCGTCATGACCATTGCGGAGAAAACTGAAAACGTCAATCTCTCAGGCAACCTTAATGTAGGCGGTGATATTGGCACGCAAGGTTCAACACATGAATCGCAAGTTATGTACTCCGACGCAGCCGGTACCACAATCGCAACAGAAACAACACCTCTCGATTCACTCTACAAAGCCGATGGCACCAAAATGTTCAATGTTGGCGATGTCATCACGATCGAAGGTGTGACACGCGGCGGAGCAACCGTCACCAAAATGACCTTCGAAGTCGGCGCCACTAATACCACTGATAGTGATACCAATGGCACAACCCTCCAAGAATACATGGATTTCATGCAGGGTTCGCTTGGCATTGATACGACACAAACTGGTGCTGGCGTAACGCTCAATGCGGGTAAGCTCACCGTCACAGGGAACTACGGCACAGGCAACGAATACCGTATTGAAGATGGCAACATCATCGTCAATAAAGGTGCATCGCCTACCGTCCCATTTGATATGAGCATTACCGAACACGCAGTTGGTGAATCTTCGAAAACCAGCTTTATCGTTTACGACAGTCTCGGTAACGAACTCAAAGTTAACATGACTTACGTCCTTGAAAGTCGTGACGACTCAGGTTCCACCTGGCGATTTTATGCTCAATCAGACCAAGACACGGATATCGACACCGTCATCGGTACCGGCACCATTCAGTTTGATAATAACGGTCAATACATCGGTGCTGCGGACGCTGAAATTATCCTCAACCGCGATGGCACTGGCGCCGAAACGCCACAATCCATCAACCTCAATTTCAACGCACCAAACGGACAAATCACTTCTCTTCAAAGTACCGCCGGTCAGGTTTCGATGATCCTCCAGGACGGCTCAGCTCTCGGCACGCTCGAAGACTTCACTGTCTCCGCAAACGGCGTCATCACTGGCGTCTTCTCAAACAGCCTTCTTCGTAACCTCGGCCAAATCCCACTCGCTATGTTCGCAAACAATGAAGGCCTCGAAGAACTCGGCGGTAACCTCTATCGCGCCTCAACCAACTCCGGCACACCCATCATGGTCGCACCAACTTCCGGTGGTTCTGGCAAAGTCATTGGCCGTGCTGTTGAAGGTTCCAACGTCGACCTTGCTGAAGAATTCCTAAACATGATCAACGCATCCACCGGCTTCTCCGCCAACTCACGTGTGATGTCCACCAGCAACTCCATGATGCAAGAATTGCTCTCAACCATCAGGTAATCAACAGTTAGACGAATCACATACTGGTGGAACCAGTAGTGCAGAATCACGGATGATAAGGCAACATAACTTATGATTACGGTGACAAGACTCAACGGAAAAAAACTCGTCGTCAATGCGGAACTGATCCGCACAGTCGAAGAGAATCCCGACACCACGATTAAGCTCATTAATGGCGACCACATCATCGTCAAAGAGCCTATGCATCGTGTCGTTGAACTCACCGTTGAATACGGGCGAAGCCTTCGGAGATTGCTTCCCCCTTCATAACTGCAGGATGCAGGAACACGCATGAACTCACAACGTCTGATAACAAATGATCAGGCAACCGAAATACCTGTGCAACGGATGGCACTGTCGCTTGAATACGTCCAATAACATGGCCCAAACTCACAACAAGCACCTTTAACCCAACACTCACACTTTCCCACAAAAGCTCACCCCCAACACGGCCGATAAACAAAACGTATTCTCGCTCGTACGAAAGAGGTAACAAGGATGGATCTCGGTATCCTATTTGGTTTTATTGGTACATGGGTACTTGTCTTCTGGGCTCTGCTCTCAGGCGGCCAGATCGGTATGTACGTCGATGTTCCTTCGGTCATCATCGTTGTCGGTGCATCTTTCACCGTCACTTTCTTTGCGCTCCCCGCCAGTACCGTCAAAGGCATTATCGCCATCATACGTAAAGCCGTATTCTGGCAGTCCGCCCCCGTTGAAAAACTCATCGAAGATATGGTTTCCTACGCCGAGATCGCTCGCCGTGACGGCATCCTCTCTCTCGAAAATTCAACCAAAGACATCGATGACCCCTTCATCGTTCAAGGCATCCAAATGGCTGTCG
This sequence comes from Poriferisphaera corsica, assembly GCF_007747445.1. Lineage (NCBI taxonomy): Bacteria > Pseudomonadati > Planctomycetota > Phycisphaerae > Phycisphaerales > Phycisphaeraceae > Poriferisphaera > Poriferisphaera corsica. The sequence continues at coordinate 1,435,238 of NZ_CP036425.1, forward strand.
ATGGCACAGACCCAGAACTCATCGAACAGATCATGACCACTGAACTCGAAAATCAGATGGAACGTCATGACACCGGCAAAGCCATTTTCGACACCGTCGGCAAGTACGCACCCGCCTTCGGCATGATCGGTACGCTCGTTGGCCTCGTCGCCATGCTCGCCGACCTTTCCGACCCATCAGGCATCGGTGCTGGTATGGCCGTCGCTCTGCTCACAACACTCTACGGTGCGCTCATCTCAAACGCACTCGCACTCCCTATCGCCGACAGACTCGAAAAACGTTCTGCCGAAGAAGTCCTCTACAAAACAATCATCATCAAGGGCGTCATGTCCATTCAATCCGGCGACAACCCCCGTGTTGTCGAACAAAAACTCCGTACCTTCCTCCCACCAGCACTGAGGCCGCAAGAAGAAAAAGAAGCAGCCTAATCATCGGTTAGTTCCTTGTGAGCAGTGTCCAGATTTAGTTCTGACTCACACCCCGCATTAAACGGTTTTCATCATGGCTAAGAAGCACAAATGCCCACCCGCTGGCGCACCCGACTGGATGGTCACGTTCTCCGACATGACCACCCTCCTCCTATGCTTCTTCGTCCTCATTATCGCCTTCTCCGAAATCAAAAAAGAAGATGAGTTTCAAGCCGTCGTCGAAGAAGTTAAAAAAGCCTTCGGCATGAAAGGTGGTGGCGGTCGTCTCCCAACCAACGACGACCCCGAACTCACACTCATTCAGCGACTCGAAGCGCTCAACCTGCAACGCCAGAAAATGGAAAATGAGTCTAACACCGAAGATCCCGGCATCGAAGGCAAGGAACGCGAAACAACCGTCATTCGCCCCGGCATGCTCATTGTCCTCGGCGGGCCCATCACATTCGAGCACGGCTCCGCAAACCTGACGCAAAAAGCAAAAGAGCAACTCGACTTCATCGCCACACAAACTCGAGGCAACAACAACCTCATCGAAATCGCCGGGCACGCCGCTTCAATGGAATCACGCGATCTCCCCGCACGCTTTACAACACTCTGGGATCTCAGCTACGCTCGCGCCAACGCCACACTCGACTATCTAACCAGTGATAAAGTCGCGCTCAATCCCAACCGATTTAGATTAATCAGTAACGCCGATCGCGAACCCGTTGTTCGCAGACTCTATTCACCCGATCAGCAGGCACCAAACCGCCGCGTCATCGTCCGAGTCAGCGAGTCCATCGTCCGAGATTACACACAACCCATCGCACTAGGCCATTGATACATCTATATAGATAGATAAGTAGAGCAGAGAAAGACAGGACATCACCATGCCTGAAGATAAAACAACAGAAGATCAAACCGATCAGCCGCAGAAGAAACTTCCCATCAAGGCCCTCATCGCCGTTGTCGCCGTGCTCGTCATCGAAGCCGTCGCCATCTCCGCAGTTTTTCTTCTCAATAACCAACCCGATGCAGCCAAAGCCGATACCACTGCGGTGGATGAAGCCGCCGCAGCTGAAAAAGAAATGGAACAGCTCCTACTGCAGGACAAGTTCCAAAATACCCGCACCGGCCGCGCCTATCTTTACGACACAACCATCTACTTCACCGTTAAGAACAAAAACCTTGCAACCGTTGAAGATAAAATTGAGATCAATCGTGCACGTATCGAAGCCGACATCTCTTCAATCTTCCGCAAAGCCGAACCAGCCTACCTCATGGAGTTCGAACTCTCCACACTCACCCGTCAGATCAAAGCCGTTCTTGATGACCGTATCGGCACTGACCCCGTTGAAGACAAACCTTTTATCACCGACGTCATCATGCGTATGAAACGTTTCCGCGCCGATTAAGCCGCGCCCTATCATAAACTCCACATTCTCATATTCGCACTCAAAATCATTTCAATCTTCGGTTACAATGGCATCCATATGGCAGAAGACACGCAACAATCCACCAACGACATGACCCAGGACACATCCGTCCAGGATGCGCTCGATCAAGCTCAAGCTTCGGTCAATGAAATCAAAGATCAGGTCGATCAGGTGAACGCGGACTTCAACCTCCCCGACTTCACTTCAATCCCCGAAGCTGAAGGCATTGAAATGCTCTCAGACGTCGATCTCGGCGTCACCATCGAACTCGGACGCACCGAAATGCTCGTCGAAGATGTACTCCGACTCGCAAAGGGTTCCGTCGTCGAACTCGACAAGCTCGCAGGCGACCCCGTCGATGTTCGCGTTAACGGCCGTCTCGTCGCGCGTGGCGAAGTCCTCGTCCTCAACGATAACTTCTGTATCCGTATCTCAGAAATCGTTGCCAACCTCGACGAACCCGTTGAATCCCTCATCCCCGGCCTCGAAGCCCCTAGAACTCAACCCGAAAATCAACCCACTTCCTAACTCAACCAAAACAAAATAACACCAATAGCTGCATCTCAACGAGATGCAGTTTCTTTTGGTACACATCACATATCCCTTTGATATATCCTTTCAAGCCTGCCACCGCCGGTGGCAGGGTGTTTGGAAATTAAGTGTTGGTCATCTTTGTTAGCTTAATATGAAAACCACATATCCAACGTAACAATTTAACTAGAGCAAGTTGCGTGATTATTCCCAGGTCTTATCAAAGTGTGTAAACAGCAAAATTACTCACAATACCTCAGTTAATCGTAAACAACCTTATGGTCAACAAGTGGGCATTTACGCAAAACGCTCTAGATGTAAGTCATCACGCCTTCTCTCGTAATGACGACGTCAAACCCGATATTCATTATCCCCAAAAATTTCCTACTACATCTCCCGCCCATCTTGTTAAAATAGTTACCAGACAAAATGAATTGTCACCAATTGGTATGTGCATCCCCATTCAGTACACGCACATACACCAAACCAGCGGAGGATCCGCTGCAACTCTCGGCTACCGCGCTTCCTGCGCAACAGCCCGCGGCCATGGAGGGCCAGACACGTGCTTCATCGTTTCGCACACATCCTTATCCCCATCGCATGCCTCATCATCTCGCCGATCCTCTGCGCGCAATCCGACTCTTCCGCCAATCAAAGCCTCGACATTCAAATCAATCTCCCCGAAAATCGCCCAACCAAACCCGCCGCACCGTCCTACCAAACCCTCACCTCCGACGTCACCCCAATCACCACACCTTCACCAAACCAAGCCCGCACCCGCATCCAAAGCATTACCCGCAAGCTGCACAACACCAATCCACAAACAGACACCATCTCCCAAGTTCCAATCGTGCAATCCGTCGCCGCTCCCGACACACTACCCCCGACCACTGATGCCGCCGCTCAAACGCCCCTCACCGAGTCACCCACACGTGCACTTCTTGAACGCAACAGATCTGGCAACGATCCCACCGCCTCCAGTTCACCTGGCAATCAAACACCCGGTGCTTCCCTCGTAACTGGCAATTATCTACTCCAAACCATCACCGCCCTCGGCATCGTCATCGGCCTCCTTTTCCTCATTCGATATCTATACGCCAAAGCCACCGGCCACGTCACCACCTCCAGCGCTGCCGCCGTTCAAGTTCTTGCCCGAACATCCATCGCGCCTCGCAATCACATCATCATTCTTCGCGTCGGTTCACGCATCCTCATCTGCTCCGACTCATCCCACGGCACACGCACCCTCTCTGAAATCACTGACCCCGAAGAAGTCGCTCAACTCCTCGCCGAAACCTCTGCCGCCAAAGAAAACTCCATCACCAAATCATTCAACAACATGCTCGGCCGCTACGGCGCCGACTACGATAAACAAGGTCGTCATCCCGAAGAAGGCCTCGACACCGTCGAATTTCAATCCGATTCCGCACGTGAATCCGTCTCCAAACTCCTAAGCCGTGTCCGCGATCTCGCCGGCAAGGGAGGTCCTCAATGATCCGCATCACACACATCCTCCTCATCATCACCGCGATCTTCCTGCCATCTCTGACACTCACCGCTCAATCCACCGCGACAAACGCCGACGAGCCCAACACAAACATACAACTCGACCTCACAAACCCCGTCTCCATCCTCAAAGGTGCCGAAGACGCCATCGCTGCCATGCGCAGTGACGGAAATACTCAGTTCGACCGATCACAGGGGCTCTCCTCAACCCTTTCCGTCATCATTCTCCTCACCATTCTTTCGCTCGCGCCCGCTCTGCTTGTGCTATGCACCTCATTCACGCGCATCATCATCGTATTGGCACTACTCAGGCAAGCCATCGGCACGCAATCCCTCCCCCCCTCGCAAGTCATCATCGGCCTCGCACTCTTCATGTCATTCCTCATCATGTACCCCACCTTCCAACGCATCAACGACACCGCCATCGTTCCCCTTAATGCAGGCACAATCGACGAGTTTTCCGCTTGGGAGAACGCTAAAGAACCACTCCGCGAATTCATGTTCGACCAGATCAGCTATGCCGGCAACTGGGAGAACATCTACATGATCCTCAACTACCGAGGCGTCGATACCTCCGAACCCGAAACACTCACCGACGACGATGTCGACATGCTCACGCTGATCCCAGCCTTCATCCTCTCTGAGCTCAAAGTCGCCTTCCTCATGGGCTTCCGACTCTATTTACCATTCCTCGTCATCGACATGGTCGTCTCTTCGATCCTCATCTCGATGGGCATGATGATGCTACCACCCATCATGATTTCCCTCCCCTTCAAACTCCTCATGTTCGTCCTCGTCGATGGCTGGATGCTCGTCGCAGGCAACCTACTCAACTCCTTCTCAATCCCCGGCGTAACTTAGCGACCTCATCCTCAAAACCCTTTAAAATAAGCCATAAAACCCCATCAATCCGCTCGCAGCATCACCATGACAGAAGCACAAGCCATCGAATTTGTCCGCGAAACACTCACCCTCATGCTACTCCTCTCGCTCCCCGTCCTCGCCGCCGCGCTCATCGTCGGCCTCACCATCTCCATCTTCCAAGCAGTCACTCAAATCCAGGAACAAACCCTCTCATTCGTCCCCAAAATCCTTGGCATGGGCATCGTCGCCATACTCGCCATGCCGTGGGTTGTTTCCAAGATCCTCGAATTCGCCAACCGAATGTTTTCTGGCTTCTAATCATCTGTTAGCCCATTAACACAACCATCATGCCCGTCGATCTCACCGCCATCCTCCCGCACCTCCCCGCCTGGCTACTTGTCCTGTTCCGACTCTCAGGCATCTTCTTTTTCGCACCTGTCCTCGGCTCGCAACTCGTCCCCCGTCACATCAAAGTTTACCTCGTCCTCGGCATCTCCTTCTGTGTCTACCCCGCACTCCTTAATCCGCAGCACGCTTCCGCATCCTTCATCAACAACGTCATCGATCACCCCCTCTCCCTCTACTACCTCATCCCCGTCATTGCCGTCGAACTCCTCATCGGCTTCGTCATCGGCTTCGTCGCCAACCTCCCACTCATCGGCATGCAAATCGGCGGCCAAGTCATCGACCAACAAATGGGTCTTGGCTTTGCACAAGTCTACAACCCCGACACCGGCGACCAATCTTCACTCGTCGGACGCGTCCTTTTCCTCCTCGCTCTCGTCATCTTCATCATCCTTGGCGGCGAGCGTCTCCTCTTCAATGCACTCGTCAATTCATTCAACCATATCCCGCTCGGCGGCTTCACCGGCTTCGCCGCCGTCGTCGACCTCGCTCTCGGCGTTCTCTCAATTATTTTCGAACTTGCGCTTCAAATCGCCGCACCCATCATCTGCCTCATGTTCCTCGTGACCTTCGCCATGGGCTTCATCAACCGGTCCATGCCACAGTTCAACATCCTCTCCGTTGGCTTCTCCATCCGTATCCTCGTCTCCGCGCTCATCCTCATTGTCATCATCCCCACTATGGAAGGCACTTTCATCTCAATCTGCCGACAGATTTTCTATCAACTCGGAAAATTCGTTGGCCTCTGAGAACCAATTTCGTGTAAACTAACCATACATGTTTCAGGCGCGCAACTCGCCGCCTACACAAACAGTTAGGGCAGGATGCCCGCTCAGTTCAGTGTCCCGATTGGATAATCGTTTCAGTGACACGAACTTAAAACAACGTCATGGATGACAATGGCTGAGAGTGACGCAGAAAAAACAGAATCACCCACACCCCGCCGTCTTGCCGAAGCTCGCAAAGACGGTAATGTCGCGCGCTCACCCGACCTCACCGCCGCACTCGTCCTTCTCGCAACCACAATCTTCATCTACTACGCAGGCCAACAAGTCTTCGGCGGCATGCGCCAATACCTCACCGATTACCTCTCCGCCTCGCACGCCAAAAACTTCAACCCAACTCAACTCTCCGCACTCAGCGAGATGCTCTACTACGGCCTCTACATGTTCCTCTTCACCATCGGCCCCGTCCTCCTCGCCGTCTTCGGCATCTCACTCATCGCCACCGTCTCGCAAGTCGGCTTCCTCATCACAACCAAACCACTCGAACCAAACTTCGGCCGCATGAACCCCCTCAAGGGTGTCGCCAATCTCTTCAACGCTCGGGCCGGCGTTCGTCTCGGCATGTCTCTCCTCAAAGTCCTCATCATCACCATACTCGCCATCCTCCTCATCAATTTCGACCTCGACGCCATCGTTCACATGGCCTCGCTCGCACCAAGGCAAGCCTTCCTCCTCACCGGCCAGCTCGTTTTCGCGTTCTCTCTCAAAATTGTCGCCGTACTTCTCTTCCTCGCCATCATTGACTTCGCCTTCCAAAAATGGCAACGTGCACGCGAACTCCGCATGACCAAACAGGAAGTCAAAGAAGAAATGAAAGCCATGGAAGGCGACCCCATGATCAAGCAGCGACGCTCTCAAGTCGCCAAACAACTCGCCATGCAACGCCTCTCACAAGCCGTTCCCTCCGCAGACGTCATCGTCACCAACCCCACACACTTCTCAATCGCACTCAAATACGATTCCAACAACATGCGCGCCCCCACCGTCGTCGCCAAAGGCGCCGACTTCATGGCCATGCGCATCCGACAAATCGCCAACCTCCACGATATCCCCATCATCGAACGCAAACCTCTCGCCCGCGCCCTCTTCGCTACCTGCGAAATTGGCGACGAAATCCCCGCAGAACACTACGCCGCCGTCGCCGAAATCCTCGCCTACGTCTACCGCATCTCCTCAGGTTCAAAACAACCCGCCATGGCAACATAACCAAACCCACACGTTTCGCGTGTGAACGAACGCAATACTGAACCCTTAACACACAAACCTAAAACTAAAACCCCTAACGCACAATGCCCCCAGTTCAAATCACACTCAACAACTTCATCAACCAACTCAAGCAGCCCGAAAAGCTGCGCTCGATCATTGTGCCCATTCTCTTCGTCCTCATGCTCGGCGTCGTCATCGTCCCCATCCCGCCGGCGCTCATGGACGTCTTCATCTCAGCCAACATCGCACTCTCAGTCCTCATCCTCCTCACCACACTCTACGTCGAGCGCCCCCTCGACTTCTCCGTCATGCCCTCCCTCCTCCTCGGCACGACACTCTTCCGACTCGTCCTCAATATCGCAACTACGCGTATGATCCTTTCCGCCGATGCCGCAACACCCGATGAAGCCACCGCTGTCGCCGGTGACGTCATCGCTTCCTTCGCCGAATTCGTCGCAGGTGGCAACGCCGTTGTCGGCATCATCCTCTTCGTCATCCTCATCATCGTGCAGTTCGTCGTCATCACCAAAGGTGCAACACGCATCTCCGAAGTCGCCGCGCGTTTCACCCTCGACGGCATGCCCGGCAAGCAAATGGCCATCGACGCCGACCTCAACGCCGGCATCATCTCCGAAGAAGAAGCTAAGACACGACGCGAAAATATCTCACAAGAAGCCGACTTTTACGGAGCTATGGACGGTTCCGCCAAGTTCGTTCGCGGCGACGCCATCGCCGGCATCATCATCACCGTCATCAACATCCTCGGTGGCTTCGCCATCGGTATGGCCATCAAAAAATGGTCTTTCTCTGATTCCATCGAAGTCTTCACCATGCTCACCATCGGTGACGGCCTCGTCTCCCAAGTCCCCGCATTCATCATCTCCATCGCCTCAGGCCTCATCGTCACACGCTCTTCCTCACGCAACGATCTCGGCACCGAACTCACCACGCAGCTCACCGCTCGCAAAGCCGCACTCGGCATCACCGCCGGTTTCCTCGTTCTCCTCGCCTTCACCGGACTCCCCAAACTCCCGATGCTCACCCTCGCTTTCGCCATTGGCGCCATCGCATACATCCTCAACCGCGCCTCCAAACGCGCCGCCCAACAAGCCGGCAGCCCCGCACAACAACAAGCCCAACAAGATGCCGCCGCCGCAGAACCAGAACCCGTTGAAGCCGCACTCAAAGTTGACACACTCGAACTCGAAGTCGGTTACGGCCTCGTCAAACTTGTCGACAAAGGGCAGGGCGGCGACCTTCTCGATCGCATCTCCATGATCCGTCGCCAACTCGCCGCCGACCTCGGCCTCGTCATGCCTCCCGTCCGCATCCGCGACAACATGCAACTCCAACCCAACGACTACAACATCAAAATCCGCAACAACACCATCGCTTCAGGCGACATCCATCCCGGTCACTACCTCGCAATGGACGGCGGCCTCGCCACCGAACCCCTCGAAGGCATCCCCACCACTGAACCCGCCTTCGGACTCCCCGCAACTTGGATCGAAGCAGGCCAAAAAGAACGCGCCGAATCACTCTCCTACACCGTCGTCGATCCCTCCAATGTTCTCACCACTCACCTCATCGAAGTCGTCAAAAACCACGGCCACGAACTCCTCACACGCGAAGAAACAAACAACCTCCTCACACAACTCAAAGAAACCGCACCCAAACTCACCGAAGAAGTTCTCACCGCAGAAAAGCCACTCATCAAGCCCGGCGAACTACAAAAAGTACTACAAAACCTGCTCCGCGAGCGCGTCCCCATCCGCGACATGGAATCCATCGTCGAGACCCTCGGCGACTGGTCGCCGCGCACCAACGACCTCGAAGTGCTTACCGAATATGTCCGCAACGCGCTCCGCCGCACCATCTGCAATCAATACGCAATCCGTCAGCCCGAACAGAGCGACGACCTCACCCAAACAGGCCGCCTAGTCTCACGCCTCTACTGCGTCTCACTCGATCCCATGCTCGAAGATCAAATCATGGGCTACATCCAGCGCACCGCTGATGGCACATCCATGACCATGCCTCCGATCATCGCCAATCGCATCACGACATCGATCGTAGAAGAAATTCAAAACTTGGTGCAGATGGGTCATCAACCCGTCATCCTCGCATCACCTCAAGTCCGCGCCCAGATCCGCCGCCTGATCGAACCGCAACTGCCCAACGTCGCCGTTCTCGGCTACAACGAAGTTTCCAAAGGTGTCCAAGTCGAGTCCCTAGGCCTAATCCAAGCCGTCCAAACCACCGATCAGCAATCCCCTGCTCAACCCACCATCCCACAGCCCAACCCCGCCTAATCACCCCCCTTTTTTTGAATCACGTGATAACCTCATTTCTTCAAGTCCACACGTTCCGCGTGTGACGCAATGATATTTCATGAAATGGCACATATATCCATCAAGCCCCGCACCGCCGGTGCGGGGGTGTTAATACAACGCGCTTCCCCGTGACTTCTATTAGCGTTATCCTTCCAATAGCGATATTTATTCAACCCTCTGCAGCAGCGAGTTTGCAACGCAAATGCTCCATGCTTCCAATCAACCGCATTTCATGCAACTTAAATAGCCGCCGATCCAAAATTGACCAAACCCGCAATCGCGATAGACAACTAGAAGCATTTCAGCCATACACTGTGCTTTCTCAACTATGGCGATCACCACAAGACGCTGTACCTTAGCTTTCACAGTGACACGTTCACTTCATCTAAAACATCTAATACCCAGACGCTCTTATCACCCTTTCCAGGAGAATAGCAACGATGAAACCCGTGAATTTTCTCAAGTCAGCCCTCCTGTCCGCCGCAATAGCGATGATCATTCCCACCGCTAACGCTCAAACGGTTGCACATTGGAACTTCGAGAGCGCAGTCAACCACAACACGACTGAACCCGTTGCACTCTCCGACGATCACATCCTTCAGTCTCAAACAGACCCCGGACCCGGAGGCCCCGAATACGTTCCCGATATCTCTGGCAACGAAAACCATCTGGTTCAATATGACAATGCTGGCGCCTTCGCCACCAATGTGCCATACTCCGTAACGCCACAGACTGGTGATAAAAACCAATTCTCATGGAACACCAAAGACGGCTACGACCTCTACGAACAATCTCCCGGTGCTGATGGCAACCCCATGAGCTTGGGCGAACTCATGAGCGGCCAAACCCACTTCACCATCGAAGTCACATTCAAACAAATCAATGGCGGCGGTTTTCAGGCCCTCGTCGCGCATGATCGAGAGTTCGGCGATAGCGGCGATGATGACACACCGCTCGGCACTTTCTGGCTCGGCATCAGCGAAGACAGCAAAATACACTACTACAGCTACAACCCCGACGACACCATCTCAATCACCGACGACACGCAAACCGGTTTCGGAGAGTTTGGCGTCGGCCCATTCATCGAACTCGATCAATGGTATTCCGTCGTCATCACCGGTGATGGCTCAAAAGCCAATATCTACCTCAAAAAAGAGGGCGACACAGACTTCACCTTAATTCACACGCACGACATCATTGGCCTCGCAAAAAGCTCCGCAAGCTGGACCATCGGCCGCGGATGGTTCGAAGGCCCAGCAGACAGTTTTAAAGGCCTCATCGATGACGTTCGCATCAGCAGTTCGGTTCTCGCTCCCGAAAACTTCCTCGCCTCACCTGCTCCCAAACCCGCAAAAACGGATTGAGCAGGATTTAATTCAGCACTCGCAGCATCGCATCCCAAAATACACCATCAACGATCATGATTTCCCCATTTCAAGAATCTGCGATTTATAAGTTCGCAGACTCTTGTGCGTGTTTTCTTCAACCCCACCCGCTCCGCGCAGGGCAGCATGCTTTCAATCAACGCCATGGGTATCCCATGCCAAACCACTTACGAAACAAAACGTGCGCACAAACTCAAAAATCCCTGCAAAAACCGTTCAATTCAGATCTCATTTCTCACGATTTCTAACCCAAAACAACCCAAAACTCGCAATAACTGTGAATTTTTGATTCAAAACCCATACGGGTAAATCACGAAAAATGAAAAACAGTGCGCACAAACGCGTTTGTTCTTCAAGCGTTTCTCACCAAAACAATCCAAACCATCACCATTTCAAATCACTTCTCCCCAAAACGAATCAAACCGAAATCGCAACCCAATTTTTTTGGCTCCGATTTTCATCGCGCATAAAAACAACAAATAAAAATTTTGTGCGCATATCCACGATCTAGCTTTTTGGTTTTCACTAATCACAACATCTTGTGTGCGCATGCAACGATATCTTGTATTCCCCACGCCGCATTTCAATCTACAGATAAGCCAATGAAAACTTAGGAAAAATAAGCGATTTTGATTCCCGCATGTCTTACGTAACATAGAGAAAAATGGTACACTTACACCAACATTTTCTTTCACAATTAGCAACCCACACAGTGCCTCAATCATTCCCATAGATCATTCATTTGATCCCATGTTTTCATCGGCCCAAAGATTCTCGCACTCTGTGAAATGCTCAGGCAGCGTAAACCCGTCAGGATGACACAAAAGGGGTTAACAGGTGAATATCAGGACGTTCACTGCTCGCTCAATGGCAGATGCACTACAACTTGTAAAAGACGCTTACGGCTCAGACGGCGTCATCCTTCATACCCGTACTTACAAACAAGGCGGTATCTTAGGGTTCGGTGCGCGTAACCTCGTCGAAGTAACCGCGGGTTGCGGCCAAGACATCGGACGCCAAAAGCGCCGCTCTGCGCAGCAATCCCCTCGCGCCGTTGCGCTCGCGAATGCAGCTGAACGCCGCCGCAAGCTTCTAGTCCAGCAGCAAAAACAACAGCAAGAAGAACAAAAGCAACTTGAACAAGTTCACGGCACGGCCGGCGATCTGATCAAGAAAACTTACGCTGCCGCTCGCGCTGAATTGCAAACCAATCAAACCACCACTCTTCCTGCGACAGCCAACGAAGTTGCCGTTGCGCAGCACGCCGCTGCAGCGATCACGCGTTCAGCACCATCGATCGCGCCCACGCGTCTGACATCAAACGATGTTCAATCTGTCGTTAATCATCCCGCGTTAACAAAATCGGCACCTGTTCAACCTGCTGCATCAACACAACCTCAAGTCGTGTATGCACAACCTGCGACCGCCTATGCTGGCAATAGCTCCGGGGAGGCGAATGAGCAGATGGCGGATGAACTTAAAGCCGTGAAACGCATGGTCAGCCAGATGATGCGGGAGCAGAATTCGCGGATTGCAAAAACTGAAAACAAACCCGATGTTCCTGATCAACTATTCGATCAGTACCTCGCTTTGCTCGAGCAGGAAGTTTCTGAGGAGCTGGTACAAGAAATTATTGCACAGGTTCGCGAAGAATTAACAGAAGAACAGCTTTCGGATGACAAAGCCTGCAAAGAAGCGCTTCGTAAAGCGATTGCTGAGCTGATTCCGACGGATTGCGGCTGCGATTCGAATGTTAATCCGTTTGAGATTGACCGCGCGAAGCTGGGGGGGCGTCCGAAGACGATCGCGCTGGTTGGGCCGACGGGCGTGGGCAAAACAACAACGATCGCGAAATTGGCTGCGACGTTTAAACTCAAGCACGATAAGAAGGTAGCGCTGGTGACGCTGGACACGTACCGCATCGCGGCGGTCGATCAGCTTCGCACTTATGCGGGCATTATTGGTGTCGATTTGCATGTGGTGACGTCTCCTGCAGAGTTGCAGGACACGCTTGCTCGCACGGCTGATTGTGATGTGGTGCTGATTGACACAGCGGGTCGCGCTCCGAGAGACGATCAAAGACTTCAGGAACTTTCCCAATTTATCCAAGCTGCCCAACCTCATGAGGTTCACTTAGTGCTGTCATCTACATGCACGCAAAATGTACTTATGGAGGCTGTAGAACGGTTTTCAAAGATCCGCACAGACCGTATCATCTTTACGAAGCTTGATGAAGCTGTGACCTTTGGGGTTGTCCTCAATGTTGCCAGAAAGGTCAATAAGCAGTTAAGCTACATCACCACGGGACAGGAAGTTCCACACCAGATCGAGCCGGGTCAATCCGATCGGCTCGCAGCCTTGGTGATGGGAGAGGGAGAGCTCGTATCATGATCGTTGACCAAGCACAATCACTGCGTCAACTGGCAGCGGAGACTGAGATGAAAACAGAAAACGCATCCGGTCTTTCCCTGAGCCGAAAAATTTCTGACGCACCTATTTTGAGGGGGGGAACCTCAGATATGGATGAAATTGAAACCGCTGCGCCCCCAAGACGAGCGCGGATTATTGCGGTGAGTTCGGGCAAGGGCGGCGTGGGCAAAACCACCATGTCAGTCAACCTCGCGGTGCAGCTTTCGAAGCTCGGACGTAAGGTTGTTTTGCTGGATGCTGACCTGGGGACAGCGAATGCGGATGTGATCTGCAACGTTGCGCCTTCCAATAATCTGGCCCATGTTGTAGCTGGGCGCAAAACAATCGATCAGGCGATTATCAATGCACCGGGCGGCTTCGAGTTGATCCCAGGTGCATCGGGTTTGGCGCAGATCGCGAACTTATCTGACTTCGAACGAGCCCGTCTGATGCAGCAGATCAAGACGCTGGAAGACACGCGGGACGTGATCATTATTGATACGGGTGCTGGGGTTTCGCCTAATGTGCTGGGATTCTTGGCAGCGGCAGATGAGATCTTACTTGTGACGACACCTGAGCCGACGGCGATCACGGATGCGTATGCATTGGTTAAGACGCTATCCCGAAAAGTCGATATGACTGGCACAGGCCGAACTGGATCGCAGGTAGGCGGCGCAGCAACCGGTGAAACAGTGATCCCTACGGGGAGTGGCCTGAGAATCTTGGTGAACATGGTGCGAGACGAGGCTGAGGCCAAGATTATTTACGATCGCATCTCTGCAGTTTGCAAAAAGTTTCTAGGAATATCGCCAAGGTTTGCCGGGCACATTGTTTCGGATCCGAGGGTACAGCTCTCGATTCGTCGCAGGAAGCCGTTCACGCTGGAGTCACCGAATACGATGGCTTCGAATTGCATGAATCAGCTCGCCCACCGCATGGATCGGCACGCGACCGAGCCACCATCCGCAGGATTACTAAAACGGATGGCGGCATGGCTGGCAGGTTGATACATCTCACGTAAGCGCTTCCCGATAACGGGAAAACAAAGTCGTAATTTTTTGATTGATACCCACTTGGGTACTTCACAGCGCGCGCGCCAGGCTTTAAAATGAACTCTGTTCTATCTCCCTCCTCCCGGGGAAGATATTATCGGCGACGGAAGGAACCGTTGGTCGGTGAATGGTGTTTGTTAAGTTCCCGGATTGATTGCCGGGCTTTGTTGAACTTTCCGTTGAAAGTTTGACTGAACAGGGAGGGAATTGTTTGGATCATTCTGATCATCAGGCATACAAGGACAAAGGAGTGTCCACTATCCCAGCTAGAGTCATCGCAACTTCATTCTCACTTGTCGCGTTTGCATTGTGTCTGATCGCGGGCACCTATGCAGGTAATGATTATGCGACGGTGCTGTCTCGCTCGATTATGGTGATGATGTTGACATGGATTGTTGGCCGCATCATTGGAACGGTGATGCAGGCAACGGTTGAGGATTACATCAATCGGTATAAAGTGGCGAAACCCGTACCGGTCGTGGAATTGTTGTCGGATGACTCGGCGGATTCAGAGTATGCGAAGATGGGTGAAGAAGTCACGGTTGATGTTGATGAGGAAAATCAGCGTCTATCGAATGACGACATCGACATTGAAGAATTGCTCAATGCGGCGTAATGATTAGCAGGTTCGCGAGAATTCGTTTCGCAAAGCGCTTTTGACTTTTAAATTGAATCATCATCTTTGAATTTTTTCTGCGCCTTCTTATTTCTTTTTCTCTGACTCATGTCACATTAATAGCCGCACGGATGGGCAGCGGCCACAGCCAGGTCAAGGAGTAGACAATGGCAAGAATTCGATCAAGATCAATCACGAGAAAGCCTTCGCCAGAAGCAGAAAAACGCATCAAAGAGGTTTGGCAGATCTATAAGACCGAGGGTGCGACTGAGCCGCTGCGTAATGAGTTGATGGAGCATTATTTGCCGCTGGTGAAATATAATGCGGAGCGGATCCACACCAAGTTGCCAGACGAAGTGGACGTAGAAGATCTGATGTCGGCAGGCATCTTTGGACTCATGGATGCGATCGATGCGTTTGATCTTTCACGCGGTGTGAAGTTCGAAACGTACTGTGCTCCGCGTATCCGTGGGGCGATTTTGGATGAGTTGCGATCGATGGACTGGGTGCCGCGTTTGGTGCGGTCTAGGTCGTCGCAGGTGGATCAGGCGCGAAAGCGACTTGAGATGGCGAGCGGTCGCAAAGCCACGCATGACGAATTGCGTGAAGAATTGGGTGTGGATAAAGACGAATACGAAAAGATCAGACGTGATGCTGGTGCGGTCGGCGTTGTGTCGCTGTCACGTAAATGGTTTGAAACTGATTCGAATAAAGATGTGCGCGAGATTGATGTACTCAAAGATCAGAAGCAGATCAATCCATTGTCTGCTGTACAGAAGCGCGATCTGAAGGATATGATCACCAAGGGTTTGACCCGGGCTGAGCGATTGATCGTGGTGCTTTACTATTATGAAGAGATGACGATGAAGGAGATCGGCGTGACGCTTGACCTCTCCGAATCTCGCGTATCGCAGATGCACTCATCAATTTTGGCGAGGCTCAAAGCGCAGCTGCAGCATCGTTCAGTTGAATTACAAACCGAATCAGCATAATCCCCCTCCCGCTTGTGATGTGTTTTCTCTTGGCGGTTGGGTATGGAAAGAACAATTGTGAAATAAGACTGCGGCTGTGATGGCCGCAGCTTTTTCATCTGGTATGTCATGTTGGATCATAAAATATAAAGATAAAAGCATAAGGGGTTGGCGATGAAAATCAGTTTAAAATGGTTGCTTTGGTTTTTGATTTTTGGTGTTTGCTGTACGGCTTTGATTGTTGGTTTCGCATTGCGGATCGTCGATCACGGGGCTTTGGATGGTTGGGATCTCATTCAATTGGTGGTCTTTGGTGCGGTGCTTGTGGTTGTTTTTGTGAGATTGCTGCGAGTGACAAGGAGAGAATTTTTCGGGGCCAAGGCTTCGGATGGGGGGCAGGGTCGATCTGAATAGATGGGACAGCGGAAGCGATTGCGTGTGGTAAGATTGATGGATTGAATGCTTGCAGCGGAAGGCTGCGTCTTGTGGTCTGGTTTTCACTCAGCCCCCTGATTGCATTACAATATGCGATCTTGTACGCAAATACCGCGATTATTGCTTGTGATCGCTTTTCAAAGGATTTTGTCGCTGTGCCGAATATTCAGAAACGCATCGAATCGATTTTGTCTGACGCTGTGGTGGCCGCATTTGGGCCTGAGCATGCTGACGCAGATCCGCTGATCAATCCGACCAAGGACCCGAAATTTGGCGACTATCAGGCCAATCTTGCGATGGGGTTGGCTAAGAAATTGGGACAGAAGCCGCGTGATATTGCGACGGCGATTGTTGAGAAGATCGATGCAGATGATCTGTTCAGCAAAATTGATATTGCTGGGCCAGGCTTTATCAATTTGATGCTTACGCAAGAGACGGTCAATCAGTCGGCAGAAACGATCTTGGCAGATCTTGATCGGTTGGCGGTCGCTGAAGTGGATGAGAAGCAAACGGTCGTCGTCGACTTTTCCTCGCCTAACGTGGCGAAAGAAATGCACGTTGGGCATATTCGGTCTACGGTGATTGGCGATGCGCTGGCAAGGATTTTTAAGTTTTTGGGTCATGACGTGATCAAGCAGAATCATGTTGGAGATTGGGGTACGCAGTTTGGCATGCTGATTCAATATATGGATGAGATGCCGGAGGCTGATCGGGAAGCGCATGAGGCGGGGGAAGGTGATACGCTCAATACGATCTATCAGAAGTCTAAACAGCGTTTCGATGCAGAAGATGATTTTGCACAACGAGCGCGTGAGCGTGTGGTGGCCCTACAGGCGGGCGATGAAGAAACGCTGGTTGTTTGGCAGAAATTGGTGAATGAATCCGAGACATATTTCGATGCGGTTTATAAGCGATTAGGCATTGATCTGTCGCTCGATGATATCAAAGGTGAATCGTTCTATAACCCACGATTGGGCAACGTGATTAAGGATCTGAAAACGGCGGATCTGTTGAAGGAATCGCAGGGTGCGGATGTTGTTTATCCTGAAGGGTTCAAGGATCGTGATGGAAATCCGATGCCGATGATTGTGCGGAAATCAGATGGTGGGTTCCTGTATGCGACGACGGATTTGGCGGCTGCCCAATACCGTATCAATGACTTGAATGCAGATCGGATTGTTTACGTGACAGATAGTCGGCAGTCACAGCATTTTTCGATGGTGTTCCAGACTTTGCGTGAAGCGGGGTGGGCGCCGTCTAATGTTCGATTAGATCACGTGCCGTTTGGGACGATTATGGGTAAAGATCGTAAGCCATTCAAAACAAGATCGGGTGAGACGATCAAGCTGGTCGATCTGATTGACGAAGCGGAATCGCGTGCAGCTGGCATTTTAGCGGATAAAAATCCAGATATGGACACAGATACCGCTGCGGAAGTTGCTCATACAGTAGGTATTGGCTGTTTGAAGTATGCAGATTTGTCGAATGATCGTATCAAGGATTACATATTCGATTGGGATCGTATGCTTTCCTTTGACGGGAATACGGCTGCGTACTTGCAAAACTCATATGTGCGGTGCATGTCGATTTTCCGTCGCGGTGAAGTTGATCCATCATCTCTATCCGGTGCTAAGATTTTGGCAACTGAGCCAGCGGAGCGGTTGATTGTGCTGAAGTTATTGCAATTACCAAACGTGTTGCAATCAGTTGCGGATTCACTTGAGCCGCATCGTTTGACAAATTATCTTTATGAGTTGGCTTCGCTGTATCACTCGTTCTACGAGAAATGTCCGGTGCTTAAATCGGAAGGTGAAACTAAAATTTCCCGACTCGCGTTGTGTTTGCTCACAGCTCAAACGATCTCAAACGGTCTTGCTTTGTTGGGTATTGATACACCACCGCAAATGTGATCATTGATTCACCATTAGTCAGTTTGTGTACATCATGAAGCTTCCGGATCATACGCATGGCAGATAAACTTTTGAATATTGATGAGGCGTTTACCACGCTTGATCTCAACAGTAAAACCTACCTCCCTTGGCGGGTGCGTTGGGATGAATCTTCTGCTGCATACGATTCAGATCGATTGGTGATTTTTGACGAAGCGGCTACGCGTGAACGGTGCAAGTGGCTTGGGTATGATGATGATTACGCCGCTCAAATTATAAGTCATCGTGAGGAGATGTTACAGAATAAAGCCATGATGCAGTTGCTATGGCATATTTTTTATTGCATGTCGCATCCGACAAACCCCATGCCGGCAAATTACGATACGTCCGTCAATCTGCCGGAATCGCTTGGGCATCAGGGGGAAATGTTTTACATTTATCTGTATTTATGTTTGGTTGAGCATCCGATTGCGATGGCAGAAGCTCGCGATGTTCCGGAGCAGATTACACGTGATACGCTCTATGACATTGTGCGGTGGACGAAGTTTAACTCCGAGGATAAGAAACGGTTGGCTCTGACCCAGGGTGTGTGGCTGAATCACCATATTGGTGGGCGTATTCATACGATAGGTCGATTACAACACGAACGCCGAGCGTGTGATTATGCGGCGATACTCGCGCGTGATCCGGAAACAGGTAAGCTCAATGCTTATCGAGAGGATGAATATGATCAGGTAAGGGGTGAGATCTATTTGCAAAAAGATGATCCGATCATCTCGATTCATATTCCGCGTTCAGGGGCGATGGATCACGAGGCGTGTACGCAGTCATTTGTTGATGCGAAGCATTTTCTTAAGATGCATTATCCTGAGTTTCAGCCTAAGGCGTATTGCTGTTTTTCATGGCTGACCAATCCGCTTTGGTCGGAGTATTTGTCGGCAACGTCGAATGTGCGAAAATTTGTTGAGCGGTATCATTATTATCCATTGCCTGATCGGGAGGATACGGGGCTGTGGTATTGGCTGTACCAGACGTGGAAGCCACATGAGAATCTGGATGATGCGCCACAGGAGAGCTCGGTACAGAAAGCGTTTATAAAGCATCTCAAGTCGGGTAAAAAATGGATGGTTTCTGGCGGGTATATTTTGCCGGAGGAGATACCGGATAAGTAATTGGAATTAGTTATTGATTGGGTGTTGCACGAGGAGTCAAAAGCATGCTCGATATTGCGTTAAAAGAATGGGCAGTCATCACTGATCTGCTGCTATCAGGTGATCAGGTGATTCTGCTTCGTAAGGGTGGGATTCATGAGTACGATGGCCCGGGGCGTTTTGCACTGGAAAATGAGCGGTTTGCGCTGTTTCCTGCTTGGGAGCATCAGAAAACTGACTGGGTTAAACCGGAGTATCAGGCGCTAGCTGAGGAGTTTGATTCTGAGCCGCAGTCCTTTGATCTTAAAGGTATCGGAACGGTGACGCCGGGGTATATCTGGACGGTGCCGTCACGCGAAGCGTTTGATTCGTTGGATGATCTACACGCATGGTTACCGCCGCAGATTGATATGCGGTTTAACTATAAGCCAGAGCGGCCTCTCTATCTCATGGCTGTACGTGCTTATAAGCTGAATACGCCGAAGACGATCACGATGAATGATCATTATTGGGGATGTAAATCGTGGGTTGATTTGGAGTCAGATCATCAAGTTGATGATTCATATGAAAATCTGACACCTGCGATTGATGACGATCGATTCGAGTCGATTGTAAAGCGGATTGCTGAAGCGATGAGGGGATGAATGATATTAAGGTAAGATCAAAGCGCGGCTTGGCCGTGCTTTTTTTATGACGCCGTTTGGGCCATGCTTAGTCGGCTGCTTCGCCATGCCTGGATGTGCCACCACAAACTTGTGAGCCCGACATACCAGTAGCCGGCTGCGAAGAGAATAAGAAATGGCAGGCTGACAACCGTGCGGCTATGAATCATCGACAGGCGGATACACTCAAGAAGATACACGCCCATTGCAATCTCTAATAGGCAGATAGATAGTTTTTGCGTTGGGATCGCGATGACGCCGAATCGTTTTTTGTTTGTTTGCGGTGGGGATATGTGGGTGTGGGAGGTGGGTGGTGATATGGGTGCTGAGGAGGGGGATAGAGGAGGGGATTGGACGTTGTATTTGGGGGTTCGGACGAATGCGCTGTCATGCCCGATGAGGGCTTCGAGAACAGCGATTGCGTTATTAACCGCGATACCGATGCCGATGGCCATGAGCATTGGGATTAGTGCAAGTGTTGAGAGTAGTCCGCGTTTTTGAACGCGCTGACTGATGACGTAGAAGAAGCCGCCAGATACTGTGCCAAGCGCAAAGAAGGTCATGCCAAGCAATATCCCGGTAAGCCGACCGCTGCCTGTTGTGTTCAGGTTGACGTAAATTGCAGGGTAGAAGAGCAGGGCAAGTAGCGTGACGTAAAGATATACCATCGGAGCGGTCAGATGAAAGAACGCTTCGATTTTGATGCGCAGATCGATATTTGATGTGAAGATGCGGGGAAGCAGTTTTTTCGCGGTTTGGATGGATCCCTTTGTCCAGCGATGTTGCTGGCTCTTGAATGAGTTGATCTCGGGAGGCAATTCAGCGGGGCAATCCAGCCATGGCAAAAACAGAAAATCCCATCCAGCTAACTGGGCACGGTACGAGAGATCGACATCCTCAGTTAATGTGTCGTGCTGCCAGCCGCCTCCCGCCTCGATTGCTTCACGACGCCAGATGCCCGCGGTGCCATTGAAATTGATCCAGGCGCCAGAACGGTTGCGTGCGGTATGCTCGATGACAAAGTGGCCATCAAGGAAAATGGCTTGTCCCTTAGTGAGCAACGAATCATCACGGTTCAGATGGCCCCATTTACACTGCACCATGCCAAGTGTTGGATTGGTGAAGTAATGCACTGTTTTCCGTAAAAAATCGCGAGGTGGCACAAAATCCGCATCGAAGATCGCAATCAAATCCCCCTTTACACTCGTCATCCCCGCTTCAAGTGCGCCAGCCTTAAACCCCACCCGATCAATCCGGTGTAGGTATTCAATGTCTATCCCACGATTAGCCCAGTATTTGCATCTGGCTTCAGCGATTTCGCGTGAACTATCGGTTGAATCGTCTAAAACCTGGATTTGTAATCTATCGCTCGGATAGTCAATCTCGCAGGCGGCATCGATGATCCGCTCAGCCACCATTTCTTCATTGAACATGGGCAATTGCACGGTCACGCGTGGCAGCTTCTCAAACCGCTCGCCAGGTCGCTTGGATTGACGTAAGTGTTTGCGAAAAAGAAACACCAGCCAATAACGATGCAGGCCGTACATGGATATGATACTGATCAGTCCGATGTAACCGGCTGTCAGCAACCAGCCAGTGGCCTCCCAAAGTGTTCCAGATTCTTGCCCTAACAGCATCATCAACGCGCACCCTGACATGTGATTCTAAAATATTCTGTTCGCATACGCAGATTCATTTGTCCCTCTCCCGAGCAATCGCGTAACGGTAAAAAAACATCAGATGTTGCCTGCAGCAACAACTCAGGCATCTTACGCTTCTTCATATTTAGGAATCATGAACCAAACACAACAACGCCCGCTACTAACACAAGTAGCTAACACAGGCTGCGTGTTTCGTATGATCAAAACACACTTCGAGGCCCCGCGGCAAACGAATCATACTTAATTATCATCGTCGCACTTAATGGATAACCACAATAGGGGATTCGCCTCGACATCAAACCAACCGCCCTCACTGACGATTTATTGCACTCACTGCAGTTTGCATGCGATGCTCAGTTTCATCAATGTACGCTCCGCAAAATCGATGAACTCGGCGGCAATCGCTTGGTCAGTCAACTGATCAGCAAAAACAGCATTCCATCATAAAGATGAATTGCTGCATCTTTTTATGCTCCTCGTCTTCACCTGGCAATAACAAAGACCCATAGCAAATCGTGTGAACGATATTCACTTCGCCCTTTTTAGTCTTGCCTGACTATATAACTTCCTTTAGTGAGACCATCGCGCAGTCCGATAAACACTAAATCGCGGCCCATTGGAGAAATAACCCCCACATGTCCCGATAAAAGACTAGCACATGCGTGCAGATTGCGTGTTTTATCGCACATAACACATAGAAGTGAATTGTGTGAAACACCGAAATCGTGAACTCGACGTCATTTATCCACGATTTTCACCTTTTAGGTATACGCAATCGGCAAATACGACCTCAGCCTACCGTGCTGGAAGGAGCCGACGATGAAACGACTCACATCACTTGCCGCTTTACTTGCTGCATCAGCCACACTGATTGCTGGATGCACACAATCTTACAATGGCGGCCTCGGGTTCACTGATTCATTGACCTCTCCACTTGAAGTGCGTGAGTACCAAAAGCTGAAAAAAGAGCAAGCTACACAACTTCAATCTGGCCGCATGACTCAGAAGCGTGCGGGCCGCGTTGACTTCGGCGATTCAACGATCGCTCCGACCGATCGTGGCATGATCTATAACACCGCATCCACCAGTGTCGATCAGCTCGGCATGTACGGTCAGATTGATGCATCGCAATCCCACTCGGCGATCAGCCCGATGGACGCTGGCGGCAACGCATCCAAGATCACGAATACCGAAGAAGGCGGCGACTTTGATCCTGAAATCAACCGTTCAGGGCAATGGATGGTCTACTCATCCACACGCCATCGCCAGACCGCAGATATCTACAAAAAACGCCTCGGCTCAGCATCTCTCATTCAGCTCACCAATGACCCAGCGGAAGATCGCATGCCGACTTTTTCGCCTGATGGCAAGCTGATTGCTTTCTCATCAAACCGCTCTGGTAATTGGGACATTTACATCATGGACTCAGACGGCGGCCCCGCTCGCCAACTCACCAGCAGCAACGATCTCGACGAGATTCATCCATCATTCTCGCCAGATGGTTCGAAATTGGTCTACTGCACCTTCGGCGGCCCATCGGGACAGATGGAAATGGTCGTCATCGATATCAACAGCCCAACAACCAAACGTTTTATTGGCTACGGAACACTCCCAGCTTGGTCGCCTTCCGACAATACCATCCTTTTCCAGCGAGCCCGTGAACGCGGTACCCGTTGGTACTCCATTTGGTCGGTCACACTGCTGGAAAACGGCAACGTCACACCACCAACTGAGCTGGTTTCTTCAGCCAACGCTGCGGCCATCACCCCAAACTGGTCGCCTGACGGTAAGTACATTGTTTTTTGCACTGTTATCGACCCAGAGTCCGATGATTATCAGAGAATGACCAAGGCAGATGTTTGGGTCATGAATGCCGACGGCTCCGGTCGTGCCAGAGTCACCGCCGGCCCATATGCTCACCAA
This sequence comes from Poriferisphaera corsica, assembly GCF_007747445.1. Classification (NCBI taxonomy): domain Bacteria; kingdom Pseudomonadati; phylum Planctomycetota; class Phycisphaerae; order Phycisphaerales; family Phycisphaeraceae; genus Poriferisphaera; species Poriferisphaera corsica. Next base: position 1,458,865 of record NZ_CP036425.1, read on the forward strand.
CAGCCAGCCTGGTCCGCGGACGGTTCAATCCTCTTCGTATCAGACCGTGCTGGTGAAGAAGCGAAAAACATCTGGTCACTGAGACCAGACCGTGCACTCAGGCTTGCCTCGCCAGGCAACAATAACCTGAACGCACCTTCAGTCATGGTCCCGACACAGTAATTAATCTGGGCCTGACTTGAAGTTTTCAGATTTTTTTCCAACAGCCGTGTTTCGTGAATGGATTTCACCCTCGGCTTAGGAAAATCGGGTCCAGAACATGAAGACTTACTCGCATCAGCGGAGGCTGATGCCTAATAACCCCAGGCAGGATGCCATGACAAGTAAACAGGTCATGTTGATACTCGCGGCCACCCTTTTGCTGCAGGTACTCGCAGGATGCACGCTCTTTCAATCTGAAAAGATTGATCCCATGGATGTGCAATCCACCGGTATCTACCCACGCAGACAACTCTGGGCTGTCGTGCCACTCCGCAATGAATCAGGCTCTGCCCTCGATCCAGACCGTGGTGCACGTATCGCCGACACACTCGCAGGAAGACTCGAGACCCAGCCGGGGATTGATGTTTTGCCGGTAAACCGTGTGTTGGCCGCGATGGAATCTCTGCAGATGACAGAGATCACCACCCCCGCCGAGGCGCTGACACTCAGGCATGTGCTTGAAGTAGATGCCCTTGTCGTTGGCACCATTAGCGCGTTTGATGCTTATGATCCACCAAAACTGGGTCTTGGGATTGAACTCTACGTTGATGATAATTTGCCTTGGTTCCGTGGTGTGGGCGATCTTTCCACTTTGCAGCAATCCAGTACGGACACACTTTCGCGTCCGGTTGGATCGAATAATTCCGCCTATCAGCAGAATAGATCACATCAGCCGCTCACAGTAGCCGTCGGATATTTCGACGCAGCTGAGCCCGGCACGCGTGATCTACTCAAGCAATACGCCAAAGACCGCGGGGTGAAGCCCAGCGATAAAAACAATTGGCGTCTGTATCGCATCAACATGGATCTGTATACCGAATTTGTAGCCCACATTGTGAGCGACCGGTTGATGCAGTCTGAGACGCTTCGTCTCAATCCGCCACCGCCGCTCGCACCGTCACACGTTGACGAAGATATAGACCCCGAATTCTTCTGATCCGGTTCACGCCGGCAGAAGCCGGAGCGAACCGAATGTCCGATTCATTCAAAATTTCACACGATGACTTTGACGAAAATTGTATGTTCGAACTTCGTGATACCGATCACGGTAATGAGTTCGAGCTTATTTTCGTTAAGCACGGCACACGGTATACATTCCGTTGCCGGCACGGACAGGAAGCCGAATTGCTCGGCGAGCTGGCCGATCATGTCCGTGATCCCGATAACAAGCTCGATTGGTTCGATGCGGCGGTGATATCACATCAGATGGGGCTCAAACTTAAAGAGCGGCTTGGGCAGATGGTAAAACGGAAAACAGGTTGATAAAAACACTTATCAAGCAAGAATATTCAAGATTTAGTAAGCGCAGATTCGAGCGTAGTTAATACGCAACAAAGGCGTGAAGTAGACAATCAAAGGACTGTCAGCTCGTCAGGGGCCCGCGGGTATTGGCGAAACAGCGTTTATGAGGAACCATAGTTATGTCAGGTGAAATCGCATTAATTGAGCAGTTCGTATCATACCTGCGGAATGAGCGGCACTTCAGCCCTTACACCGCAAGATGTTACGGCGCTGACCTCCGTCAGTACGCGGAGTACATCGCTACGACTCGCACCAGTGGGGAAAATGAGCAGCAGGACGCAACCGAGATGACCACAGACGAGATCGGGCAGCGCATGCTGACCGGTGACGCCATGCTCATCCGAGGCTTCCTCACGCATCTGGATCATTTCGGTTACTCACCCGCGACAACCGCTCGTAAGATTGCGACCCTTCGCAGTTTCTACAAGTGGATGCTCAAGCGTGAGATGATCGAGAGCAATCCGATGATGCTCATCCGTACCCCGAAGCAAACCAAACGTCTGCCCAAGGCGATTTCGGTCGATCAGGTTGAGAAGCTTCTCGCTGCTCCTGACAACCGTGACACACTGGGCGCCCGTGACCGCGCGATCCTCGAAACCCTTTATTCCACAGGGGTTAGAGTGAGCGAATTGGTCGACTTAAACCGTTCTGATCTTGACTATGCATCGCAGACATTGCATGTGCGTGGTAAGGGTAAGAAGGAACGCATCGTGCCGTTGGGCTCGCATGCGATGGCGGCGATCCGTCATTACTTGACGCTGCTTGAGCCAGATCCCCGCTTTACGCATCTGCGTCAGCAGTCGATGGTGGAGACGATTGTGCCGTTGTTTGTGAACAAGAACGGTGGTCGTCTGTCGAGCCGCTCGGTGCGTCGTAAGCTCGATAAGTACCTGAAAGAATCAGGTTTGGATCTGACGATCAGCCCGCACACACTGCGTCACAGCTTTGCAACGCACTTGCTGGACAACGGTGCGGATCTCCGCAGTGTTCAGGAACTGCTTGGGCATCAGTCACTTAGCACGACACAGATTTATACTCATCTATCATCGATGCGTATGCGTAGTGCTTATGACGAAGCTCATCCACGAGCAAGTTAGTCAAACGGTTTGTGTTGGGGTCTAATCGCAGATTAGATGACGCGACATGAGGCGGTTGGATTCCTCATACGCGAATAATGATACTGACGATCGGCTCCTTCCTTTAAGGAAGGAGCCGTTTTTGTGCGCGCGTTTGGTTGTGTGCTCATGTGCGCGCGAATAGCAATTTGAGTGGGACATATTTGTTAAATCGTTTACTAATTAAAAGTTGCGAATTTATGGAGTATAAGATGTGTCAAAATGACAGTGGCCAGAAATGATCAGGAATGAAGCGGTTTTAGCTAAAAACGGTTCGTTTGGGTTGCGTTTTTGAAAGAAATGGGTGAGAAAAATGAACCACAAAAAAACGGTGCGCGGTCAGGCTTTCAGATGCATGGGATAAAAACAGTGGACTAATCAATGATTAGTCCACTGTTGGTTTTTTGGGAAATGGTTGAGGTGTTTTGAAGGTTGAGGTTGGCCTCAGTGCGTTTCGCGAAAATATCTGGAGCGTTGATCACGAGGTTGTTTCGTAAAGGTAGCGACTATACGAATTGGCTGATGTGCTCTGAATATTCGGATGTTTCAGCGAGTCTCGCAACTAGCTTTAGTCGAGATCGAAGTGGAGGAGTTGAGTGTTCGGGGCGGTGGAGGTGAGTGTGAACTGGGTAGGGGTGGAGAGTGCGAGTGCGTCGCCGGCGCTTAGGGTAATGAAGTTGGGGGCTGCAACAGAGGTAGATGAGGAGGATGATGGGTGTGGGGGGGATGGGGTGAGTGTGATTGAGCCGGTGTTGATGTGGAGGTATGTGTGCCGGGAGGGTTGGTTGATGAGAGGAATGCTGTGGCCGGGGGTGAGGTCGGTGATGTAGAGGTTGAGGTCTTGGTTGATGGTGAGTGTGTCGGATGAGGGGGTTGTGGTGATGAGTGGGAGCCAATGGTCTTGGCGTGATTCTTGGGAGAAGTGTTTTTGTTGGTATGCGGGGGTGAGGTTGAGTTTATTGGGGGTGACCCAGATTTGGAGGAAGTGGGCGGGATCGGTTTTTGAGGGGTTGAATTCGCTGTGTCTGATGCCTTGACCTGCGGTCATGATCTGGAGATCGCCGGGGGCGATGATGTGGTGTTGGTGGGTGGAGTCGGCGTGCTCGAGTTGGCCTTGGAGAACCCATGAGATGATTTCCATGTTGGCGTGAGGATGTTCGCCGAAGCCTTGATCGGGTGAGACGATGTCTTCGTTGAGGACGCGGAGTGCGCGGAAGTTATTGCGTTTTGCGTTTTGGTAGTGGCCGAAGGAGAAGGCGTGATGGCTCTGAAGCCAATCGATTTGTGTGATGCCTCGTGTGCCGGCCCTTCGGATGTCGAGTTGTGCTGTCAGGTCTTTCATGGTTCTGTTCCTTTGGATAGGTAACAGCCAAGTTGGCGGGAGTATTTCAAGGAGTTTTGCGGGGTATCGGTTGGAACGATGGGGTGGATGAAATTTATGAGGGGTGATTTCGTCTATTGATATGATGGTGGGGCATAATCTTGGAGCTATTTGCGTGAGGTAAGCTGATGCGGAAGATTGAAATCGTAATGGATGAATGCGAGAGAGAAGTGGTGGAGGTTGATGTGGTTGACGGGGATGATGTGGTTAGTTGGGTGAGCAAGTCTATGCGCCAATTAGATCGAGGCGAGGGGGTAGGCAGGGGGATAAGTGGGGGGGGGGTGGCGGATGGTGTTGATGAGTTTGGGGATGGGGATTGTTTGGCCGAGGTAGGTGACGAGGCGGGCAGGGGAGATGAGTTGGTGGATGGTGGGGCTGCTGCATGTGCTTGGCTGGGCGGTCAGTGTGATTGGGTATGGGGTGTGGCGCGGTTTTGATTTGGATGTGATGAAGGGGGATATGGGTTGGCAGTGGTATGGGTGGAATGGTTTAGTGGGGATGTGGGCGGCGATCGAGGCGGGGTGGCTGTTTGGGATTGTGGTGATGAGTGGTTGGGGGGCGCGGCCTTGGGAAGGTTTTGGTGAGAGTGTGCGGCGGGGGTTGAAGCGGGGGCTGAGTGTGACGGTGTTTGGTGGTGTGATTTTGGGGTTTGTTGCGGTGGGTGTGGAATGTGTGCATGTCATTTTTGATACGGCGAATGTCGGGTATGGTGATCCGGCTGGGTTGTATATGATTGCAGTTTTTGGTGTGTTTGTTGTGGGGTGCTGGGTTTGGCCGGGACTGGTTTTGGTGTGGGCGATGGGTGTGGGGAGTAAGGGATGGGACTGGCAGACGGGCGAGGGGATGCGCGAGTTGTGGCCGCTGCGTTGTGAGGGGGAGGAAGGGAAATGTGGTTATCAGTTGGTGAATTTGAAACGTGGTACGAGTTGTCCTGAGTGTGGGTTGGCTGTGAAGGGGAGTGTTGAGAAGAAGTGTGAGCGGTACGCGGAGATGGATGGCGGGGTGTTTTGGTGGGAGGATGGATGTGGGTTTGCCGCGGGTTTGGAAGACGGGGAAGATTGTTAGTGCGATGATCGTTGGGTTGTTGGTTAGGGTGGTGAGTGCGTATGTGATGGGTGGTATTGTGATGTTGGCGACGTGGTCGCCGTATTCGAATGGATCGGAGTTTTGGGTTGGTGTTGTGATATTGCCGACGATGATGACGGTTGCGTGGAGCGTGGAGCGTGGTGTGTTGGATGAGTTATGGGGCGATGCAGGGGTTGTCGTTTTTGCTGGGAATGTTGATTGCGATGGGTGGTGGGGGGAACAGGTTGTATGCGCTGCAGCGGCTGTTGTGTGAGCAGGCGTGGGTGGGCGTGTTTGGGACGCTGTTGGGTTTGTTGGTGGTGATCATTTCACTTTTGGTGATGCAGATCGCCAGCGGGGGCGGTGGTGCGTTGATGGCGGCGGCGGTGATGAGCTTGAGCGGGCTGTTTTTTGTGTGGCTTGGTGTGGTGTTTTTGGTGTTGCAGGTGATGGGGGTGAAGGGTGTGAGGGGGGGATGAGGGGGGATGGGCATTTGGTTTTGTGTTGAGGTTGTGGGGTCCGGGATCAGGTGTGATCCCGGCTGATGGGGAGAGGGGGTGTTGAGGGGGGATGTTGTGGGGGTGGGCTTAGCGTTTGGGGGGAGGTATGATGGGGGGATGAGTGAAGTAGCGACAGATATTGTTTCGGGCGAGCAGGCGGAGGGAGCGGCTATTGGTGTGGTAGGGGAGCAGACTGCGGAAGGGTGGTTAATAAGAAAAGAACTGTGGGTGGGGGGGGCTGGTGGTGATGTGGTGGATACGGTTGTGGGTGCGGTGGGTGAGACTATGCGCCGATTAGATGGTGGGCGGCGGATGCAGAAAAATGCTGCAGAAAAGAAGGGGGAAAGCAGGGGGGGGATGGGGATGTTGAAGTGTTTGGTTGTGGGTGCGGTTTGGCCGCGATGGGCGGTGAGGGTGAGTGAGGGGATGAAGGCGTGGGAGTTGTGGCTAGTACATGTGCTGGGTGTGGTGATTGCGGGGGGGATGATGCTTTTGTTTGGGGTTTGGCAAGAGCAGGTGACGCATCGTGGGCGATATGTATTTGATCTGTGGGGAGAGCTGTTTGGAGCATTTACGGAAGGGGTTGGCGAGTTGTTTTGGGCGATGAGCGGTGGTTTTTGGTGGCAAGCGGCGCTGGGGTTGGTGTTTGGGGTGGTGCTTATTGAGGTGGGGATTGTGTTTGCGGGGTTATTGTTGATGGGTTGGGGGGCGCGGCCGGGAGAGAGGTTGCGGGAGACGATGTTGCGGGGGGTGAGGCGGATGTGGGCGATGAGCGGGCTTTTTATTGGTGTGGTGAGCGTGATGGGTTTGATGTGGCTGATTGGGTTTCCGTTTTACTGGTTTGAGTGGGTGGATGACACGTTCCGCAATGGGGTAATGGAAACGCTGGCGATGTCGGTCATGATCGGGATGGTTTGGCTTGTCGCGCTGGCGGGGATTTTGTGGGTGATGGTAGGCACGCTTCGGGGGGTGAGTGTTGGAGGGAAAGGATGGGATGCGGAGTTGGGCGAAGGGATGCGGGAGGCGTGGCCGTTGCGGTGTGAGGGAAATGAGGGAGTGTGTGGATATCAGCTTGTTGAGGTGGAGGAAGGGGTGAGTTGTCCGGAGTGCGGGATGGATGTGATGGCGAGCGTGAGAGTGAAGCGTGGGCGGTATGGGAAATGGGGGAGAGAAAGCTTGTGGGAGAAGGTGGGCGGATGGTGGGGCTGGTCGGCGAGGCAGTCATTGGTGCAGCCAAGAAGATTTGCGCGGGGGATTGAGGTTCATTTGCCGCGGACTGGAGGGGGGTGGATGATGGCAGGAAGTGTGGTGCGGATGATGGTGTTGGCGGTGATAGGCGCATGGGCTTTTATTTTGTTTGAAACAGTTATGCGTGGGCAATGGTATGCGTTTCGTGATTTTGAAGATGTGTTGGCTTTTGTGTTTGCGCCAATGATGATTGTGAGTGTGATGGGGCTATGGATTTTGGGGTGGTTGCTCGGAGTGTTGGGTTTTTATGAGTTAGTGCTGGGGGTGGTGATCCGGATGTTTGGTGGGCGGAATCGTGTTTACGAGTTGCATCAGATTGTTTGTGGGCAGTGTTTGCTGGCGTTTATTGGGGTGTGTGCTGTGACTGGGCTGATGATGTTTGGGTATGAGATTTTGCGGATGATGGGTGGTCAGGGATTGGGATATAGGCAACTGGAGACTTACGCGTTCATGGCGATGTGGGCATTTGCGTTGTTGCAGTTTGTGATGTTGATCGTTGGGGTGATGGGTTGCCCGCGAAAGGTGGAGGGTTAGGGAGGGGATGCGAGTGGGGAAGATGGGTGGGCGTAAGTTTAGAGGGGTGATGTTTGTTGAAGTGGTGTAAGATGTGGGTGTATGGAGAGTTCAATGAGACGATCAGGGATGAGTCGTGGTAAGCCTCAGATGACGGTGCAAACGGTCTGGGGTCATGGTGTGTTGTTGGGGTTGAGTGCGGTATTGTTGGGCTTAGCGTTTCCGCGGCCGGGGATGTGGCTGCTGGGTTATGTGGCACTGGTGCCTTGGGGTTATGCGTGTGTGCGGAGTGAGAAGTTGTGGCGGCTGTGTTGGACGAGTTTTGTGGTGTTTATGTTGTTTTGGCTGGTGCGGGTTGGCTGGGTGATACCGGTGACAGCGGCGGGGTATGTGGTGTTGAGCGGGATTATGGCGGGGTATGTTGCGATTGGAAGTGTGCTGCTGTGGTTGATTGCGCGGCGGACAAGGTTGTTGATGGTGGTGGCTGTGCCGGTGGTTTGGGTTGGGATGGAGTTTTTGAGGAGCCATTATCCGGCGGGCGGGTTTGGATGGTTTACGTTGGGGTATGCGGTGGGAAGTTATCAGGAGGGGCAAGGCGCGGGGATTGTGGCACAGATCGCGAATGTGTTTGGGGTTTGGGGTGTGAGTTTTGTGGTGGCGATGACGAGCGGTCTTATCGTTGATTTGATGACGCAAAAGATGCTGCATATGCGGCGAACGGGTGCGAAAACAGTACGAAAGACGGTGCGGGGTGCGGTGGTGATCTGGGTGCTGGTGTATGGGTGTGTGATGGTGCATGGTTTGGTTTCGGTGGGGCGATATGACCGGATGATTGAAGAAGCTGGGGACAGGGTGCGTGGTGTGACGGTGGGGGTGGTGCAGACGGATGATGTTTTGAGTAATACTTCTTTTCGGGATCAGGATGAGTTATGGCGGGATTGGGGTGAGTTGGTTGAATGGACGCGTGAGGTTGGGATGCAGGAGGTGGATGGTGAGCGGGTTCAGATTGTGGTGTGGCCGGAAAGTGTGGCGCCGACGTGGGGGCTGAATGCGGAAACGCGAGCGTTCTTGGCGCCGTATGGTGGGATCATTAGTCCGACTGATATTCATGAGCAGATCGGGCGGCTGGCGAGGGAATATGGGCTGAATGTGTTTGTGGGGGCGCAATCGCAGAGCGAGTGGGGGTTGCGTACGGTGCAGCGGAAGACATTCCCGGTGGCTGAGGTGAAGTCGAATTCGACGTATTTGTATTATGCGGATGGTGTGCAGTCGCCGACGCGATATAGCAAGATGATTTTGGTGCCTGTGGGTGAGTATTGGCCTTGGATTGAGAATTGGCCGGGATTGAAGAATTGGATTATTGAGAAATTTAGTCCGTGGGGAGATTACACGTTGGATGCGGGGGAAAGGGTTGTTGTGTTTGAAGTGCCGGTGTTGGGCCGGGATGTTGAGGGGATGCGTGAGGTGGAGGTGGTGAAGGCAGTGACACCGATCTGTTATGAGGATGTGGTGCCTTGGCAGGTGAGGCGGATGGTGTATGAGGGAGGTAAGAAACGCGCGGATCTGATCGTGAATCTGACGAACAGTGGGTGGTATAGCGGGATGTCGATGCGTTTGCAGCACATGCAGATTGCGGCGATGCGGAGTGTGGAGAACGGTGTGCCGACGGCGAGGAGTGTGAATACGGGGGTGAGTGGGTTTGTAGATGCCGTTGGGCGGGTTGTGAAGGTGGTGAAGGATGAGGAGGGTGAGGTGCAGTATGTGGGCGGGAGTGCGGCGGAATTCGTGAGATTTGACGAACGGGTGACGGTTTATGGGCGTATAGGTGATGTTGGGGCGTGGGTTTTGGTGGGTGTGTTGTTAGTCGTGACGGTCATGTGTGTGTTTGGCCGCGGTGGGGAGAGAGGTGTGAGTGGTGTTGGGGGGATGGGGGTGAGATAAGCCTGGGCTTGTTGCTTGGGCGGTTTTGGATTGAGATTTCGGGCTTTGATTTGAGTAGCACCGGGGCGAGCGAATTGGACGCAGGGTGCGATGAAAGGGATGAACGACATGGGTTTGAATGTGAGAAATGTAAGTGCGCATCTTGTGATGGCTGGGGCTGTCTTTATGGGTGGTGAAGGCGTTGTGATGGGGCAGGCGCTCGAAGAGGCGGTGAGTGGTAAGCCAGCTGCAGAAATAGCGGAGACGGCTGCTGAGCAGACGCTCAGTGTGGACGAGATTTATATGGGTGGGAGGGCGAGAGCAGTTGAGGTGGTGCTGAATGCGTCACGGAGTGCGAGCCCGTTTTTTAGAGCGAATGCAATGGAAGCGGCGGCCTATACGGGTGATCGTGCACTTCCGTTGTTGCAGTTGGGGCTGGATGATCGCAGTGAAGTGGTTCGATTTGCAGCACTGGTTTCGATCGGCAAATTAGCGGATCCGGCGCTAGGCAAGAGTGCGGCAGCGTATGTGAATGATTCAGATCCATCTGTGCGTGCTGCGGCTATTTTTGCAGCGAAAAAATGCGGTGCAGAAGTGAATGAAAGCTACTTAGCAGAGCTTTTAAATTCGAAAGATGCGCGGCAAAGGCGTAATGCGGCATCGGTATTGGGATGGCTGGGCAATAAGAGCGCTGTGCCGATGCTTCGTGAGGGATCTTGGAAGGGGAGGATGCGGAATCCAAATGAGTATGAGATTGACCAGATCGCGTTTGCCGAGGCGATCGCGCGACTGGGAGAAGAAACAGCTTTGGACGTTATTCGAGGCAAGTTGTATACAGGTGGAGCCCCGGACGAGACCCGCGTTTATGCGGTGACGGTTTTGGGGGATCTAGGTGATGCGAAGATGGCTCGTGTATTTGAGAATATGTTGAATGATACGAACATGCAGGTCAGGATTGCGGCGGCGACGACGTTGACGAAACTGGGATATGGGGTTGGCGGTACGGTTTTGTTGGATGCGAGTCATTATGATGGGGAGCGGGTCGAGATGGATATAAAGTCGTATTTGTCGCAACACAAGAATCGTGAGGATAACGAGACGTATCGTCGGCTGTTGGCAAGTGACAAAGCGTTGGCTGAGCTTGCGGGGCAGATCCGTGGTCAAGCGGCGTTTGGGCTGGCGATGGTCGGTAATGCAGGGGCTGCACAGCGGGTTGTGGCGATGCTGGATGATGAGATGGAACAGGCTCGATTGTCGGCTGCGGCAGCAATGCTGAAGGCTCTTACGGGGCAGGGAGTTAAGTAAATCACAGAATGTGAGAAAAAAGGGACTTTATGGGGTGATGAATGGTTGACAATTTTAGCAATTTCCGGTAAATCTTACACTGTCGTAAAGGCGCCTATCGAGGGAATTGTGAGCGTCTTCCTTCCTTTTCGCATTCCTCGCTCTGAGAGGTAGCACATTGAATCTCCTGACCAAAGTATTTGTTGTTGTCGTCGCGTTGCTGTCGGTGTTGCTTGTCGCACTGACTGTTTCGTTTGTTGCAAACACTGAGAACTACAAGGAAAAGGCGAATGAGTATAAGGGCGAAAAGCTCGCTGCTCAGAATCGCGTGACCATCTTGCAGGACGAAGTGGCGAAGCTTAACACTGAAAAAGCTGCAGACGCGATCGCGATCAGCAACGAGAATGCAGAACTGAAGGCAACGATCGTTCAGCTCCGTGGCACGCTTGCTACTGAGCAGATGAACGGCCAGAAGCTTGAAGCAGATCTTGCAAGCATGAAAGCATCGGTTGACCGCATGAGCGCGACTGGCAAGCTGAACGTGACTTTGCTTGAGAAGGTGAATGGCGAGCTGAATGTAAGCCGCGGCAAGTTGGTTGGAACTGAGCAGAAGCTTGCAGAGGCTCTGGATAAGATCAACGAACTTAAGACCGAAAACGAAGGCGTGATCCGCCAGCTATACCAGAACAAAGAACAGGTTGTGGCGCTTAAGGGCGAGTTGGACAAGCTGAACGGTGGTATCGCAACACTTTCAGACGAACAGAAATCAATGATCTTCGCAGCAATGGAAGGTACAGCTAAGGTTGTATCAGAAGTCCAAATCGCTGGTGAGATCGTTCAGGTTGTCGAAGACAGCGGCGTGACACTGGTTCAGTTGAACGTTGGTCAGAGCGACGGTGTGAAAGAAAACATGGAATTCATCGTGCACCGTGGTGCCGATTATCTGGGCACAATTGTTGTGTCAAAGGTTGATGCTAGCCAGGCTGCTGGTCAGCTCACAGAAGCGAACGGTGCAATCACTGTTGGCGACAATGTGATGTCAGGTATCAACTAAACCTACTCAGAGATTCGTCACAAGGTGAGCTGAAAGGCTCACCTTGTGTTTCACCAAATATTCCGTGCTTTTTGGGGCTAAGGGTGTTGGCCTGAGCACGATGCGAAGGTAAAGACGGAATCAAGGCTGGGTGAGCCAAAACGGATTGTTGTTACACAACGTAAATTGAGATCGGTCAAGACCGATTTGGAGTAACAAGACATGGATTCAGAAAACGGTATTTACACAGTTCTCTTGGCAGTCGCATCACTGTCACTGCTAGTAGCAGTTGGCTTTGTCGCGATGTGTGGCATGGACCTGTATGGTGGCCTGTTCATCTCCTAGTAGATGAATGGTTGCAGATATCACAATCGACTTTAGGAGCGTTTCAGTGAGACAGATCAGTATGTCCGCATTGCGGATAGGACTGTGGGAGACTGAAGCGTTTTTTTGTAGGGGGTGGGGAAATGGCCTTTGTTGTGTGTAGATTTTGGGCTTTGGTATGATAGAAATCATATTGGAGCGCATGAGGTACGTGGGGTAGGCACTTGCGATGTGAGTGTCGAATCGAAACTCCGAAAGGACTTGGAGGCTGACATTTCTTTTGGCGTAAGGTCAGCCATTTATACAGCGTGATGTACCGTTGATAATTAGCGGCATGAATCATGCCTTGAAGTTTGATCCAGATGTGATCGATGCAAGGCTTAAGGAATTGTTCGTTGATTGTTTATAGTTGTCATGTTACAGCAGCCCATGAAGTGTAGAAATGGGGATCAGCTAATTGATTCTGGACAGTGTACTGAGCTTGTTTAGTGTGGATATGGGGATTGACCTTGGCACGTGTAACACGTTGGTGTGTGTACGTGGTGAGGGTATTGTGCTGAACGAGCCAAGCGTCGTGGCGGTGAAGAAGGGGACCAACCAGGTTTTGCAGAATGGCAATGCGGTAGGTTGGGTTGCTAAGGAAATGCTGGGTAAAACGCCGGGCTCCATATCGGCAATCCGTCCGATGAAGGACGGCGTGATCAGTGATTTCGAAATTACTGAAGCGATGTTGGCGTACTTTGTGCGTAAGGTGAACGGGAAACGGCCATTGGTTAGGCCACGCGTGGTGATTGCGGTGCCGAGTGGTATTACAGCAGTTGAAAAGCGTGCGGTGCTAGATAGTGCTGAGCGTGCGGGTGCAAGGCGGGTCTATCTGGTTGAAGAGCCGATGGCTGCAGGTATTGGCGCGGCACTCCCGATTGTTGAAGCGACGGCCAGCATGATCGTCGACATTGGTGGTGGTACAACGGAAGTGGCGATTATGTCGCTGGCCGATATTGCTCAGTGTGAATCGGTGCGTGTTGCGGGTGATGATATGGACGAGGCGATCATCAATCACATGAAAAAGGCTTACAACCTGATGATTGGTGAGCAGACTGCTGAGCGGATTAAGGTCGAAATCGGCTCGGCTGCGCCAGACGGTGATGAGCGGAGCATGGAAGTTCGTGGTCGTGATATGATCTCAGGCTTGCCGCGAAAGACGGTGATCACGAGTGAAGAAATTAGGGAAGCACTTCAGGAACCACTCAGTGCGATCATCGAAACAGTAACACGTACGCTTGAACGTGCTGAGCCTGAATTAGCTGCGGACTTGGTAGATAACGGTATTGTGCTTGCGGGCGGTGGCGCACTGCTTCGTGGAATTGATATTGTGATCAGCAATGCAACGGGACTGGATTGCCGAATTGCAGATGACCCGCTGACTTGTGTGGCCCGTGGTACTGCGATCTATTTGGAGCACTTGGAAGAGTGGAAACAGACGATGGAAAGTGATATGGACGAGCTGTAGAAATCTTTGTCATAATGAATATAAAAAAAGCCGAGCGAAATGCTCGGCTTTTTTGTGCTTAGTTTATTCAATCGGAGTGATGGATCCATCGGAAGGTGTGTATGTGTAGACGACTTCCAAGTTGCCCGCAGTTGTTGTGTGTGCGGATGCTGTGAATGCCGTACATACCCATGTTTCTGGACCGGTGTAATGATCATCTATTTGGCAATACCACTGGCCGTCCATGTATACATCGGCTTCAACTTCTATTGCGATTTGATTTGATACTGTTGTGCCAACAAAGTTATTCGGATTCGAGATCGTGCTTGATTGATCGGGAAGCATGATGATTCTGTTGTTCGCCCATTTGAAGGATGTGTAATCAATGATGCCGCCGCTTAGGTCTTCTGTCTTTAGAAGCAGTTGTTGATTGAAACTGCCATTTTGCAGTAGTGATATTTTTACTGCATGACCACTCTTGCTTTGACCGGGCATGCCATTGCCTTGGAATGCAGAACCTTGTGAGCCGGAGTTCATTGATAGCTGTTTTGTTCTGATCTCAACTTTTTCAAGTGTCCCTTTTGAGCTATCAAATGCTGGGATATCAATCACTTCGTTCATAAGATTTGCATTTTCAGAGACGATAATCCATCCTGGTATGTGGTGTGTTTCTCCAATAACTGGCGTGGTAATCGATACTGTGATCTCATGAACTTCTTCTTTCATTTCGGCGTAAGATGATGATGAAAATAATAGCAAACAAAGTGATGTGGTGATAACAGATAAGTTTTTAAACATAGAACTGCTCCTATAGAAAAATGAATCATAAAGTGTACATGTAATGTAGAAGCGACAAATAGATAGTTCAATGAAAAAACAAATCGTGTATTAATCCACACAATAGGTTAGCACGAGATTCTTTGGTGTTATGTGGTCGGCGTATGATAAAAACGGAGAGCTTAGCTCTAGGAGCTAAACCCTCGCGATGCATGTTTAAGTTGTTGTTATGATTTATTGCAGCTTAGGATCGAGATCTGACCAGAGTACATCAAGTGTGCTGGTTTCATCGCCATGATTGACGACGCCCTCGTCATCGTAGATTGAAACGTGGCCATCAACAAAAGAGAAGTTGGCTTTGCCATCTGCTTTTAATTCGTCTTCACCGCCATGACGGGACCAGTCGATTGCAGATTCAGTTGGGTTGCCTGAGAAACGACCGGCGCTGAAGCCATGTTTTATGAATCGGTTATAGAGGCTGCCGAAAGTGCCGTAGTAGTTACCCGACCAGTAAAGCCTATTGTCGCCGGCAGGTCCCCAGACTGAATGAAGTTCTCCGTAAAGCAAGATTGAAGATGAGTTTCTTGGGGCATCGGTGAAGAAGGTACCGACATCATCACTTGCATTTGCACCTGCCCATGGTGAGCCGTCACGGACGAGTTGATAGCCAGATGATGAGAAGCCGTTAATGGTGTAGCTGCGGCCAGCTTCATCAATATCACTTGGGCAGACTAAGACTGTACCGCCAATTGAAGCATTGGGATCCGTGCTGGTGTTCGCTGTTGTTTCTGCTGCAGGTAGATAGGCTCCCAGAGTTTTGTATTGATACCAATAGTACTGTTGATTTTCGTTTGAGTTTTGGGCGTTTAAAGGGAATCTTCCTTTGTTATCTGTGGCGTATGTAACTGTTGCAAGCGTTAACTGACGCATGCGACTTGCGCATTGGACTGTCATTGCTGTTTTACGTGCTGCACCGAGAGCTGGCAAGAGGATTCCAATAAGTAACGCAATAATTGATATAACAACAAGTAACTCTATGAGCGTAAAAGCAGATTTTTTGTGAAGTGTAAACATTTCAATCCCTATCTCTAGCAAAGCTGTTTTGTTTCAACGCGATTTCCGTATACATCTTGCGAGTCGCATTGGGTGTTTCATTTACTGATATAATGATTACATTACTCTTGTAATGTACCCAGATGGTGACAAAAGTAAATGCTATTTTCTATAAATGTACCCAAAAAGCAACAAATAGGTTTATGTCGAAATATTCTTGAGATATATTGCTAAGTAGTGGTGGGCTGGGAGGCGTCTTTGGTCACGCTCTTAGTTTCGTAAGTGTAGTTTATATTGAAAGATATAAATATGATGGGGATTTGCATCAATAAGAAAAGCAGCCACAATTAACCAATTGTGGCTGCTTTTCTTATTGATATCACCGGTGTTCTAATCCATTTTTTTATCGAGTGGCGACCATAGCAGCGTCTTCGTTGATGTTTTTGTGCTGTGATTAACCACATCATCATCGCTGAACATGGCGACGTGCCCATCGACCATCGCAAAGTTTGCCTTGCCACGAGCAGCATACATGTCATCAGTGTTGACGTGCCTGGTCCAGCAGATCGCGGACTCGGCTGCTGTGCCGGTATATGTCATGTATGGGTAATTGTTCTTGACGAATTTGCCATAGAGTGTTGCCGAGTTGTAGAAAGAGCCAACATACCAGCCGGTGTAGTAAAATTCACCGACAGGCCATTGAGGCCATGCCTCGGCAAGGAGGATCGTCTTTGAAGACTCTCTAACAGAGTCATTGAAACGGACACCACTTTGGTTTAAGCCTGAGCCCCAGCCGTCATACCAATCTTCGTTCGTAACCGTTGTGTTTTTTTCGTCAAAATTACTCGAAGTCCAGCCATTGACGGTATAAGAGCGTCCCACATCATCCCCATCAGCCGGGCAAGGCATGACGATTCCGCCTATAGATCCTGGGTTTTTATCTCCAGCAGGCAGATAAGCACCGAGTATCTCATGGTCGAACCAAAAGTGCCCACCTTCCGGCAAGTTGGCGTCCAGGACATTGGGAGGGAATGAGCCTTTGTTATTGGTCGAGTACATGATCAGTACTGTACTAATTTGTCGCATATTACTGGCGCAGCTAATCGTTAGAGCAGTACGCCGTGCCGCACCAAGAGCAGGTAGCAAAATACCGATAAGTAGTGCAATGATTGATATAACGACAAGAAGTTCTATCAAAGTGAAACCTTGACGGCAAATGTAAGGGGTCTTCATTTTCTTCTTTCCTCTATGCATGAGATGTGTTTGTTGCTTTAACTTTCCTTAGCAAGATTCTGATTAAAAGACGTGCGATGGAAACGCTTGTCGCTCGAATATAGTCTGATCGAATTGCCCGGACTGAGTCTTGTTAGCACAAATATTGGCGGATACATGTCAAGGCGAGGAGTGGTTTAATAGATCATGAACAAATATGGAGATCGCCTTGCACTTAATAGTATAACTATGCATGAAGACTTTAAAACCATTTGAAACAGTAGTGGCATATATTTGTATCTAAGTGAGATTGATGTGACTAAAAGTTGCGCTGGGGTGTCGCACGCGCTAAATATTCCCATCGATAAAGTTAAAAATCGAACAGTGTGGAAAAGATTTTTACCAACAATGCTGATCAGTTAGAAGTGTGCAGGCAAAAAACAAGGCGATCAGGATGATCGCCTTGTTTGTCAAGTTATCCAAAAATGACGAGGTGCTATTGGCGTTCTTCGAGTTCATCGGGTGGTGTGATGTCGGATTGTGTATGTAGATGTTCAGGCGCTTCTGGAACAGAGACAACCTTGTAAATGCACCAGCTCAAAAGTGTCGTCATGCCGCCAATTGCGAGGATCATAATGATGATGCCAAGTGGCGTGATACTGTGTGTATTAGATTGAGCTGTGAGATCAGATGCTTGTGCGATCAATGTGATGAGTGTACTCATAGTTCAGCTCCTTTCATTGATTTATCTCTGCGATCCCATCGGCGAACGGCTTCAGATATAACGAGGATAATAAATACAATCGTAAGAATGATCATGCCAAGAGTAATTTGGACAGGAAGACTATTCTGAATCTGATCGGTGATGGTTTTGTCGAGGATCAAATTCGTAATGACCCAGTATGTGAATACGCCAATCAGGTAGACCGGACAGATGATTGTCACGACATATGGGATGATTCGAGGCACACGGATCTCGGCGCCACGATCAATTTCTTCCTGACCTTTACGTATACCCATGATGAAGCCAAACATGAGGACTTGGATTGTTGCGAGAATGTAGATACCAACGGTTGCAATCCATGTATCAAGAGTTGCCAGGGCCGCGAAATCTTGTGTGAAATAAACAACAATGAATGTGCCTGAAATCGTGATAAAGCCGAGGATCGCACAGGAGGCGCGACGTCCGAGCCCAAGAGCTTCTTCGAGGAAAGCAATGGCGGGTTGGAGCATGGAGATGGATGAGGTGGCTGCTGCAAGAAATAGTAGGAAAAAGAAGAGGAAACCGAAGAAGTTGCCAAAGGGCATCGCATCAAATACGGCTGGTAAAGCGACAAAACCAAGGTTAAACGATGAGCCGTTAACAGCAGGGTCAGACATCGTTTCGGGGCCAAGGAAGTAGATTGCGGCAGGGACGACGATCATGCCACCCAGAACGACTTCTGTGAAACCGTTACCCGCCGCAGCGGTAATAGCTGATAACGATATATCGTCATTTGGTTTCAGGTAAGAGGCGTAAGTGATGATGATGCCAAATCCAACAGAGAGTGAGAAGAAGATTTGACCCGCAGCATCAAGCCATATGTCACCAGACATCAGTAGATCCCATTTGGGATTCCACATGTAACCTAAACCATCGAGAAGCGATCGATCGGGGAATTCTGGATTGCTGCCTAGGGTAAGGACTCGGATGAGTATGATGATCGCGCAAAGGATAAGCGTCGGCATCGCAATTTTACAGAAAAGCTCGATACCCTTGGAAAGTCCGCGATAGATGAGAAAGAAGTTGAGTATGAAGCAGATGCCGAGGAAGATGAGTGCGTTGCTAAGTGGGTTTTCGAAGAGGATGCCGTTCTGTGATGCGCCTGTGAATGCGGCAAAGAAATCTTTGATGTTTTCGGGTTCGGGCATCGTGCCGGTAGCGTATTTGTAGGCGTAGCCGAGGCACCATGCTTCGATAAAGACATAAAAGGTGTAAATGAGTATCGGAATGACGGGGCCAAGCGTGGCAACGTATGAAGCTAAGTGCGAGCGTCTGCCAACAGCTCTAAAAACGCCGGGAGTGGAGTTGTATCCGTATCTGCCACCGTATCGACCGAGCGCCCATTCGGAGAAAGCGATAGGCAATCCCAAGATAAGAAAAGCAATAATGTAGGGGATCATGAACGTGCCGCCATATTCGGCGAGCAAACCGGGGAATCGGAGAAAGTTACCGAGGCCGACGGCTGAACCGGTAACCGCGAGGATCACGCCAACACGCGTACCCCATGATTCCTTCGGCCGTTGTATTTCTGACATATACCATTCCTGTGAAATGAATAAAAAGATATGGTTAATTTTTCATTTAGCCACAATCCGGTACTATAAAAAATAACGATTTAGGCGCAAAAGGCAACTGGTGATTTCTATGGTGACTGGAACTATTTGTCTATTTAGCAGAAAATATGCCGACTGGTTTTTGTTCAGTGCAAAGAAACGCAATAACTCGATAATGGATAGCTATGGATTCAACATCAAAGCAGCCACCTTCTGAAGATGAGTTGCACGCCGCTGAAGCTGGGGTGGGCCCCGTATCGCGTTGGGCGATACATAGGCGAATGTATGACTGGGTCTTGGGGTTTGCTCATAGCCGGCATTCAAGTTGGTCCTTGTTTGGCCTGAGTTTTGCTGAATCCAGCTTTTTTCCGATACCACCAGATGTTTTACTCGGCCCATTATGCTTGGGAGATCGAAAGAAAAGTTGGTGGTTTGCGACAGTCACGACAGCGGCTTCTGTACTGGGCGCATTTCTCGGGTATCTGATCGGTTGGGGTTTTCTGGACCTTGCTTTAATGATTCCCGGCATTGATCAGGCAAAAATAGACTGGCTCGATCAAGAATTTGCATTACGTGGGCAGCTTTGGGTTTTTGTAGCTGCGTTAACGCCAATCCCATTTAAATTGCTCACAATCACTGCAGGTTTTGCGAAGATGAACTTGCTCGTCTTTGCTGCCGCTTGCCTCGTCGGACGCGCAGCCCGATTCTATGGCGTTGCATTCATGTTCTGGTGGATCGGGCCAAAAGCCATCCCGTTTATCGACAAGTATTTTAATTGGTTGTGTATCGTATTTACCGTTTTATTGATCGCTGGCTTTGCCGCAATCAAACTTATTAGCGGGTAACGCGTCGCGGCGGTTCGCTTAAATTTTCAGGATAGGGTTTAGTGTATGAAAGTATTGGTAACTGGTGGTGCAGGCTATATCGGTTCACACGCGGTTAAGCATTTGGACGAAAGCGGACATGACGTTATTGCAGTGGATAACCTTTCTTTAGGGCATCGCGCTGCGGTCGCGGAACATATCCCGTTTTACCAAACAGACATCCGCAATGTTGCAGAAATGTATGAAATCTTGAAAGATCATGAGATCGAATGTGTCATGCACTTCGCTGCTTTCTCGCAGGTCGGCGAATCGGTCGGAGATCCACTCAAATATTACGATAACAACACCTATGGCTCGACTTGCCTGCTCCAAGCGATGAATGAAGCGGGTGTTAAAAAACTTGTTTTTAGCTCAACATGTGCAACTTACGGCGAGCCGGAAGAAGTTCCAATCGCTGAAACATGCAAGCAAAACCCAATCAATCCATATGGTTGGTCTAAGTTGTTTGTTGAAAGAATGCTAAAAGACTACGCTGCCGCGAATAAAGACTTTGCCTATTCCGCGCTTAGGTACTTCAATGTCGCAGGCAGTGCCGCCGACGGCAAGATTGGTGAAGATCACCATCCAGAAACACACATCATCCCGGTAATCTTGCAAGCCGCTCTAGGTCAACGCGACGCAATCACGATCTTTGGCAAAGACTACCCAACACCAGACGGCACCTGTATCCGTGATTACATTCATGTTGAAGATTTAGTTGATGCCCACGCGGTTGTCATGGGAGCATTGCAGCCGGGCGATGCACGAATCTACAATCTCGGCATCGGCAACGGGTTGAGTGTGAAGCAAATCGTGGATGCCGCAAAGAAAGCAACCCAGATAGATTTCCAAGTAAACGATGGCGATCGTCGTGCTGGCGACCCGCCCATGCTTTATGCAAACCCATCCAAAATTAAAGAAGAGTTGGGTTGGGAAGCAAAGTATCGTGACGTCGAAAAGATTATCGAGACCGCTTGGCGATGGTTTCGAGCCAATCCCGATGGTTACAATGACAGATAATCAATTTTTTTGAAAAACAAAGCCAATCAGCTTTCTGGTTGGCTTTTTCTATGCGCACTCGAATGAAAGACCTAAAATATAGCCATGAATCAAGATCAAAATGATTTAGAAGAGGGAATGCAGGAATGGTCGCCTCCTGTTGGGTGGGTCGGCAAACTTTTCGCTTGGCTAATGCTGCTGATTATCGCAATTGTTATTGTTTGGATGATCATATGGATCTTTACGCCAGAACCTCCTGGCGTATAGAAAGCGATTCAATGTCGTGGGCAATAAATGACAAGATAAGGGGATTTAATAAGATTTTTTCTCGTGGAAGCGGAAGAGTGGGCTAAGTCGATAGAGCAGGGCCCCGATTGGAAATGATAGAACCGTCGTATAAAGCACCATCATGAAGTAGCGGTACATTTGTGTTGCAGAATCCCAGCCTTCGATCGGATCGTTCGTTAGCCATGAGAATGATCGCATCTTGAAAAAGCAGATGGTTGTGAGTCCTGCGAATACGCCCGCGCTGAAGGTGAGGATCGCAAGTGTAAAAACCGATTCTTTAAAGACAAGACCACGCATCTGAATAATCGTAAAGCCTGCCAACAGATAGCCAAGTGAGGCCGGCCCAATAATCGTTGCGCTAGGATTTGTCGTTGTGATCAGGTCCGTCAGAATGCCCAAGGCAAGCATCGCCCAAAGCGCAAGATAGGCTCGAGCTGACAGGCAAATATAAACACCAAAAATCAGCAATAACGACGGTGCCATACCACCAAACGCTTCAGGCAAAGAGATCAGCGAACCAAACCCTTTTTGAAGTGCTAAGAAAATATATGCGAAGATGGCGAATACGACCCAGTTCATAGCTATTCTTTGATTAGTATCCTTGTTGAGGAATGACGATATCAACCTCCCGCAGTCGTGAAAGTTCGATACGCGGTTGAATAATCATGCGATTCAATAAGAACGGTTTGTTTGGATCCGGGATAATCTCGATGACCTGACCGACGATCGCACCCTTAGCTTCACTCGGCCAATATATGTTTCGTTGATCCGATAGGTGAGCCCAGTCACCAATCTGAACCGGTGCCTCGACTTCAATCGACGCATAAAACGTTTGGTAATTATCATCAGGATTACGTTCGAGCAGATACTCTTTGCTCAGCCTAGCAGCGTCGCTTTCATTGTGCGAGCTGACAATCACCGGCAATTGCACCGACTGACTGTTAATCAATCGCACCTCTGCGGTCAACGGCGAAATCTGATGGATCACACCAATCAGGTTCCCCGCATATATAGCCACATTCCCAGCAGACAAGCCTTGGTTTTGACCTTTGGAAATCGTGATCGACGGATTGATCTTATCGTTTGATGTGGATGTCGTCCTCGCTTTGACCAGCGTAATACCTTCAGCTCCCTGATTGCTGCTCGGTGCGTTTCGTAAGAGTTGGTTTTCCATCCGTAATTGCTGGTTTTCGATCTCAAGTCTGCGGATGTAAAACGTTGCTTCAGAGTATTCCGCTTGCAGCTGATCAAAGCTGCTGATATTCGGCACATCCAATTTCTTTTGAGGCCGTACCGACAACGATAGCCCGTGAAAGATCGCGGTGATTGGCGTGAGGGCCATCGATAACATGGTCTGCGGGACGTACGTAACCTTCCCCGCAATTGATGGTGGCAGCATGCTACTAACCAGCAATGCCACCGCAACAAGCACCAACGCTCGTTGTGAGTTGTGTGATTTCAAACTCATATCGTCTGGATTATACCGCTTTTAGCTCACCACCAATAGGCCCGGATCAGATAACGGACCTTAATTTACTCACCCAAAAATACAATCGGCCCTGCAGCTGCTAACTGCAAGTTAGGTTTCCACTCATTCATGATAAACCTTGGATATCCCAACGCATTGTTGACCGCAAGATTGACCGAATACAACGCTCTGGAAAAATCATCATCATTCCGAATCGCCACTAACTTCCCGGTCATGACCGTCTCGTTTAAGCGATTGCTGAATCCTTCAGTTGAATCAGATAGCCGAATATTCGCCTGCCAGATCCCTGCCGACAGCTTGCGACCGCCCACATCATTGTAGATGTACAAGAACCCCGCGCCCGAATACACGCCCACCGTTCGTTGTCCAAGCTCATTCTGGCCAAACGTCACATAATGCAGTGTCGCGTTTGTTGCCGTCTCGTCGATCGGTGTCTGTGACGGGATTGGCTTCCAGAACATCCGAATCGTAAGCGCTTCTGTCGGATTTCTAAACGTCCCCTTCACCATCAAAATCGTCAAATTCTCTTTGTCATCAATCATATACGCGCTGCGTTCGAACTCAGTCAGCAGAACCCGCTCGCCGCTGATCTCATTCGTCAGCGTGATCTTACCTGATTCGCCACTTAAAACAGGCAATGACGGTATCTTTGTGATGCAACCACCAGCCATGAGCATCATGACCGCGCACGCACTAATTATCAGAGCAAAAACAGGATTGATCTTCACGTTTTATTTCTCCTCTGATTCGGCTTCTTCCGTGTCCGACTCAGATTCAATGACGGGCATCTGTTCGACAATCGGCTCATCGTCCGCAAGCTTCAGCGTCTGCGCCTCACTTGCCGCGGCTGCGTCCGCTGCCTCCGCATTCTGTTCGTCTGGCGATGGCACAACCACTTCCATGACCTCAACCAATTTCTGTTTTGACGCATCCCCATCGTTCGCACTCGCAGGCTTTTGCAGCCCCAGCAATCCAAGCGTGTCACGCTCAATAATCGATCGCAAGACCTCTCGCGGCACCGATGGTAACTGCATCCCCTGGACCAGCGTATTCACCGAGTAAATCGTCATGATCGCTTTTTCAGGCGTGCAATACGGGAACCCCGACCCAAAAATAATCTGTGACGTGACACCCTGCTGGTGTGCCAACAGCAGCGCGTTATACAACTGCCATGGCCTTCTAATCAGATCTGTCAGATCTGTATACACCGTCGGATGTTTACCAATCAGTGCAATTGCCTGTTCAATCCATGGATGTCCAAGCGAGTTGATCACAATCTTCAAGTTCGGGAACGTCCGTGCAACCTCATCAAGTAAGTATGGCTGCCCAAACTCCATCTTCACATCACGTGCAAACATCGCATCAAACTCGATGAACACCGGCACGTTCCGCGCTTCACACGCCTCATACAATTCCATCGCATCCGTATTCGATGGATGGAACCCACCAGCCGACGGACTCACCGTCACGCCAGCCAATCCCAAGGCCAATCCACGTTCCAGCGATGCCACCGCATTCCCCGCCGTCGGATCAATCCCCATAAACCCTAAATACTTCGATGGATTGCGTTTCACGTACTTCGCAACGCACTCATGTGCGATCGAAGCCTTCAGGTATGCCGACTCAAAACCCAAGATGACAGCCGTCTCGATTTTCGCCATCGCCGCATCATGCGCATCCGTCGATGCCGCCGGCCTGTCCCACGGGGTCACCTGACGACGCAGCATCTGCTGTGCCACCGCCGGGCCAAGTTGTTCCGTAGACTCCCAAATCCGTGTGTTGATGTCGACAATCATGAAAAACGATTCCGAAAACCTGTGATGATCTCTTCCCCGCATTCGGGGGCCTGTAAATGAGCTAACAGACAGGTTGTTATGGTAACGCGCAGCAGACAATGCAGCCAGTACAGATACCGCCCATGTGAAAACTCAATACGTCCTGATTCCCCCTGTCTGCAGCATATCCACGCATAATCCCCCATCTCAAGCTGCTTACCCCCAGGTGAGGCCAGTTAATTAGCCCGCCTGAGCGTCGTAATCCGCAGCCGAAAGCAGCCCGTCAAGCTGTCCAGCATCTGAAACCTTGATCTTCAGCAGCCAGCCCTTGCCGAACGGATCTTCGTTAATCAGTGACGGATTATCAATCACTTCCTGATTGACAGCAATCACTTCACCGTCAATGCCGGTATAGATTTCGCTTGTTGCTTTCACAGATTCCACCTCAGCAACGCTGTCTCCCTTCGACACCGCGCCTTCCTGGACCAGTGCTTCCACATACGTAATGTCCGTCAATTCTTCCACCGCGAATTGACTGATCCCCAGGGTGACCACATCACCCTCAAGTTTGTGCCATTCGTGTGATTCAAGATATCGGCAATCAGCAGGGCTACTCATATCCCAGGCTCCTGTTTCGGAAAAAGCATCATAATAAACAACACAAACACAAAATTACGATAAGCCATCATAGGCTCGTTATTCCCCCCTGACAAAGCAGCTTAAGCATGTTAATTCATGCTTGCTACTCGCATTCTTACTATCAGGCATTTCATGAAAGCGAGTTGCGTGAAGGCGCTAGAGCAAGTTGCATGATTATTTAGCCCGAGCGCATCTGCAAGTCTCAGCAGCCAACCCGTGTCATGGCTGCTTTTTTACATAACGACCTATTGGTCAACGTACTAAGTGATTTCGAAAAACGCTCTAAAGCGTCTTCTTCAGATGCTCCAGCACCAATCCGTGTAATTGTTCACGATGCTCAACCGATTCAAAACAATGCGACGCACCATCCATCACTGTATGCGACACATCAAGCCCCGCCTCAGTCATGACTTCCAAATACTTAGCCGAATTGCTGGCCAGTGGGACCGCCTCATCCGCTTCACCAAATATCAATGCCGTAGGCCGCGGATGCATCACACATGCCTTTAAGGAATCCAGCATCTGAATGTCATCGTAGAATTCCGGATTCATGCGGAACGGCCCAATCTCTTTGACCTCGCCCTCCGCCAATTGTCGACGCATCATATTCTTCACCGTTGTCGGGGCGATCAGCACCAAACTCTTCACAAAATCCACCTTTTCCATCAGACATGCCGACACTAATCCGCCCAACGAGAATCCCACAACCCCCATGCGATCACGGTCAACAAACGGCTGCTCCCGTAAATCACGCAATACACACGCCGCATCCGCCAATTCGCCCGACACAGTCGCAAATTCGAACGACCCATCTGATTCGCCAGAATTGAGAAAATCAAACGTGACCGCCGCAATCCCCTCACTCGCCAGCATCCGAGCCATGTTCACAAACATCAGCCCAGCCTCATATCGATTCCCTGTAAAACCATGACACAACATCACTGTCGGGAACGGCCCATCCCCCTCGCTATTCCCCCCGCTACCCCCCTCCGGTAAATACCGCATACCACGTATCAATTGCCCGCCATGATCCAATTCAAAATAAACCTGTTTCATGCACGCATTGTGCTTTTGTCGCCCTAAATTGCAACAAAAACCATTTCATTTCGTCATTTCTTTTGAAGACACTATTCCTGGCATCCTCATATTCAGCAACCTCACGCAACACGCAAAATTACCCGAGCATCACCCGCCAAATCGCGGTATCGTATGGGCACGGAGTCAACCATGAACAGCAGATCATTTACACATACAGTCTTACTCGTTTGCACATCCCTCATCGCATTCAACCCGCACGTAATCGCACAACCCGCCGCCCCCGGCTCAGGTGCATCCCAACAACAAAATCCTCAAGCCACACACAGCCAACTCCAGCAACGCGTCGAAGAAGCCTACAAAAACATCAATCAGTATCAGGCCACCCTCCAATACCACTTCGAATCACAATCCGGCCGGTGGAAACGTGATGAACGAGGCGAGTTCTACTTCGCCTTTGATCGATCCACAGGCCGCCTCAAAATCGACCATCCCGGTGTCTACGTCGTCATCAAAGATGGCACGCTCTACGTTCGCTCCGACGACTTCATGGGCCGTTACCTCGAAACACAGGCCCCCGACCCACTCACCTACGCCACACTCCTCGAAGCCACCACCATCAAAGGCGAACCCCTCCTCTCCAACCCCATGCTCCTCGCTCTCGGCTTCCTCATCGGCGAACAACCCATCACCGAACTCACCGAATGGACCGAAAATGCTGCCGAATTCCTCCCCCCCGAGGCCGGCGACACACATCCACGTCTCCGCATCGACCTCTACGCCGCAAGCACCATCATGAAAATCGACCCCTCAACCTTCCTCATCGACTCTGCCACCGATGAAACCGACATGAGCATGATGACCGGCAACGCAAACACCTCAGACTTCCAACGCAAGCACTACAAATACATCATCGAAAAACAAAACGAACCGCTCGAGGATCACCTCTTCGATTTCGATACCCAAGGTGGCAAATCATTTAGCTCCTTCGACACACTCGTCTCCGACATCTTCGGCTCCCCCGGCGGCGCCCCAACTGCCGGTACCTCCGGTACCCCCGGCTCAGCAGGTTCAGCCTCGCAACCACAATCCCCACTCATCGGCACAGCACCCTCCGACTTCACCCTCAAAAACCTCGATGACAAAGACAACGCACTTGCAGACCTGCTTGAGAAAAACAAAGTTGTCATCCTCGATTTCTGGGCCACATGGTGTCCGCCTTGTCGCATGGCTCTCCCCGAGATGGAAAAACTCCAGAAATGGGCCGATAGCACCGATCTCTCACTCCAGATCTACGCCGTCAATGCCGGCGAAGACCCATACACCGTCAAAGATTTCTGGGAGCAGAACAACATGACCCTCCCCGTCCTCCTCGACGCCGACGGCTCTGTCATGGACAAATACGGCATCAACTCCATCCCTCAAACCTTCATCATCATCGACGGCAAAATCGAGCACATCCACGCCGGTTACGTTGAAAACATGAGCAAAGAGCTTCAAAACAAGATCGAATCCCTCCTCGCCCCGAAACCTGAGCCGGAAGCCGTCACACCCGACGCCGCTGATACAACTCAGTCAGATGCAAACCCAAACAGCTCCCCCGCCTCTTCAGAGCCGCAAGCCAAGCCTAAGAAGCCTAAACGCGCTCCCGCCGCACCGCTTTAATCGCATCCCCACCAAGATTCCGACTGTTTACCACCCAAGACACGCATCATCGCGTGTCTTTTTATACCGCCTCAATTTAATGTCCAATGAACGACATTCTGCCACGATCGAGATCACAACTGAATTTATAGCAATTGTTTACACACAATAGTCCCGTCCGTGATCAAACGTCTTTCCCAGTATTGCAACATTTCTCAATGAACCAAGACACAAATTTTCTTTACGATAATTTAACAAATTGGTAAACTGTTTTAACAGTGTCGATTTGGCAAACCAACCGCTTCTCGCAAGCGTACTACAGCTACTTCGACACGCGAGCATACCGCTCGCCTCAGCTATCGGGGTGAGGCCGACTTACCATCGACCTCAACTTCAGCATCGGCCTTCGCGTTCCCGCGCAAAGCACACCAACCGTCAGTAGGTTTGCTTCGAGGCCGTGCAATTCTTTGATCCTGAATTTGACTGGGTGAACTATGACACAGCCGAATAAGCTGACTTCCGTCCTTCTCCTCCTCCTCACAACCCTACTTTTACCGGCCACAACCTCAGCAGCACCAAAGCTCAACGCCTCAGCACCCGATATGAATAAGGTGCGATCACTCGCACTCAAGCCAACAAATGGCACAACTTTTGTTCTACACTATTACCGTCCTGACGGTAAGTACGACGGCTGGAACATCTGGACTTGGGCTGACGGACAAGAAGGCCGTTCCGTGAAATTTACCGGCAGAGACGCTTTCGGCGCCTACGCCACCGTCAAATACCCCGTACGGCTTAACAAAGCCAACTTCATTATCCGTTACAAGGAATGGGAGCGTAAAGACGTGGATCGTGATCGTTCAACCACCGTTAACGCCGACGGCATCGCCGAAGCATGGGCTGTCTCCGAAGACCCAAACGTCTATCAAAACCCCGCTGACATCGACTTCTCACTCAGAGTCAATGCAGCCTTCCTCGATAAGGCCGACAACGTCCTTGTCACCCTCTCGCAGCCCGTTGACAAACGCGCCCTCAAAGCCTCGGATGTCAACCTCTCCGTCAATGGCACACGCCTCCCCATCCGCGCAATCCAAGCGCCAAACGCTCAAGGAAACTCACACAAAACCTTCACACTCGTCACTGCTCGCAAAATCTCAGCCGACGAACTCGCAACCCCAATCTCCCTCACACTCCCCGGCCAGAACCCCGTCACCGTCTACGTCCGTGACGCGCTCGACAGCAAAGACCTCTTCCCAGCTGACGCAAAGCTTGGCTCTTACGTCACCGAAAGCAAAACAACCTTCCGCACATGGTCACCCGTTGCCTCTTCCGTCGATCTTCTACTCTTCGATTCCGAAGACGCAGCAACCCCCAATAAATCCATCTCCATGACCAAAGCCGACTCAGGCCTCTGGGAAACCACACTCCCCAGCGATCTTCACGGCCTCTTCTACCAATACTCCTTCACCTCCTATGGCAAGACACGCACCGTCGCAGACATCAACTGCTTCGCCGCAGCCCATGACTCATCCAAATCAATGGTCGTCAATCTCAGCAACACCAACCCAGAAGGTTTCGCTGAACACACACCGCCAGCCTCAAAATCGCAAACAGACGAGATCGTCTACGAAGTTCACGTCCGTGACTTCTCAATCCAAGACCAAAATGTTCCCGCTGAAAATCGCGGTAAATACTCCGGCCTCGCCATCGTCAACCCTTCCACTGGTGAAGAAGTCTCCACCTCAATCTCACACCTCAAAGAGCTCGGCGTCACCGCCGTCCACCTCCTCCCAATCCAGGACTACTCCGCTTCACTCACCGAATACAACTGGGGCTACTGGACCGCACTCTTCAACGTCCCCGAAGCTCAATACTCATCAACCCCACATCAACCCGCTGAGACAATCAAAGAACTCAAGAAAACCATTCAAACCCTCCACGAAAACGGCATCCGCGTCATTCTCGACGTCGTCTACAACCACACCTCCACATCCTACGAATACTCACCCTTCGACCAAGCCGTCCCCTACTACTACTTCCGCACCGGCGCCGACGGCACACTCGCCAACGAATCAGGCTGCGGCAACGCATTCGCCGACGAACGGCTCATGGCCCGTAAGTACATGATCGACTCACTCAAATACTGGGTCACCGAATACAAAGTCGACGGCTTCCGCTTCGACCTCCTCGGCATGCACTACCCCATCACCGTCAAAACCGCTGCTCAAGAACTCCGCAAACTCCGTTCAGACCTCACCATCTACGGTGAACCCTGGACCGGCGGCGGCCCAACACACTTCGGTAAAGGTGTCCAACGCGGCACAACCGTCGGTGTCTTCAACGACCACATCCGTAACGCCATCCGTGGCGATCTCGACGGCACATCCACAGGCTTCGCCACCGGCTCAGGCGGCGACATCGAATCCGTCAAACGCGGCATCATGGGCGCTATCGACGACTTCGCCTCAGCGCCAACCGAAACCGTCTCCTACATCTCCGCTCACGATAACCGCACCTTCTGGGATAAGCTCGAATACACATACGCAGGTATGGACGACAACACCAAGCGTTCTATCCAGAAGTTAGCCCACGGCATCGTCCTCACCTCACAAGGCATGGCCTTCCTCCACGGCGGCTCTGACTTCGCACGAACAAAATTCGGCAACCACAACTCATACAACGCCGGCGACGACATCAACAAATTCGACTGGGACCGTAAAGCCGAATACATCGACGTATTCAACTATTTCAAAGGCCTCATCGCTCTCCGCAAAGCTCACCCAGCCTTCCGCATGACCACCGCGTCAAACGTGAAACGCAACATCAGCTTCCTCTCAGCACCCAACGGCGTCATCGCATACACAATCGATGCAAAACGTGTCGGTGACGACTGGAACCGAATCCTCGTAATCTTCAATGGCGAGCCTTCCGCTCAAACCATCGAACTCCCATCCGGCCACTGGAACATCGTCGTCGACGATCAAAACGCAGGCACCTCACCGCTCCGCAAGGCCAACAACCGCGTCACGCTCCCACAATACTCCATGATCGTTGCCTACAAATAAGCATACTCATACAGATCACAACTCACATAAAAACCAAAAAACAGACGCGGCCTTACGCTGCGTCTGTTTTCTTTTTACAACCATATCTTCAAGCCCACACGCCCCGCGTGTGGCGCGCCTCGCACCTTCCCCTCCCATGCCTTCAAGCCTGCCACCGCTGGTGGCAGGGTGTCTGAAACATAAACATGCAACCTATCAAATCGCGATCATCATCCCATCCCGATCAAACTTGCAGTAGCTATCACTCCCCACCATCTACATCTTCCTCATGCTGCGCACCAATCAGCTCCAACTCGACAACCACCGGCCGGTGATCCGATGCGATCCGATCATCAATCACTTTGATCGATTTTGTCTCAAACTGAATATCACCACTCGTCATGAGATGGTCTATCTGTATGTTAGGCTCGTCTGCCGGATATGTTTTACCCGTGTCAATTTTCGAGCTGACCTTCCAAAATTTCAACATCTCATCCATCACAACCGATGCGTATCCCGAATTAAAATCGCCCCCCAAAATCACCGGCGTCACATCGCTGTTCGCAAACACACGGTTCAACTCACGGGCTTGCAAGTATCGGTCTTCCTCCGGCTGCCATTGCAAATGAGTCGAGACCAATCGCACTTCACCCATCCCCGGCACATCCACTAACCCCGACAACGCAATCCGTCTTTCACTACCCACACTATACGGCAACTCATGCACCGTAATATCGGTGATCGGCCACTTCGACATCAACATCACACCATACTCACCACCTTGGAAATCAATCGCCTTCCCAAACGTGTGGTACATCCCCGTCTGTTCCTGCAGCCGCCGCGGCATATCCACATGGCCACTCCGTATCGTATTCTTGTCCACTTCCTGTAGCGCAATCAGATCCGCATCGCCCGATTGGATCACATCCGCAATCCGTTCAACATCATATTCCCCATCTAATCCACGGCTGTAGTGTACGTTGTATGTCATCACGCGCAGCGTCTTGCGACCACTCGCATCCGTCTTCGCATCATGCTTCATACTGCTCATACAACCCGCGCCTGCAATCATGATACTCACCAGTGCAAGCACCCTCAGGAAATTCATATGCATTGGGCCTACCTCTAATCGTTGTTGGAAATACTTTGAAATCATCGCCGCATCATAACAGAATTGTGACCCAACTCGCTCAGATCAATACCACCCATCCACTCTGGATCTACCAAAATCACAGCGCGCACATTTTGCTTTGACTTTGAACAATCAAAAGAAAAAAGCAACCCAAACTTTGCCGTTCTTTGCCCATTTCTCACCAGAGTTGCACATTCTTTGGCAGTTTTCGCTTGTTTTAAGCTGTTTTCTCAATTCTGAAACTAAAGTTACAAACGCTTGCCAGATAAAGAGATAGCCCTGAATCTGTACGTGTCGTGTCATTTTTGTGCGCGCGTGTTTTGGCGCACAAACGCGCCGCAATGTTTCATATGCCTAGACCGCAATCGCCGTTTTTTATGCGCAATGAATCGGTATCATCCACCCACCAGCTTCATCTGCCGTCTGACCAGCCCCTCAATTTTCGCATTAATCTCATCTAGTGGCACCTGTTCATAAACCTTCTCAAGTGTGCGCACAAACCCATCATCACTCACACCTCCCC
Source organism: Poriferisphaera corsica (assembly GCF_007747445.1). Taxonomy (NCBI): domain Bacteria; kingdom Pseudomonadati; phylum Planctomycetota; class Phycisphaerae; order Phycisphaerales; family Phycisphaeraceae; genus Poriferisphaera; species Poriferisphaera corsica. Next base: position 1,491,029 of record NZ_CP036425.1, read on the forward strand.
GCACATAAATATCAGCCGCCTCAATGCTTACACCTTCCACCATGACCTTGCGTCCGACCACCCCAATGTCCGCAGCCGCGTGACGTCCGCACCCCGCCTTGCAGCCTGATACGGATATGGTTGGCACATTCTTTTCATCCTTCAACACATCAGCAAGGTGATGATTGATTTGTACTTGCAGCGTTTTAGTATCAATATGCGACATTCCGCAATGCGGCAACCCACTGCATGCAAGTGAGTTGCATGCAAACTCACTCGGGTTTACCACAAACCCATCTAACCATCGGTTAGCACAATCCTTTTGCTGTTCTGTACAGGTTGCGTGATGAGCGATTTTCATACCTTCATCTGATAGGTTGGGAATCAAAACGCTCTGCTGTGCGGTTAAACGCAGTTGAGATTTTCCAAAATGCTGCGCAAATTCAGCGAGCCGCTTTAACTGTTCGGCGCACAATTGTGATTTCGGAACATACAACCCAAGTGTTGGTTTGTATTGATCTGAAGCGTTCTGATGTGTCTTGATTGTAGCCCTTGTATCTAATGGCTGATTAGGTTTGGGATTCGTGTCGATGATGCCAAATAAATTGATCCGTTGATCAGGATGAGGTGTTTGCAATTGCCCCTCTGGTGTGAGTTTGAAATGACACTTGTTTTGTAGCGATTTTCGGATATCGGGCAAAGATTGTTCGTCGATCCAATCGCTTAATCTGGCTTTGGTTCGGCGATCACGTGGGCCTTGTTCCTGATATAAATCAATTAGATTCTCCAATAGGTCGGCCGCTAATTCTGACGGAGCAAACACGTTTAATGATTTCGAAACATGTAGTTCCTGACCTGAAGCTCTTCCGCCAATATAGAAATTGAATCCATAAACTGATGGCGTTATTGAATCTGTTTTGCCTAATCGAGTATTAGTATTTCTGGCAGCTGGATGAACCGCAGGCAGCAGTGAGATGTCTTGAATACGTGAAACCGGATCGGGCAGGGTGGTCGCTGAGATGTACAAGTTGAGTTTGCGAGGCAGGTTACGCCAATGTGTTTTGGTGATAATCGCTTTTTCAATCGCTGCGAGTACCGGCGACACATCGAAAAGATCAAACGGCGTAACTCCCTGAAGCGGGTGCGTCATCACGTTTCGCACCGAGTCCATCAGTGTTTGTTGTGAGATCAGTTCAGCTTCGATGAGCTGCGAGATGAAATCAGCGAGATGCATTTGTTTGATGTTGCGGATTTGGAGTTGGCAGCGTGAGGTGAGATTCATCTGACCGTCAGCGTACTGTTCGGCCAATTGCGCGATGGTAAACGCTTGAGCGGCAGTGAGTTGTCCTTGCGGGATGCGTAGGCGAAGGGTGTATCGATCGGGTCTGGCTTTGCTGGAAACCAATCCCATGAGCCTAAGGCTGTACTTAATAGCTGCGGTGGGTGAGGTGGGGCTGTTGTGTGGAGTATTGATATGAGGGGGGGGACAGGTTTGCTTGAGCGTTTGCTCAATTGAATCCAGTTTGATTTGGGATTTAATCTGCTCGAATCGGTTCATTACAGGCACTCATGAATCGGAAGGAACAACATGAAACATGTTGTAACACATGTGTTGAGCTACTCATATTACAAATTTCACCCATTAGATCCAGTTAAATCACTCAATACCAAGCGGTTAAGTGTGGTGATCGGTTGAACGTGGCGTGAATGGGTGTTGTGTCTTGACGTTGTAATTGAAAAAACGGTCAAAAGCTAGAAAACGCTGGCAACAGGCAGGTTCTGCGCGACTGTGAATTCATTGATATGACTAACGTGTCGTTAGAAAGGTTTGTTGTAGATCCGTAAATTAAGCTTGAATCGCGGGTTACGAAAAAGGAAAATATATTTCTGTAACGTGATGTAACGATTGGAATCGTTACGTCTGAGTTTAGTAATATCAAATCATCATTGAGAAATGTGCTAATTGAAGGTTTTCAGCAGATGGCAACAGTTCGAGAAATAGCAAAACGATTGGGGGTATCGACAGCGACGGTATCACGATCGTTGAATGACTCATCTGAGGTGAGTGATGAGCTGAAGTCGAAGGTTGTGAGTGAAGCGAAACGGATCGGTTATCGTTTGCCAAGATCGAAGCGTTTGGTGCGGCCGATGACGATCGGGATTGCGTTTTTGAATCGGACGAGTGGGCCGAAGTTTATGGGGTATGACGCGGCGGTTTGGGGCGGTGTGGCGCGTGGTGCGAGTCAGTATAAGGCAGAGGTGATGTTGGTTGAGATTGATCCACAGGCAAGCCAGGCGGAGTTGGATCGGGTGATGAAATATCGCGGTTTGGATGGTTTGGTATTACGCGTTGATGCTGAAGCGAAATACATGGTGGAGCGGCTAGCGGATTATGATTTGCCGATTGTGGTATTGGCAGATCATGGTGATGTTGATGGGGTGAGTTATGTGTATTGTGATGCGAAGCCGCCGTGTCAGATGGTGGTTGAGCATTTGATTCACTTGGGTCATAAACGGATCGGGTTGTGTCATAACCACGTGATGGATACGGACCATCGTGATCGTATTGAGGCGTATATGAGTGCGCTGAAGGAGTCGGGTATTGGTTATGACCCTGAATTGATTGTGCCTGCGACGGTGGACTTGAATGGTGGGGCAAGAGCGATGAACAGATTTTTGTCGTTGCCGAATCCGCCGACAGCGATGTTTGTGATCGATCCGGTGTTGGTTGTGGGTGTGTTTAGAAGGGCACATGAGATTGGTTTGAAGATACCGGAGGAGATGTCGATCGTGGGGATTGATGATGACATGCTGCGGCAGGTGACGTTTCCGTCGTATACGGCGGTGTGTCAGAATGCTCCGGAGGTTGGCTTTCAGGCGGGGGTGGCCTTATGTAAGCGGCTACAGCATCAGATTGCCGATGAGTCGTTTACGATCAAGTTAGATGCATTTTTGGAGATTAATGAGTCTACGGCGCCGCCGCCGGTGGAATCGGTGCGGGCGACGCCTCAAGGACAAAGGATATTGGTTTAGCATATTCACACTGTTTAGAGCGTTTACGGAGTTGCATTCTTATTGGCCAGTAGGTCATTGCGTTAGAAAACAAGTTTTGCGTTCGCTGGTAGAGGCTGGCAAAAGCGTGAAAAGTTGGTAACAACGTAAAAGCTCGGATAACTGCAGGTATAAAGTCATGTCAAAAAAACGGAACAGAACGAGGAACTGGCGAGCTTTCACGCTCATTGAATTGTTAGTCGTGATATCGATTATCGCGTTGCTTATTGGGATATTGCTGCCGGCATTGGGAGCGGCCAGATCGACGGCGCGTAGTTTGCAATGCAAGACGAATCTGAAGCAGATCGGCATTGGCATGTACACCTATGCTGATAGTTTTAAGGGACATTTACCTTATGCGAGAAACTGGGGCTGGCAGCATGGTGGTTACGATATCCCATTTGTGCAGGACGTCATGATTCCATATTTAGGTGGTAAAGAGGGTGGCGGCGATTTTTCAAAAGTATTTCTTTGCCCGTTACAAGAAGATGGCTGGGGTGAAGATTGGATTGTAGGGGACGTTAATGCGACGCATTACCGTTACAACATCGATAAGGCGATTCGTTATGAAGCGTATGCCGAGGGTGATGAGCAGTCACGGCGAATTGATGACATGCTTGATCCGGGGATTACGGTATGGTTCTGGGACATTGCGTGGCCGGATTGGGTTGATAATCCTGATAAGATTTTCCCACATGCAAAGAACGGTGCTGCGTTTAATCTGTTGTACGGTGATGGGCATGTGACAAGTATGTCTGAAGACGAATATGGTGAGCAGGCTCCGAAGGATCGTGCTGAATGGGATACGGACTTTATCACTCAAGGGTGGCGTAAGGAATAGATGAAGATGTCGATAAAGAAACATATTGGGATAGTAATCGGTTGTTTGACATTGGTATCGGTGCTGAGTGTACCGGTGCTGGCGAAAGCTGAGCCGATGGAAAAGTTACGGATAGATGGGCAATATTTTGTGGATGGTGAAGGGGAGATGGTCGCGCTGAAGGGTGTGAATCTGGGGAATTGGTTCTTGATTGAGCCTTGGATGTTTGGGGTGGGAGAAGTGAACGATCATTATGGTTTCTGGAAGAAGCTGTCAGATCGTTTTGGTGAGGATAAGGTTGATGCACTAAAGGAAGTGCATTATGCGAATTGGATTACGCCGCGGGATTTTGAGGGGATTAAAACGTTTGGTTTTAATGTGGTGCGTGTGCCGTTCCATTTTGAGCGTTTGGAGACGAAGGCTCAAGATGGGACGCTTCGGGAGGATGCGTTTAAGTGGTTGGATAAGGCTGTGGATATGGCTGAGGATGCTGGGTTGTATGTGATCCTTGACATGCATGCTGTACCGGGTGGTCAGAGTGTTGATGCGCCGTCTGGCCGGATTGGTGAGAACAATCTGTGGACGGATGTGAAGGCACAGAAGCGTGCAGCGAGCATGTGGCGTGCGATTGCGGAGCGTTACGGTAAGCGTGGTGTGATTGCTGCGTATGACGTGATGAATGAGCCATGGAGTGACTTTACGTCGGATAATCGTGATGATCTTGTGAAGATTACAGGGATGATTCATGATGCGATACGTGAGGTTGACCGGGATACGTTGATCTGGGCGGCGGGGAGTCTGCGCGGCGTTGATTTTTATGGTAAACCTGCGGAACGTGGTTGGGTTAATGTTGGATATACCGAGCATCATTATCCGGGGCTATTTGGCGGCGAGCCAACGGTTGAAACGCATGCAAAGAATTTGGCATACGGGTTGATGGGTTTGGATAAGATGCTTGCAGAGAAGAATGTGCCTTACCTGATTGGCGAGTTTAATGTTGTATTTGATCTTGTGAATAATGGCGCATTGATGCGTAAGTATTATGACGAATACGGCAAGCGTGGTTGGGCTGCGACGATGTGGTCTTACAAGCTTGTGAAGTCGGGCGGGGGCATTGAGCCTGATGGCTGGTACTTGTCGACGAACGCAGACGCGATGAGGTTCCCGGAGCTTGAGACGGGGAGTTATGATGAATTTTATGAGCTGTTTGGTAGTTGGAGTTCGATGCCTATGGCGTTGGATGAAGTGCTGCGAGAACGGTTGACTGAGAAGAATCCGGCACCATTGAATCTGCCTGAATATCCGGTTCGACGTGAAGCGCCTAACCAAGCATTAGCTGGCTGGAAGAGTGTTGAGATTGGCGGAGCTGTGAAGGGCGGTCTGGAGAAGTTGGCGGATGGGACGATGGCTGTATATGGCGGCGGACGTGATATCTGGACGAATCATGACGAGTTTCGGTATGTGTATCGGCCTGTGAATCAGCGGTTTGCTTACCATACGGTGATTGAATCACTTGAGGATATTGACCAGTACACGAAATCAGGCTTGATGCTGCGAAGCGGCGCGGGTGATGATGCGGCGATGTTGTTGTTGCATGTGTTTCCGAATGGTGAAGTTGTGCTGGCAAGGCGTGAGAAGGATGGGGTGAATGCGACGGAAGAACGTCTTGATTATGGTCAGTTTCCGACGGGTCTTTCGATGAGTCGTGATGGTGATGTTGTGACGATTGGTTACACAAATCAGGCTGGTAAGTGGATTTACCGCGAGGTGAAAGTGCCTGATGGTGTGAAGGCGAAAAGTATGTTCGGTGTGGCGACAATGTCGCATAGAGCAGGGCTTTTGGCGAAGTCGGTGTACCAGCCGATCCGTGAGGGTGAACCTAATCAGGGGATAGACCGTAAGATTCGTCGTGGCGAAAATCTGCTATCAAATGCTGGTTTTGAAGAAGCTAAGAACAAGCAATCGGATTCGGATCAGGCGAAGCAGTGGGATCGTTGGGGGCAATGGATGAACCGTGCTGAGGCTAAGCAAGCAGGTGCTGATGGAAAGTATGCGTTGGTGTACTTCCACAATCGGATACCGGACGGCGGGAATTCGGGCACTTGGCAGGACATGAAGCAGGCGAAGCCAGGTCAGAAGTACGAATTTTCAGTTGATGCGAAGATGGTTGATGCCACTTCGAAGAAATATCTGCCTAAGAACGTTGAGGTTCAATTTGAAGGTGTGGATGCTGACGGTCGATCACGTTTGATATCAAAGCGTAATTATCGGATTGAAACGATCTACAACAGCCAAGATTGGATGAATTTGAGTGTTCAGGGTGTGGCTAATCAAGAGATAGTACGGGTATTGATTGTTGTCAGCCCGAATGAAGAAGACAGACGCGTTGGTCATCTAGTATTTGACAATGCTCAACTTGTCGAGATCAATCAATAAAGTGTGGTCAGTTCATCTTACAGATGTAGGAGGATACGTTTAAAAGCAAAAACCATATACACGAGATATTGAGATGCTTGCGGGAAACTGTAAGTCTCTCATTTAGGAAAAATTAGTTTAGAATTTGGGGTTTAAAGATGACTCAAGTAACCATTGGTATGGAAAAAGAAAGTTTAGTTGGCCGAGCGGAAGTGTATCTGACGGCTAAGGATACGAAGGATCGTTTGACACAGAAGTGTGTTGAAAGCAACAAGGTTGAGGGCGATGTCGTTCCGATCGTTGTAAAGAAAAATGTGACGTATCAGGAGATTGAAGGCTTTGGTGGCGCGTTCACTGAGGCGACAGCCTATACGCTATCACGCATGCCAAAAGAGCTGCGTGATCAGGCGATTGCAGCCTATTTCGATGAAGAAAATGGGCATAAGTACAACTTGTGCAGGACTCACATTAACTCGTGTGACTTTGCGTTGGGCAATTATGCTTATACGGAGGTTGACGGTGATGTTGATTTTGAGCATTGGAGCCTTGAGCGTGATCATGAATATTTGATCCCGCTGATTAAGGATGCGATGTCTGTGAGTGAGAAGGGGTTTAAGTTGTTTGCGTCGCCGTGGAGTCCGCCTGCGTGGATGAAGACCAATGGCAAGATGAATCATGGTGGGAAGCTTAAGGCTGAACATGGTGATACATGGGCGCGGTATATCGCGAAGTACGTGAGGGATTACGAAACACTTGGGATTCCGATTTGGGGGTTGAGTGTACAGAACGAGCCGGCTGCGGTTCAGACGTGGGATTCATGTATTTATGAGTCGGAGGATGAACGTGATTTTGTGCGTGATCACCTTGGGCCGGTGCTTGAAAAGGAAGGGCTGGACGATAAGAAACTGATTGTGTGGGACCATAATCGTGATTACTTGTTTGAGAGAGCGAGTACGATTCTTGATGATCCGGAAGCTGCGAAATATATCTGGGGTGTTGGGTTCCACTGGTATTGCAATGGGAACTTTGAAAATCTGAGTATGACGCAGGAAGCGTATCCGAATGTGAAGTTGTTGTTTACGGAGGGTTGCCAAGAGGGCGGGCCACATATCGGGTCGTGGGATATTGGTGAGCGGTATGGTTACAACATGATCAATGATCTGAACAACCATACGGTTGGCTGGGTTGATTGGAATTTGGTGCTCGATGAAACGGGCGGCCCGAACCATGTTGGGAACTTATGTAGTGCACCGATTATTGCAGACACCGAGAAACAAGAGCTGATTTTCCAGAGTTCTTACTACTATATTGGGCATTTTTCTCGGTTTATTGAGGCAGGGGCGAAACGCGTGCTTTGCTCAACGTGTGATCGTGAGATTCACGCAACAGCGATGGTGAATCCGGATGGCGAATGTGTCGTCGTGGTGATGAACCAAAAGGATGAGGCGAAGGCTGTTGAGCTTCGCGGTGTGAGTGATGAGATGATTGGGTTTGAGTTACCGGCTCATTCGATTGCGACGTTTGTTATGAAGTGAGTGAATCAAAAATAATAGATGATAAAAAGGACAGCTATAAAGCTGTCCTTTTTCCTTGGAGGGATTTGAGTTTTTGAGTGGTTCATGAGGGGGTGGGTTTGCGTTAGTCGAAGTAAAGGGGCTGGCTGGCTTTATCCCAAGCGGAAATGCTAAACATCCAGTCGCCGCCGCCTTGGCTGATGCGTGCGATGATCTGGTGCTTGCCGGGGGTGAGTGTGAGGGTGGCCTGATCTTCGTTGGCGGTGTAGCCGCGGAATTTTTCGGCGTCGATCACGAGCTTGCCATCGACCCAAAGCATGAGGCCGTCATCTGAGCCGGAGCGGAAAGTGACGGGTTGTTTGTCTTTGAGTGTAAGAGTTGTGTTGGCGTAAACAACTTGATTGCTGCCTTGGCCAAAAAGATTGATAAGGTCGATCGTGTTGTTAGTTGTGGTGATGCTTCGTTTGTTTTTAAAAATGGGTTGATTGAGTGGTGAGGTGGTACTGATTGATTTTTCGAAATCGAAGTTGCCGATGACGGTATCACCTTCAAATGTGGATGTGGTTGAGATGGCCCAGTGTTGAGCAGGTGAGGTGATGAGGTTGTTTGAGGTGGGTCGGTTTGGGTTAAATTCTGAGAAGTTGACGAAGCCGTCATGGAGATTTGTGATGGGTTGGTTGTCTGGGGCGGTGATGCGGAAAAGTGCTTCCCATCCATATTCACCTTGCGCGATTTTAACGACAAGACGGTTGGCGCCTTTTTTGAGTGTTGCGGGAATGATGTCTTGGTCAGGAGCTGCAGCGCGAGCGGATTGATTGGCATAGAGCGGTTCGTCATTGAGCCAGACGGAGAGGGTGTCGTCAGAGCCGAAGCGAAGTTCGACAGGCTGGTCGATTGGGCTGTCGATATAGGTCATGAGGTATGCGGCAGCGTTGTCGGTTTGGCCGAAGAGTTTGTTGAAATTGATGCCATTGTTTTCAATGATGAACTGTGCGGGGATTGATTCCCAGCGGTATTGTTGATCATCGTACTTGAAGGTGGCGTCTGCTTCTGGGATCCATTGTGGTGGGAATGCGTTGGTGAATGCGTCGTTGACATTTGCGGTTTTGATGGGGCCTGCAACTACCCAGCGGAGTGGGTTGACGAGGATAATGTCTTGCTGATCAAGCGTGAGATTGCCGCGAGTGGCGGTGAGTGTGGCGCGGAGATCGCCGACGTTTTGGGGGTGGTTTGGAACGGTGAGTTCGACGTTGATTTCTCGTGATTCGTAGGGTTTGAGCATGATCGTGCGTGGAAGGGGCTTGATTTTCAGCTGTTTTGAAGTTGGTTTGAGCATAAGCTCGGTGGTGAGTTTTTCTGCGGTATTGTTGGTGATCGTTGTTGAGATTGTGTGTGTCCCCGTCGTGGTGATGGCTCGTGCGTTGTTGGGGATGGTAATGTCGAGTATTGCATCCCAATCCATTGATCCTTTTAACAGGATGGATTGAGATACGGTGTCGATAACCTGGTAGTGCTGTATGCCTGAGAGTTGAGCATCGTTTGTTTCAGGTGTGAGATGGGCTACAAAACTTTGTGCGTTTGACTTGAGCGGTGTAGTGTAGATTTTGTCAGGTGAGCTAGCGAACCAGTACTGGGTTTGAATGTTGTTTATTGATCCGGTTTGTAGCTCGAATGAGAGGCGATTCATTGCTTTGTCTGGGTGTGGGGTGAGCGGCGCGTTGATATTTTTTAGGATTGTATCTGAGGTGTAGAGGTAATCTTCGTTGATCGTTTGAGTTTTAGCGGTGGCTGAACGGTCCCATTCACCAAGTTTGTTGGTCGTGGTGAGTTGCAGGTTCAGTTGCGCTTTATCTCGGATGAAGAGTGGTGCGTCTACGAGGTTGATGGGGACGTGGTAGATGGCTGGGCCTTCAAATACGATTGGCGAGAAGGGGTGAAGCCATTTGCCTTTGGGGAAGTAGATAGGGCGGGCAGATGCGCCTTTGTTGAGGATTGGCGCAACGAGCATGTCATTGCCGAGCATGAACTGCGTGTCGGTGAATTGTGTGTCGAGCGTTTCAGGGGCTTCAAAGAAAAGGGGGCGCATCATGGGGATGCCGGTTTTTGAAGCGTTTTTACCAATCTTGATGAGTTCAGGCATCAGGTTCATACGGAGTTTGGCGAGCAGTCGATAAGCATCGATGGCGGAATCGCCAAAGTTGTAAGGTTCGCGTGGTTCGATGCCGTGAAACTGCATGAGTGGGGAGAGGGTACCGAGCTGGAGCCAACGGATGTAGAGTTCGGGTGATGCGGTGCCGAAGTATCCACCGATGTCGTGGCCCCAGAAAGGCATGCCTGAGACAGAAGTGGAGAGGCCTGCAGGGATGAGCGATTGGACTTGATCCCATGAGGCGCCTTGATCGCCAGCCCAAAGGGCAGGGGCCTTTTCGATGCCGATGCTACCGCTGCGAGCCCAGAGCAGGCCGTCGGCTTTTTCTTGGGTGAAAAGGTCGAATGTGGCTTGGTTGTAGAGGGAGGAATACTGGTTGTGCATCTCCACGCCGTTTTTACCGTTGTAGAAGACGTCGGTGGGTTTGATCGATTCGCCATCGTCGGCTTTAAAGCCTTTTACGCCTGCTTGTACGAGTGGACGAAGCATATCTTGCCAGAATTGAACTGCTTCGGGATTTGTGAAGTCGTAGTTAGCGAATCCAGCGAGCCACTCTTCGCGTAGTGAAGGCTTGCCTTCGGGGTCTTTGACTAACAGATTATTAGAAACAGCTTTGGGGTAGAGGATTGATGAGGGATGAAGAATGGGGACTTGCCAAAGGATGACCGCAATGTCGTCGGTGTTGCAGTTTTCCATGAAGGATTTGAAATCAGGCCAACGCTCTTTGGAGACTTGATTGAATTGCCCTTTTTCGCTGTGCCCTTTCCAAGCTTCAAGAACGATTGCACCGAATGGAAGATCAAGCGACTTCATTTTGGCGATCATGATCTCGGCTTCTTCTTGCGTTTCGTAGCTGTTTTTGGAAGCCCAGGGCTTGTAGGCCCAGTCGGGGATCGTGGCGAGGCCACCAATCATTTGCGTGCGGATTTTGATTTGCTCTTCGACAGTGTCAGCGAAGACGAGGTAGAAAGAAACCACAGACCCAGCTCGTTGGTAGTTGTTCCAGTTGTCTTGTTTACTGTTGAGATCGAAGCGGCCCTTGGGGTTGTCGGTGAAGAAAAGTGCATAGCCTTTGGATGAGAAGATGGTGGGGGACGCGAAATAGGTTGCGCCGCCGCTCTGGCCGGGTGCGTCAAGGATCCACATGGAAATGATTTTGCCAGCCTGATTGAAGGAGTCGAAACGTTCGCCGAGGCCGAAGATTTGCTCACCCTTGGCGGCAGTCCAACTGACATCAAGTCCTTGATCGCTAACATCGCTAAAAGCATTTAGCGAACTAAGCTTAAAAGAGAGTTTTTTAGCGTTTTGGGTCGTGATGTTGAGTTGCTGATTCGAGGTATCGAATCGATAGAATTCGGAAGTGCTAGAAGTTGATACTGGGGATCGAAAAGCAGCCTGCTGAGCGGTGATCTTAAGAACGTTATCCATACCTTTGATGGATTCAATCTTGATATTAATATCGTTTAACTTGTTTGTATATAGCGTATTAGACTTTTGAGTCATATAGTACCCCGATTCAGCGTTGCTGATAGATGGGGTGATTAATGTCACAGAAAAGCAGCCGACAGCAGCAACAATTGGGAAAAGCTTGCGATTAAATCGATTGATTGCTGCGAGTTTGCTCGTGAACCTCATGGATATACCTCGAACAGATTGGTTGGTTGGGAACCCTTTTTATACTAACTACAACGTTTTAGTTAATATTTGGTGAATGTCAAGACTTTTTCACTTACTCAAGATTCACTTTTGAGGTAAAGAATGGTGATGGTAGGCCATATGGGGATTTGTGTGAACGTTCCAGAAATATATCTATAGAAAACGCGGCAATCGGTTCGACTGCCGCGTTAACTGGGTTGAGTAGAGTTTCGTTTAGCTGGGTAGCGTCTATTTCATTTGAATACCATAGGCGAGGTCATTGAAGCGTAATTCATTGTTGAACTGATTGATATTGGTGTGCTGGTCAATCACCGCAAGCTCAACGTCAGCAATTTGAGCGAAATCACGGATGTGCTGTTGGTTGAGTGCGAATGAGAGACATGTGTGGTGAGCGCCACCCGCATAGATCCATGCGGTGGCACTGGTTTTCAGATCAGGCTGAGGCAGCCAGAGAACACGGGCAACCGGCAGCTTAGGTAGATTGAAATCAGGCTCGATCGAGTCAATTTGATTGAGAAGCAGTCGGAATCGATTGCCCAGATCAATGACCGAGGCGTTAACGGCAGGGCCCGTCATGGCATTAAAGATCAGTCGAACAGGATCAGCTTTGCCACCGATACCGAGAGGATAGATTTCGCATCGCGGCTTTTCATTTGAAATAGAAGGGCAGATCTCCAGCATGTGCGAGCCTAGAACAGCCTCATTGTGCTGATCAAGATGATAGGTGTAATCTTCCATGAATGAGGTGCCGCCATCCAGACCGTAGGCCATGACTTTCATGGTGCGCACGAGCGCTGCATGTTTCCAATCGCCTTCAGCGCCAAAACCGTAGCCATCATTCATTAACCGTTGAACCGCAAGGCCCGGCAATTGCTTCAGACCGTGCAGATTTTCAAATGTGTCGGTGAAGGCGGTGAAGTTTCCTGCGGTAAGGAAAGATCGCAGGCCGAGTTCGATCTTGGCAATTTCAAGCAATGAATTATGAGATACACCGTCCGAAGATAGTGATTCATCAATGCTATATTCATCGGCATACACTTCGCAAAGTTGTTTGATCTCAGTCTTATTGATCGTATCGATATGAGCGATCAGATCGCCGAGGCCGTACCCATTGACTGAGTAACCAAAGATACGTTCAGCTTCGACTTTGTCCCCTTCAGTTACCGCAACATCGCGCATGTTGTCGCCAAAACGAGCAATTTTCATATTGTTAGAATCATGCCATCCAACAGCAGCACGAATCCAAGATTCAAGCGATTGTTGAACGGATTTATCTTTCCAATGTCCAACGATAACTTTTCGTTTGATCCGCATCCGTGTGCAAATATGCCCAAATTCACGGCCACCGTGCGCTGACTGATGCAGATTCATGTAGTCCATATCAATCGTATCCCATGGTATTGAGACGTTGTATTGCGTATGAAGATGTACAAGCGGTTTGTTTAGCTTAGACAAACCACGGATCCACATTTTTGCGGGGCTGAATGTATGCATCCATGTGATCAAGCCAATGCATTGATTAGATTGATTGGCTTCAAGAATAATGGATTGAATCGCATCCGATCCGGTAAGCACTGGTTTATGGACGATTTTGGCCGGCAGTTCCGTATCCTGATTAAGATATTTAACAATGTGTTTCGCGTTTTGATCGACCTGTCCGAGCAATTCATCACCGTAGAGATGTTGCGAGCCTGTAAGAAACCAGATTTCCATGGGAGCCAGATTTAGCATGGTGTTGAACCTGTGAAAAAGTGAACATATTGAGAGTGCAAATGCTTAATGATCTTTAATGTTATTGGCCGTAATAGGCATTTTTCCCGTGCTTGCGTGTGTAGTGCTTTTGAAGCACATATGACTCAAGCACTGGACCAAGTTGACCTGTGAGCTGTTTGGTTTGAAGAGCCATTTGCGCGATTGCTTCAAGTGCGACCGCGTTAGTGACAGCTTTTTTAGAATTTTCACCCCAGACAAAAGGAGCATGCCCTGCGACAAGAACTGCAGGAATTGCCTCGGGATCTATCTGAGTCATGCGTTCTACAATAACTCGACCCGTATTGACTTCGTAACCTTCTTCTATTTCTTGCTTAGATAACGCTCTTGTGAGTGGAACATTACCTATAAAATGATCCGCATGTGTCGTGCCAAGGCAAGGTATCTCAACGCGAGCCTGCGCGAATGACGTCGCATACAGACTGTGAGTGTGAACGATCCCGCCAATCTTATCGAATGATTGGTATAGGATACGATGAGTTTCTGTATCAGAACTTGGGCGATAATCACTCTCAATAACATGGCCATCAAGATTAACGATAACCATTTTCTCAGGAGATAGTTCATCGTAACTCACGCCACTCGGTTTAATCACAAACGCTTTGCCATCCGGCGTCAATTCACTGACATTACCCCATGTCAAAATTACTAGATTTTTTTCGGCTAATGCTATGTTAGATTCATAAACACGCTGCTTAGTTTTTTCATACATGTGCTTTCCCCTTTGTAACTGCGTTTTCACGAATCACGATCAGTTTCTTCATAACGTGGTATAGATGTCGAGACTCATCAGAATGTATGCCAAAGGCATCATGTAGGTCTGTGTATAGTTGATACAGTTCTTCGTATACCGCGACATTTTCTGTGATTGGTTCAAAAATTATTTCTTTCGTTCGTGTCATCTGTTCTGCTGCTTCTTGTACATTCTTATAGGTCTTGCCTACGATTGCCCCGAACATGGCCGCACCTAATGCGCATGTCTGATCGGATGCGGAAATTTTCATGGGCTTGTTACATACATCAGCGTAGATCTGCATCACTAGCCGATTTTTTTCCGAGATGCCGCCACAATTAATGACCTCATGCACAGGCACATCGTACGTTTCCCATCGTTCAATGATCTTGCGCGCACCAAAGGCTGTTGCCTCAATCAGTGCACGATAAATCTCGCAAGGCTTTGTATGAAGTGTTTGCCCGATCAACAGACCACTTAGTTGTGGATCAACAAGCACCGTTCGATTGCCATTATTCCAATCAAGTGCGAGTAGTCCCGATTGGCCCGGCGTAAGTTTCGTAGCCTGTTCGGTTAGTTCAATATGCCTGTCACCCGTGGATGTTGTGCCGGGAGAAATATGATTTACGAACCAATTGAAGATATCACCCACAGCCGATTGGCCTGCCTCCATACCATACATCCCGGGTACGATCGACCCCGGTACAATGCCGCACAATCCCGGTATATCCGGCAGATGATGGTCCAACGGTGAAACCATCATGTCGCATGTGCTTGTCCCCACAATCTTCACCAATGTATTCTGCTTGATCCCTGCACCAACAGCGCCCGTATGTGCATCGAATGCGCCAACAGCGATCGGCAATCCAGCAGGTAAGCCAACTTTAAGTGCAACAGATTTCGAAAGTTTCCCTGCTTCTTGATCACATGTAATCGCGTGCTTTGCGTAGCGTTCTCGTAGTGGTGCAAGGTCAGGATCAAGCATCGCAAGGAATGCTTCACTTGGCAGTCCGTCCCAATCCTCGTGATACATCGCCTTATGTCCTGCAGCGCAGATGCTGCGAGGCATCGTATTTGGATCGAGCTGATCCGTGATGTACCCCGGTATGAAATCGCACAATTCAACCCAGGCATACGCTGCCTCAAACACCTCTGGCGCTATGCGTTTGCAGTGCAATATTTTTGACCAATACCATTCAGAACTGTAGGTTCCGCCGCATTTACACAGATATCGCGGATCATAAGCTGCAGCTTTTTCAGTGATCTCCGCAGCTTCCATATAAGAGGTGTGGTCTTTCCAAAGCCATGCTTGTGCATTGAGGTCATTCTTGAACTGTTCCTGGAATGCTAAAGGTAGTCCAGTGCGATCGACAGGCAAGGGCGTAGAGCCAGTTGAGTCAATTCCCAATCCTACTACCTGTTTGACATCAAAGCTCGATTGCCCCATCGCTTTTGTGACCGCTTCATTTACAGAGGCCATGAATCCAGCGATATAATCTGCCGGGTTCTGTCTTGCAACATTCGGGTCATGTGGGTCAAGCAATATGCCAGCATCACCGCTTGGGTAGTGATAAATCGCTGAAGCAATTTCCCGACCATTACTAACATCCACGATCAGCGCACGGACACTATTCGTCCCATAATCCACACCGATCGCATAGCCGTTCTTATTCATGAAAACCTCACTAAGTAGTAATTCGTCATTAAATTCTTGCTCAGTTGCAGATTTAGCTCTATTCTTAATTGCGAACATTAATATTGATATTGCGCAAAATTGTTATTACACAATGAATCCACTTACTCGCTTATCTGAGCTATTTTTTTTCGGACATCATGAATCGATCTATTGAATCCATTCCAAGAGTCGGCTTGCTCGTCGAGACTGCACGCGGTTACGGCCGTGATATGCTTCGTGGCATCATGAAATACGAGCAAGAGCATGGCCCGTGGTGTTTTCATCTCACACCCGGTGATTTCAAGCAAGCTCTCCCGCAAATGAGCCGGTGGCACGGCACAGGCATCATCGCACGCACCGATGATGATCTTGAGTTTGAGCAAGCCATTCTTTCTGCGAAGATCCCTACCGTTCTACTCGATATGTCTGAGCGGCAACTTGCCCCAAAACATCCATTCTCTAAACTTGCTGAAATACATCCCGATTCCGAAAGTATTGGACAGTTAGCCGCGGACTATTTCATTAATCGGCACTTCATCCAATTCGGTTTCGTCGGCATACTCGATCGCATTTGGTCTGACAAGCGTCGCCAAGGTTTCATGACCTCTGTTCAAAATTATGGCTATAACGCACGTTATTTTCATTTCGATATTCAAACCGCTTATGCGCCATCAGATTCACATCTCACGATCAACCAAACCCTCGACGATCAACAGGTTCAACTCGTTGATTGGTTACGCAAAATGCCTAAACCCATTGCCATCATGGCCTGTGATGACGTCATCGGGCGATATGTTATCGATGCCTGCCGCATTGCCAATATTTCCGTGCCACAAGAAGTCGCAGTGCTTGGTGTCGATGATGATCACTTCTTTTGCAATCTATCGCATCCTTCACTTTCAAGTATTGCCGTCAATGCTATGAAGGGTGGCTACGAAGCTGCTGCTTTGCTTGACAGAATGATGAAAGATGAGAAGCAAAGTTCCGAACGCATCATCGTTGCGCCTATGGATATCAAATCACGTCAATCCACAGATGTTCTTGCTATCGACGATCAACTGATCAAACAAGCCATGCAGATTATCAATGAGAAAGCGATGCTTTTTATTACCATCGATGACATCGCACAACAATGTCATGTATCGCGTCGTCACCTTGAAATCCGTTTTCGTAAAGTTCTCAATCGATCAATTCTGGATATGCTGCAGGATCGTAAAATACGTTATGCTTGTGAACGATTACAAAACACTGATTCACCAATCGAGCAAATCGCAGAGAATACTGGCTACTGTTCAGTAAGCTATTTTATACAAGTATTCCGTAACTACATGCATACCACACCAGCCGGTTATCGACGTAAGTTTTCCGCGGATCTTTATTAAAACCAATCCAGAGACAATCATTTTTTTCGACTCAACAACCACTCAGTGACTCCGTACACAACGAATCCACCAAGAACTCCCCACAGTGTTCCATACGCAACAATAATCAGCCCGGTTGCCATCGTGGCCGCAATCAATCGTCGTTTCATCGCATCTTTCGCAGTCCATGCAAGCGCCATTCCTGCGTACACCAGAGCGACCGCTAGTATCGAAACCGGATACGCCTGTACAAACCCCATCAGCACGGACCCCAACGTCACCGCAGCTAAAATCTTCAATCCACCCAGCATGATCACGCTGCCACCAGTTCTTGCCCCAAATCTGTACTGCGCAGCCAATCCACCAGATCCGTGACATGCCGGCATCCCTCCAAAGGGCACGCACACCAGATTCATCAACCCCACGCTCATCGCCATTTTCTTTTCGCTGATCCTTTTCCCAGGATAGTAATCAGCGCTTAGAGCACACACCGCGATCACCGAGTTTAATAGTGTTAGCGGCAACTGCGGTATCGCCCCTTTTGTCAGACCGGTCCACCATGCTTCACTATTTGGCCATACCCACCTCACATGCGGTAACCCCCATCCGTAACTTTCAAATAACCCATTTTTTGTGATCAGCATGATCACCATCCCACCGATAAATACCATCAACATTATCGGCAGCCACCTGACCCGAATCAATAAAATGAGCCCCGCCACCACGAAGGCTGTCATCCACCCATCTATTGCTTGGATAGGCAGTATCCAAATCATCATAACACCTTTGATTGCTAGTTTTACGCCGACCCCCAACTGTATACCTCTCACAATTGCCTTCGGCACACGTCCTGTCACCCAGTCAACGCCGCCGCCCAACGCCATGACAAAGAGTATGACCCCCATCAACATCCCTGCTGCCGCAATCTCGCCAACCCCTAACCCTTCTGCGATCGCAACCGCTGCGATCGCTTTCATCGGTTGTACCGGAATTGGCTGCCTGAAATACCATCCTGTTGCAACATTCATTAGCCCCGCAAACAAAAACACCACTGCGATATCAAGCCCACATATCAACGACATTGATACCGCCAATGGCAAAAATGTGCCCAGATCACCTAACGACCCCGACAACTCCCTAAAATTATACCGGTTTTTGTCTGATTCCCCACTCGCATGTTCATCAATACTGATCGTTTGCTCATCAGTAATTAATCTCATCATGAATCACCATTTATCTATGAATTAGGCTATTTACTTGTCCTCACGCAAATACTCGCCCGATTTTCCGCCCCGCTTTTCAAGCAGCTTCACCTCACCGATCACCATCTCCCGATCAATCGCCTTGCCCATATCGTAGATCGTCAGCCCCGCAATCATCACTGCCGTCATTGCCTCCATCTCAACCCCTGTCTTCGCACATGCTTTCGCTTTTGCTGTAATCGAAAATCGATCATCTAATATCTCAATCGTCACCTCCACGCAATCCAGCGGCAGCACATGGCACAACGGCACAAGTCGTCCCGTTTCCTTCGCGCCCATCATCCCCGCTAGCCTCGCCACCTCAACAACATGACCCTTCTTCACCGACCCTTCTTTAACAGCATCCAAATACGCCCGCCCGCATTTCACCTCCCCATACGCCACCGCCTCACGTTCATTCACCTCTTTTCCCCCAACATCCACCATCACTGCTCGTCCTTGCTCATTCAAATGCGTCAATTGCTGATTATTCATACCGCGATCATATCCTCTCTAAGCCACACTGCGATTAGGCATCCCCCCATTCCTATTTCTATCTCCCTTCACGTCTCAACACCACATCGTTGTTGTCATCACATTTCACCCCCCGCTGATCATCGCCACCAGCCCGACCTCATCACCTTCATGTATCACCCGATTGCCCAGAGCGTATTGATGATTCACCGCCACTCGGCTTGTATCTAGCACGTCTCTTATCTGCGGATACTTGGCCGCCAACATTTCAATTAATTCCTCGCATCTCATTTCTCTCCTATTCGTCTCAATACGCAAAATTTCCTCGCCTCCCATTGCCTCAACATGTGGTCCGAACAGCCTGACATCAATCTTCATAATACTTTCCCTTCAATTTCGCCCATGACATCACTATGCTCAATCCTAACCAGCCCGAGCAAAGATACCATGCTGATTCTCCCCACCTTCAGCAACTGTATATTTATCTACTCAATACCTGTTGATTGTGATGTCCAAATATTCGTTTAAGTTGGCCGTTGTCGGCGCAAGCATAAAAACGCAAGATACATCGCCGCTCTACAAATGATCTCAACATCCACACGGACGTATCCACATGCAAGATATTGATGGCATACTGGTAATCCATGACTACAATCAACATGTTCACGAAACCATGCACTCATACGTAACGATTCCCGGTGGCAACAATATTCCCAACCCTTTGCTCGTTCTCTCAAGGCGTACCTCAACTCACCCAGCCGTAACACCGTGATATCTTCTCCGGGTATACTGGCCTACGTGAACTGCAAGCCGAAGCGGCGCTAAAGCGTTCCATCGTTTATGCAAACCTATAGATGTTCAAAACGAACTTCCCATTGCCGCTTCATTAACAGGAACACAAGCATCATGAAACAAATCTTCTGTCTGGGCAACTCCTCTGTAAAAATGGGCGATACCGAAATCCCCGAAATTCTAAACGATCAAGTCCTTATCAAGACCGCCGTCTCCGCACTCTGTGGCTCAGAACTCCACGGCTATCGTAATGATGGCTTCGGCAACGGAAACAATGGCCATGAAGCTGCCGGCACCATCGTCAAAGTCGGCGATGAAATCAAGCACCTCAAAGAAGGTATGCGCGTCGGCGTTTCCGCTGTTCACGGCTGCGGCACTTGTGAACAATGCAAACACGGCCGTTACACATGGTGTGAAAACGGCTTCGACTACACAGGCAACATGCACTCCGAATACTTCGCCATCCCCGCGCTCGCCTGTCATGTCATCCCCGATGACGTCCCTTGGCCCGTCGCTGTCCTTATCTCCGGTGACGGCCTCGGTGTCCCATTCCACACTTCAACAAAAATTCCCGCCGACACTAAAACCGTCGCCGTCTTCGGCCTCGGCCCCATCGGGCTTGGCAATGTGATGCTCCAAGCCTCTCTCGGCCGCACCGTCATCGGTATCGATCTGGCGCAAGATCGCCTCAATATCGCCAAATCACTCGGCGCCGCACACATCATCAACGCGACCACAGACGTTGTTGAACAAATCAAAGGGCTTACCGATGGCAAAGGTGCTGATGTCTGTATCGAAGCGGCCGGCATCCCCATTACCGCGCAACAATGCTTCCCCGCAACACGCACCGCAGGCACCGTCATCTTTAATGGTGAACAACCTTCCGTAGAGCTATCGCCCAGTGAAGATTTCATTCGCCGCGATATCACCGCCATGGGCGCATGGTTCTATCACTTCCACGAGTTCACCGACATGCTCAAGCTTTATCGCCTCGGCTTCCCCATTGAATCACTCGTTACACACATCTATCCCCCGGAACATGCTGACGTCGCCTTTAAAATGATGGCTTCCGGCCATACCGGTAAAGTACTTATCGATTATGCCGCAACTGAGCCACTCATTAAAACGGATATGCATCTTCAAGCAATAGAAGCCTAACCAAGAAATAGATAATCTGCCATTGACATCAAATCAAGAGCAACGCTGAGTTTTTATTCAACGCGCTTTTTATGTTGCATATTGATCACCCATCACTTACGCATTGCGGAAGCGTGTTTCGCGTGTTGGTTTGATGTGAGGGCAATCTTGATCATTGATTAGTCGATCCTTGACACGTTTGTGCTTTACTACCGTCACACCTATCCGGCAACACCGAAAGCCATGCGATCGACATGCTTGAGATTCATTCGCAGACGTAAAGCGCTTTTGTGCGCGCATAGAGTTGTGTGACGAAGCCGCGCAGCGCACACAAAATGGTCAATGCCTAAAAAAGTTACCCATTTCTCACCATTATTTGCCAGTTTTTGATCAATTCTTCTTAAACATTGATCAGAGTTGAAGGTTTTCTCAAGTTTGAGAAAGTTCAGTGTTTTCAGACGTAAGAAATGAATGAAAAGTCACTTATAAAAATATATGACGCATTTGTGCGCATCTTCATGTTTGATTTGTTGTTGTTACTGTGCGCAAAAACGCGCCGCGCGATAAGCGTTTTTGTCAATTCTAATCGTGAAATAGTCAAGTTGTCTACATACCGATCTATTCAGATATCGGCTGAAGAGTTGCGATGACACGGAAAGCGCCCCGTGTTGGTTCGTTTGGATTCGCCCCGCGTCTTGCTGCTGGATCAATATTCTGAATACCATCATTAAAATTGCCACCGCGTTGAACGCGAGCCGATCCACTTTTAGGGCCGGTCGGATTGATAATCGTAAATTCCTCTGTAGTCGGAGTATACGGCCCATAAAAATCCAATACCCATTCCGATTCATTACCTCGCATGTCGTAGAGACCCAATGCATTGGCATTTTTTGTCGCAACTTCATGTACGCGTCCACCGCTATTCACTGCATACCATGATTGGCTGTCATTGATTTGGCGATTCAGATTTTCGGACTGCTCGCCAGCGCGGCAAGCATATTCCCATTCTGCTTCGGTAGGTAGGCGATATACTAACTTATTGTTAGATAAGCTGTTAAGCCAATCGCAATAAGCATTGGCATCGTTCCAGCTGATGTTTATGGCAGGCAATTGATCGGTAATTTGAATATCACCCATCTTTCGCCAGCTATAAGGCCCGCGCCGCCATGCACCATTCACATATCCCCAGCCGGTTTGTTGTTCTGCTTGAGTGGTATAACCTGTTGCCTTCACAAACTTTCGGAATTGTGCAACCGTGATTTCCGTCGTTGTCATTAAATATGGGTGAGTCAAAGTGACCTGGGATGTCGGACGCGCATTCACGATGCGATCATCACCCATAACAAATTGACCTGGCATGACTTGCGCCCATATCAAACCATGAATTTCGTATTGCTCTTTAGCCATTCTACTTAGGTTTTGTATCGCATTTTCGTTAAGGAGTAATTCAGGTTTTTTGCTTGTTGATGGGGTAGGGACAAAGGATTTGTTGTCAGTTGATCGTAACTTTTGCTTACTCGTTGAGTTTGTATCGAAAATATAACTCGTCTCATGATTTCCGGTTATCTTTTCTCCACTTTGATAGATGCTAACTAACCAATAGATAGTAATGAGAATAAGCATTATAATTGACGTGAGTATTGTGATCGGTTGGGTTAATTTTCGGATAGGTTTTTTTGAGATGTCTGATGAGATACTCTGAGATTCTTGAATAGCAGTCATCACTTGATCCATGCTGTGGTAACGATCAGCGGGCTTTTTGGCGATCATCTTTTGAAAAACATCGTTGAGTGGATCACTGACATCATTGCGAATAGATTTTAGTGAAGGCACAGGGCTTTTCTGATGAGCTAAGAGCTTTGATATAGCAGAGTTGCCGGGATAACAAGGTTGTGCGGTTAGCAGGAAATGCAGACAGCAGCCGAGACTATAAATATCGGATTGTACGCTGGCGGCGGATGGGTTTTCGGCTTGTTCAGGGGCCATGTAGTCGACGGTACCGAGCATGGCGGTGGATAGGGTGAGATCGCTTTGAATATTAAGTGTGGTCGCTAACCCTAAGTCGAGGATTTTGATTTGGTTATCATCAGTGAGCATTAGATTGGATGGTTTGATATCGCGGTGGATGATCTGCTTTTGATGTGCGTGGTGTAATGCGTTTGCGGTTTGAAGGATGATGTTAATGGTTTGTTTGATTGAGAGTTGGCCGTGCTGGGTGATGTGATCATGAAGGTTTTGTCCAGGCACGTATTCGCTGATGAGAAAAGGTGTGAGGCGATGACGGCCTGCATCGAAGGCTTGCGCGAGATTGGGATGATTGAGTGCGGCGGCGGTTTTAACTTCACGTTCAAAACGTTTTTCAGCGGTCGAATCGAAAAGATGAGGGGAGAGGATTTTGAGTGCAACGGGGCGGTTCATGTGTTTGTGAGTGGCTTTGTAGACGATGCCCATGCCGCCTTTACCGATAAGGGATTCGATTCTGTATTCGCCGATGTTTGCACCGGGGGCGAGGATGTTGGGGTGTGTGGTTGGCTCGGAATTGCTTTGATTTAAGAGATTTTTGATCCAATCCGGATCGAGATGAGGAAATTGATCGAGGTAGGTTTGCGGAGTGGATGGCTGATGAATGAGATTGCGATAGTCGATGTCGAGCTCAATCAAATTTTGAAGCAAGCGGTTCTGGTGAGGTTTGGAGAGATTGTTGGGGATGAATGATTGGAGATTAGGTTGACCTGTTGATTGCCAAGCATCCTCGAAAGCGTTGCATTGCTGGTTGATGATTTGCAGTGTTGTGAGCGGGTTGTTGTCGGGAGATTTGCGCATGTGTGATATTGATGTGATAACTAACTAATCGAGGGTTAGATGAGTTGACTCAAGCCAACATTGCTGGATAAGTTGAAGCTTACGTTCGATGGTTCGGGTGACGCAGCCGAGCTGTTGGGCGATATGTAGTTTATCATGGCCTTGCAGGCGGAGGAGGGCAATCTGTTTGAGTTTGGGGTCTTTGATGTTGTCGAGTGAGTTGAGGAGTTGTTCGATCTGCTCTTGGAAAATGAGGATGAGTTGCGGGTCGGATTGATGGGTGAGTGCAGCGATGGCTTGCTCGTAGATTTGGGTATGAGCGTATTGGTTGCCACGTTTGGCGCGATTTTCGTGTCGGATGTGATCAACGGCTTTATAGGTGGTGATGGCGACGAGGAGGGGCCAGAGTGTGTCGCGGTCTTTGAGTTTAGGGAATTGGTTATTTTGAAGGCCCGTACAGAAGCTGTTGAATGCGGAGAGTGCAATGTCTTCTTCGTCTCGACGGGCGCGGGGGGTGTGGATGAGTTTGTTGTTTGCGAGATTGACCATACGGTCGAAATAGATGTCCCAAAGTTGTTGCGCGGCTTGGGATTGGCCGTCTTTGAGGTCTTCGATTAAGGCTGTGATGGGATAGTCGTTCAAGTTCAACACCTGCGAAGTTTGTGGGTTACAGCATTTTAACTGGTTTTTATAGGGGTTTAAAGAGCGAATGATGAAGCATGAAACACGGTCAACGGATGGAAGCGTCTGATGTGATAAAAAAAATGCGGTTTGATGTCGTGGATGCGAGTGAGAAAACGAGTTATATGCGCGGGGGTGTTTGTGGATCAATTGCACTGATAAGAGGAAAGAAAGGTCATCGTTATGATTACAAATTACACGAGATTTGGGCGAGGGTTATTGATATGTGGTGTATTGGGAATGGTATCGATTGGGACTGCGCGCGGAGATTCACTTGGACATCTTAATGATGAGTTTGAGGATGGTAGTAAGCTTGGAGATTGGACACAAAACGATGTGGCGGAAGGGTGGGCGTCACATTGGGAGACATGGGATATTGATGGATCGAATGCGGGTAAGATGACGGTGATGCCATATTCGAGCAGTTGGTTTGGTGAGTATGTGAGTGGGCTGGCGTATAAGAAGGTGAGTGGCGATTTTGCGATTACGACAGAGGTGTCTGTGACGAATCGTGCGGGTGATGGATTGCCTACGGCGGCGTTTTCACTGGCGGGGTTGATGATTCGTAAGGGACGGCCTGAGATGGAGGCTGGTGGGCCTGATGCATGGACGCCGGGTGGGGAGAATTATTTGTTTTTAGCGCTTGGTTATGCGAGTGCGGGGTTTGGTGGGCCGGGTCAACCAGCGCCGGGACCGGGGCCTCATTTTGAACGAAAATCGACGACGAATAGTAGTTCATCGTTAGTTGCGACGCAGAATGAGGCGACGACTGCACAGTTACAGATTGCGCGTGTGGGTGATAGTGTGATTTTGATGTATAAACGGCCGCAGGATACGGAGTGGCAGGTGCACTGGCGGTATGATCGGCCGGATATGGCAGGTGAATTGCAGGTGGGTATGCATGCGTATACGAATTGGCCTGAGGCGTCATCGGTTCCGGCGTTTGAGCAAAATACGACGACAAATGATGGGCCGGGGTTTAATCCGGATTTGATTGCGCAGTATGAGTATGCGAGGTTTGCAAGGGTTGAGTTGCCGGATGAGTTGGTTGGAGTTGATTTGGTCGGTGATGCGACGGATGAACAGTTGTTAAGTTTTTTAGGTGAGAGTTTATCACAGCCGGTACCTGAGCCATCGGCGGTGGCGCTGATGGGGATGGGCGCGTGGATGTGTATCGGAAGACGGAACAGGCGGCGTATGGAATGATGAAGATGTGCGATTTTGTAGGGGATATGAGAAAAGCTGCCCATGACTGGCGGCTTTTTTGTTGGGATGAATATACGGAGGAACTACGCGGTGATTGTAAGCCCGATAGTTAAACTAATCACAAGATAGGTGGCGAGTTTTGGTTTGAGAATGATGAATGTGAGATAGTCGAAAGAAACGTGACTATTGGTTGTATGTGTATTATTGATGCTGACGTGGATAATTGTTGTTTTAGGATTAGGAAAAGTATTGTTCGTTTTTTTGATCAACATGGTTGACCCCTAAAAAATAAGGGAATACGATCACCCTGTGGGACGAGGAAAATCGGATCGAAATAGCGATCAGGTTTTGAGGTTGAAGTCGGAAGCGAGTCTCCTTGCTTGATGTGACAATCGAGGTAGGAGCAAAAGCAAAGCATGCATGGAAGAACGGGTACGTTCGACGCATGTTAAGAACGACGTAAACAATTGAAGATAATCGTGAGTGTGTTAATTCCATCTTTGGATTCGCCGTGAGGAAGAGGTTAGTCCTTCTTGGATAACGCGAATTTGGATGAACAGCTCATGTCATCTTGTGAAGGCAGTACGTCTATTCTGCGCTTACAGCGCAGTTTAGAAAATAGCCTTGGCCTGATATTGGGTGAGGCACTGCAAGAAAAAAACGTGGTCGAGATTTACCGTAGTTCCAACGGTACGGTCTGGGTGGAAAAACTGGGTTGCGCGCCTGCGTGTGTTGGAACGATGACAGATCATGATGCGGCGAGTGTCGTCTCGTTGGTTGCGTCTGTGATGGGAAGAGGCGTGCATGCTGATTCACCGTCGATCTCGGGAACATTGCCGGGCTCGGGTGACCGATTTCAGGGGTTGATGCCGCCGGTGACGACGTCGCCGGTATTTGTGATTCGTAAACGGGCACATATTGTATTTACGTTGGATGATTATGTTGAGTCTGGGACGCTGGATGTGGGTTGGGCGGCCTATCTGAAACAGGCGGTTAAGAAGCGCAGCAACATATTGATCGTCGGTGGTACGGGTTCGGGTAAAACAACATTAGTTAATGCACTTCTAAGAGAACTGGCGGACAAAAAGTGTCGCGTGGTATTGCTTGAGGATACCCGTGAATTGCAATGTCCGGCGGAAGATACGGAATCATTGTTGACGAAGGAGAGCGAGCCGCGCGTGACGATGCAGCAGCTGGTGCGGATTACGCTGCGCATGAGGCCAGATCGGATCGTGATGGGTGAAGTGCGCGGGCCGGAGGCATTGGATTTACTGAAGGCGTTTAACACGGGACACCCGGGTGGTATATCGACATTACATGCGAACTCTGCGATGGATGCGATTCATCGTGTTGAGGATTTAGTGGGTGAAGCGCTTGCTGGGGAAGGCGGTGTGGGACAGGTGCCAAAACGAGCTATTGGATCGGCGATTGACTTGGTTGCGTTTATTGAGCGCGATCGTAGTTCGCCGTCGGGTAGACGGGTGAAGGAACTCGTCGAGGTTTGCGGATGGACAGAGCAGGGCGGATATGACCTGCGGTCTTACGCGGCTGATGATTTATTAAACCAAGAAATGTGTGAGGTGCAGTATGAGCCCCAGACTTAAAAAGGTTATATGTGCGTGTGGTGTGTTGGGATTGATGTTGGTGCTGTGTTCACCTGCTTTGGCGGGAACTAGTACGGGCATGCCTTGGGAAGATAAGATGGAAGCGATTCAGAATTTCTTTACTGGGCCGTTTGCGAAGGTCGCTGGCGTGATTGCGATTGTTGTGTTGGGTGTGTCTTTTGCGATGGCGGAAGGTGCTGGTGGCACACGTCGCTTGATTGGTGTGTTCTTTGGTTTGGCTTTGGCATTCTCGGCTGTGAGCTGGGGCCTTGATTTCTTAGGCTTTAAGGATTCAGGATTGGCTGAAGAATATCAGGGGCCGGCTGTTGAGATGCGGATCGATGCGGATGAACAAGGTCAAGCTGCGACGGATGATCAGGTAGTTGATGTAGATCAGGCTGGGGAGATTGGTCAGCCGGAAGTAGCAGGACAAACTGATCAACTGGGTCAGGTTGAAGAACCTGTAGTTGATGAGTCGATTGTCGACGAACCTGTTGCGGATGAGCTACAGGTGCAAGAATCAGATGCTCAGGATGTACCGCAGCAAGACCATGGTGTGAGGTATGAGGAAGATGATGGTGGTGGTACGCGTCTAGAAGTGAACCGGCCAACACCAGCGTATATGGATCAGATCCTGCATCGTTCGGATGCTTCACAGGAATGAGCGTGTTATGGAAAGCGAAATGCCTAGAAAGTATTACGCGCCGGTGCATCAATCGTTGATTCAGCCGGTGATGATCGCGGGGGTTCCGAGACAATTTGCGTTCATTAATTGGACAACGGCTATGGCGATCTCATTTGGGATGCACATGCCTTGGATCGGACTTCCGCTTGGGCTAGTGTTGCACATTGTTGTGGCGAGGATAACGAAGAATGATGTGGACTGGATGACGATATTGATGCGTTATCTGCGTCAGCCGATACGATTGGAAACTTAATCCTGTGTGATGGAGCGAAGTATGTTTGATCTACGCCCTTATCAGAATAAGCAAAGAGTTCTGGCGGATTGGCTGCCGTGGGGGATGATGTTGGATGAGCAGACGATCGTGAATAAAGATGGCAGTTACACGACTGTGATCGAATTCAAAGGGCCTGATGGTGGGAGTGAAACAGCGACGATGCTGACAAACTTTCGTGAGCAGTTTAATAATATATTTCAACGCTTTGGTGATCGTTGGTGTGTTCAGGTTGAGGCGAAACGACAGGCATACAAACCAGAAGTTATTGATTTACCGAAAGATGCGCCGAAGGCGGCGATGTATATTGAAGATGATCGACTGAACATTTTTGGTAACGGTGAGTATTTTATTACGCGGTGTTATTTGGTTTTATCGTATTTGCCGCCAGAGGATAGTCATCGGAAAGTTGCGGATCTATTTATTGAGTATCCGTCTGATCAAGATAAACCAAATCCTCAATCACCACCACTCGCTACTTATAAAAAAGTTATTGGCGAAACGGTAAGTTTACTGGGCGGCGTTGTCAAAGAAGTAAATGTTCTGAAAAATGAGACGTTGTTAACGTTTTTGCATAGCGCGATTAGCTCGCGATCACATCGTATTGCGGTGCCTGATTGTCCGATTGACATTGCGGAAAAATTAACGGATTCACCGCTGGATATAGGGTTGGGATTACGTTTGGGTGGACAGCATGTGTCGATGATTGGTGTTCGTAATTGGGTGAATGCAACTGAGCCGAATATGTTGGATTCACTGTTTTTGCTGCCGTTTGAATTTAGGTGGTGTATTCGATTTTTGCCGATGTCGAGGCAAATGGCTCATAGTCATGTTACGAAATTGAAGCGGCATTGGTTTAGTAAGCGGAAAAATCTGTTTACAATGATTAAAGAGATGGCGTCCAAGGAAGAGAGTCAATTGGAAGATCCGGATGCGCGAGTGAAGGCGGATGATGCTGACCATGCATTGGCGATGATTGGAAGTGATGAGGCGAGTTTCGGGTATACGACGATGGCGTTTTGTGTATGGGATTCAACAGAAGAGGCTGCGGAATCAAAGGCGAATATGCTGCGTGAAGCGACGGATCGAAGTGGTTGGGTGACACAGATTGAAACGACGAATGCGTTTGATGCATGGTTGGGAACGATACCGGGCCATGCGTATGCGAATGTGAGACGGCCGATTACGAGCTCGCATAATTTCTGTGATGTTTCTCCGTTGATGATGCAATGCTCGGGTGAGCAGTGGTGTGATCATTTGGATGCGCCGGCATTGATGCAGTGTGCAACGGGTGCGTCGACGACACCGTATTGGTTGAATATTTTTCCTGGAGGTACGGATGTTGGTCACACGATGATTGCTGGCCCGACGGGTGCGGGTAAATCGACGTTGTTAAATTTGATGGCAGCGCAGTGGATGCGATATGAGGGGGCGCAAGTCTATATTTTTGATAAGGGCGGGTCTGCGCGCGTAATGACATATGCAATGGGAGGACAATTCTACGATCTGGGTGAAAAGGAGTCGGCCTTGCAATTGCAGCCGCTGCGTGAGTTAGATAGCAAGTTGGATCGGACGAGAGCATTTCAATGGGTGATAGATGTTTTAACGCGTGAGAATGTGCCGTTGAGTGTGTCGGATAAGGAACATATTCTTGAGAAGGTAGATCAGCTTGCTTCGAGGCCTAAGGATGAACGCACGATCAGCTTATTGATTGGATATTTGCAGTTTCAGCATTTGAAACAGGGGTTGTATAACTATTCGGCTGAGGGTGCGTATGGGCATTTATTCGATGGAGATTGTGATCCACTGGGTAGCAACCGTTGGCAAGCATTTGAGTTGGAGGGTGTTTACCGGATGGGATTGGCGCTGCCGGGCGTGCTTTCATATTTGTTTAATCGACTGGAAGATCGGTTTGCATCGGCGAGAGATGTGGAAGAAGGGATGGATAAGAACGGTACGCCAACAACGAAGCCTACATTGCTGATATTGGATGAAGCGTGGTTGTTTATCGGCAATGATATGTTTAGGGGACAGATTCGTGATTGGTTGAAGACGCTACGGAAACGAAATGTGGCGGTGGTGTTTGCTACCCAATCGCTGGCTGATATCGAGTCTTCTTCAATTGCGGCAACTATTTTAGAAAGTTGTATGACGCGGATTCTGTTACCTAATCCAACTGCAGCTGAGCGGCATATGCGTAGATTGTATGAGGAATTATTGGGTCTGAATACAGAAGAAATGGACAAGCTGAGCGTTGCTGTAGCCAAGCATAATTATTATGTAATTTCTGATGTTGGACGGCGGATGGTGAGTTTAGCGCTATCGAACAAGCAATTAGATCTGGTGGGGGCATCGCAGCCCGCTCAGCAAAGGTTGGCTGAGAGTATATTTAGTGAATACCCGGATGATTTCTTGAAGCATTATCTAAGTGCTATTCAGCGCGAGAAAGCGTTAGAGCAGGTTAAGGAACATGAAACAAAAATAGAGATATTTAGAAAGGGAGCGTCGCGATGAAACAACAAT
The DNA here is from genome assembly GCF_007747445.1 of Poriferisphaera corsica. Lineage (NCBI taxonomy): Bacteria > Pseudomonadati > Planctomycetota > Phycisphaerae > Phycisphaerales > Phycisphaeraceae > Poriferisphaera > Poriferisphaera corsica. The sequence goes on from NZ_CP036425.1 coordinate 1,521,568, forward strand.
TATCTTATAAAATCAGGGTTTACGTAATAGTTTTAGTATCGATCACAACGATTATGGCAAATAAATCTTTTGGTCAATTCCAATCGCCAATTATACATGACCCGACTAATGGAATTCAGTTGATTGAATCAGTGCGAGATTCAATACAGAAGGCGGTGCAAATGATTAAGCAGATTGATCAGATGGCTAAGACATTAAAGGGTCTTGCTAACTTAAAGATGCCGGGGATTGGCGATGGGTTTGGTGATGTGAATTCGGCGTTGAAGCAGGTTGCAGATCAAGAAGAAGGTTTGGATAACTATCCTGTGAAATTCGATGGCCAGATTACAGTCGAACAGATGATTGATTTGGATCAGCAGGCAGCAAAGGCAGTTCGCGATTTTGCGGATAAGGTGAAATCAGCGGCGGAGAAAATTGAGCAGGATCGGAAGGCGGTATCTGATCGAATTAGCAGCATTATTGGTGGTAGTAATGCTGCAGAGGGTGAAACGAGTGCATTTCAGGCGCATAACCATTTGTTATCGGTTATGTCTGTAGAGCAGGGTAAATTATCAGCTTTGCGATCACTGCGAGCGCGGCTAAGAGAAGAATCGCAAGCAAGGGATCAATCTCGGGAGTCATTGAAAGAAAAATATCGTGAACAGGCTATTGAGTCAACCAAGGTGCTAACAGGTGAATAGTAGGTCTTATGTTCCATAGAGCATTGAAGAAAGGTTCTGTGATGAAAAAGCAAATGATAAAAGTTGTGGTTATGGTTGTGGTAACTACAGGGAGTTTGATAGTGATACCAGAAGCGAAGGCTCAAACACCTGTCCTTGATCCGATTAATCTAACACAAAATATCATTTTGGTTACTAAGAAAATTGAGGAACTACAGAAGATGGCTCAGCAAATCAAGATGTACGAGGAACAGATTAGAAAGTGGTCGTTTTCTGATGTTTTTAACACGCTCAAACGTATGGGGTCGTTGACGGATCAGATTAATGACAACCAAAAACGGTTAGATGATTCACTGGGTAAGTTACCTGATGAGTGGAATCATGTTGATTTGGGTGAGCTGAAAAAATTTAAGGATGAAAGACGGGATGCAAATCGGGAACGTACGAGAAACATACTTAAAACGCAAAATGTTGTGAAAGAGAATGCGGACAAAATCAAGGGTCAGATCGAAACATATGTGAGTAAATCGAATGGTGCATCTGGTCCATTGTCAGCGATTCAGGCAGGGAATGAAATGTTGGCTGCGACAATTGCACAGATTCAGGATATGCAGGCCATTGAGATTGCGAATTTGCAGACGGAGATTGAAAAGGCAGCAGAAAAGCAATCAAAAGAGGCGTGGGATCAAGCGTATGGCAAAGTTGCTGCGGAATCAGACAAAGTGTTAACAGGTGAATGATTTGTACTATCGTTGCTGAGAATGAAGGATTAATGAAAGGGTGAACAATGTTGTTTGAGATCGCCCAAAATGGGGATGTTGGAAGTTTGATTACAAGCTTCTATAGCACAGTCGAGCAAGCAATCAACAATGGTACGCAGAACTTGATTGGCGATGTGACGTATGTGTTTAACTTTCTGCTTGTATTGACGATAGTATGGACGGGGATTATGTGGGCTGTGAGTGAGAGCCCGATTGCACCTTCGATTATTAGACGATTGGCGTTTATTAGTATCTTAATGTTCTTTATTAATAATTGGGTGGATTGTGTAGATGCAATCCGACTTACTTTTGAGCAGTTTGGGCTAAGGGTAGATAGTACGAATTCGGATTTGGTGACGCAGCTGTTTAATGAACCGGGCAAGATTATGGGGTTTGGTGCAAAGACGGCTCAGCCGATTTTGGTTCACATCAATATGGTAGGTTTTTCTCAAACACATATGCAGATCATGATGGCGTTTACGTATTTTATGATATTAGGATTTTGGGCGGCGCTTAGTTTTGTTGTGTTGTTGAATTTGGTGATCTTTAAGATTGGCGGAGTGATTGCATATGTACTGTTGCCGTTTGCGATGTTTGATAAGACGTCATTTTTGGCAGAGCGGCCGATTTCTTGGGTATTCTCTGCAGGAACTCGAATTATGGCGTACGCAATGACATTGGGAATTTCGGTTTCGTTTATGCAAGACAGCATTCCGAAGTTGGATCCTAATACATTGCAGATTGGACAAGCGATTGAATTATTGATTATTTCGGGTTTATTAGGTGTATTTGTTATTTTCTGCGGCAAGATTGCATCGAATATTGGTGGTGGTATCGCGTCGTTAGGGTTGCGTGATACAGAAGCAACGAAGCGTGCTAGTACAACAAGAGAGATTCAAGTCAGAACACCACTGCAGCCTGTTGTGTATACAGGGAGACACGATACGACAGCTCTTATAGAGGATAAGGGTACTTTGATTGAAGGGTACGTGAGCAAGCATCGAGCTGCGAGTAATCGTTATGAACGGCAACGCGAGTTAGCTGTGCTTGCGAAGCGGTATCGGCATTAAATGGTGTCCTCAGATAGCTGGGTATGACCAGGGAAGAGGAATATTATGAATAAAACAACACAGAGTTTTGGATCGAATGGGCTACCGGTTGAACTTGATACACCATTTGCTAAGGCAAAGGCGAAATGGGATGAGCGTCTTGGTATGGCGTTATCGAATAATCGTCTTTTACGGTTGATTGCAATCGGCTCGACATCTTTATGCGGGATTCTTGCGATAGGCTTGATTTTTGTTTGCAGTAACAAACAGGTGGAAATGTTTGTTGTTGAGATTGACGGCAACAAAGCGCAGACGATTGGTGTGGAGTTGTCGGGGCGGCGTTATACGCCAACGAATTCTGCAACGGGGTATTTTGTTGCAGAGGCTGTAAAGCTTTCAAGATCAAGGCCGACGGATAAGGTTGTATTAGCTGAGAACTGGAAGCGGCTTTACAAATTTATTCGTGGAGATGCAAAGCCTCGGATGGACGAGTATGCAAGGGAAGCGAATGGGATGCGGGCTAAAGATATTGCGAAACAAGTTGAAGTCGAATCCGTTTTGCAGCGCAGCGATGATTCGTATCAGGTGCGTTGGAAAGAAAAAATCTATACATCGGGTAAGCTGACTGGGCAAGATAATTGGACGGGTTTGTTCACGGTTGTTCATCAAGCACCGAAAGACAAGAAATCCATACTAGATAATCCAGTTGGTCTATATATAACTAATTTTGAATGGAGTCGAGATTTCTCGAATCCTATGGCAAATAGCTAGAATTTAAGGGGTTTAAGATGCGTAACAAAATAACTATGCCCACATTATTATTTGTTTCGGCAGTGATGATGCTGTCGGGATGTCGAACGGAGAATATTCAAGCAAAAAAGGAGCTGACGCGTCCAACGAGTCCAGATCTCGAAAAAGTGATTGAGCTTGAAGTGGCAAGACGGGTTTCAGATCGTGAGGTAATGAATAGAGATTTACCGGAGATTACATTGCCCGCGCCACAGCTTGTTCCTTTGCCAGAACCATTAGCTAAATCAGGAATGAGTCAAGGACCATCGGGGAATGGTCTGGATGGAATGCTTCAGGATTTGGGTGTTGCAAACAAGGAAGCAACACGCAAACCAGCACCTGAGGGATTTGTGAATGCGATTCAGTATTATGATTACGCTCCAGGTGTAAGATATAACGTTGTTGGCGCGGTTGGCTATGTCACAGCCATTGAGCTTGAACGCGGTGAAGAGATAGTGTCGTGGAGTGCTGGTAATACGCAGGATTTCGCAACAGAAACAACATCTTCGGGTATTGGCGGCAATATCAAACAATTGCTTCTAGTGAAGCCGACGAAGCCGCATATGACAACAAATTTTGTGATTACAACATCAAGGCGTGTGTATTTTATTGATATGTATGCTAATAGTTCTTCTAACTATCAATCTGCAATTGCATGGAATTACCCTTTATCTAGATTAGTACAGCATGTTAAACGTGTTGATGGACGAGAAGATGTGACGGGAAGTATCGTTTCAGGGAAATTCGATCTGGATAATCTTAATTTCGATTACAAATTGTATTATCAGGAACGCGGATCTGATGGTAAGAAAAAGGATGCGGTGGCACCATATTGGGCCCCATTGCGTGTATTTGATGATGGTGCAAAAACTTATATACAGTTCCCAAGTTCGGCTCGCTATATGGAACTGCCACCATTATTTGTGCTTCCTACACCTGACAGCGAAGAAGCGCAGGTCGTGAATTACCGTAAAGAAGGTAATTACTATGTTGTGGATCGGTTACTCGGCGTTGCGGAGTTACGCTTGGGTGAAGCACCACAGACGATCGTCAAAGTTATTCGTGAGCATCAACTGAACTCATAAATGAAAGGTTGTCCGTCATGAAACATGGACCAAACTTTATTGATGCTACACATTCGGTCGGCGAGATCACACGAATCAGGCGGAATGCTGTGATTCTGGTTGTTAGCGTTGTGATAGCGATTATTGTTTTCACGCTGTTTTATGCGATTCAACCTCGCGATAACTCGAATGAAGTTCGTGATGAGGTTGTTTTGGATCAGCGTAATGAATCGAACAATAATGGTCTGCCTCATAGTATGTTTGATGTGTCGTACGATGATATGCCAAGTGCTAAAGCAGGCGAACCGGCAGATTTCAGTGGTATGGTTGCTGACGGGAATTTTAGTCCTGAGCAGATGAAAGAATACCAAGATGCTTTACAGGCTTTGAAGAAGCAGAAGCAAGAAACCAATGAGCAGCTTGCTGCGATGCGGCAATTGCAGGCACAGCTTCAGAATCAACAGATTGAGGAAGCGCGTAAGGCATTGGACAGTCCAATTTCATATGTCAACTATGCTCTTCGTAAAAGTCGCCAATCGGATGGAACAGAGAAAGATACTGATAATACAGTTGATGGCTCATATCCAGATATTGGGAAGATGGTTTCTGATGCGACTAGCGCGATGGTTTCTGCTTCGCAAGGTATGAATGGGGGCAATCTCGGTACGCGTTCAGAGAGTCCTGATGAAGCATTCATGCGCAATGGTGAGTTTGATACAGAAACTTATCAAGTCACGCATGTCACACCGGTGTTATCGAAGTTTGATCTTTCAGCTGGAACATTTATACCTGGTGCTTTAATTACAGGTATAAATACAGATCTGCCAGGCGTTATTGTTGGGAAGATTACGCAAAATGTTTATGATAGTACGACTGGTAAATACTTACTGATACCACAAGGTACGAATGTTGTTGGCGAATATCAGAGCTTAATTGCGAATGGTCAGAGTCGCGCTTTAGTTGTATGGCATACACTGACGATGCCGAATGGTACTTCTATACCATTGGGTGGCGCTCCAGGTACGGATGCTAGCGGGTTTGCAGGTCTATCGGATCATACAGATTTCCATATTGATAGTATGATTGCGACAACTGCGATTACGACCGGCTTAGGCTTTTTGGCGAATAGTGTTTCTAGCAGTAGTGATGACGACATCAGTATTCTTGGTGACACATTAGCACAGGAATCTTTACAGCTTGGGCAATCGCTAATTGATCGAGCATTGGCTCATCAGCCAACCATAACGATTCGCCCTGGATGGACATTCAATATTGTGCTTAGAAAGAATGTTTCATTAGCCCCTTATAAGTCATAGTTTATTCGAAAGTACTTGCAGAGATGTGAGTACTTTTTTTACACAGGTATTCAGTATGTGTTTGCGGACCAAGCAATGTATTCAACGGATTTTACATACCGTCTGTCTATGGATGGGTATGCTGATTTGCTGCTTGATAATCTTTGGTTCAATTATGTCATATTTTCAGATTAGTTATAGCTATACAGGCAGCTTGCCATGCGGAATCTATCGAGGTATTACGGGCCAAATTAAACGGGGATCTTATGTCAGTTTTGATCCAAAATTAAATGATCGAATAGAATGTTTTCTCAATCAGTATGCTAAAAGGGGGGCAAGCAAAATTTGGATGAAAAAAGTGGTCGGTATGCCTGGCGATCTCATCAACATTGATGAGATGAATCGTGTGACGGTTAATGGGCAAGGACTTGATGGTTCGAATTGGTTTCCCATCGTTTCGAGGAGCGGTATACCGATGGTGACTATGCCACATTATCCCATTAGATTAGGTGATCATGAAGTCTTCGTGTTGGGTACAGATCCGAAGTCACTAGATTCGCGGTTTTTTGGACCAGTACCACTCGCGATTATTACCGAGATCAACGAGCCTCTATTTGTGTTTAGTTCTGAGAAGTAGCGTACTGACCAATCTGCATTTGATAAATTTATATTGATATACAGATTTTAATTTAAGCAGATAGCATATATCTATGATCGCTTAGACTGGATTTTGACTGCGTAGAAGCATTCTATTCACGATATTTCCTTTCTTTGGTATGGTGTGAGTTTACATCTCTAGCACGAATCTTGCGGGATGCTCAAAATTGGAGTGTGGATATGTGCTTTGTAATCGACTAAGTCTGTTCGAACAAAACTTGAAAAGACAATGTTGTCTGATATACTTCGCAGCGTCAACTCCACCCCTAGCCGGTTTTCTCATGCTTTGTTTGTGTTGGGGACAGCCGGCCTTAAGAGCATAACAATGAGTGATTCAGTGAAAGTCGGTAATCCGGCTGTGGTCGGTCTAGCAGGATTTGGCCTGACAACCTTACTTCTTCAAGTTCATAACCTCGGGCTTTGCTCGATCGGACCAGTTTTGGCGATGGGCCTGATCTTTGGTGGGCTTGCGCAGATGATTGCTGGCTTTCAAGAGCAGAAAATCGGAAATAATTTTGGTTTCTCGGCTTTTGTTGCTTACGGGTCATTTTGGATTGGTCTAGGTATTATCTGGATTCTTAATAGTCTCGGTATTTACGAATCCAGCAAAACAGACGTTGGTTGGTTCCTTGTCGCATGGACCGGTTACACGACAATCTTGTGGATTGCATCGATGTGGATACACAAAGCAATGTTCAGTACTTTCACGTTGCTGATTGCTGGCTTTATACTTTTGGATCTTGGGCATTTTGGTCCGGCGATCTTTAATACAATTGCTTGTTATGTCTTGATCCTCTGTGCATTAAATGCTTGGTATATGATGGCGGGGATCATCATCAACGACCTTGCTGGTAGAACAGTGCTACCAATGGGTACACCAGTGATCTCTGCTGGACCAGCACCAGCTTCCAGTCAACCTGCGACACCAGACATGGTTCCAGCCAACGCCTAGGTTGTATATACTCAGCAGGTTAACTAACGCGTTAAATCAGAGTAGATATCAATTGCATCTTAGGGTTGTGAAGGTTGGCGTAAATATGCTTATCATGAAAACTATACGCTATCTTCGATGTACCAATTACCAGTAGCATGAGACCGGTCTCAAAATAGATCAGAGGTTTGTTCCAATTGCGTTGGTCGTGTTAGTTAGGTGCTAATGAATTTCTCACATCGCCCATATGCTCGGGAAGATGTTCTGATTTAAGATGAAGCTTACCCATTATTTTAGCTATCATCTCGCGAGTTCATTGACCTTGATACGTATTTCACAAGCAATGTTGTGGACTTGGCCGCCAGTCTTCTTTTCAGAACGAGCAGCTAATATATTTGCGTGAACAGCATTATTGATAGGGATGAAATCGTGTGACTACTCGCCATCACCTTAGATTTTTGATGTTTCATTAGCGATCAATGATTTTGCAAATGTAACGATTACTGCAGTATCGGCGGAGTTCACATTCTGACGTGGACCAAAGGTATTGAAGTAGCGAAGAGAAACGGTATTCAAGTTATATGAATCCGCATCAGCACGCATCAAAGCCTCATATATGTGACCTTATTGGTTGGATAAGGTGACTTAGCTAAAACGGGCATCGTTTCGATTTTAGGTAAAGTTTCGGAATCACTGTATGCAGCTAAAGATGCAGAAAATGTTATACGTTGAACGCCAGCGCGGCGTACAAGCTCAAGAATATTGATGGTGCCAGTTGTGTTAAAGGTGGGATAAACGATGGGCTACACTTGGTTCTTGTACAGAACCAAGTGTAGCTTGATGAAAGATAAAGCGGTATCCATTAATAAATGCTCGCACTGCTCTTTCATCTAAGATAGTCGCTTCAATAAATATTAATTTGTCCTCAGCTTGATCTTTAAATGTGTCAAAATTGGTTATATCACCACCAGATAGATCGTCTATAACAACTACGACTGAATCGAAGTCAATCAGCGCTTGGGTCAGGTATGAATCAATGAATCCAGCCCACCTGTAACACAAACTTTTGTTCTTTCAAAAATTGCCATAATATTCACGTAAGTTAGTCAAAGCCATATTATCATTACCTAATATTATTTATCATGAACCAATTGAACGTCTATATTGATTCGTTTAATACCTAAATTTTTTCTATACTTCTAAATTGTGAGGAAAGTGCTTGATAAAGTTTTGTATATTGATTGTGATAACGCGCATATAAAACTGATCTATCACTAGATGGGTTGAGCTTTTCTTTTTCGATTACAATAGCTTTGCAAGCAGTTTGAATATCTGGCCAAATGTCTGCGCCGACTCCAGCAAGAATCACGGCTCCATATGCAGGACCTTCACTTGTGTTTATCGTTGTAACTGGGGAATTATAAATATCAGCTTGGATTTGTCGCCATAAATTACTTTTTGCCCCACCACCAGTTAGTCGAATGATCTCTGTAGAAATATCCATATTACGTAAGATTTGAAGCATATCATTCATGCCGAACGTGACACCTTCCAGTAGAGAACGAATCATGTGTGCTCTCGTGTGCCGTTGCGTTAAACCAATCCAACACCCACGTGCATCAGGATCCATGTGTGGACAGCGTTCGCCTGCGAGATATGGAAGAAAGAAAAGACCTTCGCTGCCGGGTTGTATTTTACATGCCTCTTCAATTAATAGTGTGTAAATACTTTGATTGAGCGTCTTTGATTGCTCGAATTCGAAAGTTGCCAACTGGTTGCGAAACCATTGGAATGCACCACCCGCTGAAAGCATGCATCCAAATATACACCATTCACCATCAACTGCGGAGCACATGGTATGAACACGACCATGTGGATCTACTTCAGGTACTTCAGAGTGAGCATACATCACACCTGATGTTCCTATAGAGGAACAAAGATGCCCATGCTGGACAACACCATTCCCAACCGCAGCGGCTGCATTATCTGCAGCACCGCCTACAACTGATATACCTGATTGAAGACCAAGTTCTTTTGCACCAGTATCGGATAGTTCAGCTGTAACAACATGTGATTCCGCACAATCTGGGAACAATGAGGGATCTAGGTGAAGTTTACGCATGAATGCGTGATCCCATTTTCGATTATTAACATCAAAAAGAAGCGTGCCTGAGGCATCTGAAACTTCTGTGGCGTAAGTGCCGGTCATGCGCAATCGAATATAGTCTTTCGGCAGAAGTATCTTTGCGGTTTGCTCAAAAAGATCGGGTTTATGTTTACGAAACCAAAGAATTTTTGGAGCGGTAAATCCTGGTAGAGCAGGATTTCCAACAGCTTGAATTAGTTTCTTTTTTGATCCAGCGATGGATTCAATCATGTCACATTCTGTAACAGTTCGTTGATCATTCCAGAGAATGGCGGGATGTAGGACTTCATGATTTTTGTTCAGAAAAACCGAGCCATGCATTTGGCCTGATAATCCAATTGCAAGAATCGATTCAGGAGAGATTGAAGCTTTATGCATGACTGAACGAACAGATTGACAAGTAGAATTCCACCAGTCGTGTGGGTTTTGCTCACTAAAACCGGGCCTTGGCATTGAGATTGGATGTGTTGCAGTAGCCGTTGCGAGTATATTGCCATCGGTTGTACTAATAAGCGATTTTGTACTGGAAGTACCAATATCAATTCCTAATAAATGTGCCATGATCGACCTATAGTTGTAGTCTGATTTCAACTAACTGTTACATTCATAAATACAAGTCGCTGCATAAATCACTATTACGCAGCGGCTTGAATAAAAATAATACACATAACATTATTAACTAACACTTGTTTGCGGGGTATTCATGACACAGATAGCGTGTTGCAATCGTATCTTCTTCAATTTGAGGAAATCTTTCAGCAGGCTCTAAGAAGAAGTTATCATGCCAGTCATCACATACACTGGATACTTCACTGCTAACAGTGAGACCAGTTCCTTCTTCTCCCCAGAATTGATGAATCGTGCGTGGCATAATACATACACTCATGCCGGGTTTAAGCCGAATAATCTCTCCTGCTTCGATAATGCGTGCGACGCCATCAACTTTAACTGTAAGTGGTTTATCACTTGGCGTATTGTCTGGATTGACGCCACGTAATTGCACACAAATATTGCCTCCGGCGAGACAACAGATGTCTTCCATCTTGGCTTGATGAAAATGCGCCGGAGCGCGTTGTAACTCAGGATCAAACAAGTATTTTTGAGAATAAACTTTCTCATACCCCAACTTCTTTGTCGTGCCATTACGTAATGTGAATAGAACGCGTCCGATCTCATTAAAGTGCTTAGAGCCAAAGTCTGTAACATCCCAACCCAGCATGCAATCACGAATTTCATCAAATGCCTGGTCACTAGCACGGTTCTTCCAATCCTCTTTAGACCAGTATGCCCAGTCGGGTAGTGCAAGTCGAAAATGCTGAAAAGCATCGATTGCTTGTTCAATACTTGATTCAATAACAGTACGAGATAGTTCTGGCATAGATATTTTACCCTGTTAAATGTGTAATTATGATGGGTCGGTGTCCCAAAGACTTTTCAGACGAACAAAGTCGCCGCGGATTGCATAAACTTCACCAGTGGTGATTTTTAACTCTAGTTGGCGACGTTTGCCATTACAAGCTTGCCCAAAGTGCTTACCATTCCAATTTGGTGACCAAAATAAATCATCTCCTTGAAAGGGAACGCAATCATCGAATGTAAAACCATCAAGTGGATTACTGTCTTCATCAAGCAGTTGCGCACGAACCTCTCCCCAAGGGCATCGTATATTGATACGTAGATCATCGCCTGTGATATAGAACGCACGGGTACGCATGCGGCCATCACCTGCATGAGTTTTTAGATACATAAACCCGTCCAGCCGCATATCATGAAGCATTAATGCTGCGTCAGTAAGTTCTTGATTTTGGAAATGCTCGGCTTTAGATCCGCCAGAGTAAAAGTGAATTCGATTTTCAGGTGTGACGAGCATCGATCCAGTGTAAACGCAACCGCCACCATGCTCGCCAAGTTCATTACGGGGAATGAATGCTCTGCGGTACGTACGATTAAAACGCAAACCATCATAGCTATAGCAAAGCTCAGCATCGATGCCGCCATTGGGGAGATTGTTTGATGCGGGATCGCAGAAGATACGCCACAACAAACCAATATACATATCCTCGTAAGGAAAAACAGGCATACCATAGAATCCAACGAGCGGCGGGTCTTGTGGATCAGGATGCATCACTAATTCAGGTCGAGTAAATTCGGTGAAGTCTTTTGTATGGAAGAAAAAGACACGTCGATCACCTGCATACTGACGAACGTTGAATGTATAGTGCTGAAATTCTTGATTATAAAACACACTCGTGGGTGTATCAGTTGCTTTTTGGTCATAGAAAACATGTGCAATGGTCCAGTTTTTTCCATCAGGCGAAGTGACCAAGCCACGACATCCCTGATGTAATGCACCGTTTGTTTCTTTCCAATCAGATGGTTCATAGTTAATCAAGAGTTTGAATCGTCGGTTTGGATCCGGATCGTGTGGATCATAGGTTGCAGGACCACCTTCAACGCCGTTGTTCAAACCGAATACCTGATTTGGTGTGCGTACGGAACCTTCGAATGAAACCGCGTCTCGAAGATCAGGCTTTTTCCAGTGAATACCATCTTCTGATTCAGCATAACAAACGATTGGTGCTCGAGGTGATACCTTACTATCCGTGCCAGATGGTGTTCTAATTGTACCGTGCTCAGGATGTGATGGTGCGGCACCATATAGACCGATGTATTTACCATCATGGTAGGCGACAAGAGGAAAATCCCACGTGCCTTCACATAAAGGATCTTCTAACGTACCTTCTGGGACATAGCGAGGTTGCCCCATTTCACGTTCAAGATTCTCACGTGCGATCAATGCCCAATCATCAAAAAAATTAATATATCCCATAGAAAACAAATCCTTCTTCCTGATAAGTTACTTAATACGCGTCTTGTAACAGCTCATCCAGATTTGCATACTCAGCATGTAGATGGAAATTGGTTTGGGTTAAGCCAGGTGAACTGCTAAGCTCGCGATGATCTTTATCAATTATTTTTTTGTAGTTTTGGCGTGCGATAAGCACGTACCATGAACGGTCTAAAGGTAAAGTGTCCCCCATCACCCCAAAATCTTTGACGGAAAAATAGACGGTACCAGACCAACCTTCATCTATATCAGACGAATCATTTAGTGTGCCGTGGAGTTTGACATCAACACGAGGCCATATACGTAAGCTAGGCTGATCTTCATCGCCTCGATGATGCTGCTTCGTCCACAGCAGAGATGATCGGTAACTGCGTGGCGTTACAAAAATTTCCCAATAGTGTTTACGTTGTGGCGATTGAAGAAAGATTTCTAACACATCGCCAAGTTTATAATGGGGCAACTGATCAGACTCACCTTTTGCAAGTAAATCAGAATCTACGAAGTAGAATCGCAATTCAAGTTCATCTGTGGCTTGATTATACGACCATCTATACCAGCCACCCTCGTGCGGTGTTGATGATTGATTATCAAGTCGGTCCGCAGGTAATTTCAATTCATTTGCATATTGTGTATCTAGCAGTGTGTGTGTATTCGAGTGGTTTTTTGTTTTTGAAACTGGTGAGCATCCTGACAATAATCCACATAGTACAATAGTAACTGAAGTGCAATAAAGGCATATTCTAAAATGTAGTTTCTGTTTAATGAGCATCACAAACGTATCTCCTCTAAGCGTTCATCTGATTCGGATGCGTCGCTTTGAACATAGCCATCATCAAGCGCATTTCTTTTCGCCGATGCCATCGTTCGAAAGATGCCAATAACTTCAAATGTGCCACCGATACCGAACCATATCGCTGTAATTAATCCAACGATGCAAGTAATGATCACATAGATCCACCAAAAGTTCGCCCACATCTTGAATGAAATTTCAACAAACATTGCAGCAATGGTTCCGAGTAAAAAGATAGAGAACAAGCCAAGTGTCCATGTGATGACGGCAATGTAAATCAATTTATCAGCGCGTGTGAATTCGGATGTGATGAGTGATCGCCAACCTATATTCTTCTTAACATTTGCTTGTCCATGTTCATTCTCTGCGTACCTGCCCCGTAGTAGTAACTTATCAAGATTAAAGCTTTGCTTTCTCGTCAGCAGTGAAACCACGATATAAGTTGTCGATGCAAGAAGCATTGTCAGGCCAAACATGTGCATCCCATTAAGTGGAAATGCATCTATGTAATTTGTTGCATAGACACCAAAGAGAGCAAACATTGAGCCAATAATCATGGTTGCCCATGCAGCTTCTGTCGTGCCCCATCGTGTATACAAGCCGCCAATGATGACGGCACCAGCACCACCCATAAAGATGGCACCAGTGATCTGGAAATACATTGCAATGTATTGTGTCTGTTGGAAGAGTAAACCGAAAAAGAATGCAAAAACAGCTACAAAGATAATTGAAACTCGAAGCATCCAAAGATGAGCACGCTGACTGAGTGGCTTGCCACGGAGTGGAATTATGACATCTTGCACCAGAATCGAACCCCATGAGTGGAGATATGGTTGATCGGTTGTTGTCATTGCCGCAAACATCATGGCAGCAAACAAACCCATAAGTCCTGCAGGAAGTAAATGTGTGAGTGCAACTGGAACCATGCCCTGTTGGCGCATCGTTTTATCAGGAAGGGCGTCAACAGATGCTTGAATGGCTGCCGCCTGATCTGCTGTTGAAGAATGATGCATGACTGCCCATACACAAATCGGCAAGACCACCATCACGGTGACATTGACCAGTTGACGCCAAGTACCTAGCACTTTTGCCATTTTTGCTTCATGCGGGCTTGATGCCGCAACATTAAATCCAGATCGTCCTTGCCAGGCAATGTTGTTAAAGAAAAAGGCTACTGCCCAAATTGCAAAAAAGACAAAACCAAAATCATCATCCGCGCCACCAATCATTGGATCCATTAAAGCACGACCAGATTCGCTCGAAGCCATCGCTTCGGTAATCATCGACCATTCAAAATTCAAAAGTGCCCAAATGATCATTGTTACAAAAACTAAATTACAGAAGACGCCTTGATAAAAATCCGTGACCATTACCGCAAGCTGACCGCCAACAAAGACGTAGCATAGTGACAGTGATAAGAAGAATGCCATAATGGCCGGTACACAGGGTATTGTTAATCCCAAGAATGAAAACTCTAAAGGTAAGCCAAGGAACAGCACAAAAAACTTAGCGCTTACAATTGGGAAAATGCCATAATTAAGTATGCCGGAAATATAACCTAATGCCCCAGCAAAAATCCGGAATCGCCTGCTGTATCGCATCTCTAAGAATTGAGCAAGTGTCAGTACACGTGTTTGACGATATCGATATATCACCCAACCTGTCACAGCTACAATAATGCCAATTGGAAGTTGCATGAGTCCCCACCAGACAGCAGAGAAGCCGGACTTGTAATACATCTCAAACATGAGCACAACAGAGATCGCACCGATCATTGCAATACCTTCGGAAACACCTAGCACATAACGGCCAGCGCAACGATCTGCGGCAACAAAGTCAGCAACACTTTTCGTATAACGACGTGTCCACCACGCAAGTGAAGTCGTCGCAAATACAACCAGTCCTAATATAAACCAATCAATAGTGTTCATTTCAGAATGATAACGCGCTCTATCAAATAGAGCAAGCGATGTTTGGCCATTTTATAGATTAAGGTTTTTTATTGTGAGTACAACAAGGTGTAGTCGTAGGAGTTGCTACTAACACTAACGAATACAGACGGTAAAACGTAATGACGCTGGGAATGCTACAGAAAGTACAGGAGTAATTTGAAGATACAATAAAAGATGGTAATCAATGCGCATTAAAAAGATCAGTCCGACGATCCTTCGATAATCAGTGGCGTAATCAGGTTCGGTGTGGACGGAAGCTCTTTGTTTTCGATCAAATTAATCAAGCGTAAGACAGCCTGTTTAGCTAAAAGATTTAGTTGGAAATCTACACTTGTGATAGTCGGTGTGACATGTTGCCGGATTCGGTAGTTGCCAAACCCTGTAATCGCGAGTTCGCTAGGTATTGTGATGCCAGCCTTTTTAGCTGAGGAGATTAGACTGCTTGCAAACCAGTCATCAAAGCATATTATTGCATCAGCTGACGCTTCTTGAGTTAATGCATGAAGGGCGTTATCTGCCGCCTGTTCGTTAAAATCATCGTAATAGTTATCACGAGTATATGGCACACGTTCGGAGTGTATGTATTGAAGTTTCTTAAATACCTTCATACCATGTCGTTTCAATGCTGCTTTGTATCCGTGCAGCATCTTCGGCGGTTGGTACCACTGTGTATCCGGCAAAACAAGGGCGATTCTACGTCTTCCATTTTTTATCAGCCTATCGACCAGCATTTCTACACCGGTTTGATAATCAACGCCGACCCATTCAGCATTTGATATTGTAGGCTCATCAATAAAAATTGCTTTATTTGTGACATTCAATAGCGATTCAACAACGGTATCTGAATCATTTGGATATACGTGGTGGATACACAATATGCCAGCAACACCTCGCATGAGGAAATTTCTTGCAAGGCTGTCGATTGCTTGCTTATCTGGTTGTTCATAACTGATTAACAGGTTGTATCCCATTTGTCTTGCTTCTGATTCAATAAGCATGAGACGCGTATGATTCAAGTCATTGGCTTTGGAGTCAACAAGTACACCAAGAAGTTTGCTAGATGCGCCTGCAAGTTGTCTCGCTACTTGGTTAGGTACATAATCAAGGTCTGTTGCAGCCTTACGAATGCGATTAGCAGTATCTTTACCTACACGAATTTTACCTGCACCACTTCCTAAAAGAACATGTGATGCAGCTGCTCTTGAAACGCTTGCCTTCTTTGCAACATCTGCAATAGTAATGGATTGTGGATGATTTGCTTTTGGAGCCATTTTTTTTGCCATAGCATAAGATTGTATACTTTGATTGAATTGTTAGATAGTTTAGCAAAATATATTGACACAATAATCATTGTGATATATATTTGATATTAGCATGATAACGCGCTCTATCAAGTGTTTTAGTCTTGATTATTGTTATTGCTTTTGTTCGTGTGAAGCCTCAATACGGGGCAAGTTGAGTTAGAGCGGGCGAGTTTGAATGATTTTAGGCAAGTTAATTAGTGATTCTAAGTTTGATTAAAATAGCCATTCGGCATGATAACAGGAGACGATGCGATCTATGAAATATAGCTATTTGTTCAAGTTGATTCTGGCTTTTTTCATTTGTGTGGCTATGAGCAGCAATGGGTTTGCCGAAAGTTCCGCAAATGTTTGGTCTGTTAGTTCACTTGATAAGTTGTGGCGTAACGGTGCCAATCTAGGCAGAATTGATAAAGCGAAACGAACCTATCTTGAGTTGGCAAAAAACGAAGCAGAGTCTTTTCAGATTGTCATTGATAATCATGGGCAACCGGTCAGCCAAGGCCATTTTTCTATTACGCCGATGATCAATACAGATGGCGTTGTGCTCGATATGCGTTGGCATGAAGTAGATTATGTTAGAACAGGTAGTGCTTCATATGCTACTGAGCATGTTGGCTGGTGGAGTGATATTCTGAAACCACAGCAATCAGAATTCTCAATTAGAGGTAACCGGATCGGCGCTTTTTGGATCACTTTGACTGCGTCAGCAGATCAACCAGCAGGAATCTATCGCGGCAATGTTGAAGTGACTATTGATGGTAAGCTGCACGTTATTCCTGTACAGGCCAATGTTAGAAAATTTAAATTGCCAAAGCCAGGCAATTTTGCAACACCTTTCGGTGTATACGCAAAGTTCTTGTCAAAGCACTACTACGATAACATCAAGCCTGAAGAATGTTTATCTATAGATAACTTTATGAGATGGGCAAATATTTTAGATGAATATCGTATGGCCCCTAAAAATATTGGTTTTGAATATCGTCAAATTAACTTCCAAGAAAATGCACATGGTATCAATGTAATTTCATCTGTTGATCTGACTAATCTGAAAAATACCGTTGGTGTAATTCAGAATAAAGTTCCGCCATACAGTTTTTGCATATATCGAATGGCCAGTGGTTTTACGATTGAGAAATGGCTTAAAGAAAAAACACCAGGCAAAACACCTCAAGATGTAGCAGCTCCAGTTAATAAGATCCTGAAGGAATGGAAAGCTTTAGGTTTCCGAACCGATCAATACATCTACGGTTTTGATGAACCAAAAGCACATAACCCAGAGCTAATTAAGTTTATTGAAGAGACGTATAAGTACATCAAGCGAGAGAATCCAGAAGTTAAAATTATGCAAACGATCGGCGCGCCAGCTCCAAAATTAGCGGGTCTTGTGGATATTTGGTGTGCAAAGCTTGATGTACTGTCCAAACCATTTTTTCAAGAAAGAAAGAAGAAAGGTGATACCCTCTGGTCCTACGTTTGTATCAGTCCAACACCACCGACAGCTAATTTGTGTGTAGACGAACCCGCTATTGATCATCGTATGCTAGTTTGGCACGCGAGAAAGTTTGGCGCAGAAGGTTTCTTATATTGGGCAGTAAATGGCTGGACCGATTGGGCAGGGCGAAATATTTCCAAAGATTTGCCTATTGATGCAACAAATCCAATCGATTATCGAGATCATTTGATGTACAACTTGGAATGGCAAAATATGAATGGCGATGGTGTACTGCTGTATGCGGGGCCAAATCTTGAGCCATGGCGATCAGTTCGTATCGAAGTCATGCGTGATGCAATTGAAGATTACGAGTATTTTGAGCTTTTAGAAAAGTTAACCGCGAAAGTAAAAGCTATACCCATCTTTCAGAAATCGAATGGTATTAGAATTGTACGAGCTGCAGAGAATTTGCTAACCATACCAGACTCAATTGTAAAGGAACATAATGAATTCAATCAAGATCCAACATTAATGATGATACGCCGTCGAGAAATTGGTGACATGATTGAGCAAATGTTGAATATACTTGAAGATCAAGATTACAAGAAGTGGGTCTTCTATAAAAGGCAGAATGCCAAGAGTACGGATAAAAATATAGAATAGTATGTCGGGAGTGACATTGATCAAAATATTGAATTAAACACTTAAGTTAAAGGGATGATGATGAAACGTGCATTTACGCTCATTGAATTATTAGTGGTTATATCAATTATTGCACTTCTAATAGGAATATTACTGCCGGCGTTGAGTGCGGCTAGACAAACTGCGATGACACTGCAGTGTCTGAGTAACGCAAGAAATATCGGTCTTGCCACGCAAATGTATGCTAATGACAATAAGGGAAGTTTACCCGGAACACATGGTGGATTATGGGTTGGGATTCCAATACAGTATGGAAACGCCGGACGGCAGTATTTCCTGCCATACCATCTTGGATCATATCTTGGTACCAAGCCGGACGATAATGGTGAATTGAATACTGAAGCAGTAATTTGCCCAACAGCTCATGATTTTTATGGCGGCGAAGTGAAATTATCAAATACATTAAAAACGATTACGCACTACAGGTTAGTCGGTATAGTTTATCAAGCGGGCGATCCAAGCCAATGGCGGCGGCCTTTTGGCTACCCCAACCAAGAAGCTCCTATGAGAATCGATGAGATTGTATCTTATACAGGTCTTGGTGATTCAGAGATCCCATTCTTCTATGATAATGATCAAAAGGCAATTGGTGGACATAACACTTTGGAGCCATTAGAGCCAATTCATAATGGTGCTCGGAATTACACTTTTCTAGATGGACATGGTGCGACGATTCCGGGCGATGATTTGCCTGCTTACGTTGATAACAATCCACCAAACTAACTTGAATCACTCAAGTATATTATTTCATATCAAGTTTCATATTGATGATTAGATGAATTAAAGTGTTCTATGATGCAGCGATAGAACAAATGTACTTCAACACGAGGCTGCATATACGGAGGTTTATGTGATGCGATTAAAGAGAGTTGAAATGTATGGTTTGGCTGGTGTGTTAATCTTTGGGGTCGCAAGAATATCACAAGCAGGTACAGTTAGTTTAGATTTAAGCCCACATGGTGATGCTGACATTCGTTCAAAAGACCTTGCAGATAATGGTTATAATCGAGAA
Source organism: Poriferisphaera corsica (assembly GCF_007747445.1). NCBI lineage: Bacteria > Pseudomonadati > Planctomycetota > Phycisphaerae > Phycisphaerales > Phycisphaeraceae > Poriferisphaera > Poriferisphaera corsica. Next base: position 1,540,959 of record NZ_CP036425.1, read on the forward strand.
ACACTCGTTATTGGTAACACAGGTGCAGACCCATCTTCAACACGAAGTTATAAAGCATATATTCGGTATGCACTCCCTGAGGATTTTTATGAGGCAACAGATGCAACATTCACGATAACACGTGCAGTTGCCGGCCCGTGGAACTACACATATAAAATTTATGGTCTTGATGATGGTATTGGTGAAGATTGGATCGAAGCTAATGGACCTAGCGGCACAACATGGAACAATGCCCCGGGAAATGTGGCTACAAGCCCTTGGGAATTTAGCAGCTCAATAGTAGTAGGTGAGTATACTGTGATTGGCACTAAAAATGATGGTGTTGCCGGTGACAGCTACAGCATCGACAGTGAAGATTTAGTTGATTTTGTCAATAATGATAGCAATGGATTTATTACTCTGATGATAGGTCGTACAAATCTCTCCAGTGCTGTCGAGCAGTTTGCCTCAAGATCTCATGGTTCATTTAACGCCCCAACTTTATCACTGACTTATGATCAAGTTCCTATACCTGAGCCCAGCAGTATGGCACTTCTTAGTATGGCAGGTGGTTTGCTCGTCTTACGTTCTTGTAAAAACTCATAACTATAATGGCATAGTATTTACCGATACTATGTCACATTTCTATACGAATTGTCGTTATTTTTATATTAACTTCATGGTAGAGAGGTAAGGCATATGAAGTACTCGACGCTAAATAGCAATCTATATCGAATCACAATCTTGCTGGCAGCATTTTATATTCTTCTAATAGGTAAAAGCCATCAAGTTTTGCAGGCAAGTGCGATTACCTTAAATGCTGTTGCTGATGTTGATGTTCGATCGGGTGCCGCGGCCAATGATGCATATAACCGTAATGTTTTATTTATAAAGCAGCAGAATACTGACCCTAATATCGGTATATCAGGAAAAGCGTATATTCGTTTTGAATTGCCAGACGATTTTGGTTATGCCACTTCAGCAACATTTACTATGACAAGAAGTTTAGTTGGTGCATGGAGCTGGAAGTATGATGTGTTTGGGCTTAATCAGGATGCAGAAACTGTACCCTTTATTGAATCTGAGAACACCCCGCCTGGGATGACATGGAATAATGCACTCGGGAATGACATCGAATCAAGTCGTGGTTTCGATCCAACAAAGACAACATTCCTCGGTTCATGGCAAGTACAGAACGGTGGTAACGGTGGATATGTTGGTGATCAGTACAGTGTTGCCGCATCAAGTGTTAAAGGGCTATTGAATTCTGATGTGAATAGAAGCATCACTTTTATGGTCTCAAGAGATGGCACTTCAACCTCTCATGATCACTGGGCTTCAAAAGAAGATGGCGTTTACTCCGGGCCACTGCTTAGCATTGAGTATGTCGCGAATCCATCATCAGCTAGATGGAACCAATGGCTTGCAAACAGGCAAGGGGCATTACCAATCTCAGCATGGTCATATTTTGATCGATATGGCGGAACAGTCAGTGAGTATGAGACTTACAGAAATGCTGGTCTTACAATGGCCAATGTACCACGTTTACTTATTGGAGGTTCAACGCATCAAGTCGCAAATGCGGAAACAGCAAATGTCGGTATTATTCTCGGGCAATCTGAGAGCCTGCACTTGAATGAATCAAAGCTTATTAACACAGTAAATTTCGCAAATAATAACAGCTATAACGTGATTGGCTATACGCTGAAAGATGAACCAGAGCCAGATCAATTCTCTGCACTAAGACAAGCACATAATTATATCTACGAGAACGATCCAGATGCATTACCCATATGTAATATACTGCCAAATTATGCATGGTCATATGGGCGGCCAGAAAAATACGGGATTGATTATGAGGGATACGTACAGAAGTATATTGATGAGGTGCAGCCAGCAGTCATTGGACATACGCACTATGCACTGCTAGAGGATGGTACAGATCGCACCGATTTTTACAGTAATCTTGAGCTGTTTCGGGACAAATCGTTAGAGAATGGCATCGGTTTGTTTGGATTTGTATTAGTGACAGATCATTGGGCTGGACCTTACCGACGAGCTAGTGGCTCAGATATTCGATGGCAAGCATATAGTCATATGGCTTATGGAGCGAAGGGCTTGTATTACTATAACTACCGTATTGACGATAGTCGTTTTGGTGAAGGTATTGTTGATCACGTCAATGGACAACCAACCGATTTGTATAATCTTGTCCAGAATACAAATGATAAAGCTTTCGTGTTGGGGGACGAACTTCTCAAATTAAACTCAATTGGCGTTTATCACACAGGCAAAATCACTGATAACACGATTCCTGACGATACAACAAGATATACAACATCTGTCGATTCACCTTTTGATAGATTTTGGGGCCAGGAGTTCCTTCACGGTGTATTTGAAGCCGATGATGCTGCTTCGATAGATCGTTATATTCTTCTCGTGAATAAGCGCCATGGTAAAGATATGAATATCACTTCGCTTGCCAGAGGAACTGCATACTTCACGATAGATGACATGTACGATACCGTGTTTATACTAAACCCACTAACTGGTAATGAAGAAATTTTAGCGGCACACGGTGTATATAATAATAAAGATCTCTATCAAATTATTCTAGACGGAGGTGATGCCGCTCTCATCCGATTTACACATCTGCCAGAGCCGACATCCTTCTTTATGTTGGGTTTTGCTGGATTAATCTGTGTGCTAAAAAAACGCAATGTTGTATAAATCGTATATTCTGTTTAATGATAAAATATCTGTAGTACTTGCATTTATAAAGTTTGAGATGTAGTTGAGACCTAATTGTATTGAATATAAAATATTTATACTAAAAATCTTTTATCATTTGATTTGTGCTATATTCGCCTGGAAATTAACTTAATCAACATTGTTCTTAGATTATTAAATATATAGTGCCATCTTTAGCCTTGTCATCTCGAACGTACTCAATCATTTGAGTGATATTCGAGTGCTTCTTCAAATTCCAGTACTGATTATCTTTCAATTTAAGAATTGTCTAGAATGTTTGTATGAGATAATAGGTCAGTAGGAAAGGGTAGTCACATTCGATCATTGTAAGGATCAGTTCGCTGATTTGATCGGTCACGTCCTTGTCATCTCAAAATGGTAGATGATCATAAATGCTGCCAACAATAAGATTGACTAACGGCCAATTCTGTATACATTTCGTAAGATCCTCGAAATCCTCAAGATCGTGGGAAAATTCCATATGACTCGCTTTGGTATTCGTATGCATTTAGATTGTTATAGAAATAACTTTGGTGAAAACAGATTTACATATATCAATTATAACATTATTGTGTGTGATTCTGGATCTTGTTGATAATAACGTTGAATTCAATCAATCTAATTTGAGTTTGTGTGCTAGTAGAGGTGTGTGGAGACGGTTTTAAAATCGAATTGATGGCTTTGGGGGTCAACGAACGGTTAAAACAAATTGTATTCGCGTGTTGTAGTTTTGATTGTCTTTTTGTGTTGAATGTGTGTGGCGTTGTATGCTTTGAATCGTTCATGTTTATATTTATGTTGTTGTTTTGTAGTTTATCTCTGTTGCCTGATTACTTGTGACGAATTGACGTGTAATAGCTCAGCCGTTGGTGCAGGTTTGTTATGGGGGTGTTTTGGCAATTTACAGGTACCGTCAAGACCGACGAAACCCAGCTGGAGGTCTTGTGTAATCGAGAATTGCGGCGAGGTTTGACCGAGTAGCGTTTTGTACGTTTGCCCGACCCCATCCAGAGCTATGTCTTTAAAACACGAGAGCATCGCACCTCGTGCATTCAGTGGCATTCTGTGAGGCAGGGGCTTTGCTATTTTCGGCAGGCTGTGTGGTGTTGCCAAGCCATATATCGTCCATGTTCATGTCAATTCTTGGGGGCTTACTCCTCTAACCTAATTGCCTGTATCAGATTAACGTAATCTTGTTTGCCGCCGGCGCGATTGGTGCCTCCGGGCTGTGGGCATAGGTGGTATTTGCGGTCAGAGGTTTTGACGGTTACGTCGGTTTTGCAGGGAGGATTGGTGTGAGAGGATGTGGCTTTAAGGGTTGGAATCGGGGGTAGGGGAGTGGGCAGGGTACGGTTTTGTTCCTGACCTACGGTTATTTGAAATGGATGTCACACGCCTCGGCAAGCCCAAACAAGCCCACGGCAAGCCTGAGGCAAGCCCGGCTTGGCGCACTAAAAAACGCCGATCACGTAAGTGACTGGCGTTTCTAGTTTTAAAATAGCGGGGACAGGATTCGAACCTGTGACCTCCGGGTTATGAGCCCGACGAGCTACCTGGCTGCTCTACCCCGCAATCAATAGTCATAATTTCTTGATTGCGAACTCGTATATTATACGAATGCTTGCTCACAGTCTTGTGAGACAAGTATTAAAGCACAAAGAAGCTTTGTAGTCAAAAAGCCTATCTGTCGTATACAAAATGCTGCGTTATCCACACTTAAGGCATTAACCCATTGCTTTGGGGTTAGGTTTGGGTTTCGAAGCACTTTGTTGCACTTTTTTTGTGATTGGCATCGATTCTGGCTGAATCAAAAAAGTGATGAGAATAATCGAGCAAGCAATTAAGAATATCGTTTTGCTTTCAAATGCCGCCGTACTTGAAATCATGACGGAATCTGGATTCATCGCGATCTGTCCACTCAAGATGCTTAATCCAGTACAGCATGATATCGCTAAGCCAAGACTCGCGAGCCATTTTGCTCGATGAAAAACTGATTGATCTCGAAATGAAAAAATGAGTAGCACGATGACCCCTAAAGCTGAGCATGTCGCTGCAATCAAGTTTGTGGCATGTATGGCGGTTCGGAAATGATTTCTGCTTACAGTGTCGAGATCGAATTTATAGCCAAAGATTGTGTGTTTAGTTATACCATTCGGTTCAATATGTTCTCTTGCGAAAAGATCTGTTCGCTCATGGCGATCCAAATGATATATGGCGTTGCTGCCTAGCCAAACTGCAAAAAGGCTGATGAGCATAATTTGCTTAGTCGCAGTACGAATGTTGTCATGATAGTCTTATCGTTGTGCTTGCCGCAGATGTTAACGCGATGCGGCTATTCCTTACATTGCCTTGTAGTTCTCTGTATATCAGTTTGGATCATGGCTTTATCTAAGGTATGATAGTCACCAGCTAAAGCAGCTGTTGGTGCCCTTTTGATGCATGTAATTTGGTGTAACAAAGATTTGCTTCCGGTAAATCATCTTGTTTGTTGCGCGAAATAAAATACATCACCGATAACAGGAGCACATAAATTGAAATTTAGTATTCTGTCGCAATTTTTATTAAGCATCGTTGTTTTTGCACTTGTATGTACAGCAACGGCATCGATTCTGAATGCCGCCGATATTCAATCTGAAGTACGTGGAACGTGGTTAACAACAACGGCCAATAACAATATAGAAACGCCATCTGCCACTGCTCGAAGCATGCGACGCCTGAAAGATTTAGGCTTAAATACGGTTTATGTGGAAGTTTGGAAAAATGGGTACACGCAATTTCCTTCAAATACGATGCATGAACTTATCGGGGTTGAACGCAAACCCGAATTAATGCCAGGCAAGCAAGGTCCTTCGCAAAGGGAAATGGCCGGACGCCCCAGAGATTTGTTAAGTGAAACTTTGATACATGCGCATCGAAATGGCTTGGTCTATATCGCGTGGTTCGAATACGGATTTATGGCCGCATACAAAGATTCACACCCAGAACTCCGCAAGCAGTATTCAGAGTGGCTAACACTCACCAAAGAAGGCAAGCAAGTTAGCAGGCAAAATCAGTTTGTTTGGATGAACCCGCTTCGCCCTGAATCACGCAATCTCTTGCTTAATATCATCAAAGAATCTGTCATTAGATACGATCTCGACGGTGTTCAATTAGACGATCGTATTGCGTGGCCAACATCAATGGGTTACGACCCATACACACAAAAAATTTATGCGCAAGAGCACAACGGTAAGTTGCCTCCAGCAAATGAACACGATCCTGAATGGATTGCATGGCGATCAAAAAAAGTTACAGAATTTGCTGAAGATTTTTATCGTGAACTCAAAACAATCCGCCCCAATCTGATCGTATCAATTAGCCCTGCTGTTTATCCATGGTCGTTTGAGCATTATGCATGTGATTGGAAAGCATGGTCAGATCAAGGTCTTATGGATGAGTTTGTGCCACAAGCTTATCGAACTTCATTTTCATCGTTTAAGCCAACTTGGGAAGAACAAGTTGCTACTGCAGGCAAGCGTAAATCAGATCTTATTGCCGGCTTGAGAGTTGTTGGCACAGGAGCACCAACTTCCTGGCCAGACATGAAGAAGAAAATTCAACAAGTTCGCGACTCAGGTGCTGCCGGTCATTGTTATTGGTTTAGTAAAGCAGTGCTCGAACTTTACCCCGAGCAAATTGCCGCATTCTATAAAGACTCACCTGTTGCCAAGCATCCAAAGCTTCCCGCGGATTGGCGTCCCGGTAGTATCGCCCTCAAACGAGACGGGAGATATTGGAAAGGTAGTGTGCCGGCTGATGCCAATTACAGAATTATCGTTCAGCATGGCACCGTATGGGCAGAGCAGGATATCCGTGCTTTTGAAGCTGGCCCGATCAGTCTTAGCGATATCAAAGCCGATGCTGTGGAATTATTGGTAGATCGGCGATAACCAAGCCCCTAGATCCTGCGAAATGAAGCATCATCCAAGGCCCGCAGTGGGCCTTTTTATGTCATGACCTGACAGATTCATTTCTCTGCTTCTGTCAGGTTGGCAGGTTTGTGGGCATGCCATACGATTCCTGATAGCAATCAGAAAACGATAAGTGACATGTATTAATGTATTTATGATTCCGAAGAGGTGCTCAGGTTGCAGCTTATTTCTGGCACACCAATTGCCATACATATTGGCAGTCGGTGTGAGTGCGCATGCTTCGCATTAGGTGCTCAGCGACGAAATGGCGGGGACACACTGTTCAGAAATACTCAATCCATGGACCCCTAAAGGAGATACGTGGTAATGGCCGCAAAAGAATTGGCCTTTGAATCGGAAGCTCGTGCAGGACTCCTGCGTGGCGTTGAAAAACTCGCCGCAGCAGTCAAAAGCACGCTTGGCCCGCGTGGCCGTAACGCAGTCATCGACAAGAGTTGGGGTGGCCCAACCGTCACCAAGGACGGCGTAACGGTTGCTGAAGAAATCGAGCTTAAAGACAAAAACGAAAACATGGGTGCTCAGCTTGTTAAAGAAGCTGCAAGCAAAACCTCCGACAAGGCAGGTGACGGCACCACAACATCAACCGTCCTCGCAGAAGCACTCTTCCGCGAAGGCCTCAAGCAGATCACCGCAGGCGCCGATGCTAACGCAGTTGTTCGCGGTATGAAGCAGGCTGTCAACGCAGTCATCGAAAATATCCAGTCGCTCTCCAAGGGCATTGACGGTAAAAAGGATATTCAAAACGTTGCCACCATCTCAGCTAACAACGATCCTGCAATCGGCAAAATCATGGCCGACGCAATGGAGCGTGTCGGCAAAGACGGCGTCATCACCGTTGAAGAAGGTAAGGGCCTCGAAACATACGTCGACGTTGTCGAAGGTATGCAGTTCGATCGTGGCTATCTTTCCCCGAACTTTGTCACCGATGCGGACAACATGCTCGTCTCAATGGACAAAGCCCTTATCCTCATTTTCGAAGACAAGATTAGCTCTATTCAGAAGTTAGTCCCATTGCTTGAAAAAGTGCAGCAAGCCAAACGCCCACTCGTTCTCATTGCTGAGGACATTGAAGGCGAAGCCCTCGCGACCCTCGTCGTGAATAAGCTGCGTGGCGTGCTTAATATCTGTGCGGTCAAAGCTCCAGGTTACGGCGATCGTCGCAAGGCAATGCTTCAAGATATCGCTGTCCTCACCGGCGGCGAAGCCATCATGAAAGATCTCGGCATCGAACTCGATAACGTAGAACTTTCACAACTTGGCATGGCGAAGAAAATCATCATCGACGCGGAAAACACAACCATCGTCGAAGGTGCTGGTGAATCCAAGCAAATCCAAGCTCGCATCGAGCAAATCCGTCATGAGATCGCAACGACAACAAGCGATTATGACCGTGAAAAACTCCAAGAACGTCTCGCGAAACTCGCAGGCGGCGTCGCACAGATTAATGTCGGTGCAGCCAGTGAAGCCGAGCTTAAAGAGAAGAAAGCTCGTGTTGAAGATGCATTGCATGCAACCCGCGCTGCAGTCGAAGAAGGCATCGTCCCCGGTGGCGGCGTCAGCTTCATCCGTTCTATCGCGAAGTTGAATAAGATCGAAGCGACAGGCGACGAAGCCAACGGCATCTCCATCGTTCGCAAAGCTCTGGAACTTCCACTCCAGACCATCGCAGATAATGCAGGCGAACGTGGTACCGTTGTTGTCAGCAAAGTTGCAGACGGCAAAGGCTCTTTCGGATTCGACGCACTCAAGCTCGAATACGGCGACCTCATCGAAAAAGGTATCATGACCCCAGCCAAAGTCGATCGCACCGCACTAGAGAATGCTGCATCTGTTGCAACACTTCTTCTTAGCTGTGACTGCATCGTGACCGAACAATCATCCGACGACGCTGCTGGTGCAGCCGGCATGCCCGACATGGGCGGCATGGGCGGCATGGGTGGTATGGGCGGCGGAATGCCAGGCATGGGCGGAATGGGTGGCATGGGCGGTATGCCCGGAATGGGCGGCATGGGCATGCCCGGCATGATGTAATCAGCCCCACCTTCTCATAACCCTCTAACTAATCATTAGAACACTTAAAGCGAAACAATCGCTTGGAGATAAAACAAGATGGCAAAGAAAACAACTGTCAAGCCATTAGACGACCGTATCGTCCTCAAGCCGACCGTGGCTGAAACCAAAACCGCTTCCGGCATCTTTCTTCCTGAGTCCGCCACCGAAAAGCCAATGACCGGCACCGTCGTTGCTGTTGGCCCCGGTAAACTCAACGAAGATGGCTCACGCACCGAACTCACCATCAAAAAGGGTGACGTCGTCCTCTACGGCAAGTACGCCGGTACTGAAGTCGACATCGACGGTGTCGAGCACATGATCGTTCGTGAAAGCGAACTTCTCGGTGTTATCGAAAACTAATTTGAGTTGCACTGTCATCTCCTTCGCGGAGATTCCCTCTCCCTGGATTTTGCGAAGTCAAAACTTCCGGGGGAGGCAGTGTGTAATCACTAGCTAATCATCAGATTTTTGGAGCCAACACAATGGCAAGCAAACAGTTAATGTTTGGAACTGATGCGGCAATGCAGCTCAAAAAAGGTCTTGAGCAACTCGCCGCAGCCGTGAAGGTCACCATGGGACCCACCGGCCGTAATGTCGTGATGCAGAAATCCTTCGGCGGACCCGCTGTCACCAAAGACGGTGTCTCCGTTGCCAAGGAAGTCGAAGTCAAAGAACCATTCCAGAACATGGGCGCCAAGATGGTCGTCGAAGTCGCCAAGAAAACAGCCGACAAGGCTGGTGACGGCACGACCACAGCAACCGTCCTCGCAGAAGCCATCTTCTCCGAAGGCCTCCGCCACGTCACCGCAGGCGCAAACGCTATCGCTCTTCAGCGTGGCATCAATGCTGCCTCCGATGTCGCCGGCGAAGCCATCAAAGCTATGGCTGTCCCCTGTGACGGCAAAGACGACTATAAAAAAGTCGCTACCGTCTCAGCTAACCATGACTTAGAAGTTGGCGAAGCAATTGCAGAAGCCATCTCAAAGGTCGGGAAAGACGGTGTCGTCGAAGTCGAAGAAGGCAAAACCGCCGAAATCGATCTCAACTACGTTGAAGGCATGCAGTTTGATAAGGGCTACCTTTCTCCTTACTTCATGACCGATCCTAAATCCTCCGAGTGTATCCTCGAAGACGCGATCATCCTTCTCCACGAGAAAAAGATCAGCAATCTTCAGGATTTACTTCCACTGCTCAACAAAGTTGCGATGGCTCAAAAGGCTCTCGTCATCGTTGCCGAAGACGTTGAAAACGAAGCGCTCGCCGCACTCGTCGTCAACCGTCTGCGTGGTACCATCAAAGTCGCCGCCGTTAAAGCGCCCGGCTTCGGTGATCGCCGCAAAGCTATGATGCAGGATCTCGCTGTCCTGACCGGTGGCCAGTTCATCAGTGAAGATCTCGGTATTCAGCTCGAAGCTGTTGAACTCGAACAGCTCGGTTCAGCCAAGAAAATCATCATTGATAAAGACAATACCACCATCATCGAAGGTGCCGGTACAAAAGCCGATCTCGAACAACGTATCGCTCAGATCCGTAAGCAGATCGAAACCACAACCTCCGATTATGACCGTGAGAAACTGCAAGAACGCCTCGCTAAGCTCACCGGCGGCGTCGCCATCATCAATGTTGGCGCACCCACCGAAACAGCTATGAAAGAGCGTAAAGACCGCGTCGATGACGCACTCCACGCCACCAAGGCCGCGGCTGCTGAAGGCTACGTCCCCGGCGGTGGTGTCGCACTTGTCCGCGCAGTTGAAGCGATCGAAGCCAAGCGTGCCAAAGCACGCGGCGACGAAAAGCTCGGCTTCGACATTGTCGCAAAAGCACTCGAAGTGCCCCTGCGTCAGATCGTCGAAAATGCAGGTGATGACGGTTTCATCGTTGTCGAGAAGGTCAAAGAAGCGACCGGAAACAACGGCTACAACGCTGCGACCGGTAAGTATGTCGACATGGTCAAGGCTGGTATCATCGATCCCGCCCTCGTCGCTCGTACAGCCCTTCAAAATGCAGCGTCCGTCTCCGGCCTCATGCTCACCACCAATGTCCTCGTTACAGAGCTCGAAGGTGATGAAGAGGCAGTCGAAGGCGCAATCAGCTAATCAACGCGTGCAGCGTCCGATTAGATACAGGCCGGCAAAACTGCCATGCCGACATAAATGAAAATTTCAGGGCTCACCGGTGAAAGCCGCTGAGCCTTCTTCACTCAACACCGCAACCGCTCCTCAACCTCATGCCGCACCAAAACCCCTTGACCTCCCAAACCGGATCACAACATGGCCACAGAGCGCGACTATTACGAAATCCTCAGCATTGAACGCACCGCAAGCGGTGATGAAATCAAACGCGCCTACCGCAAAATGGCGATGAAATATCATCCCGACCGCAATCCAGACTCCGAAGAAGCCGAAATCAAATTCAAAGAATCTGCTGAAGCCTACGAAGTTCTAGCCGACGAAGATAAACGTCGTCTCTACGACCAGTATGGCCACGCAGGCCTCAAAGGACGCGCCGGGCATAACTTTAACCAGATGGATCCCAACGACATCTTCTCGATGTTCGGTGATATCTTCGGCGACATGTTTGGCGGCGGCGGTGGACGCGCACGCGGCGGCCCACGTGGCAATCGACCAACCCGAGGTTATGACCTCGAAACACTCGCCGAAATCTCACTCGAAGAAGTCCTCTCAGGCTGCGAAAAAGATATCGACTTCACCCGTCAGGATGAGTGTGATACCTGTCATGGCTCCGGTGCAAAGCCCGGCACAGATCCCACCACTTGCTCAACCTGTGGCGGCAACGGTCAAGTCATGCAATCCGGCCTCGGCGGCATGTTCCGCATGGTCGCAACCTGTCCCGACTGTAACGGCCAAGGTAAAGTTGTTAAAGAACACTGCCCCGATTGTCGTGGCAAAGGACGCATCCTCAAAGACCGCAAAATTTCAGTCAAAATCCCCGCGGGCGTTCACGATGGCCAAGCCGTCCGAGTCGGCGCAGAGGGCGAACCCGGACTCAATGGCGGCCCACGTGGTGACCTTCATGTCGTCATTCGTGTCGAGCAGCACAGCCTCTTTGTCCGTGATGGCGATGATATCATCCTCAAAATGCCTATCAGCTTCACGCAAGCCTCACTCGGCGCCAAGGTCGACATCCCGACCCTCGAAGGCGAAGATGAAATCACGATCGGCGCAGCTTCGCAGCATGGTGATGTGATCAAGATTTCTGGAAAAGGACTACCAAACTTACGCTCCGGCCGCCGAGGAAATCTCCTCGTCGTTCTCCTGATCGAGATTCCCAAGAAGCTCACCGATAAGCAGGAGCAACTTCTACGTGAGTTTGCTGAGACAGAGGATCATGATGTGCTTCCGCATACCAAAGGTTTCTGGGAGAAGATCAAAGAGCACCTTGGCGCCTAGCACGGTTTAATCACCAACATCACTCGGTAGCACACTGATAAACGCAACATGACCACAAACCCGCAAATTTCAACAAGAAACGCCGTTCAGAACCCAAAGCGCAGTACCGCATATAAGTAATACCTGACAATCAAAACAAAATCGCCTGATAAAGTAGCTCAATTATTTTGGCTATACTAATCAGGAGATAGACGGCAGATAATGCCATCAATAAACTTAAAACAGCAATGAGGCTGATATGAGTCACGAAGACATAAACAACATGGAAGAACCACAGGACGACAACTTCAAGTTTGAAGGTAATGATAATCCTGAGGAGCAGTTCGACACCGAGGCCGAAGGGGAAATCGAACTGACCGAAGAAGATAAGCTTCGTAAACAGTTGCAAGAGCTTAACGATAAGTACCTGCGTACGGCGGCGGATTATCAGAATTATGTTCGTCGCGCTGAGCAAAATGTTGGTGTGGTTAAGGAACAGCAGGTCATGAGTATTGCTCGTGAACTGGTTACTGTACTTGACCATTTCGATCGTGCGGTTGAAGTTGATAAAGAGAAGGTTACGGTCGACGATCTGCTTGGCGGCGTTAAGATCGTTAAGGATGAGCTTTTACGTTCAATTGGGAAATTTGGTGTTCAAAGAGTTGAAGCTCAAGTGGGTGAAGAATTTGATCCGAACAAGCATGAAGCGATGATGCGTCAACCAAGCGAGGAAGTTGAAACGAATCATATTGTTCAGCAGTTCCAGCCGGGATATGTGATCAACGATAAAACGATCCGTCCGGCGGGTGTGATTGTCGCGCAATAACGTGGTGTGTAAGTGTTGGATTAAAAGGTAGTTGTGAGTAAAGGATATTGCGATGCCGACGTATGATTATGTTTGTGATAACTGCGAGCATGCGTTTGAAGAATTTCAGATGATGAGTGCGAAGCCGCTGAAGAAATGCTCTGAATGTGGCAAGATGAAGTTGCGCCGGTTGATCGGGGCGGGGGCCGGGGTGATTTTTAAGGGCAGCGGTTTTTACGAAACTGATTACAGATCAGAAGGTTACAGCAAAGATCAGAAGGCGGCAAAAGACGCAAAAAAAGCGGATAAGAAAGAAGCTGCGACGCCGAAATCTGAGAGTAAGAGCAGTGATTCAGGCAAGGCGGATAAGCCTGCGGCGAAGAAAGAATCGACTCCGAAAAAATCATGAGTTGATCGAATAGATAGAACATATTGAAAGCCGCGACAGAAAATGTTGACGGCTTTTTTATTTGCGCATGTGCGCACGTTTTGGGTGCGAGACGTATTTCGTGTCTGTAAATCTATGGAATGATCGTAGTTACAATTCCAATACAGCCACAAGTGCGGATTTCGTTTTGATGCGTTTTGGGGCAATAATTATGTGTTTTTGAAAGAAATAGCCAAGGAATTGTAAAGTTTAGCAGGTAATCATTAATCCATGTATTGTGCAGTCGTTGATTAGACGGAAGTAGCTGGCCAAATTTGCGCACAAGTGTAAATCATGGCACATTTTAAATTGATCAATACGTGATTCGTTTTGATTCATCATGCTTTTTACTGTGAGTGTTTATTGGTAAATGCTGCGATCGGTTGGATATGTTCGTGTTCGCCGTGTTGTATTTGAAAAAAGCGCATGGTCTATCAGGTCAGTTGTTATCCGAGCTATGGTGGATTGTCGTGTGTGGATTTTCGATAGTGGGTATTAGATGTAAATCATAAATTTTCATTGACAGTGTAAGACGGTTTCGATAAAAATAGATAAAGATCATTGATTGAATAAATGTAAATTCGAGTTCCTTTCAAGTGAAAAACATCAATGATTTGAGATGTTGTGGGATTCATTGTCTACCGATTGATTGAATTGTTTTTAATAGAAGATTGAATATGAAAGCGTGACGCAATGTGTTTGCGCTCATGCATTCTAACCCTGTTTTGGGCTTAGCAGATGTTTCTGCTGAGTATGTCTGTGTTATAAATTGAACTATTCTATGAATAAGGATGCTTGAGATGAATAGAGCGAGGTTATTGTATGGATTAAAATACGGCTTTACATTGATCGAATTGTTAGTGGTTATATCAATCATAGCATTACTAATTGGTATTTTACTGCCCGCGCTTGGGGCGGCTAGAAAATCAGCCCAAGATGTGCAGTGCATGTCGAATGTCAGGCAGGTTGCGATTGCGGCGGCAGCGTATTCGGTGAATTATGATGATTTCATTGTTCACATGAGCAATTTTTACGAGGTCAGCGGCCAGTCATGGTGGAGTCATGGTGATTACTATTGGTCGAGTGCGTTGACGATTGGTGGCTACGGATCGACACGTGAGATGTATACATGTCCATCATTTGCGGAGCCGGACGATAATATATATTCAGTGCGCTATGCAAGCATGACGGATAAGAGTGATGATAAATGGCGTAACGTGGATTACGGTGTGAATTGGGTGACATTGTCCGGGCGGTTTATTTATACAGACGAATCGATGGAGGCTAGGTATTTGCAGTCCTCGCGGTATAGTGACGTTAAAAATCCGACGGAAACATTGTTATTTGCGGATAGTTGGTATGACATGGCGGATCCAAATTCACGATATCATTGGCCAACGATATCGCAGCGAGGATCGGGTGTGATCGGGAGCTTGCCAACGGAATGGGGCGGGGTGCATGGTCGACATAATGCGGGCTCGTGCAATATTGGTTGGGTGGATGGGCATGCTTCGTCGGTTAGTTTCCCCGATATCTACTTGGATAAGAGTGACCTGAGTAAAGGGCCTTGGGGAGAGGAACAATTGGGATATATGTGGTCATTAACGAGTAAGTCTGATGAAAATGTTTGGGATTTGGATTAAGCGGCATGGCGTGCGGATGATTGTGTCGCTATAGGCATTGGGTTATGAAATTGAATGGAAGGTGATCCGTACAAATAGCTAACAGAATAATTGTGGGGTTTATCTTTTGAATGTATAGTGATGCGTGAAGTCATTCTTGGATATTTATGAAAGGTCCATGATGGAGCGATTCAGGCATCATAGTGGTGAGTGTGTTGTCGTAGATGGTGCGAAAATATATTACGAGCAAACAGAAGAAAGAGATGGTTTGCCTGTTGTATTTTTGCATGGCGGGTTAGGGAGTATTGAGGATTTTTTGCCGATGATCGATCGGATGAGTGAATCATTTCGATGTATCGGCATTGATAGCCGTGGGCATGGGAAGTCGACTTTGGGCGATGGTGTATTGAATTATGAACGATTGATGAGAGACGTTGAAGCTGTTTTATCGCATCTGTGCGTAACGGCATGCAATGTGGTTGGATTTAGTGATGGGGGGATCGTTGGGTATCGGTTAGCGATTGATAGGCCGGGGCTTGTGAAGAAACTGGTGACGATTGGTTCGGATTGGAATCCGCCCGTGGGAAAGGTACGCGAGATTTATGCGGGACTTACGGCTGCGAGCTGGGGGGAGATGTTTCCGGAATCTGTTGCGTTATATGAGCGGTTGAATCCGGACGCTGATTTTTCGCGTTTAGTTGGGGAAATCGTTTCGATGTGGTTGGATGAAAGTGATGCGGGGTATCCGAAGGCGAGAATTAAATCTATTGCTTGCCGAACATTATTTATACGAGGTGATCAAGATTTTCTGGTGCCACGATCCGTGTTGGGTGAGATAGATGAAATGTTACCGGGAGCGCATGTGTTTAATATTCCATTTACAGGACATGCCGCAGTGCATGAGCAGGGAGAGATGGTTGGGGTGGTCATAGAAAAATTTTTAAGTGAATGAATCATTCATGGTTTCGGCTTGCGCATCTTCCCATTGCTTGGTAAGGGAGGTTAGGTGGCTTGATACCATTCGACTGCTTTTCTTTCGTGTAGTTGTACAAACTCGTGTTTGCCATCGCAATATTTGTCCATGTCATTTCTGCATTCATTTGCACATCTAATCTTGAGTTGTTCGTACTCTCGGGCGATATTGGGGTGTGCGATGAGGTAGTCGCGGAAAGCAAGATGCCGGATGGCATCGAGGGATTGTGACTGGAATGCGTGGATGTGATGTGTTCTGTTATAGAGTCCCTTTAGATAGAAGCGTCTGCCGAGGATCCCGAATTCGCCTTTGGGGGTGTACCCGATCTGCTCCATGTCATTGTTATATCGATCAAGAGCTGAGACAGAGTCAACTTCGAGCATGATGTCGATTATGGGTTTTGCTTTGAGATTGGGAACGGATGTGCTGCCGATGTGGTGGATTCGTACGATGTGATTGCAGAAAATATCGACGATGATCTGCGATTCTTTTTGATAGGCCATTGGCCAAGCCGGGTTGTAATCTAGGATTTCGATGATTTGTTTTTGCATGGGTGGTCTGGTGGGGATGAGCTTCGATGAAGCGGTCATTATGAGGACGGGCCAGTGTATCACGTGGCGCGCATTTTTCGAATCGACATCTGCGGAGTTATTGTGAGAAAAAAGGTCGAACTCATGTGAGTTCGACCTTTTGCATTTAAAATCGTCGCTAACCAGTGGTTAGAGGATTACCTTATTTGGTAACGGGCTCTGCGGTTGGTGCAGCTTCTTCGATTTCCTCTGGGGCTTGAGTGAGGACGTCGGCGAGTTGCTTGTAGACTTCGACGCGGCGTGAGGCTTGTTTCTCTGCAATCTCGACTAAATCTGAGTAGATCTCTGGGTACATCTTCTGAACCATTCGGAAGCGGTTCTGGCCGGCCATGTAGTCGGTGACGGAACCCTTGAAGATCTTGTTGTCGAGTGTGAGGTTGGACTTGCCAGTGCCTGCGTTACGTGGGTCGAAGCGGTAGAGAGGCCAGATGCCGGAATCAACGGCGAGTTTCTGGTGATCGAGGCCGTGCTTGAGGTCGTAGCCGTGAGCGATGCAGTGTGAGTAGGCAATGATGATGGACGGGCCGTCATATGCTTCAGCTTCGCGGATGGCCTGGATGGTCTGGTTGTCTTTGGCGCCGATGGCGATTGAGGCAACGTAGACGTGACCGTATGACATGGCCATGAGGCCGAGGTCTTTCTTGGAGACAAGCTTGCCGGAAGCGGCGAACTTGGCTGCGGCACCGATGGGTGTTGCCTTTGAGGCTTGGCCGCCGGTGTTGGAATAGACTTCGGTATCGAGTACGAGGATGTTGATGTCACGCGTTTGAGCGAGGACGTGGTCAAGTCCGCCGTAACCGATGTCGTAAGCCCAGCCGTCGCCACCGAAGACCCATACGGATTTGTGTACGAGTGTGTCTGCGACAGTGATTAGACGCTGTGCATTAGGATCGGTGGAATTGGCGAGCTGCATCTTGATTGTTTCGACGCGGCCGCGCTGTTCTGAGATGGCGGCTTCGTCTTTGTTGTTGACGTCGGCGAGGACGGCTTGGACGAGGGCAGTGCCGAGTTCAGATTCGAGTGATTTGACGAGGCCGATGGCTGCTTCTTTTTGCGAATCCATGGCGAGTCGCATACCGAAGCCGTATTCGGCGTTGTCTTCGAACAGTGAGTTAGACCAAGCTGGGCCACGGCCTGCGTCGTTGCAGGTGTATGGTGTTGTTGGGAGGTTGCCGCCGTAGATTGATGAGCAGCCTGTTGCGTTGGCGACCATCATGCGGTCGCCGTAGAGCTGTGTGACGAGCTTGACGTATGGCGTTTCGCCGCAGCCTGCACAAGCACCGGAGAACTCGAACATTGGTTCGAAGAACTGTGAACCCTTGGCATCGATGCGAACGATTTTTTCGCGTGGCGTTTCGGGGAGCTTGGTGAAGAAGTCCCAGTTGGCGGTTTCTGCGACATGGTGATCGAGGCGAGCTTCCATGTTGATGGCTTTCTTGCCTGGCTCGGTCTTGCTCTTGGATGGGCAGACCATGACGCAAAGATTACATCCGGTACAGTCGTCAGGTGAGACTTGGAGGACGTATTTGGAACCCTTGAGATCCTTGGCTTTGTAGTCCATGGATTTGAAGGAATCAGGTGCGCCGGCAAGTGAATCTTCGTCGACTGCTTTGGCGCGGATTGCGGCGTGAGGGCAGACGAGAGCACACTTGTTGCACTGGATGCAGGTGTCTTCTTCCCAGATTGGGATTTCGGTGGCGATGCCGCGTTTTTCCCATTGGCATGTGTCCATTGGCCATGTGCCGTCGACAGGGAAAGCAGAGACAGGGAGGAGGTCGCCCTTACCGGACATGATTTCAGCGGTGACTTTCTGAACGAAGTCAGGTGCTTCAGCTGGGACGATTGGTGGGCGTTTGAAGTCGCTGTTTGCGGCGTCTGGGAGCTTGACTTCGTGGAGGTTGGCGATGGTGCCATCGACAGCCTTGAAGTTTTTCTCGACGATATCCATACCCTTTTTGGCGTATGTTTTTTCGATAGCGCCCTTGATCTTTGCGATTGCTTCGTCCTTGGGAAGGATGCCAGAGATGGCGAAGAAGCAGGTCTGCATGATCGTGTTGATGCGGCGGCCCATGCCTGTGGATTGGGCAACCTTTTCGGCATCGATCGCGAAGAGTTTGATTTTCTTGGCGATGAGTTCGTTTTGCAGTTCTTCAGGGAGTTTGCTGAAGACTTCATCGGCGGGGAATGGTGAGTTGAGCAGGAAGATCGAATTTGGCTTGGCGAGTTCGAGGACATCAACCTTTTCGGTGAAGTTGAACTGGTGGCAAGCGACGAAGTCTGCGTCGTTGATGAGGTATGGAGCGCGGATGAGATCCGGGCCGAAGCGGAGGTGGGATGTGGTCATCGCACCGGACTTCTTAGAGTCGTAGACGAAGTAGCCTTGGGCGTAGTTGTTGGTTTCCTCGCCGATGATCTTGATGGTGTTTTTATTTGCACCAACAGTTCCGTCCGCACCGAGGCCGTAGAAGACGGCGCGGAAGACATCGTCGGTTTCGATGGACATGTCCATATCCCACGTGAGTGAGGTCTTGGTGATGTCGTCGAGGATGCCGACGGTGAAGTGGTTTTTGGAGCTGTCTGCGGTGGCGTTTTCGAAGACAGCCTTAACCATGGCAGGGGTGAATTCCTTGGAGGAAAGACCGTAACGGCCGCCGATGACTTTTGGCTCTGCAGCGAAGGATGAGTAGCCTTCTGCTCGTGCTTCTGCGAGTGAGGTGACAACGTCGAGGTAGAGTGGTTCGCCGGTGGCGCCTGGCTCTTTGGTTCGGTCTAATACCGCAATAGACTTGACGGTTTTAGGTAGTGCATCGATGAAGTACTTGGCTGAGAATGGGCGGTAGCAACGGACCTTGAGGAGGCCGACTTTTTTGCCTTGAGCGTTGAGATGGGCAACGGTCTGTGCGATGGTTTCGCAACCAGAACCCATGGCGACGATGACTTCTTCAGCGTCTTCGGCACCTTCGTATTCGTATAGCTTGTATTGACGGCCAGAGATGGCGGCGAACTCGTCCATGGTCTGCTGAATGATGTCAGCGGCCTGGTCGTAATAGGTGTTCGCAGCTTCACGAGCTTGGAAGAAGACGTCCGGGTTCTGAGCGGTGCCGCGGATGGCGGGGTGATCAGGTGTGAGTGATGACGCACGGAACTTAGCGATGAGATCAGCGTCCATGAGTTTGGAAAGCTGGTCATCGGTGAGAAGTTCGATTTTCGCGACTTCATGAGAAGTGCGGAAGCCATCCATGTAGTGGAGGACAGGGAGATGTGCTTTAAAGGTTGCAGCGTGCGAGATGGCGGCGAAGTCGTGTGCTTCTTGAACAGAGTTCGAAGAGAGCATGAGGAAGCCGGTTTGGCGGCAAGCCATGACGTCGGAGTGGTCGCCGAAGATAGAGAGTGCATGAGTGGCAACTGTACGAGCGGCAACGTGCATGACGAATGGCAGCATTTCGCCGGCAATCTTGTACATGTTGGGGATCATAAGAAGCAGGCCCTGCGAAGCAGTGTACGTGCTTGTCAGAGAGCCAGCTTGCAAAGCACCGTGGACGGCACCGATGGCGCCGGCTTCTGATTGCATTTCAACAACATCGGGGATGGTACCCCAGAGGTTGGTTTTGCCCTTGGCGGCCCATTCTTCTACGAACTCGCCCATCGGAGATGAGGGGGTGATGGGGTAAATTACAGCAACTTCTGAGAGTCGATGAGCAACGGAAGCGACCGCTTCGTTACCATCGAGAGTCATCATTCGGCTAGACATAGTCGGTCAGTCCTTTATTACGGCCGTGGGGATTACGACTGGGGCAGGGTGGCGAAACGTGCCCTAGCTCATGGTGCTGAAATCCAATTCAGCGAGCCAACGGCTGGTTGTTTGTGGTTGGCCGGTGTGCCGGGGTGATTGCCTCCAGGCGATGGGCAAACACGCGGCCTCAACCAGGCCTCTGAAGTGACAGGTCATGGGCGACCCGCCGAACCATATTATAAGACAATTAGGCCCTGTTTTCTTGTTTCCTGTCCAATTGACGTAAGTTTATATTTAATCGTAGGTTGAGAGATAGTCTTGAGCGGTGAGAAAATGTCGACTCAGGCAAAACGCGTAGGTGTGGAAAAAGGTGAAATTTTCGAGGTTTGGGTAAGTGTTCTTGAAGAGCCTGGGATTAGGACTTGTGGACTGCTGAGCGAGTCTGGAGATTGGATAGGATTCTGATAGATTGTGTGAGCAATTGTGAGAAAATGGGTGGGGCGGATTTGGACGTGCAGTGGGTCAAACGAGCAGCTTGGATGTACAGGTTGTTTGAAGAAATGCTGAAAGAACTGCGAGTCCAGAATGAATCATCAAGAAATAGAATGTGATGTGTTGATTGTCGGCGGTGGATTAGGCGGCGTAGCGGCGGCGCTGTCTGCATGTGAAGCTGGCCGGAAGGTTGTGATGACCGAAGAGACCGATTGGGTGGGTGGTCAGATGACAGCCCAAGCGGTTCCGCCGGATGAGAGCCCGAATGTTGAAAGCACGGTATACGGTACACGGCGTTATCATCAGTACCGTCAAGGTGTGAGGCAGTACTACCGGCAGCACTATCCATTGAATAGAAAAGCATACAGCAATCAGCATCTGAATCCGGGGGGTGGTTGGGTGAGTTTCATCTGCCACCTGCCTGTGGTTGGCCATGCGGTGATGCAAAGCATGTTGTTGCCATACCAAGCAATGGGACTGCTCGATATTAAATACATGGTGAGACCTGTCACTGCGGATGTGGATGGTGACACGATTAAATCTGTGACGGTGCATGGTGTGAATGATGAGGCTTATCATTGCACGATCGCCGCGGAAGTCGTGATTGATGCGACGGAAGTGGGGGAGGTATTGCCGATTGCGGGTTGCGAGTATGTGACAGGGCAAGAAGCACAATCAGTCCACGGCGAGCCGAGTGCGCCGGGTGAATCTCGCCCGTTAAATATGCAGGGTGTGACATGGTGCTTCGCGATGGATTACGTTGACGGTAACCATGTCATCGATAAACCTGAGGGTTATGATCAGTGGCGTGATTTCAAACACACATTTAGTCGTGATTGGGATGAAAACGTATTCCAATGGCAAGATTATGTTGAAGGTGATATTGACGGCGATCGTGCTCATATGCGGCTTGAGCGGCCACGTCCTAACGAAAGCTTAGGTGAGCTGTGTTCGTGGTGGGGATATCGTCAGATTCTTGATCCGTCGATCTTTGACGCAGATATTCCTTGGGTGAACCAATCCCAAAACTCAAACCCATATCTGCCTGGCATCACGATGGTGAACTGGTCGCAGAACGATTACTACGGCGGCAACATCTTTGAAGTTGAAGACGCTGATTATCATAAGCAGATGGCCAAGCAGCAGAGTTTGTGCTGGTTTTACTGGATGCAGACTGAGGCACCGCGCGTTGATGGCGGGACAGGATACGCTGGTTTGCGTATGCGAGGTGATGTGCTGGGTACGGACGATGGTTTTGCAAAGAGTATTTATGTGCGTGAGAGCCGTCGTATCCAGGCGATGTTTACACTGACGGAAAATCATATCAGCCAGCACGTCCGCAAAACTCAAGGCGAGGCTGAACGCTTCTGGGATTCAATCGGAATCGGACAGTATCACTTGGATCTGCATCCATCAACAGAAGGTGATGGCCCATGCTATGTGCCGACATATCCATATCAAATTCCGCTCGGTAGCCTTGTGCCGATACGCGTTACGAATTTGATCCCAGCGTGTAAAAATTTTGGTACAACGCATCTGAGTAATGGTTGTGCACGCGAACATCCGATTGAATGGAATGTTGGAGAAGTGGCTGGCGTTCTTGCTGATGAATGCCTCAAGCAAGATGTCACGGTTCAGGGTATTTATCATGATCGAGCCAAGGTTGAAGCGTTGCAGGTGCGCTTAGTGGCTGAAGGTGTGAAGCTCGATTGGCCGGCGATACGCGTTCCCCGTTAAGAGCTGAACATTTGGACATAGAAAAAGCTGCACAATATTAAGTGCAGCTTTTTTATTTATTGATATAGCATTTGTTAGTTGACGGGCGGAAATGCACGCTCAACTGCTTCAAGGACGATGTGCATAAGCAAGGTGTGCGCTTCCTGTACGCGTGCGGTTTCATGTGACTTGACAATGAGCTGATGCGTTGTTTGATCCTTAATGTCGCCGCCGGTTTTACCTGAAATCGCGATGGTTTTGATACCGTTTTGATTCGCATAGTTCACGGAGTCGACAAAGTTTTTGCCATTACCTGAAGTCGTGAACATGACCAGAACATCACCCGGTTTACCATGAGCTTGAAGCTGCCTTGGAAAGAGCGCATCAAACCCATAGTCGTTGGCTATGCAAGTCAGGAGCGGGCCATCAGAGACGAGACAGATTGAGGGTAGCGGGATGCGATCTCCCATGAAGCGGCCCACAAGTTCTTCGGACATATGCAACGCCTCAGCAGCGGAACCGCCATGACCTGCGGTGAGGATCTTGTTGCCGTTTTTGAGTGCGCCAACAATCTCATGGCAGATCGCCTGGATCGTGTCGCGCTGCTCGTTTAATGACAAAATCACTTCAGCGGATTTTGCTATCGACTCGGCAATCTGTTTATCCATTTTGGCTCGCTTAACTGCTGTGGGTCATATTCAATCCGTATGAAAGCAACGACACTCACTACGGTTTGCGTGCCACATCATAACAGGTCTGCCTATCAAATGGGAATGGACATGTTAAGGCGTCTGTACAGATTTTTCTGTATCAACCTGAGCTTGAGCTGTGTTCAATGGAGTCATACTGGAGAGATGTGCGGTGAAGCCGGCTGGGAGTTTGTAGTCAGGGTTCGGGATCTCGAAAACGCATCTAAACGTTTGACTCGCCGAATCAATGATTGGGTCTACATAGGTTAGTTGTGCTTTAAGTGGGCCATTGATCGGCTCGTCCGCAATGATCGTGTACGTTTGATCCTTTTGCAGTTGCCCAAAGACTGATACGGGCAAGTACATGTTCACTTTTAGTGGATCTAGGGATGCGATGCTCACCACGGGCTGATCATCTTTTAGTGTTGCTCCAGTTTCTGTATGGATTCGGATTACCTGCCCATCAAAGGGTGCTTCAATGCGATGTTCATTGAGCTTTTCTAGTTCCAGTTCATACTGCGTTTTCATCTGGTCTTTGCCTTCAATAGCCAGATCATAATCCGCTCGTGCTTGTTCAAGAACAACCTTCGCTCGCTGTTCTTCGAAATTAGAAGCTGCATGTCTTGCAACCATTTCGTTTGTCTGGTTATAAACAAGATCTGCTTCATCTAAAGCTGCCTTCGCACGCTCCATTGCTGCATTAGATTCGGCTTGCTGTTTGGCAACCAATACTACAAATGACTGCACCCGATCATCCATCTGAGCCATGCGATCACCTTCAATGATGCGATCACCTTCCTTGACCTCGACATTCTTAAGAATGCCTTGGAATGGAGCAATCACCTCAACTTCTTGTGATGGAATAACAACGCCTTCATACTTCTCGAAGTCGATTAATTGCTCGGATGTCTTTTCAGCTGTCTGATCTTGCCCATGTAGTCCCGTACTTACGTTGGCAAGCAATACGATAGCCAAAATTGTTGGAATTGTTCTCATGTATTTAACGCTCATTTCGGATTAATGTTATGGCCCAATACATTTATAAGTTCCGCAATTAATATTAGCCATCTGCTCTTAACCACAATTGGTTTATTAGGGAAGAACACGCAAGGGAAGTAGATCAATGGTTATTTTGATGTTCTGTTTCATTTCCATGCTACTGACTCAAATGTGAATCGAAGCTTAAGCACAATTATTAAGCAACTCTACGTCGCACTTGTCTTGTAAGTGGCGAAGAAAACACAACAAAGTAGGCTTAGAAAATACCCCAGAACGTTTAGCGTTAAGCACAGCTTAATCATGCGTTATGTACAATTCCACGCAAATAGAAGGGTATTACCAAGTATCGCTTGATCTGTAACGTGAACCGTGTGCATGTTTTTTAAGCATGATTTGATTTTTAGGTATTGAATGGGATAAATACAGCACTTGGTGAAACTGGAATCGTCCAGCGAAGCAAATTACCCTCGTTAACAACTACACACATAGAATTTTGCAACAGGTCAGCATTAACCACATTGACTAGCAATCACATGGATGTCATCAGCGTATTAAACAGGAAGTTAAATGCGTTTGCTATCGTGCGGCAGCCTGATGCAAGTGCAGCAGCGGAGCAAGGTGATGTTCTTCTCCTACTGCTTCATTGAAGGAGCTTCTGAAATATGGTACGTCAAAGCAAAAAGTCATCAAACAGCAAAAAAGAACAAAAACAAAAACGTAAATCTAATCGTTCTAAAAAGGATGAAAATGCACCACGAGGTCTTGAATCGCTTGAGCAACGCCTCATGATGAGTGCCAGTCCGCTGGGTGATGACGCCAGTATCGTGCAAGACGAGCCGACTTCAGCAGCTATTGAAGCTGCCGCGCAATCAGTTGAGCAAACCGCAAACATCGTTGTGTCTGCTACGGACACATGGAGTTCTGGCTTTACCGGTTCGCTAACTCTCACCAACAATAGTGCAGAAGCTTGGGACAGTTGGCGCGTCGAGTTTGAAACGCCACATGATATCTCAAGTGCATGGAATGCGCAGTTCGAGAATCTTGGCGAAGGACGCTACGCGATCTCTAACCCTTCTTGGGCATCCGCACTTGCTTCAGGTGATTCAGTAGAAATCGGTTTCAGTGCAAACTCCGCTTATGATGGCCAAGGTGCCACTATTACGAATGTCGAGACAACCGCTGGTACTGGCGAGACTCCAGATACAGGTACAGGCACGCCCACAACCCCCGGCGGCACCCCCGGTGAAACCGTAGGTGAAGGCGCGCCTGCCATTGCGAATATTAATATCACTGACGAACGTCCAAGTGACGGTGAATTCACCGTCAGCTTTGCAAAATACTCCGGCGCTGCAGCCACTTCTTGGGAGTTACTTGAGAACGGCGAAGTGGTTGCTTCAGGTGATTTTGATACGCTTGGAACGACTCAGACCGGCTCTGTCGATATTACCGGTCACGACTACGGCGTCTACGAATATCAAGTCCGTCTAATCAACGATGAGGGCAGCAGTATCAGCGCCTCATCAGCCAAAGCAACAAATGGTGCCAGTTTCATTACAATCGACGAAGTCGACGCTGGTGATCAAGCTCTACAGCTAACTGTCGAGCAGGGACAAACCGTTTTTGCGCTCGATGATCTTCGCAGTGAAAATGAGTCATTCGTTGCCTACACCAACAACGGCAGTGTGCTTGATGTTGCCATCAATGCCGACGGCGATTTAGTTGTCTCAGGTCTTGATGCCGGCCGTGGTTCTGTCCGTATCGTCAACACCGAAACAGGTGAGGAGCGTTTCGTCGGCGTCCGTGTTCTGACAGATGAAGGCGAAGTCCCAGGCCGCCCAGACTATCTCGCGATTGGATCTGTATCAGAAGACAGCGCTGCTGATATCGGATTTTGGCAAGACTTTGGTGATGGTGAAGAAGGCACGAACAAACGCGTCGATTCCCGCTACATATACCTCAATGGTGGCCCAGAAAACGGATGGCGTTCATGGCAAGACGGTCAACGTCTTCAAAGCTATCTTCGTGAATCCCTTAAGCTTGGTATCACCCCGCAATTCGTCTACTACAACATTCCCGACGGCGGTGAATCCTACTACACCAACAATGAACACCTAAACAGCGAAGAATATATGCGAGGTTATTTCGAAGATCTGCAATTCGCACTCGAAACAATCGAAGAAATCGCAGGTGATGAAAAAGTTGAACTTATCTTCGAGCCAGATTTCATCGGCTATCTCATGCAGCTTGGCCAAGTCCCTGCAGATCAGGTATTCGCATTCACCGATCAAGTTTACGAAGTCGGCCTTCTTGAACGTGGTGTCGACCCCAATTTTGATAACACCGTCACAGGTCTCATCCAAGCCATCAACTATTCCGTCAGCAATGCTGATGCAAATATCGATTTTGGTTGGCAATTCAATCTCTGGGCATCGCCCGGCATCAATGTCGGTATTCCATCTACCGGCCTCATTCGAATAACAGATAGCCTCGGCCTCGACGCAGGCCGTGAAGCAATCGTTGCTGAAGCCCAGGAAATCGCGAACTATTATCTCAACGCTGGCGTCACAAGCTATGGTGCCGATTTTATCTCTATTGATAAATATGGATTGGATGCAGTCGGCTATCAAGCTGGCGCAGCCGCCGATCCAGAGTCAGGCACATGGTTCTGGAATCAGGATCACTGGGATAACTATCTTCTTTTCACCAAAACGCTTCACGAAACAACCGAACGGCCCGTCACACTTTGGCAGATCCCCGTCGGACGCATCAATGGTTCCGAATCCGTCAATCCATACACTGGCGAAGCATTTGAAGATCTCCCTAATACGACAGCTCGCTATGAAGACTCAGCAGGTACATACTTCTTCGGTGACACATTCACCGGCGATCAAAACCGTGTTGACTACTTCGGCGAAAACTTAGACGGTAACGACGGCGTGACCGTTGATGGCAACAGCATTACATGGGAAGCCGCATGGGAAAAAGTCGCTGACGCTGGCGTCACCCAAGTCCTCTTTGGTGCAGGTGTTGGTATCTCAACCGATGGCGTAGGCTCTCCTCCAACCGATGGCTATTGGTTCATCTCCAAAGTTCAAGAATACTACGACAATCCAGTTGAACTAGACGGCGAGTATGCTGAAACCGTACCCGATGCTGGTTCAGGTGTCGTAACACCACCCGACTCTGGTACAGGCGAAACCCCAGATACCGGCACAGGTGAAACGCCTGATTCCGGCCAAGAAGTCACGCCAAACGCAGCTCTCGCTGTCGCCATTGACTCCGCATGGAGCAACGGCTTCTCCGCCAACGTGACCATCACCAACCCAACAGATGCTGCAGTCGACACCTGGACCGTCGAGTTCTCCGTCCCAGATGGTGTCGATATTACAAGCCTTTGGAACGGCAACCTTGAAGACCTTGGCGATAACCGTTTCCGTATCACCGATCTCGGCTGGAATGGATCACTTGAGGCTGGTGCTTCGACCGAAGTTGGCTTTGTTGGTGCCGGCGCTGTCGGTTCTGCAACCCAACTAGCTGTTTCAAACGTCACATTCAATGGCGTTCCAGTTGGTGTTCCTACAACCACACCCGGTGAAACAGAAACACCTGACACAGGTACCGGCGAGACCCCAGATACCGGCACGGGTGAAACACCTGACACAGGTGTTGGTGAAACGCCAGATACCGGCACGGGTGAAACACCGGACACAGGTGTTGGTGAAACGCCAGATACCGGCACGGGCGAAACGCCGGACACGGGTGTTGGTGAGACGCCAGATACCGGCACGGGCGAGACACCGGACACAGGTGTTGGTGAGACCCCAGACACCGGCACGGGTGAAACACCGGACACGGGTGTTGGCGAGGAAGTGAATCCAGCCGTCGCACTCACAGTCGATTCTGCATGGAGTAATGGCTTCAATGCATCACTAACTGTGACCAACACAACCGATGGCCCAATCGACAGTTGGACAGTTGATTTCACTTTGCCTGATGGCATTGCGATCTCAAGCCTATGGAACGGCGTTCTCGAAGATCTTGGCGACAACCGTTTCCGCGTCAGTAATGTTGATTGGAACGGCAGCCTTGGTGTTGGTAGTTCTCTGACCATCGGCTTCGGTGGCACCGGTGACCCTTCTAACTTGCAGATAGCTGACGTCGAATTCAATGGTACCGCAGCCGTTGTCACTAACCCAGAAACCAACCCAGGCACAACCCCCGGCGCAGGTGAAACACCAGATGCTGGTGTCACTGACCCAATCGCAGCCCTACCGAGTGCGACTATCGAAGGAGTTTCGGTCACTGATTCGCATGACGGCCAGAAACAGGTCATGGTCACCGTCTCAATCGATGAACCATCCGATGAAGCAGTGACTATCGAGTACCGTACACAGGACCGCTCTGCAGTCGCCGGTGAAGACTACGTTGCAACCAGTGGTGTAGTGACCATCGAACCCGGCGAAACAACCGCCAGCATCGCTGTCGGCATCATCGGTGATAATATCGAAGAATACAACGAACGTTTCGACGTTGTTCTTCACACCGCTGAAAACGCAAAACTCTCCATCGCTCGAGCAGGTGTCGTGATCGTCGGCGAAAACGGCGAAAAACCAGCCGGTATCGGCGAAGACGATTACCGTGTCGTCGGCTACTTCCCCGAATGGGCTGTCTATCAGCGTGATTACCACATCGCTGACGTCCCTGCGGATAACCTCACCCACCTCATCTACGCATTCGCTGATGTGACTGCTTCTGGTGATGTCACACTCTTCGACAGCTACGCAGCCGTCGAGAAGTCCTATCCAGGTGACGTTTGGGATCAAGAGCTGCGCGGCAACTTCAACCAGATGAATCAGCTCAAAGCCGAAAATCCACACCTTAAAACCATGATCGCCCTCGGCGGCTGGACCCTCTCAGCACACTTCTCGGATGTTGTTTCAACTGAAGCAGGTCGAGAAATCCTTGCTGAAAACGCAGTCCAGTTCATGCTCCAATACGGCTTCGATGGTATCGATATCGACTGGGAATTCCCAGGCGGTGGAGGCCTCGAGGGCAACTCATCGAGCCCTAATGACCGTGAGAACTTCACACTCTTTATTCAGGAACTCCGCGCACAACTTGACACGCAATCACAGGTTGATGGCAACGAATACGAACTCTCCGTTGCAATTTCTGCAGGTTACGACAAGTTCGCACACGTTGAACTCGAAGCGGTCTCACAATCCATCGACTTCTACAACATGCTCACCTACGACTTCCACGGTCGCTGGGACGCAACACAAACCGGTCATCTCTCTGGCCTCTACAACTCAGACTCTAATACAAACTTAGACCCGCGATATAACGCAGACTCAGCCATACAGGAATTCCTCGCCGCTGGCGTTGATTCCAAGAAGATTGTCCTCGGTGCGCCACTCTACGGCTTCGGCTGGACCGGTGTCTCTGATGTCAACAACGGTCTTCATCAAGCAGCCGCAGGTCTTGCTCCAGGCGGTATCGAAGAAGGCTACTACGAGTTCCGTGACGTTTACGAGCTGGTCAAAAATAACCCAGATTCCTACCAGTTCTACTACGACGAGTCCGCTCAAGCCACATACGTCTATGCCAAGAACATCGCAGGCGGCACCTTCATCACCATCGAAGATGCTCGCTCCATGCAAGCTAAGATTGATTACGTTCAGGAATACAATCTCGGCGGCATGATGTTCTGGGAAATTTCAAACGATCTTCGCGAAACGGATCATCCCGACAGCCTTGTTCTACAGGTTGCAGATCAGCTCCTTCGCGGCGTGACTGTCTAATCACAACAAAAATCAACCCCTGGCGATCTGGTGAGAAATCATCAGATCGCCATTCCTATTAAACCCAACCCTGACACGCACAAGGAACCCACAGCGGCATTAACAAATGAAACATGAGGTCGAATATGATTGAACCACGTAAACAAGCCGTTGTTCAAGGAAGACAGCGAAACCCAAAAATACAAGCAAAAACTAACACAAACATTCCTCAATCCGATGTGCAGCGTCGTTCGCAAAACCGTAGCATGTCTCTTTCTTTTGATACGACTCAATGGATTGATCGTCTTGATAATTTTCAAGGCGCATTCCCTGATTTTGTCAAAGAACTTCTCTCCGTTCAATGCCTCGTTGCAAAAGCTTCCGCCGGGGCTATTATCCAGCAAGGTGCTGCTGATGCTGGAGGTTGGGGTGTAATCGCCTCCCGCCCAGTCCTTGATAATAAATCTGGCTTACCAGATTGGCTCAATCGTGCTCTCAAAGACGTTCCCCCGATCAACAACGCAAAGCAAGCCTACCTCAAACGTCACAACGTTTCCAAACGCAACCAGCGATCCGAAGGCGCAAAACTCGAATTCATCATCTATCTTCCATTGATCTACGATAACACCAAGCGTGTGTTAGGCGCATTCTGGATAGCTGTCGAAACCGAAGCTGTTGCTCGCGAACGCGCCAATCAACTTAAACTTACTCAAGGCGCATACACCACTTTTGAGTTACGCAACCAGCTATTGAAACAAGAAGACGATATGAAAATCGTCACCCGCGCCGTTGCTGTGCTTGATCAGTTTAATACGCATCAAAAATTTCAAGCCGCCGCGATGGCTCTTTGTAATGAGATCGCGACAGAATGGCGTGCCGATCGTGTCTCACTTGGCCTGCGTCGTGGCCAATACGTCAAAGTGATCGCGATCAACCAAACCGAGAATTTTTCTCGGAAAATGCAGCTCATTCATGACATCGAAGGGGTCATGGAAGAGTGTTACGATCAAGATATCGAGGTTTTTGTTCCGCAACCACCCGATGTCCCAATCATTTCCCGCCAAGCCAAGCGTCTCTCAGATCGTTACGGACCGTGTAACATCTACTCATTCCCGCTACGCCGTGACGATCATCTCATCGGCGTTCTAACCGCCGAAATGCCACTTGATCGACCACTTAATGAAAACGCACTCGAAGGCATGCGACTTCTCGCTAATCTCATCGCACCACGCGTAGACGATCTCGAAAAATCTAATAAGTGGATAGGTCTTCAACTTCTCGAATCTACCAAAAAAGCCGGCCAAACAATCGTCGGCCCCACACACACATGGGTCAAGCTTACCGGCATCGGCCTTCTCACAGCGATAGTTCTTCTCTTCACAATCCCCGCCACTGATTGGGTTGAATCTTCCTTCCAAATCGACGCCACCAAACGTCAAGTCATCGCATCACCATTTGATGGCTATATCGATGAAGTATTCGTCGAACCCGGCGACGTCGTTACATCCGATCAACAAGTTCTCGCCTCACTTGCCATCGGTGATCTCATGCTAAACCGTGCCGCGCTGAATGCGCGTCTTGCTGAATCCACCATTGACGCTGACATCGCTCGCCGTGAAGGCTCTACCGTTGACGTCCACATTGCTCAAGCTAAATCCGATGCCATTAAAGCCGAGCTCGGCATCGTTGATGATGATATCGAGGACGCTCGCATGCAAAGTCCGATCACCGGCATCGTTATTGATGGTGACCTTCAGCCCCGTACCGGCGGCGCCGTCCAACGTGGCGAAGCTCTTTTTGAAATCGCCCCTATCGACTCACTTCGCGCCGAGCTATACGTACCCGAAGACCGCATCAATGATGTTCAGCCCGGTCAACGTGGCTCGTTATCCACTGCAGCCTCACCCGGTAACTACATTGATTTTACCGTTGAGCGAGTAGAACCCATGGCCGAGGTTCGTAACGGCCAGAACGTTTTCCTCGTCCGCGTCAAACTAGACACCATGCCCTCATGGCTACGACCCGGCATGCAAGGCCTTGCCAAAATCGACACCGGGGAAACTAACTACGTTCATCGCTGGTCACGTGGTGCCATCAATTGGCTACGCATGAAGCTCTGGCTCTAAAAACAGACATATTCAACTAACCATGAGATAGTAACATGGCAACTGATAGACCAACATTTTCGGAATCATGGTACCGTGTCGGCCCGCTCAAACCACGACTTCGTTCAGTCGTCCAAACCACACGTCAACAATACCGTGGCCACATTTGGCATATACTTCGTGACCCCGCGAATAATAAGTTCTATCGCCTCGACGAACCTTCCTACCACTTCGTTGGCCTTCTTGACGGTAATCGAACCATCGATGACGCATGGAAAAAAGCTTGCGCCGATCTTCACGACGCCGCCCCCACACAAGGCGAAGTCATTCAAACCCTCGGTCAGCTCTATCAAAACAATCTTTTAGACGCTGACATCACCCCCGACGTCTCAGGCATGTTTGAACGCCAGCGCGAACGTAAAAAACGCGAAGTTGGCGGCTACCTCATGAACCTCCTCTTCTCAAAAATCCCCGTTTGGGACCCCGATCGATTCCTCAACCATTGGACGCCCCTCGTAGGCTGGATCTTCAGCCCAATCGGATTCCTCCTCTGGACTGTTCTCATCATTTACGGCGTCTTCAACGTCATCAATCATGGCTCGCAATTCTTCAATCAAGCTTCCGCCGTCCTCTCGCCGTCCAACCTTGGTTGGCTCTTCGTCTCGACCATCATCATCAAACTCGTCCACGAGTCAGGCCACGCTTTCGCCTGCAAATACTTTGGCAATAAAGAAAATCGCGGCGGCGTCGAAGGCATCGGTGGTGAAGTTCACACAATCGGCGTTATGTTCGTCGCACTCATCCCCATGCCCTATGTCGATACCTCATCATCATGGACCCTACGCAATAAACTCCACCGCGCATTTATCGGCGCAGCCGGCATGTACCTCGAACTCGCCATCGCAGCCGTCGCCGCGATTGTTTGGGCAAACACTGCCATGGGCACAGTTCCTCATGCCGTCGCCTACAACATGATCTTCATCGCATCCGTCACAACCTTTCTCTTTAACGCCAACCCTCTCATCCGTTTTGATGGCTACTACATCCTCTCAGACCTCACCGAAATGCCCAATCTCGCCAATCGCTCGAAAGAATACCTTTACTGTATCATCAAAAAATACATTTACGGCGTCCCCAATCCAAACGACCCATCCCACTCAGCCGCAGAACGACCCTGGCTTCTAACCTACGCATTGAGTAGCGCTGTTTACCGTGTTTTTATCTCTGTCGGGATCATTCTCTTTGTAGCCGATAAACTCATCATCCTTGGCCTCATCATGGCCCTCTCCACCGTCATCGGTATGGTCATCGTGCCATTCGGAAAATGGATGCACTACCTCTTCACTTCCGGCGAACTTCGAAAGAATCGTACTCGCGCACTCACCGCTACTTTCTCAACAGCTTTCGTTGCCTTCCTCCTCATTGGCGCGATCCCCATGCCTGATCGCTCACGTGCGCAAGGCTTCGTTCGCCCCGACCAGATCACCACGGTTTACGCCGAAACCGAGGGTTACGTCGAGGCTATTCTCCCATCAGGCGCCTTTGTACACCCTGATGATGACTTGCCACTGGTCGAGTTGCGAAATGTTCATCTCGAATTTGAACGTGATAAGCTCACCGCTCAAAAACACGAATACCTTGCAAAATACCGTAAAAATCGTACTGAAGATATTGCTTCGGCCAAAGCTATGCGCGAACACCTCGACGCAATCGATGAGGAAATCAAGCGTGCGGATCGTGATGTTCAGCGCTTGAATGTGAAAGCGCCATTCACAGGCAACTGGATCGTTGGTAACGGCGATTCGATTACTGGGCAATACGTCCAGCGCGGCCAAGAAATCGGACAAGTCGCATCACTCAATGATATGCAAATCGTAGTCACCGCAAACCAGTTTCTCGGGCCTCGTCTCTATGAATTACCCAACGAAAAAGTACCCGTTGAAATCCGCATTCAAGGCAGGCCTGATCTGAAATTTAAGGGCACCATCGAACGCGTCATCGCCGCAGGACAACGCGATCTTCCATCCGAAGCGCTGGGACAACAGGCCGGAGGCGAAATGGCTATGCAGCAAGATGAGCAATCCGGCCAGATGATGGCCTCGGAAGTATTCTTCGAGGTTCTTGTTAACCCCGATAGGGATGTTGATTTCAGACTTTACCCCGGACAGCGCGTTGTTGTTCAATTTGATATGCCAAACAAAACGGTACTCGCTCAAGGTTGGCGTACTTTCCGTCAACTGATTCAAACCCGTTTCCAAATCTAAATCCTCTCCCCAATCCCCCTCAAGACCACGACCGCCGATCGTGAGGTGCGTTTTGGTTTAATACACAAAGAACACAGCTCATTGACGAACCTAAAGAATTTTGCAACACGACTGAACATCGTAATTGGATAGATCCATGGCAGAAGTCATCAAACAACACGAACGATTTACGATCGCAGATGATGAAATCAAGTCCGCACTCGATCCCGCCAATATGCCCCGCATTCACGCCCAGATTGCTTGGGAGGCATGCAAAAGGTGGCAGCCCCTCAAAGGTGATCGTGAAGCCAAGAAATTGCTTAAAGGTTTCGATGCTTTCTGGGACACCGGCATCGCGCGGTTCGTCAATCTCTATCCTCGCACGCATGTACTCATGAAACGCGCAGCCAAAATCATCGAAATCTCAGAAACCTTTAAAGATCTATCCGAAGCAGATTTCAAAGAAAAAATCCAAGAATACCGTGAAATTTACCGCAGAAGTAAAGATGATGATCAATCGCAGATGATCGCACTAGCCATCGTCCGCGAAGCTTCTCGCCGTTCTACTGGCATGGCCCACTATCAAAATCAGATCGCTTGCGCCCTTGCGATTACCCGTCACTCGCTCGCAGAGATGGCAACCGGTGAAGGCAAAACACTAACCGCGACAATGCCAGCAGTCCTCGAAGGTTGGCGCGGCCGCGGCGTTCATGTGATGACTTCTAACGACTATCTCGCGCATAGAGACGCTGAAGAAATGCGGCCAGTTTATGAATACTGCGGCCTAAAAGTGTCCGCTGTCACCAATGAGATGGCGCCCAACGATCGCCGTAATGCATATTACGATGACGTCACATATGCGACGCATCAGAACGTTGCCGCTGATTACTTGCGTGACAAACTTCAGCTCGGCAGTATCCGCTCACTCACGCATTCAATCCTGGACCGTGTACGCTCAGGTAAGAAGGGCGTCTCAAACAAACTCGTGATGCGCGGCCTCGCCGCCGCTGTTATTGATGAAGCCGATTCGATTCTCGTTGATGAATCCGTGACCCCCCTCATCATCTCCGGCGATTCCGATTCTACCGAGGAAGAAGCCGCCTACCATGAAGCCCGTGAGCTTGCTCAGCAACTCATTGAAAACGTGGATTATAAAGTTAACGTCAAATTCAAAGAGGTTGAATTAACAAGGCAAGGTAATCATCATCTTGAGGAACTAACTGAAGAAATGAAAGGTATATGGCAAAGCGGTCGCATGCGTGAAGAGTGGGTCAATCAGGCACTTACCGCGGCTCACCTATTCAATGAGGGCGAGCAGTACATCATTGATGATAAGAAGATTGTGATCGTAGATGAGTCAACCGGACGGTTGATGCCCGACAGAACATGGCGAGCCGGTTTACATCAGGCGGTTGAGGCCAAAGAAGATGTCCCGGTAACCGGCGCGAAGGAAACACTTGCACGGATCAGTTTCCAACGGTTTTTCAGGTTATACCCACGTATCGGCGGCATGACGGGAACAGGATGGGAAGCACGAAACGAGATGTGGCAGATGTATCGACTGCCAACTGTTCGTATTCCGACGAACAAACCATGTGTCCGCGAACAGTTGCCTGAAAAAGTATTCAGCAACGATGAGCAGCGCTGGCAGGGTGTGATTGAGGAAGTGAAACGTGTGCATCAATCCAAACGCCCGATCCTGATTGGCACGCGCAGTATTGAGACAAGTGAGAAAATGAGTGATCTGTTGAAGAAAGCGGGGATTGAACATCAGGTACTCAATGCAGTCAATCATGCGGAGGAAGCGGACATCGTTTCAGCGGCCGGCCAAGAAGGTCGGGTTACTGTTGCAACCAATATGGCGGGGCGTGGAACAGATATCAAGTTGAAACAGGAGGTGAAGGATTTTGGCGGATTACATGTGGTGTCGTGCGAACGAAACGAGACGGGCAGGGTGGATCGACAGTTGTTTGGTCGCGCGGGGCGGCAGGGTGATCCGGGTAGTGCGATTTCGTTTGCAGCGATGGATGATGATCTGGTGATTCGGTATGGGCCGAGCAAGATTGCGCGGTATTTGGGTAAGTTTATGAATGGTAGCCGAGCGTTTGATAAAGCGCAGCAGAATGCAGAGAAGCAGGCGTATCGACAGCGGAAGAGTGTGTTGAAGCAGGATGATTGGCTGCGAAAGAATCTTGGGTTTGCGGGTTCTGAGCATTGATGTTTTTGCTCTGTGCGCACGGTTTGTTTTGATGTTGGATTTTACAATGGTCATCAATTGTGTGTTTTTAAAAGTTGGTAGTTTGAAATGGACGTGATGCGTGCT
Source organism: Poriferisphaera corsica (assembly GCF_007747445.1). Taxonomy (NCBI): domain Bacteria; kingdom Pseudomonadati; phylum Planctomycetota; class Phycisphaerae; order Phycisphaerales; family Phycisphaeraceae; genus Poriferisphaera; species Poriferisphaera corsica. The sequence continues at coordinate 1,577,598 of NZ_CP036425.1, forward strand.
GTATTGGGTTGGTTTTTTGCGAGAAACGTAATAAATACTGTGAAACAAGAAGATACAGTGTGCGAATGTGCGCACAGTTTTAGATTTTTGATGACTTTCCCGTAGATGGAAATGGTCTAAAAGGCTAAGAAATGATTAGAAATGGCGTGGAATGAGTAAAGAATGGTGAGTAATAGTGAAAGAATTGCACGCTTTTGAAGGGCGATTGCGTGCTTGTGCGCATGTTTTGGATAGGGATGAGTTTGGTATGGGATTTGCTAATTACTGTTGAGTTGTTGCACTGTAGCGTATCGTTGGTTGGGTGGGGAAGGAGTTGTTCCACTTGAGGGTATGGTTAGTTGGGTGGTTGTATTTTGTTTGGATGGAGGCGTCTTGGATGGGTAACGGTTATAGAAAAACCGCAAGTGAAGGTGCTTGCGGTTTTTAGTTTGTGTTTGTAATGGAGGAATTAGAAGAGGATGCGGAGTTTTAGGGTTAGGGATTGAGCGTTGTAGCTGCTGCGGTGTTGGTAGTTGTAATCGAGGGATGTATTGATGGTGTCGCTCGTTTGGTAGCTCATGCCGAGGCCGAGTTCGATGGCGGATTTGTCGGTTTCGATGCCTTTGGTTGAGAAGGGGGTTGAGCCGGGGGCCTGGAAGGTTGCGGTGGCTTCGGGTGCGTCGTTATTGATGTCGTATATGTATGCGAGTTTTGAATTGAGCGTGAGTTGATCGTTGTATTGGTAGGCAGCGGCGAAGCTGAGGGTTGAGGAGAGGGTGTGGGCATCGAATGAATCGACGGCGAGGTTGAGTGCGTCGGCTTTGGACTCTTCGTATGAGTCTTGTGTGAAGTAGGTGTAGGAGATTTGTGCGTGTGGGGTGAGGGTGAGGCGGTCGTTGTTTGAGGTGAAGGATTGGCTGAGCCCGAGGTAGTTGGTGAATGCGTGTGAGGTGACATCGTCGGCTTCAGCGGTGCGGCCTAGGGCGGTTTCGCGTTTGTAATCGGAGAAGCCGAGTGTGTAGATGACGCCGCCGTCTATTTGAAGGTTAGATGGTGTGTATGCGAAGTATGCTGCGGTGGTGAGTGCGTCGAGGTCGGTAGAGCCGCGTGATTGGTTGGTGTCGATATCAGCGTGCGCGAAGCCGAGGGCAGCGCCGATGAGGAGATTGTCTTGTTTACGATCAATGCCGATGAGTGAACCGGCTGATCGTGATTGATAGCCTGCGATGTTGTCAGTGTCGTCTTGCTCTGCGATTGAGCCAAAGGCTGAAGTCCAGAATGCGTACTGGTTCTCTGTGTCGGGTTCTTCGGATTGTAGGAGTAGAGGATATGCGTTGGGTGAGGAGGTTGAGGCTAACTTTGAGTTAGACATTGTTGAGGTGCGGCCTGCAAGTTTGCCTGAGAATGAGGTTGTGATTGAAGATGAGGCGGCAACGGTTGAGAGAGATTGCTGTGGTGTGATTTTTTCTAGTTCTTTTTGTAGGGTCGGTTCATCCATGGCTTGGAATTGTGCGAGGACAGAGTCGACGTCGGAGATGGATGCGGAATCGAGTGCGTTTTGCAGGGATTTTGCAGCACCAAATGAGGTTGATGCGGCGTGATCTTGCAGGTCGCCGAAGGTTGTTGCGGTGATGATGATGGAGCCGCCATCGACTGAGAGTTCGGATTCATAGTCGATGAGTGCAGTGTCTAACATGTAGATAGGGTTATCGCCAGCGGATGTGTCGATGGTGAAGAGAGTGTTTGATTTGATGAGCGTGAATGAGGTTGTTTGGCGAATTGGGCCATCGAGTTTGGATTTGATAGTGAGGTTTTTGCCGATGCTTACGGTGTCTGCGACGAACTTGCCAGTGGATTTTTCAGCGGCATTGATTGGAACGATAAGTGTGCAGTTGTCGCCGATGGTGAGTGAGTCGGAAGTGATGTTGCCTGTGGTTTGGATGGTTGTGTTGTTGGCGGCGTTGAAGGTTGTTGATCTTAGGTTGCCAGCGAAGTTGAGTGTGCCTGCCTGGAGGTCGATGGTGTCGAGTGTATTGATTTTGTTTGTTTCGTCGACTTCAGAGTTGGTTGTGATATTGAAGACTGGTGCGGGGATGGTGAGGGAAGGGGTGTCTTGGATGAGGTTAAGTGTTTCGACGTTGATGAGGTCGCCGATGACCGTGGCTTGGTTTTTGAGAGTGAGTGTATCGCCTGTGGTGACTTGGTTGCCAAGACGGATGTCGCCGGTAACGGAGCCGCCGTTGGCGATGGTGACGATGTCGTCACTTGGGTTATTCTCTTCCCATACGTTGTTATAGATACGTTCGGTCGTAATAGCTGCAACTTTCGCATCTGTGTCTGTCGCGGTCGCAGTAATGGTGCCTGTGATATCTGGCAGGTTTAGTGACCGGTAACCCCCGATTGCGATTGCTTTGGTTTTGCCAGAAGCGGAGATGTTGCCATCGATGTGCTGAATGTCGATGTCATTGCCAATGATTGCGAATGCACCGGTATTGGGAGCGGATACGGAGATTTGTGAATCTGCTGTGATGGTATCAATATTGAGTTCGGTGAAATATAGTCCGTAGCCTAGCCAAGCTTGTGAGTTTGTGTGTGCGATGATGTCGCCAGCGAATGTGCTGGTGTTCATTGTATCGCCATGCATGCCGCGAACATCACCTTGCTCGGAATGCAGAATGATGGATGCTTCTTTGGCAAAGGTTGGCATATTGAGGGTGTAGCCGTAGTAGGCGAACATGCCTGTTGCATCTGAGTTGTAGCCTGTGGCTGAGATGTTGATTTTGCCTGAGAAGTCGTTGGTGAAAGTAAGGTTTTTTCTTGCGAAGATGCCGGTGCCGCCCCCTGTTCCGGAGATGAGGAAATCTTCGGTGACGTTGTTGATTGTGATATTGCCTTCGTCTGCGAATAAGCCGGTAACGCTTGCGTTTTCTGCGCCGATGATTTGGCCAGCGAGATCGCCGGTGATGTCGATGTCGCCTTCATTGGCGCGGATGGCTGTGCCGCCGTTGCCGATGAGATTGATTTGTGAGTCTTTGGTGATTGAGCCAATGGTGATGTTATTTTCAGCTGTGATCGCGGAGCAGAGAAATGTGCCGCCATAGGTATTTAGTGTGAGGTCGCCTGCAAGTTGATTGATGGTTAGGTTGCCTTCGGTGTTGCCGAGTGTGTCGTTGGATTTGATGACGTTGGTGTAATCGCCACCTGATGCGTAGATGTGTGCGGATTCGGTGATGTCGTTGATGACGATGTCGCCATAACGTTGGATGGCAGTGACGTGACTTGAGTTTTGATTGGTGTGGATCTCGATGTTGCCGTTGATGTCGTTGAAGTATTTGGCGCTGTAAATTGCTGCGGCGTGATTGCCGGTGGCGTGGACGATGAGTTGTGTTGATGCTGAGGTGTTTAGGGTTGAGTTACCGTAGAAACCGATGCCCCGGAAGCCGGATTTGTCGGAGGTGATATCGACTTTGCCGTTGATATTTACGGTTGCGCCGTTGCCATGGAGCCAGTAGTTGGCGGTGTTGCCTGTGAGGTCGATGATGTAGGGTGAGGAAGGGTCTGAACTGTGGATGGTGTCGGCGAGGTTGAAGGTTGTGCTGGAAGCGCTTTCGAAGACGGTAGCGGTGCCGGTTGCATCGGCGTGGTAGTCGTAGGTGGAGCCGGTTTTTACCCAGCCTGCGTGGGAGGGGGTGGTGAGCGTGAGGGAGGAGAAAGCTGCAAGAAGGGCGGCGGTGGAGTGTGTACGAAAAGATATCATAGCCTGTGCTTTCAGGTAGATGTTACGGGATGATGTTGTGGATTGAAAGCTGTTGAAATGGCTCAATCGCCAACGGAAATTAGCACAGGCGGTGAGGCTTATTGCGAACAATAAGTGTTTGGAATTTTAGTGTAGTCGGTATGATTAGTAAAATTCTGAGGGTGTGCGGGCGTGTGATAAATAAAACGCAAGCGATTGGCTTGCGGTGTGTGGATCGGGGTTGGCTTATGTATGTTGGATGATGTCTTAGGCGATGTGATGCTAGTGGCCGGTGGATTCGCAGAGGAAGAGCTGTGGGATGTCGCTGGCGAGGAGGAGGGGTTGGTTCCAATCTTTTTCGGAAGAAGAAAACCATTTGAGGCAGGTCAGGAGTTGGTTGTGGATGTCGGGGAAATCGAGGCCTGTGATGGAGGGGTAGAAGTATCGCGAATCGGAGCCGATGTTGAAGGCGGCGATGGCGAGGTCCTTGCCGATGTTGATTTTGATATCGTGGCAAGCTCGGATGGCACCGACGGCGACGTCTTGGGTTGTGCAGATGAATGCGTTTGCGGAGGAGAGCTTTTCTTGCGTGATGCGTTTCATGAATTTGTATGAACGTTCGCGTGAATCGGTGAATGCGGGGGAGGGGTCGTCCCAAATTTGTGTGTTGATGCCTTGGGATGAGGCCCATTGTTGCCAAATGCGAAGACGTCGTTGTATTTCGACGTCGTGGCCTTGCGTGTTGAGCAGGTCGATGTTGCTGCCCCATTTTTTTGCGATTTTGTCAAAGAGCATAAGCAGGTGCTGCTCAGGGAACATTTGGATGGAGGGGATGTTGTGCTGCGTGAAGTCGGAGTCGAAGATGACGACTTTGTGATTGTTTGAGTTGAGTTCATTGAGGACATTTTGGGTGATGGGTTCGGTGTTTGCGATGAGGATGACGCCGTGTGCGTTGTCGAGGGCTTCGAGGATGATGGGATCGTCCCAATGGGTGTACTGCATGGGGCGGATGGCGGCGTCTTGGTCGGCGAGGTTGTCGGAGATGAGTGTGCGGCATTGGTTGAGGTGATGTGAGGGGTAGGAGGGATAGAGGAGGACGACGTGGGTTTTGCCGAGCTTGCGGTTGTAGTGTGGGTGGATGTTGAGTGTACCGTTGTCTTGTCGTTCGAGAACGCCGGTGTTTAGGAGTTCGTTGACGGCTTTGCGTGCGGTCATGTAGCTGACGCCGGTGATGTCGGCGATGCGGCGTTCGCCGGGCAAGCTTTTTAGACAGTAGTCGCCGGCGTTGATACGGCGGGTGATGATCTTGACGACTTCCTGGTATTTGGGTTTGGGTGCCATTGTTTTAGCTGTATTTTGAAGGAGATTGTTTAGTTTTGGTTTAGTCGGGGGTAGGTGGGTATTTTAGGGGAATTATTGAGGGCGTGTTGAGTTGATTTTATTAATGTGTTTGTGGGCGAGATTTGTTTGGCCAGTTGCGATGAGTTGTGCGATTTGATCGAGTTGATCCTGTGAAGTGTGTTTTAATTTCCTGAGGTTGAAAAGTTGGCGCGGTAATCGGAGGTCTTGCTTGGTGTAGATGAAGTTTGGGTTGTGTTCTATTTTGCGCTGATCTTGGATAATTTCGAGGAAGAGGTAATTGAATTCAATGGTGGGTTCGATCATGGTGCCTTCGCCGTAGTCGTTCCAGGTGACGAGTTGGATGATGGGCCATTGTCCGGCGAATGTAGCGCTGAGTGATTCCTGGAGCGTTTTGCCGTTACGGTGATCAATGCCTTCGTAGCTATTTTCGTAGACGTCATTGAAGCCGGGTAGGGCTGAGGGGATGATTTTGTTGGGGTCATTTGATGTGTAATTAAATTCGTGAAGAAGTGAGCGGCGGATGTTTTTGTTTTTCTCTTTGTCATTCCAAGCAGAAGGATGAACCCATGTGAAGCCGCCGTCGGCTTTGACGCTTTTCCATAAATGATGGAGTGGGAAGAATGCGGGTGGTGTATTAAGGAGTTTGAAGGCTTGTTGCCAATGGCTAGCGTCTTTGATGTAGATCGGGCCGAAGTTGAGCAGGAGTGGGCGATCATTGACTTTGACGTAGTTGGGTTGGTTGAACCAGTTTTGTTCGAGCCACTGCATGGTTTGAGTGAGGTGTTGTGTGATGTTCTCTTTGGGGAGATGCTTTTTTTGAACCATGTATTCGACGGTGCGATCTTCATAGCAGACAGCGAAATCCATGTTGAATTTTTTTGTGGCTTTAAAGAGTGCGTTGGAGGCGATGTGTATTTCGCCGTAGTCGGCGAAGTCTTCGATGCCGTACCAGTCGACGATGACGCCGTTGATGCCGGCGATTTTCATGAGGAGGAGATGGTACTCGAGAACATCGGGGTCGGAGGAGTCGTATGGGCCAATGAGAGGATGGTAGTTTGACCAGATATCGGGGAGGCCGTTGGGGGAAAGTTTTTCAGGGTTGTGCTGGTTGTTAAAACCGGTCCAATGCTGGCCCCATTCGCCTCGGATCTCAGGGGTTTTGTACCATGGCATATAGTGCATGAGGAGTTTTTTGGGGGTGTGCTGATTTGCATTCAAAGCGGGTGTGGATGTGATAAAGATGAGCAGGCAGAGGCACAACGGCATGAGGGCAATGTGTTTTGATAGATGACGGTATTGCATTGTCATATGCTTTATGTACGTATGTGAAACGGTATAAGTTTATAACATGATTGGGTTGGTGAATGCTAATGTTTGATTAGTGTTCGGGTTGTTCGGCATCCCATTGCCGACTGTTCATGCGTGCGGAGCAGCCTTCATTGATGCTGTCTGGCGTAGGTTTTTGTACGTTGCCTTCCTGGGAGTCGGCGCCGCGGGAGTAGATGTTATCTAAGGTGTTGGTGACACGGCCGATGTATGTATTCTCGACGACGGGTGAGTTTGAAAATGCGACATGTCCGTCATTCCAGACTATGCCGGCTTCGAGACTGCCGGGCTTGTCGTTGTACATGCCGATGTAGTAATCATGGTTCCATTGGTTGACGGATCCGCCAACGAGTTTGTAGAGGCGATCTGAGATGACGGGCGTGCGTGCATCGAGGGTTTCAGACCATTCTTCGCGGACGTTTTTGTAAGCGGGGAGCCCATCGTCCCAGCCGAGTTCGTTGAGTGCGTATGAATAATGGATGTAGTCGAAGTCGGGGCCGCCTTCTTTCCAGGGTTGTTTGTCGAAAGGTTCGGCGGGATGGATGAGGTATTCGGAGGTGACGTAATTAAACTGGGTAAGCTCAGAGAAGCGAACCTCGGGCATGGTGCCGTTCGTGTCGATGGAGATCATGTCGTAGCCTTTCCATTTGGCTTTCCATTTGGTGGATGCGGCATCAAATCCGGTGTAAAAACCTTTGTTGTTTTGGGCGTGGATGATGAGGCCTTGGTGCATGCCGCGAAGTCTGGTGTTGCTTTTCATCTTTAATGCAGAAACGCGAGCGCTGCTCAAGGCTGGCAAGAGTATGCCGATAAGCAAAGCAATGATAGAAATGACAACTAACAATTCGATTAATGTGAATGCATTTAGGCTTGCTGAGAATTTACTTTTTGTAGACATGATGGGAACCTTAAAGTGTTGTAAATGACTTAGAACGTTCGTTTGATGATTTATAACCGTTATGGATGAGATTGGGTTATTGCTGAGTTAATGTGAAGATTACAAGTGGTTTTGTGCTGCGTTCCAAGTATGTATTAAAGATGAATCTCGTGTATAAAATGATATTATAGCAATAATGATATAAAATCAATATCTCTTCTTTTAGAAATGTCCAATGGCATCACTTAAAGGTTCTATGAATTGGTCGTAAATCATCGAGTGTTGTCTGTGGGGTGTTGCTCTAAATGTTGGTTATGAAGGAGGTTAATTGTAGTTACTCTGAGAGGTATTGCGATGGGTATGTGGGGGAGGGCATGTGTAAAAAAAAATCGCAAACTGTTGTTTACGGTTCATAATGGGCTGCGTTAGCGCGTGTTTGTGTAATGGTGTGCTTGTTGAGTCGTTAGTTGATTAGGAGCAATTGTGTTTGCGTGGGTTTGTCGCTTTGGCTTATTGCTTATGCTCTGTTTAAGCTTAGTGTTGATGTTTTGGTGGTTAGATGAGGGGTTTGAAAGTCGTTTGATTTGCGGTCGTAACGCGCTTGGGTGTTTTGCGGAGGGGGCGGTGTGAGGAGAGTCGATGAGAGGTTGGGGAGATATTTGGCTTGGGTGAGATTTCTACTTTGCCGCGGAAGGAAGCGCCGTGAGCGATGGAGAGGGATTTTGCGACGAGTGTACCTGTGGTGAGTGAATGTGTTTGGAGTGTGATATCGCCATAGACCATAGCTTTGCCGTTGAAGTTGCCGTCGGAAGTGAGAGCGCCACAGACGAGTCTGCCTGACATTTCACCGTGCTGGTCGAGTTCAATGTGTCCCATGGTGGAGACGTCGCCTTCGACGCGATCACGGAGTGTGAAGTCAGAGAATTGCAAAGGTCTGGTGCATTGTGGGCAGCGGATGGAGAGAGCACGTTTAGAGATCTCGAAATTTTTCGAGCAGTGTGGGCACATCACGCTGCGGACAGCTTGAGGTTTTGGCCCTTTTGGGTGGAATGCGACTAATGCCGGTTTGATGGGCATTGGTGAGGCTGCCTTATGAGGTGAGTGCTAACCGTAGGATAGACGAAGAAGCGAAGGAGGGGTAAAAGCCGCAGGCCCGAAAGCCTGCGGTTTATATCGCTTAATGTCAGTTAAGAGAATTTGATTCGCGGTTTAGCCGCGAGTCGAGAGTACTTTGGCACGACGACGCTGAAGGATTGCGTTGACGGAGCCAGGTACGGTTTTGACTTCACTGGCTTCGACTTCTTCGATGGTGTCATCAATGATCTGGTCATCGGTGTAGTCGTGAGCTGTAGGGGCAGGTGCTGGGATGTTGGACTGTGCGAGGACGTCGCCAGCAGCTTCCATAGCTTTCGGGCCGATGCAGACATCGCCTTGGAAGGAAGCGCCTTCGACGACGTTGAGGTTCGAGGTGTAGACTTGGCCGATGAGCTGAGCGCCAGGTAGGAGCTCGAGGCCGTTCTCGGCAATGACGTCGGCTTCAGCGCGGCCTGCGAGACGTAGATGGCCAACGATGATGGTGCCAGCGACTTCGGCGGAGTCGGTGAGTTCGAGTGTGCCGCTGACGCGGAGTGTGCCTTTGAACTGACCCATGATGACCGCGTCGTTGTCGAGTGCGAGTTCACCAGAGATACGGCAGTCTGGGCCGAGGATCGTTTTGTTTTTAGTGTGTTCTGACATTTTTTCGTGCTCCGTAAAGTGGAAGTACCGGCGTTGGCCGGGCGTCTGGAATGCCGCGTGTGGACGTACGTAATGTTGGTTACAGGACGTCGGGCGACTCGGTATATTCATCGGGCAACGGGGTGAATTTGTGTAAAAACAAATGAAAAGGGGATTGTTGGGTGGTAGAGGTGGTTTTCTCGGACGCATGTGGTCTGGTGAGGTTAGAAGGCGGGTCCGATTTTGGGTATGCTTGTTAGGTGATGGATGAATCAACGAAAAAACGGATTGCGCGTCAGCATGTGTTGGCCGATAAATTGATGGGTTTGGATGCGGTGCCGTGCGATCAGGGGGTTGCTGCGGCTGCTGTTGAGCAGGCTCCGGTGGTGAGTGGCGGTGTACCGGGTGGCGGGAGTGTTATGGGACAGCAAGGGGGGCGTATGGGGGCGATGTCGGGGCGAGTGCGTGGGCAGGGGGGAGTCTCTGGAGGTGTTGGTGGTGGGGCTGTGAGCCGGGGGAATGTGCAGGTAGGTGGAGGGATGCGCGAGTTAGTGGCGATTGATGCGCTTGGGCTAGGGCGTGAGGATAAGACTGAGCGGCTGAGACGGATGTATGAGGATGAAGTGAGTGGGTGTGAGAAATGTGGGTTGTGTCGGGGTCGGACGCAGGTGGTGTTTGGTGAGGGTGATGTTGATGCGGCGGTAATGTTTGTGGGAGAGGGGCCGGGCTATCATGAGGATGTGCAGGGGAGGCCGTTTGTTGGGAAGAGCGGTGAGTTGCTGGATAAGCAGATTGGGGCGATGCAGATGGAGCGGGGTGAAGTTTACATTGCGAATGTGGTGAAATGTCGGCCGCCGAACAATCGGACGCCAGTTGTTGAGGAGGTTGAGGCTTGCCGGGATTATTTGCAGAGGCAGATTGCGATTATTGAGCCGAAGGTGATTATTACATTGGGCGGGCCGGCGGCTAAGTTGTTGTTGGATACGACAGAGGGGATTACGAGGTTGCGTGGGAGGTGGCATTCATATCGTGGTGTGAAGCCGGGGATACCGGTGATGCCAACGTTTCATCCGGCGTATCTGTTGCGGCAGTACACGAAAGAGAACCGCATGAAGGTGTGGTCGGATCTTCAAGAAGCGATGAAAAAAGTTAAAGAGTAGAATAACTAATCAGTAGATAGATCATTAATGATGGCTGGAATTATATAGAAAATTCAGCCATTTTTTAATGTTTGGAAGATGCTACTTGTTGATGAGATTTTTTAACTGATCGTAGAGTTCTAGTAGTTCGCGGCGAGAGGAGATGTTGAGCTTGTTGTAGATGTTTTTGACGTAAACGTGGATGGTGTGTTTTGAACGTGACATGACCTGAGCGATTTCTTTCTCGGTCATTTCTTTGCGGAGATGATCGAAGACGATGCGTTCAGTCTTGCTGAGCTTGTTGATTTGATTGAGTGGAGATGGGGTATTGGGTGCATGCGGTAAGTCGCTGTCGTGGCCGAGCAGCTCGCGTTGAGCTCCGAAGGTAAGCATGCGGGCAATGTTTGGTTTGAGTTGCTCGAGGAGGCTGATGGCTTGTTCGGTGAAAGGTGTGGCATCGTTACAGCGGAGATAGACGATGAGGATGTTGGTGTTGATGTTGACATCTAGGTTGAGGCAAATGAGGTCTGAGATCGTTGTACTGTCGTTTAGTGGTTGCTGGAGGATGAATGGTGTGTGATTGGGGTGCGATGCGATATCGGTAATTGTGATCGTGCTGGAATTCAGTTTGAGGCTGCGGATGTGCTGCGTGATGGGGATGAGGTTGTTAATTTTGTCTTGGCTAGTGTTGAAGTGGTTTGCGCTGATGTAGTGAGATTGTGCATTGTTTTTATGATCAACGATGCAGCCAATGGCGATGTGCGATTTGAGAATAGATGAGGATACTTCGGTTGCGTGTATGAGAGAGCCGAAGAGCGGGGATTCAAGCTGATTATTATTGGTGATATCGTTGGTCATTTTCTGTATGCGTAATTACAGATAGTGGGAAAACTAGTAGTAGTAACATTTTGCGACAATTGTGACACCTGCCAACAGCATTATTCAGGTGTGAATAAGTTTTTCAAGAGCTAAACGCGCGTTAAAAGTTTTATATTTAAAAAGATAGAGCGTTTTGCGGGTTAACCTGTTTGTTAGAAAATATCATCAGTGCTTGATTGATAAGAAGTTAAACGAAAAGAGAGAATTGATTACATCGATAAAAAAAGAATTGAGCCTAGCGATTTCTAGTGACAGGGTGTTGGCACTGGGAGAGGCCTGAATGTTGATAACTCCTTAATGTTAAAGCTGTTTACGAAACTTATTTTCGTTTTCTGAAGTGTGTCGTTACGAATAACCATGAGACCATGATGAAGGCGAGGATGTATCCCAAGACTCCGAAGCCGAGGAGGTAACCTGTGCCTTGTGCGATTCGATCGGAGAGTATGAGCATGGATGATGCGATGAGAAGTGCCGCGATGATCAGTGCTTGGGAGGTTGAGCGGGAGGCGTGTTCGATGGTGTTGTCTAATTGCTCAAGTTTGGCGAGTTCAAAGTTGATAGTGAATTGGTTGTGTCTGAGATGATTGAGCAGGCCGAGAATGTCGGAGGGTGCGTCTTCGATGATGTCGATGTAACGAGAGATTGTGCGCTGAATTCGATGGCGAATGGCAGTTGGTGAAATGCGTTGTTTGATGAGTTTGGTGAGATGAGGTTCGACGTGGCCGACGAGGTCGAAGGTTGGGTCGAGTTGCTCGGCGACCCCTTCGATTGTGGTCATGGCTTTGATGAGGAAGACGAGATCGGAAGGGCATTTGATGTTGTATCGTCGTAGGAGGTCAAAGAACTCGCCGAGCAGATTGCCGAGGTTGAGTTCAGCGATTTCATTGATACGAAAATGGCCAATGAATTCTGTGACGTCAGATCGGAATTTGCGTTGGTCGGCAACGTCAGGATCGAGGTCGACGAGTAGTGCGACGGCGCGTATCACTTTTTCGGTGTTTTGGTCAATGACGGCTGAGACAAGATCGCCGAGTTGCTCCGCGGTGCGTTTGTCGATTTGGCCGACCATGCCGCAGTCAATGAAGCATACTTTCTGGTTATCGAGGACGAAGATATTGCCGGTGTGCGGGTCGGCGTGAAAGAAGCCAAATTCAAGACATTGCTGGAAGACGGCATCGGCGCAATTGGCGAGGACTCGTTGAAGTTGCTTTTTTGTGAGATCGCCTTGTTTGTATTGAGAGAGTCGCAGGCCATGGACTTCCTTCATGGTGAGAATGTTTCGGGTTGTGGCATGCCAAAAAATTTCGGGGAAGAAAATATTTGGATTTTCTGCAAAGTATTTGCTGAGTCGATCGGCGGCACGGCCCTCATTGGTGAGGTTGACCTCTTTGTGGATTTCTTGAGCAAATTCTTGGACGACTTCGGTCGGGGAAAAGCCGAGAGAATGGTCATGCTTTTCGAGCATTTTCGCGACTGTTTCGAGAATACTCATATCGGCTTCAAGGACTTCACGGATATTGGGTCTTAGTACTTTAATGACGACTTTGGTGTTGTTGGCAAGGGTTGCGCGATGTACTTGCGCGACTGAAGCAGCGGCGAGGGGTTGAGGTGAGATATACTTGAAGATTTTAAAGAGCTGATCGCCGAACTCATCTTTGAGGATGGCTTCAACTTCGTTGTATGGGAATGGGGGGCATTCATCCTGTAGTTTTTTAAGTTCATCAATCCACTGGCTGTCTAGCAGATCGCCGCGTGTGGAGAGGATTTGGCCGAGCTTGATGAAGGTGGGGCCGAGTTCTTCCATCGCACGTCGCATACGGACTGGTCGGGGGAGTTCAGCGAGGTCGGAGATATTGTTTTTTTCAGGTGGTGTGGCAGTTTTGCTTGATGGATCTTTGTCGTCGCCATTGGATTTTAGAAATCGGTTGAGGCCTGTTGAGGCGAGGATATCGCCGAAGCCGTAGCGCAAGAGTACATGGGCGATGTCGGCGTATCGCTTGGCATTTCGGACAGTCGATTTGAGATTGCTCAGGGGCATCCGCGGGCCTTGTGGGATGGGGAATAATTGAGAATGCTCCGTAATAGTAGTCGGCTAAAGACGGGGGCTGGTTTGTAGGGGGAATTGCAGGTTTTTGGGAATGCTTTGTAACCTAGTTGGAGGTGTAAGTGTTTGGTAAACAGCAAATTAAGGTTTATTGGGAAAGAAAATCCAGTGATTGGACTCAAGATACCAAAGAATATCGGACGATAAATAGATTGATACGTTGTGATATCGTTGTTTTGAAAGAGGGGGTCCATCAAGATGGGCCAGATTACTACTAGTGTCGGTTTGATCAGTGGTATTGATTCCGGAGCGCTGATTGACCAGTTAATTCAGCTTGATTCGAAGCCCAAGACGCTGATTGAGCAGAAGAACCTGAAGATTGATACGCAGAAGACGGCGTATCAGACTGTCAATGCGCAGTTGTTGGCATTGAAAGGACAGTCCTCGAATCTAGGCTTACCAACTACTTTCAACGCGACGTTAGCGAGCACATCAAATGAGAGTGTGTTGACCGCAACGACATCAAAAACAGCGGTGCCAGGTAATTATTCATTTATCGTAAAGCAATTAGTGGCGAGTCAGCAGACGGTCACAAAGGGTTTTGGTGCGAAAGATGATGACTTGGGTTTAACCAATACGATGACGTTTGAGCCGGGCGGCGCGAGGTTGGATTCGACATCGAAATTGAGTGCGATGAATGGTGGTGAAGGTGTTGAGCGTGGGGTAATTCGTGTGACCGACCGATCGGGGAACGCGGCATTCATTGATTTGGGGACAGCGGTGACAGTGGATGATGTCGTCGACACGATCAATAACACATTGGGTGTGAATGTTATTGCCAGTATTACACAGGACGGTCTGACGATTCGTGATAATACCGGTAGCACATCGGGCAGTCTTATTATTGAGGATGTTGGTAAGACGAAAACAGCGACGAGTCTGGGTATCAAGGATTCTGTGGCGAGTGATACGCTTGTAGGGAGCAGTATCAACCGTGTTGGGCGAAATACGTTGCTATCAGATCTGAATGATGGCAACGGGATTCATATGAATCAAGATGAGACGGATGATTTTCGAATCAAGACAAACAGTGGTGAATTTACGGTTGATTTAGGGAAGGCGACGACGCTTGGGGATGTGATCGATAAGATCAATGAGGCAGCCACGACAGCAGGTATTAGTGTGACGGCTGATATCAGCGCGGATGGTACGGGGTTGGCATTGAACGATGGGACTGGGAGTGGAACCGATTTTCGTGTGAATGTTATAAATGGTTCGCAGGCTGCGGTTGATCTTGGTATTGAGGGATATGATGCAGATGGCGACGGTGTGATGAGTGACCGTTTGATTGCTTCGATCAACTCAAAGTTATTAAAGAATATCAATGGTGGTGATGGGATTACCAATGGATGGGTGGGCTTAACTGGCTCGACAAGTTTGAGTTTGCTCAACAATGGGGAAGGGATAAAAACGAGTGGTAATAGTGATGCAGATCTTACGATTACTGATCGGGATGGGGATTCGTATGCGATCGATATTGATGGTTTGTCGACCATACAAGAATTGATTGATCATGTTGAGAGTGAGACTGGCGGGGTGATTTTGTTGTCATTTAGTGATGGGCATTTAATCGCGGATGATGATAGCGGTGGCTCGGGTGAATTTCAGATCGAGTCGACTTCGGGGAGTGTTGCGACTGCTGAGAGCTTGGGACTAGCGGCGGCGAAGACAGAGGATACGATCACAGGTTTGGATTTGAGTAACCTACAGCCAAATAATAATAGTGGCATGGGGATTGTTCGGATCAAGAATGCGGCAGGGGATACAAAAGATGTTGATTTAAGTGCTGCGCGTAGTGTGAGTGATGTTGCACGGTTGATTAATGAAAGCGGAGCAGGGGTTGAGGTTAAGATCAATAATAATGGTAATGGCCTACAAATCGAGGATAAATCGGGTGGAAGCGGAGCTTTAGAAATTTCCGATGTGAGTGGTAAGGTTGCGGAAAGTTTCAATCTAAATGGGACGCATACGAGTCGTTTGGTGGATGGTGGTAATGTACAGATGCAATACATTTCTGAAGCCACGACACTTGAAAGCTTGGGTGTTACACGCGGTAAATTTAAGATCACAGATAGTAGTGGCAGGACAGCAACGGTTGACTTGACGCAGGGTAATGAAGTGACATTGGCGGATGTGATTAGTGAGATTAATAGCCGCGGTTTGAAGATTCAGGCTTCAATTAATGAAAATGGTGATGGGATACTTTTAAGGGATATGGGGCCGGGGACTGTAAAGATTAAGGTTGAGGAGGATGGATCCAGTACAGCATCTGATTTAGGGTTTTTAGGTGAGGCTGCGGAACCTGGGGAGGATTTGGATGGCAGTTTTGAGAAGAAAATTGAAGTCGAAGCGACCGATTCGTTGCAAGAAATTGCGACGAAAATCAATGATGCAAATTTGAACATGCGTGCAACAATCATCAATGATGGTTCGGGTAACGCACCGTTCCGTCTGAGTATGACGACACGTGAGCCGGGCACTGATGGTGCATTTGTTTTTGATGATGGTGGTGCAGGCTTTAATGCGTTTAATCTTGCTGAAGCACAGGATGCGGTCGTGTTTTATGGTACGGGCGATGCGGCTGATGCATTGGCTGTTACATCAAGCAGTAATACGATCAAGAATCTGGTTCCGGGTGTGACGATTGACTTGAAATCGACTAGTACATCACCAATTCAGGTGACAATCGCTGAGGATAATGAAGCAATCAGAGGCTCGGTGAAAGGTTTTGTTGACGCGTTTAATGATATGCTAGCCACAATCAATAAGTATGATACGTATGATGCGGATACAAATACACGCGGTTTGTTGTTTGGTGATTCTGCAACGTCACAGATAACACGATCAATTTATAACTCAGTACTTTACGGGAATCCGGAAGTGCCGGGCCGCTATCACTCATTATCAGAGGTTGGTGTGACGGTCGGTTCAGGAGGGAAGTTGAGGTTTGATGCAACGAAGTTTGATGAGGCGATTCAGGAGGATCGTGATGCGGTGATCGATCTGTTCACATGGAGGCAAACAGAAAAGGTTGATGAAGATGGTGATGGTGAGAAAGATGAAGAAAAACTGATCGCATCTGGCATCGGGGTGGAGCTTGATTTACTGATAAAACGTTTGTCAGATAAAGATTCCAGCCCGATTGAACGCGCCATTGGTATTTTAGACGCACAAAAGAAACTCAATGATCAGAAAATCAAAGATTTGGACGCGAGGTTGGCAGCGAAAAGAGAAAGGCTCGTTCGAGATTTTACCAATATGGAAAAGTCCTTAGCGAAGATGCAAGGGCAAACATCATCAATTTCTCAAATTCAATCAATAACTACGAATAACTCGAAATAATAAGAATTTGTAGTGAAAATCAGGCGGCCTGATTGGTTGATGATTGTTCGGCATATTATTGGACGTTGGGGGTGTTTGTATTGCGTGCAAATTGCACTGTGATAACCGAAATGGACGATAGATTCTTTGTCGTTTGATTAGTTTTTACGAAAGAGGAAGGCACATAAGGTCATGAATCAAACAGGCCAGAATCCTTATCTACGCACAAAGATACTCACAGCCAGTCCGCATGAACTGCGGTTGCTGTTGTTTGATGGTGCGATTCGTTTCTGCAATCAGGCGAAAAAGGCAATCGATGAAAAAGATTTCGATACAAGCTATCACAGCATTATGAAAGCTGAAAAGATTATTCTTGAGCTTTCTAGTAGCCTGAATCATGATGTGAATCCTGATGTGACCGAAAAAATGGTTGCGCTGTATAACTACATGTATCGTCGGCTAATTGATGCGAATATGTCACGTGATCTTGAAACGATTGACGAAGTCATCAAGCTGCTTCAATATGAACGTGAAACATGGCAAATGTTGGTCAATAAGGTTCAAAGCGGTGCTAAGCCTGCGGCTGCACCTAAACAGGCGATGGGTGGTTACGGACAGATGACAAGTGCTCAGCAAACCGCGATTAGCAGCTATTCACACAGTGCGTGATGGCAATCAAACTGATTAAAACAAAACCTCGAACAATTTGTTCGAGGTTTTTTAGTTCGTGAATTTTATTGGCAGTGGCTATAAGCCAGCCGCCTTGCGAGCCCGATCAGTCACATTGCCAATAATTTTATTGGCTGCTTCGGCTCCGTCTTTGAGTACTTGCTCAATGTAGCCGGGATCGTTTGTGAGTTCCAGACGCTTGGAGCGTGCATCACGAAAGTGTTCGAGGATGAATTCGAAGAGTGTTTGTTTCGCTTCGCCGTAGCCCATGCCGCCGTTGCGGTAGCGAGATGCAAGGGCTTGGGTCTGTTCAGAATCGGGGCCTGCGAGTGCGCGGAAGATTTGATAGACGGTGCAGGTGTCGGGATCTTTGGGGTCATCTACGCCAAGCGAATCAGTTTTGATTTTCATAATGCGTTTGCGAAGAGGTTTTTCATCCATGAAGGGGTCGAGTGTGTTGCCGTAAGATTTGCTCATTTTCTGACCATCTACGCCGGGCACGACGCCCGCTTCTTCGCGAATCATCGCATCTGGCAGCTTGAATACGTCGCCGTAGTAGTGATTGAACTTGGAAGCTAGGTCGCGAGTGATTTCGATATGCTGACGCTGATCTTCACCCACCGGGACAAGGTCCGCATCCACTGCCAAGATATCTGCTGCTTGTAGAACTGGATATGTGTAGAGGCCGATGGAGGCGGCGAGACCTTTGGCCACTTTGTCCTTATAACTGGTGGCTTTGTCCATCATATGCTTAGGGCAAATACAGGAGAGCAACCAACTCAATTCGGTGACCTGCGGAACATCCTGTTGTAGGTAGATGTTTGTCTTAGCTGGGTCGAGCCCGAATGCGACGTAATCAATGACAACCTGGCGGATGTTCTGGCGGAGTTCGTTCGCATCGCGTGATGATGTAAGTGCATGATAGGACGCGATAAACACGTACATTTCATGCGAATCCTGGAGCTGCACGAACTGCTGGATCGCACCGGCATAGTTGCCGACATGCAGCTGCCCCGAGGGTTGTAAACCTGATAATACTCGCTTCATAGTGGCGTATTTTAAGCGGATTTTGGTATTTGGCCAATTGAGCCTGCAGGAAGATCAATGTTTTTTGTGTGATGTTGCCGATATCTGGTCATGGTTAGGCTTGGGGCCGCCCGTTCGGGTATATCTGGTTGGATTTCTATTCTGTTTCAGGGACGAAACAATGCAAAAAATGAAACGATTATCAGCGGTACTGATGTTGGTGTTGGTGTGTGCGAGCGGCAGTGGTTGTGTTGCCCTAGCATTAGCGGGGATTGCCGGCGCTGCGGGGATGGGTGTGGCTTTCTATATGGGGGAATATGAAGGCTATTTAGCTGCGAACCCACCACAGATCACGGATGCTGCGGGCGATGTGCTGCGAGGCATGGGTGTGAAAATTGAAACAGAAGCTTCCAGTTGGGATCGCGGCAAAATCACCGGTCTGATGGGCAACGAAGATGAAGTCGTTATTAAGATCCGTAAGAAGTCTGAGCAGATGAGCCAGGTCGCTGTTCGCGTCGGTGTATTTGGTGACGAACGCACAAGCGCTAAGCTCTATAATCAAATTAAAGCACGGCTGCAATCAGACTAAACTAACCTACGGTTAGATAGTCGGTTGAACGGCAGGATATAGTTATGATGTGCCTCCTCGCATGTGTTTAAAGCTACGATAGCATCGTAGCTTTTTCCTATAAAAACACATATTTAGTCGCATTTAGCTTGTTGAGATTGTTCACAGAATTGAACGATCAGATCAGGGTCTTTGATGCCGCGTGATGATTCGACGCCGCTTGATACATCAACCGCATAGGGCTGGACAATCTCGATTGCATGAGCAACATTGTCGGGGTTTAATCCGCCTGCGAGAATCGGTTTGGGCAACCTATCTATCTTGCCGCTGTAGATTAGCTTGGCGAACGCGTCCCAGTCAAAGCGATGGCCAGTGCCGCCAAGCAGTCCTTCATTCGCATCGCTTGCATCAGCATCCCAGAGCAGTGCCTTAAGGTGAGAAGGCGGGTCGCTCCATTCGTCGATCAGTTCCTCGAGTTTTTGGGGATCGTTAGAAAACGTCACTGCTTTGAGGACCGTCAAATTATCAAGTGCTAAGACGTCATCCATGGATTCGCGGCCATGTAATTGAACGGTATTAATTCCAACCTGCTCGGCTACATGTCTTACATGGTCCGCGTCTTCATCCACAAATAAGCCAATCGGCTCAACCAATGGCGGGAGCGATTGAACAATCTGTCTAGCGGTATCGATAGCGATGTTGCGAGGTGACTTTTCTACAAAAACCAATCCAATCGCATCTGCACCTGCTTGGGCAGCGATATTGGCCATTTGCTCATCGCGTATGCCGCAGATTTTGATTCGGGTTCGAGACATGATTCCCCAGTCCTCTTGATGCCACAATCTGTTAGATCCTTATGATTATCATCGCCGATTGGTCGGAAAGCAAGAACTGAACACTAAGTCACACAGGATTAAAATGGCAGATCATCATTCATATCGACAATTTCAAGTTTTGCATACTCAAGAATCAGTGGTTTTACGCCATACTGATTAAAAGCAACTGAAGCTTTCGTATGGCCACCCGAACTTGACACCTGCTGGATTCGCCCTAGGCCAAACTTCGGATGACGGACCAGCATGCCGACTTGATATTTACTGTCGCGTGCACTTGACGATGTTTGCCCCCAAGATGAGCTTGAATCAGATGACGTATCACCGAAGCCGCCATCTGAAAGATCGATCTGTTCGCAAAGCTCTTCAGGTAGTTCTTTGAAAAAACGGCTTTTCATCGTTGGCATTGTTTGGCCAAAAACCGTTCGGTAGCGTGCGTTTGAAAGAATTAGCCGTTTCATAGCACGCGTTATGCCTACAAAACATAGACGCCGTTCCTCTTCCAATTCATTGTCATCGTTTTGCGACCGTTCGTGTGGTAATAAACCATCCTCAACACCGATCATTGCGACAGCATTAAACTCAAGCCCTTTCGCTGCATGCAGTGTCATCAGCGTGACTGATCCTTGGTCAGATTCAATTGCATCGACATCACTGACTAATGCGATTCGTTCCAAGAAGCCTAGCAATTGCTGGCTTGCAGGGGCGTCATCTGCCGCTTCATCATCGATGATGAATTCTTCAAGAAAGTCCTCGGTGAATTGCTGCGCACTATTGACAAGTTCGCTGAGGTTAGCCAGACGTTCACGATCTGGGTCTGACTTGTCGTTCTTATAGAAAGTCGCCAGCCCCGAACCTTCAAGCACTTGCTCAACAAAATCTGGCAACGACATATATCCCGCGGCTAATGTTGCGGTTTCATTCAGACCAATCAGGCGACGCCATTCACGCAGTTGATCCAGGAATTTATTCACACTGTTTATAGCACGCGTGTTCAAGCCGGGGATTTGTTCGGGTTGGCTGAGAACTTCGATGACTGAGCGGTTGCTGGCAACAGCCTGAGCTTGTGCTGTCTTGACCGTTTTATCGCTGATACCACGTGCAGGTGTATTGATAATACGCAACAGATTGATTTCATCCGCTGGGTTGACGATCGTTCTCAGGTACGCAATAGCGTCCTTGATTTCCTTACGGTCATAGAACGCTGTACCCCGGGCAATCTGATATGGAATCCCCGAATCTCGGAATGCATCTTCCATCACGCGAGATAAACTATTCATGCGATAGAAGACAGCCATGCTCCCCCAAGGAATGCGTTCATCGCTATTAAGCTTCTCAAATTCTTGTACGATCTGTCTTGCTTCATGACGTGAATCACGGCAAGTAAGACATTCGATTAGATGGCCCTGCTCATTATCTGTCCAGAGTTCTTTATGCTTGCGTGCTGTATTGGACTGGATCAGCGCATCTGCCGCGGCAAGAATCGTTTTCGTGGAACGATAATTCTGCTCAAGCCGAACAGTTTGCGCATCAGGGTAATGCGATTCAAAATCGAGTATGTTCTGAATATTCGCGCCACGCCAACCGTAAATAGACTGGTCAGGATCACCCGTTGCACAGATATTCTTATGTCGGGCTGCGAGCGCATTGGCGATCATGAATTGAGCATGATTCGTATCCTGATATTCATCGATCATGATGTACTGATACCGCTCTTGTAATTCTGCGAGCACGATCGGATGTTCGCGGAAAAGCTGGACCGTTTTCATCAACAGATCATCAAAATCCAGGGCGTGGCTTTGATTAAGAATACTCTCGTATTTCTTGTAAATTTGGGCGATTTTTTTTGTATAAAAATCACCCGCCATCGCTTCAAATGCGCTCGCGTTCTGGAGCTCATTTTTTGCGTTACTGATCGCGCTTAAAACACTCGCAGGAGGGAAATTCTTTGTGTTGATTTCCAGTTCTTCAAGAGCGCGCTTGACGGCTCGTTGTTGGTCAGAAGAATCGTAGATCGAATACGAAGCAGGCAAGCCAATCTTGTCTGAATAGATACGGATGATGCGGGCACATAAGCTGTGGAATGTGCTGATTGTGGCCGCGTCACTTTGTCGCTGGCTGACGACTTGGCTGACACGTTCACGCATCTCGCCGGCCGCCTTATTCGTAAAAGTAATCGCAAGAATATTCCAAGGCGGGATACCGCACTCAAGCATCAGGTACGCGATACGGCTCGTAATAACCCGCGTCTTGCCTGATCCGGGGCCGGCCAAAACAAGCAACGCACCTTCGGTCGTGGTGACAGCCTGAACCTGAGGTTCAGTGAGTCCTTCAAGAAGATTACGCTTACCCGACGGGATTTCGTAGGGTTCATCAGTTAGTGGGGCATCAAAAGCATCGTTCGACATAGACCGTTATTTTATCATATATCTGCGACAATGTTTGGGGGTTGTTCGTGAGAAATTTGAAAAGGTTTAGCAGGCTTCGGAAGCAGACTACTGGCGAGAGGCGAGGAGGCTATCACGTATACCCTCAACAAAATCAGTGTATCGAGGTGTCCACCCGGTCCGTTGACATGTGATTTCATTGCTGAGTTGTTTGGATGATGAGCGTTTGAGCCGTTCGAGATTCAAGCCGAATCGCGCCGCCGCCGTTTCGTTACTTATTGCTTCGGGTTCTGGTGCCGCAATCAATCTTGCAAGCGTTGCGTAATATTGTTTGCGTTGTATCGGATGGCCATCACATCCCAGCTCAATCCGGTTAGCCAGCCGATCTTGTTTCATTATCTGAATCAATAGATCGGCAGCATCCTCAACATGAATCAGATTGAGATACGCATCGCGATCCCCAATTAATGGGCTGCCTGCCTGGATCGCACTCATGCCAATGATGCGCCTAGGCCCATAAATCCCAGCCAGCCTGACGACACTAAAATTATTCCCACTTGCCAGCCACGTTTGTTCAGCATCAAGTAGCCATTGCGCACGTTGATTGTTCGGTTTGGCTTCCGTATCCGCATCAATCAATTCGCCATCCGATTGCCCATAAACAGCGGTTGAAGAAACAAGTATGCTCTGTTGGATATGCGATTTGAATTGGCTCATCACATTGCAGACATTTGTAATACCCTCATGTAATGCCTCTTCCGCATTCTCACGGCCAGGCGGGATCATATAAAAAATATCAACCCGTCTGTCAGGATTCTCAGAGGCTTTGCCCCAAAGCCTATTGATCGGATAGAGTGTCATGGGTTGCAGGATATCGCCAATAATAGCGCGAACGCCCAACTGCGATATTTGCTTGCCGCTTGTTTGTTTGCGCACGAGACCATAGACATTTTCATATAGCGGATTTTCGATAATTTTCTTTGCCAAAATCCGCCCGAGATACCCGCAGCCCAAAATGAGCGCATCTCGTTTTTTATGATGTCGGGGTTCACTTCTCATGTGAGTGATTGTATAGCGAATTGGTTTTGTGTGATAATTGATGTGTTGGATGCTAGTTCAGGCAATACCCATCATCTGATCTGGGTAAGCCGTACTTCTCAGCAATTTCAATTAAATGGCGAGTTTTTTGCAGGTATTCTGTTAGCCATGCCGCGCGTTGATATACATCACGCTCACGCAGCATGCTGTATCTTATCTCGTTATCACTGCATGTCATTAATGTGGTCTGGTCTATAAGCGTATCTGTTGGAATTTCGCTACTAAGCCAGTGATTGACCGCGCCAATACTTGATAGGCCCATCAATCTGGAATCGTGAAGCAATCGTTCAATCCGTGCTCTCTCTTCCTGTAGGTCAATTTCCATAATTTGATCACCGGTCGTCGGCTGCACGGTAACCTTTCGGTAGGGCGTGTGTATCACTTCTTCAATGATTTTCGCTCGACATATACCTTGTAGCAATATGTGATATCTACCCCCAGCGAGCATCTCGTATTTGGCAATATAACCCACGCAAACACATTCACGAATTGAATGATCGTCCGGTTGGCTATCGCTCGAATAGATTCCCATCGAAATGATACGATCGCTACCAAGTGCATCCTCAACCATCACGCGGTATCGGGGTTCAAAAATAGTTAATGGCACGGTTGTATGTGGAAGCAGCACACAACTGCCCAGTGGAAATAATGGAATTGGCTTACTGAAATCGATTGCTCGCTCTGGCATATCCTCACGCCCCTATAACCCGAATGCACCCTGAATTTTAGCCTGCTATTTATTCTTTCGCTCACGTTTCGGTTTTATTTTTAGATCCAAATTATCCATCGAGACCGTTGTATTGCTTGGGATTGACTGTGTAATGAACACTGCGCCGCCAATCGTTGTGCTTTCACCAATCGTCGTTGATCCACCCAAAATAATGGCACCACCATAAATTGTGACGTTATCTTCAATTTTTGGATGCCGTTTCATGCCTTTCCAATCCTGTCCTCCCTTTGTAGATAACGCGCCCAAAGTTACGCCTTGATAAATCTTGACGTTATTACCAATATCGCAAGTCTCGCCAATCACAATTCCAGTGCCATGGTCAATGCAGAATCGTCGGCCAATTGTGGCGCCGGGATGGATGTCAATTCCCGTTTCGTTATGCGCATACTCCGTCATGATCCGAGGTAGCAGAGGGACATTAAGTTTGTATAGTTCATGAGCCATGCGATAGGTGAAAATCGCATCAATACCGGGGTAGCAGAAGATATTCTCATCTGTCGATGCTGATGCCGGGTCACCATCAAATGTTGCCCGGACGTCATCAGCAAGAATTTCACGAAGCTCAGGAAGTTTTCGCATAAATGCTTCCGTGGCTTCCATAGCCACATCGCAGCATTGGTCGCACTCATTGTCTGTTTCGCCTCGCTCATTTTGCCCATAGCACATCGCCTGATGCACCTGCTCGTATAGCAAGTCATGAGTCTGCACCAAAAGCTCCCCCACGTGATAGCTTACGTTCTCGCTTGTAATACGCTGTTCATCAAAAAAACCTGGAAACACCAGCTTTCTCAATCGCTCAATAATCTCAATCGTTTTCTGGCGATTAGGTAGAAAAATAGAATCCAGATGCTGCATGCTTGATTCGCTCTGATAGCTTGCAACCAAATCACGCACTAGATCTTCTAGGAACTGCTTCTTGTCACGTTGTGGTTTCTCTAAATCGCTCATTTTTGCTTATATCCTAGCACGAGCCGCGTGCGCTTTCCCCGCCTTGCATTCTTGAATCACCTCAACCGGCGTTCTGACCGTATTATTCCATATCACCCATCCCGACCATTCTACCTAAAAAAACACGGCCCACATCTGCGGGCCGATTCAAAGTTAACCGTTTGTCTCGAAGGGGAGCTCTAGAAGGATTTGCTCGAACCCCAATTTAAGGTGGGTGCATTGCCAGATCATCCCGGTCTTCCACTCGTAGGTGGCTTGGCCATTGTGCCCAGTTCCAGCTCCCTTGGGGTTCTCAAAGGTTCGAGCAAATACGCGACAGACGCTCTTGATCCCTTCGGGCAAACGTTCACTTTCTGCAAACTATTATACCCACCCAATCAACCTCAACCAACACCATTCTCTTTTTCACATGTCATGAACATCAAAGTTTCTTTTTTGCAAGAAATTAAACATTATTTTACTTGACTTGACGAAAACAGTATTCATCGCGTACATAAATGATGGACATGCAAATTCCAACAAAAAAGAGACTGCTATGTAGCAGTCTCTTTGTCTATTCAGTAAATAGTCTGACCTACTTATTTGGTACGACTAGCTTCATACCCGGTTGGATTGCGTCTGGATCGTCATTCAACGCTTTTTTGTTTGCATTGAAGATTTCACGCCAACGGTTAGGCGTTCCGAAATACTTATTCGAGATACTTGAAAGCGTTTCACCCGCTTTGATTGTATGAACCTTCACCTTGCTGCCTGTTGTCGCATTGCTTGAGGAGCTACGGCTGCGTGATGTCACGTTCGATTTTGCACGCGTTGCCTCAGCTGCTTTAAGCTTATTAATGTCAGGTAAATTCAGCTTCATGCCCGGCTTGATCCGCTTAGGATCTACTGTTGGATTCGCCTTCGCAATTTCTTTGAAGTACTTAGGTGTTCCAAAAACCTTCACGCTAATCTTATACATGCTATCACCCGACTGCACCGTGTATTGTTTTGCAGAAGCAGGCGTAGAAGTACGAGGTATAACGCGTGATGCCGTGTTTGTTGCCCGCGCAGGTGATGTTGTCGCTGTAGCAGTTGTTCGCGTACCTACAGAGCGAGAAGATGGGGCTGGGCGATTCACCCTTGTTGGAATGGAGCGGCCTGCCGTTGCCGGCGTTGCGATTGCTCTCGGCCCTGTCGCTGATGGCGAGGTTGGACGGGCTTGATTGCCGCCTAGTGTTAAGCTTCTTGATCCGGTTGTATTAGGCGTTGTTGACCCGCTTGCCGTGGTAGCGTTTCGAGAAGCATTTGCTGTGTTACCTGTCGTAATTGGTGCCCGAGTAGATGCTCTGCTAGTCGGTGTTACCGTGCTGCCTACTGACGAACCGGTACTTGGTTCGCTCGTTGTATTCGCATTTCTGCGACTACGGTTCAGCAAATCACGCACACTATTCGAAGTCGATCGGTTTCCCGAAGCGCTCGTTGATGTACCTTGCGGTAATGATCGCCTCGCACTGCTCGTAGATGAGCTGCTCAGTGAATTACCACTCAGTGTTCTACGCGAACGATTAGTCGAAGCAGTTGTGTTACTCGTCGGTTTAATCGTCGAAGTGTTTGCGTTTTCTGTCTGTTCAATCGTGGCACCCGGTTCACCAGTCTCAGCAACCGTCGTTTTGTCGGCATTGATATTGATGTAGTAAACCACGCAAAAAACAAACAAAATACAGGCAAACAACAGCGCGATCTTGTAAGAGCTGTTCATCGCAGCGCCTCCATGCAAGAATTATCAGACAATAGTGTAACATCCTACCCACAAATCAGCTAGGCACACTTTGCGCAGCTTTATACCTACTGCTCATCCCGCACTGATATCAACCGTCCACGCTCAACCGCATAGACCTAAAAACGTGATACTTCTACCTTTTCACCGTAAACTATGGCTATGCCCAAGTTTTCCGTCGCTATCTGCTCTATGAACGCCGCCGACACCATCCGTCAGGCTTGCGAATCCGCCTCATTTGCCGATGAGATCATCATCGTCGACTCTGGCTCCACCGATGCCACGCCTGAAATCGCAAAGCAATACGCTTCCAAATTTGTCCACCAGCCCTGGCTTGGCTTCACTGAACAGAAAAAATGTTCTGCTTCACTCTGCTCCAATGACTGGGTTTTGATCCTCGACTCGGATGAAGAAATCTCCCCGAAGTTAGCTCAGCAAATCCAATCACTCACCGATGAGCAACTCGAAAAACTCGACGTCCTCAATATGCCTCGCCGTAATTACGTCATGGGCCGATATGTCCGGGCTTGGGATCCTGACATGCAGTCTCGCCTGATCCATCGCGATCGGGCTGTTTGGCCCGATGAGACCCTGCATGATGCCCGTCTTCCCTCCCATCCCTCAAGAGTTAAAAACCTGACGGGCCATCTTGAGCACAAAAAAGCTTCTGCTGCCGATTTTGCGGACTACTTCTCAGGCAGCCGTATGGATGCTCGACTCATGAAAGTCGCAAAACAGATGTATGAACGCGGCAAAAGGGCGAAATTCACTGATTTCCTCTTCCGCCCCTCATTAGCTTTCATCAAGTTCTTTATCCTCAAGCGAGGTTTCCTCGACGGCACCTTCGGCTTCATCATTGCCCAAAAGGCAGCTTCCTCGGTTCAACTCAAATATGCCGCTCTCTGGGCCTACCAACAGCAGCAACGCAACCAATAATCTCAGCTCTCTTGCCGCTCAACCTGCGATAACCCACGCTACGCCCTTTCCAGCCTCCTCAGCAGACCCATTTGTCGTGATTAATCCGATTGTGACGCCTTCACCACGTCCTTCTTAACTTATTCTCCCCATTTTTATATCTTCACCTCGCAGTCCAAAGCCCGAATAACCGAACAGAACCATAGGGCCGGGAACGTGTTATGATACGATGCGATGGCATCCGTTTTTGCCCGGATTGCCCATCTTGACATTTGTATTAACGAACGGTAATTTCATAAGTTACGTTTATTAAGCATCATTATGCATGGCATTGGAGATAGGGTAGATGACCGCGAAGGAATCCCGTTTGGTAGTCAGGGAAGAAGACGAAATCGTCAAGGTTTCATTCCTCGACCGTAATATCCTTGAAGAAGCATACATTCAGCAGATCGGAGACGAGATCTCCTCGCTGATCGATGGGTCCACTAATCCCAAGATCCTGCTCAATTTTGCTAACGTTGAGCATCTCTCTTCTGCAGCCCTAGGCACACTTATTACGATTAATAATAAAGTGAGGCAGAAAGGCGGCCAGCTGCGCCTCTCAAACATCGACCCTCAGATCTATGAGGTCTTTGTCATCACCAAACTCAACAAGCTCTTCCAAATACACGAAGAAGCCGATGCAGCGCTCGCCAGCTTTCAGTAACTTCTACTGACAACGGTAGTGTTTTTGTAATCTTGCCAGTTCAATCTACTGATGGTTACCGCATGGGTGATGTTTCTCAAAATACCATAACCATCCCGTCACGCCTCTCCGAAGTCGCCAAAGTTCAATCTGCGATTGTCGGTGCCGCGCGTGAACAGGGATACTCAAAAGAAGTGATCTTTGCAGTACAGCTTTCGCTCGACGAAGCTGTCACCAATGCAATACGTCATGGCAACAAACTCGACGAATCCAAATCCGTCTCTGTTAACTATGTCATCACGCCCTGTAAAATCACCATCACCATCTGCGATGAAGGTGACGGCTTCGACCCTCACCATATCCCCGACCCAACCCTCGACGAAAACCTTACATGCCCCTCAGGCCGAGGTGTCATGCTCATCCAAGCCTACATGACCTCCGTCTCATACAACGATAAGGGCAACTGCCTCACACTTGTTAAAGAAAAAGACTGTGCTTTGCCTCAGTAATAATCATCCCCTCATCTTACGTCGACAAAATTGAACAAATCGCCCCGCACACTGCGGGGTTTTTTATTCCCCGTCAAACCATTTGGCTGCAATCCAGCTCCCATATCCCTGCTTTACCGCTCGCCACTTTGTTGACCTACGCTTCTACAGTTATAATGACCCGTTTCCCCCACGCCCCCACAAACCAGACGTTACCGCGGAGCAGTACCATGGCCGACTTCATCAATCAGGAAGCAATCACAAAAGCCGCTGCACTCGTCGAAGCACAGCGCTACATTCAGCAATTTGCCGGCAAAACCGTTGTCGTCAAAGTCGGTGGCTCCATCATGGATCAGCCTGACGATCTCCGCGCCGTCATCAACGACATCTGCTTCATGGCCTCCGTCGGCATGCGCCCCATCATCGTCCACGGCGGCGGCAAAGGTATCACCGCAGCCATGCAGAAAGCCGGGCTCGAAGCGCACTTCGTCCAAGGTCGGCGTTACACCGACGAACGCACCCTCGCCATCGCCGAACACGTCCTCACTCAAGATATCAATACCGAGATTCAAACCATGATCTCGGATCGTGGACTCCAGCCCATGGGCCTCCACTCACTCTCATCCTGCGCCATCATCGCAAAACGCCTTTTCCTTGATGGTGAAGGTGACCGCAAAATCGACATCGGCTTCGTTGGCGAAGTCGAATGGGTCAACGGCGAACTTCTCAACGCGCTCACCCTCTCTGGCGTCATTCCTGTAATCGCCCCGATCGCCCGTGATAAAGCCGGCGGCAAACTCAACGTCAACGCCGATTCCATCGCCGGCCACGTAGCCGCTGCAACCAAAGCCGAAAAACTCGTACTCATCTCCGATACCCACGGCATCCGAACGTCCGCTGACGCCGATGACCTCGCTCGCCACCTCACAAAACCACAAATCGAAAACCTTATCGACACCGGTATCATCACCGCAGGGATGCTCCCCAAAGTCGAATCTTCTTTCATCGCACTCGTTGGCGGTGTTAAAAAAGCACACATCGTCGACGGCCGCATCCAGCACGCAGCCCTCCTCGAAGTCTATACCGACACCGGCATCGGAACCGAAATCGTACTCTAATCATTAGTTAGGCCGCCACAAAAAAACACACGCCACGTTAAATCGATTGATAAATCTCGAATAAACGACCGCCGCCGC
This sequence comes from Poriferisphaera corsica, assembly GCF_007747445.1. Taxonomy (NCBI): domain Bacteria; kingdom Pseudomonadati; phylum Planctomycetota; class Phycisphaerae; order Phycisphaerales; family Phycisphaeraceae; genus Poriferisphaera; species Poriferisphaera corsica. The sequence goes on from NZ_CP036425.1 coordinate 1,607,336, forward strand.
GCGTTTGACAATTGAGTGTTACTTTCAGTGAGGTACTCATCATGAAACATTGCATCACCATCGCAGACTTCACCCCAGAACAGATCAACCACATCCTTGATGTGGCCATCGCCCTACGCGATCAACGCGCTTCTGGCCGTGGTAATGATCCCATCCTCAAAGGCCAAACACTCGCGATGCTCTTCGAAAAACCCTCGCTCCGCACACGCGTTAGTTTCGAGCAAGCCATGTACGAGCTTGGCGGCAACGCGATCGTTCTATCTAACAGTGAGGTAGGCCTCGGCAAACGCGAGTCCGTCGCTGACGTTACCCGTGTCCTCGCCGGCATGGTCGATGGTGTCGCCGCGCGTGTTTTCGAACACACCAAACTCACCGAGATGGCCGACAACACCTCAATGCCCATCATCAACATGCTCAGCGACTACTCCCATCCATGCCAGGCACTAGCCGACATCATGACCCTCATCGACGAGTTCGGCCGCGACCTCGCCGGACGCACACTCACCTACATCGGCGATGGTAACAACGTTGCCCTCTCTCTCGCTTCAATCTGCTCAAAACTCGGCATCAATTTCTCCATCGCTACCCCAGTCGGCTACGAACTCCCGCAAACCGAAGTTGACGCGATCCTGGCCCACAACCCCGCCTTCAAATTTAAAGCCTCAACCTCTCCCGCCGACGTCGTTAAAGATACCGACGCCATCTATACCGACACATGGGTTTCCATGGGACAGGAAGAAGAAAAAGCTCAGCGTCTCAAAGAATTTGATGGTTTCCAGATCAACGACGAGCTACTTGCGCAAGCCCCCGATCACGCCATCGTCCTCCACTGTCTTCCCGCCTATCGCGGCATCGAAATTACCGACTCCGTCATGGATGGCCCGCGCTCTCGCGTCTTCCCAGAAGCGCATAACCGTCTGCACGCACAAAAAGGTGTCCTTGCCGTGCTCATGGGCAACCAGTAACCCAACCGTTTCTGAGAATTACAGCTATCGCTATTCGCACTTATGCGAATCTCTAGCGCCCCATCTGTCTCAACTCATTACAATGGATGTGCTGTATTAGCGCCCATTGCCAAAGCCAACGGAGTATCACTTGTCCGATTCAGAACAACATCCAGACCCAACCCCCACAAGCGGAAAGCCCTACAAGCTCCTCATCGTTACGGGTTCTCATCTCCGCGCTGAAACTGCTGACCGCCCCCTCGCGTACAAGCTTCAAACCAAAATCGAAGAATGGCTCACCGAGCACGAGCAGTTTCTTAACGTCAACATCGACCCAATCGTCTGCTCTGACATCTGGTTCCTCAACAACCAGGACCTCCAGCAGCGCCCCGTCATCTGCATCGGCGGCCCCGGCGTCAACGCGCTCTCCGCATATTTCGCCAAATTCATACCCGAATCCGCCGAAGACGAAACCACCGGCGAACCTCGCGTCCTCATCCAAATCGACCCCGAATTCACCGATCTTCACGCCTGTATCTGGGGCACCAACCACGAACTCACCACCAAAGGCCTCGACCTCTTTTCCGAGCAATACCTTGATCCATACCTCCGAGCTGTCGCCAATCAGGTCGAACCCGACGTTGACTAACCACTCCACACCTCCTTCGCCTTGCATTATCCTCACGAACCCATCACAATACCCACCCCTCAGCGACCCACTCATGACACAATCTCACACAATTCCACAACGCAAAATTTCATGCCTTGTCGCTGTAACTGCAATTTAAACCAAAGGATACAACCCTTGGCTGACACAAAAACCATCCTCATGGTCTGCACCGGCAATACCTGCCGCTCTCCCATGGCCGAAGGTTTCGCCAAGCACCTCATCGCTCAACACCTCGGCATCACCTCAGATGACCTTCCCGCTCGCGGCTACGACATCCGCTCCGCAGGCTCTTTCGCCTACGATGGCGCACCCGTATCCCCCGAATCCGTTCAGGCACTCCAAACCCACAACATCGACATCGCCGCCCACACCTCCTCAGCCCTCACCCCAGATCTCATCGACAAAGCCGATCTGATCTATTGCATGACCGATTCTCATCGTCAGGCAGTCCTCTCAATCGCCCCCCAAGCTGCCCATAAAACGCACCGCCTCATCCCTGATCAAAACGTCAGCGACCCCATTGGCATGGGCCTTACCGCTTATCTCAAAACCGCAGACATGATCCTTGCAGGCCTCAAAAACCGTCTGAGTGAAATGCTCTGATCCTCACCCGCTTCCACCCAATTGCGACACCAAAAAATCGCAAGGAAAACCGTAAATACCCATTGGATTGAACACCCAATCCGTTTAACCTGATGGAGCACACGCTCCCTTTCTTCTCCCCCGCGTTAGACGCATTTTCTGTTCGGAGACAACGCAATGATTATTGCAGTAGGTAGTGACCACCGCGGCGCCGATGTCCTTTCAAAGCTCGTCCTCGAGCTTCAGGCACGTGGCTGCAAAGTTCTCGAAGTCGGAGCCTGTGAAGGCAAAATCTGTGATTACCCCGATATGGCCTACCCAGTCTCAAAAGCCGTCTCCACCGGCGAAGCTGATCGCGGCATCCTTATCTGCGGTTCAGGCATCGGCATGTCCATTGCCGCCAACAAAGTCAAAGGCGTCCGTGCCGCCCTCGTCCACGACGAAATCGGCGCAGAAATGTCACGTCGTCACAACGATGCCAACGTTCTCTGTCTCGCCGCCGACCTCCTCGGCGTCAGCGTCATCGATCGTGTTATCAAGATTTGGCTCGAAACCGAATTTGAAGCCGGCCGTCACGCCCGCCGTGTTGAAAAGATCTCAGCCATCGAAAACGACACGTTCGAAGAATTCGCTTGCGATCAAACGACCGCCTGAGCCTGATGATCCCGTTTTAATCAATCCCCATGACCCACCAAGGCTTCCCTTGCGCCCTATATTACTGCGCGCCGATCCTTCCTAACCTCACACTGCCACTTCCCCGCTATTGGCACACCACCTCACCTCACTTATCATGTCCCTGACCGCTGTGCACCAGCATCGGATCACGGATGAATCTTCTTCACACTTTCCCACACACGGGTGACACAACCACACGGAGTAACACATGCTGCAGGACAGATCCTACCGCGTCCGCGTTGAAGGCCTCGACTGGAACGCCCTCTTCTCATTCATCAACATCACTCGCGCCTTTCGCACCGCCATACACCCCGCAAAAATGCTCCTCGCCATGCTCATGGTCATCATTACCTACCTCTCAGGTCTCGGCCTCGACGAGATCTTCACCCAATCCATCTTCCAAAACACCATCCAAGCCGAACTCTTCGCTTTCCGTGACCTCATCCTCTCCGCTGTCTCGCTCGACTTCGGCTACCACAACTTCATGGCCGACGTCCCCACGCAATCTTCCGGCGTCATCGGCGCTCTCTTCCAAATGGTCGTCGGCATTCCCATGTCCCTCGCCATCAACCATACCGCATACTTTGCCATCTTCACCTTCTGGATCTTCATCCTCAACCTCTTCTTCGGCGGATCCATCTCACGCCTGGCCGCACTACAGGCCACACGCAATCTTAGGCCCTCATTCATCACCGGCCTCCAGTACGTCTACCACAACTTCTTCTCCTTCCTGGGCTCCGTACTCCTCCCCCTCATCCTCATCACACTTTTCTCAGTCATTCTCGCGCTCGTCGGCCTCCTCTTCAACCTACCCGTACTCAACTTCATCGCCGCACTCACCTTCGGCCTGCTCATCTTCCTCGGCATCATTATCTCACTCCTCCTCATCGGCTTCGCCGGCGCCGCCAACCTCATGTTCCCCTCGGTAGCCACCGACAATACCGATGCCTTCGACACCATCTCCAGAACTTACAATTACGTCATGCGCCAACCTTGGCGTTTCGTTGCCTATAACGCTTTCGCACTCTTCTACGGCGCCATCACCTACCTCTTCCTCGCGCTCGTCATCTTCCTCGCGCTCTGGGTCACCATCACCTTCACCGGCTTCTTCGTTCCCTCATTCCACGAACTTCTCCCTGACCCCAAGCTCGGTGAGCTCCCCTTCTACACCTCACAATCCTCGCTCGGCCAGACCACCATCGCCAACGTCGTCACCGTCTGGGTCAAGCTCCTCATCGCCCTCCTTCCCGCTTTCGCCTTCTCTTACTATTACACCGCACAAACCTTCATCTACCTCCTGCTCCGCAAGCATTCCGACGGCACCGAACTCGAACACGTCCACCTCACCCCCGGCGATGACCCCCTCGAGAACTCCATGGACGATCCCACCTTGGCCGACAAGCTCATCAAAGACAAAACACCAGACCCTTCCAGCGAGACAGAATAGTCTGGCCAGCAACCCATAAAAACAATTTCAACGCGCAGTTCTCGGGTTACGCTTCGTGAACTCTATAACTCCCAATTCAGCCCACAAATCACCCACGTAACCCAAATCGGCTCATAGCCTCTACTTAGCAATCAGAAGTTTCGAGCACGAATCACTAGCACGAGCACGCCCCCATATTTGCTACAATACCCCCACTATGACAAACACCCCCCAGAAGTTTCTGCCGCTCCTCTTGACCCTCACGCTCACCTTTCTTCTCTCTGCATGTGGCGAACAATCAGCACCAGCACAACCCGCAAATCGCAACGCACCACAAAGCACCAACGCTGCTCCCGCACCAGACACGAACCCCGCGTCTAATTATCGAATAGTGACCCTCGCACCCACCCTCACCGAGATCGCCTTTAACCTCGGCTTCACCGATCAAGTCGTGGGTGTCGGCCAGTATGATATGATCGCCTCACCCGACACACCCGTACTCGGCACGTTCTATCAGATCGACACCGAAAAACTTCTTTCACTCAAACCCACCCATATCTTCATGCTTACCGGCAAAGACGGCCCTCCCGCCGACCTCACTAAACTTGCCGATCAAGGTCTCTTCAAACTCTTCGCATACAGTTACCCTGAAACCATTGACGATGCGCTTCAGCTTCTCGACTCTGATGGAACCGCACTCACCAATATCGATACACCGCAAAACTCGTTTACCGGCCCAGATGCTCCCGGCCTCGGCCAAGCACTCAATAAAACGCAACTTGCTTCCGAACTCAAATCCGAACTCTACACACGCCTCAATAAAATCATGCAGCTCACCAAAAACCTCGACAAGCCAAATACCCTCATGATCTTCGCACTCGCCGAACCCGTCATGGCCTCCGGCTCCGGTTCTGTCAACGATCAATTGCTCGGCATCGCCGGTGGTACAAACGCCGCCGCCAACGCCGCCATCTCCGCACCTACCTTCGATCGCGAATCGCTCATCGCACTCGCCCCCGATGCTATCCTCGCTCTCCTCCCCGACGTCAACCCGCAAGTCGAAAACGATCCCCGCCTCGCCTCACTCACCTCACTCCCCATTCCCGCCGCAAAAAACAAACAAATCTTCATCCTCAACTCACCAACCATCCTCATCCCCGGCCTCACCATGCATCAAACTGCCGCCAGTTTCGCGCAATCAATCCACCCCAATCTCAAAGATCAACTCGCACCCATCGCCCAAACCCCTCTCACGCAACCACTCCCAGAATCCGAACCCGCAAACCAAAACTGACCATTGAACCCTGCAAGCACTCCCAATTGCCTCGCTTGCGTCTAGCACTAACAACTAGCACTATTCATGACTACCCAAACCACACAACCTCAATCTAATCAGCCGCTGCAAGATGCTCCCGCCATCGCAGCCACACCCGCGACGCGCACATGGATCGTCCTCAGCCTGCTCACGCTCATGCTCGCACTGACCGCTTTCCTCCGCCTCTACGTCGGCTCCTCATCCATCGGTTTTCCTCCCGATACCTCGACCCCTCAAGCCCAGCAACTCGCTGACTACATCATGCAAACCCGCCTCACCCGCCTCTACATCGGCCTCATTATCGGCGCCGCGCTCGCCGTCTCAGGTGTCGCCCTCCAGGCCCTCCTTCGCAACCCGCTTGCCGAGCCCTACATCCTCGGCCTATCCACCGGCGCAGGTCTCGGCCTCTTCCTCACACTCTTCCTCGTTAACTACACAACACTCATCGCAACCACACCCTTACTCCAGGAACTCTCCGGCGCTCTCGTCAACTCACTCGGTGCTCTCGCCGGCGCCTCCGCCTCGATGCTCATCGTCTACCTCGCCTCACGCCGCCGCGGCATCATCGACCCGCTCGGCCTCCTCCTCACAGGCGTCGTCCTCTCGACCATTAACGGCGCACTCATCATGCTCGCCAACTACATCAACGGCCCCGCAGGCCTTCGCGCCGATATCGCCCAATGGATGATGGGCAACATCAACTCAGCTGTCACCACCCCACTCCTGCTCACTGCCGCCACCGTCACCATCCTCGGCTTCCTTCTCCTCCTCCTCTACGCCCGTCACATGGACATCGCCACACTCTCCGACATCGAAGCCCAATCCCTCGGCGTCAACCTCCGCATACTCCGCATCATCCTCTTCTTTGTCTCCTCCGTCCTCGCCGCATGCGCCGTCACCCTTGCCGGTCCCATCGCCTTTGTCGGTCTCATCTGCCCACACATCGTCCGCATGCTTCTCGGCCCCAAACACCTCACCCTCCTCATCGGCTCCGCCATCACCGGCGCAGCCCTCATCGTTGCCGCCGACACCTTCAGTGCATACCTGAAAATACAGGTCGAAATCTCCTTCGGCTACAACATGGGCCTCCTCCCCATCGGTATCTTCACCGCCCTCCTCGGCGGCCCCGTCTTCCTCTACATCCTCCACCCCAAACTCGGCCGCACCGACGCCTAAACACCACTCCCATTTGATATGCAACCTTATCGCCGTGCTCTCCCTCATACTCCTCACTCAACTAAAAAAAGCCCACCTGCAACCACAGATCTTTACCCCCAAACCAAACGGCATCCTGTATACCCCGATAGATTCACTTCATTTTCCAGAACCACACGCCATGGGAAATACTTTATACATAGTATTTCTCACATTCCTCCTCTTTCTAACCCTCGGCTGCAATGAACTAACCAACTACTGGGCAGCCAAGATTATCCGCATCATGACAAAAGGAAATACCTTCATCGTAGCTGTTGATTTCACTAACGATCAGCCCGCCATAATGGGCATCATACGCTATGATCAACCAGAGAACAGTCCATCTAATCGTATCATAGACCTTTGGTAGATCGTGTTTACACTGCGCAGTATCTTTGCTTATGTACGTGAAGTACTGGGCGACAAACTTCAATTCTTCATCCGAAAATCTGATGGACAGGGCTTCCTTGCAATCAAAACAGTATTCCATTAGCTTTTACTATTCATAACACGCTCTAACTGTTAGCATCGCCCACAACGTGCAGGTCTGTAGGAAAACCATGAAAAACTATGCTCAAGTTTATGTGAAAAACAGTTTTGAAGCGGCAGCAATATATTGCGAAGCTTTTGGTGCAGAAATTACATTTGAAGTGAAAAATGATGACAAGACTGCTTATGCGCACTGTGAATTGTCTATAGACGGCGAAGGATTTTTAGCATTAAGTGAAGCAGCGAATCCTTGTGATATTAACATAGTTCATAAAATGAAATGGGAAACAATGACGTTTAATGTTTTTGAAATGGGAAGCGAAGAATCTGTTTATAACGCCTTTAACGTTTTAAGTAATGGTGGTGTCGTTATTAATCCCATTCAGAAAGTGCCATGGAGCAAATGCTGCGCGACTGTTATTGATAAGTTCGGAGTGTGTTGGTGGATTGCAATTTGATATACCTGTATGAGCATAGACTACAGTCTAAAATATGTATTTGATAGTATGGTAAAAATGACAGGTCTAGCGGGATTGCTTTGAAGCTGAGTGAGACAATTTCTTATAACAAAAGATATGCGCAAGTTCCGGGTAGGAACAAGAAACCTCAATGGGTAAACGAGGTTGTATATGATGGCATATTAATACCCTGAGATAGAATTAATTCATGGTCAATTTTGCTAAGCCCAAAAAGTGAACAGCTAATTTTTCATAGAGCATTTTTCGCAAATATTCTAGACACGCGATCATAGCAAGCATGAGCTATTCTCTCTGCAAAGAGCAAATCTATATCACGGCTAAGGTAATCCAAGATGCCCTCTAATCATCAGTTAAATTTCATCCACAGAGCGAACATATATCGCTTGCCCAACTCGCATAGGGTGGGGTTGGTCGCTATTCTTTTTGCAGGAATGTGACTGGTTTTTCAGTTTGGGATGGGGCAACTTTCGGAGAATGCGTGATGGTAACTCATTTTGCAGACAAATTTTACGAAGCGGCGGCGGCGAAGGGTGCGCCGGTTTGTGTCGGGATTGACCCTGTTTTCTCAAAGATGCCAAAAAAGCTGACCGGCGGTGCGGACGTGCCGGACGACGATCAGCATGCAGCGGAAGTGTTTGAAAAATATACAGTTGCGCTTCTTGAAGCGGTCGCGCCGTATACACCCATCGTGAAGCCACAACTTGCCTGCTTTGAACGTTATCACGCGGCCGGTTTTGTGGCGTATCACAACATTGTCCAAGCCGCGCAAGGTCTTGGTATCATGGTACTTGCGGACGGCAAGCGTGGTGATATCGGCATCTCATCCGATCATTATGCGAATGGATTATTGGGTTCGCCGGACGGTGCGGACGCGTTGACGGTCAATCCGTACCTCGGTATGGATGGAGTCGAACCGTTCGTAAAGCTTGCAGCAGCAGAGGGTAAAGGGATATTTGCTCTGGTCAGAACGTCGAATCCCGGCAGTGATGGGATCCAATCACATGAATTGGCAGATGGGCGAACAGTTGCGCAAATGGTTGCAGATGAAGTATTTAGGTTCGGGCGAGGTGACAAAGCATACATTGGGGACTGTGGTTATTCACTTTTAGGGGCGGTTGTCGGGGCTACTAAGTCCAGTGATGCTAAGGATTTGCGAGAGCGTATGTCGGAGCAGATTTTCCTTGTGCCGGGCTTTGGAGCGCAGGGCGGGACGGCGGATGATGTGCGTGCATGTTTTAATGAGAACGGCACAGGTGCGATCATAACCGCTTCCAGGTCTGTAATTTATGCTTACATGAACGGCGATGGATCGCAACAGGATGACTGGAAATCGGCGATTGCTGCAGGTGCCAAAGACTTAAACGAGCAGATCGCGGCTATTCTGAAATAACCTCAGTAAAGTTTGAATTTGGATGCATGATTCATGGTATATCTCCTTCTAATCAATGATTAGAATGTGGGCTTTTGCTTTTTGTGTTTGTGCGCGCGTTTGGCGCGATTTGCCTATACCTTTTGCTGTAAGTATTGGACGGAGCAGGGGATGACGATTGTGGATAAGCCGAAATTACGGATTTCGGAAATGGGCTGAAATGAGTTGGAAATCGTTGATTTTGCCAAGGATTGGTTCACTTTGGCGCGTTTTTTGCCAGAAATCGTGAAGTTTTTAAATTTATTTTGCACAACAAAATCAGAAGTGCGGTGGATTGTGCGCGCCAGCAGGTATTTGAGTCATCGCAGTGGTTTAGCTTACGAGTTTCGTTTTGGCATGAGGTGATATTTTTGGTGGTTGGATGCTTGTCGCTTTGGGAATATGGTTTACTTTTCGGAATTGGGTTGCTTTAATTAAATTAAAGTGTACTTTAATAAAAATAAAGTATGAGGCGATGCGAAATGAAGGTCAAAATTGAAGACATACCGGCATGGGTGAGGGGGTTAGGTGATGAAGATTTACAGTTTGTGAAGAAGTTGGTTTTGGCATCGGGTTCGCTAAAGGAGATGGCGAAAGCGTATGGGGTGACCTATCCGACGCTTAGGATTCGTTTGAATCGGTTGATTGAGAAGGTCAGGGTTTTGGATGACCCGAAGCCACGTGATGCTTTTCATGAGAAGTTGCAGGGGTATGTGTCGGAGGGAAAATTAGATTTGAAGATGGCGAAGTTGTTGTTGAAGGATCATAAGCGTGCAGTGCAAGAAATAAAGGAATAGAACGATGTCGAGATTTAATTGGGCGGATGCGATCCAGAAGAAAAAATCGATTGATGTGATGCAGGGTTTGAAACGCACGGAGCTTTATTATTGGGTGGGGATTGTGGCCTCGGTGCCGTTTGTTGTGGTGGGCTTGGCGATGATGTTTGTGGCATCGGATGGTGATGCGAGACAGATGATCTGGGGCCTATTTTTTGCGGTGATGGGTTTCATGGAGATTATGTACATGAAGCTATGGGCGCAGGTACGGATCGGGATGTTTATGGCGGTTTGGGACAGGCAGAAATGGGTGGAGGATGAGATTAATAAATCGGAGAGCGAAGATTTCTGAGGTGAGAGTGAGTTATTTTGTAGCTGGCAAAATAAGTGTGATCACAATCAATGCAAGTTTGACGAGTGGTCACCTTGCAGGGTTGATTCGGCTATGTGGGTGTCTAAATAGTTGAGATTGATTCGCTCATTTAGTGGCGGAGTTGGGAAAGTGAGCTATTGAGGGGTGAGGTGAGCGGCATCATTAAAAATGGAATCCCAAAGCAGGGCGATGGGATTCCGAAGAAATCTAGGATGAATGCTGTTTGTAGCTTTAGTTATTATGCTGACGTTTAAGCAGAAGTGGTAAGAGTAATACGAAGCCACCTATTGCGGCAGGTGTTGGTACGGCTGTTGGTGGATCAACGATGTTTGGTGGTATAACGCTGAGGGGCGTATCAAGTAGGCTGATGCTGTCTGCATTGAATGAGATTCTGGTGTAAGAACCATCTTCGCCATAAACGAAAAAATCACTTGTGCTGGATTCGGTGCGTAGCGGTTCGAAGCGGACACCAAAGTCGTCGTATGCGCCGAAGGTGTCTACGTCGTAGGTTAATGCGATGATTGCGCGGTCAGGTGGGAAGTTACCGTTGGAGTAAGCAGGAGCGTCTCCTGTAGAGTCAGCAATGAAAAAGAGTGCATCCTCGACACCGCTGAACCGGTCATCTATTTGGCGGATAGAATTGTAAACATTATCACGCCCTTCAACGAATTCATAGCTTTGGTCGCCTGACTGAAGAGAAACAGAAGCGATTAGGTTAGTACCATCGAGGTCGCCATAAAAGTATTGGTTGATGGTCACTTCGCCGAATGTGGGATCGTAGACGACTCTGAAGGAGGCGACGTCGCCGACCGTTGCATCGCTTAAGACATGTTGTTGGTCGCCGGTATTTGTTATTCCAGAGATTGTGCCGGTGACTTCAAATGCAACAGGCGCAGCGTACGTAGTAACAGGTATTGCAGCGACTGAAAGAACGCCTAGAAGGGGGCGCAGTATGGGGTGGATCATCATAAAGTCCTTATGTTATATGCAATCGCTTGGTGCGATATGTCGGCAGCATATCTATGGTTATCTGAGTGAAATAATGACGATTAGCTTTGCTGAAGCTTTTAACTTTTATTGAAAACAAATACTGTCGCGTTCAGAGCCGAGGTATATATTGAGAGGCTGTTGAGAGGCTGTATTGAATTTACACAATTGGCCTAGTTATTCGAGAGTGATGTTATTGATTAACAGTTGTGAATTCTGGCGTCAGGTAATTAAAAAGTGATATGAAGATGACATATGGGCTATACGTGCAATTAGTTGCAGGTATGTTGGTACTTTGTAGACAGAAAGCTGTGAGAATAGTAGGAAATCCTAAAACGTCTTTACCACGTTTATTATGCCACTTAATAGACAAGGTTTCAGATGATGGATGGGCTTGCGTGATTATGTGATAAGTGTTTGGGGAATTTGTGAGGTTAGGATACTTCGTGGTGTTTGATGATGGCGTAGGCGACGTGGGTGACGCAGGAGTTGATGGATTTGAGGTGGGTGAGCATGTCGAGGTGGACGGCTGAGGATTCGTGTGTGAGTTGTACGCCGGTGGAGAGGCGGGCGAAGTGTTGATCGCGGAGTTCACGTTCGATATCGCGGAGGCGTTCTTTGTGGCGGAGGAGTCGTTGGGCGAGGACACGGTCGGAGGTTGCGAAAGCGGTCTCTGCGATGAGGACGTTTTCAGCAACTTTGGTGTAGAAGTCTTTGAGTTCTGACCAGCCTTCGGGTGTGAAGGAGATGTTTTCGCGGCAGCGTTTGATGACGATTTCCGCGAGGTTTTTGTCGATGATGTCGCCGATGGTTTCGAGCTCGTTGAGGTAATCGAGTTGGCGGATGATTTCGTTGGCGGTGGCTTCGGAGTTGTCGGCGTTGGAGACTTTGGCGAGGTAGCGTTTGATCTCTGCGTCGAGGAGGTCGACTTTGTCGTCTTGTTCCTGGATCTGTCGGGCGTTGCGGATGTCGCGGTCTTTAAAGGCGAGCCACAGGTCGTCGAGCATGCGGCGGACGAGTTCGGAGACGCGGAGGATTTCGCGGAGCGATTGGCCTGTGGCGAGTCCGGCTTCGTCGACGAGTTTGGGGTTGATGTAGCGCGGGCCGAAGGCGTCGGATTCGCGGATGGGGGGTGTGGGGATGACGCGTTGTGTGAAGGTGTCGATGAGTCCGATGAATGGGAAGAAGACGATGGCCATGAGGACGTTGAAGCCGGTGTGTGTTGCGGCGATTTGTTTGTCGAGTGTGGTGGGGATGTCGGCGATGAGGTCGGCGACGAAGGGTAGGGCGATGAGGATGGCGGTGGCGATGATGGTTTTAGCGGCGAGGTTGCCGAAGCCGAGCCGGCGGGATTCAACCTGAGGCCAACCGACGATGGTGGTACTGACACCGATGCCGACGTTTGCGCCGACGACGACGGCGATGCAGGTGTCGAGTCCGAAGAGGGACTGGCCGTCTGCGGCGGTGAGGCTGGAGAGGCCGATGAGGAGTGCGATGGCGGCGGTGGAGGATTGCATGGCGACGGTGAGGAGGGCGGCCATGATGGCGATGCCGATGGGGTAGTGCGAGAGGACGCGGACGAGTTCGATGAATTCGGTAGAGGGGGTGAACTGTTGCGCGGCGGCGGAGATGGTGCCGATGCCGGTGAAGATGAAGCCGAGTGAGAGGAGGAGTTGTCCGACGCCTCGGGAGTTGTTTGCTTTGGTGAATTGGAAGAGGAGTACGCCGAGGAAGATGAGGACGGGGGCGTAGAGTTCGAGTCGTAGTGCGATGAGGAGCACCATGACGGTGAGTCCGACGTCTGCGCCGAGGATGACGGCGAGCATTTGGCGAGCGGTCATGTGTCCGGCTTGTACGGACTGGACGGAGAGGATGGACATGGTGATGGAGGAGGGTGCGAGCACGGAGATGCCGAGGCCCATGAAGAAGGACTTGATGCGGGAGTCTCCGACGGATTGCATCCATCGAGCGAGTTTGGGGCCGAAGAGTCGGTCGAGTCCTTTTCGGAGAAATCGGACGCCGAAAAGAATCAATGCAACACCGCCGGCTGTTGTCAGCAAGGTCATAAGAGCCATGAGTCGTCAACCCAGTAAAGTATCGTGAATGTAATGTGGAAGTGTGACTTAGATTGCTGCGCTTGTCCGCGTGCAAGCGTCTGGCTTTCTCTAGATCTCGTGTGCCGCACAATCGGGAAACGTGTTAGCGTTGCGTGAAGATTGTGAACAATGTAAGTCAGTACCAAACAGTTCAACGATAAGCATTTCGAAAGATCTGTCAATGATTGATGCGTTTTGCGTGATGAGGAGGGGATGAGGTTGGGCATGAAAAAACCCCTGCCAAATAAGCGGAATCAGGGGTTGTATTGGCCTAGGTTGTTATCGGTTGTGTGGCGTTTGAGGGGTGAGAAATTGTATTAGGGGAATGAGTTAAGGAACGCACGCAAGCCTGGTTAGGTTGTGACGTTCCAGCGGTTTGTCATCCATGAGCTGATGGCGGTGTCGTACTCGGCGGTGCGTGTGAATGCGGCGGCGGCGAGTTCGCGGCGGAGGTTGAAGGTTGTGGAGCCGGCGTTGTCGTCCATATCGTTACAGATGCGGTCGTATTGTTTGGGATCGGTGACGCAGGTGACGAAGCGGTGGTTTTTGGCTGAGGAGCGGATCATACATGGGCCGCCGATATCGATTTGCTCAATGGCTTCGGGGTCGGTGACGCCTTCTTGTGCGACGGTAGATTCGAAGGGGTAGAGGTTGACGCAGACGAGATCGATGGGCGTGATTTCGTGGTCTTTGAGTGCTTTGACGTGGTCTTCTTTGTCGCGAAGAGCGAGGAGGCCGCCGTGAACTTTGGGGTGGAGTGTTTTGACGCGTCCATCCATCATTTCGGGGAAGCCGGTGAGTTCGGAGATGGGTGTGACGTCGATGCCAGCTTCGATGAGGGATTTGGCGGTGCCGCCGGTTGAGACGATGCGGACGTTGTGGCTGATGAGTCGTTTCGCGAAAGCGACGAGGTCGGTTTTGTCGCTCACGGAGACGAGGGCGGTTTTAATTTTGACAAGCTCACTCATGGTGGTTGATCCTTGTATTTACTGCGCTGGCTGATGGCCAGTGATGCTGGTATTGCTTTTATTTACGATTGTTATCCGATTCTAGCTAACTGTTGAGTGGTGTCCATCTGGCAAGAAAAACGGTCACGCGGGTGAGCATTTTAGATGCTGTCCGGTGACCGTGTGGATTTTGTAGTTGGATGTGTGATTTAGCGTTTGTTGAGTTTGATGATGTCGCCGTTGCGGCCAATGAGGATGAGGTTGTCATCTTTGAGTGGTGTGGCTTTGAGGATTCTGTGAGCAGGAGCTGCACGGAGGATGTCGCCTGTTTTTGCGTCCAAGACGGCAAGAACGTTTGGCTGTGCTACGAGGACGGAGTTGTCGTCACCAGTGATGGCGTAGATGGATGAGTTCTTCTTCCACTTGATTTCGCCTGTCAGAGCGTCGAGAGCGTAGAGCCCGTCGCCATTGACTGGGAGGTAGACGGAGAGGCCGATGGCCATTGGGTCGTGTTTGAGAGGCGTGCCGAATGGGCGTTTCCATTGTTCAACGCCATCGGTGCGGTTGAGAGCGTAGACGAATTGGTCTTCACTTGCGATGAAGATTGAGAGGTCGTTGACGGCGGGCTTGGCGACGATGGGGCCAAAGGTTTTCTCGCGGAAAAGCATGGTTCCGTCGAGGCCAGAGACTTTGCCGAAGATGCCGCGGATGTCAGCGATGACGAGCGATTGGTCGGCTTGAGCGATTGGCGCTTTGATTTCGCTGTGGAATTTGTAGCCCCAGAGTTCGATGTTGCGTAGGAGGTCCATCGAGTAGACGAGGCCGGTGATTGTGCCGAAGATGGCGCGGTCGTCGATGATGGTTGCGCCGGTGGAGGACACATGAGGAAGCTTGATGATGTTAACAATTTCGCCGGTTTGCTCGTTGAGCAGGAAGGCTTCAGCTTCGTTGTTTACGAGGATGTATTCCTCGAGTTTGGATGCAGGGTAAAGGTTGCCGCTTCGTTCGATGCGTTTTTTCCAGATGACGCTGCCGTTGTTGATGTCGATCGCGGTGATGACACGGCTGGCACCTTGGATGACGACAAGCATTTTGTCGTCGAGAACGGAAGTTGCGGTAACGGGGTCCGCGTTTGAAGCGTTGACGGCCTGATGCCAGGCAGTGGAGTAGCCGAGATCAACGGCGGCTTGAGGTGTGATGAGAAGTTTAGCGGCAGGTGCTTTAGCAGCCTTTTTAGCAGGTGCGGAAGCCTTGCTGGATTGCGCTGACTGGCATGCAACCAGTCCGAGCATGCCAAGGACGATCAACGACCGGAACAACAGTGATTTCATGCGTCTACACTCCGTCGACTCGAATGGAGGATTATTCTTCGGACCAGAGCGGCCCTTTATATGGCTCCAAGTATCAACCCTGAGGGCTTCTAGGTCAAGCCGAATCCTGATTTTATGAAAAATTCTCGCTGTAAAAATGTGTGGTTTGGTGGTGTGAGAATGTGTGAGAGGTTGAGGTTTGGATCAGAAGCGAGAATTAGAGGCATAGGTGTGGTTAATTACGTGATCTGAAGGCGTCTTGGAACATCTGTGGGTTGAGGTTTTGAGGGACAGATTTGCCTGTCGCGTAATTGTACAAAATTGCTTTAAATACGACGTCGGCTGCGGAACTCCAGATGGAGACGATGAGGACGGTGAGGACGATGATGGCGATGCCGAGTCCGATGAGTAGGCCGGAGGATGCGGCGCCTGCGCCGAGGAAAAGGATGATGCCACCGATTAGGATGCCGGGGATCATGAGAAGGAGGCCGACCCAGCCCATGGAGAAGTTGCCGACGAGGGCAGTGCCCCAGTTGTCTTTGAGTATGGAGAGAGAGCGTTTGACGCTGGTGATGGGGCCGGAGCCCTCGATGACGAGTGTGGGGACGACGAAGTAGGTGATTGCGGTCCATGCCATGCCGAGGATTGAACTGATGAAGGCGCCGACTTTTTCGTTTGAGTTTTCGATGGCTTTGAGGATGACGCCGATGACGGCGGAAAGGAGTGCCCAGCCGAAGATTTGGGGTAGGCGTTTGGAGGCGATGCCGAAGCCGTGTGAGATGGATGGGGGTTCGCCTGAAACGACCTGCATGGCGCAGGCGGTGAGGGCGGTGTTGAAGAAGACGATGACGAAGTAGTTGCAGAAGTAGAAGAGGAAGGTGGTGGTCCAGATGGCGATGTGTGTTGCGGGTGTGGCTTGTGCTGTGTTTGAGGAGTCCATGAGTTCTAGCCAAGATTGCGCGGTGCCGGTGAGGAAGAGTGGGCCGAGGAAGCTAGCGGAGACGAGTATGGTGGCGATGCCGGAGATGATGGGGAAGATTGTGAGTTGTTTGTGATCCCAGATGACGCGGTAGGAGCACTTTGCGTATTCCCAGCTTCGAGAGAGTGTGTCTAAGAACATTTGAGGTTCCTGTGTGAGATTAAGTTTCAGGTTGATCCAACTGACGTTATGACTTGGCTCAATTGTAACAATCTATGGCTACGAAAAATGAGAGGAAAGTGGTGAGGATTCCCATTTATGTGTGCGGATATACGGTGTATGTGGTATTGGGGGACGTGCGATGAATGCGCAAAAAACCAGCTCGATGCTGGTTATTATGCAGAACATTCGAGCTGGGACAGTTGGCGAATAGGTTGTTTTTGCTAAATGAGGTTTATGGTTGTTTGTTGCGGAGGAGTTGGTCGGCTGTGAAGTTGATGAGGGCTTGTGGGTGGGATTGGTCGTTGAGGTCGTTTGAGACGTCCCAGAAGAACATGCCGCCGAGGTTGTGTTGGTTGACGTAGTCGATTTTGGCTTGGAAGGATTCACGGCTGGGGCATGTTATCCAGGTGCCGCCATCGACGGTTGGGGCCCAGACGTAGGCGGCTTTGGCTTCGGGATCGAGTTTGAGTTGGAACTCATGGGAGCGATCTTCGAGGAGAAGTTTGACGATAGATCGCCATTCCCAATAGCCTTTGTGCTCGGTGACGCCGAAGGCGAGGGATTTTGCGGGTTGTGAGATGCCGTTGTCTTTGTGGGAGACGCCACGCCAACCTGCGGCGTAGAGTGGTGCGCCCATCATGACTTGTTCGGGCTTGAAGCCACGGGTTAGGTAACCTTGAATGCCGTTGTCGCCATTGATGTTTTGGTTGATACCGCCGGCGGCGCTACTTGGGTAGAGAGCTGAGAGATGGCCGGTTTGGTCTTTGACCCAGCGGCCGTGCATGTCGTAGACCATGACGTTGACGAAGTCGAAGATGTTGGCGAGTTTTTCGAGCTCAAGATGTTTCTGACGGAAAACGCCTACAGTTACAGCAGCAGTGAGCAGGTATTGTTTTTGGTCTTGTGACTGGAAGCGATCCATTTCGTCGCGGATGTCTTGCATGAGCAGTGTGAAGTTTTGTTTGTCTTCGGGGCGTTGTTTGTCTTTGTATTTGCTGCCTGAGACGGGGAATTCCCAGTCGATGTCGATGCCATCAAATTGATATTTACGCATAAATTCGACGGCGTTTTGTGCGAGGGTTTGCCGGCCTTGTTCGGTGGTGGCGAGTGAGGAGAAGTGCATGGAGAGTTCCCAGCCGCCGATGGAGATGAGGGTTTTGAGGTGTGGGTATTGTTTTTTAAGTTCGATGAGTTGATTGAGGTGGCCCCTAACGCCTGGCGTACCTTTATCAACAGGGTAAATGTGGTCGAGGGCTTTTTCTTTGGAGTCTACGGTGACGGAGCCATCGGCGTGAAGTTTCGCGAAGGCGTAGAAGATATGGGTGAGGTTTTGTGCGGGGATGTCGGCAACGGTGTAGTCGCCGTAGATACCGCCCCATTCGGGGAAGTATGCCATGACGTATTTGTTGGGGTTATTGAGGTTTGGGTGAACGGTTTGCTGTTGCGTGTCGTTAAGTGGCGGTGTGAAGGATTGGCAGCCAATTGATAGGCAAGAAATTAAGAGTGCAATGCAAGCTGCCAGCGTTGTGTTACGAATGTTGGTGTTTTCGCGTGTATTCATGGTGTGCTCACAACATGGTTGTGTGGATGTTGAAGATGATGCAATGATCATGTTGTTGCCTTGGGTTGAGGCAACCCCATTGGGGTTGCCCCCGGAAAACCATCCCCCCCCTTTTCCCCTATCCCTCCCCCCATTTTGAATCCCTCCCTCGAATCCTTTGCATCCCCTCCCGTCCCAGCTTTAACTGATCCATCATGACGAGGATGCAGTTGGATTCCCCCCCCCCCGCTTAATCCCCCGCCTAACCCATTCCAGAAGCGCGGCCGAACAACGGCTTAACTCTGCTGTACTGATGTGGAAGATCAATACAGATTTTGCCCAAAAATTGTCCCCGGTAATGTCGAGTATAATAAATGTTCAATGATTGACAAGATAATTATTGAGTTTGAGCGAATTAAAAAAGCCTACCCAAATGGGTAGGCTTGAACTCCTTACTCTTTCGAGTGACACCGTTTGCTCATCACGCCCTGTTGGACAATTCGGTGTGTTTGTTTGGATTGTTAGGCGACGGCAAGTTTGCGTCGTTTTTCAGCGATGTTGCTGAGTAGTTGTTTGAATGGGTCGGCGAATTTTTCGGTGCCTTCGCGCATGAGTGTTTCTTCGAGTAGCGTCATGTCGACTTTATGATCGATGTCGTTGAGGATTTCGGAGGCTGGGAGTTGGTTGACTCGCCGCATATAGGATTTACCGAGCTTCTCGACAGCGTCGTTCGTTTCGGGCGGATTGGTTTGGATGTCGCTGCCGGCGAGGGCTTCGACGTATTTGTCGGGTGAATCTTGAGGGTTCTTGGTGCCGGTACTTGCGAAGATGATTTCCTGCTCGAGCGGTAGTTTTTTCTCGCGCCACCATGCTTGGTTTGAAGACCAGATGCGTTTTGCATTGACAATGCCGACAAGGCCTTGCGCTTGTGGTGTGAGGTTGGTGACGTGTTGTTCGGTGTAGACATCGACACGTGAAACGAAGATGGAATAGACTGATTTGAAGTTATCGAGTTGGCCGAAGCGTTGGCGTCCTCGCCATAGGTTTTCGCGAGCGATCTCGTATTGGCGTTCAGTGAAGATAAGTGTGACGTTGATGGTGATGCCTGCAGCGGCGAGATCTTCGAGCGCGTCGAGGCCTGCGGCGGTGGCGGGGACTTTGATCATGCGATTTTTTTGGCTGGCGGACCATTTTTTACCGAGTTCGATGTACTTTCGGACACGTTCTTCGTGGGATGGGCCGAGTTGATTGTCTTCGAGGAGTGGGTCGAGTTCGAAGGAGACGTAGCCATCGTTTCCGAGGGTGCGTTCCCAGGTTGAGATGAATTCTTTTTGTGCGAGGGAGACGAGTTTGTCGGTCATCTGCCAAGCGACGGCGTTGTCGTCGAAGCCTTGCTGGAAGAGTTGTTGCATGACGCTGTCGAAGCGGCCGGTGTTGATGAGTTTTGAAATGATGATGGGATTGGAGGTTGCGCCGGTGGCGCCGCGTTTTTTATTGAGTTGGATTTCATCTGGATCAATGGAGTCTAACCATAGCTTAGTGCCACATTCAACAAGAGAACGGAGTGGAGAAGACATTGCTGGAACCCTTTCAACGATGAATAGCGTAGGTGGTGTTAAGTGATGATAGCGCAGTGATCTCATGTTTGCTCAAGAAAGGCAATAAGGTTTAGCCGCAATGTGAGCAAATGAAACGGTATAGTTGATACAGAGTGAATGAATGGGAAAGGCGTTATGGGATGGGTTGTTTGGGGGCGGCGTTTTGGGCCGATAATGTGACCCATTCGGCGAATTGCTGCTTATCCATGGCGCCTTCTTGGCGGGCGACGACGTGGCCCTTGTTGTTGAGGATGAGGTAGGTGGGGGTGGCCCAAATTTCGTACATGGTAGCGAGCTGATTGGCTTGCTGGACGTCTAGTTCGGTGATGTCCAAGCGGATAGGGATGACGTTGCGTGTGATCGTGTCGGCGGTTTTCTGATCAGAAAAGACGTTGATTTTCATGGCAACACATGCGGGGCAAGAGGGGGACGTGAACTCGATCATGGCGGGGATGTTGGAATTGCGGGCTTGCTTGAGGCCTTGTTCGTAGTTGAGAACCCAGGGGATTTTTTCGTTGTTTTTGAGGTAATATTGACGTGTTTGGACGGCGAAAATGACACCAATGCAGGCGAGAAGCAGGAGCAGCCATCCGAGCCGCCCTTGTTTTTTCATTCGCTGTTCTTCGGTACGATCACTCATATTAGCCTCGGTATGCTGTCATTGGGTAATGCATTAAGGACGTCTGCATGAAAGTCGTGTTTACCCGGTTGTGATGCCAACCATCACGTACCATCGGTATAACTGGCGGATAGCGATCGACTATTCCCAAGATTTGAATATGTCGTGATTGTGTTTGTGTGAAGAGATGGGTTAGCGGGGTGCCATGACGACGAGAATGACGATGAGGATGAAAACGAAGATCCAGCCAGCGAGTGCAATCCAGAAGAGCGGGCGTTCGGCGAGGGGTTTTTCGGATCGGTGTTCGATGTTGGCGAGTTCGTCGCGTGTTGTGGCTTCGCTGTTGTCGAGTGCGGCCCAAGAGGAGATGTCGAATTTATTTCTAGCGTGAATGGGTGCGTCGCCCAAAAGAACTGCTTCAAGGTCTTCGACGAGTTCGGAGGCGGAGCCGTAGCGTTTGTCACGGTCTTTGGCCATGCATACTTCGATGATTTCGCAGATGCCGGTGGTGAGTTCTTTGGTGATGTGGTCTGGCGGGACGAGTTCTTGTTTGAGGTGTTTGTGCATGACGGCAGAGGGGTTTGGCCCGTCGAAAGGTACGGAGCCAGTGACCATGTGGTACATGGTTGCGCCGAGCCCGTAAAGGTCAGCGCGGAAGTCGACGTCAACTTCGCCACGGATTTGTTCGGGTGAGATGTAGTAGGGTGTGCCGAAGGCTTTGCCGGATTCGGCTTCGGCTGCGTCGCGGTCTTCGATCGCGCGGGCGAGGCCCATATCGGCGAGCTTTGCGACACTATCAGTAGTGATCATGATATTTTTCGGTTTGACATCGCGGTGGATGAAGCCGGCTTGGTGTGCGTGGTGGAGTGCTTTGGCGATCTGGATGCCGATGTTGAGGGCATTTTTTTCGGAGTAGATGCCGTTGTCGTTCATTTCCTCGAATACGCTTTTGCCTTTGACGTATTCCATGACGAAGTAGTGGGTGTCACCGGCGCGGCCGACGTCGAGTGCGCCGACAATGTTGGGGTGATTGAGTTTCGCGGCGGCGCGGCCTTCGGCGTAGAAGCGGTTGATGAAGTCCTGATTGCGTGTGTATTTTTTGGGCAGGACTTTAATGGCAACGAGGCGGTCGAGAGAGATTTGACGGGCTTTGTAGACGGTGGCCATGGCGCCTGCGCCGAGTTTTCCGAGGATCTGGTAGCCGGGGATTTGGCGGCTGACCTTTTGTTCCTCGATTTCGGGCATGAGGCGTTCGATTTGTTTTTTTGTGACGTGGCCTTCTCTGATGAGAAGCTGGGCAAGGGAACTCTGATTTGGGTCGGAGTCTTCGAGTGCTTCTTTTTGGCGTTTGACACAGATATCGACTTCTTGATCGGTAGCGAGGCCTCGTTCGACAACGAGTCGCCCCAGAAGTGTGTCTGCTCCGGTCTGTGATTGTGAAGACTGATCCGTCATAAAAGCTCGGTAATGGCAGGTAATGGCCTGCTTCTTCGGAAATTAAAAACTGCCTTGATGCGTTTATAGACATATTAGGCATAAAACCACGGCTGACATCAGTTTACCCGCATTTGAGGAGAGTTACACACTCTTTTGTGATATGTGAACTGAGAAAGTGTGTTCTAAAGGTGCGTGGCGGGGTTGTCAACTCATAAAAGTTATATCGGACTGAGAGGTCTGCTAATTGATGTATGTTTTGAAGAAAATAGTCCTGACTAGGCAAAGAACCCCAAACACGATTACAATCAGGGTTCGATATGATCCGCCGCGGGTATGCGGCTTGTAGAAGGTGCTATTTTCATGCTGGTGTTGGCACAACAGGACAGTTTGATCATTGAGCAGTTAGGCGAAGATCTCGCTGATGTTGAGGCGAGGTTTGCAGAGGAATTGCGTTCTGATCTGGAATGCGTGAATGATCTTGCTGCGCATATCGAACGGTACCGTGGAAAAATGCTGCGGCCTACGCTGGTGCTAGTCTCCGCGTTGGCTTGCCCTAAGGAAGATGGGGAGGCTGCATCGACGAGCGATGCGCACCGTATTATTGCGACGGTTGCTGAGATGGTGCATATGGCAACACTGGTGCATGATGACATCTTGGATGATGCTGAGATTCGGCGGCGAGGTAAGACGATTAACAATCTGACGACGAATGAGACCGCGGTCATGCTGGGGGATTATCTGATCTCACATGCTTACCATCTGTGTTCATCGTTGCCAGATGCTGAGTTGGCGCGGATGATTGCATTTGCGACGAATACGGTTTGTGAGGGGGAGCTTTATCAGCTTCATAACCGTGGCAATTTTGCGCTTAGTGAATCCGCATATTTTGAAATAATCCGAAGAAAAACAGCTTCTTTGTGCGGTATGTGCTGCAAATTGGCAGGGTATATTAATGGGGTCGATGAGGCGGTTTGTGAAACGTTGTATGGGTACGGGGAGAAGCTTGGGATTGCTTTCCAGATTGTGGATGATGTGCTTGATCTGACGGGCGATGAGCAGACGGTTGGTAAGTCGCTTGGGCGAGATCTTGAGAAGTCGAAATTAACTTTGCCTTTGATTCATTATCGGGAAACGAGTTCGGCTGAGGACGCGGCGAAGATGGTGGAAGTGTTGAAGCGGTTGTCAAACCCGGAGCTGGATGTTGCGGAGAGAGAGAAGCATGTTGGGCAGATCGCGATCGATCTGCGTGAGCATGCATCGGTTGAATATGCACGTGATGTGGCTTCGAAATTGATTGAGGAAGCGAAAGAGAGCATCATAGCTTGCCTGCCAAAGTCTGCAGCACAAGAATTAATGTTGAGCATGGCGGATGCGGTGTTGTCGCGTGATTTTTAGATGACGTATGAATTCATTTTCAGGGTTGAGCGACAAAATGGACTTGCAGAGACAGATTTATCTGGCAGAAACTTTCCAATCACTGCACAGGGCGAATGAGATGTTCGTTTTGCCCAATGCTTGGAACGGTGGGTCGGCGGTCGTATTTGAAAAGCAAGGTTTTAAAGCGATCGGTACGACTAGTGCGGGGATTGCGTATGCGATGGGGTATGCGGATGGTGAGCAAATTACAATCGATGATTTGTGTTATGTGACGAAGCAGATGACGTCCCGGGTTGGGTTGCCGGTGTCAGTGGATATGGAATTGGGGTATAGCAGTCACATTGAAGGCATCAAACGCAATGTTGCGCGGATCATAGAAGCGGGGGCTGTGGGGATTAATATTGAGGATGGGTATCCGTCTGTGAATGGGCGTAATGCAAGGCTTGAGGATCTGAGCCGACAGATTGAAGTGATCGAGGCGATTCGTGAAGTTAAGACAGATTTGGGGATTCCATTTGTCATTAATGCTCGAACATGTGCTTACTGGCTGAAGATTGGTGTAGAGTCGAGCCGTCTTGGGTTGGCGATTGAACGTGGTAACGCATTTGCGAATGCGGGTGCGGATTGTGTGTTCATTCCCGGTGCGTTGAGTGAAGATATTGTGAAGGAATTGGTCGAGGGGATTGATGTGCCGTTGAATACGATTGCGAATCCAGCATTTCATGATTTTGAGAGATTGAATGAGATTGGTGTGAGGCGGTTGAGCATTGGGTCTGGGGCGGTGCGAGCGGTTTTTGCGGCGTTGATGGGTGTTTCGGAAAGCTTGTTTGTGGATGGCGATATCAAGCCGATGTTGAATCATGAACTAACGTATGATGCGGCAAATCTTTTTTTTAGGAAATTGCGGTCGTTTCAAGGCCGATAATGCTAAATTTTTCAGTGATTGGCGGTGGTTTGAGGTGATATTTGAGGGATGTGTCGGCATAATTTCATCGTTCTAGCTGTTTTCACTTACCCATGAGTTCTAATATTCATTAAACTCATGTGATCAAGCGGGCAGCATATTCGCTGTGGTATGTGCATTGTGGGAGCAGATAGCCGATAAGTAACTTGTCGAGCAAGACATCTGTGGGTTGATATTCGAATCGGAACTGGGATTTGGTAATAAAGGGCTTATGAGTATCCAGCGACCGAAAGTATTGGTTTTCAAAGGACGTGTCACCGGCAACATGAATGTTGCGGGTCTTCTTTCTGATCATTTCGAAGTCGAAATTGTGACGACGATGGAGGATGCGTTAGAAGCGATGAGGACGGAGACGTTCCACGCGGTTTATGCTGATACTGGGGATTTCTTGCCGCTGGAACGAGCGTTGGTCGGTGAGAAGGCATCTATGGTGCTGAACACGATTGGCGAAGGGGTGCTGATTGTTGATTCGGACGGGCGGTGTTCATGGTCAAATACGAAGATGCAGGGCTTTGCTCCCGAGGTTGCGGAGCACGCGAAGCGGATCTGTACGCAGGCACTTCACATTTTCTCATCGTTGATTGCTAGAAGTTCTTCGAAGCAGACACCAAGATCTAAGAAGTTTACGTTCCAAGTTTTGGATCGATACTATGAGATGATTACCTCGCCAGTGGTTGATGATACGGGCAAGGTAAGGCAGGTTGTCGCGGTGGTTTGGGATGCAACATCGGGTCGGCGTTTACAGTCGAAAATTGATGCGATTGACTCGGCGGGTCGTGAGCTTACAAGAATTGAGTCGGATGTTGTGGCGAAGGCAACGCCTTCAGACCGGCTGAAGATACTGCAAGAAAAGATCATCAAGTATTCGAAAGACTTGATGCATTTCGATCACTTCTCTATTCGACTATTAGACAAGCGTACGAATAAGTTGGAAGTGGTGATATCTGAGGGGTTGCCTCACGAAGCTTTAGAAATCGATTTGTATGCACAGCCTGAAGGGAATGGTATTTCAGGTTATGTCGGTGCGACAGGGCGTTCGTATATCTGTCATGATACTGAGAAGGATTCGCGTTATGTGATTGGGCTTGCGCATTGCAAGTCGTCATTAACGGTTCCGTTGACGATGTTTGATGATGTTGTTGGTGTGTACAATATTGAATCATCTCAGGTTGGCGCGTTTACAGAAGAAGACAGGCAATTTGCTGAGATCTTTGGTCGTAATGTGGCGCTTGCGCTTAATATTCTAGATTTGCTGGTGGTGGAGCGGTATACGACATCCGGACAGATTACGGATTCGGTTGCACAAGAGATGTCGCAACCGATCAACGATATTGTGACTGAAGCACAAACGCTGATGGAAGAATACATCGGTGACGATTCGATGCGTGCACGTTTGAATCGAATTTTGGAGAACGTGATTTCCTTGCGTGATTCAGTGCGTGCGGTGACAGCTGGGCCGAAGGCTGTATTGGGAACGGAGAAGGTCGCTGAGTCGATTGATGATCCGGCACTTAAGAGTAAGAAGATCCTTATTGCGGATGACGAGCCAAACATTCGACAGACGATTTCGGATGTGCTCAAGAAGCATGGCTGCAATGTGACGTCTTGTAAGGATGGTTATGAGGCGTGTTCACAGTTGGAGCAGCATCAAGATTTTGATCTTGTGATTTCGGATATCAAGATGCCATACCGTAATGGGTATGAGATTTTTGCTGCGGCCCAGCGAACGCAAGAGGGGTTGCCGGTCTTGCTGATGACGGGGTTTGGATATGACCCGCATCACTCGATTGTGAGAGCATCGCAAGAGGGATTATCCTCAGTGCTGTTTAAGCCTTTCAAGGTTGATCAGCTTATCGAAGAAGTACGTAAGGCATTGGGGATTGTCGAGCCGGAATTGCCACCTGCAGATGAGATGATCGAAGCGGATGAGCAAAAAGGTCGTGCGACTTCCGATTAAAATTGTTAAATTGGTACTATCATCTTTGGCCGTTCAAGCCCTGTCTCACGTCTTGAAGCCTATGTTATGAGAATCATTTGGGTCATTGGCACCATGTCACAGAAAGCCAATAACCAATTATGGGGTGGGATGTTCGTGATTCACTGGCCAATGTAAAGAAGAGAGCGTTCTGCAGTTTGTTACTTGTGGAGCGGTTTTTGGGGCATATTTGTTCGTTAGCTGATCCGCGTATGATCAGCCTGACCTGTCAGGAGGAGCTTTGAATGGCCGGCAAGCAGATACAGACTCAGGCTCTGCAGCAGTTGATGCCACCATTTGCCAACCCACGAATTGCGGTTGCGGCTTCGATTGCGCGGATTGTTGATCGATTTCCTAATTTGCCGCCAACGCCTCTAGATACGACGGGTTTGTCTCATCTTGATACAGCTTTGGCGACAGCGATTCACCGAACGGTTCTGCAGCGATACATCACGCTGGAGTTTATTGTGTCGCAATATTTGAAAGGGAAGCCGTTTTCGGCTCTAGAAGCTCCTGTGAGGGCCATATTGCTTTCAGGGGCAGCTCAGTTGGTCTTCATGACCCGATTGCCAGCCTATGCGGTGGTGGATGAATCTGTGAAGATGACACGAACTCATGTGCGTGCGAAAGCAGCTGGGCTGGTGAATGCGGTGCTACGCCGTGTTGCAGAGGTTGTGGAAGGATATGATCCGGATGAGCCTTGGCGGCCTGCTGCAGACGCTCTGCCGCTTGAAGCGGGAACGCTGAAGTTGAAGCAGCCTCTGTTACCTGATCCGAATGATCTGGTGGCGAATCTAGCTCTGGCGACATCTCACCCCCGGAGGCTACCACGTCGCTGGATCGAGGCTTATGGGGCTGAGGAAGCGACGATGCTTTGCCAACACAATATTCTGACGCCACCCACGTTGGTTGTGACAGAGGCTGAGTTTGAAGCAGATCCGGAGTCGAATGATTATGACATCCACACGACGCCGAATTGTTTGGTCTGGCGATCGACACATGCGGAGTTAGTCGCTTTTTTAGCGCAGTCTCATCATCGACGGGTTCAAGATCCCGCACACACCAAAGCGGTTCGTTCGACAGCGGATTTGCCGATTAAGTCGGCATTGGATTTTTGTGCGGGCAGGGGGACTAAAACTAGGCAATTGGCAAACCTTCACCCCGAAGCAAAAATCATTTCGACAGATGTTGATGATAAACGCAGGCGAGATTTATCACAGATTCCGGATGAATTCCCAAATGTTCAGGTTGTTGAGCCAGAAGCATTACCTGCTGAGGAATTTGATTTACTTTTGCTGGATGTGCCATGTTCAAACTCGGCTGTTTTGGCAAGGCGGCCAGAGGCTCGATACCGGCTTAACGATCAGTCGCTTAAGGAACTTGTCTCACTTCAGCATGAGATTATCACGGAATTGTTCGGGCATGTACGAGATGGGGGATATATCTTGTATACGACCTGTTCATTAGAGTCAGAGGAAAATCAACAGCAAACACAGTACATCCTCGACACCACAGGTGGATCGTTAGTTCGTGAAACAGCCATTTTCCCGGCTGGGACGACACCGCCTACCTATCATGACGGTTCGTATCATGCATTAATTCAATTGCCGTGATGCTGGCGAGAGCTTTTCATTGGGTAAGACTAGATCTTTCACCCAATCCTGCCCACAATACATGTAGCCTCACGATTAGCAGAAGGGGACATTCATGCTTATACAGGTTGAATTAACACGAATTCTGATTCAGGAAACCGACGACACGCACATTGTCGAATTGCGTGAAAAAGATGGGGAGCGAGTCATGCCCATCACGATCGGTTATTACGAAGCAGCTGCGATAGAACGGCGATTATTGGGCAACCTACCACCACGTCCTTTGACACATGAGCTTTTAGCCAACGCGATTGCTCAATTGGGGGGTAAGATTGACAGAATTATCATATCGGATTTGCAAGAGCATACATTCTTCGCTCAGATCGTTTTGAGTGGTCGTGAAAAAGAAATTGTGCTCGACGCTCGACCTTCAGATGCCATTGCACTGGGTTCGGCCACAAATGTTCCACTTTTTATTGAAGATCATATTCTCGATCAAATAACAAAACCTTTTTGATCACGGTGATTGATTGAGTGTCGTAAGTCATTTTGTCTATTGATTTTATGATTTTATGGTATGACTGAAAATGAGCTGGTTATCCTTTAGAAAACCCACAAATTGATGAGATAGCGAAGGTAAACAGAAGTTTAACTGAAATTTATTTGCGGATTTAGTTGCTTATTTCTGTGAATATGCCGAGAATGGACTAAGTCTGTTACGGCGTACGTGCGGTAAACAGGAGAGTACGCGTTTTCTGGTCTAAGATCTGAACTCTTCTCTATCTGCTAATCACACATTAAGTTTCCGCTTTTTCAGATTCGTTGATTGAATCGGTGCACCCGCATCGACTTATGACTCTATGGGTCTGGCCACTTGGTTTGGCCCTTGTATTTTTTCTTAGATGAGCTGCAAAAAAGGCAGCAGATGGAGAACGTTTCCAATGAACATTTATGTCGGCAACATGAGCTATCAGACGACTGAAGACTCACTTCGCGCTCTGTTCGACAACTTTGGCACCGTTGATGAGGTGAAAATCATCATCGACCGTGCGACCGGCCGCTCAAAAGGCTTTGCCTTTGTAATTATGTCAGATGACGAAGAAGCGAATACTGCGATTGCCGAGCTCAACGATACTGAATTCGAAGGCCGTAATCTCAAGGTTAATGAAGCACAACCTCGCGAATCACGCCCACGCGGCGGTGGTGGCGGTGGCTACGGTGGTGGCGGCGGCGGTGGCCGTGGTGGCTACGGTGGCGGCGGCGGTGGCGGCGGCGGTCGTCGTGGCGGCGGCGGTGGTTACGGTGGCGGCGGTGGCGGCGGTGGTCGTCGCGGCGGCGGCGGTGGCTACGGCGGTGGCGGCGGCTACAGCGGTGGCGGCGGCGGTTACTCAAACCGTAGCTTCTAAGACTGTAATAGGTCTTACACCTAGTAGACTGCACATTTAAACATTCACAGCCCTCTTATCGGAGGGCTGTTTTTTTGTTTACATGACGATCATTGTCGGATCAGCACTTGTCTATGATTCCTATCACGACCGTCTTTGCGCAAAGAGAGGTTCTAATGACTAAAGAAGTTCAAAATGTCTATCCGCGTCGATTCTCACATGTTGGCTTATCTGTACCAAATCTTGATAAAGCGGTTGAGTTTTATCTTGAAGTGATGGGTTGGTATATCATCATGCCGCCTACCACGATTCACTCGGATGATTCTGCGATCGGTGTTATGTGTGATGATGTGTTCGGCAAAGGCTGGGGTTCATTCAAAATTGCCCATATGTCTACCGTCGACGGGATTGGTGTAGAGTTGTTCGAGTTTAAAGACAACTATACGCCAGATGAAAATCTCGACTACAACCGCACAGGGACATTCCATTTTTGCATACAGGATCCAGATGTCGAAGGTTTGGTAGAAAAAATTGTCGCACTAGGTGGTAAGCAACGAATGCCAATTCGATACTACTATCCTGGCGAAAAGCCATACCGTATGGTTTATGTCGAGGATCCATTCGGTATAGTTTTTGAAATTTACTCGCATTCTTATGAGCTAACATATTCTGCGGGGGCGTATCAAGAGTGATACGAAATTCGTACTGAAATCATTGAGACGTGGCCAAGTTTGGGTCACGTTTTTTTGTGGATTCTCATGTCCTACTGCTCTTGTTATAATCCGCCTCAATCGATTATGTTTCCCCACAATGAAGTAGAAGCACATGAGTAAGCAGTTAGATTCGAAGTTCCTCCCCATCATCGCCTTTTGGACAGTTGGTATCGTCTGGGGGATGACATACATTTTCATGAAATACGCGACCGATTTAATCACGCCAGATCAGGTCGCTTTTAGCCGCGTATTTTTTGGTTTCATTCCTGTCTTTATTGCGGCGCTTATTCAAAGAGCGATGAGTTTTAGTCATATTAAGCATATTCACCATTTCTTTGTCGCATCTTTGTTGGCTGCAACCGTCTACTACTTTGGATTCGCAAACGCAGCCGCATTACTGCCTTCAGGTATTAATGGTGCATTGGGTGGGAGCATTCCGCTGTTTGCTTTTATCTGTGCGGTGCTATTTTTACGAGATGAAAAAATCAATCTGAAAAAGATTGTTGGTGTACTTGTTGGGTTTGTTGGCGTCGTACTTATTGCTCGGCCAACGGGCCAAGATGTTAACGCGATCAATCCAATGGGCGTGTTCTACATCTTGCTCGCATCACTCAGTTGCGGTGCATCTTTTGTATATGTCCGGAAGTATATTTCGCCGCTAAAGATTCAACCCATCGCATTGGTAACCTATCAGCTTGGGCTCGCTACAATTACTTATCTGGTAATAACTGATTTTACAGGCTTTAATAATATCTGGACGTCACCGCGAGCTTATCTCGGTCTCATCATTGGGCTTGGACTGCTTGGGACTGGTTTTGCCTACATGATCTATTACTACATCGTCGATAAACTTGGAGCGATCACCGCATCTGCTTCAACTTATATTCCGCCCGTCGTCGCGTTATTAATCGGCTCTCTATTCACTAGTGAGTCTATTAGCCTAATAGACTACATTGCGACAGCTATTATTTTTCTTGGGGTACTATTACTCAGAGATGGTAAGCCAAGTAAGGCTGGCAAAGAAATTGAGAAGCAACAAAAGATCGAATCTGAAAAAACAGTTGTTCATGCAGATAGCATGTAATCAAGCAAGATGCAATTGGCTTATTCGCGGCCCAGATCGACAATCCAGATCATGATTCTGCCATCAATAGCACTTGTTTTCTTGTCCGTGCTCTCACTATCTTTGCTTAATTGCTCTTCGTTACTGAGATCCCACCAAACACTTTGGACAACAACCAGACTACCTGGCAACCGAACTTCGCTTACCGAGCGATAACGCCCGCCATACTCATTCACGCCACCTTCAGCATCGGTTTTTTCTAGCCGAGTTTCTTTTGTCTTATCTTGGCTTAAGCCAAGAAAGTGCTGTCTGCGATAGGCTTCCTCGTCTAGATCAGGATTAATATCCGCTTCGACTTCAACCTCGCGATAGCCTGCGGTTTCTGTACCTTGAGCACGCAAGCCAAGTGTTAATCCGACTCGTGCTATACCGTCGTCATTGATCTCGAACACCTTCACTTTCGCGCGAGCATGCCCTTGCATATTAGAATATGCAGCTTCGCCAACACCTTTTGGATTATCATCTGCGGATACCATCCACTGTTTACCAATGCGGCTTACCCAACTACTTCCGCCACCTTCAATCACTTGCCCCATCATCTGTACGGCTGCCCCACCGACCATCCCATCCAATCGTCGTTTGAGTTCTGTTGAATCCGCCGTATCAAGTGTGTGATGCTTCATTCGTACCAAGCCATCAATTCCTTCAGCATCAACATCAACCAAATAACCTCTGACAGTTATACCTAGCACATGTTTCGCATGCATCTGTTGATACATATTGAGTAACTTTTCGAAACGCTCTACTCCAGCTAAATCGCCTTCGACAAGCATCATTCTCCCGCCTTCACCCAGTACTCGTACTTGTACATCCTCAGACATATCACTCAAAAGCTGCATATCCTTTTGCATTCGCATGCTGATTCGAAGATTTCTTGAGGCGAAACGCCCTTCTTCACTCACACTGACGCCAGCTCGATCTGTTTCATCTGAAACATTTCGCTTTTCCAGGTCCTCAAGTCCCCAATTATCCTCTGCTAGTCCCCAATCGAGAACAGCAGCTCCCCATGACATGTCGTAAGTACGCGTCACGGATGTGTTGCCATTTGTGTCAACGACAGATATTTCATCTGTGGCGGTGATAGCAGAATGGCCTGTGGAGACAAATGAAATCACCACGAGGATAATCAAAAACATGATCAAAACGTGGATAAGACGGTAGGGTGTCATATCGTACATCGCGCATCCCGTCTCTCCCCATTACAGAACTACATGAAACCGAAGCGCATCGACAGCTTTCGTCGTTTTAGTAACTTTCTCCTTACTCACCTTATCATCCAATCCAAACTCTTCGCCTTCTACCTTCCATTTTTCATCCGCCATCAAACCTCTTGAATCCATCTTCCAAATCTCTATCCACACAATCGATCGGATAGATAAATCATCTTTCATTTTTTAGTTTATCACGTAGTTATCAGCCGCCTGTTTCTTGTCGGACGCACATAAAAAACGGCCAACTGCAAGAGCTAGCCGTTTTAATATTTATTGATGTCGAATCAAAGATTACTCTTTGTCTTCTTCAACCTCAGCTTCAACTTCTGCTTTCACCTCAGGGGCTTCCTGAGCTTCTTCCTTCGCGTCAGCCTTGCGTAGTTTCGCAGCGAACTCCATACGCTTGTTCGCTTTATCGCGACGACGTGAGAGCTGACCGCCGACCTGTGGTCCGGTGTCTTCATCACTCACGAGCATGATCACGCAGAGATCCGCACCGTCACCGATTCGGTGTTTGCCGAGCTTGACGATACGAGTGTAGCCGCCGTTACGGTCAGCAAACTTCGGTGCGATTTCATCGAAGAGATGCTTCACAACCTTAGGTGCTGCTTTACGCTCAATCTTTGTGATTTCGCCGTACTTGTTACGTGGTACGTTCTCGTCGTTTTCACCACGAACCATCAGCTTGTTTCCGCCGAGTGCAGCGATTGCACGACGACGTGAAGCAAGATCACCCTTCTTCGCGGATGTGATCAGCTTTTCTACGAATGGCTTAAGTGCTTTCGCCTTAGGGATGGTCGTTGTGATCTGACCATGTGTGAACAGAGCAACAGCCATGTTGCGGAACAATGCTTTACGATGTGCAGTATTTCGGCCAAGTTTACGGCCTGCGATACGGTGTCTCATCTTGGGTTCTCCTTATTGGATTATTGACGGGTCATCGCGGCTGAGACTGCTGCAATAACGAGCCACTCCCGTGAAACCAATCTATGCGTCACATAGATTCATTTACAACACATTCACGGGGCGGAGGTCTGACATCAGACCGAGGCGTTGAGGCCTCTTGAGATCACTATGTTTCAAGTGTTCTCGAAAGACACAGCCGTGACGTTAATCAGGGCTGTGCGTAAATTGCCTTATTTAACATCTCTAATCATAAATTAGAGGCCGGGGTTGCCGGTTTCGACTGCCTTCTTGATCTCAGGTGGCAATTGCATGCCAAGCTCAAGGCCAAGATCTGACAGTTTACGCTTCACTTCGCGGAGTGAAGTCTTGCCGAACGAACGAACCTTCATCAGGTCAGTCTCTGCGTATGCAACCAATTCTGCAACCGTTGCAGCTTTTGCTGACTCAAGGCAGTTGTTTGCACGGACAGACAAGTCTAATTCGCTGACAGGCATCTGAAGCTTACGGATCAGTTCCTCATCAACACGAGCAGCTGCAGCAGCTTGCTCTGAAGCTGTTTCCTGGCCCAACTCGAAATACATCACGAATGGGTTCAGGTGCTTACGCATGATCTTAGCGGCTTCAACCATGGCCATCTCAGGCGTCACAGTACCGTTTGTCCAGATCTCAAGCGTGAGTTTGTCGTAGTTGGTCTTTTGGCCCACACGCGTGTCATCGGTGCGGTAACGCACACGGGTAACAGGTGAGAAGTTCGCGTCAACCGGAATCACGCCGACTTCCTGATCCTTCGTACCATCGTACTGCTCGGAAGCAGGCATGTAGCCGCGGCCTTTTTCAACCGTGAATTCCATATCAAAGTCGATCTGCTTTGTCAGCGTAGCGATCACTTTCTCTGGATTCTCAATCGTGATTGATGTATCTGCTTCGATCAGTTCAGCGGTAACTTCACCGGGGCCTTCCGCCTGCAGACGCATGGTGCGGGTTTCATCACCTTCCATGTCAACGATGATGTCCTTGACGTTCAAAATAACGTCCGTGACATCTTCCATTACACCGTCAAGTGAGGAAAATTCGTGAGCAGCACCCTTGATTTTCACATTCGTGATCGCAGCACCTTCCAAAGAGGAAAGCAGGATGCGGCGAAGTGAGTTACCAATCGTCGTACCAAAACCACGCTCGAATGGCTCAACAGTAAATTTACCGTACGTGTCGGATGCGGTTGAATCTTCAAGATTCACGCGGTGAGGAAGTTCTAAACCTCTCCATCGGATTCGCATATCATGCTCCAATGATTCAGCAGATGTTATGAGGTAGTTGGCCGTGATTATCGCAATTCAGTTCTCTGCCGAATTAAACCAAATGCTTCTCTTCACGGGTAACAAAGAAAACAACCCTACTCTCGTTAAAGAGCAGGGTGCGAATCGTTTATTAGACGCGACGTTTCTTGCGTGGGCGGCAACCATTGTGAGGAATGGCAGTGTGATCTTCGATCGCTGTGATCTTGATACCAGCTGATTGAAGAGCAGTGGTTGCTGATTCGCGGCCAGGGCCTGCACCCTTGATGCGAACTTCAACTTCCTGAACACCCATCTTAGCAGCCTTTTGAGCCGCCTCTTCTGATGCACGCGTTGCGGCAAACGGGGTTGACTTACGTGAACCCTTGAAGCCGACTGCGCCAGCAGAACCCCAACAGATCGTTTCACCATTCATATCGGTGATCGTGATGATCGTGTTGTTGAAGGTGGATTTGATGTGGGCGATGCCACGTGAAACGTTACGACGTACTTTTTTCGTGCGCTTTGCCATTTGGCTATTACCTCGAAAATTGCTTGCGTTGCCACTCTCCTGAATGAACAAAAGGCGGGCAACTCATCCTCGATTATGTAGAAACGCGACCCACAATGAGTCGCGCATCAATATTTTGTCTGCATGCAGTAAGCTTGTCAAATTCAAGCCGCATGTAATTCCAGCATTCCCAATATCTTGAGAACAGTATCCAGAAGCTTATGATTAGCTTCCAGAACCCGTGGATTACTTCGCGCCCTTGATTGACTTCTTACCTGCAACCGTCTTCTTACGCCCCTTACGGGTACGAGCATTCGTCTTCGTTCGCTGACCACGACAAGGAAGACCTGCACGGTGACGGTAGCCGCGGTATGAACGAATGTCACGTAAGCGTTGGATGTTCTGGCCGATTTGACGACGCAGTGCACCTTCAACAACGTAATTGTTCTCAATCAGGTTTGCTAACTGAGCGAGTTGGTCCTCGTTCAGTGTGTGTGCACGAACCTGGCCGTCAATACCGGCTTCTTCGAGAATCAATTTGGCATGGTGGGGACCAACGCCGTAGATATACGTGAGTGAGATCCGGATTGGCTTATTATCCGGGATGTCAACACCGAGAATACGTGGCATGTTTAATTCCTCTTATCAATTCAAAACGGACGCGGATTATAGCAGAATCCGTCCGATTGTGTGCGGTTAATTACCCTTGGCGCTGCTTATGCTTTGGGTTTGTGCAAATCACGCGAACGACGCCTTTGCGACGCACGATCTTGCAGTTCTCACAGATACGCTTGACTGAAGCACGTACTTTCATAATTCACCTCAAGATGCCCTTAACAGGCTTTATCTTAGTGTCTATAGGTAATGCGGCCCTTCGACAGATCGTATGGACTGATCTCAACAGTCACTCGGTCACCGGGAAGAATACGAATGTAGTGCATACGCATCTTTCCAGAGATATGAGCGATCATTTCATGATCATTTTCCAGCTTTACTCGAAACATTGCGTTAGGCAACGCCTCGAGAATCTCGCCATCAAATTGAAGTTTGTCTTCCTTGGCCAAGTTTTACCTCGTTTTTCTCACAGTTATGCGAGTTATCTTATCTCTACATCAGCACGCTGATGTTACTTACTTCCTTGTACAGGCTCAATTACCATCAGTCAGAGGCACAGCGCCGTCTTTCGTGATCGCAACCGTGTGCTCGTAGTGAGCAGATGGTTTCCCATCTAGTGTCACAACCGTCCAACCATCACGAAGTGTTTTCACTTCTTTTGTGCCCAGATTGCACATCGGCTCGACCGCCAAAACCAGTCCCTCGCGTAAATTAATGTCATTTCGCATCAATTCACGCGACACATAGTTCGGCACCTTCGGGTCTTCATGCATTTGTCTGCCAATACCGTGGCCAACAAAATCCTGAACAACACCATAACCCTGCTTATCAGCATACCTTTGCATCAGTCGAGCGATCTGTGACCACTTCCGACCTGGCTTCATTTCACTGATCGCCAGATTCAGGATGTGCTCCGTATCCTCACACAGTTTGCGTGTTTCAGGAGCGACATCCCCGACTAAAATCGTTACTGCTGCGTCTCCACACCAGCCATCGATCTGTACGCCAACATCCAGCGAGATGATATCACCGTCTTTTACGACTGTTTCATCAGCGATCCCATGTACCACAACTTCATTCATGCTGATGCATGCGTTGCTTGGGAACCCCTCGCCAGAGCGGTAGGTTGGATAATTGAGAAAGAGGTTTCGGGCACCCGCATCTTTAATCAGACGCCCTACTTCTTCATCGAGATCCAGCAGTGTCACGCCTGGCTTGCAGATTTCTTCGATTCGACGATGAATCCGCTTCACTATGCGGCCGGCTGCACGCATTTTCTCGATTTCTTTGGGGGATTTCAGTACTACTGCCATGGGGCTGTCCTCATGAATGGTCAGCCGACTGGCGAATCTGAAATCGTACCACGGCTGTACATCCTTGACAAGTCAAGCTTGCTTACGAATGAACGATTGTCTAATAGCCCATGAGTCTTCAGGAACTGTCTAGTCCGCCTTATTTTCAGCGATCTAGTTCTCTCGGCTTACCGAGAGAACTATTCCGGGGGGGATGAGTGCCGTGTTTGCGTGTTGGGGCTGAGTTTTCGATGTACTTCTTTGCAGGGCAGGGGCTTACAGCGATTTAAACCGCCTTAATGCCTAGCTCCGCGTATTTTCGGTCCCTTGCCATCGCCTTGAGCGAGGAAGCCAGGATAGTTACGCATCAGTAATTGAGCCTCGATCCGCTGCACGAAGTCCAGCATCACGGAAACAACAATCAATAGACCCGTACCACCGAGGAACTGTGATACCCGGAAATCGACGTTCATTAAACCCGCCACAATGGTTGGGATAATCGCGATCACTGCCAAGAAGCCAGCACCGACATATGTGATGCGCTCCATGACTGTTTCCAAATATTCAGCCGTACGTGGTCCCGGACGACGGCCCGGGATAAATGAGCCATGATCTCTTAGCTGATTAGCCATTTCCTTCGGCTGGAACTGAACCGTGGTCCAGAAGTAAGCGAAGAAGAAGATCATACCCACGAATGCCAGCACATACAGGTAGCCCTGAAGGTTGGCAAAGTTTTCATTCAGAATCCGAACAACATACGCCCACCATACCGGGCTGTCGTTACCAACCGTGTTATTGAGCAAACCAACCAGCATTGACGGGAAGATCATCAGTGACTGAGCAAAGATGATCGGCATCACGCCGCCGTGGTTCACTCGCAATGGCAAGTATGACTTCTGACCACCATACACGCGGCGACCGCGAGTGTGTTTCGCCTGCTGGATCGGGATGCGGCGCTGACCCTGTGTGATAATGATCGCACCAGCGACAACCGCGATAAACGCAGCCACTAGGAACACAACCGTCATCGGGCCATATTGAGCATCACCCGCGTTCAGCGAGAAACCATCATAAATCGTACCGATTGCTGCTGGCATGCCTGCAATAATACCCGCCGTAATAATCAGCGAAATACCGTTACCGATGCCGTACTTATCAATCTGCTCCCCCAACCACATCAGGAATACCGTACCCGCGGTCAGACAGACAACGCCTGTGACCCAGAACAGTAAGCCACCAACATACTCTGGATAAACCAGTGGTGATGCACCAGACTGTAAGAATTTCAGCCAGAAAACTGACTGTACCAGACACAACGCAACCGTCGCGTACCGAGTATATTCTTGAATCTTTTGACGTCCCGCAGGCCCTTCCTTCTGAAGTGCCTTCAGTGGTTCCCAAACCGTACCCAGCAGCTGGAAAATAATCGCAGCTGAGATGTATGGCATGATCCCCAGACCAAAAATCGTTGATTGTGCTAGGTTACCACCGGTGAAAATACCCACATAGGCAATCAAGTTGCCCACCGCTCCGCCTTCTGCCTTTTCAGCCCATTCCTTCAGAGCGATCTGGTTGACGCCCGGGAGTGTGATGAAGAAGCCGATGCGATAAATCGCGAGCATCGCAAGCGTAAATAGTAGCTTGACTCTGAGTTCGCGGATTCGAAATATGTTGAAGAATGCTTGCAGCATGTGCTTTTCAATCCTGATGCGTCGTCTCTTGGAATTCCGGAAATTCTATCCCTCTCCCGTACAACCCTCTTTAGGCCTATGTAAATGGGAAAGGAGGGAGTTTAGGCCCTCCTGTCACTTTCATCTTTAGACCTGCTCATAGTTTAACGAATTTGAGCGATTCATGTGTAATTGTGGGATTGTGTTTGCCGTGGATTGTAGACGGGGCTGCTGCTGATTTACTCAGCAACTGTGACCGAACCGCCAGCTTTCTCGATTTTCTCCGAAGCAGACTTGGAGAATTTCGCAGCCGTTACGTTCAGCTTCTTCGCAATGTCACCCTGACCAAGGATCTTCACCGGCAGCTTCGTGCTGCGGATCAGGCCAACCTTGACCAGCATGTCTGGATTGACTTCTGCACCATCGTCAAAACGAGCTTCGAGAGCTTTCGTATTCACGATTGAGAAGTGTTTACGGAAGTTTGCATTCGTAAACCCACGCTTAGCGACACGTCTAAACAGCGGCATTTGACCGCCTTCGTGGGCACCATTATTGGAGTACCCTGAACGTGACCCGGCACCCTTATGCCCGCGACCGGCAGTCTTGCCAGTTCCGGACCCAGGACCGCGGCCGACTCGCTTGCGCTTTTTGTGTGCGCCAACCTTTGCTGTAATCTCGTGGATCATCATGGTGATTTATCACTCCTGCTTTCAGAGCCTCGCTCCGATAAAGCTAATTAATCTTGTTCAATCGAATTATTCGCTCTTGGTTTCTTCCGCAGGTGCGTCAGCCTTAGGAGCTGCTGCTGCCGGGGCTTCTGCCTTTGGAGCTTCTTGCTCGTTGCGACGTGGACGACGGCCACCCTTTTTACCACCGGGCTTCTTCTGCCCAACAGTGTTAACAGGTGCTTTCGCCTTCTCGGTTGCTCCAGCCGTGTCAGTTGCTTCTGACATGTACTTCTTCGAAGCATCGAGAATCTCGTCAACAGCAGTCTTCTCGAGTTTCACACCGCGAAGTGCTTCAACATCTGTACGAAGACGTAGTGCGAGCAAACCTTCAAGAACAGCCTTAGAAAGGTTCTTGTGATTGTTTGAACCGTAAGACTTCGTCAAACAGTCAACAACACCAGCCATTTCCAATACCGCACGAACTGTCGCACCGGCAATAACACCGGTACCAGGTGCAGCAGGGATCAAACGTACGCTTGAAGCGCCGAATTTGCCCTGAACTGGGTGAGGAAGGGTACCTGCTTTAAGGATCACCTTCTTCATGTTCTTTTTAGCGTCTTTTTGTGCCTTTTCGATTGCAGCTGGCACGCCTGGGGCTTTGCCATAGCCGATGCCGACGGAACCGTTACGGTCACCGACAACAACCAATGCTGCGAAGGAGAAACGACGTCCGCCTTTAACGACAGTCGCGGTTCTATAAATGCCCAGGGTGGTTGATTCCAGGGCTTGTGTTTCTGCTAATACTTCCGCCATGTTCTTTCCTATCAGCCTTTGGTATTAGAACTTCAGCCCAGCTTCACGAGCAGCGTCGGCAAGAGCCTTGACGCGACCGTGATAACGGAAGCCGTTTCGATCAAACTGAACTTTTTCAATGCCCGCAGCCTTGGCTTTTTCAGCAATATCCTTGCCGATTAGCTTTGCCGCTTCAACGTTGCCACCATTGCTGGCCTTCGCTGCGATCGAGCTGGTAGACACAAGTGTCTTACCCGCAAGGTCATCAACGATCTGAGCATATGTGTGCTTCGCTGAACGGAAGATGCTGAGGCGTGGGTGATCCGCCGTGCCGATGACACGCTTGCGGATGCCGATCTTTCGGCGGGTGCGACGCAATGTTTTAAGTTTATTCTTTTCCATCTCTTACTCTCATCTTCAGGCGTCAGGTGCGCCTTACTGGTTGATGGTTGATATTCTGGTTTAGCTACCGAATGCTTTGCCTTGCTTACGCGTGACAACTTCGTTGAGGTAGCGAACGCCCTTACCGTTATATGGTTCAGGCTTACGGTGGGAACGACAAGCCGCGGCACATTCGCCAACTTTCTGCTTGTCCGCACCAGTAATCGCAATGTGCTGCTGCTGTTTAACTTCAACAGTCACACCCATTGGGATAGGCACGATTCGTGTGTCAGCATAACCCAAGTTCAGGTGCACTTCTTGCCCCTTCACCTGTGCCGACCAACCGACACCAACGATCTGCAATTCTTTTTTGTAACCCTTAGTCACACCTTCGATCATGTTAGCGATCAGTGTGCGGGTTGTGCCGTGCATTGACTTCGCAGCTCGAGAGTCATCGATGCGTTCCACAACGACTTCTTTTGCTTCTTCGTCAACTTTAACAGTCACTTCAGCACGGTGTGCGTATGTCAGGGTTGCATTACCCTTGCTAACGACAATGTCATTGCCGTTGAGCTTCACATTAGCGCCGTCTGTGATCGGGACTGCTTTTTTGCCGATTCTTGACATTACTTATTCCTTTAAAGTCTGCATCCCATGCAGAGATTACGACTGAATAGTGACTCGCACTACTCAACAATACAAATCAGTTCGCCACCGACGTTCTCAGTGCGTGCTTTACGGTCTGACATCACACCCTTAGGGGTGGAAACGATACAGATACCGAGGCCTGCGAGAGGACGTGGGAGATCACTCACCTTCTTGTACACACGACGGCCAGGCTTGGATTCACGAGTCATACTGTGGATCACTTGTTCGCCATTAGGGCCGTAGCGCAGGTCGAGTCGAAGAATACCTTGGCGGCCATCTTCAATGACATTAAAGTCATTGACATAGCCTTCCTCTTTAAGGACGCCAGCTATACCACTACAGACTTTGCTGTTGCGGATATCAACGTTCTTCTTATTCGACCGAGCCGCGTTGCGGATTCGGGTGAGCATATCAGCGATAGGGTCGCTCAGAGACATCTACGTTCTCCAGAAATTCGCTGGTCAGTGGTTCGTTTATGTCCGAACCGGGGACTGACGATGGTGTTCGGTTTACCAGGAAGCCTTACGCATGCCGGGAATCTTGCCTTCTAATGCAAGCTTGCGAAGCATGTTACGGGAAATCTTAAACTTGCGATAATAGCCCTTGGTTCGGCCTGTCAACGCACACATATTTACCTGACGAGTCGGGCTGGCGTCGCGGGGCAGACGTGTCAAACCAACGTAGTCGCCTTCTTCCTTCATCTTCTTACGGATTTCAGCATACTTATCAATGGTTTTTTGCACGCGGGCATTGCGAGTATAAGTCGATTTCGAGGACATTTATCTCTCCAATCTTCGGCTTTCACCGAACGATTTTCTTATTCCTTAGTTACGCTTCTCTTTCTTAGCAAAGGGCATGCCAAGCTGCTTCAATACTTCACGGGATTGATCATCAGTTGAGTTTTTAAAGACCATCGTGATGTTCATACCGTGCGTGAACGATGCATTCGCCATATCAACTTCTGGGAAAATCGCTTGTTCTTGGATTCCGAAGTTGTAATTGCCGCGACCATCAAAGCTTTTGTCGCTAAGGCCACGGAAGTCCTTAATTCGTGGAATCGAAAGATTGATCAAACGATCCAAGAACTCCCACATACGGTCACCGCGAAGTGTCACCATGGCACCGACTTCATAACCAGCACGAAGCTTAAAGTTAGAAACGGATTTCTTCGCCTTCTTCATTACAGGTGCCTGACCTGTAACCATAGCGAGCGTTTTGATGACCTGTTCACGAGCAGCTGGCTTAATCTTCGTGCCTTCAAGCTGCTTACCAAGACCGACACTCAGGACGATCTTTTCTAAACGAGGCAGAGCCATGATATTCTTCACGCCGAATGTTTCAGCGATCTTGGCTTTGATCTCGTCGTTGTATTGTACTTTAAGCCTGGGTTTCATTGTTTTATCCTTGCTTGGCAGGGGTCAAGTACCGCTACCTGGATGCGAAATTAATTTACTTCTTTGCTTTTTTAAGCTCAGGTCCGATCTGTTCACCGGTTG
Organism: Poriferisphaera corsica; assembly: GCF_007747445.1. NCBI lineage: Bacteria > Pseudomonadati > Planctomycetota > Phycisphaerae > Phycisphaerales > Phycisphaeraceae > Poriferisphaera > Poriferisphaera corsica. The sequence continues at coordinate 1,649,935 of NZ_CP036425.1, forward strand.
ACGCTGCAACACGGATCTTCGAACCGTCATCTTTCTTTACGAAGCGTACGCGGGTCGCTTTTTTGTTCCCGTCGACTGGCTGTACGTTGGAAATGTGTATTGGCATTTCCTTTTCGATAGTGCCGCCTTGTGGGTTGGTTTGCGTTGGCTTCAGGTGCTTCTTGCGAACATTAACACCTTCAACGATAACGCGATCTTGCTCAGGAATGACGCGGAGGATCTTAGCGATCTTTCCTTTGTCACTACCAGCGTTGACCTTCACTTCGTCGCCTTTTCTTACGTGTCTTGCCATGACTTTACCTTTTAAATCTATCTGGCTGTTTCGTGCTGAGCTTGCTTACACAACCTCAGAAGCGAGCGAAACGATCTTCATGTAATTCTGTTCACGCAATTCACGGGCGACTGCACCAAAGATACGTGTGCCGCGTGGGTTGCCGTCGTCGTTGATCAGTACGATCGCGTTACGATCAAACCGAACATAAGAACCGTCTTTACGACGAACAGGGTAATTTGTGCGGACGACAACACCTTTGACGATGGTGCCTGTCTTCATGTCACTGCCGGGCAGGGACTTCTTAACAGAGCAAACCACTTTGTCACCAACGCCTGCGGATGGGCGAGTGCTTCTTCCGCGAGCAGTACTTGTACCGAGTACGCGGATTACATATGCAATCTTTGCACCCGTGTTATCTGCTACATCTACTCTGGATTCTTGCTGAATCATTGCTGTTATCCTTCAAGCGGCCTTGCCGCCGTACACAAACTGTCAGCTGTGATTAGTTTTCGTTACGAGCTGCTTCGACCACGCGGACGAGTCTCCAAGACTTCGTCTTGCTGATTGGCCTGCAGGATGCGATCTCAACGCGATCGCCATTCTTTGAGGCATTCTCAGGGTCGTGCACATGGAACTTCGCTGTACGTGCAAGGAACTTGCCGTACTTTTTGTGCTGCGACTGGTAGTCGATCGCAACGGTACGAGTCTTGTCACGCTGGTCGCTCACGACAGTACCGATCTTAGTACCGGTCAAACGCCTTTTGTTTTCAGTTGCATCAGTCATTATTTGCTCTCCTGCAGCTGGCGCTGGCGCTGCTCTGTCAAGATACGTGCGATATCGCGTTTGATGTTGCCGAGCTGACGGGGGTTCTCAATCTTCTCAGTCACTGCCTGACACTTGAGTTCAAACAGTTGCTTGCGAAGACGAGCAACCTCTTCGGTCATCTCTGCATCGCTCATTTTGTGAACTTCGCTCTTCTTCATGGTCTTTATCCAATTCCGCTTTCACGGATTAATTCTTCCTTACGCGTGACGACGCTCAACGAAGCGGCAACGGAATGGCATCTTGTACGCAACACGCATGAACGCGCTACGTGCCAAGTCTTTTGGCACACCGGTCAGTTCGTAAATCACCTGACCAGGCTTGATGCATGCCACCCAGTATTCGGGCTCAGCCTTACCTTTACCCATACGGGTTTCCAGTGGCTTCTTACTGATAGGCTTGTCTGGGAACACGCGGACAAACAATTTGCCTTCGCGGCTCACATACTGACGGGCTGCAATACGACCAGCTTCAATCTGGCGTGCTGTCAGCCAGCCACCTTCAGTGACCTGCAGACCGAAATCTCCGTACGCAACATAGTTGCCACGGGTCGCAACGCCGCGGTTTTTACCACGTTGTTGCTTGCGGAATCTAACTCGTTTGGGCATAAGAGGCATGGTATTGCTTCCCAAACACGACGAAACTCGCCGTGAAAAACGTTTTTAATATTGAATTTAGCGACGACCACGGGCACGAGGACGTGCACCTGCTGCCTTCGACTGAATTTCACCTTCTTTGATCTCTTCATACAGACCCTTGTAGATCCATACTTTGACACCAAGAATGCCGTACGTCGTGAGTGCTTCAGCGAAACCGTAATCAATGTTTGCTTGAAGCGTTGCCAGTGGAACCGCACCAAGGCGGATATCTTCCCGGCGACTCATCTCATGACCACCAAGGCGGCCTGAAAGCTGAATCTTCACGCCCTTCGCACCAGCTGTCATACATGCGTCTGCCTTCATCTTCATGATGCGGCGGAAGCTTGCACGCTTCTTCAGCTGCTCTGCCAAAGATTCTGCAACCAACTGAGCTTCAAGATCAGGATTACCAATCTCAATACAGTTGATCACTACGTTACGGCCAGTTAGCTTCTGAAGTTCCTGAGTCAGAGCGTCAATCTCTGAACCCTTAGGACCAATCACAAGACCCGGACGTGCCGTGCGAACGATGACTTTCAATTCTTCGCGGGTACGCTCGATATGAATGTCACTCACCGCTGCGAACGGAGGACGACGATTCAATCGCTTATCACAGAACTCACGGATTTTCTGGTCTTCGACCAGCAACTCGCCGTATAGCGCCTTTGGTGCATACCAGCGACTCTTGTGAGCTTCCGTAATACCGACGCGGAACCCGAATGGATGTACTTTCTGTCCCATGTTATTTCCTTATGCTTCGCTTACCGCAACGGTGATGTGGCTTGAACGCTTCATAATCGGGTGAGCACGGCCACGGTCCTTCGGTTGGAAACGCTTCATCGTCGGCCCTTCATCTACACGTGCTTCTGTCACCTGCAAATTCCGGATATTGACCTCTGCCTGATCTGCATTTGCGATCGCGGCATTCAGAGCATTTTTCACAAACACGGCTGCGCGTTTCTTGGACGTCGCCAGCATCGACAGTGCTTCATCCACTGACTTGCCGCTGATCATGTCCGTCACCAACCGAGCTTTGCTCGGGCTGATGCGTGCACCGCGATGTACATTTGTATAAGCCATCGTAATTTTTCCTGCTTATATTCAGGCTTCGATTACTAACTAAAGGCCGCGTGCTCGCTGTGCCTTCGTACCAGTCGTGTGCTGTCTAAAAGCACGCGTCGGAGCGAATTCGCCCAACCGATGTCCGACCATATCTTCTGTTACGAAGATGCGAACGAATATCTTGCCGTTGTGTACCTCAAAGGTATGACCGACGAATTCGGGGATGATGGTGCAAGCACGTGCCCAAGTCTTAATTGGGGAGTGACTGCCCGCTTCATTCAACTTCTCGACCTTACGAAAAACTTTTTCGTTGATGTAAGGTCCTTTTTTCAGTGAACGTGCCATCTATTATTTCAACCTCAGCTGGCCATAGCGCTTCGATACGCGACGACGGATGATACGTTTGTTAGAGGCTTTACCACGCTTACGGGTGCCGCCACCTTTTGATTGAACACCAGTTTTTGACGCCGGTGGACGATTACCTTTACTACGACCATCACCACCGCCCATTGGGTGATCGTGGTGGTTCTTTGCCGCACCACGAACATGTGGACGTCTGCCCATGTTTCGTGCGCGACCCGCTTTACCCAGGACAACGCGGTTGTGATCGGAGTTGCCGACCGAACCAATCGTTGCTCGGCACTCAAGCGATACCTGACGTACTTCACCAGATGGGAAGACGAGCGTTGCCCATTTCCCTTCCTTATTGGTCAAGCGAGCATAAGTACCAGCCGAGCGGCAGAGCTGTGCGCCCTTGCCTGGAAGCATTTCGATGCAGTGAACATTCAAACCTGCTGGAATCGACTTCAGAGGCATGCAGTTACCTGCTTCTGGCTCAGCCTTACCCTTGGTTGACACAATCGTGTCGCCGTCGGTCAGGTTCGCCGGAGCGATGATGTATCGCTTCTCGCCGTCTGCATACTCAAGAAGAGCAATGTTTGATGAACGGTTCGGGTCGTATTCGATCCCGATGACCGTTGCCTCGACATCCATCTTATTGCGGAGGAAGTCAATGACACGGTAACGCTGCTTATTGCCGCCGCCACGAGATTGAACAGTGATCTTACCATGATGGTTACGACCGCCGTGCTTCTTCTTAGCGCGGAGCAGAGACTTTTCGGGCTTGTTCTTAGTCACCTCTGAGTAGAGGTTGACCGACGCATTGCGGCGCCCGTTAGTCGTTGGTTTGTAGATGCGAATCGCCATTGTGGCGTTTCCTTTACTATTTTGGGCTAATCAGTGATTAGCGTTCTACAAATCAGAACAATTCGATTGTTTGCTCAGCCTTGAGCTCAACAGTCGCTTTTTTCCAGGTAGACGTTTTCGCAGGGCCGAAGCGAGTACGGAAGTACTTGCCTTTGCGGATCTGAGTCGACACCTTTTCAACTTCAACGCCGTAGATCGCTTTCACTGCAGACTTAATGTCTGTCTTGTCAGCTTTCATCGCTACTTCAAACGAGTAGCGGTTACGGGCTTCAGCTTCCCATGCTGTCTTCTCTGTAATCAGCGGCCGCTTGATGACTTGGGTTGCGTCGAGTTTCATTTACGCAGCCTCCTCATTTGCTTTTGCCTGAGCTGAAACCTTAGCGATAAACGCTTCAAAGGCATCTTTGTCAGCCAGAAGATAGCGGTGATTAAGCAGGTCAAACACATTGAGATGGTCGACCTGAATGGTATCTACATTTTCGAGGTTTTTTGCAGACCGCGCTTCGTTTGAGCGGGTGTCTGCGAGAGCAACCAGACATGTGCGGTTGATCTTTAGAGCAGCCAGAAGTGAATTGAACTGGCTTGTGGAAGGTTTGTCGAAGTTGAGTCCTTCGACCAGCTTGATTTCGCTGTCAACCGCTTTCGCTAGAATCGCGTTGCGGTTTGCTAACCGGCGCATCTTTGTCGGCATCTTCTGACGCCATGACTTCGGACGCTTCGCAAAGGCTTGGCCACCATGACGCATGATGTTCGTGCCAGCCGAACCGCGACGGGCGTTACCTGTACCCTTTTGCTTATATAGCTTGCGGGTTGAGTATGCCGTGTCCGCACGGTTCTTTGTGCGAGCAATACCAAGACGTCGGTTCGCATGGTAGCGTACGTAGGCCTGCTTGAGCAGGACGTCGCGAACTTCGCCGCCGAGAATTGCTTCGTCGATGTCGACGCTCCCGACTTGTTCGCCTGAAATATTATGTACTGGGATCTGAATCATATTCTTCACCTACGGTCCCGTAATAAGGGATGCGTTTTGTTCGCCGCCATAAAGACCTGATACATGGTGGATGTTCAGTCTTCGCGACTCGGTTCTACTTAAGGACCAAGTTGTGGCGGCGTTGCAGTTTCGGGGTTCTGATTCACCTGCCCAAACACAGGGCAGGATGAGTCACCGACACACTACGCCTTGGCGATTCTCGCCTTACGCTTCCAGAGCCGTGTGGCCTCCCTGATGTAAACTAAACCTTTGTTAGCACCGGGTACTGGACCCTTCACCAACAAAAGATTCTTCTCTTTATCGATGCCGATGATCTGAGCACTACGCAGCGTCACACGTTCGCCGCCCATACGCCCAGCCATGCGGATACCCTTCTTCGGGCGACCACCACCCAAGTCACTTGCGCGACCTGAAACGGAACCCGGTGAACGGTGCTTACGCTCGACGCCGTGTGAAGCTTCCTGCCCTTTAAAAGCATACTTCTTCATGACACCAGCATGGCCTTTGCCTTTGCTTGTGCCGATCACGTCGACGAACTTGATTGCTTCAAAATCTTCTACAGAGACTTTTTGGCCGAGTTCGACACCGTCTACTGATTCGACTTTGAATTCCTTGTGAAAGCGTTTAGGTCCAACACCTGCTTTAGCATCATGCCCGATCAAAGGCATTGTCGTGTTGCGGCCCTTGACGTCTTCAAATGCGATCTGCACCGCATTATACCCGTCAGCTTCCTCAGTCTTGATCTGACTCACAAAACAAGGACCCGCCTCGATGATCGTAACAGGAACATTATTCCCATCATCATCGTACAAGCGAGTCATTCCAATTTTGCGGCCAAGAATAGCGTTAGCCATTTTTTTTAACCTCCCAGGGAGCCGTACTACTGGCGGTCTTGCAAGCAGCGGACCCGGCCCTGATTGATTGAGTTTACGTTACTGTTATCTAAGCTTTGATCTTCACGAACACACCAGCCGGTACCACCAAGCGATTCAATGCTTCAACTGTGCGAGCATTGGGTTCCTTGATGTCAATGATTCGCTTATGTGTGCGAATCTCGAACTGTTCACGGGATTTCTTGTCAATATGTGGTGAACGAAGAACCGTGTAACGCTCGATGCGTGTTGGCAGTGGAACTGGGCCCGCTACCTTGGCTTGGGTGCGCTTGGCGTGATCAACGATCTCACGAGCCGAAGCGTCGAGAGCCTGGTGATCATAAGCTTCCATTCTGATGCGAATTTTACCCGCAGTCATAAGCTTCTTGCCTTTAACTTACTGTTGTAAAAGGACTGACACGTGGCATTCGCGCTGAACGCCAACGGTGAGCAAGGTAGTTTACATAAACGTAAACCCATGTCAAATCGGGCTTCCAACACCAATTTGCAGTTGGGGATTGTTGTGGGAACCACCGACCGAGTCAATCAATCTCACGTTCATAATCACTCAGATTACCCCTCACTCACAGCCAATTTCCTGCCTTCTTTATATATAGATCAGTGCAGCCATGCCCTAAATCCCTCCTGATCGTCTCAAAACAGCATTCCCCATCTTCCAGAGTATTCCGCCACCTGTTCATCTTCTTCCCACCAATCTTTTCGTGATAATCCGCATCCGCTTAGGCAATGTGGATAATTACCGGACCTTCCTCAGAGCTTTGCTCACTCGCTTCTTGCCCATGCCCAATAACCCAGCACGCAACCCATAATCTGAGACAGGCCAACCATTTCTGGCGATAACACACCAAGCGGCCTCGCCGCATCAGGTGTCTTGGTACCTGTCTCCTACCTCAATCGCATCAATCCACTCTAGGTCTCACCCCTCCCACCATCACGTTTACCGCGTGACCTATGACCCAATACCGCCTCAACCTACTCCCATATGCTTTCAGACAAAGACCAACTTCAGGACATACCTCACCATAAGCGATATCACGCTCTCACTTATGGGTCACGCTATACCGCCGAACCCATCCCCAAACTCGTCCTCCCTGAAAAAGGCATGCCCTCAAAGATCGCCTACCGCATCATCAAAGACGAACTCAATCTCGATGGCAACCCTTCTCTCAATCTCGCCTCTTTTGTCACCACCTGGATGGATCACCACGCCGATCGCCTGCTCGCCGAAACCCTCGGCAAGAATTACATCGATCAGGACGAATACCCCCAAACCACCAAAATCCAGAACTACTGCATCAACATGCTCGCCCGCCTTTTCAATGCCCCCGAGCACGCCCAATCCACAGGCACCTCAACCATCGGCTCTAGCGAAGCCATCCACCTCGCCGGCCTTGCCATGAAATGGAATTGGCGCAAAAAACGCAAAAAACAGCGTAAAAAGATCGATTCACCCAACATCGTTATGGGCCAGAACGTCCAGGTCGTCTGGGAAAAGTTCGCCCGTTACTTCGAAGTCGAACCCCGCTATGTCCCCCTCACTCATGACCGCTACATTCTTGGTGTTCCCGAAGCTCTCAAGCTCATCGACGCCAACACCATTGGCGTCGTCGGCATCCTCGGCTCAACCTACACCGGCGAATACGAACCCATCGAGCAACTCAACGAAGCGATCAATCAACTCAACAATCAAACCAACTGGGACGTACCCATCCACGTCGACGCTGCATCCGGCGGCTTCGTCGCTCCATTCACCCAACCCCAACTCAGATGGGACTTTCGCCTCAACTGCGTGAAGAGCATCAACACCTCAGGTCACAAATACGGCCTCGTCTATCCCGGCATCGGCTGGGTCGTATGGCGCGATAAACAAGACCTCCCCGAAGACCTCATCTTTCACGTCAACTACCTAGGCGGAGATCAACCCACTTTTCATCTCAACTTCTCCAAATCCGCATCCCACATCCTCGGCCAGTATTACAACTTCCTCTTTCTCGGTAGAGACGGCTACCGCGCCATCATGCTCAACCTTCAACACATCACTGAGCATCTCACGACCGCCATTGAAGGCTTGGGAATCTTTAAGATCCTCTCAAAGCTAGGCGACCTCCCCGTCATCACATTTAGCATCAAAAACCCCGAAAAACACAGCTTTTCTGTATACGACATCTCTCAAAAACTCCGTGAACGCGGTTGGATTGTCCCCGCATACACCCTTGCACCAAACGCTAGTGATATCACCGTACTTCGCATCGTTGTTAAAGAATCCATGTCCCTCGATATGGCAGAAAATCTAATCAATGATTTGAATAGTGCAATCCAAGCACTCACATCTTCAAAACCACAGCCCCCCGAACAAACCGACAACAAGCATCAAGGTGTCTGCTAAGCAAAGTGAGCATCATGAAACGCATACAGTATTACGTCACGCTCGCCATCACAATCATGTTCCTTGTCGCATGCAGTGACCGTGTCGATCTCAGCGACGATTCCATGAAAGTTCAGATGAAACTCGTTGGCAAAAACGTTGTTCCCGAGAAAACCATCATCACAGACAACAAAAAAATCAAACTCGCTGTCATCCCCAAAGGCACCACACACAAATACTGGAACTCCGTCAAAGCTGGCGCCGAACAAGCCTGTAAAGACCTTGGCGTTGAAATGGTCTGGAAAGGCCCACTCAAAGAATCCGACCGTGCAGGCCAGATCGTTATCCTTCAGCAATTCGGAACCTCCGACGACATCGACGGTATCGTCATTGCTCCGCTCGATGAAAACGCACTCCTCCGACCCATCCAACATGCGCTACGCATGGGCAAACCAGTGGTTCTTGTCGACTCTCCCCTCAACGGCAAGCCCGGCGTTGACTACGTCTCGCACGTTGCCACCGACAACGTCAAGGCCGGTGAGCTCGGCGCTAAAGAGCTACTCAAATACATGGGCGGCCCCAATAAAGTCGTCCTCATGCGATACCTCGAAGGCAGCCAAAGCACACTTGCCCGTGAAAAAGGTTTCCTCGACGTCATGCACAACACGCCTGGTGTCGACATCCTCGTCGACAACCGATACGGCGGCGCAACCTCCGGCGAAGTGAAAATCTCCGCGCTCAACCTCATCGACAAAATCAAAGAGGCCGACGGTATCTACGCACCCAACGAGCCCTCATCCATCGGCGTCATGCTCGCACTCGAACAGGTTCGACTCGCAGGCAAAAAACACTTCGTCGGCGGCGACGCAGCACTACCTCTCCTCCGCGGCCTGCGCAAAGGTGAAATCGACGCACTGATCGTTCAAAACCCCTACAAAATGGGATACGAAGGCGTAAAGCTGATGGTCGAATTCCTCCACGGCAAACCCGTCCCCGCAAAAATCAATACCGAAGTTGCCGTTGTCACAAAAGAAAATATCGATTCACCCAAAATCCAGGAATTCTTCAAATAGCACAAATCACACGATGGCTCATGAACGCTGCCAAATCCGTCCTAGGTATCAGGAGCATCAAATCAGCGATTTGCAACGGCCAGACCAATTTATCAACACCATGGATAACCTCGTGAGATACGCAAAAAAATGGGGATGCACACGTGAATCAGCCAGTACCTCGATTAAAAATTGAGAACGCAATAAAACACTTCGGCCAAACCATCGCGCTCGACGGCGTCGACCTCGAACTCATGCCCGGCGAAATCCATGCCATCATCGGCGAAAACGGTGCCGGCAAAAGTACACTCATGAAAGCCCTCTCTGGCGCACACAAGCTCGACACCGGAAAAATGTGGCTCGACGGCCAAAGCTACAAACCTTTATCTCCTCACGACGGTAGATCCTCCGGCGTCAGCATGATCTATCAGGAGCTTTCACTCGCACAACATCTCTCTGTCAAAGAAAACATCCTCCTAGGCGTCGAACCCAACTACCGTGGTCTCATAAACTGGCCTAAAGTTAAACGTCAAGCTAATCAGGCATTAGAGGGTGTTGGCCGCCCCGATATCAACCTGGATCTACCTGTGATGGAACTCTCCAACGCTGAACAGCAACTCGTAGAAATCGCCCGATCACTCGCCACCGGTTGCAAAGTCCTCGTACTCGATGAACCCACGAGTTCACTGACTCAATCCGATACCCAAAAACTCTTCAGCATGATGCGGACCCTTAAAAAACAGGGTGTTTCTATCCTCTACATCTCTCACTTCCTCGAAGAAGTCAAAGAAGTCTGTGATAATTTCACCGTCCTCCGTGACGGTGTCTCCGTCGGCAACGGTTCCGTCGCAGAGACATCCACTGATGAAATTGTCTCCATGATGGTTGGCCGCGACGTCAAGCAGATGTACCCCAAGTCGAAACACGATGTCGACGAAGTTGTTCTAACCGTTCGAAGCCTTCAAGGCGAACATCGCAAACCCGAAGAAGTTTCATTCGAGCTACATCGCGGCGAAGTCCTTGGCATCGCTGGCGTCGTCGGCGCCGGACGCACCGAAATGCTCCGAGCCATCTTCAGCCTTGATGAAATTAAGAAAGGTGACGTCAAAGTCGCTGGCTTCATCGGGCATGCTTCCCCCTCCGCGCGTTGGCTCCACGGAGTTGGCATGGTCAGCGAGGATCGGAAATTCGAAGGCCTCGCCACTGGCCTCTCAATCGCCGACAACATCGTGATGAGCAGCATGAAAAACCTTGGCCCCCTCGGATTCATCACACGACGCGGCCTTCTCAAAGCATCTAAGCCTTGGATAGAAAAAATCCCCATCAAATGCGCAGACGCCTTCGCTGCCGTTGATTCTCTCTCAGGCGGTAATCAGCAAAAAGTTGCCATCGCTCGCCTCCTCCACGCTGATGTCGACGTCATGCTACTCGATGAACCTACCCGAGGCATCGATGTTGGCTCAAAAGCCGCAATCTATGAAATGATTGATCAGCTTGCCTGCGGTAAATACGACGGCGACGGGCGTAAACGCGCCGTCCTGATCGTCAGTAGTTATCTCCCAGAACTTCTCGGCATATGTGATCGCATCGCCGTTATGTGTCGCGGGCAACTCGGCCCCGCTAAACCCATTTCAGAATGTAATGAACTCCAGATCATGCGCGAAGCCACCGGCACAGGCGACAAAACAGGAGACAACTCATGAGTGATGATATGAAAGTGCTCGAACTCTCTGAAGAAGAGCAATCCGTACGCGATAAATTCATCTACATGCTCACTCATTGGTTCGGCCCCATCCTCGGCCTCATCGCCATCTGGGCATTCTTCGCCATCACCGCAGGTAAAGATTTTGTCGACCTCTCAAACCAGCAACTCATCGTCTTGCAAACCGTTGTTGTTGGCACCGCCGCAGTCGGCGCGACCATGATCATCATCTCCGGCGGGATCGACCTTTCCATCGGCGCTTCCATCGCACTCACCACCATGACTGTTGCCTGGCTCCTTGATAAAGGTTACTCGCCTGCGCTCGCATTTGTCGGTGGTATCTTCACCGGCATGCTTGTCGGATTCACCATCGGCTCACTCGTCATCGGGCATATCGGCCGCGTCGGCGCCACCGTCGGTGGCATCATGCTCGGGCTCTGGATCGCGTCAACCGATGCCGGTTGGCTTGGCGGGCTCATCTCCGGTTTTATTCTGTTTGGCGCTGTGATTGCATTCAACGAGATTTATATCAAGCGTGTGCCAATCTCGTCGTTCATCGTGACGCTTGGGATGTGGGGCGCACTGCGCGGCGTTGCCAAATGGGTCGGTAACAATGAACCCATTTACCCGGAAAATCGCGGTTGGGTAGGCGATCTCATGGCAGGTGTTCCGATCGGCGATTCAGGTTTTGCATTGCCCGCGCCAGGTGTGTGGATCATGATCATCTCAGCAGTCATCATGGTTCTGATTTTAACGTTCACGAAGTTCGGGCGATATGCTTTCGCGATCGGTTCAAATGAGAAAACAGCACTTCTTTGCGGGATTAATATTCGCGGTACACAGCTGTGGATCTACACACTGGCGATCGCATTCGGCGGCCTGGCGGGCATCCTGCAGTTCGCATTTCTTTCAACGGGCGATCCGACGACGGCAGATGGTTATGAGTTGCAGGTCATTGCTGCGGTCGTGATTGGCGGCGCGTCCCTGCTCGGCGGCGAAGGTTCGGTGCTGGGTACAATTGTCGGCGCGCTGATCATGACGGTGGTTGCGAATGGATGCACAAAACTTGGTTTGGAAAATTATGTGCAGCAGATCGTGACCGGCGCAATTATTGTGAGTGCGGTCGGGTTGGAACAATGGCGGCACGGCGCGAAATATGCACGTTAAGTTGTTTACTGGTTTAACTGCAATGAACACGATGATGAAATGCGATGACAAATGAATATTTGTCATCGCATTTGTATTTGTATGATTCAGAAAAACATGTTTATGCGCGCACGTTTTGTTTCGTTGTTGGATTTTGAGTGTGCTGAAATGAGGGTGGTTTTAGGGGGGTGTGTGAGCGGTGGTGTTAAGTTGTTGATTGCCTGGGCTAAATGAGGATCGAGAAATCATAAGTTATGAAAAAAAATGTGCGTGTTTGTGCGCGCGTTTTTTTGTGTCGGTGTGTTTTGGTGATGAAAACGGTCTGGAAATGGTGGGAAATGAGTCAGAAAGATTTGGAATGTGGACATAATGGTTAGAAAAGTAGGGGAAATGAAGCACATTTTTGGGAAAATGACATGATTGTGCGCACAAAATGAATGTGGTATTTGCGGGGTTTGTGACATGGTTGGATGGCAGTGTTTGTGTCGTCGGCGGGGAGATGGGTATGGCCTGTATTGTATATGTGTTTGATGGAGTGTGATATTGGATATTCTTGCGTTTTGGATTATTCATATACTTGTGCGGTTGATTGAGGATTAAATGATAACCCGGTGTTGAGAAATCAGATCATGATTAAATTGATACGCAGTGAGAGCGTTTTATTGGTTTGGGTTTTATTTGTCGTGATGTGTTCGGCTTTCGTAACAGGTTCTACTGCGAGAGCGGCGCTAAATGACTGGGAAAATGAAGAGGTTATTGGGATTAATAAGGAGCCTGCTCGTGTGTCTTCGATTCCGTTTACGGATCATGAGAGTGCGCTGAGAGGGGATCGAGAGGGGTCGCTGTACTTTCAGTTATTGAGTGGGGCGTGGAAGTTTCATTGGGTTGGTAACCCGGAGGAGCGGCCGATTGATTTTTATAAGATGGGGTATGACGTCAGTGATTGGGATGAGATTGAGGTGCCGTCGAATTGGCAGCTACAGGGGTATGGAACGCCGATTTACGTGAATGTGAGGTATCCATTTAAGCGGGAGCGGCCGCGGGTGACATTGGCGCCTGAAAAGGATTGGACGGCGTTTAAGGCGCGTAATCCGGTGGGGTCGTACCGGCGCAATTTTGAAGTCGCTGAAGGGTGGGATGGGCGTGCGGTGTTTATTCATTTTGAGGGTGTTGAGTCTGCGTTTTATCTTTGGGTTAATGGCGAGAAGGTTGGATACAGCCAGGGCAGCTATACGCCTGCGGAGTTTAATATCACGGCGTATTTGAAGGAGGGCAAGAATACGGTGGCGGTGGAAGTGTACCGTTGGTCGGATGGGAGTTATCTGGAGGGTCAGGATTTTTGGCGGTTGAGTGGGATTTTTAGGGATGTTTATTTGTATTCGACCCCGCGGGTTGGGATTGACGACTTTTTCGCGTTGGCAGATTTGGATGCGGATTATGAAGACGGTCAGTTATCTGTGAGTTGTGAGATTCGGAATTTGGATCGTCAATCGAAGGTTGTGCCTCGGGTTGAAGTGAGTTTGTTGGATGATCAAAACAAGGAGGTTGCCTCGGGTGAGATTGGGGCAGGGCAGTTTAATTTGAAGTCGGGTGATAAGTGGGAGGGGCAGGTTACGTTAGGTATTGAGAAAGCGCGGAAGTGGACGGCGGAAACGCCGGAGCTATATACGCTGCTGTTGAAGCAGATGGATGAGCATGGGAAGGTTGTAGATATTCGCCGGAGTCGGGTCGGTTTTCGTAAGGTTGAATGGCGGGATGGTCAGTTGTTTATTAATGGGGTGTCGTTGAAGCTGAAGGGTGTGAACCGTCATGAGCATGATCCGGATCGAGGTCGGGCGGTGACGGAAGCTTCGATGGTAGAAGATATTAAATTGATGAAGCAGTTTAATATCAATACGGTTCGGACAAGTCATTATCCGAACCAGACGCGGTGGTATGAGTTGTGTGATGAGTATGGGATGTATGTGGTGAACGAGGCGAATGTTGAATCGCATGGTTATGGCTATAAGAAGGAATCGATTGGGCATGATGCGAGTTGGGAGAAGGCGCATGTTGATCGTGTGATGTCGATGGTTGAGCGTGATAAGAATCATGCGAGCGTGATTATGTGGTCGTTGGGTAATGAGGCGGGGCCGGGTCGGAATTTTGCGGCGGCGTCAGCGGCGGTGCGTGGGTTGGATGTGTCGCGGCCGATACATTATGAGCGTGATTGGGGGACGGCGGATGTGGATAGTGTGATGTATCCGAGTTTGGGGCATTTGAAGAAGGAGGGGAAGAAGGAATCGGATCGGCCGTTCTTTGTGTGTGAGTATGCACATGCGATGGGTAATGCGTTGGGAGATTTTAAGGCCTATTGGGATATTATGAATTCGCATAAGCGATTGATCGGCGGTTGTATTTGGGATTGGGTTGATCAGGGGCTACGTTTGAAGGGGGCGGATGGGAAAGAGTTTTATGCGTATGGCGGTGATTTTGGAGACAAGCCGAACGATCGCAATTTTTGCATGAATGGGATTGTGTTTTCTGATCGCAGTCTTTCACCGATGATGTGGGAAGTTAAGAAGGTTTATCAGTATGCTGATTTTGAGGGTGTTGACTTATTAAAGGGGAAAATTCGGGTTCGCAATCGGCATTCATTCACGAATCTGAGTGAGTATGCGTTGTCGTGGACGTTAACGGTTGACGGACGGGTGATTCAGAAGGGGGAATTGGAGGGGTTGGATATTAAGCCGGGCGAGGTGAAGGATTTTGATATTGCGTTGAAGCAGCCGAAGCTTGTTGCGGGAGGCGAGTACTACTTAAACCTGAGCATGGCGATGACGAAAGATACGGCGTGGGCGGATGCGGGGCATGAGGTGGCGCGTGAGCAGTTGCAGGTTCCGTTTAAGGTTGCGGATCGTCCTGTGATGCAGGTTGCAGAGATGCCTGTGATTCGCATGAAGAAGCATGCGCGAGGGGTGAGGATATCGGGCCGAGGTTTTGTGGTTGCGTTTGATAAACGTTCCGGGCGGATATCGGAGTTAACCTACGGCAAGCAAAAGGTTATTAAGGAGGGGCCGATGTTTAGTGCGTATCGCGCCCCGATCGATAATGACAAGTGGGTTCGTGAGAAGTGGAAGAAAGCGGGGCTGAATGAATTAACGCATGAGGTGTTGGAATTTAAATCAGAGAAGGTTGGGCCGCGTGTTGCTGAGGTTTATGTGCGGGTGTTGTCTTCGAGTTCAAAGGGTGCGGCTTATGAGCATCAGGCGAAGTATCGTGTTTATGGGAATGGTGTGATTGCGGTGGAGAATAAGTTTGAGCCTCAGGGGACAAGTCTTGATGTGGCGAGGTTGGGTGTGGATATGACGTTGCCAGGGGCGTATGGGAATGTGATGTGGCAGGGACGCGGGCCTCATGAGAACTATGCGGATCGGAAATACAGTGCGCATTTTGGTGTTTATGAGGAGACAGTGAAGGGGCTGTTTGTTCCATATGCGAAGCCACAGGAGACGGGGAATCGAGAGGATGTACGTTGGGTGTTGTTGAGTGATGAGGCGAAGGATGGGTTGTTGATTGTTGCGGGGGATAAGATGAGCATGTCTGCGTTGCCTTATACGGTTGCTGATCTGGAGAAGGCGCGGCATCCATCGGCATTAAAAGCGCGTGATGAGGTGGTTGTACATGTGGATTATGGTCAGTTGGGTTTGGGGGGAGCGAGTTGTGGGCCTCGTCCGATGATGAAGCATATGCTGCCGCGTGGTGCTGTTGATTTTGCTTATAGTTTGCGGCCATATCGGGCAGAGATGGGTTCGGTGGTAGAGCAGGCGAGATTGAAGACGCCGGAGTAATGGGAGGATTGTGGTTGGTATTCGTGGAATTAAATACTAAAACACTTCGTGGATGTTGAGATGCATCTTCGAAGTGTTTTTTTGTGGTAATTCGTTGAGGGCAATGAAACTGATTTTAGGCTGGTTTTTTTGTTTGCAGTCGCATGATTTGGTTTGAATGATAATGGCGTGGGAATTGGTATGTGGAGATGGTGAGTGGTTGATATGTATCGAAATTTGATCGGAAAGGGTTATTTTCAAGGGTTTGAGCCATTGACTTGTGGATTAATGAGATGGCGTAGGTTAACTGTCATCGGAGATAATAAATATAGCAACAATGATGAACCTTATTGATTGATTTGATTGTGTGTAGGATGAATTGTTGTTGAACCATTTCTTCGGGAGCAAAATTATTTATGGGAGCGGATTCGGATGGCTGCGTAGCTATCCGTGTGTAATTATGGTTCGTTAATGAATCGTATTCATTAATTGAAATTATATAAATATTTAATTTTTATAAGCAGAGGAAACGAGATGAAACGGATATTTAGCTTGTGTTTATTGTTGTTAACGATATTGATGGGGGGGCAGGTGTTTGCGGATGCGGATGATGGGGTGTTGGCGTATTGGCGGGCAGAGGGTGATGCATCTAATTCTTCTGAGGTCAAGCAAGATTATTCAGGCAGTGGTAATAATCTAGGAGGGGGCTGGTATAATAACGGAGCAAGAAAATATGATGTTGTGCCGTATACACAAGAGGGCAATACAAAGAGCTTTTCGTTTCATCCATTTTCAAATAGCAGAAAATTAAAGACAAGCACGGCGGTGGCTGGGTCACCAGATATTGGCGTCGCAAATTTTGATGAGTTTACCATCGAGGTGCTTTATCATCCGAAATTTGGTCAATATACAAATGATATGGATCAAAATGATTATACGTTAGCAGCGGGTCATATTCGCGGAATTTTGACCTGTTATATTATGGATGGAAGTACGTATCAGTCTCAACCATTTGGATTAGGTTTATTTGGGGTCACAAAGACTGGTGATCCGGCGGTTTATGGTAAGTTTGCGGTCGCTTATATTGATGATGATGGGCAAGATCATTTTTTGGAAGTAGCAGAAGAATTTGTATTTGATGCTTCAGATTCTGCAAATCACAAATGGTATCACCTGCGAATTGTCAAGAGTTCAGATAAATTCGAACTTTGGGTTGATGGGAAATTAATGGCTGATGAGGATATAACGCCGGTTTTGGGTAATCTCAAATCGCATGAATTTAGAAAGTTGTCTGGTAGTCAAAAATACCAATGGAATCTTGGGTATGCGCGTGACCATATTAATGGTCATGATGCGTATAGTGCGAAGGGGTATATTGACGAGATTCGGATTGCGAATAAGGTGTTGGATCCCAGTGAGTTGTTGATCAAGAATACAAAGGTGATTGCGATAGAGAAGTATCGTGGGCCGGGACCGATTCGTAGTATTATAGAATTTGATGGTTGTTTGTGGGGTGTTCGGCCGGGGCCGCATGAGGTGGTTACGTCAGATGGCAATGGCGGATATTTGATCGGGCCAATACAGATCGGTTATTCGGCTATTCATTTGTTTCGCAGTACAGATAACGGTGAAACTTGGCAGCGGATGCGGGATTTGGATGTTTCCAATGCGTTCGATTATCACGATCCGGTTCTGTGGACGGGCAATATTGATGGAAATGATAAACTTATTTTGGCTTATGGCTCGACCCAAAAGAATGGTACATATTCAGGTAGACGTAGAGTTCGGGTTGCAGAGGTTGCTGGGGCATCTGATACAGTATCACCTTCAGATGGTGTGAATCCACGAGTGCAATATGATCAGACAATTGATTACCTCGCAGATTACACTGATTCAAACGGTAAGATTGTGCATCCCTTTGTCGGAGCGCCCTTTATTTTACAGAAATCCAATGACCGTTTGCAGGTTTATTATGATTATGAAACGATTGATAATGACTATAAGGGGCATCAATGGATCGCTATGAAAGAGGTCGAATTTACTGGCTCTGGTTTTAATTACGATGCATCTCCCCGGATTGTATCGCGGGAACCAGCGGGTAACGGGGTGTTGAGCCGGGATGGAATGGCGACAGCTGTGATACTTGAAAGTAATCTTAATAGCCCGGGTAATGATACGATTCTTGTAGTAATGGAAGGTGTGAAGAAAGAAACGTATCAAAGTGGGGGACAGAGTCACGACAACTTCTACAATGTCATTCGCTCGAATGTAAGTACCGATGGTGGTGTGACATGGCAGTATACCGATAGTAATCGTAAGATTTTGTATGAGGTGCCGCATCAGGGGCCGGATGGCCGTACGTATAATACGTATAACCCGTTTGTGTTCCCATACAAATATACGGACTCATATGGAAGCACTATAAACGATGTGATGTTGACGTTTTGTACAGATGAAGATTTGTATCCAAATGGGTGGCGGCCGGATCAGTCGAATATGCCACCAGAATTTCGGACTTCTTCGATCAAGGCAACGCGTATAAACCAGAGATTACGTCGGTTAACGACAAATAATACGATTCATACGTTTGATTTGCCAGACATTGATTTGACGGATTGGCACCCATTTATTGATTCAACAACTGTTGGATTTTCCGTCAGAGAGAACAATAACTATAACTCCACGATATATAAAGGGGTGGACGGTAAGATTCGTTGTATGGTTGATTTCTTCAGGAATGAGCAGCGGATGTATGAGCTAACTGTGCCTAAGTAATTTGTTTGTGATTTGAATGTAAGAACGCGTGGCGGAAGCTGCGCGTTTTTTTTTGTTTCGTGTGTGATGGGTTTGTGAGTGGTAAGGGTTAATGAAAAACAAGCACGCGGGGCGTGCTTGTGGAGTGGGTTGTTGTACTTTTCGTTGCGCTATAAATCTGGGGCAGGTTTGTGAGATTATGTGGCACGAGCAGGGGGTGATTAGCAGCAGCAGGATTTGGCTTTGGTGGCGATGATGTCGGCGGAGGTGATGTAGTCGGCGACGGTTTCACCTTCGGGTAGGGCGTCGGCGACCTTATCGTAGATTGGGGCTTTGAGGCGGGCCATGGTGTCGATGTATTCGGGTTTGGGTTTGAGGTGGATGTCGGTGAGGCAGGCTTGCTGCATCATGTTGCGGTATTCGTCGAGGAGGACGGCACCGGCGACGCAGCCGACCATGGCTTCGGCGAGATCGCGGATTTGTTGAGGGATGGGTTTGTAGAGGACGATATCGGAAGCAGCGACGATGCCGCCGGGTTTGAGTACGCGTGAGATTTCTTGCCAAACGCGGTTTTTGTCGGGTGAGAGATTGATGACACAATTGGAGATGACGACGTCAACGGATGCGTCTGCGACAGGCAGGTTTTCAATTTCGCCGAGACGGAATTCGACGTTGTCGAGGCCTGTGGATTTGGTGTATGAAGCGATGTTTTTACGGGCTTTTGTGAGCATTTCCGGTGTCATGTCGACGCCGATGACGCGGCCTGTAGCGCCGACTTTTGGGCCGGCGAGGAAGCAGTCGAAGCCGCCGCCAGAGCCGAGATCGAGGACGACTTGGCCGGGCTTGAGGTTTGCGATGGCGGTTGGGTTGCCGCAGGAGAGCCCCATGTTAGCGCCTTCAGGGAGTGCTTTGAGTTGTTCGGAGGAGTAGCCGATTTCTTCGGCGAGTTGGTCGGCGGATTTGGTGTTGGTTGATCCACAGCAGCCATTGAATCCGGGGTCGTCAGATGGGGAGCAGCATGATGAGGAGACGGGGAGCGAGGTGTCGCTTTCGCCGGTTGGTATTGAGATGGAATCGAGTGAGCCTGTTTCGGCGACTTTCTTGTAGCCGTCACGGACGACGTTGCGGATTTCTTCTTGTTTTTGTTTATCGGTCATGATGCTTCTCCTTGAAGCAAGGTGATTGGGCTTAATTGTATGATCGTTAGTTTGAGGTTTGTGCGATTAAAGTTGCAGGGAGTTTGAGGATGTAGGCTTCGATCTGATCCCGGACGCGGCGGTAGTGATCGAGTGCTTTTTCAGGGTCGGATTCGTTGGCGGCGAGGGCGGGGGGGTCTTCGAATGGGGCGTGGATGATAGCGGTTTTGGCGGGGAATGTGGGGCAGGTTTCGTGTGCGTTTGAGCAAACGGTGATGACGAAGTCAAAATCTTGGGTGGGGAGCTGGTTGACAGTGTTGCTGGTTTGTGAGGTGATGTCGATGTTGCGTTCGGCCATGACTTTAACGGCGTTGGGATTGAGCCCTTGGGCAACGATACCGGCAGAGTAGGGGGTGACGAGGTCGGAGATGAGGCTGTGGGCGAGGCCTTCGGCCATCTGGGAGCGGCAGGAGTTGCCGGTGCAGAGGAAGAGGATTTTTGGTTTAGGTTTAGTTGTCATAATTAAATCTATTCGAGGGTTAGGTGTCGACTGTTGTGTTTGCTTATAAATGGGGGCGTTAGCGGTTGTAGCATTCACAGGTGACTTCGAGTTCCTGTTTAATGACGGCTTTGCGCGTTTTGCGATCGGTGAGGATTTGGGGCTCGCTTTCGAGTGAGCTAATGGTGAGTTTAAGGAGTTGTTTGGCGGGTGAGGTGGGAGAGGGATTGAGTTTGTAGTATTGCCATTTGCCTTGCTTGCGTTTTTGGAGGAAGCCAGCATCGTGGAGAAGGTTCATGTGTTTGGAGACGGTTGAGGGGGCGAGGTGGAGGATGTCAATGATCTGGCAGAGGCAGAGCTCGCCGTCGGTTAGAGTCATGAGTGCGCGGAGACGGGTGGGGTCACTGAGGGCTTTGGTTATTTGTGTGAACTGTTGCATGAGTTGCCTTATTTCAGGTTAACAATATTACACTTCGTCAATTAACGAATCATATATTGCTGACTTGATAAGTCAAGCATAAAATCGAATCGTGGCGAAAAGAGGTGTTTTTGAGGCTGCAAGGGCGGTTTGAGTCTGTTTGCGGTGGCTGTATGCGTTTTGGAGTTGGGGGATACGTGCTATTGGGATCGTCATGATCAAGCAAAAAAAGATGATCGGAGACCGTGAGATTCTCGATTAGATCAGCGTGTTTGGGGAGAAAGGTATTGCGTTTTGAGTGGGCAGCCTTATATTTGTAAGTGATTGCAGACGAAATGAATCAATAGAAGAAAGGGAAGTTATGGGCCGGCCGAGTTTGTTAGAGGAGAAGCGAAAGATGTTTTTGCCGATTGTGGCGAAGACATTTGTTGAGTTGGGGTATCGTCGGAGTACGACTGCGGAGATTGCGGGGCGGTGTGGCGTGCAGGAAAACGTGTTGTACCGGATTTGGCCGAACAAGAAGGCGATGTTTTTGGCGGCGATCGGTTTTAATCGTGAGGTGACGACGACGACATGGCGGGGTGTGGTGGAAGCGGCTGAAGAGAGCCAAGGGAAGAAGCGGGGAGGTCGGAGTGCGGCGGAGATGATTTTGGAGCACGAGGCGGGGCATCATGGGGACTGGGGATTGCATCGGTTGGCGTTTGCGGGGTTGAATGAGATTGATGATGAAGAGATTTTGCTGGCTTTGCAGGGGATGTATGAGACCTTCGTGGGGTTTATTGTGGATGTTGTGGCGAAGCATCGTGAGGCGGCGGGGTTACAAAAGAAAACTAAGGGTGATTTGGAGGTGCTGGCGTGGGGTTTTGTGGGGCTGGCAACGGCGGCGGATATTGGAAGGGATTTGCGGTTGATGGATGGGAAAAAAAGGGCGAAGTTGATGCGCGAACTGGGTGGGGTTTTGTTGAAATAGTTGATGATTGATTGAGTTGGATCACTGATTGTATGGGCATATGAATTTCCGGTGCCTGCAAAAAACCGTTGAAGGGATAGCAGGATGATTGAGGTGATTGTTGTGCTTTTATTACTGTCAATACCGCTGGCTGTGATCGGTTGTGCTATCTATTTGCTGGTTAGAGTGATGGTGTTGGGTCGAGAAATGCGGCAGACGAAGCTTGATGTGGAGTTGTTGCGAGGGGCGCTGAATGAGCAGAAGCGAGCGTTTGAACGGTTGAAGCAGGGGGTGGCTGGTGTTGATGAGAAGAAGACTGTTCCGGTTGCGCCAACGATGAAGGATGTTGATGGGGAAACTGAATCTAAGAAGGCGGAAGTAAATGAAGGGGTGAATGAGGGAGGGACTGATCAGGTGGCTGAGCCGAAGACGGCGGAATCGACGGAGGCTGATACGCAGGCTGTTCATCAAAAACTGGTTCAAAAGAAAAGCGATATACGAGAGCGGGTTGCGCGGGCGAAGGCGCAGGTTGAAGGACGCGAGGAGGCGAGTGTTGAGAAGCGGATGTCGCCGCAGGTAGAGAGTCGGCGGATTGAGGCGGCGGAGATGGTTGAGCAGAAGCAGAAGGTTTGGGAGCAGAAGAAGGGGGAAATGAAGAACCGGGCTAAGCGCAAATTAGATGATTTTCGTTCGACATTCGAGGAACGGTTCGGGGCGTATTTGTATTATTGGATTGGCGCGTTGGCGGTGATGTTGGCTGGGGGGCTAGGTGCGCATTATGCGATTCAGCAGGGGTATGTGACGCCGATACTTCGGGTTGGAGTTGGGGCGGCGATGGGGATGGGGTTGACGATATTTGGGTATTTTATAGTGGGTAAGAGTGTGAGGCTGGCGAATGCGAGCGCGGGGGCGGGGGTATCGGTGTTGTATACGACGATATACATTGCGTATCACGTGTTTGAAATGATGGGAGGAATGTGGTGTTTTGGGGGGATGGCGGTGGTGACGTGTGTGGCGGTGATCTTGTCGTTGAGGTTGGGACAGGTTGTGGCGATGTTTGGTTTGTTGGGTGGGTTTGCGACGCCGCTGCTTGTGGATGGGGGGCATGGGACGCAGGGTGTGCTATTTGGGTATTTGCTGCTGCTGGAAATCGGGTTGGTTGTTGTGGCGAGAAGGCGGGGTTGGATTGGGGTGTCGCTGCTCACGTTGATTAGTTCGATGGCATGGGCGGCGTTTACGATGTTGTTTAGAGATGTTGAGCAGAATGGGACGATTGTCGGCGGATTTTTGGTGTTGTCGTATGTGGTGTATCTGGTGAATATGTCGGGAGGATCGCGAGATCAAGCGGGAGGGTGGAAGTTGCTGCGGATGTCGATTGGAGCGGGGATATCGAGTTTGGTATTGATGGGTGTGTTGGCGATTGCGGTGAAGTTTACGATGGTGATCATGGGGATGATGTTGCTATTGGGTGGCGGGATGATGGTTGTGGGGCGACTGGATGATCGTCAGCGGATGCTGGGTTTAGCGGGGTTTTTGTTGGATTTGGTGATGGTGGGGGCTTGGATGGTCGGTGAGCGGCCGCATTATGTCGAGAAGAGGCAGTGGGAGTTTTAACTGATCATGGGTGGGCTTGGAACTATCTTCTGGTTAGGTGGTATGGTGTGTGCGCTTGGCAAAAAACGGGCGATGTATTGGTCGATTCTGAGCGGTTCCGCGATGGTCGTGGTGTACGTATTGGTGGGGATTGTCGGACATGAAGCGATCAAAGTGGATGGGTGGGTACTGGGTGCGGGGATGAGTGTGCTGAGCGGGATCGGATGCTATTTGATGGTTAGGCGGCGGGAGGTGAGCAAGCGGTTTGATGTGGCTGCGGGCGTGTTGGCGAGCGCGATAACGGCTGTATTGGTGTTGTGCGTTTGGATGGACGCAGCATTGCCCTGGCAGGCGGTTTGGTGTGGGGGGATTATGTTGGGGGTTGTGGTTGCGGCGGAATATTTTGGGAAGGATGTGCTGCGATGGACAGGGATCGTGGTGAATGGCGTGGTTGTGGTGGGGGCTGCGTTTGGGCTGCTTGTGTCGAATCAGTATTTGGTTGGCGGGGTTGTTGCAGGGAATGCGCTACTTGGGTTCTGGGGCGGGCTGGCGGTGTTGTACGGTTTGTGTGCGTGGCGGTATCGGGTGAGGGGCGAGGGGATTTTATCTCAGGTGCAGCAAGTGATTGGGCTGTTGATGTTTGGGCTGGGTTTGATGATGCTGGTGCATCATGGGTTTACGGGGAAGGCTTGGCATCAGATTTGGGAGGCGGGGCTGATTGAGTATGGGGTGATGTCAGTGGTGCTGGGTTCTGCGGGGCTGTTGCTGACAGTGAGTTGGCAGCGATGGCTTAGGGGGTATATGCGGCTACGTGAGGGCGGGATTGTCTATGCGAAGATTAGTGGTGCGATTGCAATTGCGGGGGTTTATGTGATCTCGAATCCGCTGTTGGAGGAACGGGGTGTGTTGGGGAGTGGCGATGAGGGGATGGATGTGTGGGGCATGGGGAGCTTGATGGGTTGGATTGGGTATGTATTGGTGTGCTGTTTGCCGGTGGTTTTGCTGGGGGTGAATGGGGTGGTGATTCGTGATAAAGCGTTGGCAAAAATCAGGCAGATTTTTCTTGGGATGATATTGTTGCTGCTGGGAATATGCGGCGTGCTGCTGGTGCGTCAAGGGTTTTCGGATGGGGTGATGTTGGTGGATGATGTGCGGGTCGGGCTGTATGAGTTTGCTACGGATGCGATTGTGTTTTTGGGCTTAGGGTTGGTGATGTTTGTGTATGGGGATCGTGGCGTGTTGAAGTTGTTGGGTATGCGGGTTGGTGGATTGGTGATGAGTGTATTGGGTGTGATTGGTTGGGTGTTGTATTGCGGGGTGTTTGAGAATCCGCTTTGGTGTGAGGTGATGGTAGGGGATTGGGTGGTATTGAATTGGCTGGTTTATGTTTATGTATTACCGCTGCTGATGGTGGGGGTATTGTGCTGGTGTGTGAAGCGATGGGGTCATGAGCCGATGAAGGCGGCATACGAATCGTTGGTAAAGGTTTTGTTTGTGGGGATCGGGTTGGTGTTGATGATGTTTGTTAGGCAGGGGTTTGCGGGGAGTGATATGCGGCTGCAGGAGCATCCGGTTGGTTTGATTGAGTATGCAACTGATGCAATTGTTTTAATAGGAGTTGGTGGGCTGATGGTGTTTATGCGTGAACGGCTGGGTTCGATTAAGAAGGAATTGAGTTGGGGGGGGATTGATTTACAGTGGAGTGGGGATGGGGATTTTGGTGTTGATGTGCGGCTTGAAAGAAAATCCGCTGTGGGTGCTATACGAGGTTGGTGATGTGAAAGTGGTGAATTGGTTGCTGTATGTTTATTTACTGCCCATGGTGATGTTGGGTGGGGTGATGTGGTTAGCTCGTGAGATGACGTTTAGTTGGTTGAAGTCTTATCGATTAGTGGTGGGGTTGCTCAGCTTAACGATTGTGTTTGCGTGGTTGTCGCTTACGGTGAGGCAGGGGTTTGTGGGATCGGTGATTGATTTGGAAGTGCATTCGGTGAGCCAATATGAGTGGTATGCGTATTCTGCGGCGTGGATTGTCTTTGGTGTGGGGTTATTGGCGAGCGGGATTGTGATCAAGAGTCAGATGCTTCGGTATGCATCTCTGGGGGTGATGATGGTGAGTACTTGTAAGATATTCTTGTTTGATATGAAGCATTTAGAGGGTTTTTTAGAGGCGGGGAGCTTCCTGGGGCTGGGATTGGTGTTGATGGGATTGGGATTGGTGTATCAGAAGATCGTGTTTGCTAAGCCTAAGGGAGAGAGGAATTTGCCGAAAAACACGGATGACATGGAAGAAGATGGAGATGTGTTGTGTTAGGTGATTGTACTAGAGTTTGCATCTAGCAGGGGGATGTCGCTAGGATTGTGAGCCTAGGGGGTGCGGAATGGGAGGAGATGAGGAGATAAGGCAGGACGTTTTGGAGAGCGTTCGGCTGGAAATTAAGTTGTTGACTGAAACGGGAAGAACGCATTGAAATCGCATCATTTGACACATTTAAAGGAACTGGAAGCGGAAAGCATCCAGATTATTCGCGAAGTAGCGGCTGAGTTTGATAATCCGGTGATGTTATATTCCATCGGTAAAGACTCGGCTGTGATGGCGCATTTAGCAATGAAGGCGTTTCATCCGGGGAAGCCGCCATTTCCGTTGATGCACGTTGATACAACGTGGAAGTTTAACGAGATGATTGAGTTCCGTGATCGGTTCATTAAGGATGAGCTGGGATGGGATTTGATTGTGCATATTAATGAGGAAGGGGTGAAGGCGGGTATTAATCCGTTTGATCACGGGAGCGCGAAGCATACTGATATTATGAAGACGCAAGGGCTGAAACAGGCGCTTGATAAATATGGGTTTGATGCGGCGTTTGGTGGGGCGAGAAGGGACGAGGAGAAGAGCCGAGCGAAGGAGCGGGTGTATTCGTTCCGTGATCGACATCATCGTTGGGATCCGAAGAATCAGCGGCCTGAGTTGTGGAGCTTGTATAACAGCGAGCACAATAAGGGGGAGTCGATTCGTGTGTTTCCGTTGAGTAATTGGACGGAACTGGATGTTTGGCAATATATCCATCTGGAAGACATTCCGATTGTGCCGTTGTATCGTGCGGCGGTGCGGCCAGTGGTGGAGCGTGATGGTGTATTGATTATGGTGGATGATGATCGGATGCCGCTGAGGGAAGGGGAGGTTCCGATGGAGAAGATGGTCAGGTTCAGGACGTTGGGCTGTTATCCATTGACGGGTGCGGTGGAGAGTGATGCGACGACGTTGCCAGAGATTATTCAGGAGATGCTGGTGGCGAAGAATTCGGAGCGTGAGGGTCGGGTGATTGACCATGACCAAGATGGGTCTATGGAAGAGAAAAAACGCGAGGGGTACTTTTAGGCCGTAGGCTGTTTTGTGATTGTTTGTGCGTTGGACGAGGTGTTGACCGCATGAACGAGGTGAGGAGATGAGGGGTTGGATGGCTGTCTAACTGATAGTTAGTTGGCTTGATTTACGAGGAAATTAACGCGGGAAGAGATGCGAAAATGAGTCATCAATCAGAATTGATCGAGAAGGATATTGATGCGTACCTGGCACAGCATGAGCAGAAGGAATTGCTGCGTTTGCTGACGTGTGGGAGCGTGGACGATGGTAAAAGTACGCTGATTGGGCGGCTGCTGTATGATTCAAAGATGATCTATGAGGATCAGTTGAAGGCTGTGCAGAGTGCGTCAGTCAAGCATGGGACGACGGGGACGGACTTTGATCCGGCGTTGCTGACTGATGGTTTGAAGGCGGAGCGTGAGCAGGGGATTACGATTGATGTGGCCTATCGATATTTCTCGACTGCGAAGCGCAAGTTTATTATTGCGGACACGCCGGGGCATGAGCAGTACACAAGGAATATGGCGACGGGTGCGTCGACGTGTGATCTTGCGATCATTTTGATTGATGCACGGCATGGTGTGGTGACACAGACGAGGCGTCATAGTTTTATCGCATCACTGCTTGGTATTAAGCACGTGGTGGTTGCGGTGAACAAGATGGACTTGGTTGATTACAGTGAATCTGTATTTGACGAGATTTGTAAAGATTACCGGGATTTTGCTGCAAAATTGGATTTGCCTGATGTGCAGTTTGTGCCGATGAGTGCGCTGCTGGGTGATAATGTGGTGAATGTGAGCGAGAAGATGCCTTGGTATCAGGGTGCTTCAATGATGCACATTTTAGAGCATGTGCATATTGCGTCGGATAGGAATCTGATTGATATGCGGTTCCCCGTGCAGTATGTGAATCGGCCGAATTTAGACTTTAGGGGGTTTAGTGGGACATTGGCATCGGGGATTGTGAGGCCAGGGGATAAGGTGATGGCGTTGCCTTCGCGACGAAAGAGTGTCG
Source organism: Poriferisphaera corsica (assembly GCF_007747445.1). Lineage (NCBI taxonomy): Bacteria > Pseudomonadati > Planctomycetota > Phycisphaerae > Phycisphaerales > Phycisphaeraceae > Poriferisphaera > Poriferisphaera corsica. The sequence goes on from NZ_CP036425.1 coordinate 1,677,623, forward strand.
TGAAAGAAGTGGTGACGTATGAGGGGAATCTGGATGAGGCGTTTAGCCCGCAGGCGATCACGTTGACATTGGAAGATGAGATTGATGTGAGTCGTGGGGATATGTTGGTGCATGAGCATAATGTGCCGCATCTGGATTCACGATATGAGGCGATGGTGGTATGGATGGCGGATGAACCGTTGGTGCCACAAAAACAGTATTTGATTAAGCACACAACGCGTAAGACTGCGGGTGTTGTGAGTGATGTTCGGTACCGAATTAACGTGAACACGATCCATAGAGAAGATACAGATCAATTGAGATTGAATGAGATTGGTCGGTGTGTGTTTGAGTTGTCGCAGCCGATTGCATTTGATGCATATAAGTCAAATAAGGATACGGGCTCGTTTATTATCATTGACCGACTGACGAATACAACGGTTGGGGCGGGGATGATTTTGGATCGTAGCCCGGAAGAAGAACGTGGTAAACATGCGGCTAAGCGCGGGATAGATGTACGGACGCATGATAGTTTGGTGAGTGTTGCGGAGAAGGAAGCTCGCTATGGCCATAAGCCGGCGACAGTGTGGCTGACTGGGTTGACGGGATCGGGTAAGAGTGCAATTGCATATGCTCTTGAAAGAAGATTGTTTGATGAGGGTAAGATTGCGCATGTACTGGATGCTAGAAATGCACGACTGGGCTTGAATGTTGACTTGGATTATTCGGAGTCGGATCGTCGCGAGAATCTACGCCGTGCTGGTGAGGTTGCGAGGTTGATGAATGAATCGGGCTTGATTTCAATCTGTGCATTCCTGTCGCCGAACGAGGCGGATCGTAAATTGGTTAGGGAGATTGTGGGAGATGGGTTTTATGAGGTGTATCTGAATGCACCGGAGGATGTGTGCGAGTCACGGCGAGAATCCATTAATGCGGATGAGAATGATCCGGCGACGAAACGGGCGCTTCGGCCGTTCTTTGATTTGAACGCGGGTTATGAGCAGCCTGAGGAGCCTGAGATTGAACTGGCGACGGATAAGCTAAGTGTGAATGAATGTGTTGAGCAGGTTATGGCGCGGCTTCGGCAGGATGGAATTGTCTAAGTCAAGGTTATATATGTAGATATAAGAAATAGGTCGCCAATGGGCGGCCTATTTTTGTTTTGTAATGAAGAAGGATGATGTTGCGTCATTTGCTTCTTTGAATAAAAATAGGAGAATGAGACTCAGGTTCAATAATGTTGATAGCCTAGCCAACAGGGTTGAGGAAGCGTGGGTGTTGTTTGTTTATTGAAGTATATAGAAGAGGATGGACTGAATCGTGTTGAAATATTTGCCTGTGTTGATTGTGATGGGAGTGTTTGGTGTGGCGGCTTTGGAATCGCAGGTGGCTGATGGTGTGCGCGGCGTGCTTGCGAAGATCCGTGATCCATTTCGATCAACAACTGTTGATGGGTTTGTAGGAGAGAGCCGTCGGGATCGGCGGCCGAAGCTGACAGGAGCAGAGTATGAGGAGTTGGCGAGTGTGCTGCGCGATGTGTACTCAGGTTCGATTGAGGCATGGCCTAAGCCACAGTTAGATGAAGGGGTGTTATTTGAAGAGATGGGATTGGTCGGTGAAGTGGATCATCCGAAGGATAATCCGACGAGTCGTGAAAAGGTGCTGCTTGGGAAACGATTGTTTTTTGATGGACGGCTATCAGGGATGGGGCAGATGTCGTGCGCTTCATGTCATATTGCGGATTTGGGTTGGGCAGATGGTAGAGCGCGGTCATTGGGACATGGTGCGGGGCAATTGGCGAGGAATACGCCGACGATGTTGAATAGTGCGTTCAGTAAGAAACAATTTTGGGATGGGCGAGCCGAGACGTTGGAAGAACTGGTGGTCGCGGTGTTGACGAATCCGGATGAAATGAGTAATTCACCGGAGCAAGTGGTGGAAACGGTGCAAAAAATCAAGGGATATCGCGAGCAGATCAAGGATGTGTTTGGTGAGGATAAGGTCACGATTGAAGTCATTGCGAAATCCATTGCGACTTATGTGCGGAGTGTTGTGAGTGACGGGTCGAGTCAATTCGATAAGTTTTTAGCTGGTAAGCAGGATGCTTTGAGTGATTCTGAATTACGGGGTCTGCATTTATTTCGAACTGATGCACGGTGTATGAATTGTCACAGTGGGCCGTTGTTAACGGATCAGGGGTTTCATAATTTGGGGCTTGTGTATTATGGCCGCAAGTATGAAGATTTGGGGCGGTATAACGTGACGGGTGAGGCAGAGGATGTGGGGAGATTTAAGACGCCGAGCTTGCGGAATGTGGGGCGAACGATGCCGCTGACGCATACAGGGTTTTTTGATGTGCGAGGTATGTTGAATATGTATAACGCAGGGATGGTGGATCAGAAGGTGAAGCCGGGTCAGGAAGAAGATCCGTTGTTGCCGATGAAGGATGTGCTTCTGAAACCGTTGCATTTAAATGATCAGGATTTGGATGATCTTGAGGCATTTTTGAGGACACTGACGGAAAGACGGCGCCGGGATATGATGCCGGTTTTGCCGGAATAAGATTGGGGCTAATGTGGAGATAGAAAAAGCCGAAGCTTGATGCTTCGGCTTTTTGATTGGATGTATGCGAATTGTGTTATCCGATCGCAATGGACGGAGATTTGAGGGCTAGGTGTGCGAGGGCGGCGAGGATAGCGCCGACAACAGGTGCGATGACGGGGATCCATGCGTAGCCCCAGTCTGAATCACGTTTGCCTTTGATGGGTACGAGTGCGTGAATGATACGTGGGCCAAGGTCGCGGGCGGGGTTGATGGCGTAGCCAGTGGTTCCGCCGAGGGAGAGGCCGATGGCGAGGACGAGGAGTCCGACTGGGAGTGCGGAGAGAGAGCCGATTTCATTGCCTGCAGCGGGTGCGGCAAGATAGAAGACGCCAAAGACGAGTGTGAAAGTGCCGATAACTTCAGACATGAAGTTGTTGAAGGTGCTGCGGATGGCTGGGCCTGTGCTGAAGACGGCGAGTTGTAGGTTGGGGTCTTCAGTTCGGTTGAAGTGTTGGTTGTAATGTACCCAGACAAGGAAGGCGCCAAAGGCTGCGCCGAGCATTTGCCCGATGATGTAGGTTGGGACGCTGGCCCAAGGGAAGAGGCCTGCGGAGGCGAGGCCGATGGTGACGGCGGGGTTGATGTGAGCACCGCTGTAGCCTCCAACGGCGAATACGCCGACGAAGACGGCCATGGCCCAGCCGAAAGTGATGACGATCCAACCGGCGTTGTTGCCTTTGGTGTCTTTCAGGACGACGTTAGCGACGACCCCATCACCAAGTAGGATAAGAAGTGCGGTACCGATAAATTCTGCAATGAAGTGTGAGAGCATGATGAACCTCAGTCATGTCTAATAAAGAGTTAGTTCGAAGGTAAATACTGATTAGCAAGTGTGGTGTAGTGATTGATTTGTTGTTCAGCCCAACTGTCGTTGTGGTTGAGTTCCCGAGCAAGTGTGTGGGCTACGAATGGAGCCATATCGATACTTGCCTTAGCGTCGAGCAGGAGGGCACGTGTACGTCTTGAAAGGAAATCTTCAACGGTGCGTGTGTGTTCGTGTTGGATGGCCCAGATGAGTTGGGCTTTTGAGATGGGCAGGCGTTGGTCGATACGCTCCGCGAGGTCAGGGTTTTGCTTTTCAAGATCGTGGATATGATGCGCATCGGAGCCGTAGTGGGCGAGGGAGCTTCGTTCGAAGAGATCTTGTGTCGAACCGTGGATTGCGAGTTCAGTAGTTTTGCAATCTTTGGTTGGCAGATCGGCGACGATGGATGCTTGATCGATCGTGTCTTGTGCCATTTTTCGGTATGTGGTCCACTTTCCGCCGGTGACTGTTAGGAGGCCTGAGCGAGAGATTGAGATAGTGTGGTCGCGTGAAATGGCTGCGGTGTTTTTGTTGTCGCTGTCGGGATTAACGAGTGGACGAATGCCTGCAAAAACAGAGAGGATGTCAGAGCGTTTGGGGTGTTTGATGAGGTACTGCGAAGCGGTTGAAAGGAGGAACTCTATTTCGTCGGGGAGGGCTTGGGGTTCTTGAGGGATATTATCGAGGGGTGTGTCGGTGGTGCCGACGAGGACTTTGTCGAGCCATGGAATGAGGAAGATGACGCGGCCGTCCGAGGTTTTGGGGACCATAATGGCTGTGTTACCAGGGAGGAATTTGCGATCAAGAACAATATGAATGCCTTGGCTAGCACTGATCATTGGTGAGGCTTTGGGGTCGTCGATGAGACGGAGTTGATCTGCGAATGGGCCTGTCGCATTGATGATTGCACGGGCTCTGATGTGGTATTGATTGTTGGTTTCGATGTCTGTTGCGGTAACAGCGTTGAGTATGTCGTCTTCCTTGTGGAGTTGATCGACATTCATGTAGTTGAGGGTTACGGCTCCGAGATCTTCAGCGGTTTGAGCGAGGTTGATTGCGAGGCGAGAGTCGTCGAATTGACCGTCGTAATAGATTGTGCCGCCGCGTAGTCCGTTTTGCTCCAGTGTGGGGATGCGCTCAAGGGTTTGAGATTGTGAGAGGTGTTTAGACTTACCAATTCCAAGGCGGCCGGCCATGAGGTCGTAGATTTTCATGCCGATGCCGTAGAAAGGTGCTTCCCACCAATCGTAATTTGGGACGATAAAGGGTAGGGGGTGAACGAGGTGTGGCGCGTTTTCGCAAAGGAGGCCTCGTTCTTTGAGTGCTTCTAGAACGAGAGAGAGATTGCCTTGCTGGAGGTAGCGGACGCCGCCATGCACCAGCTTGGTGCTGCGGCTAGATGTGCCTTGAGCGTAGTCGAGTCGCTCGAGGAGGAGGGTTTGGTAACCACGTGAGGCGGCATCGACGGCGCAGCCGAGTCCGGTTGCGCCGCCACCGATAACGAGGATATCCCAGATTTTATCTTTGCTTGAGATTGAGCTAAGTGAACTACCGCGATCCATAGTTATCTCCGTGTAATGACCAACCGAGGTAACCCAACCACCGGGTTACATTACGTGGACTATGTGATTAAAGAGCCTGATTAATCGTCGGCCCATTGTTTGGCACGATTGAGAGCTTTGAGCCAACGTTGACGTTTCTTGTTGGCGTCTTCTTCACTCATTTCTGGTTTGAATTCACGGTCGACGGCCCACTGGCTTTGGATTTCATCGATGTCTTTCCAGAAGCCAGTGGCTAGGCCTGCTAGGTAGGCAGCGCCGAGAGCGGTTGTTTCTTGGACTTGTGGCCTGACGACGGGGATGCCGAGGATATCTGTTTGGAGTTGCATAAGCAGGTTATTGACGGTTGCGCCGCCATCAACGCGCATTTGCGGGATGGCCATTTCTGAGTCAGACTTCATGGCATATAGGACGTCATCGACCTGGAAGCAGATTGATTCGAGTGCTGCACGGCAGATATGGTTCGCTGAGGTACCGCGTGTGATGCCGACGATGAGGCCGCGGGCGTATGGGTCCCAATGTGGTGCGCCGAGGCCTGCAAAAGCAGGAACAAGATAGACGTCACCAGAGTCTTTGACGGCTGCGGCTTTGGCTTCGATATCAGCAGAGCTTTTGATGATACCGAGCTCATCACGAAGCCATTGGACCACTGCGCCGCCGATGAAGACCGAACCTTCGAGGGCGTAGGTCGTTTTGCCGTTGATTTTCCATGCAACAGTCGTGAGGAGATTGTTTTTGGTTGTAATGGCTTGATCACCGGTATTGATAAGCATGAAGCATCCGGTGCCGTAGGTAGATTTGATCATGCCGGGTTCGATGCACATCTGACCGAAGAGGGCGGCTTGCTGATCGCCAGCGATCCCAGCAATAGGGATTTGTGAGCCGAGGTTGTTTCCGGACGTGGTGCCGTAGATTTCTGAGGATTCTTTTACGACAGGAAGTACTGAAGCAGGGATGTTGAGGATGTCGAGTAATTCCTGATCCCATTCGCCGGTGTGGATATTGAATAGCAGTGTGCGTGATGCGTTGGTTGGGTCGGTGATGTGCAGATCACCGCCGGTGAGATTCCAGATAAGCCAAGAGTCGACAGTACCGAAAGCGAGGTCGCCAGCTTCAGCGAGTTCGCGTGCGCCTTTGACGTTATCAAGTATCCAAGTAATTTTTGTACCAGAAAAATAAGGGTCTAAGCGAAGTCCCGTCTTAGCAGTAAAGGTTTCTTCATGCCCATTACTAACAAGGTTTTGGCAGAATTCAGCAGTTCGTCGATCTTGCCAAACGATTGCATTATGAATTGGTTTTCCGGTTTTCCGGTTCCACAAGACAGTGGTTTCACGTTGGTTTGTGATGCCGATTGAATCGATGTCTTTTGTTGTGAGTTGTGCTCTTGCGATTGCTTCTGAGGCAACGCTGACTTGTGAAGACCAGATTTCATCGGCATCGTGTTCGACCCAGCCAGCTTTGGGGTAGTGTTGGGCGAATTCTTTTTGAGCGACCGAGTGTATTTTGCCTTGGTGGTCGAAAAGGATCGCTCTGGAGCTGGTGGTGCCTTGATCGAGTGCGATAATAAACTTGTTACTCATGGGGTGTTGTCCTTTGCATGCCACAACTGCGTCTTAGGCTCGAATGTGGAGGCGATAAAAAATGGGGGTACAACGAATATGCGAATTGGACAGTAAAAAAGAAAATATAGAACTACATTAAACATATTTGTGCTCGGTATTTTATCGAGCGCTTTTTGGAAAGGGAACCAAAAAAATACGATTTGGTCGTAAGATTTTATGTTGTTCTGGTGTGATATTACGTAAGACACGTTGCTTGCCTTGCGTGTCGCAGTGCGGTACTGTAAATTCAACGCAATGGAATCTGGAGTAGCAGTCAAATTATTTAAGATTATTGAATCACTAGGTGCGGCTGGAGAGCCTATCGGCTTAGCTCCTCTGGCAGCGAGAGTTGCGCTTACAAAATCTACGGTACACCGTATTTTGAGTGATTTAGTCGCCTTGGGCTATGTCGAACGCGTACGCCCGGGTGTATATACATTGACCAATAAGCTACAGCGGGTGATTACCGGTAAGGATGATCAGCGGCTAATGAATTGCGCGGAGCCGCTTTTATGGGAGCTGCATGCTGAGACGGATGAGACCGTGAATCTGGGCGTTTTGAGTGAGGATCGCGTGATTTATCTGAAGGTTATCGAGTCTGCACAACCGCTACGTCGTGTGGCGGAAGTAAATTCGACAGACCCATTTTATAATACTGCGTTGGGTCGGGGGATTGTGTCGCAATTGCCGATGGAGGAGCGTGAGGCGATCGTGCAGCGTGCAAATCTTGTGCCACGGACAGATAAGACGGTGGCTGACAAGCAGCGATTACGTGAGATATTGGATGCTGCGAGGCGTGATGGTTTTGCGTATGAGCAGGACGAAAGTGACATGGGGGTGACATGCTTGGGCGTTCCCGTGTTCGAAAATAATCGTGTGGTCGCGGCGATGAGTGTGAGTGTGCCAACGGTGCGTATGGATGACAAGAGGTATGCGATTATTGTCGATTTGCTTAAATCTGCTGCGACAAGACTGTCGGACATGCTTAGCATGAAGACGCATGGTTAGGGTTAGCTCATTCGGTTGGTAGAAAACGATCGAGCTATAGGAATACGCTTAATTTGAGCGGGTGTTTATTCATCATGTTTGAATTAGTTGTTGTCTGTTTTGTGTATTAATGAACAACAGGGAGGGTCGAGTTGGCGTTATTGGGTGTTGTGGTTATTCTTAAGTTATTGTTTTGGATGAGGGGGCTGATAGCCGCGAATGCTTGTGTGTTTAATTGGGAAGAGATAAAAGATGAATCAGCCGATCTGGGTGACAGGGCGCGTGCCAAATGGGTACTGGAGTACACGTTCAAATCGTGCGCAATATATGAAATGGCTGGGCAAGAAGCTTCGGGTGCGCAGCAATAAACAATGGTATAAGTTATCGCGTAAGCATTTTCAGGATAACTATGGCGGTGGGTTATTGGCGACGATATATAAGGATTCGCCGTTAGCTGCACTTCAGGATTACATGCCACGAGAGAAGTGGATTCCTTGGATGTTTAGCCGGACACCGCAGGCTTATTGGCGTAATCCGAAAAACCGTAGAGCCTATATGAAGTGGTTGGGCAAGGAATTGGGGTATACGAAAATGAGTGACTGGTATGCGCTTAGCCAGCAAGATTTTCGTGATCATGGGGGAAATGGATTGTTGGCGAATTACTATCGAAATTCGCCTGTTGATGCGGTTCGTGAGTATATGCCAACGCGGAATTGGAATGAATGGCAATTCCACGCGACGCCACAGCGTTTTTGGCAAGTTAAGCGCAATCGTGCACGGTATATGGAATGGTTGGGTAAGCAGCTAAAGATTCGCAAGCCAGAGGATTGGTATCGCGTGACACGTAAAGATTTTTACGATCACGATGGTGCGGTGTTTTTGAAGAATTTTCGGGATAGCTCGCCTCAAGAGGCGCTGAGGGAATCCTTGCCAAAATATCAGTGGAAGCCGTGGCTGTTCACGCGTGTCCCGAATGGCTACTGGAAGTCACCGAAGAACCGTGTTGCCTATGTGAAGTGGCTGGGGAAGATGTTGGGATGTACGAAAAATGCGGATTGGTATGTTCTGACTCGTGAGGATGTTAAGGCATCGGGTGGTGGGGCCATGTTGAGTATGTATTACAACAACTCAGTATTGAGCATGTTAAAGGCGGCCTATCCGAAAGCGAAATGGGATACGAGTCGTTTTAATGCTTCGCTGCCTTCAAAATCCGGTAAGTTGTGGAAAAAACTAATACGCGGTCAGCGTAAAGGTTGATAAGATTTTTGTTAGCTATTTGATAGGCTGTAAATATTTTTATCTTTGAGTCTCAGAATGGATTGCTAGGCAGAAGTTCCATCGATAAAATCCTCGATCTCATAGGCAGTGCGTGTCTTTGAGTGTGGTGTTAGGCTGTTGCGAGGCAATCAGCCTTTTATCATGGCTCGGTTTGAGAACTGATGGGGTTTTAGCGACGTAGCGTGGTTATCGAAGTCAGTTAGCCGATTTTATTAGTTTCAAGTGGAAGGAATTCTGTGGACGTAAAGCTCAGGATCGATCCTGGTTGACGTTTATATTCACCTTTTGCTGAAGGAGGTTGCGTTGGTATACCCCCCCATTCCCTCTCCCATATCTTCTGCTTTGTCTTCCGAAGTTACTTCTATCGTTTCGGAGCACATGGTTCCGCCTGTAGGAATACACTGTATTTTAGAACTCCGAGGTTGTTGTTCGGGGTTGCTTGATAGTGAGCCATATATTCGTGAATCGTTAGAACAAGCGTCGCGTGAAGGGATGTCAACCTTATTGAAGATTGACAGCCAAAAGTTTGAGCCTCAGGGGGTGACGGCTTTCGCGATCTTGGCAGAATCACACATATCAATTCATACATGGCCAGAATTGGGTTATGCGGCGATCGATGTTTTTACATGTGGTGAGACGGCGCGGCCGCGATTGGCTTGCGAGTTTTTAGCACGGGCATTGAAAGCTGAAAGCTATAGTTTACATGAAGTTGAGCGAGGTATGCTTGCAGCGGGGCAGGTTACTGAAGCAGAAATGTTGAGCGATGAGACAGCGTAGGGAAGGCGGATTTACGGGGTGATTGTTGTTGGTTGAAGATTAATTGATAGCGTTAAAGGAGCATGCAATGCCAGGCTCAAGAGTAAATGCGGATGTTTGGGTGAATGAGTACATCTCGGAATATGATGTGCGACAGTTTGGTGTGGATGAGATTTTGTATGCGGCGAAGACGCAATATCAAAACGTTCAGATTGTGCGCTCGGGACAAGATCGGTTGGCATTGGTGTTGGATGGTAAATGGCAGTCTGATACGACAGATGAATTTATGTATCACGAACCTTTGGTACATGTCGCGTGCGTGAATCATGGGACGCCCAAAAAGGTGCTCGTATTGGGTGGTGGTGAAGGCGCTACAGTGCGTGAGGTGTTGAAATGGAAAGATATTGAGAAGGTTGTCATGGTGGATATTGATGGGGAGGTTGTGGATGCTTGCATAAAGCATCTTGAGCCCATGCATCAAGGCTGCTTTGATGATCCAAGAATGGAATTGGTTATAGGTGATGCTCTAAATTATTTAGATGATTCAGAAAATGAATGGGATATTATTATCTCAGATTTATCTGATCCGATTGAAGAGGGGCCGTCTTTTCCATTGTTTACAAAAGAATATTTTGAGAAATGCAGACGAGCGATGAAGGCTGACGGGGTACTTGTCGTTCAGGCAGGGCCAGTTTCGCCTACGGAAGTGGTGTGTCATGCTCGGCTGCATAATACAATTGCGGCAGTGTTTGAAAGTACAGCATCTTACTCGACACAGACCACATCCTATGGTGCGCCATGGAGTTACGTTCTTGGATCGGCAAAACAAATGGATAGATTACCGAACCCTGAGCGAGTAGATTCTTTGTTGTCAGAGCGGACAACGGGTGAATTTAGGATGTTTGATGGCGTTGCATGTTTAGGTTTGATGGGGATTGGCAAGCATATTCGCCATGCAATCGAGACGGAAACGACCATTTATACGCAGTCAGATCCTCGAAAATTCTTTGGAACAGGTGTGGCAAGTCAATCATGACAAGATATTCAAAAAGCCTTCAACTGTGTTGAGGGCTTTTTTGTGTAACTCTATGCAAAATAACCCTTTTCCACTGTCATGTGTTTGTGATTTAACCCTTGACCGAAAGGGGATTTGGGGTTCTAATAGGGACTGCTTTGCCGGTGTTATTCAGGCTTTGCGCTATTCATCGCCGTGTCATAGACATGTGATGATGAATTGATTGTAAAGACTTAGCCTCATCCTGACCCAATCCTCCTAGCCGGAAGATCTTCAAGATGTAGCGAAGACATCGAAGTGATCAAAGTACAGGCCCTCCAGCTTTGACACTTCAAGTAGACCTGGCAACAGGCTGCTGGCAAGTAAACTGGAACATAAAGCGATCCGATGCGTCAGATGAAACAAGTCCGGACAGTGACGTAGCGGTTATTGAAAACATTCTGTACGCACAGCTACAGGAGATTGGCATGCCGAGTAAGAACGACTGCTGGGGTATTGAAGTTGGATCCCACGCCATAAAGGCGGTGCGTTTAGTGAAAGCCGGCGGCAATGTTCACTTAGAAGATTACGCCATCCTTCCTTTCAAACAGGTTCTGACAACCCCAGACATCAACGTCGAAGAAGCGATTCAGGTAAATCTTGATACGTTCCTTTCTAAACACGACGTTTCCAAGAGCACCATCGTTACGTCGGTGCCAGGCAATAAGGCTTTCGCTCGATTTGCCAGTCTGCCTCCGATTGAAAAGAAAAAGGTACCTAGCATCGTTCGTTATGAAGCGGTGCAGCAAATCCCGTTCCCGATTGAGGAAGTCGAATGGGATTACCACATCTTCCAACAGGACGAGTCGCCGGATGTAAAGGTTGGTATTTTTGCGATTACCAAAGAACGTATCGCACATTACCTGAGTAATTTTAATGCAGTAAATATGCGTGTAGACGCGGTGACTTTGTCATCGCTAGCCGTGTTCAATGCATTTAATTACGAGAATCAGGAATCAGAAGATGGGGTGATTTACATTGATATCGGCACAGAATCGACAGATGTGATCATCGTAGAAGGCGGTTCGGCTTGGACACGTACCTTGCCGATTGGTGGTAATAACTTCACAAATGCTTTGGTCGAGAGCTTTAAGTTGTCGTTCCCAAAAGCTGAGAAGTTGAAAAAAGAAGCACGTACATCGAAGTATGCCCGTCAGATCTTCCAAGCGATGCGACCAGTTTTTGCTGAGCTTGTGCAGCAGGTTCAGATTACGCTTGGCCGCTATAAGACGATTAATCGCGAATCTGAATTAACCAAGATTGTTGGACTGGGTTCTACATTCAAGCTGCCTGGCTTGCAGAAATTCCTGAAGCAGCAGCTACAGATGGATGTTTCTCGTCCAGATGGATTCTCGCAGATTGATATTAATGGCCGATTGGAATCTGACATCGCTGAGAATGCGGTGAATTTGTCAACGGCATACGGCCTTGCACTTCAAGGCTTGGAGATGGAATCGCTGACCGCGAATATACTGCCCGACATGATTTTGCGTGAGCGTATGTGGAAGGTGAAGCAACCTTGGTTCGCGGGTGCAGCAGCAGCATTTGTGGCCGTGGCTCTCGGTTCTACGGCTGTCTATCTGAGTGATAGCTCTACGACAGAAAAATCATTCCAAAGTGCGAGTGCGAGCACAATTAAGAGCATTGTTCGTCGTGCAAAAACTGAAAGCCAAAAGTATGGTGAGGTTTCGACAGAAGATCCACGCGTGAAGATTGAGAATCTTTACCGTATGCTGGATTACCGTGAGCTTTGGCCAGCAATTCTTGCAGATATCAGTGAAGCAACGAATTCTCTTGTTGATGGTGAGGATCGAGAATTACAATTGGCCGCGTTTAAGGCTGATTACGACAAGATTGAGAAATTGGCTGAAGAAGGCACATTAGCTAGAGCTCAGCGTAAACGTGTCTATATCGAATCCATCCGTGCTGAATACGTTCCAACACCAAAAGAAGAGGATGAGGAATCTTCAGGTGGTATGGGGATGATGGGAATGGGAATGGGTATGGATATGATGGGTGGTGATTTTGGCGGTATGGGTATGGGTATGGGTATGGGTATGGGAGGTGGTGGAACTGTTAGCTTGGATCAAGCACAGATCACTGGTCGATACGATCTTGATGAGTTTTGGCAGGAAGTAGAAGTTGAAGAAACATCAGATGATTCATCCAGCGAAGATTCGTTCGATGTGATGAGCGAAACAGAAGCCGAACCAGCAGGTCCGGTTTATAAAGGCCCTCAAATTGTTATCACGATTGAAGGTACAACGCCATACGGCGAGCCATATGAATTTTTGAGTTCACAGTTTTTGGGTTGGTTTGAGAAGTATGGTGATCGTGATGACCGGCCATATGTGATTGAGGTACCTGAAAACGCTCTTGAGAAAGTGGTGCGTCTCGGCGATTTGAATCTTGGTAATAATAGACCAGGATCTAGCAGTACAGGCGGAGCTGACATGGGAGCTGAGATGGGCATGGCGATGGGTGGCGAAATGGGAATGGGGATGATGGGTGGCGAGATGGGAATGGGGATGATGGGTGGTCAAATGGGAATGGGACGTAACATGTCTTTGGGTAGCACCAAGACTGCTAATCTTCTCCCGCTTCGTCCACTCATGGATGAAGATATCAAAGATGACCACAAGTTTACGATCAAGCTGCACTTTAATCTGCGTCGCCCAACAGAAACGCGTGTGAGTGCTGTTGATGAGAGTATTCGTAACGACAATTCGTCAGTGCCGCCAGATGAGACTGCCAATGACAATGGTGAGATGGATGAGCAGGCGAGTAATGAAGGTTCAATTATGAACAGTGAAGAGGTGCAGGCATGAAATCAGTTCTGAACTGGACCAAATCAAATCCGATTAGTGTCGCTTCGATTTTTATCGTGATCACTTCATGCGTTATCTTCTACATGTTTGCCATCCAAGGTGGGGCAGATGTGCGCAAAAGAGCAAACGAATGGAATAAGCGGTTATCAGAAGTCGATCGGTTTATGCGTGCTAGCGTTGTAATCCCTTCGCCAGTAAGTGGTGAATCTGAGCAAATTTCTCCCATCACGATCAATGGCAAAGTGATTGATAAGATTCGTAATATCTATAGCAAAATTAATGATAGCTACGATTCGCTGTATCAAGAGACTGTTGCGCGTAGTAAAGAGAATCATGAGTTGTTGATTCCTGAAATTTTTGATCCAAAGATGAAGGATAACCGTGATTTACCGTTTAAATTTCGCACGAAATATAAACAGGCATTTATTGATTTGTTAGCTCCTTTTGATCCCGCGATCGGTATACCACAGCTGAATGCAGGTCTGCCGCCTAGTGCAAATGATCAAGCTATGGCAATCAAGGAAGCTCAAGAGAACTATATCGCTTCTGTGGAAGTAGCTCGTGGTACAGGCGGGGCGGGTACATTGACTTCCGAAGATCAAGAAAAGATTGTAGCAGCTCAACGTGAACGCCTGTTGGAAATGCTGCAGAATCAAGCATTGAATATCAATGTCTACGCTAGTACGAATTTTAATAGTCCATTATTCCCATTCCAGATTGGTTCATGGGCGTTAGATACTTCTGGGCGTTCACCTGAGCCGTTTGAACTGTATGAAGGTCAAATGGAACTCTGGATTCAGCAAGATATTGCTTCTGCAATTGCGAAAGCAAATGGTATCTACCAAATGGATACGCAAGGCAATTTCCTGCGTGATTCTCAAGGCAATTTGATGTTAGATGACAACAATAGTGTTCTAAATGCACCATTTAAGAACTTGAAAGTTGTTGAGATCGTTTCTGGCTATGTTGGTATTCAGAGTCGTGGCGGTATTACTGGTGACAGTAATAAAAGATCAAATGCTGGTGGCCGTGGGCAAACTCCTCGGCGATCAGTGATTGCGTATAGTCCGCCAGCAGAAATGATGGATGATAATCCAGATCAGAAAATCAAAGAAAACTTCTATATTAGCCCGACGGGTCGTGCGAGTAATGCAGTTTACGATGTTCGCCACGTACGGATCGTTGCTGATGTAGATTATCAAGAATTGCCAGAAATTTTTGATGCATTCAACAAAGTCAACTTTATGACTGTTGTTGATTGTCAGATTTCTCAGATAGATGAGTATGAACTGCTCGCTCAAGGCTACATGTACGGTAGTTCTGATTGTGTGCAGATTGAAATGGTAGTCGAGAGTGTTTGGCTTCGTGAATTGACACGCGAATATATGCCTAACACCACACTTGAGTACCTAGGGCTCAAAGAGCCTTCAAACCCAGATGCAGCAGGTAGAGGGATGATGTTTGGCCCGGGAATGTTCTAGTCATTTCCTCGGAACCATACGACTCACCGAGCGTCTAAATTAGTAATACAAGATATCAAACGTCACATTTGAAGAGAGCTTCAAGATGATGAAACCAAAAGATGCAGGCTTTTTTTCACTCCACATTGAGAAGATCATACTTCTGGTCGTCCTGCTGATTTGTGCTTTGCTTGCCATGAAGTATGTATTGACTTCACCTAATGCGATTACCATGAATAGGCAAAAGGTTGATGCGAATAAAGCATCATCAATGGTAGAAGAGAAAGCACAGCAACTACGTCGTGGTCTTGAAGGTGACGCTGAAGAAATCCCTGAGATTCATACACCTGACTACAGCAAAGAGTTTAACAAGCGTTTGGGTGCTAGCGCGACAGCGATCGCAAGTAGCTTTAATCCGTTAGGGCAGCCCGGTACAGATGTAAATTTAACTCAAGATTCCAAGGATGTTCCAAGATATTATCTACCAAGCCCGCCAATGGCAGAATCTTTAGCGATACGTATTGGTAATGTGGTTCTTGGCAAGCTTAATAATGGTGATGTTGAGCGTGATATTCTGAAGCTGGTTCCAACAGGGAATGTATCGAACTTTCGTTATGCATCAGTAAAAGCAGAATTTCCAATTGACAAATGGATCGAAAGACTCACCGCTGACATGGTTGATGCTGCGATGATGTCATACCAGTCAACTGTTCTAGATGAAAACGGAGCTCCACTTCTTGATGAGAGCGGCAATGTCATTACTGAAACCAAGCAAATGCAGCCAATGCCTAAAGTTTGGTGGCAGCCCATGCTCGCAGTTACCGCTGTTGTCCTCGAGCGTGAAGAGCTAGACCCGTTAACAGGGAAATGGGGTAATCGTAGGTTGGTCACGAATATGCCAACACAGATTGCTTTCCGGCCAGATGATGCTCAATATAATGGTCAGAAAAGTATGCCGAAGCAAATGGCACAGCAAGTTGTGCGTGAGGTGAAAGTCAATCAAGTCGATGTATGTCGACCCGAATTTCTTCCAATGGAGTTTCCTTTGACTTGGCTTCCACCAGATGCGAAGAAGCTATCACCAGACGAAGAAAAAGAATTATTTAAAATTCGGCGTAAGATTGCGCGTTACGAGAAGCAGCTCACCAAAATTCAAGAGAATATGAAGCGCATGAAAGAGCGCGAAATGATGAGTCGCGAACGCAACACCAATAGTCGTGGTACGACCAATAGAAATAGCCGAAGCACACGCAGTAGCCGTAGCAGTCGTAGTACCGGCGGCGGAATGGAAGGCATGATGGGTGGCGGAGGTATGGAAGGCGTAGGCGGTCGATCCACACGCTCTCGTTCAAGGTCTACCTCCAGCCGCGGTTCATCTAATAATTCTCAAGCACAAAACCTGCAAGATCAAATGTTGCTTCTTAAAGAAAAGATGATTGAGGAAATTGAAAAGCGCGAAGTCTTGATGGGGCGCCGTGAAAAATATATGCCAGGCCAAAATAATAACAATGATATGTATGGAGCTGGTATGGCAGGCGGAATGGGAATGGGAATGGGAATGGACATGGACATGGAAATGGGAATGGGAATGGGAATGGGAATGGGAATGGGAATGATGGGTGGTATGGGGCAACAAATGGGAATGGGCAGCTTTGGTCGATCGCAAAGCTTCTCTCGGCAGCTTTCAAATGCTGTTGAATCACAATATGAACAAAAAGAAGACGGTACACGTGTCATCAAAGTTTGGGCACACGATATCACGATTGAGCCAGGCAAGACCTATCGTTACCGTGTAATCGTTTCGATGCTGAATCCGTTGTTTGGCCAGCACCGAGTTGCACCGGAGCAGAAAGACGAAAATTACTACAAGCTTACGCTCGCGCCAACTGAGGAAGAGCGTATGGCAGGTGAATGGACAGAAGCTGTTACACCAGATCCGCAGAGCTACTTCTTCTTGGTTGGCAATTCTTCGAACAATGCTCGTGTTGAAGTTTGGGCACTTAACAACGGTAAGTGGCTGAATAAAGAGTTTACCTTCGAGCCAGGTGATGCGATTAGTGGTTACATTGAAGTTGAGAACGAAGATGACGGTGATACACAACTTTTAGTGAGTAGTGGCTCTATCATGATTGATATGATTCAAGCTTCACAGGGTCGCGAGGCGCAGTTGCTGTATATCGACTCCAACTCGGATAAAATTGCGTATCGTGATGCGAACTCAGATAAGGACAGCCCAATTCGAGTGCGTATTCAGAATGAAGCGATTTCCTATGATGAACTGCTTATTGAGCAGGATCGTGAGAACACCAACTCACCTGCGAATATGATGGGGCCCGGAATGGATATGATGGGACCTGGTATGATGGGTGGCGAGATGGGGATGTATTAAATTACTGAACGATGAGCAAAACCGTCGACTTAGACGGTTTTTTTATGCGCCCACTTGAACTAAGGCAATTGAGCAATAACCATTACCTGTTCTATCTGTAATCTTGAATGCTTCGATTTCAGGATATTGAATTGGCAATCCCAACAAAATGCATTGATTATACCAAGCCGTGATATCATTCTTGGCGGTCTTGCGATCGGATGTGAAAAGTATTAGTAATAAACCACCATGAGACAATCGTTGTTCTTTCCATATTTTTGCAATATCTGCAGGAACAGGTCGCCTCAAATCATTGCTATAGCGATTATGGATCGTACCTTCCGTAAATTGCTTAACGACTTTTACTTCCAACCAATAAGCATCTTCTGGATCCGCAGCTTCTATCACATTGCTGAATAATGTTCCGATTAAATCATAGTCTTTCAATGGAGTATTATTTTTTGTGAGAACAAAGTCGCAGCGTTGCCCTTCGTTTTTACGTTTGAGTTGCCAGCTAGCCGGGTACCGAACTTCGCGCAGAACACCATAATTACTGTGTTGGAAAGCATCTTCGAGAATCTCGTGAAGTTTGATTTCTTTCCAGCTATCGAAACCATAGACAACTTGCTCAAGGTCATCCATATCACGTTGTTGTGTTAAACGTGATGTAATGTGCTGCAATATCTCAATGTTACACCAATCCATTGTATGCTCTCGCCTCATCAAAAATGGCTAATGCTTCCCGTAATTGGCTCAATAAGATCTTTGACAGTCACGATACCAAGAGGTTTGTTCATTGAGGAGCAAATTATGCCCATATATCGGTGATGATGCTGCAAGGCTTTTAGGCCGTCACGAACACTGGTGTTTTGATTGATCTGAAATGGCTTCAACATTAAATCTCGAATCGGTGGGCATGTATCAGCATTATGTATTAATACATCATTAATGAGTAACACACCAATAACATGATTGCTATCATTAATAACCGGATATCTTGATCCTCGGTTTTTTCTAGCAAAATCCCACAGTACTTCTGGTTTTGAATCAATATGTACTGTCATAACATCATGCCATGGCACCATTTTTTGGTCTACGGTTATTTCAGACATCGCAAGTACACGTCCTGCCATTTCCGAAATGTCATCGCTCAGTAAACCGTATCCTACACTTTCTTTAACAAGTAATTCGATATGATGTCGTGGTTGATTTCGTGGATTAAATGTTTGAACATCAGCGGAACTTCGGAAGAGCTTCATAAGACAGTGTGTGAAACCACTGACGAGAGGCACGAAGCCAAGCGAGGTAAAAGCAATCTTGGATCCTCGTAGTATGTTGTAAAAACGATAAACCAATTTATCTGGATGAGCCGCAAATAGATCTTTTGGAAGTGTTTCACCAAAAACAAAAAGGATAGGTGTTACGATTAGTGTATTCAGAAGGATTGATTGCCATTCATTATATCCCCACAACGATAATATCACGGCCAGTGCCGCTGTACCTAACTGATTCGTTGCGTTGTTGCCAATCAATAAGGTACTAAGCAGCGTACTTTGGTTCGTTAGCAGTTTATCGATTGATCGGGCACGTTTGCTTCCTCGCTGAGTTTCGATATGAAGCATAACTCTATTCAAACGATAGACGCCGGTTTCCAAACCCGAGTAGATAGCAGAACCCATGAACCCCAGAAGCATCATACATGTCCAGAAAATCAATTCATGATTCATGGTTACCAACTCCTTCTGCATGTAAGCTTACGGTAACCCATCGAACCCGATTTTTTTCAACTTCTTCAACACGAATTACGATGTTCTCGATCGATATTTCATCGCCAATGACAGCCAATCGTCCTAGTGCAGCTAGCACCAAACCAGCTATCGTCGTTACTTCATCTAATGCCCCATATTGCTTAACAAAATCGCTACCCCCAAATAATCCTTGCCAATCGTATACCGGTAAATCAGCACTAACTCGCCACTTCCCTTCAGTTTCTTGTATAACTTCAGGTCCGCCGTTTTGTTCATAGCCACCAGCAATCTCACCGACCATATGCTCAACAATATCTTCGATTGTGATCAGACCGGCAGTGCCGCCATACTCATCAACGACGATGGCAAAGCTTTTATCATTCTCACGTAAATAACGCAATAGCTCATCTGCGCGTTGTTGTTCTGGAACAAACAATACATCTTCGGTCATACTTTTAATATCATTTGCGTAACGTGGTTTATTAAGTAGCGCACGTCGACTTGGTATTACACCAAGGATTTTATCCAAATTACCTTCATATATCGGGATGTAGCGAAGTTTGGTTTCTTTGATGATATCTATAAGTTCTGAAGCTTCTACAGCTGAATTAAATGCGATGACATCGACTCGTGGTACCATCAGATCTCTAACTTTGATTTGAGCTAGCTCAAATACTTGTTGCAGCAAATCTTCTTCATCACGATCAATTACACCACGTCGCTGGCTAAGTTGTAGCAATGATTCTAATTCAGCTGGGCTCATCTCGAAGCCAGCTTCACGGGGTGCGATCAGTCTTGCAAGTGGTGTTATTACAAACCATGCGGCAAACCATCGAACCGGCGCAATCGTACGATGGACAAGATACAATGGTAGTGCAATCAATTTTGCGAAAGTTAAGCTCGCTCTGATTGCAATCATTTTTGGCAAAACCTCACCAAACAAAATAATTGCCAACAATGATCCGATTGTGATTAATGGGATCATCCAATTATTCAGAACCCCGAGATCAATTTTCGTCGCATAAAGTGATAAAGCTGAGCTAATCGCAAAGTAGCTCACATTGACGGTCATGTTGCCTAATAGAAGTGTGATTAATATTTGGCGTGTTTCACTCAGCAGCAGAGTAATAAGTTTTCCAGATGCGCCACTTCTGGGTAGCTGCATTCGTTCCAATTTCGTCAAATTGAATAAAGCAGTTTCGCTTCCACTAAAAAACGCGCTCAATACCAGCAATATCGGCAGAGCCAATATCATCAGCGTGATACCTATCTGCGCTTGTATTTCCATAACTGACGTAACGGGTTAGTCCCCGCTCAAGCCTCCATGCCGACAACATGATTTAGACGAAATAGGTGATCTATAATACGTTGCCTAGCTATCACTATTTCTCATGGCCGTATTAATATCTTGGTTTGATATGATCGAGCTATCGCGCCCAACCCATTTGTGTTCCTTAATCGCTTGCACAACTCGCTCAGCCGCATCAACCGCAGCATACCCATCCAATGCGGTCACAGCTGGTGTGTGCTTATTAACAGCTGCATGCAAGAATGCTGTAGCCTGTGCTGTTAATGGGTCTTCATCGCCGCCCAGAACATCCATATCAAGTTCCTCAATATCAATCATTTCTGTGTAATCAAGATCAGAGAGGTCTTTACCCGCACCAAGCTGATCGCGAACCTCGGCAAGAACATTGATATTTGCTTTAGAAGATCTCACCGCTATCCCACTGCGTGAGGCATAATTTAAGCTGACATACCCTTGTTCGCTGAACAGTCTAAGCTTACGTTCTGTTTTAAGCGCGAGCCTGGATGCCGTTAAATTTGCCACGCAACCACTTTCGAAAACGATCCGAGCAGAGCAAACGTCTTCTTGCTCACCAAGTACCGATACGCCTGTTGCATCGACCTGTCGTATTGGCGATTTGGCAAACATTAAAATAATGTCCAAATCATGGATCATCATGTCCATCACAACACCGACGTCCAACGATCGGAATGTCATCGGACTCACGCGATCCACCTCGATATAGCGAGGTGTTAGATCCATCGCAGAGACCGTTCTAACTGCGGGATTAAATCGCTCAGTATGTCCCACTTGTAAAACTGTTCCGCAGCCTTCAGCATATTCTGCCAACCCACGCGCTTCAGCGACACTCTGTGCCAATGGCTTTTCAATTAAACAAGCGATCCCTGCTTTCAGAAGCGGCTTAGCCGCCTCTGTGTGGTAAATCGTAGGCACAGCCACACTCACACCCTGTAGGCTTGGCTCGTTCGCCATAAGCTCTTCTACGCTCGTATAAGCCTTGCATCCATACTCATCTGCGACTGTTTCTGCACGATCCTCATCTTGATCCACAACAGCAACGAGGTTCGCAATGTCCATATTGTGATATGTCCGTGCGTGATGACGACCCATTCGCCCAACACCGACAACAGCCACATCAACCGGTTTTTCGATCTTATCCATGTCCATATCCTACGGTACATCCCCCCTGACTGCGAGTCCTCTAAACCCTTATTAGGACAACTATGGATAACCCCTCAATCATGTCTCACCCTTAGATTCGCAGCAATCTCCTAATCTTCGTGATAACATACATAAATGGTTCAAAATACCCCTGACAACCCAGCTCCCCAGCCTGTCCGCAAGCCTGTCATCGGCATTACACTAGGTGATCCTGCAGGTATCGGCCCCGAAATCATCGTCAAGGCACTTGCTGATCCCGCGATCAGAAAGCTTGGCCGTTTCGTTATTTATGGCCTCAATGAACTGCTTCACTACGCAGCTGATCTCGCTGAAATCGAGCCTTTCTGGTGGCGGCTCCAGCATGACTCTGAACGCGCAACTTACTCTCTTGTCCACGATATCGTCTGCTTGGATTTTGATGAACATTCCATGCTCGCTTCACCGTATCGCAAGGCCTCTAGGCAAGGTGGCCAAGCTTCGTTGGCCTTTCTAGAGGAAGCGGTCAACGCTGCACAGCGCCCGATCGAGCAAGGCGGCATCGATGCCCTCGTGACTGCCCCAATCTGCAAAGAATCATGGACGCTCGCAGGCGCCCGTTTCCCTGGCCACACGGAATTTCTACAGCATCGCACAAAATCTAAACGCGTTGCCATGATGTTTCACTCCCCACAACTCAATGTCGTACTTGCTACGATCCACATTCCTCTTATGGATGTCCGTAATGTCCTCACTATCGGTAAAGTCTTTGACCCAATCGATCTTGCGAATGAATCTCTTAAAAAATTCGGCATCAAGAATCCCAAAATCGCTGTTTGTGGCCTAAACCCTCACGCATCCGAGAACGGTCAGTTCGGCGATGAGGAAGCTCGCATCATCGAGCCTGCTATTGAGCACGCGAGAAAATTTGGCATTGACGCACACGGGCCATTTCCTGGCGATACGATTTTTATCCAAGCCGTCAAAGGAAAGTACGACCTAGTTGTTGCCATGTATCACGATCAAGGCCTCATCCCACTAAAACTTCTCGCATTCGATGAAGCCGTCAACATGACACTCGGCCTCCCCATCATTCGCACCTCGCCTGACCATGGCACAGCATTTGATATTGCAGGCAAAAATATAGCCTCCCCAGATTCCATTAAATCTGCCATCAATCTTGCCGCTAAATACGCTGCAACCCGCATCGCGGAACAAGCTAAAGCATGACTTTTTCGCAAGTTTTGCCTAGTGCCACCCCCGCAAACTATAATTCAGCTATGCCAACATACGTATACGAAGTCATTCTTGAAGACGATGAGCAAGGTCAGGTTTTCGAAGTTACTCAGAAAATGAGTGACCCACCACTTACCGAGCACCCCGTTACAGGTCAGCCCGTTCGACGCATCATCCAAGCCCCCAGCATTGGTGGTAAGCATATCGACATTGGCAATACAAAAAATATTTCCGATGATAAACTCGGCAAACTCGGCTTCACGAAATATGTGAAAACCGATACAGGTAAATATGAGAAGACTGTCGGTACAGGTCCTCAAAAAATCCATCACAAACGAGATTAGCTTTTCCATCTTTAATTCAAGCGAAAAAAAGCCCACACATATAAGTATGGGCTTTTTTATAATGTATATCCAAAAATAGAGTCAGGTACTTAACCCTTCAAACCAGACATCGAAATGCCTTCGATAAACGTCTTCTGTGTGAAGAAGAACAGCACAATCACAGGCAGTACGATCATCGAACTGGCTGCCATCAAGAAGTGCCAATCCGTACCACCCTGCTTACTTTGATAGAACTGCAGGCCTAATGCCAGTGTAAAGTCCATCTGATCAGTCAAGAATAGCAACGGTCCGAGGAAGTCATTCCAGGTAGCCATAAATTGGAATAGCCCAACAACCATCAATGCTGGCTTTGCAAGCGGCAGAATGATCTGCCAATAAATACGAAATTCACTGCAGCCATCAATTCTTGCCGCTTCCGACAAATCCTTTGGTATTGCCATAAAGAATTGCCTCAGCAGGAACACATTAAACGCACCCGCAAAGAATGTTGGTACCCAAAGCGGCTGTAGTGTACCAATCCAGCCCAATTCCTTGAACAAGCTATACAACGGCACCATCACAACTGGGAACGGAATCATCATTGTCGACAGTACGACGATAAACATCGTATTCCTGCCTCGCCAATTGATCCGCGAAAAACCATACGCAACTAGAGAGCAACTGATGACAGTGCCGATTACGGTCAAGAAACATAACGTAATCGTATTCCATAAGTAGCGTGTAAAGTACAGCTTTTCTTTACCAGAGCGAGATTCATATTTACCCATATCAAGAATTGAATCGCTGTAGTTTTCCCAACGAGGTGAAGTCTCTTCCGTGATTTCACTTTTCGGAACAATCCATCGGCGCCCAACTTTGAGGACATTCGACACACCACTCCCTGTGTTCTCACTGACCTTAGGCAATACTTCATTCACAAGCACGCTTGGCGCTTCAGCTGAAGCATCAGCCTGCATCGTCACTGTGATCGGCATGCCGTCATATGTTCCACTCTGACCATCAGCATCAAGTTTTAGTAGCTTGTCACTAACACCAGCAATCATCCATTTCCCAGATTCCTTCATCGTCATTAAATATGATGGTGCTGTTATCTCAATTCCTTCTTTGACTTCAATCTTTTTATTGTTTTCTGTAATGTAGCTTCGGAAAGGTACGAACGATGGCGGAGTCGTCATCGCTTGATCCAGTGGCTTCAAAGATGTTGCCAGCATCCAAATCAATGGCAACATGAATAAAGCCGAACCCGCAAACAATAACACATACAAAATTATCTTTGTTAATTTACTCTGCTTCTTCATCAATCAAGCTCCCGCATAATGTACAAAACGCTTCGTTAGTTGCGTCGCCAGGAGCGTAAGACCTAGCACAATCAAAAACATCACCCATGCCATCGCACACGCATAACCCATATTCAAGAATGAGAACGCGTTGTCGTATAGATACACCGCAAAAAACAGTGCCGATCGGTCTGGACCACCATTTGGAAACATGATAAATGGTTGCACAAACACTTGAATAGAACCAATTATTCCCATCACCATATTGAAGTAAATCACAGGTGATATCATTGGCATTGTGACATGCAACAATCGCTGCAAACCATTCGCGCCATCTAGCTCTGCTGACTCATATAAGTGTCGCGGTACGTCCTGCAATGCTGCAAGATAAATAACAATCTGATTTCCCACGCCCCAAAGCGACATGAGAATCAGCGATGGCATTGCCCATCTTGCGTCATTCAGCCAATTAGGCCCGTCAATACCAATTTTATCTAAACCAAAGTTAACTAAGCCATGTTGGCCATTAAACAGCCACATCCAGATCATCGAACTTGCAATGATTGGAACAAGCGAGGGCAAAAAGTAAATCGTTCGAAACATTGGACGACCAACGATCTGCTGGTTCAGCATCACCGCAACAAGCAATGAAACGACCATCCCTAACGGGATAGCAAACATTGAGAATTTCAACGTGTTCCAGAGTGCTTTCCAGAATACTTCATCGAAGAACATATCCACATAGTTCATCCCGCCAATCCAAACAGGATCACTCAATACATCATAATCCGTGAATGAATAGTACAGTGACGCAACTAGCGGGTAGCCCGTTAGCACTAAAAACCCAAAAATCCATGGCCCAATAAATAATAGGCCCTTCAATAACTCTTTTCGTTCAAAACGTGTCATCGTTAGCCCACTGCTCCAATCTTTCGGTTTTTACTGCATCCCAACGACGTACCATGCCGTCGAGTTTTCTCTGAATCCGTTCTTGCACAGACTTGGCAGCATCTTCAGGTGTTTTTCTCAATGAAAGAACCTGCTCGTAACCAACGCCCATTTCACTTGTGTACTCCTTCCAGATCGGAGATTTTGGCACAGTCTTTGCATCCTTACTCCACGCACCATCGATGAATGTTTGGATGTATGGATTCGGATGCGAGCTCACAAAATCATCACTCACCTTTTTCAATGGCGAGAATTTCTTCTGTCCCATACAAAGCAATTCCATATTCTCTTGCTTCTGTACAAACGCGATAAAATCAAATGCTTCTTCGGGATGCTTTGCACCCTTAGGCACAACCAACGTGTCGCATTCGGCAATCGTTACAAATGGTGTTTTTTTGGGATTAACAGAAGGGAACGGTGCCGCTGCCCATTCCATACTTGGAGCATATTTTTCAATAAAGTTGTGCATCCAAACACCCTGAATCACCATCGCCACTTTGCCTGAGAGAAACGCATCTTGCGGTGAGGCAAAGTTCCCAAAACCAGCCGCAAACTGCTGCACATTCTTGACGCCGAGTTTCTCCGTATAACTCCGATACCAAGCCAGAGCGGCAAGATTTTCAGGGCTATCTGCTAGTATTTTTCGGTCGCCTTCCAGCAAATCGCCGTCAAACCAATACACCCACATCGTATTGAACCAGCCCGGAACGTGCGGTAAATGTCCAACTCGTACGAGATCGAAATTTTTTGCCTCTTTCTCAGTATCAGTTAAGTCAGTAAACCGAACTTCGACATCTTTGCCTTCACGCTCTATCCGTACGATAGTAAGTGCATCCGACATCGCATCCAATTCTTCCAGCGACTGTGGCGCCATATTTGGATCGAGCCCAGATTCTCGGAAGAGCTTTTTGTTCCAATGTAGCGCAATTGTCGCAGGTGTTGCAGGCAGTCCCCACGTAAATCCTCGATGTTGGCACAAATCGATCAATACCGGAATGTAATCATCGGTTGAGATGCCACGCTTTGCCATCGCCTTGTCCAGCGGTGTTAAAGCGCCTTTCTCAGAGAATGTTTTAACCAGATATGACCACAACCCCGATACGTCAGGCGGGTTCCCACCAGCCGTCGCCAGCAACAACTTGCTGTCTAGTTGGCTCACCGGCAGCATCTCGACAAAGACCTTGTCCTGAGACTCATTGTACTTGTCAACCACCGCCTTCATGGCGTCGTACTCGAAGCCCGTCCACTTCTCCCAATACTGAATCACAAGCTTGCCATCATCGGTATAGCGATCACTCTCGCCACATCCACTCAGCATGCTCGTCATCAGCCCAATCAATCCAATGATTAGAACCAAACACTTATTTATTCTCATTCGTTGACCTCGATCGCTCTTGATGTTAACGACACATCACATACCAACAGCAAAGCTCGAGAGCTTTTGCTTCGGTAATTCCGGCTGTTTTCAATTCGCTTTCAGAACGCTTCTAAAAGATGCCTTTGCGATCTAAATGCCTGAAAACAACCAATATAGGCGCTGCCCTCAGGATAGATTTTCCTGCAGACAGCGAACGATATACACGAGATTCAACAGACCTTTTTATACCTTCTATGTAACATTCAAGCAAGCGCAACTCTTGGTTACATCCAGTTACATTACAATGATCGTTCGCCTTACATGACTTTCCCGATACATGATTCAAATCACCACCTTTGAAAATAGGCCTTAATTCATTTGAACGATCCGATTTTGAATATTGTCTTTACCTAATATTTCACATATGCCGTAGCTCAAAATGTAACATTCATTGTGGATTACAAAAAAACCCGCCGTTTGTGGGCGGGTTTTTCAATTCGTATTTTTTCAATCTCTTACGCTGTGACCGCTTGAACTGGTGCAGTCTTCTCAACGCGTTCGATCCCACGCTTTCTCTTCGCAGGAGCCGATGATTCAACAGGTTCATGATCGACGACGTTTTCGCCTTCGCGTACCAGCCGTGCACTGTTAAACACAACAATAATCGAGCTGACACCGTGTGCAATCGCCGCAACTAACGGCGTCACAATGCCCAACCCAAACAACGCCGCGACCATCGCAAGAATATACAGCAACGTACCCAGCAGATTCTGCCGAATCACAGTCACAGTTTTCTTACTCAGATTCAGCAAGAATGGGATACGGTTCAGGTTATTATTCATCAACGCAATCGTCGCCGTATGAATCGCAACGTCAGAACCAGCAGCACCCATTGCAATCGAAACGTCGCCCGCCGCGAGGGCAGGGCCATCATTCACACCATCACCAATCACTGCAACTGTATGACCTTTACTCTTGAGCATCTTCACCAGCTCAAGTTTATCACCCGGCAAAGCCTCGGATTCAAAGTCAGTCAAATGCAGTTCCTGAGCGACACGCAACGCTGGCGACCTTCTGTCACCAGTAATCATTACGCGGCGTTTCACGCCAAATTCCTCCAGCTCATCCATGACGACCGATGCGCCAGCTCTGACCTTATCTTCAAGACCAACCCAGCCCATGATCTTCCCGTCACGAGCGACAAACAGCAAGCTCATCCCTTCACTAGATTGCATATCCAAGCCAGTGCTATCAATCCCTTCATCCTCGAGGAACGCTTCACGCCCAACCAGAACCTGATGGCCATTGATTTCTGCTTTGACGCCGCGGCCAGTTACTTCCTCAAAATTAATGGCTTCCGGCAGATCCAGTTGAGCCTTCGTACTCATGCGAACCACTGCTTTGGCGACCGGGTGTTTTGACCCAATCTCAGCTGCCGCACAAGTTTGCAGCAGGTCACCCCCGCTAATCCCTTCAGCAGGGTTCAGCTTTGTAACATTCAATTCGCCAACCGTTAATGTGCCAGTTTTGTCAAAAACAATAGCGCTGACAAAACGTGCAATTTCCAAGTCCGAAACCGTCTTGACATAAACACCCAGACGGGACGCACTCGAAAGCGCCGCTACCATCGCCGTTGGTGCCGCAAGAATAATCGCACAAGGACATGCAATCAGCAGTAGCGTGATACATGTATCTAAATCCTGTGTGAAGAACCACACAATCGCTGCAATCATCAACACAACGGGTGTGTAATAGCCCGCATACCTATCCAGCATACGCACAACCACAGGCTTCGTCGCTGACGCCTGTGTGATCAAATCCTGCACGCGGCCTAAAGTCGAATCCTTACCCGCTCTTGTAATCTCAATATGCAGCACACCCGTCTCATTAATCGTGCCGCTAAAAGCCTCGTCACCCACCGACTTCTCAACAGGCACACTCTCCCCCGTAATATTCGCCTGATTAATCGCACTGTTGCCTTTTTGAATCGTACCGTCGCCCGGGATCTTATCACCAGGACGCACAATCACCATATCGCCCGGCTCAAGTTTTGCCGCATCAATTTCTTCTTCGCCGCCACCTTCAAGCAATCGTCTCGCTCGAGTCGGCGTGATGCGGATCAATGCTTCGATCTGCTGCTGTGCGCCAACAGCCGTTCGGTGCTCAATAAATGATGCAATCAGCATGAAGAAGGCGACCGCGCCACATTCCAAATACTCGTAGCGTGCAAAGGCCGCGATAATCGCAAGCGCCACCAATTCTTCCATATGAGCGCCGCCCTCATGGTCATGGTCGTGGTCACAACCTTCAATACCATGGTCATGTGGACACTTGCCCGTAATCATCGCCTTGAACGCGTCGATCACAATAGGCCCGCCCAGCACCACCGCAGCAATTGCCGCCAAGATGTCCGACTGTATCTGTGTGTCAAACACATAGCGCGCCACCGCTGCCGTGATCAGCATCATCCCGCCAACCAACACCAGCTTGATCTTGAAATCGATCTTCTGTTCGCTCTCTACTGGATGATGATGCTCGTGATCATGATCGTGGCCGTGATCTTGGCCGTGAGCTTCTTCAAGATCCATCTGAGCTCCTGCAACCTGCGCCATGAAATACTCCTTGAGAGAGTCTCTTGATTTCTTAAAAGACAAAATTCTGGGTTAGAATAACCCGACTAAATAATCAATAACGTTCTAACACCAATAACAGCAGGTGTTTGCGTAAATAACTGATCGCCGCAATTGCCTCGCTGCTCTCCACGGAATCTCTTCCGTTCGGCGCTTATCAAAACTGCTTCATCGCAGATATGTAGCTAGCCGCACTTTAATACGGCAGTCATCTCTCACCAGTTTGGGCAAATTATAACTTTTTTCCGACATTCTTGCCCCCTCATCGCCTATTTCTCATCATATTGTGGTAAATCTAACCTCTGCCCATCTTTCGATTTACCCATCCACCTCAGGCTCATATCAATTCGCTACCATCGCCCTCCCATATGCCCCGTGCATGAAAAAAATACTCACCCTCACCTGACTATTAGAAATCGGGTATGGGCAAGTATTTTGTGCCAGATCAAATTGCGAACGCCTCCCCTTATCTCCATGATCTAGTTTCTACGCTAATCTTTAAGATTCGATCTCATCCTCCCTTTCGCCTCGGGTCGACCAGCCAAATACCAGTCCAAAAATGAACCACGCAAAGGCCAAAATGCCAATCGCAAATATCGTGTCACCCACGACTCGCAACCATCTCAGATTGTCCATCAGATCTGATTGCAAAAATTCCGCACTCCTTGCATACCACAACCCATGCGTCACACTCGCCCATGTCTGCATCAGACCCACCGGCAACAGCGAAATCAATACCATCAACGCCAATCCAATATTGATGGCCCAGAACCCAAACGCCAGCGATCCCGTTCGCCAGATTTTCCGAGTACCCAATCCCTTCACACAGAACAACGTCAGCCCCATCCCCAGCATCCCATACACACCAAACAACGCCGTATGAGCATGCACCGATGTCGTATTCAGCCCTTGCATGTAATACAACGCAATCGGCGGATTAATCAGGAACCCAAACAGTCCCGCCCCGACCAGATTCCAGAACGCAACCGCGATAAAGAAATAGATCGGCCACTTATACTGCTTCACCCAAGGCGTCGCCCGACTCAACGTCAAACTTTCATACGCCTCCGCACCAATCAATACCAAAGGCACAATTTCTAACGCACTAAACAACGCCCCCAACGCCAGTACTGCCGTCGGCGTACCCGTGAAATACAAATGGTGGAACGTACCAATGATCCCGCCCGTCAAGAAGATCGTACATGAGAAGATCACTGCCGCAGAAGCCGTCGCCGTTCGCAGCAATCCCATCCTGGTAAACAAGAACGCAATCACAACCGTCGCGAATACCTCAAAGAATCCTTCAACCCAAAGGTGCACCACCCACCAACGCCAATACTCCGCCACCGCCAAATTCGTCTGACGACCCCACATGAACCCCGCACCATAAAAGATCGCAATCGCCGCAGACGCAATCAAGAACATGCCCAGCAACTGCTTATGCTGCCCTGGCTGTTTAAACGCCGGCCAAATCGCACGTATCATCAACAACAACCACAAGAACAATCCTATGAGTAAAAACAACTGCCAAAAACGTCCCAAATCAACATATTCATAACCCTGATGACCAAACCAGAAGTTCATCTCTAAACTCATCGTCTGTCGTGTTGCATACCACGTTCCAAACAGCGAACCCGCAACAATGATCACCAGACACACAAACAAAAAGTTCACACCCAGCCTTTGAAATTTAGGCTCATGCCCCGACACCGCCGGCGCGATAAACAAACCTGTCGCCAGCCACGCCGTCGCAATCCAGAAGATCCCCAACTGTGTATGCCACGTCCGCGTCACCGAATAAGGCAACCATTGGGCTAAAGGTAAATTGTAAAAACCCTCACCCTCAACCCCGTAGTGCGCCGTCACCGCCCCCATCAACATCTGCACCAATAACATCGCTACCACAACCCAAAAATATTTCAGCGTCGCCTTCATCGAAGGTGTTGGATTCATCGCCAACAGCGGGTCGTGCTTCGGCGGAACATGCTCATCATCCGGCCGGTGTTTTAGCACAGCGTAATACCATGATAGCGTCCCAATACCAGCTAATAGCAACACAAAACTAAGTACCGACCAC
The DNA here is from genome assembly GCF_007747445.1 of Poriferisphaera corsica. Lineage (NCBI taxonomy): Bacteria > Pseudomonadati > Planctomycetota > Phycisphaerae > Phycisphaerales > Phycisphaeraceae > Poriferisphaera > Poriferisphaera corsica. Next base: position 1,708,965 of record NZ_CP036425.1, read on the forward strand.
ACGATGATCTCACCGGTAGGCCGATTTCCAATCAGTGGCTCCGCCGGCCAGTTATTTGTGTAAGTAATCGGCTGCGTCGACAAGTACCCATCTTGACTGATCCCCGCGACCTCCTCGTTCACTAGTTGTGGCCGTTCCGTCGTACATGCCCATGTCGCCCAGAAAAAAAACGCGTACATCTGTCGCTGTCTTTCATCCGAACGAATCGTGTTCGCCGGAATCGCATACGCATCTCGTAGCTCTGGCGGCGTCCGATTATCATCTGCCAAAAATCGCACATCCTCCGGAAATTCTTCTGCATCTCCAAATAATGCTGCGTAATACCCAGCCATTGCATGATACGCCTTCACACGATCTGCACTGATCGTAATATCCCCCGTTTCAGGGTCGTATGTATTCGCCCGCAGTTCTTTTTTTAACCTTGAAAGCAGTATTGCCTGTTCAGCTTCGCCAATTTCGCTGAATGATTTCGAGTACGATTCCATCGCCCACAAATGCAGTAAATAGATACTCTCACGATGCAGCAGGTCAGCCGTCCAGTCCGGCGCTAAATAAGCGCCATGCCCCCAGATACTCCCCAGCTCCTGCCCGCCGATCGATTGCCATACATTCTGCCCATTTTTTATATCCTGCTCTGTCGCCACAACCTCGTTATTCGCTGTCACAAACGCTCTTGGCACCGGCGGCGCCTTGCGATAGATCTCAAGTCCGTAATACCCCAGAACCATAAACGACAGCACAATCACCAACCCGAAGGCAATCCATAGTTTGACATAGCGCATATTAGATAGGCTTTCAGTTATCCAATGTGATCTTTGACTACACCACTGAAAATATGAACAGATAACTGAGTATCTCGGCTATAGAAACGCCTCAACATCATTATTATGACACGTAAAATAACTACAATTAAAACCATCATTCCCGCTGTATACAAGTTTTTACGTAGTTTTATACCGGCTTTAACCTATTTGCAATCAATAGTAACCAATCATTCTTAACGTTCCCGTCGTCGTTGTTCGCTCGCCGCCCATGCTGCCGCATACCACCCCTTCGCTATCCTCTCTTGACCTCGTGCATTCAAATACCCACCATCGTCTGTCCAGTGTTGATGTAACCGTTCATAGGTTTCGCCATCCCACTGGAACGTTATCGACTTCCCATTCGCATCAGTCGACTCAATCGCCGCAATGTCCAGCAGCAACTTGCCCCGCCTTTTACAGAACGCTCTCACCACCTGATTAAACTTATTCCGGCGTACATTTGCTTCACTACGCTCAACCTTCAACGGCATCGTCATATACACAAAAATCACTCCCCGGTATTTCGCCTCCAACTGATTCATTTTTTCACAATATTCACCCGCATCCGCCTCGTCATCATCAAGCCCCAGCATGTCCATCACAACCAAACCATCTCGTTTCCCCTGCCGGCCGTCACGCTCATGTTTTGCCTCTACCCATCCACCTTTTTCAAGCAGCTTCTCAAGAAATTTCAACTTTCGATCCCACCTCGGATTCCCTCGGGCCAACGCATAAACCCGCCCTTTATCCAATTTACTCTGAATCGAGAATCCATCCACGCGATCCGTCCTCTGCTCAGTAATCATTAGCCGATACAGCTCCCAATCGCCGCCATCATCATCACGTAGCGAATTCATCCCAGTCAGCATACTTCTTCCCAAATTCGCATGTGTGAATAGCCACGTTTGCTCTGCCAATTTCTCGCCCATTTTTTTTGCGTCCGGCTTTCGTAGCCTGTCAATTTTTCGCATTTCCCGATAACCGATGACCTGTGCTTCACTACCCGCGCACATTACCGCCATCAGGCACATTGCCATCAGCCAATTCAATATCCATTGCAATCGCATTGTTGTCTCCGGAATTCACGTAGATGCTATATCTACTACCCATCTTAACAACGACATCATCAGCATCAATCAATTTTTCATATCTTCATGACGTCAAATCCTAACAGATGTCTTACCCATTTTAACGATATGGATCAGCCCATCATGATCGATTCGATCGCTCAAATTTTGTCTGTAAAAATTCTTCCAGTATCACAACTTCAATGTTATCTTACACATAGAGCATACCCGTCTGATACTTCGCAATGTTTCAGACCACACCCGAGTGACGTCTATGAACATCACCATTGAACCCATGAACGATTCGCACATCACCGCGTATCATCACGTTCTCAACACAGTCTGCCGTGAACGCCGTTATCTTATCCACACGCAAGCTCCAAGCCTCGATGAACTTGCCATAGAAATCAATACGGCTTTAGCGTCAAACAATGCTCAATTTATCGCTGTCGCGCACAACACTGAAACCTCTCGCAATCATCTTGTCGGGTGGTGCCAGATTACTCCCAACCAAGAAGAAGGCTTCACGCACATCGGCTCGCTTTCGCTCGGCGTTCTTCCAAACTATCGCTCACGAGGTATCGGCCGAAAACTATTACAAGCCACACTCAATCACGCGCACGACCAGGGACTCACGCGTATCGAGGCCGACATCTTCGCCTCAAATATCCCCTGCATTCGCCTACTTGAATCCTTCCTCTTTGCACATGAAGGTTTTAAAGAGCGTGCACGTTTTCTCGACGGCAACTACGATTCCCTCGTCTCCATGGCTCTCATCTCCAACGTCGTTGCGCCTAATTAGTGATTAGCCATTAATCTGAATTACATACCAAATAAAATTGTCGCGACCCACACAGGCCGCGACAACGCAGTACGCTTTCACTGTCGTTTCAAGCGATCTCCCCTCCCAGTGTGTTTTATTTTGGTAAACTAGTTTTTTCTATACCGCATCACCCCCCGTCTCCCCAGTACGAATTCTCACCACCTTCTCCAATGGCAACACAAATATCTTTCCGTCACCAATCTTCCCGCCATTATTTTTCGCTGCTTTACAGATCGCCTCTATTGCAGGCTCTACAAAAGCGTCATTGAGCGCAACCTCTAATCTTACTTTGGTCAGCAGATCAGGCACAACCTCCTGTCCGCGATACAAATCAATATCCTCCTGCCTTCCATGCCCAGTTACCCGTGTGACGGTAACACGGCTAATGCCTGTATCAATTAATGCTTGTCTGACCTCATCCAATTTTTCCGGCTGGATCACCGCAACAATCATTTTCATCTTATTGATCTCCACATCTTTATCGATGTCTATCTCAAGGTTAGTTATATATCACTCGTTTCTCTCAGCACATTAGTTCAAGTTCAATAACCCATAACCATGTTCGCCGTGCAGCACGTGATCCATCCCCGCACTCTCTTCACGTTCGTTCATTCTGAAACCGATCGTCTTATCAATCAGCACGATTAAGAGGTAGGTCATAATCCCCGCGTAAACGATACTCACTAACGCTCCTTCAATCTGATACCATAACTGCGTCATCAATCCGTGTTCCGGCACTTCACGCAGCACAAACGTCAAACCAATCGCTCCCACTAACCCCGCGACGCCATGAATACCAAACACGTCCAACGTGTCGTCGTAACCTAGCTTCCCTTTCAAAACCACCGCGCCGTAACTAATCAACGCGCCAAGTGCTCCCAGAACCACCGCCCCATAAGGCGGCACATCGCCCGCTGCAGGTGTGATCGCAACCAGGCCCGCTAAAATCCCCGAGACCAACCCCAAGCTTGTTGCCTTACGCAAGTGCACACTCTCAATGAGGATCCATACAACCGCACCTGTCGCCGCAGCAATCTGAGTCACAGTCAGAGCACGAGCAGTCGTCAAGCTGCTCGATACTGAGCTGCCTGCGTTAAAACCAAACCACCCAACCCAAAGTAGGCCAGCACCCAAAAGCGTCAATACCAAACTGTTTGGATGCATCGCAGTTCTCGGGTACCCCTTGCGAGCACCGAAATAGAGCGCTGTCACCAGCCCCGCAACACCAGCAGAGATATGAATCACAGTCCCACCAGCAAAGTCAATCGCGTAACCCGTTAAGAATCCGCCGCCCCAGATCCAGTGGCAAAGTGGTGCGTAAATCACCAAACTCCACAGCAGAATAAACAGACAGTACCCGCGAAACCTAACACGTTCCGCAAATGCGCCCGCAATCAATGCCGGCGTAATAATCGCAAACTTTCCTTGGAACATCGCAAACACCAGCGATGGAATCGCAAGTCCACCGCCAATGTCATACAACGCTCTCGGCCCACTATCCAGACCACTAAGCATCAGATAGTCACTATTCCAACCAATCAATCCCCCTAAAGTCGTCTCGCCAAAGCACATCGCATAACCAACAACCGCCCAGCTTAAACCAATGATCCCCATGGCCACAAAGCTGTGCATCATCGTCCCAAGCACATTCTTTGTGCGAACCAAACCCCCGTAAAATAGCGCCAATCCCGGCACCATCAACAGCACTAATGCCGTACTCACCAGCATCCACGCTGTTGTGCCCGTATCAATCACAAGCTTCCCAGCCTGATTGACCTCACCTGCATCACTGATCACCTTGTCAGCCACTTCTCCCGTCGACTGTGCCAGCCCGACATCACTAAGCCCAAACAGTGCAATCACGCACACCGCCAGGCTCACCTTGTATCCCAATGTTTTCATCCTGAATCACTCCATCTCATATAAAAGTGCGTTTCTCAATCGCTCAGCATTCCGCTGCTAAACTTAATTCTCTATATGCACAACGCGTGCCAAACCATATGTTGGCAAGCTAAGTGTTATAAGTTGCTGTCAATCCATATGTTTAAGATTTGGTGTGTTGCCCCGCCTCTTTCCGATAGCCTGCCTCGAATTTAAGCATTCACTGCTAACCTCTTATGCATTGCCCAATCATTAAGCAGCCTCAAATCACGCGCTACCAACATAAAATCTGTCCCACATCCGCAATATTGCCTTAAGCATTGCCCATTAGCACGCAAAAAAAGTGCACACAATCCTGTATGCACTTTCATAGATATCTATCTCACGGTTATATTAATCCGTCTACTCCTGACCCGCGCCACCAGATCTTGGATACGTAGCATTCTGCAAACTCATCAGCGAGTACGCCGTCACAAGATTTGCATCATCCTCCATCCAACGGTCTGCCGAATTTATCCATGATCCATCTGCCGCTTGTACCGACACAAGCTGATCAATCAAATCATTGCCCCAATTTTTTGCACCTTCAGGTGTGACCAATTCTTCCTGCCCCCAAACACGCAATGCCCGCGCCGCAGCCATGTAGTAATAAAACAGCCCCTGGAGTTTCACCTTCTCCGGCATCCCCGGGTTCTGTTCGAACGTATAGTTTTCACGCATCCAGTTATATGCCGCTACAACACGCGGATCGTTCTTCGTCAGCCCCGCATACAGCAGCGACTTGAACCCCGCATACGTCATCGAACCATAGGCTCGCAAGCCCGACACCGGTCGGCCTGCTTTCGCTTCATCCTCCATCTCCGGTGAGGCCTTACTCTGAGGCACACCAATATTGTCTTTGTTCAAACTCACCGCATAAACAAACCCGCCTTCCAATGCTAACTCCCCATTCTTAAACATCTCATTGCTCTCAACCCCCTGATGTCGGCTAATAAACACGAGCGCCCGCTGAAATGCTTCATCATCAGAACTCAATCCCGAATCATGCAAAGCCTGCAGCATAAACTGCGTGTTACTCATATCAGGTCGGCCATGCTTTCCATACCCCGCGCCACCATAGTACGGATGATCCTTGTCAATCACTTTCCCATTCGGATCAAGCTGCCCCGCCCACTGAATACTCTTCAGGTAATCCTGTGCTCTTTTCATCACCGCATCAATCTTCGGATCACCTTTTAGACGCGACAATGCCGACAAACAAATCGACGTGTTGTAGTTCGTTAAAAAGTCTCCATCCGCAATCGACCCATTCGGCTGCGCCTTGCTCAATACATACCCAAGCGCTTTCAATACACTCGGATCGTCTAACCCAACATGAGGGTCATCAATCATCACCTGCATCGCCATCGCCGTAATCCCCGGCCCAGGCTGCGGTGTCCACGACCCATCCGCATTCTGTGTTCCCTTTAAGAACGCAACACCCTTCGCAATTGCTGCTTCCCCTTTCTCAACATGCTCCGCATCCGCCCCCATCACACTCCCCGCCATCACCACAATCCCCAATACCCCAGCCATCATCTGCAAACCCAATCGTTTCAAATTTATCATCATCTTGACATCCTTGTGATCTAATATCTGATTAGCCCGTTTACCGAAAGTACCCCGCGCCCTTATCATTCTGTTTTATTACATCTGCTGATTCCACGGATCAGTCGTGAAACCATCCCGCCCTTCACCGCCTTGCCCATCAATATACCGTCCGCCGTCTCGAAGAGCTCGCGACAAATACACCGCGCTCATCGCATACCCCACCACAATCGGCAAGATAATCACCAGATTACTCAACTGACTCGTCAGCAATGAACTGATACAAAGAAAACCAAAGACCCCAACCAGCTCGATACAGCAAACCATCGCCCCGATTGTTGCCCCGCGGGATCCTTTTCTGACGCCAAAACTTAGCACGATCGTCAAAAGCGCCGGCAGCACAATCAGTAAAAACATGATCACAGCCACCCACGGCAACCAAGGTTGGAAACTCGGATACTGATCCTGCAACTGCGTTAAAGCCGTCACATACGCCTCATCCGGCGCCTGCGCCTTTTGTTCCTCGAAAAACTGATTAACCTGCTCGATCGGGACATTTGCGACCGCAACGATTAGCGCCGAGCAACACCCATACATCAGTGTCGTCACCCCCGATGTGACCCACATCAGCACCGCAGCAATCTTCCTTGCCCGCTTGCCGCCGCCGTTATTTCCGTACCCATCATTCACGAATTCATTCATGCCCTAAGCATATCATCAACACCAGCCCGTTCGCAATCCGCTGAATCCCCATTTTCACACATAGAACTAGAGCAAGTTGCATCATGGCGTGCCACATGTCCTGTGAAGCAATCGGAAACAGCCTCATGTTGGAAGCGTTCTTACGTAACGCCCCACCGGCCAGCGAGCCAAGTAATTTCGCAAGACGCTAAAATATACACCTTCTCCCGCATGTCCGTTATCATATCCCTATCAGTTATCCGCACCACGCACCATATTTCAAGACCATCCGGAGCCACCCACTTGAACCTGCCTCCCAACACAAAAAAGTATCTCACCACCACGATCCGACTCCTTGTCGCCGTTGCAGGCCTCACCTACATCGCCTACTCACTCACATGGACCGACTCCATTCTTGTTCCAGCCAACTACACCCTTCCCAGCAACATCACATACGCGAAAGCTACCCAGCTCAGAATCATCAGCCACGACCAGAGCAGCTACCTCGTTCAACTCAAACCAACCCCGCAATTCCCTAATATAGATAGCCAAATCACCATCTCGGATGCCGATCTTGGCGAGAAGCTCACGGACCTCCAATTCCGGCTCGGCATCATTTCCACAATGGCTGAAGCGAATTACGCTCTCCTCGCGCTTGGCTTGCTCCTCATCGGCATCATGTTCCCCGTTCAAGGCATCCGCTGGTGGATTCTCCTCCGTTGTCGCGGCATCATCGTCCACCCTTTCAAAGCAATCCGTCTCACACTCGTCGGGCTCTTCTTCAATTTCTGTATGCCCGGCATGACCGGCGGCGACGTCGTCAAAGCCTACTACGCCGCCAAAGGCTCAGATAACCGTTCGACCGCAGTCATGTCCGTCGTCTTCGATCGCATCGCCGGCCTCTTCGGTCTCATCATTCTCGGTGGTATCGTCGGCTTATTCCTCCTCCACAACCCTCTCGCACAGCGCATCACAATCAGCATCTGGATTCTCATCGCCGTCATCACAACCCTCGGCATCGCCTATTTCTCCCAACACATTCGTACCCTCATCGGCCTCAAATTCCTCATGGATCGCATGAGTCCCGGCAACATTTTTGCCAAACTAGACCATGCCACGGTCGCCTATAAACACCATAAAAAAGCAGTGTTTTCTGCCATCCTCATCAGCATACCCATCCACCTCTGCCAAGTCACCGCCGTCGCGCTCGCAGGCTACGCACTGCAAATGCAAACCCCCATCGGCCTCATGTACTGCGTTCTACCCGTCATCTTCCTCGCCGGTTCCATGCCCATTTCCTACCAGGGTCTCGGCGTCATGGAAGGCCTCGGCTTCGCCTTTCTCGCATCCGATCAATTCGCCAGCAACAACCAAATCGTCGGCATGCTCCTGATCATGCGCATCTTCTTCGTCATCTTCGCGATTCTTTCTTCTTTCTTCGTCCTTCGTGGCAACATCCAGCTCCAACCTCAAATATTAGAGCCAGTTGCGTGATTAATCAGAGGGATAGCGTTGAGAATTGATGCAGCAAACTCACAATAACACTTCGGTATTTAGTTATCTACCCAACACTCCGCGAGTCGATAATTACGGAAGGCGATTTAGTTAGTAGTGATCTCTAAATTACTACAAACGAATCGCCGCATCCTCCCAATTCGCCTTCCCGATCTTCGCTCCCGTCAGCCCATTCTCCAATTGTCGCAAGTCCAGCACCACAGGCCCAACACGCCCACTCGCCATATCGCACCCCAGCCGATACCCCATCACATCCAACCCGCCATCCTGATTTCCTGCCGCCACGCGTCGCGGCCCAGCCTGCTCCACAGCCACCGTTGACAAATCTGACAACCTCCCCACTTTCAGCACCTTTCCATGTTCTTGCACCCACTTCACCGCGTCACCCCCAAACGCCATCACTGCGGCAGGATCTAGCCCGCATCCAAGCATCGGTAAGTCCTCTTCTTCAATCAACCCCACCAGCGCTTTCAGTTTATCCTCACCATGGATCGCCAAGCCCACACCCAAACGATCCGCCGTCTCCAGCATTCCCTTCAGTACATCCCCCTCCACACCCTCAGCATCAATCGCCACACTAACCGGCACACGCCCCAGATCTGCTGACAAACTCATCGTCTGCACAAACGCATCCATCGCCCGATCCTGATGCGCCGTGTCGTTGAAATGTATCCGCGGGATAAACAAATCGATCCCCGCCACACGCATCCCATGCCGACCTACCGTTGCCGCTAAATCCTTACGGTCGCGATCCGAGAGCTCTCGCGCACGCATACCACTCAATGTCCCATCCAACTGGACGCTCGAAAATCCAATCGTCGCCAAGCCTTTCAACGACTCACCAAACGTCATGCCTTGACGCACCAAAGGCCCCACTGTGGGCGCCAACGATAAATCTGAACTATTCAAAATAATACTCATTCCCGAAGTGTACCCCCATATTTTTTGCCCGCAACCTCATCTCACAGCCAACCGTTTGTATGCGACGCCCTTCGCGCATCACCGCTCAAAAAAATCAAAAAGGGCGCCCCGCCCCCAATGCAGAGGGGATATGAGCATGGGGGCGGGGCAGGCGGTGTATCTGTTATTAAATAAAACTTCTCAATGTATCCATTAGTTAGACGCAGCAATTATTTATACGTCTCATATAAATGATTAAAAAAACAAACTCGAATCATGTGCATAATTCACAATAAACACAGGACAGCAAATGCCGTTCGCAGCACGTTCATTCACACAGCAACACAAGCAATATATGATCACCTTCACGCTAAAACAGGGCGTCATAAACGTAATGGCACCGCATCTAACAGCCGCCCGGTATAAATAACTAAAAAATTCCCGGCACATGCAGCCGCTCATTAGATTGCCTGACGCATGATCAATTCTATCATGCGAAAATCATCATCTAATACGATGCATGTCTAATCGTCGTGAAGTATAAACATGGCCCGGTATCTCTGATCCTGTTAAACCGCTCGTTCTCATACAAGCCGTACTTAACACACACTTGTCGATCAGACTTTACATATAAATTTACCACACAATCATCATATTGTGAAGGATTTATTCAGAACTTTCGACCTGACATTACTAGCCTATATTAACAGCCGAGACCGCAATAAAAAAACACAGTCCGAACATATTCGAACCGTGTCTTAGTCTAATCAAGCGTTAGTCATGTGCTATTGGCGCCGTCGGGCCAATGCGCCTGCCAACAATCCGCCTAACACCATCATGGTTCCTGGCTCAGGTACGCTTGCTAAGATCTCCATACTGCCTAATCTAGAGATAGATGATGCTGACCCAGTGTCATCACCCCAAAAAATGAAATTTTCATACTCATACGGATCAATCGGCCCGCTAAACGCTGTGTAATCACGCACCGCGCCAGTCAATATCTTCGACCCATTGGCTTTCAGCTGATACGAGCTGCCCAATACCTGCAACTCATAATCAATCATCCCCGTCGTTGTATCAAACACCGCGGACTCGCCCTTGGTAAACAGCGATCCCGTCGTGTCATCATGATACACAAACACTTCATCATCCCAGAACCCAATCTCCATCCCCTTACTGTTGTCGTCCAAAATAATAATCGAGAACCCAGCACGCCCACCATGGACATGTGATTCTTCCTCGATCATCAAATTGAAATTCAACGTAAATCCACTTGCCGCATCAACCGTCAGCATCCCCGGGTGGGTGATGGCAGGTGCAAATGGATTAAGTGAAAAATACCCAATCTGCTCGCCTGTGGCCCCACTCGAATCAATCCGCGTGTAATCCGAATTGAATGTCGCAGTTGACGCGCCACCCGAAGGCGGATTCTGTCCCAGTGTAAAACCCTGCGCACTCGCTGAAGTATTCAACGACGCGTCATACAACATCGATCCCTCAACGGTTGAATACCCGATCAGCAAACAACCTGCAACTGCAGCACATCGAAATAGTAATGGCATCTCTAGTCTCCCTTGTTTCACAAGTTTAATGATAATTTCTTCGTGATAAACACATCAGACACCATGACATGATGCCCCGCCTTTGACATGACCTGTACTTCAATATCACACCCCTTCATTCAGGTAACCACATACACACGCAATCGGCAGCCCGTAGTTTATCTGCTAATAACAGCAATACAAGACAATTTCATATACGTTACAACTCCACTAAACAGGTTAATCTATTCAATGATTAGTGGCTGCAAGAAACCAAATATAAAAGGTTGGACAGATAGTTTTAGGTATTTCCTCTAGGCGGGAATAAACTGGAATGCGTCTAGGTATTTCATGCAGGTGAGTGTCGTACACGCGCATATCTATATTTCTTGCCGTGCAAATCAAATATAAATGTTGCTTTTCCCTGACTCAAGCAAATTGCATCATGACGTGCCACATGCCCTGCGAAACAATCGGAAGAATGAGGTAAGTAATTTCGTAAGACGCTCTAATCAGGGACCGCTATCCTGCAGACCTCGCTGCTGATAGCTTCAATACTCGACGAGGAGGCCGCGACAATCCACGATTGTTCGCAACAATGGAGAGCCAGTTCATGCCAACAATATCACTCACCACATTATTTAGGAAAACAACTTTACTTTGTCTCAGTTCTTTATTCGCTTCAGCATTACTATCGACGACTTCAAACGCCATACTTCTTCCTGACACATCACTTGATTACTTCACAAAATTCCAGGAAGTCAACGGCAACAACCCCACTGCGACCATCACTAAAGGCGCATACAGCGTCGATTTCACCGGCCACATCGGTATACGACCCGATGGGCCGCTCTACTTTCAGGACGCTCGTTCATTCTGGACTGAAGAAGACAATATTGACAGTACAGCTATCCTAAGCCATGCCGCCAATCACATGCAATTCGTCGCGCGTGATCGTGTCCTGCCCGGCAACGCGGATCCCAACGGCACAATCTCTTTTTTCAACGCTTCAAATAGCCTGATCAACGTGGATATCGAAGTCTATGACGCACTCTCCAATGCGTTACTCGCCTCTGACCCCAACCACGGCTCAAACAAGTCAACCATCACGCTCAGCAACGATTGGGTCCGCTACGTCATCACACCAACGGATAACACACAATCAATCTCTCGCCTACTGCTCACCAACGATGACGACACCGGCCGCAGCGCCATCGATAATTTCGGCTTCGTCGTTCCCGAACCTGCAAGCGCATCACTACTCGCGCTCGGTACGCTCAGCCTCTTTGTTCGTTCACGTAAAAAACGCTGAGTACCTCAACTTAGAATAAAAAAAGAGACACGCATTTATGATGCGTGTCTCTTTCTATTCATTCAGTTCTATAACCAACCCAATAATCTCATCAAATCAACCTACAAGTTCCCATTCCAGTTCGCAGGCAGCAGCAACACCGGCAAGTCTGTCTGGCGAATCAGATTCCCCGGCACGTCTCCCGCGATCAATCGCTTTAATACGCCCTTACCTGTTAGCCCAAGCAAAATCATGGTGCATTGCCGTGCGTGAGCGGTGTTTAAGATCGCCTTTGATGTGTCATCCGAAAACAGCATGATCCCCTCACTGTTGATGCCCTTATCCGCCAGCGATTCAGTCAGCAGCTTCAGTGTCTGCTCGCCTCGATTCGTCGCATCCGATTCATGCTCATCTTCATCCTGAAGTGTTGCCACATGGGCAATCACCACATCCGATCCCAACCGGGACGCTAAATCCGCGACAGGGCCCAACAGCTTTTCGCTGGCCCACGGTGAACTCACTGCTACAAGGATGCGGCTTTTACTCAAGATATTTCACTCCTTAAACGATTGAACGCAGCGAATGATATAACCTATCCATTCAAAACCGTCAAAATTAACCCCTCATCCCCACGGACTGCGTCGTCCCTCATCGCCCTTACCAAGACATCAATCCCGCAAAACATGCAATAACATTGCTTTATCGCAGTTTACACGAATATCCATAGGTCTTGTCTGCGAATAACAGCAGCAAAGAATCGCTGAAATACCTTCGTTTCATGTGATCGACCCATTGGTCAACGCATAGATAATTACGCAAGACGCTCTAGATGACTTAGCTGACTAACTTCCAGTAATTGAACACACATTACTCGTTCTTAAACAGGATTGACAATCTTTTTATCGATATCCCTGCATGTTCCGCCTGCTGTAGGCCAATTATCGCAGTTATCGCTGTAAAATCGCCGTTTTATGGCGATTTATTTTTGCCGATTTACCGCCTGGCACGATTGAATGTCCATGGATCGTTCCCAAGGATAACCATACAAAGCGCTCTAAAGACATGTCGATCCAGACTTCCCTCGCAGCATGCACTGGTCAGGGGTCGTTTTCAGAATTTTCTGGCCTAAAATTACTTTTGTCAGAATATTTTCTCATTCAGCAAGGTTCGCTATCTATATACCGTTCCATATAGCGGTTTTATGAAGAAATAAAGTAAGTTGCATTATTACGTGTCACATGTCCTGCGAAACAATCAGAAGCAGGCTCATGTAATAACCGTTTTTTACTTAACGACCTATTGGTCAACGAGGCAAGTAATTTCACAAGACACTCTAAAGCGGCCGAATAACGCGACTTAGGTGGTGTTTCAAACTCATGTAAACACCAACGTCTGCGCACACGTATTGATGCGCTGTTGATCAGACATGCGACGAGACAGCATGACATATGATACAGGCCGTATTGCCTTTGATGACATATGACGCTACGGATGTTCATTCTTGAAGGAAATCACATGGTTAATCATCGTAACCTTATCAAAACCATCATGCTCGGGTTGAGTATGCAATGTGCCCTTACACTTTCTCAGACACTCTACGCTCAAGAAGCCCCCGCATCACCGAATGCCGCGACGCAGCAAGCAGGTGCAAAAGATCATGGCCCGTGGCAGATCGACGCAGATCTCAAAGATGTATTCGCGCAAGCCAAGCGTGAAAACAAAGACGTTGTGGTTAAGTTCACCGGTTCAGATTGGTGTCCACCCTGTATTGCACTTGATAAATCGATCTTGAGTCAGAAAGAATTTCAGGACGCGGTCACTGATGATTTTATTCTTGTGAAGCTGGATTACCCAAGACAAAAATCTCAATCCCCAGAGGTTAAGCAGCGTAACGCAGAAGCGCAGCAGAAATATCGTATTGAAGGTTATCCCACGTTGATCCTTTTTGATCAGAACGGAACGCCGTACGGGCAGACCGGGTATCAACCGATTAGTCCTGAGAAGTATGCACAGCATTTGTATCAGTTGCGCGAAAGCCGGTTGCTGCGTGACAGGATTTTGGATGAAGCGGAAAAACTGCAAGGCACAGCACGTGCTGAAAAACTTGATGAAGCAATCAATGTGATTGGCATCGATAACGCTGCACTGGGGATGCGCGATCAGATCAAAGAAATTTCAGAACTCGATGCAAATAACGAAGCGGGTTTAAAAGAGAAATACGCATCAATCTTGCAGAACATGAAATGGGAAGAAGCGATGCAGCGCGTGATGATGGCTGCCAAGTCGGGAGATCTCGATGAGGCGCTGATTCAGTTGCAGGTTGTGTTTAATGATGATCCGCCAGCCGAAGCAGATAAGGTACAGGAAATGTACATGCTCAAGGCTCAGTTGTTGGTTGCTAAGGGGGATAACGAAGCGGTGATCAAGGCTGTTGAGGATGCGATCGAAGCGGCGCCGAACTCGCAGATGGCTCCGCAATTACGTGCAGCACTCGACAACATGAAAAAATCGTTGGACAAGAATGTGTCCACAACAAATTGAGTTTATTTGACTCGATTGATACATCGTGAGGGGGTGTGATGCGGGATGAAGTTGATTTAAAATTTAGTTGAAGAACTAATTGATTGTGTGGCTGAACATGTGATGTGTTCAGCCATTTTTTATGATTGTGCGCTAAGTTTGCTCAATTGTTGAAAATTGAAAGTTGCTTTTAGGGGTAAAAAAAATGGAAGTTGTCGTGCGTGAGGGGCGGGGTGGTTTGGTATGTGTGCTTTTGACGTGTTTTGTGGGGCGGGCAGACTTGCTTGGGATTATATATGGCGCTATTTTGCGCACAAAAAGTGATTTTCTAAGATTAGTCTGAATTGAAACGATGCAGAATTGGTGAGTTTTTGGCTGTTTTAATTAGTTTTTGACAAAAAAAATGAGAAAAGAGAAAGAAAATGAAGGTGTTTTAGATTGGGTTTCGTGTTTGTGCGCGCGTTTTGTCTTGTTGTTGATTTGGCATGTAAATTGCTAGGGTGAAAGAAAATACTTGAACATTTCACTGTTCTATGAAGGATGTGTGTAGTAGACCAATCTATCAGATGTAGAGCAATATTTCGGGAGAACGATGATGGCAGATCAAGTTTCGGTGATGGAAGTTGAGCATTCGGGAGAGTTGGCTCTGAAGGTTGGACAAGAGATGGGATGGTTGTGGGGTGTGAAGGGAGTGGAGACGAAGCATGAAATTTTGGGGTGGGTGGAAATAAGCAGTGTGGATTTATGGGAGGTTGGGGTTTGGTTGTGGCCGGAGATTGTTGTGATGGTGGGGAGCTTGATGGGGCTGGTGGCCACGGTGTATATGTGGCGATGGATGAGGATTCGCAGGAAGCTGCAGGATGTACGAGTGGGGGAGGGTTATTGCAAACGGTGCGGTTATGTGTTGCGTGTGGCTGATGGGAAGAGAGATGCGGTTGTGTGTGCGGAGTGTGGGAAGGAGTTTAAGGTGGAGAAGGTTTCGGTGAGGAAATGGTGGCAGGTACGGTGGGTGTGTTTTGCTGTGGCGCTTATGGTGATGTTTGTGTGTTGGGGGGGAGCGGCTGTGGTGGGGGTGAGCGCGTGGCGGGCGATGAAGGGGTATACACAGGGGATTGGTTATGGAGAGTGGCGGGATGGGACGTGGTGGGATATGAGTGGTGGTGAAGTGATTGACTGGGTGGATTTGCCTTCAGCGAAGTTGTATGAGTGGATGATGGGGTGGGACGAAAAATGGCGAGTGGTTGGAACGCAGAGGAGTGATGGTATGCATCATGAATTATGGGGGATGTGGTTTGACGAGGTAAGTGGTGAGGTGAAAAAGGAGGTGCTGGCGCGAGAGTATGCGAGTGAAATTTATTATGAGGTAATCGATGGCGAGAGACGGCGGTTTCAATTGATGAGGGATAGTTGGGACGGGTTGTTGCCTCGGTTTATCGCGTTTGATGGTGGTTATTTGCTGACCTTGGGGCAGCGGCTCTATTGGTATGAATCGTCTAATGGAGAGTTAGAGAAGATCGAGATGACAAAAGGTGATGCCGTACCGAAAACGAATGTAATGAGTACGAAGATGTATGATTTAGGGGATGGTTTTGTGGTGGTTGTGGGTACGATTAACGAGAAATTTAGTAGTGATAAAGCGTATGATGCAGTGGGGAAGCGGGTTAGTACGCGGTTTAGCCGCATTGTGGTGGTGGATGTGATGAGGAAGAAGGTTGTGAATGAACAGAATTTTATTGTGAGGCGAGAGGATGTGAACTTGGATGGTGCGCAGTGTGAACCGATGAGGATAGGGCGTGATGGGGAGTTGTTGTATGACGGGTTGTGTGTGAGTGTAAGTGGTGGTGGAGAGGGCTTTGGAGATTACAGTTGGGGGATTGTAGATGCTGATGGTGTGTGGCATGGTTTGGGGTTGGAGAAGTTGCGCTCGGTGGGTTTTGAGAAGTTACCTGAGAAGGGATGGCAGCAAGGATGTGATTTTGATTTTGGTGAAGGGGAGAAGGTGATTGATCAGCGTAGTGCCGATTTTACGAGGAGCTATTTGGGGGAACTGGCAGCGGTGGTTCCGAAACATGGTGATATAACAAAGATGAATCTAACGGCGGAGCAGAAGGAGATGAGGACGCGGATTGCGCGAGGGGTTTACAATAGTTTTGGAGGGATTGCGTGGCAGCCGGGGTATGATCGACAGAAGTGGGCGATGCTGGCGGTGGTATCGAAAGATGATGAGAGTGTGGGACGGTTTGTGGCGCTTGAGTTGGGAGAGCTGGGCCGGTATCAGGTTAATCGAGGATGGTTGGCTGCAGATGGGAATAACAAACGGGTGTGGGTGAGCCGATTTGGATGGGATAAGGCAATCGGAGGAAGCCGAGATGCAGAGGAGGGGTGGGTGAAGGTTTATGAGATTGGGGAGTAGTGAGGTGCGTGCATCATGAAATGTACTTTTCGAGGAGGCAGGGTTGGTGGGTGTGTTGTTGGGTCGCGGCGGTACACGATTCTGTGGCTAGGAGGGGGAGTGGTGTATCTATAAACTATTAGGATGCTAATTGTTTTGATAGCCAGGTGGTGAAGGCCTGGATATTTTTGTCGTGACGTTTGCAGTAAGACCACTTTTGGTGTTTGCGAACGGTGATGAATCCGGCTTGCTTGAGGATGTCGAGGTGGCGGCTGGCGGTTGGTTGGGCGATATCCAGTGCTTCGGCGATAAGTGTCATGCATACACCAAAGTTAACGGGGTCGGCGGACCATTGATGTTTGAAGTGCCTGCGTGGTTTGGCGAGCAGTTTAAGGATTTGCATGCGCGGTTTGCTGGCGATGGCTTTGATTTGTATTGACCGATCCATAGCGTTTATTATATAGTCATATCGCTAAATGACAATATGAAAGTATGGTGCTTATGCTTGAGTTACAGTATGAATCGGTGATTGATGGGAATGTCGTGCGGTGGGGGAAGATGGCGTGTCGTGATAAGAACAAGGGAAAAAAAGGGGGGGGTCAGGGGGGGATGGCGTTGATTGCGATACATGGGACGCCGTTTTCGTCACAGGTATGGCGGCGGATATTGCCACATCTGACGGGACGATTTACGGTTTATTATTATGATCTTGTGGGGTATGGGCAGTCAGAGATGCGGGAGGGTCAGGATGTGTCGTTGGGTGTTCAGAACGGGGTGTTGGCGGGGTTGATAGAGGAATGGGGGTTGGAGCGGCCGCATGTTTTGGCGCATGATTTTGGTGGTGCGACGGCGCTGCGGGGGTATTACTTGAATGGTTTGCGGTATGGTTCGTTGACGATTTTTGATGCGGTGGCGTTGCCGCCGTGGGGGTCGGCGCTTGTCCAGCATGTGCGGAAGCATGAAAAGGCGTTTAGTGAGATGCCAGGGTATATGCATGAGGCGATGTTGCGAGCGTATTTGCAGACGGCTGCACATCGAACATTGTCGGAGGAGGCGTTTGAGATCTATAGCGAGCCTTGGCTGGGGGAAGTGGGGCAGGCTGCTTTTTACAGGCAGATCACGCAGATGGATCAGACGTATACGGATGAGGTGCAGGGGTTGTATGGGAAGATGGATTGCCCGGTGAAGGTGTTGTGGGGGGAGCAGGATGAGTGGATTCCGTACGGGAAGGGGGAGGCGTTGGCGGCGATGATTTCGGAGTTGCCGTGTGAGGTTGTTCGGGATGCGGGGCATCTTGTGCAGGAGGATTGTCCGGAAGCGATTGTGGCGGCGGTGTTGGGAACGTGGCTGCGGAAGAAATAATTGATTGCAGGTTGATGATCGCTGAATTGTGCAAACACCCCATGACCAGAGGTCATGGGCTTGAAGAAATCTGATTGGATAAGACGCAATAGGCAAATGGGTATTGATGCATGAAAAAACAACCTCGCAATGCGAGGTTGTTTTGGTTTGTTTTTGGTTTTAGAGGGGAGAAGGTTTAGCCTTCGAGGGTGCGAAGCCCCATGCCCATTTCGGCGAGTTTTTCTTTGATCTCGAGGAGTGAGGTCATGCCGAAGTTTTTGACGCCCATGAGTTCGGCCTCTGTGCGGAGGACGACGTCGCCGATGCATGAGACGTTGAGGAGTGCGAGTGCTTTGCGAGCACGTACGGAGAGGTTGAGGTCAGCGATGGGGCGTGAGAGCATTTCGTTGTCGCCCTGTGAGTCTGCGAGTTGTTCGTAGACTTGTTCTTTGACGGCTTGCTGATGCTGCTCGACGGATTGGCCGAGACGGAGGCCTTTTTGTGCGAGCATGGCTTTGATCTCTTCGAGAGATGCGTCGCCGAAGTTTTTGAATGAGCGTAGTTCCGCTTCGGTGACTTTGAGGAGGTCGCCGAGGGTTCGGATGTTCATTTTGCGGAGCGCGTTGCGTGTGCGGACAGAGAGTTCGAAGTCGGTGACAGGCGTGTCGAGAAGCACCATGTGCTTTTCGTTGCGCTTTTCGGCTTCATCATCGATGATCATGGCTTTGGAAGCGATGATGTCTTTGATGTAGAGCGAAGCGCGTGGGTGATTGGGGCTTGTGGCGAGAACTTGGCGGATGCATCGTTCTGCTTTGGAAAGCTCGTTGCGGTCTTCGTAGAGAATGGCGAGGTTGATGAGTGCGTTGAGGTGAGGCTTGTCAGCTTTGATGCACTCTTCGTAGAGGTGTAGTGCTTCGTCTTCTTCGCCGGTGACGTCGAGGGCGTAAGCGAGACGGAAGCAAATGTTGGCATCATCAGGGTTCGCGGTGTAGGCGGCCTGGTATGCTTTGATAGCGGCAGGGCGGTCGCACTCGGTCTCGGCTGCAAGGCCTTGCTCGTAGTATTTGGTTGCGGTTGCGGAATCGATTGCCTGTGCGGCACCGAATGTTGCATCAGCGTCTGTCATAGTGATTTAACCCCTGAGGTTAAAAGTGTGTTTATATTTTGGTTTATAAGGATGTAAATGATAATCGTGTGCGGTTTTGGGGGCAAATATTGGGGGTTGGGGAGAAAGTGGTGGATGAAGAGATTATCGGCTTTCAGAGGTTTGGTAGATGAGTGAGAAGGGGTCTGAGGGGTGTGTCAGGTCGATACTGCGGCGGGTTTTGGGGTGAGTGGTGTGAGATCAGGTAGGGGAGGAAGATGGGGCTCAAGGGCTTGAATGGTGGATTCGGGGCGTGGGAGGTGGCACCAACGGAGGTATTGGTCTGTGGATAAAGGCTTGCGTTTTGGGAGGTTGGCGAGGCAGGCGAGAGCGGATTTGAGGAGAACGAGAGGGATGCGCCGGCGGTGGTTGATATTTTTGTAGCGGTTGTAGATGGTTTTTAATTGGTTGAGGAGGACAGGGGGGATGCGGGTGAAGGGGACGTAACGGGTGGTGAAGAGGAAATTGTTGCGGGTGTGGAGGTCGGCTCGCCAGAGGGGGGAGTAGGGGGTGGATGCGGATTGAGGTGTTGAGGAGGGGGTGACGGCTCGTGGGCCGGGGTCGTGGTTGATGGGGGCAGTGTTTGCGAGTGCGATGAGGAAGCCACGTTGGAAGAGACGTGTGGAGAGGTCGGCGGCTTCGGTGTACATGGCGAGGTCTTCACGGAAGCCTTGGGCATGGAGGTAGGCGTCGCGGCGGTAGAGGGAGGTGGACTCCATGTATGCATTGAGAAGTTTGGGTGAATGTGGGTTGGACTGTTTGGATGTGTTGGGAGAGCCTTGCTCCCAATTGTTGGTTTGTGGGTTGAAGCAGGGGATGCCGACGATTGCGATGCGGAGGTTTGAGAAATAGGGAAGGGCGCCGGTAACGATGTTCTCGTCGGTGAGATATGCGTCGTCATCAAGGAGAAGAACGATGGGTGTCTGGGCGAGTTTGACGAGATCGTTTCTGTGTTTGATGTAGTTGTGCTGTTTGTTGTCGGGTGTGAGGAGTTCGACTTGAGGGAATTGGCTGCGGATGACAGAAACAGTGTCGTCGGTCGAAAAGTCATCGAGGACAATGATGTGGGGTGGGTATGGTTTTTGAGATAGAGTGGATTCGATAGCGCGGATTACGCAGTTAGAACGGTTGCGTGTACAGATGAGAACGGTGACGTCATCGATTGAGAGTGGCATTGGATATGACCCTGTTTCGTGCATTTAATAAGAAGTGGCATCATACCATAAGCGCAAGATAGATCGGTCTGATGTGTTGTGGGATTTACCCTGAAAATAGGGTTGAAAAAGTGTAATTGAAGCGGATTGAATGTAAAAAAAACGCTGCACCATTTGTGATGCAGCGTGTGAATGTTTATTGGCGAAGTCGTGGTTATCGTGTGAGTTTGCGGTATTTGATGCGGTGGGGTTGATCGGCGTCGTGGCCTTTGCGGCGCTTGTAGTCGGCTTCGTAATCGGAGTAGTTGCCGGGGTAGAAGACGATTTCTGAGTCGCCTTCGAAGGCGAGGATATGGGTTGCGATGCGGTCGAGGAACCAACGGTCGTGGGAGACGACGACGGCGCAGCCGACGAATGAGGTGACGGCTTCTTCAAGTGCGCGAATGGTGTTGACATCGAGGTCGTTGGTGGGTTCGTCGAGGAGTAGGACGTTCATTTGCTGTTTGAGCATGTTTGCGAGGTGGACTCGGTTGCGCTGTCCGCCGGAGAGGTTGGAGAGCTTTTGTTGTTGGTCTGGGCCAGTGAATGAGAAGCGAGCGCAGTAGGCGCGAGAGTTGATTTGGGAGTCGCCGAGTTTGATGATTTCGTTGCCGCCGGAGAGCGTTTCCCAGATGGTTTTGTTATCGTCGAGGTCGTCGCGCGTCTGGTCGACGTAGCCGAGTTCGACGGTTTCGCCGACGGTGAGTGAGCCGGAGTCGGGCTGTTCTTCGCCGGTGATCATGCGGAAAAGTGTGGTTTTGCCTGCACCGTTGGGGCCGATGACGCCGACGATTCCGCCGCGTGGGAGTTCGAAGTTGAGGTTATCCATGAGGAGTTTGTCGCCGTAGGCCTTGGTGAGGTTGTCGGCTTTGATGACGAGTTCGCCGAGACGTGGGCCGGGCGGGATGTAGATTTGCGCGTCTTTGGCGCGGTTGCGTTCGTCGTTTGAGGAGAGTGATTCGAATGATGAGATACGGGCTTTGGATTTGGCTTGTCGGCCTTGGGGGGTTTTGCCGATCCATTCGAGCTCGTGCTTGAGGGCTTGTTGACGCTTTTTGTCTTGTTTCTGTTCGATGGCGAGGCGTTTTTGTTTTTGGTCAAGCCAAGATGAGTAGTTGCCTTTCCATGGGATGCCTTCGCCGCGGTCGAGTTCAAGAATCCAGCCGGCGACGTTGTCGAGGAAGTAGCGGTCGTGAGTGATGGCGATGATGGTGCCTTCGTATTGCTGAAGGTGCCGCTCTAACCAAGAGATAGTCTCTGCATCAAGGTGGTTGGTTGGTTCGTCGAGGAGCAAAATGTCGGGTTTTTGTAGGAGTAAACGGCAGAGTGCGACGCGACGTTTCTCGCCGCCGGAGAGGACGTTGACGGGTGAGTCGGGTGGTGGGCAGCGGAGTGCGTCCATGGCCATGTCGAGGCGTGAGTCGAGATCCCATGCGTTTAAGAGGTCGAGTTTTTCCTGGACGTCGCCTTGACGGGTCATGAGTTTGTCCATGTCGTCGTCGGACATTTCTTCGGCGAATTTCTCGTTGATCTCATCGAATTCTTTGAGGAGGTCGGTGACTTCGGAGACGGCTTCTTCGACGACTTCGCGAACAGTTTTGGTTTCGTCGACGAGTGGTTCCTGCGGGAGGTAGCCGACGGTGTAGCCTGGTGTGATTTGAATTTCGCCGTCGAAGTCCTTGTCCATACCAGCGATGATTCGGAGGAGTGTGGATTTGCCGGAGCCGTTGAGGCCGAGAACGCCGATTTTGGCGCCGTAGAAGTATGAGAGAGAGATGTCTTTGATGACGGTCTTATTATTGTATTTTTTAGATACTCCAAGCATGGAGTAGATGATTTTTTGTGGATCGTTGCTCATGTAGGGCTCTTATGTGAGGATTAGGGGGATTTTCGAGGGGGTATTTTAGTCAGAATCATCAGATGTGACGAATAGGGGGGGGATGCTAGAATGGGAAGGCTATGAAAGATCACCGAAGTAACAAGCAGTTCCGCCCTCGGAAGCCACAGGGTTCGTATAAACAGTCGCAGCCGCAACAGTTTAGGAAGCCGCCACTGCGGATACAGCCGACGACATTGTGGGATTATCCGTCCCAGCATTACGGTGATGATGTTCAGGGTGATCCTAATTATAGAGGGGCGACGCCGAGCTATGTGATCTGGAATCTGCTCCAGCGGTATACACAAGAGGGTGATCTGGTGGTTGATCCGTGCTGTGGGAGCGGGACGACGCTGGATGTGGCGAAGGATTTGGGGCGCAATGCGATGGGGTTTGATGTGAATCCGACGCGTGAGGATATCACGAATGCGGATGCAAGGGATTTGCCAGTGAAGAATGGTGAGGTGGATTTTGTGTTTATTGACCCGCCTTACTCGACGCATCTGGAGTATTCGGATGATGTGCGGTGTATCGGGAAGTTGGATGCGGCGGATGGGAGTTATTATGAGGCGATGGATCTGGTGTTGGAAGAGATCAATCGGGTGTTGAAGCCGGGCGGTTTTTTGGGGTTGTATGTGAGTGATTCGTATGTGCATCGCGGGTTGGGGAAGGGGTTCCATGCGATCGGTTTTGAGTTGTTTGATCAGATGCGAGCGATGTTCACGCCGATTGATATTGTGTCAGTGGTGAGGCATAACCGGACGCTTGAAATGGGGAATTACAGGGCCTCGGCAGAGGAAGAGAACTTCTATTTACGTGGGTTTAATTACTTGTTTGTGATGCAGAAGCCGGGTGGTGAGCATGAGGGGCCGCGTCCATTGCGGGCACCAAAGCAGGCGAAGCCGGATCGGCGCGGTGAGGGGAAGAAGTGGGAAGGTAAGAAGCAATATAGTAAAAAGGTGGCGAAGCGAGATGCGTTTATAGGTAAGGGTAAGAAGGCGGCGAAACGGCAGCGTGAGCGAGGGCAGGGGCCTGAGTTTCATGGGTCAGGGGAGAAGATTTATGGGGGTAAGAAGCGGACGTTTCGTGTTGAAGGGGGTGGTCCGACGGATATGCCGGCGAAGAAGAAAAGGTGGAACAAGAAGGGGCCTCGTGGAAAGAATGATTCGTGAGAGGTTTGAAGCAGATTGGTTGATGTTTTGTTACACTGATAAGAGCAGGGGGCTGGATATTTTGAGTGTTCTATCAATCTTTTGAATTTTACCCAGTCGGGAGTAAATGATGTCCGAGAATCAGAAGCAAGTTCGTATTCGTATCAATGATCGTGCTGAGAAGTCAACCTATGTGAATGCATTCCGTACGGAAACTCAGGCGGATGAGTTTGTGTTGGAAGTGGGTATGAATACAAGCGTGCAGAGTGTGCAGGGCGACGACGATGTTGCTGGTGAGATTCGCTTTGACCTAGAGAATCGTCTGGTTATGAATCCATACACTGCGAAGCGTTTGGCAATTACACTGGGCAACTACATTCGTGAACACGAAGAGAAATTTGGTGAGTTGAAGCTGAATGTTGCTGACCGTATGGTTCAGCCAACATCATAAAATTTGGATGATAAAATTAAAAACGAGAGCCGGCAAAGCCAGCTCTCGTTTTTTTGTGCTTAGTATTGATCGTGTTATGTGGTTGAGACCGCATCTTCCAAAGGTGAAGGATCATCGAGATAATGTTGGATGCGGATATTCGCTCCAGTTGTCATCTTATTGATCATCTCGATAGGGATTTTTGGTGTACGGTCCATTTTCAGGAGGCCGTTGGCTTCTTGATATGTGTCGGTTAGTTGCGTGTAACAGAAACCCCCAAAGAGGTCTTTCTTGTTGGCGAAACGCAGCAATAACATATATGCCTGCGCGAAATCTTTTGTATCGGAAGCGTTTGTGTAACCCCATGAATCGTTGCCCTCATCGGATAGCTTGACGCCGCCGAATTCGCTTAGGACAACAGGTTGATTTTCGTATACACGGTCATCGAGCAGAAGCTGCCTGTGTCCGGGTTGCTCTTGCTTGAAGATTTCTGGCCAAGTACGTTGTGAGAGATCGTAACGTTGGTTGAGTATATCAGCATTGCCTTCGTAGTCGTGCACTGCGATGATGTCGGTATCAAACATTTCCCAGCCATCGTTGCCGATGACAAGGCGGGTTGGGTCGATTGCTCTTGTGAGATGATAGAGACTACGCATTGCATGTACTTGTTGTTGATCTTCGAGCAATGCTGGGTAGCCCCAGGATTCATTGACCGGTACCCAAGCGACAACACACGGATGGTTGAAGTCACGTTGTACGCGGCGGATCCAGATTGATTGTATTTTGGTGAAATCATCGGGAACGAATGCGTAGTTGCTTCCAAGTTCCCCCCATACCATGAGGCCTAATCGGTCAGCCCAATATAGGTAGCGTTCTGATTCTACTTTTTCATGTAGACGTACGCCGTTGAAACCCATGGCTTTGGTGAGTTCGACCTCTTTACGCAGGGCATTGTCGTCGGGAGCGGTGAGGCCACTTTCCTGCCAATAGCCTTGCGCAAGAACCATTCTGCTGAAGTATGGCATGCCATTGAGTGTGAGGCGTCCATCAAGGGAACCGATCGCACGCATAGCAGTGTAGCTTTTTATTTGGTCAATAGTATTGCCTGAGTCATCAACAAGCTTGATATCGATGTCTATCAGATTTGGGTGTTCTGGTGACCATGTAAGTTCGGCTCGTTCATCGATGACGCCGGGATCATCTATTGTGATACGACGTTGGATGAGCTTGCTGCAAACTTGATAGCGATCAGATGCTAGAAGTTTGTCGTTGTGGGTTAAGGTAACTTCGAGCCAACCGTTCCATGGGGCGCGTCGCTCATCGTTTCCTGAGAGCATTATGTCTAGGCCGATATTCCATGAGGTGACGCGCGGGTCGAAGCGAACTTTTTCAATACTGGTTTCAGGTACATCTTCAATCCAAACGGATTGCCAAATGCCTGTCGTGCGTGGATACCAAATGATGTGTGTTTGTTCACGCCAATCTTGCTTGCCGCGTGATTGAGTCATATCAGAGGGGTCGTCAATGACGTGTACGACGACCTCTTGTTCACGCTGATTGAGATGCTGCGTAATATCAAGAGATGAGCGTACAGGCCCGCCAATTTTGCCGGCGTATTGATTGTTGACCCAAACTTCAGCAGTTTGATCGACAGCCTCGAAATGAAGAATCGACTTGCTGTTGTTTTTCGTATTCCATTCGAATTTACGGCGGTACCAACATGACATAAAACGATCAGGTACGGTGACACCACTAAGTTCTGTTTCAGGAGCAAAGGGAACGCAGATACGTTGATCATACGTAATCTTATCGTGTGAATCGGAGTTACTTAGATTTACAGTAAAGTCCCAAAGTCCGTCAAGTAATTGCCATGCGTTTTCGCGTTTTAGTTGTGGACGCGGGTAAATCATTTCAGCATTGATATTATTACTTGGTTCGTTCATCACATCCTCTTTCACATTGCGCTAGCCAGATTTGACGTAAATATTTTGATGTGGATGCGGTAAGAGTATTGTTTACAAATCGTCATCCAGCAGGCCCGCAATTTACTGTTAAAAATCAACGGTCAGGGTAATGCTAGGGTATTTAAATGACCTTTCAATGCTACTGATCTTGATAATATTGAAATTCAATAAAATACTGAAAAATACGAGAATTTCATTGCGCATATCGTTTGTAGCATAGCTGTGATCACATGTGCAGAGGTGTGTTAGAAAAGGAGAGAAGAGCGGTGATATCGTTTGTGTATAAATGTGAAAAATAAAAAAAGTGTGTATTGATCTGAGTATGTGTTTCAGCGTTTTGAATATGAAAAAAGCCGCAAGAAAATTGCGGCTACTGTTTATGGTTGTTTTATTAATGGTATAGGTTATGGATTGTTACTAAACAGGCTGATCATTCCTATTTAATACTATAGTTTATAAGGACCTGTAAGCCATTGGTGAGTAGCCCATAATTCGCTTGAAAGCGCGTGAGAATGAAAATGCGTTGTCGTAGCCAATCGTAATGGCGATTGCTTCGAGCTTAAGATTAGTTCGTTTGAGGAGGTTTGCGGCGTGCTGCATGCGTAAATATGCAACGTAATTCATGGGGCTAGTATTATGGTGTTTGCGGCAGAGTACGCGGAGGTATTCTGGTGAGATATGGCCATATTTAGCTAGGGATTGAATACACCATTTTTTGTTTAAATTACGATTCACGTGATCCCAGATATACCAAAGCCGATCTGGTATGCGCCACGATTCTAGAATAGTCGAGACGTAATCATGTACGAGATTACTCCAAATCTCTAGCTTGTGCGGGTCAGCTTTAGAACGATATTCCTCGTTTAAGCCAGTGATTGCAGCATAAAGCGTTTTGGGGTTCGCTTGTGTTATTGTGGGGATATCGAGAGAGACAGTTGGGACGATGTCTTTGGGGTCATGATAGGTTACCCAGCAAACGGTCCACATTTTTCGTGAAACACCTCGGTAAGCGTGCATGATATCACGTGGGGTGATGTATGCGTGACCTTCGGGTAATGGTTGCCAACCATCTTCAGTATAAACTTCACCTTGGCCTTTTACGGTAATTAGTATTTGACTTAGGTCGGGTTTTAATCGAACAAATGAAAATTCATCAGACGCAATTGATGTACCCGTGAAAATAATATTGTTGTTTCGAAGAGCAGGTATTTGTTCGCTGCCAACAAGCTGTTCGTATGTATTTTCACCGATGTTGTAAGTTTCAATGCTTGGAATATCTTCGTGTTTTGGTTCGCAGATAAGTGGCATGATGGCACCTCAGACAATTAAGAATTGAATCGAAAGTGTGTTATCTGCAATGAATCATAATTCAAATAGTGCAAAGTACAAGAGTGTATTTGCAATAAAAACAAAAATCATTCAGTCGATATTTACGCGATAGATTTAAAGATGTATTTAAAAAATAGTGTAGATGGTTATTATTTATGAAGTTAAGCTAACTGGTAAGGTGTGATAGTGAATTGGAAACTTTATTTATTTCAATAAGCGCATTTGGTATTTGCGCAATAGAGTTCTGTAACATAGGTATGGTTAGTCTTTTGTAAAGTGATACACTACGTGTGAGAAATTAATGCTCATTATCATCGTGTATAGCAAGACCCGTGTTTAAAGACTTAAAGAGTTAAACCATATGTATAGAGAACACATCAGTTATTCTTTTAATAAACGATTGCAAGCATATATGTGCATCTATGTTTTAAGGATAGTTTGGTGTTTAGCTTTTTTGTTCTTTACTACTAATATACTTTTGTACGGACTTGCTGTAGATAACATGTCGATTCGATGGGAAGATAGTTACAAGAGTGCCCCCAGTGCAAAGGGGTTTGTTGTTCTGGAAAATGGACGACTTTTGACTACGGAAACGGTCAGGCGAGATGATGAGCATGTGATTGTTTGTTGGTTGAGTGATAATGATGGACGCGATTGGCGTGAGCAATCAGTCATCAAAACTGCGGACAAGGATGTCGATCTTGGTGATGGGCATCTTATTGAATTGCAGGACGGCGTCTTACTGTTTTCTTATCGATACAATTTGTACCGAGGTGTGTATCAGCATGAGCGATCGTATCGTATTGCTGTTTCTGCGAGTCGGGATGAGGGCAGAACCTGGAGCGATCATTCAATAGTAGCGGAATCGAATATTGGGGATAGCCAGGTGCAGGCAGGTTTATGGGCGAGCTTCTTATATGAAGATACCAAGGGTAATGTTTTTTGTTTATACGATGACGAGGAATGGCCAAATCGAATAGGATTTAAACGTCACCAGTGGGTGACGATGAAGAAACTGAATCGTTCAAAGAAGACATGGGGGAGGCCACGGATCGTTGGACGTGCCTCTAACAAAAAAGAACTTTCAAGAGATGGCATGCCTAGTGCTGTGTCATGGGAAAATGGCGAGGTGCTGGTCGTTTTTGAATCGGTTGATCCTAATCGGCCGCATGCGAATGTTATTAATGCGACGCGATCGTATAACGGCGGCGCTTCATGGAATTGGCGAAAAAACCGTGAGGTTGTTTATCGAACGAAGGTAAAAAACCATTTGGCGATATCGCCATGGATTACGCGCATCGGTGAGGATGGCGTTATCTGCGTTTTCGCGACGGATGAAGATGAATCGAAGGCAAATAGATCTGGAACACCTCCTCATAAAATGAGAATGAGCTTGAAATACATATTGAGTGCTGATCGGGGACGGACATGGAGTAAATCGTATCGTTTGAATAGTGAGGCCGGTAGTATTTATAAGCCGGGAGTTGGCGTTGTGGGTCGTACAAAAAAAAACAACGAAGCTGAAGTATTAGTTATGTATCAAGATTTCAAGAAGAATGGCTTTTTTTCATTTCATGGACGTATAAAAAGTGAGGCCATAGATAATGAGTAATCTTTTGATATGGTCAAAGCGTGTTTTACTGATCGCTGTTGTTTGCCTGTTTGTGGTTGTATTACTAGCACGGATTGGTGGTAATTCCATGGGTGGAGGCAAGGTACAGATTCGGTGGTGGAATATGTTTGCTGGACCAGATGGGAAGCATGCATTAGGGATGGTTCGAGCTTTTAATGAATCGCATCCCGAGGTACATGCCAGTATGCAGCGGCTGGAATTCAATACGTTTTATAGTAAAGTTTTTGTTGCTGGGCTTGGTGGCAGGTCGCCAGAAGTATTTATTGTCCACTCAGATTTATTGCCTCGTTTTGTGCAGGCAGGGCTTGTACGGCCGCTAGATGATTTGATTGCGGAGAGTGGGATCAGTAAGCAGGATTTTGATCCAAATATATTTGAAGCAGTCACTTTTGAGGACAGCGTTTATGCGATCCCGTTGGATATTCATCCGATGGGGATGTATTACAACGCAACGATGTTTGAGAAGGCGGGTGTTGTC
Organism: Poriferisphaera corsica; assembly: GCF_007747445.1. Classification (NCBI taxonomy): domain Bacteria; kingdom Pseudomonadati; phylum Planctomycetota; class Phycisphaerae; order Phycisphaerales; family Phycisphaeraceae; genus Poriferisphaera; species Poriferisphaera corsica. Next base: position 1,738,505 of record NZ_CP036425.1, read on the forward strand.
GATGAGAATGGAACTGCTAAAGCGCCGGAAACGGGCTTAGAGTTTTTAGAAGCAATAAAAAAGATAACAAATATTGGGGGTAGGGCATTTGTTATTACATGGGCGCGAATCAACATGTATACGATCATGCAGCAGTTTAATGGACGCATGTTTAATGAAGATTTTTCAGTGTGTACTTTAAACAGTGCTGAGAATGTTCGAGCTCTGAAATATATCGTTGATTTGATTTATGAGGATGAATTGATACCTAGGCCACAAAATCTCGATCCCTATACGGGCTTTCGCCAGGGCAATGTAGGCATTGTTTTTGAGGGGCCGTGGATGATGCATGATTTTATGAAATCAGAGGATTTTGAGGTAAAAGTCGCGAGTATACCGCAGTTTGGTGAGCGTCCGGCGACTTGGGCGAACTCACATAGTTTGGTCATTAGTGCGGATATTCCGGATGAAAAGCTTGATGCAGCATGGTCGTTTATTGAGTACATATCTGATGAAAGTTTGACATGGGCGAAGGCAGGGCAGGTGCCTGCAAGACGATCAGTGCGTGAGAGTGAAGGATTTAAGTCAATGATTGCGCAGGGTGAATTTGCTCGTCAGATTGAGAATGTCGAGTATTTTCCACGCGTGCCTTATTTGTTTGAGTTTTTGGGTGAGTTTGATCTGGCAATTGAAAGGGCTTTGCGGGGTGAGATGAGTCCCCAGGAAGCTTTGGATCGTGCGACGGATCGGATTAATGATGTTATTGAGCGGAATCATGATATGAAAAGAAATGGTGCCTCATGAAAAAACATATCACAGGTTATTTATTCGTCTTGCCGTACATGTGTGTGTTTTTACCCTTTGTTGTGTTGCCTTTGATCATTGGTTTAGGGTTGGGTTTTGTGCGTTGGGAGATGTTATCTTCTGAGGGACCAAGCTTTATCGGTTTTGAACAGTTTGCAAGGGCGTTTAACGATCCATATTTTTGGTTTGCATTAAAAGCGACAAGCTTATTTGTGGTGTTTTGCGTTCCATTGACGGTGCTGCTGTCATTGACGATTGCGATGGGCTTACAGGCACTTAAAAAGCGTCAAGCGTTTTACCGAAGTCTATTTGTGCTGCCGATGATGGTTAATATCACGGTTGTCGGCATACTTTGGCGGTGGATGTTGAATACAGATTTTGGGGTGTTTAATGGATATTTAAAGTCGATTGGACTTCAAGTGCCGTGGACAGGGGAGCCGGGTTGGGCCATGTTATCGATTGTGTTGCTGACACTCTGGTGGGGGATTGGTGCACCGACTATCATTCTACTGGCGGGGTTGAAGCAGATTCCTACGCAGTATTATGAAGCAGCGATGATTGATGGCGCGAACGGATACAGACGGTTTTTGGCGGTCACAATACCGTTGCTTAAGCCATCTATGATCTTTGTCGTGATTACTCAGTTGATCGGGTCGTTTCAAATTTTCGGACAGACATTTATTGTAACGCGTGGCGGGCCAAGTAATTCGACGCGTGTACTTATGCAGCATATCTATGAGACAGCGTTTGTTCAGTATCGCATCGGTTATGGTGCGGCGATGAGCATGATGCTATTTGTTGTGATTGCTATCGTTTCCTTGACGCAGTATTTAGTGATGCGAGAACGTTGATATGAAAATGCGTAGAGTGATTGAATTGGGCGTGTTACTATTGGCGATTTGTTTTTTTCTGCCAGTACTGTTGATCTTTGTGACGTCGTTTAAGTCAGAAAGTGAAATATTGCATTTCACTTCATTTTGGCCTGAGAGTTGGTCATTAAGCAATTACTGGCAGCTTTTCGCGAATCCAGAGGAGATTCCGATTGGCGTATGGACAATCAATAGTTTCTTGTATGCTTCAACTACGACATTGATTGTGCTGAGTGTTGACGCACTTGCGGCTTATGGTTTGGCTCGCTTGAATCTGCCGTTTGCAAAAATCATGCTTGGTATTTTCGTTATCACGATGATGGTTCCAGCTCAAGTTCAGTTGATCCCGACTTATTTGGTTCTCAATCAGCTTGGTTGGTTGGATACGATGTTGGCGATTGTCATTCCACCCGCATCAAATGCTTTTGGTGTTTTTCTGCTTTATCAATTTTTTAAAGGCATACCAAAAGATTTAGAGGAGGCGGCGGCATTGGATGGATGTTCACGGATGGCGATGTTTTTTCATATTGCTTTGCCGCTCTCAAAACCAGCGCTTGCCACGTTGGCGATATTTATTTTCTTAGGCAGCTGGAATGATTTCTTGGGGCCGTTGGTGTTTCTTGACTCATCTGATCGACTGACGCTGCCTGTGGGGATTGCTACTTTCCAGTCAAGCTACTACAGCGAATACGGGCTCACATTAGCTGCAGGCACTATCGCCACTGTGCCTGCTTTGATTGCATTTCTTGTCTTCCAGAAATCAATTATTGAGGGGATCTCACGCAGTGGGATGAAGGATTAGATTCTTTCGGAAAAGTGATATCAGATCTAATCGGGGGGCAAGGTGTCATTGCTGTTTTGGTTACGTAAGAATGACGCAGGATGTGTGAGTGTAAGAGCGAAAGTAAACAGCATCTTAGGATTTTTGCATTGCTGCCGATGCGTTGGGTTTGGGTAACGGGCTATATGCTTGCACTTGAGGTGGGCACGTGGTGTATTTCTCATAGGAATGAGGCAGGACGCAATCTTTTTGTGGGCCTTGTTTTTATCATGCTCATATCTTGAGAAGCATACTTTGAGTGCAATTCGCCTGAATTTGTCAGGACTTGGATAGATATTGTGATCGCTGGGTAGGTTATGCACTCAAGTAGCATGACTTAAGTAGCATTAATGACATAATAGCAAATAATTATCGGGTCAAGATCTGGAATGTAGGTTAAATTACGTAAATCATTTGGGGATAAAGCAAGCGTTTGTCATTGAATGAACGATTTGTAAGCGCATTATTTACAGTAACTTAAGTTTGAATTTTCGCAAGATGGAAAAATAAACCTCTCGTTATTGCGACAATCACTTATCAGCCGTTATACTGCACTTCTTATGGGGCATTAGAAATATAAGTCGAATAAATTATTTATTTCTATTAAGTCGCATTTATTTAACGATCATTCTGGGCAATCACACCCGTCTAATAAAACTACGGAGTATGAGGTATGACTGTAATTACGAAGACTCGCCGCAGGTTAACCCTAAGTACGAGCGTACTACTCAGCGCATGGATGTGCATGGGAGGCTCAGCGTTTGGCGCTGATGTCGATTGGGATGATGAGGGCGGAGACATGGCATGGTCCACAGCGACCAACTGGGGTGGCGACACCGCACCGGGCACAATTGACACGGCAGTATTCAATGCTGATAACTCGTATGTCATCAATGTTGATACGGACTCAACTGTTCGCAGTGTGAAGTACGAAGGTGGGCTTGCAACCATCGCCGTCAATATCAATGCAGGCACAACACTTAATACTGCAAGTATTGTCAATGAATCTTCGAATCGTAAGACAATCACGGGCACTAACAATACCGCTCTCCTTCAGGCCAACGGTATTTTAGGGCTGACTGTCAGTGGTGCTGTGGATTATAGTGGTGGCCAAATTGACACCAATGGTCGCGCGCTCACCGTATCCAGTGGTGGTTCATTCCGCGTAAGTGGTGATGCTTTCCAAGGTGCTCAAGGAATTATTAAGCAGGGTGATGGTACTCTTCATTTATATGATGCGAATTCATACGCTGGTGATACTGATCTGAACGGCGGTATGATCATTGCAGGTAATAATGGTTCTCTTGGTACTGGTGACATCGACTTCAACAGCAACTCAGCTGTTCTACAGATGGGTAATGGCGTTCAGATTACGAATGTGATGGACATCGCAAGTGTCAGTACGATTAATTTAGACGGTTATCGCCCGAATAATGTCGCGAGCCACATCTCAGCCGAGATGACTTCAGATCTTCTGCTCAACGGCAATAAGACCTTTAATGTTAGTGACGCCTATAGTCATATCACACTCTCTGGTGTTATTGACAATGACTTGACTCGTCGTGAGCTTATCAAGACCGGTGCAGGTGATTTGATCCTTGCAGGCAATAATATCTTTGATGCTGATACCATACTTCAGGCAGGTACGCTGACGCTAGCTCACAACAATGCACTTGGCCAAGAAACAAACGAGTTGCATGTCACCGGTAGTGCGGCACTATCAACGGTTGATGCACTGACTGTTGCAAACAACTTCATTATTGATGGCGGCTCTAACGTCAATGTGGTCATTGAAAACCAAAGTGCACCAGGTAATCCGGCTACAACAACAGAGTTCACAGGTGTTATTACGGGTGCAGGTAGCCTGACAAAAGGCCAACTTGTTTTCCGTAATGGTAATGGCCGATTGATCCTCTCAGGGCAAAACACCTACTCAGGTGGAACAACTCTAGCTGAGGGTATTCTTGAGCTCACTAACGATAGCGCAATCGGTACCGGCGCATTAACCTTCTATAAAGAAGATGCTGTTCTTGAGTTGCATGATGGTGTTGTGATCTCGAACCAACTCAACTGGAATCCAGTTAACCGGGTCACGATTAATTCATTCGGCAATAGTGAACTCACTAGCAATATTCAGTTGAACTCTGAAAAATCGATTGAAATTCAACAGAATGTCATCAAGCTTTCCGGTGATATTTCTGAAGATCAGTTTGCTCGTATCATCGCAAAAGATGGTGATGGTACATTGGTCCTTTCTGGCAACAACTCATACTCAGGTGGTACACAGCTCAACCGCGGTATTCTGGTTGTTCAAAATAATAACGCTTTGGGTAGCGGCACATTTGTTTTCCAGCCAGGGACGAACCCAGCCACACTTAATCCATACTATGCTGAACTGAACGTGGCGGATGGTATCAACATCGGTAACGACTTCGAGATTGAAGCTGGTGTTGACACGATCAACCTCAATAGTGATGGCACGGGTACGCTGTCTGGTGATACGCAACTCACTGGTGGCGACAAGACGATGAACATTGTTAGCAATAACATTGTTCTGTCAGGTGTCATCAGCGAAGAGGCTGGCAACGCACGTGCAATCATTAAAGATGGTGCAGGTAACTTGATTCTTCAAGGTGACAGTACCTACACAGGTGGAACAACGCTTGATAACGGCACATTGACCCTTCAGCACAATAATGCGATTGGTACTGGTGCACTGACAATCAACAGCAATACAGCAAACCTGATTCTTGGCAACAATATTACTATTGACAACGATCTAAACATTGATGCGGTCAATACCGTCAATGTTCTTAGTGAAGGCACCAGTACGCTCTCCAGCGATGTGACATTCAATGGTGATAAGCTGATCAATGTTGGCGTCAATAAGGTTGTACTTTCTGGTGATATTGATGAGGATGCTCCAGGTCGTACGCTCACAAAGAGTGGTGCTGGCGATCTTGAAACTTCCGGTTCATCAATCGTTGTAAGCAATACTAATATTCTAGCGGGCAAAATGATCAATTCATCGAGTTCAGCAGAATATGGCGTAACGCAGATCTTAGGTGGTGCGACTCTTGTCAATGAGGGTGATCTGATGGTTAGGAATCTCAGTGGTGCAGGTGGCCTTGAAATCAAGGATTCATCAACAACCACCATTGATTCCAGCAGTGATGCGACCTTCTCCGGCATTATCTCCGGTGATGATGGCCGCATCGATTTTATCGGTGATGGCGTCGCTAAGCAGACCATTACTGGCAACAACACATATAGCGGCTACACCGCCTTGAACTCAGGTGCTGTTGTCGTTGCAGCCACACATACTGCTTTCGGCGACAGTTTAATCTCGTTTGAAGACAATACTGCGAAGCTGATCATCAATAACAACGTCATTCTTGAAAACCAAATCGACATTGATAACGCTGGCGTGATCAATCTTGATTCAGATGGTGTTGGTACCATCAAAAATGACATTGAACTTTTTGGTAATAAAACCTTCTCGATCGCGAGCAACACCATTGTTTTTGATGGTGAAGTTAGTGATTTTGGTTCCGCAAAATCTATAACAAAAACGGGTGCAGGCAATCTGATTCTAAATGGTTACAACGAGTTCTCTGGCGGTGTTAATCTGTCGGCAGGTACCATTACTGCGGGTCACAACCTCGCATTCGGTTCAGGTCTCTTTACAGTTAATGGCAATGCCACAATGAGCTTTGCAGGTGATCGCCAAATCGCCAACAACGTTGCTTTGGCTGCTGATCTTACCATTGACAATGCAACCAGTGCGGAACTCTCAGGTATCTTTAGCGGTACAGGTAGCCTTACCAAAACGAGCGTGGGCAACCTGACATTGTCTGGTGCGAACACATACTCCGGCCAAACCAACTTAAATCTCGGCACACTGACTCTGGGCAACGATACCGCACTCGGTACCGGTGCACTGGTTATGGCTAATAATACGACACTCGCAACAAGCGGCGCCCGTTCGATCAATAATGTGATCACTTTGGCAGATGGCGGCAACGCTAACATCTCTGGTGATGGCTCACTGACGCTTAATGCGGATTTGAATATCGGCGGCACAGGCAGCACGATTACCAATAATTTTGCTAACGGTAACGAGATTGTCTTCAACAACAAACTACTCGGTGGAGACCTCACATTAGAAGGTACCGGCGTGAGCCGTATCACGACCAATGCGACATATGCTGGCACGATTACTGTTAATGACGGTGTTGTGATCAATGAATCCAACCTTATTACGATCACGGTTCCTGTTGGTGGAGACGGTATTTTGCTGAAAACCGCCTCTAGTCATGTTGGAAACATCACACTTGATGCCAACAACGGCTTCGCTGTATCACATGTCGATGGTGTTTCAAATATCATTATCGACAACCTCATCGTCGCTGGTGACAGCACGATTGCTGGTACGGGTACTCTTGAAATTCAAGGTTCTTCGACATTCGGTAACACCAACCGTACCCTTAACATTCTCGAAACGCGTTTCGTACTCTCCGGCAGCCTTGTTGATACTAACGGTCAACTCACGCAAACCGGTACAGGTACACTTGTCCTAGATAGCACTGATCAGTACATCGGCGATGTCATTGTCAATGGCGGCACGATGGAGGTACGTGGTGCAGGTCTTGGCGGTGACACGACTGCAAATAACGCGACGATTAATCTCTTTGCTGCAACGGCAGGCGATGTTGGAATCGGCGATAACAGTACACTAATTCTTTCAGCTGATAATGTCCTCACCTCTGGTAAGACACTAACGCTTGGTAATAATTCAAGCGTCACGACAGCTGGCGGACCACGCTCAATAGATACGCAACTCGCACTATCTACTGGCAACACCGTTAACTTTGGTGGTGGTGAGACAATTACATTCACTGCTGACCAAGACATTAACGGTATGAATGTGGCTCAGACATTCGATATTGCTGACAACACGACCCTCGTGCTCGCAGGCAATATGACGGATAGTGCTGGTGCGGACGATAACATCAATCTCACTAAGAATGGCAACGGTAACCTCGATATCACCGGTACATTTACTGGCGACGTCACCATCAACAATGGTAGTACAACCATTAATGGTGGCGGTGTGATCGGTAACGTCAATATCAACAATGCTGTGCTAGCGGGTACGGGTGATATCTCAGGCAACCTTAGCGTTACTGGTAGTACTCATAATCCAGGCAATAGCCCAGGTGTTGTGAATATTGCAGGTGATTACAATCTTGGTGCAGGTTCAACTCTGAACCTTGAACTCGGTGATGTGAACTATGATCAAATCAATGCGACTAACATCACATTGGACGCAACTGCTACGATTAACGTCATCAAGCTCAATGATAACATTGCCAAGGGCCAAATCTTCGACGTCTTGAACGCAACAAATACACTAGACGACCAAGGCGCGGAGCTTGTAGAAAACTATGTGTTCTACAACTTTGATAAAGTTACGTCTGGTCCAGACTACGATGCTAATTCCTACAAGATCAAAGCAAGCCGTGCAGCTGACTTTAGTGATATTGTTAGAAATGATAATGCTCGCTCGCTAGCAATCGCAGTTGATGACTACGCTTATAAGGGTGGTCTGACGGCTGATGAGCTAAACGATCTTGCACTTGTAACATCAATGTCACTTAACGAATTCGAGGAAGCTGCACGTCAGCTTTCCACCGAAGTTCACCTTGTTAGCCTAAGCAGTATCTATGACAACGTAATGTCCAACAACAACTACGTTAGTGACCGTATGCTTAGCATCCGCAGCAATATTGAAGAAGCGACGCCGCAAGCAATTGAAGATATCGATTATCGTAAATTCATCAATAGCTCCACGAATCTCGCTCCAACCAAGCAAGAAGAGAAGCCACAACCTACGTTTGATGAAAAAGGCTACAACGCTTGGGCTAACATCTATGGTTTGTTCTCTAATCAGAGCGACACAGATGACCGATCAGGATACGAGGCTACGACTGGTGGCATCATTGGTGGTGTCGATTTTGCACTCAACGATAAAATGTCAGTCGGTGTCCTTGGCTCAGTTAGCCAAACTTCACTTGATTTCACATATGATCGCGGCACAAGTGATATCACAACTGCCCGTACCGGTGTCTATGCCACCGGCTATGTCAACGAGAACATCTACATCGATACGATTGCATCTGTCGGCATGAACTGGATTGACACCGAGCGAAGCATCAAGTTTGCTAGCCGTGATACTGATGCATCCTACGAGTCATACGACATGTCACTCTATGTCAGTGCTGGCTACGAGTTCGAGATTGATTCATTCACGATTGCTCCAAATGTTTGGGCAAACTACACCTACTACAGCCAAGATGGTTTCAAAGAAGATGGTGCAGGTACCTTCAACCTTGATGTTGATGAGTACACCAATACCTTCTTCCGTACACAGCTCGGTGTGACAATCTCGCAGGTTGCAGAATACAACGGCATCCCATACATGCCTGAATTCTCAATTGGTTGGGCTCACCACTGGGGTGATCTCGAAGAAATCGAAGCGACATTCGCAAACGATAACAGCACGTTTGCGTTCCAGCAGGAAAGCGTGAATCGCGATGCAATCGTATTTGACGGTGGCGTTTCGCTCCTTATGGACAACGATAGTGCTCTGTTCGCCAAGTTCAACGGAGATCTCGGTGCTGATGGCAACATCTTTGGTCTCTCCGCTGGTTATAAGATGAACTTCTAAATCAGCTCTAAATAGCAACTCTGCAAGGCCGGCTTTTGCCGGTCTTGCTTTTTTATATGTGTATAGTGCTATCGCGTTAAGTTTGTATTTACGAGAGTATTTGGTGTTTCTTACACGATTTAGCACAGTCGAATGCAGGTAATAAGTGGCTATTCTGACTGTAAATATCTTCTTCACAGCTGATTATTTCGATTATTATTTCCAGAATGTTTGTGAATATCACAGTGAAGTAGTCTGGCTTGCCATAGTCACATTTTTCGCTAAAATACCTCTCTCCAAGGCGATAAGCCTCGGTGCCACCCTAGCTCAATTGGCAGAGCAGCGGTTTTGTAAACCGCAGGTTGTCGGTTCGATTCCGATGGGTGGCTTTTTTCATATCCGCATTTTCTGCATCAACTTACAGTTCAAAAACAGACTACCGCCTTTTCGCGGCAAGCGTGGAAAATGCCATTTACGCTTCCATTACGGATGAAATGCGTGAGCGTGTGCAGCGCATATTCAATTTGCTATAGCGATGTGCAGCGGTTCATGAACGATCAGCGTAAAGCAGGCAAAGCGCCACGCACAATCAACGGCTACCTGCAAGCGTTCAAGCAGTTCTGCAAGTGGGCAGTGTAGGAGGGGCGGCTATCACAGTTACCAGTTGAACATGTGCAAGCCGCATCATTGAACGGTGATATTCGCAGAAAACGTCATGTTTTCAGCATCGAGTAGCTTGATAAGCTGCTAAGTTTCACAATGACAACTAAGAAAAGCTACAAGATTAGTGGCTTTGAACGTGCGATACTGTATCGCTTCGCAGTTGAGTCAGCATTCAGAGCGAATGAGATGCGTTCGTTATTTGTCCGAAATTTTGATCTATCATCAAAAAAGCCATCTGTATGATTGGAAGGTAAGGATGCGAAGAACCGCAATGAGGCGAAGCAACCATATAGCAAAGATTTGGCTTTGTGCCTAGCGGAGCTATTCGAAGGCAAGCCGCCAAGCGATGCAGCATTCAACCTCCCAAGCAAGTACAACATGGCCAAAATGCTTCGAGCTGATGTCGAGGCAGCAGGGCTTGAGACGGAAGGCGAGGATAGACTTCCATTCACTTCGTCACCAGTCGGTCACATTGCACAGCATGTCGGGAACAAATCTCAAGGTCACTCAAAAACTCATGCGGCATAGTGACCCCAAGCTAACGATGGGTGTATATACACATACCAATCAGCAAGCGATGCGTGAAGCTGCGGATGGTTTGCCGATCCGAGATATGGCAGGGTCAAGAGTGTATGCAGGTGAAGAAAATTGCGGGAACGGATCGGGTGATGAATCATCCGATCCTGCTTATATCTTCGATCCGGTCGAAAATGCTTGCGCCGTGCTTGCGCGAGAGCATGGAAAAACACGGACAAAGTCCTAACAAACGAAAATGTAAATATTGACTGTGAGATTGACGCTAAAGATATGGATTGTAAGGAGTTAGCGTCCGAAATAGTGGGTAAGATTAAAAGCCACCCATCGGATTCGAACCGACGACCTATGCTTTACGAAAGCATTGCTCTACCAACTGAGCTAGGGTGGCAACATCCTGACAATAAAGTGCTTGCAGCATTCAGCAGCCACGAGACCGCATCCTAGCAAACGCCCTGCAGGACAGGCAAATATTTTACGCCCATCCACTTTTTCTGCAACCACAACATCGATATAAACAATCAGCCATCCGCAATTCCCGATCAACTAAGATTTCGACAAGCCCAACTCCCCCTTTGGCCGATAAATACCCCCAAGGAGAACACGAACCATAGCTTTCCAAACCACGGTTCAGTTGCTGTTCCTCTCTCTTATTCTCCACAATAAACCCGGAGAAATATCCTAAGCCGGTAGCCAGTTCATACTCAGAGTGATACGCTCAAGACAGCTGCCGCATCCGCCAACGAAAGGATTGTTAAGCATGACCATCAGACTAAGCACTTCAATCTTACTCATCGTGCTGACCGCATACTCTCTTATCAGCTGCACCGCAGCCACAGATCCCATCGACAAACCCGCCTCAGCTTCCAACAAAACCAAATCAACTTCAGCTCATCCGCTTGAAAAGGACAATGGCTTGCGCGTACTGCAAAACCGTCAAGATCGTCTCATCGTCGAACTCCCTAATCGCATGATCGTCATCGCGCAGGAAGTTCCCACCGCTCCCGTTATCTCAGTCCAAACTTGGATCAAGACCGGCTCCGTCTATGAACAAGAGCACGTCGGGGCAGGCCTCTCACACTTCCTCGAACACCTCCTCTCAGGCGGCACAACTGCCACACGTCCCGAGTCCGAATCCTCCGCAATCCTCGGTTCAATGGGCGCTCAAACCAACGCCGCCACCAGCCTCGACACTGTCCGCTACTACATCAACACAACAAATCAACACACAGAAACAGCAATCGATCTACTTTCTGACTGGATGCAGAATAGCTCCATTACAGACGAAGAATACGCACGTGAACGTGACGTCATTCAACGCGAGTTCGACATGGGCAAAGGTGAACCCAGCCGCATCATGTGGAAGCTCTCGCAAAAAGTTCGCTACGAGCACCACCCCGCCAAGCATCCAACCATCGGTTACATCGATGAATTTCTCAAAATCTCACGTGATGAAATCTACGACTTCTACAAACGCATGTACGTTCCGAACAACATGGTCTTTGTTGTCGTCGGTGACATTGATAAAGATAAAGTTGTTGAGCAAATCACCAACCTCTGGAGAGATCAGCCCACCGGCCAACTCCCCGAAATCAAACTCCCAATCGAACAAGAAATCACCGGCCCCAAATCTTCAACGGGCTACGCAGATATTCAACGCACACAAATTCGGCTCATGTGGCCTGGCACACAGCTCACCGAGCCCGGTGATTATGAACTTGATCTCCTCGCCAAAATCCTTGGTCAAGGTGAATCGTCACGTCTCGTCCAAACCATCCGCGACCAAGACAAACTCGTCACCTCCATCTCCGCTTACAACGCATCCTTCCCATGGGGAAAAGGCTTCTTTGGTGTTGACGCTGAAATAGCGTCCGAAGAGATAGCTCACGATCAAATTAAACAAGCGATCCTCGATCAGATCACCCTTCTCCGTGATCAACCTGTCACGGATGAAGAACTCGCACGTGCAAAACGACTTGTTTTGTCGAGTGTTTTGCAGTCCAATCAAACCGCCCAAGGCATCGCCTCCACCATCGCTAGCGACACCATCGGCTCTGGTGATCCCGATTACCTTCAAAAATACGCAACCAAAATCCAGTCTCTCACACAGTCAGATATTCAGAACGCAGCGCAGCGTTTCCTCAACGATAACCGCCTCATCCTCGTGACTCTCGAGCCACAAAAGGGTGAAGCTCCCAACGATCTTGCACGTGATGAGGTTAAAGACGAAAAACTTGCAGGCATCGAATTTGAGCCGGTTGACCTTGATAACAGCAGCGTGATTAATGAAATGATCGCGAACTTTGCTAAAGCGAGCAATGACGTAAACCCCATCGAAGTTGATAAGCCTGTTCACTACACACTGGACAACGGTCTACGCGTCATTGTCCAGCGATCAACCGTCGTACCAGCCGTCTCTATGAACATGTACTGGAAAGGCGGCCTCCTTGCTGAAAAACAAGGCGAAGAAGGAATCGCAAACGCCGCCGCGATGATGCTCACCCGCGGCACGACTTCCATGACCTCTCTTGAGCTTTCAAATACGATCGAGAATCTTGGCGCAGGCATTGGTGCAGCTTCCGGCCGCAATACCTCTTATATCACCTCCTCCGCACTCAAAGAGGATTGGAAGCAGGTCATGTCCATCCTCGCCGACGTTGTCTTAAACCCAACCTTCCCCGAAGAAGAATGGCTCAAGCTCCAGCCACGTCTGCTCGCCGCGATTGATGGCGAAACCAACTCATGGTCTGGTGAACTCCGTGAAAGCTTCCGTAAAACCTATTTTGGTGATTACCCTTGGGCATACTCGACTCTCGGCCGAAAGGATGTTGTCGAGCAACTCAATTCCGATAAACTCAAACAATATCACATCAATCATCTCGGCGCGTCTAATACAGTGTTAGCGGTGGTTGGCGACGTGAGACCAGAAGAAATCAAAGCTGAGATTGAAAAGCTGTTCAGTGATCTGCCCGCAGATTCGGCGATCGCTTTTGAGCCTAAAACACCTCAAACCCCGCAAGCAGAAGTTAAGCAGTTTGCTACTCAAAAACCACTCGCCGCCGTGCAAATCGGTTTCGGCCCAGGCATCACTCGAGATAACCCTGACTACGCAGCACTTCAAGTCCTGAGCCGCGTGATGAGTGACTTCCCCTCCGGTTGGCTTGAACAACAGCTTCGCGGCAAAGGGCCCGGTCTCGTCTACGCCGTCGGCGCAGGCAACGTCACTGGCCTTGTCCCCGGTTACATGACCATCCTTTTTAATACTTCCGCGCAGCAAGCACCTGAAGCCATTCGTCGCACGATGTCCGTCGTTAATCGTGCAAAACAAGGCGATTTCCCCAAGGCCGACATTGACCGTGCTATACAAAAAGTGCTTACCGATGAGTTTATGTCTAAGCAGAGCAATGGTTCACTCGCAACAGAGGCCGCGCTTGATGATCTTTACGGTGTCAACGACCCCGGCGCGAAACGCTTCATGGAGGATGTCACCAGCATGAATGCTGACAAACTGCGTGAGATTGCTCAAAAATACCTTAATAATCCCGTTGTTGTGGTGATCACCGACCAGAAAATTCCGCAAGAACTTCTTGACGAAGCAGCAACGATAAAAGTAGAGCAGCAAGTAAAACAATAACAATTAAGTTTACGTCAAGTAACAATGCAAAACCTCAGCCAGCGAAGGCTGGGGTTTTTTGCTTACTAACGATCTTGATACGTGAGCTCACATCCACTTCTTCAACCCTGCCACCGCCGGTGGCAGGGTGTTTGACAATGAATCGTTCATTGCGATACCGAGGAAGTAGATCTCTTCATATGCGCGCACAAATATGATGGTTGCAGCGCGCAAATTCTGAATCTCACTGGCCAAAGTTGGCCGTTTATCGCGCTAACTCTTAAATTCTTTTACATTCTTGGTGCGTATATTTTCAAAATTAGCTAAATCTTGCTCTAAACGTAAAAAAGCACGCTTTTACAAGCGTGCTTCGTAACATCTTACGATTACATATGTTGACAGATCTGTGATCAAAACATGCGAGAATCAGCATGTTTTGCGATCCGAATGATGCGCACAAATCCGCATTTCTGCTGCGACTCATTTGCAATTTAAACGTTCAACTGACGTTCCGATTGATTTCCAGATTGGCTTAGAGTGCGCTGTATTGGCTGCGAGCTTTTTTCACCAAACGTTTGTTTGCCGCAATATGTTCAACAATATGGAAGATCGATTCAACGGCATCTTCCTTACCCATACCAGCAGCTAACTCGTCAATATTAAATGTGTTGCCCTTATTGGATTGCAGGAAGCTGATAATCTCATTTTGTAGTTCAAGAACTGTTGCTGCCGCTTTCTTGCCGGCTTCAACGCCCGGCTGATGGTACGCATTAATATTTGTCAATGTACCGTAATAGCCTGTTGCGCGTTCATATAAGGCGATCAATGCGCCGAGTGTTTTCGCATCCATCTTATCGCACGTGATGGTCATCGATTCGCGGCCTTCTTCATACAATGCCGTACGTGTACCTTGCCAAAAACCGTTGAGGTAATCACCGGATGTAACATCTGGATCGACATCAACTTCCGGATCGCGGCCGGGTCTTGCTGTGTCCTGCAATACGACAATAAACGTCGCGAAGAAGTTGTTCACACCTTCGCGGAGTTGTTGTACGAATGCGTGCTGGTCGGTTGAACCTTTGTTGCCGTAGACGGCGATGCCCTGATTGACGACGTTGCCGTCGATATCAAATTTCTTGCCGAGTGATTCCATGATCAATTGCTGCAAGTAGCGAGAGAGTAAAAGTAAACGGTCTTTGTAGGGCAATACGACCATGTCTTTTTCACCTTTGCCGCCTGTGGCGTAGTACCACATGAGTGCGAGCTTTGCGGCTGGGTTTTTCTTCACGTCCTTGACGCGAGTCAACTCGTCCATCTTCGCAGCACCGTCGAGCAGCGATTTCATATCAATGCCTTGGAGGCCGCAAGGCACGAGACCAACGGTTGCCATGACGGAGGTGCGTCCGCCGACCCAGTCCCACATGGGGAAACGCTTGATCCAGTTTTCTTTGACTGCGATTTTGTCGAGGTGCGAATCTTTGCCGGTGATTGCAACGGCTTGCTTGGCGAAATCAAGGCCGGCGCGTTCGAATGCGGCTCTGGCTTCGAGCATGCTGTTACGTGGCTCGGGTGTGCCGCCTGATTTTGAGATGACGAGCACGAGTGTTGATTTGAGACGAGCGCCAAGTGATTTGATCACGCGGTGCATGCCGTCGATATCGGTGTTGTCCATAAAGTGGAGTTTGAGTTTATCGCGATGCGTGCCGAGCGCGTCGGAGATGAGTTGCGGGCCGAGCGCTGAGCCGCCGATGCCGATGGAGAGGACGTCGGTGTAACGTGCGGCGTTGGGCGGGATGATTTCTTTTTTATGGACTTTAGAAACGAAATTCATGACGTCGGCGAATGTGTCGTTGATTTCGTTTTTGATTTCGGCGTTTGGCGCGATGTCTGCATTACGTAGCCAGTAGTGTCCGACCATGCGGCCTTCATCGGGGTTGGCGATGGCGCCGGATTCGAGTGCGTCCATGGCTTCGAAGGCTTTGTCGATTTGTGGCTGCATGGAACGGAAGAAGCTGTCTTCAAAGTTCATGCGAGAGATATCGAGGTTGATGCCGAGGCCTGGGCATTTGGTGAGGTGCTTTTTGTAACGCTTCCAGAGTACGCTTGGTTCCACTGATGTAACTCCCAATATATCTGATAGTTGTGATGGCATGGGCGGTCAAAAAGGCCCGTGCGGGGCTGCGATGCAGGTGCACCACAGAGTGTATACATCGGTAGAGTTGAAGTCAGAAGTAGGTTTTTGTCAATTTTTGGGCGATTTAAGCCGTTTATTTGCGTGAAACGGAGCGAAATGGGGGTAAGTGGCGGTTTATCTCAGGGGCAGCATGTTTGCGCACATTTATGTGTAAAGTCATTTTGATCTTGATAGTCAAGAAAAAATAATGTTTAATAGAAATTGTTACTGTTTGTAGATTTATCACGGGGCAAATGATGTTACATCCAAAACCACTTCTGTCTGTATTAATCGCTTTTATCGTCATGTTTGTATGTTCTACCGATGCAATGGCGATGTACAATCCCAAGCTTGCGCGGTTTATGCAAAGAGATATTTCAACCCAAAATGTTGCGATGGGTGAGTATAAAGATGGCTTGAATTTGTATCAATATGTGAAATCAAATCCGTTGAGATATGTTGACCCGTCAGGTCTCACACTAACTAGTGTTCATCAGCCAAAGAGCATTGCACTATTGTGTGAAATGGGTATGGATGGAGTTCTTGCGGCAGCGGGGGTTGCAACTGTGACTGTAACAACACTCACGGCGATTGATTGGGCTAAGAAAATGAATAAAGAGTTTGGCCCTACATGTCGCCCATCTTTGTTAGATGCTTTTAATAAAGCAATCGATGCATTGAAACCAAAAGCAAGGAGATGTAAACCGAATATGTCATGTGCAGAGCTTACTGTATTAATTGCTTTACGTCGTGCAATGATAACTTTACGCCTTCAACGTGAAAATAGGTGTTGGCGGGGTGGGGATTATGGACATAGAAAGCAAACTGCAGATCATCTTACTGGTCTTCGTAATTGTGTTAGAGAGTTTTATGCGAATAATTGTGCGTGTGTAATGTGTCCGAAATAACGTGAATGTATTATCTAGGATATAATAAAGGTTGTGAATGAATAGGTATTTACAGGTTCGGGATAGTTTTGATTCGGTTTTCCCCGGTATTAAGCTTGCGGCAGAAGTCATAAGTCAACCGTATAGTAGAAGTGAAAGAGAATTTGAACAGCATCTGATGCACCATTCTAGAGACGATATTGCACGAGATTTCTGGCGACAAAATGGTGATAATGTTACATTGCTATTACCAGAGGCATTTCGGTATTTCTTGCCGTCAATAATTAAATATTCAATTAATGAATTGTTGCTTGTGTACGGTGAGGATAGTTTGTGTGAAGGAGTTACCGAATGTGTAGTTATGAATAATATTTTGCTAGCCTCAGGTGCAAATTTGACTGGGAATGATTGGTATCTGTTGCGGATAAAGCAAATGCCAAATAGTGAAAGATTATGTGTGATAGACTATATTAATTTGTTGAGTACTCATAGTGACATATTATTGGAATTTTATATAGATCGTACACACATACAGAAGTGTATAGATGTGTGGCGATAAGTGATATGTGTTGAGATAAATTTCGTGAACTCCATATTGTGCTTACTACACATGTTGACTTATTTGCCGGTGTTTATCGCAAGCATATGCATATATTGATGTTTGAATTATTGAGGAATTGCAGGATGGAATGTGTGCACACCTGATTAACCGAAGAATCAAAATTGCACATTAGCAGAGTAGCTTAGCCTTATGAATTAAGGCACTTTTCCGTTTACCAGAAGAGGCCGGGGTCGTCGCGGACGGGGGGGGAGTTGAGGCGGTAACGTTTTTCGGAGATTGGGTCGTAGAGTTCGGTGAGGACGACAGGGAAACTTCGTTCGGGCTTGAGGAATGTGCCGGTGGGGAAGGGTTGCTCGAATTCATTGATGCAGGTTTCGAGGCTGTAGAGGTTGTTGGTGCCGATCTTGATTGTGTCGATGCGCTTGACGTACTGCTGGTTGATCCAGAGTTGGATGTCGGTATATTCCCATGGCGTGCGGTTGATGAGGCGGAGGTTATGGCCTTCACGCTGTGCGACGATGTCGGGGTTTGGGGCGTATTGGGCGTCTGCGGGGTAAGGGATCGCGGCGAGTTCTTGGCGCTGCTGAGGTGTGGTGGCCATGGAGGCGCAGCCGACGGAGAAGAAGGCGGTGAGGATCAGTAGGAGCAGGATGGGTAAAGTGGTCTTCATAATGTGTATAATGACGGAATGTGGGCGATTGGGCAAACGTTTTGCTCCCCCCGGCCCCCGGAAGTTATCTGCGGCTCACGGAAGTCGGAAGATGGTGGGTGATCGGCATTGGGGAAGCGCCGCGAAGTGTCGCGGCGGCTAATGGTAGAAGTTGTGTGGGTTGTGAAGCAAGGAAGATAAGTTTAGAAGATGAATGAATTGAGATTACCGAGTGATGGGCCGCTGAGTTGGGCGGCGGAGTTGCCGTTCTATCAGGCGGGGCTGGCGGGGTATTCGGATTATGCGATGCGCATGGTGGCACGGAAGCATGGCTGCCCGTACTGTATTACGGAGGCGATGCTGGATCACTTTTTGATTAACGGTGGGAAGGGTTTGGAGGTGGCGGAATTGCGAGAGGATGACCATCCGATTTGCGGGCAGTTGATGGGTTCGCATGCGGATGAGATCGCGGCGGGTGCGAAGATTCTGGATGGGCTGGGTTATGATGTGATTGATGTGAATATTGCGTGCCCGCAGAAGAAGATCAAGCGGAAGAGCAGAGGGGGGCATTTGCTGTCGGTGCCTGATGAGGCGATTGAGATTTTAAAAGCGGTAGCGGATGCTGTGGAGGGGAGCCGGCCGCTGACGGTAAAGATGAGACGTGCGTTTGATGATTCTAATGAGGCATTAGATGGATTTCACAAGATTTTTCAGGCGGCGATTGAGCTTGGGTATAGTGGGGTGACGGTGCATGGGCGGACGGTTGAACAGAAGTATATCGGGCCATCGACGTGGGAATCGCTGCGGAAGATTGTGGATGAGTATGGTCATGAGCATGTACGTCATGCGGCGACGAAGCACCAAAAATTTATGATTGGCGGGTCGGGAGATATTTGGCAGACGAGCGATATTTTTGCGATGATCGAGCAAACGGGCGTGGATGTGGTGTCGGTGGCGAGAGGTTGTATTGGGAACCCGTGGATTTTTGAGCAGGCACGCGCGATGGCGCAGCGTAAAAAGGGTGGGGGCCAAGGGGTAGGTGATAAACAAGGGGGAGATGCGCCGAGGATTTATGAGCAACGTGATGTTTTGCTTGAGCATTTTGAGTTGTCGATGCAGTTGTATGGGGAGCAACAAGCGGCGCGGATGATGCGTAAGTTTGGAATCCGGTTTTCGCGTCATCATCCGGAAGGTGAGCAAATCAAGGCTGCGTTTATTAAGGTAAAGGGGTTGGATGCCTGGCAGGGAGTGCTGGATGAGTTTTATGCGGTGGATGGAGTAGGGGTGGGTGTTGATGCTGCGGTGCCTGATGAGGCGCGGACGCAGGTGTCGGAAGAGAGTTGCGGATCATAGTCGACTAATCAACGGATAGCTAGCGACAGTTATTGACTTCGCAAGCGGAGTTGCTGTTGTTGGTTTGGTGGTTGGGATCGATTATCGATTTGTTGTATTTTTGCTTGTTGACTGGAGGTAGCGTGTTTGCGGCTGCTGATTTTTGCATTTGCGGCAAAGATAAGCACGGCGATGGTCAGGGTGGTGAAGACAAAGAGAACGATGACGCCTGAGGCATATTTGGCGCGTCCGATCTTTTGGCCGTGCTTACGACCGAGGAGGTTTGAGATGAGTGTGTGAACCCATTGCCAATGGAGAGCGAGGTGGATGAGGATGATGGCGATGGCGGCGATGCCGAGGTAGAAGTGAAGGGAGCCTAGGTCGTGGCGTGTCCAGCCCCAGACGGTAGATGAGCGGCTACCTGGGGGGAGAATGTAGTACATGATGAGGCCGGTGAGCAGGATAATATATAAGATTAGGCCGAGTGTTATGTCTAATATAAGGTTGATATGGTTGCGTTTCATGGCCAACCTCCGATGTTATTTAGGGCGATAAAAGGATCATAATGTCGTTAAACAGGTCAAATCAATGGTTGGATGAATAAAAATTGTTGGAGTTTGGGCGGGATTAAGATTTGGAGTTAATAGGGAGAGTCGTGTGAGCGATGTTATATAAGGTGGTGTGAAGGGTTATTGTGATCCGATAATGATGTGGCATTGCTGTCATTCGAGTGAAGGATCACTTAGAATGAGTGACTTTATGAAGTGTTGGGTATGACGAAAGGTAGATCACTTGCGAATCGCTTTGATTGGTGACATTCATTTGTATAACTTGCAGCTTAGGCCGCGACAGTGGTTTAGTCGTCGGGTGATGGGGCATACCAATCTGTTGCTGAACAGGCGATTTCGGTTTAATCATGGGTTGCTTCATCCACTCATGGATAAGATCCGCGAGATCAAGCCGGAGATGGTGCTGTGTTCGGGTGATGTGACAACGACATCGTTGGAAAGTGAGTTTTCAGATATCGCGAAGTTTTTGAAACCGTTGTCTAAAGAGATCCCAACGGTGGTGGTGCCTGGGAATCATGATCGGTATACGTTTCGTGCGCAGCGGAAGCTTCGGATGGAGAAGATATTAGAGGGGATTATGCCGGATACGTTTCCGTATTACAGACGGTTGACGGACAGGTGGCATTTGATTGGGTTGGATTCGGCGATACCACAGATTTTGATGTCGCGTGGTGCTTTGAAGAAGAAGCAGTTCAGCGCGTTTGAGATGCAGTTGGGTCAGTTGTCGAAGGAAGATGCGTTGGTGTTGTTGTGTCATTATCCAGCGTCATCGCCGCCGGGGATACCAAATAGCTGGGCGCATAATCTGGCGGAAGCGCATCAGTTGCGGAAGATGTTGAATGATTGTCCGGCGCGGGTGTTGTATATGCATGGACATATTCATCAGCCATGGTATTGGCAGGCATCACATAAAGGGGTGGCCGCAAACACGGATTGTACGGGAGAGTTAGCGTTTTTGAATGCGGGTTCGCCGTGCATGACGAGTAGCAAGTATCCATCAGGGCAAGGTTTTTGGGAGGTGGAGTTGCCGCAAGATCCATCAAAGCAGATTGGTCTGATGCATCATGTTCCGGTAGCGAAGCGTGTGATTGGCTCAAAGCGGCCTAAGAACCAGGATCATCTGACGGTGATTGATGGGATCACATGGAATAGCAGAACTGTTTTATAATCGATAATTCATCGATCGCTCAAGATTGTTTGTTAGCATGCAGTAGATTGGAATGCTGACAGGTGAGTGAAGCGAAGAGAAGGAAACCTTAGGAGAAATTGCTCAATGTGTGGGATCGTAGCTTATGTAGGGAACAGGGCGGTGACGCCGCTGTTGATAGAGGGTTTGAAACGTCTTGAATATCGAGGGTATGACTCGGCAGGGATTGCTGTGCGAGGGAATTCGGGTGAATTGTCTGTGACGCGGGCAGTTGGTCGAGTGAGTAACCTTGAGTTATTGGTTGAGGAAGATGCACAGTACGACGAGGGGTTTATTGGGATTGCACATACACGTTGGGCGACGCATGGTGAGCCATCGGTTGATAATGCACACCCGCATGTTGGTCTGACAAAAGATGGGCATACGGTTGCGGTGGTGCATAACGGGATTATCGAGAACTATTCATCGCTTAGAACGTATCTTGAAGGGAAGGGGCATACGTTTTATTCGCAGACCGATACGGAAGTGTTGGCGAAACTGATTGCTGAGTTGTATGTTGATGATCTTGAGACGGCGGTGCAGAAAGCATTGCAAGAGGTGAGCGGCGCGTATGCAATTGCGGTGATGATTGATGGTTGGCCGCATACGTTGGTGTGTGCGAGGAAAGGTTCGCCGTTGATTGTCGGTGTGGCGGATCATGCATATGTAGTGGCGTCTGATGCCTCAGCGATTGTTTCGCATACGACGCAGGTGTTTGCGTTGGAGGATTATCAGGTTGTGAAGCTAAGTGCTGGGCCTGTGGATGAGAAGAATGGGACGGGTGAGCCATGGTCGAGCGAGTTGCGAACGACGACGATTGATAATGTGGTGGTGGATCCGGAAATCACTGAGCTTGAAATGGATCTGGAACAGATCGAGCTGGGTGGTTATTCGCATTATATGTTGAAGGAGATCATGGAGCAGCCGGAGGCGGTGAGGGACTGCTTGCGTGGTCGTGTGGATCTGCGTGATAGCAAAATTATCTTGGGTGGGATTCAAGATTTTAAACGGCAGATGGTACGTGCGAAACGATTTATTTTGACTGGTCAGGGTACGGCTTATCATGCGGGGTTGATTGGTGAGTATTTGTTTGAAGATCTGGCGCGTGTGCCAGCGCGGTGTGAGTATGCGTCAGAGTTTCGATATCGTAACCCGATTATCGAGGACGATACGATTGTTGTTGCGGTAAGTCAGTCGGGCGAGACGGCAGATACGCTGGCGGCATTGGCTGAAGCGAAAGATCGTGGCGCGTTGTCGATTGGCGTGGTGAATGCAGTTGGTTCGACGATTAGCCGGGAGACGGATGCAGGGGTTTATTTGCGAGTTGGGCCAGAGATTGGTGTGGCGTCGACGAAAGCGTTTGTGGGGCAGGTGATGGTGTTGACGTTGTTGTCACTGTACTTGGGCAAGCGGAAGCATATGTCTAATGAACGCGTGGATCATTATCTGAAGCAGTTGAGCCAAATACCGGATCAGATTGAGAAGGTACTGAAGCAGACAGATCATATTAAGAACTGTGTGAAGCAGGTGGCGGATCGAGATAATTGGCTGTTCCTTGGTCGCGGGTATAACTATCCTGTGGCGATTGAGGGGGCATTGAAGCTGAAGGAGATCTCGTATATTCATGCTGAGGGGATGCCTGCGGCGGAGATGAAGCATGGGCCGATTGCGCTCATTGATGAGGGGATGCCGGTGGTGTTTGTGGCGACGCAAGGCACGCAGTATGAGAAAGTGATTTCGAATATTGAAGAAGTGCGTGCGCGTGGCGGGAAGATTATTGCGGTCGCTACTGAGGGGGATACCCATATCCACAAATATGCGTCAGAGGATTGTATTTTCTATGTGCCGGACGTGATGGAGGCGTTGCAGCCGTTGTTGACGTCTGTGCCGCTGCAGTTGTTGGCGTATCATGCGGCTGTGGAACGTGGTCATGACGTGGATAAGCCTCGAAATCTGGCGAAAAGCGTGACGGTCGAGTAATCGGCCTGAGAAATGAATGAAATACTAGCCCGGTCGTATGGGCGATCGGGTTTTTTTATGCGCGAGTAGGAGGAAAGGAGGAAGACAGGGGGGATAGATCCACAATGGAAATCTAACTAGCCCATTTTCACGCGCTGAATTACAATTGGGGCTGTCAGATTAATCTTCATGGTTAGTGAGGTATCTTGGATGAGCAAGCACACAATGACATACTCGTTTCTCGCTGGCCTTTGCATGATTTTTGCGGGCTGTACCACATACATCAATATTCCTGCAGAGCAGGGGAGTATCGCGTCGAGCGATCCGAATACGGGAACGGTTAATAAGGTTATCGTGTCGGCAATTGATGCGCTGATGGTGCAGCAGGGGACGACTGAGCAACCGATTGAATTGCTATTGCCGGAGGGGACGAGTGGGGCATCCGCCTGGATGATTCAGGAAAAATTGGGCGATTACGTATTCAGTCGAAGTGCTGAGAAGGTGGTGCTCAAGCGGTTTGAGGATTACAACCCAGAGATCGATGTGCTAGCTGAGGGTGAAGTGACCGAGCTGGAGGTGGATGGGTCGGTTGAAGAAGAAATGATCAATGGAGAGGAAGGTATCGTCGAGGATACTGACGCTGAGCCAGAGGATGCTGTTGAAGTGGTGACAGGGATGGATGTGCTGGCTGAAGTCGAGGAGAGTGAAATTGCTGAAGGTGAGATGGTAGAAGCGGTGGCTGAAGTTGAAGATGTGGAGCCATTGAGGCCAGAATTTATACGAGTGGTTTTGTCGCAAGGCGATGCGCCTGAGACGGATGTGCAGTACGACGTGAAGGGTGTTCGGGTACGTGGGATCAAGGCTGAGGTGGATGTGTATAAGATGACTCACTACACACTTGATCAGTTTTATTCGATCAAGCTGAATTATGAGGCGTTTACGGGCTGGCGTGTGAAGCGGATAGATTCACTGGGCGTGTTGCGTGATGCGAAGCTGGATGGGGATGTGTTGCCGGTGAAGGAAACGCCGTAAACCTGAGATGAAATTGATACGTATAAAGGCTGGCAGAAGATTCTGGCAGCCTTTTCGAATAGAATGTCATATAAGAGATGTGATAGTTATAGTGATCGATCAGTTTGGATGCAGTCAGATCCATGATGAAATTTGATTGAGTTTGGAGATCAGATGATGAGAGGTCTTAGCAGATTTGTAATGATATTTGCCGCAGCGATTGCGTTTGTACTGGGGTCGGCGTCGTTGTATTCGCAGGCACAGGATTCGGAGAATGAAGAGGCAGGGGTTGGGCAAGCACCTGCGGTGATTGATACATCGGATACGGGGAAGGCGACGGATGTACCGGAATCGGATGAGGTGATGCGTGAGTTGCTGCTGAAGCGTAAGAAGCCGCCGGTGATTACGCCGTCACGCAGGCCGGATGTTGAACCGAATAAGGAAGCGTTGCCGGTGATGCCTGCTGCGACGGTGAATATTGATCCGACCGTATTGGGTGTTGCTCCGGGTGATGAACTTCCGCCGCTTTTGGTTGATGGGACAATGGTTGTGAATCGTACCGGTCGTTTGAAGCGGACACCTGAGGGGTTCCAGATTTTTGTGTTTGAGGCAGATGATAGTGAGAAGCCAGAGCGGCCACTGATCATGCAGCCTTGCAAGAAGCTGGAGAGTATGGAGAAGATCGTTCAGGAGTTGGGAGATCGTGTGATCTTTACGGTTTCGGGTCAGGTGCAGTTGTATCGGAATAATAACTATCTGCTGCCAACGATGGTGAAGTTGGATTACGAGCGTGATAATCTGAGTAACTAACGATTGATTAGTATGAGATTGGTCTGGGAGATTGAGCCATGCCGTTTTATGAGTATGCGTGTGCAGATTGTGAAGAGGTGACTGAAGCGATGCGTTCTATGAAGGATGCGGATGATGCGCCTGAGTGTGAGCATTGCGGATCGAACAAGACATCCCGAAAGATCAGCTTGTTTATGGCATCCTCTGACGCGGCACCTGAGATGCCGGGTGGTGGAGCGGGGGGAATGGGTGGATGTTGCGGCGGCGGGGGATGCGGGTGCCATTGATATTGACAGAAACATATGAAAAAGAAAAGGCAACATCAAAAACGATGTTGCCTTTTTTGTTGGTTGAGCAGTGCGAAGCTTAGCTTTCGATGAGCTCTTCGGTGAGTGACATGATGATTTTCTTTGCGTCGCCGAAGATCATGCCTGTGTTTTCCATGAAGTAAAGCTCGTTTTGGATACCAGCGAAGCCGGGGTTCATGGAACGTTTGATCACGAAGACTGTGCGCGCTTTATCGACATCGAGGATGGGCATGCCATAGATTGGGGAGCCGGTATCGTGACGTGCTGCGGGGTTGGTGACGTCGTTCGCGCCGATGACGAGGGCGACGTCGGTTTGCTCGAATTCGGGGTTGATCTGGTCGAGGTCAGCGAGTTGTTCGTAAGGTACGCCTGCTTCTGCGAGCAAGACGTTCATGTGCCCGGGCATGCGGCCGGCGACGGGATGGATGGCGTACTTGACGGTGATATTGCGTTTGGCGAGTTCCTCGGTGAACTCTTTGACAGCGTGTTGCGCTTGGGCGACAGCCATGCCGTAACCGGGGACGATGATGACTTGACTGGCGGCATCAAGGACGATGGCGGCGTCTTCTGGCGTGAACTCGCGTGCTTCACCTTGTGGGCCTGCACCAGAGGATTTACTGGAGCCGCCGCCGACACCTCCAAAGAGAACATTTAAGAGTGAGCGGTTCATGGCCTTGCACATGATATTGGTGAGAATGATACCGGAGGCGCCAACGAGTGAGCCGGTGATGATGAGTGCGGAGTTGTTAAGTACGAAGCCAGCCATGGCGGCAGCAATGCCGGAGTAGCTGTTGAGAAGTGAAACGACGACGGGCATGTCGGCGCCACCAATGCCAATGACAAGAAGAATACCAAGGATGAGTGAAGCAATCGCGATGATGATGAGGCTTGACCATGCCTCATGGTTTGCGGTGATGTAGAAGGCTAAGAAAAGCGAACCGATGAGAAGGATGCCGATGATCGCTTTTTGTCCAATGAATTGAACAGGTTTATCGGGGATGATTTTAAGGCCTTGCAGCTTGGCAAAAGCGATGAGGGATCCGGTGAAGGTGACACCGCCGATGAGGGTTGCCAGACCGATGGCGAGGATCGCGTTCCAAGGTTCATCGAGAATGAGATTGTTGTTGTAGTTGCGTGCGTATTCGCCACAAGCGACGAGAAGCGAAGCGATGCCACCGAAGCCGTTTAGGAGGGCAACCATCTGGGGCATGCCGGTCATGGGGACTTTGATGGCGAGAGTTGAGCCGACGATAGCGCCAATGATGAGGGCGACAGCAATCCATGTGAAACTGATAAAAAAACTGGTTTCACCGGCATTGTTGTTGATTTGGAAGAGTGTGACGACGGCGGCAATGAGCATACCGATGGCGGAGATCAAGTTGCCACGTCTGGCGGTTTTGACAGAGGTGAGTAATTTTAGACCGTAGATGAAGAAGACTGCAGCGGCAAGATAGATGAGGTTGACGACATCATTCTGCGAAAGCACTGCGAGAGTGTTGATGGGTGAGGTGAAAAAACTCATTTGTCACCTCCTTCTTTTTTACTGAACATTTTGAGCATGCGATCGGTGACCATGTATCCGCCGACAACATTGATGGTGGCGAAGATGACGGCAAGTGTTCCGAGAAAGACACCTAGGCTGCCGAAGGAGTCACTGAACGAACAGAGCAGGGCACCGACGAGAGTGATGCCTGAGATGGCGTTGGAGCCGCTCATGAGTGGCGTGTGTAGTGTGCTAGGAACCTTGGTGATGATCTCGAATCCAATAAAGATGGCGAGAACAAAGATAATGATGCTGACAACGAACGGGTCGATGACGTTCGTTGCTGGATCAGTATTTATAAGAAATGTGGGCATGATTTTACCCTTATATTTAAGGTGTATTGCAAGTATGGAAAGAATTTTGTGTTATGCGGTGGCATCCGCGACACGTTGATTGGTGATGTTGCCGTTATGTGTGATCATGGTGCCTGCGATGAGGTCATCTTCCATGTTGAGGTTGATGTTCCCCTCTTTGATGAAAAGTTCACAAAAAGCATACATGTTGTTGGCGTAGACTTGCGAGGCATTGCTGGAGAGCAGGCCTGCAAGGTTTTCGTAGCCGATGATGGTGACACCATTATCGGTATTGAAAGATTCGCCGGGTTTGGTAATTTCGCAGTTGCCACGATTGTGTTCTGTGCTTGCTGCAAGGTCCACGAGAACTGAACCGTTCTTCATATCGCTGACAACGTTTTGATCGATGAGCATGGGTGGATCTTTGCCGAAGATGGCGGCTGTGGTGATGACGATGTCGGCGCCGGTGACGTGCTTGGCCATGAGTTCGGCTTGCTTTTGCCGCTCTTCATCGGTTTGTTCTTTGGCGTAGCCGCCTGTGGATGCGTCGTCTTGGGCTGCGGTAGGGAGTTCGACGAAGCGAGCACCTAATGACATGATTTGTTCTTTGGTCGCGGCTCGGACATCGAAAGCTTCGACTGTTGCGCCGAGACGTTTGGCGGTAGCGATGGCTTGAAGGCCTGCAACGCCAGCACCGATGATGAAGACTTTTGCTGGGGCGATGGTGCCTGCTGCGGTGATCATCATCGGGAACATTTTCGGGCAGGCATTGGCAGCTAAGAGAACCGCTTTGTAACCTGCAAGGTTTGCTTGACTGGATAAGACATCCATCGACTGTGCGCGGCTGGTACGCGGGAGATATTCCATTGAGAAAGAGGTAATGCTGCGATCACAGAGTGATTGAAGCAGTTCCTTTTCACCCACGGGGTTGAGCATGCCGACAAGGATAGCATTGTTTTTGAGTTTGCTGGCCTGATCGGTTGTGGGTGGATTGATGGTGATGACGATATCGCAATCAGCCCAGAGTTTTTCTGAAGCATCGCCAGGCGGGATGATCGTCGCGCCTGCGGCTTGGTAATCCGCATCAAGATGATGCGCATATTGACCAGCACCACTTTCGACTATGACATCGCAACCAAGTTTGACTAATTTTTTAACGACTGCTGGGATAATGGATATGCGTGATTCATGCTCACGCTGACGGGGCACACCTACTTTCATCAAGCTGCCTCACTCTCATTCATTAGAATCATCATTACGGATTACGGTATATATAACCGCGTTATCAATTAACTGATTTTTGTTCGGATCAACGTAAACACTGCGGTTTTAAGCCATCACTGACGGGTAGGCATTCACGATCGCAAGCAGGATTCTGTTAAGTTAATACGATGAGCCAAACATTTCATACAACACGACTTGAACTTCAATTTATTAGACAGGCAATACATACTGTTATATCAATACACTAACGTCTCTTCTGTATTGGTATATCGGACATAACATCCCCATCTCATCTGTTTTCCCTTATGATTAACCATATGCATAAGACAAATCTTGCAATCAAGACCGATAAGCGTGACCAAATGGTTGAGATTACGCATCAAGTACAGCGCGTCATTGATGCATCTGGCATACGTGATGGTTATGTCATTGTGTACTGTCCGCATACAACTGCTGGGATCACGATCAATGAAAACGCTGATCCTGATGTGGTGCATGACATGTTGCTGCAGTTGGATGAGATGGTGCCGTGGCGGCAGCCGTTTTACCAGCACGCTGAGGGGAATTCCACTTCACACGTCAAAGCGACGATGACGGGTCTCTCGCAGACGGTGATCGTCGAGAATGGGCGCATGATTTTGGGCACTTGGCAGGGCATCTATTTTTGTGAGTATGACGGCCCGCGCAATCGTACGGCAATTGTGTCTGTATTCGCTGCGTGAGAGCCAATCTGGTAACCTATCTGCCCGATTCCGCTTTTTCTTTTCTTTTGTGTAAAAGCGGCAGATATTTGAATTAAACCGTGTTTACTGTGTTGGACACGCAATAGGAGCAAGAATATGCCAGATTATAAACAGATTAAATTCGAAACTACTGAAGGCGATTTTATTGTCGAATTGTGGGACGATGTCGCCCCTGGGCATGCTGAAAACATGACCAAACTCGTCAATGAAGGCTTCTATGACGGTCTTGCCTTCCACCGCATCATCCCCGGCTTTGTCATTCAGGGTGGCTGCCCTCGTGGTGATGGTACAGGCGGTCCCGGCTGGAACATCAAGGCTGAATTCAATGATCGTGAGCATCACCCTGGCGTTCTCTCCATGGCTCGCTCAGCTGATCCAGATTCGGCAGGCTCACAGTTCTTTGTTTGCCTGACCCGCGAATACTGTCAGCATCTTGACGGCCAATACACGGGGTTTGGTAAGGTTGTCGAAGGCTTTGAGAATGTCGAAAAGATCGCAGCCACGCCGCTTAGCAATCCGCAGGCAGGCACACCTGAGAACGCCCCCAAGATTAACAAGGCAACCTGCCTCTAAAATCAGTATATTTTGATGTATTCAATAAACGTGACGGATTGATTCCGTTGCGTTTTTTTATTCGATTTGAATCTTTGATCGTGCTTCCGCCTCGCCTCCAACACGTTTCGTACGGTCTACTTCCGATAATCCAATCTCGGAACTAATGACTTTGCCTAAAAACAAACCCCGCTGTCACCGAAGCGACAACGGGGCGGAGGGGAGAAAGCAATGTTGATAGTCATGAATTCGACAACATCAGACGAATTTCTGCACTTTTTTTGATAAAAACTCACAATTAAATTCGTCTGCTTGCGATTTATAAGTCGTTCACTATTCAGACTTTTGGCTTAGGCGTTCGCAGGCGAGCAGCCCAGCTCCGATAATCCCTGCGTCGTCGCCAAGCTCGCTGGCAACCACCTTACAATCGTGGCCGTGCGGGAAGACGTATTTTTTGTATTGTTCATTCACCATCTTGATCCATGGTTTACCAAGTGCTTCAGTGAGTCCGCCGCCGACCACAACGTGCGGCAAGCTGAGCATGGTGACGGTGTTTGCGATCGCAATACCGACATACTTTGCTGCATCTTGTAAGACTAGCGTGGTGAGTTGATCGCCTTGTGCGAACGCTTCTGCGATCACGCGCGATTTGATCTTGCTTAAATTACCTTCGGTCAATTCAGTGATCACACTGGGGTGGTTTGCAGCGATGAGCTTACGCAAGATGTCCGCGATCGCGGTGCGGCTAGCCAAGTTTTCAAGTGTTCGTCTGCCCAAGCTGCCGTCGGCTTTGACAAGTGTGTGTCCAATTTCGCCAGCAGTCATGTGGTGGCCGTAGTAAAGCTTGTTGTGAATCGCCAGCCCGCCGCCGATCCCTGTGCCGATGAAAATGCCGAGCATGTCCTCAGTGTGACGACCGCCTCCGACACAAAATTCGCCCCATGTGCCCACGTTCACATCATTGTCAACGGTGACAGGCCAGTGTGTGTGCTTTGAGAGCGAATCCGCTAAGGGGAAGTTATTCCATCGGAGATTGGGGGCGACGATGACGCTCCCTTTTTTAACATCAATCGCACCAGGTGCGCCGATGCCGACGGCTTGGACTTCATCATGCGTAACGCCAGCTTGATCGCAAACTCGATCCATGATTTTGGCGATGCGTTCAATGACAGTATCGCTACCACCTTCGGCTTTGGTTTTTATTTTATCTCGCGAAAGAATCCCGCCTTCGGGTGTGACGACACCCGCACCGATATTTGTTCCGCCAAGATCGATACCAATAAAAAGCTTCTGCTTCTCTGACATGCTAAATTCTCACTCACTGCATTCAGGGTATGTGCAGCTTCATCCGTACTGCACGCATTTTCTCCACCCGCGATCATAAACACCATCGGCCTGATGATCGACCCTAATCTCGTTTTTCCGTATTAAAAAAGCTGGTAAATTGCATTACCAGCTTTTGCTTTGTCTTGTGTTTACATTTTCGGACGTTCAAGATTGTAATCGGTTGCCGCTTCGTAGATTCTTGCGATGCGAAGCAGGCTCGTTTCTTCAAACGCAGGCCCAAGTAGTTGCATTCCGATCGGCATCTGCTTGCCGTCAACCTCTGCTGTACCCGCCGGCATGCTGATGCCAGGGATGCCGGCGAGGTTTGCTGTGACGGTGTATATATCGTTTAAGTACATCGACAGCGGATCATCTTTCTTCTCACCAAGTTTAAATGCTGGCCCTGTTGTCGTCGGGCAGAGGATTGCGTCGCACGATTCAAACGCAGTCTTGAAGTCGTTGCTGATCAAGCGGCGAACCTTTAACGAACGATTGTAATAAGCGTCGTAGTAACCGCTGCTCAGTGCATAGGTGCCGAGCATAATGCGGCGTTTCACTTCATCGCCAAAACCCTCAGCACGGCTTCTCGCATACAAGTCCACTAGATCGTCCGGCGTCTGCGTCCGATGGCCATAATGCACACCGTCATAGCGAGCTAAGTTCGAGGATGCCTCGGCTGTCGCCACGATGTAGTACACAGGGATGCCATACTCGGTGTGGGGCAGGTCGACTTCAACAATCTCGGCTCCAGCAGCTTTGTAAATCTCGATAGCTTTGACCAATGCAGATGCAACCGCTGGATCATTCGCTTCATCGCTCATGTATTGTTTGGCAATACCAATGCGTAATTTTTTGGGCTTCGTATCAACATCATCCAAATCTTCGGGAATCGCGATGTTGGCACTGGTTGAATCCAGTTCGTCATGACCACCCATATATTTCAGTAGCGTTGCGCAGTCTTTCACACTGTGGCCGAAAGGACCGATCTGATCCAAGCTTGATGCAAACGCAACCAAGCCCCAACGTGACACACGACCATAGGTCGGCTTCAATCCTGTGACACCACATAAAGAAGCAGGTTGCCTGATCGAGCCGCCCGTATCACTGCCCAATGAACCCGCACAGAAGTCCGCAGCCATTGCCGCAGCCGCGCCGCCAGATGAGCCGCCCGGAACATAATCTGTATCCCATGGATTCTTTGTCGCACCGAACGCACAAGTCTCGGTTGATGAACCCATGGCAAATTCATCCATGTTTGTTTTACCCAAGACGATCGCACCCGCGTCTTCAAGACGTTTCACAGCGGTGCTGTTGTAAAATGCTTCGAATTTTGCAAGCATTTTTGATGAGCAGCACGTCTTGCCGTACTCCGTACACATCAAATCTTTGATTGCGATCGGTACGCCAGCTAATGGCCCTTCGATTTTGCCTTCATCCACCAGTTTCGCACGTTCAAGAGCTCGCTCATCGTAAGTCTCACGGTACGCGTTGATCTTGCCGTCATACTTGGCGATGCGATCCAGATACGCCTGCGTCATTTCGACAGCCGACACCTCTTTCCCTGTTACCGCTTCCCGCACCTCACTTAACGTCGTCTTGGTAATATCCATTGCCATTCAATTCCATGTATAGCTTCAACTCGAGACATGCTGCGAATAAATAAAAGCCGCATTATGTCACGCGTATGATTTTTAATTCACACTTCTAAAATTAAGCCCCGGAGCCTTCACCCAAAACCTTGGGGACCTCGAAGTACGCATCATCACTTGCAGGTGCATTCTTTAAAGCATCCTTCGTCGAGATACCGTCCACTTCAATGTCTTCACGCAGGACATTGCTCATGTCCATCGCGTGAGCCATCGGCTCCACACCCTCAACGTCCAGCTCATTCAGTTTGCTGATATATCCCAGCACTGCTTCTAGCTGTTCCGTGAAATGATGGATCTCATCATCGTTCAAGCGCAAGCGGCTTAATTTCGCCACATGCCTTACGTCTTCTTCTGTGATTTTCTGCTCACTCATAGTCTCAACAGGATACCAGAAACTGCCCTCTTAGGAGTCCGCGCCCACTTTTTCACCATCCATTCTCTCTTCGCGTTCAGCTCACCGAGTCGATACTTTCGCTCTCCGCCTTCGAGCCCCGACAAATACCCAACAAACCTGCATAATCCACCGACCAACACCAGTTTAGACCCCATATTTGCCCCCCACTCACACTCACCACTATCATACGCTCATGGCTGATACAAAAATCCTCGATTTCTTCGACAACCCCAATGGAACAGACGGTTCCGCTCACCCCTTCGTCATTGAACATATTAACGAAGAGTTCACCTCCGTCTGCCCCGTCACAGGCCACCCCGACTTCGGAACCATTATCCTCCGATACATCCCCGATAAAACCTGTGTCGAACTCAAATCTCTAAAGCTCTACTATCAGGATTTCAGAAACGAAGGCATCTACTACGAAGCCGTGACCAACAAAATTGCCAAAGACCTGAACGACGCTATGTCACCTGTCTGGCTCCAAGTCGAAACCCAGTGGAAAGGACGCGGCGGCATCCGCTCCAACATCACCGTCGAGTTCGGCAAGAAACCATAACTAAAAACCCATACTCCTCCTGAATGATCTCGGGAGGAGTTTTTATTTCACGCAATCCTCATCCCACACCTCCCCCTCATTGCCACACCCTCCCTCAGCCCCTCGGCATAATCTCACACAAGTGCAACACCGCACCAGCCGATAAAACACTAAGCCGCCCGCTCTGCCGGACGACTTGACCTAACGTCAACACCCGCTGCAGGGCTAATACAAACCATTTTGTGAACCAACTTACACAAAGTGACTCTTAAATCATGAGCATCTTAGTCGACAAAAATACACGCGTTATCTGTCAAGGCATTACCGGCTCCGCCGGCGCTTTCCACACCAAAGGCTGCCTCGAATACGGTACCAACATGGTGGGTGGTGTCACGCCCAATAAAGGCGGTACCAACGACGTTAATGGTCTGCCTATTTTCAATACCTGTCATGAAGCCGTACAAGCTACTGGCGCCAGCGCGACCATGATCTT
Organism: Poriferisphaera corsica; assembly: GCF_007747445.1. Taxonomy (NCBI): domain Bacteria; kingdom Pseudomonadati; phylum Planctomycetota; class Phycisphaerae; order Phycisphaerales; family Phycisphaeraceae; genus Poriferisphaera; species Poriferisphaera corsica. Next base: position 1,772,676 of record NZ_CP036425.1, read on the forward strand.
TGTACCACCTGCCTTCGCTGCTGATGCGATCCTCGAAGCCGCAGACGCAGGCATCGAACTCGTCGTCTGTGTCACCGAAGGCATCCCTGTTTCCGACATGATGCGTGTTCGCCGCGTACTCGATCAACCTCGTTTCCGATCACTCCGCCTCATCGGCCCCAACTGTCCCGGTGTCATCACACCCGGTCAGTGCAAAATCGGCATTATGCCCGGTTACATCCACAAGGCCCCACAGGAAGCTGAAGCCAAACGCTCCGTCGGCATCATCTCACGCTCCGGCACGCTCACCTACGAAGCTGTCTGGCAAACCTCCAACCTCGGCATCGGTCAGACCACATGCGTCGGCATCGGCGGTGACCCCGTTCGCGGCATGAACTTCATCGACAGTCTCATCATGTTCAACGCCGACCCTGAAACCGACGGTATCGTCATGATTGGTGAAATCGGTGGCACGGACGAGGAGAAAGCTGCAGAGTTCATCAAGAACCACGTACACAAACCTGTTACCGCATTCATCGCTGGCCGCACAGCTCCTCCGGGCCGTCGCATGGGCCACGCTGGCGCGATTATCTCAGGTGGTGAAGGCACCGCAGATTCCAAGATCGCCGCACTCCGTGCTGCAGGCTGCTTCATTGCAGAATCCCCAGCCGACCTAGGCTCGACCATGCACGCAGCACTCGGCCTCTAATCAGCCGCTGCAAACAATCTAGAAAACACCAAAGACTGTAGACTTCCTGCAGTCTTTTCTTTGGCCCATTGTCAACCGCGCTTAATCAATTACACTCATCACTATGAGCGACCCGCAAATCAACGAAACAGAATTGGACAATCTGACCCAGCTCCTCGAACACACCGACGTTCCATGCCCCAAGTGCAATTACAACCTCCGCACCAACACCACTGGCCTATGCGCCGAGTGTGGCTCCCCCTTCACCTTTCAATCGCTCATCAATTCCCCTCGTGAAAAGCTGCTTCCATATTTGCTTACACTCATCACACTTGCGACCATCCTTCCCCAATCTCTTATCCTTTGGCAGCGTCTTGCCATCCGTCATGCCGTCCATTACGGCATCCAATGGTACAACGGCCAGTGGCAGCTCCCGCCATTCACAATTTTTCAAAGCCTCACCATGATCGCTTCTCACCTCTTCTGGTTCGGTATGCCCCTTTGGGTCACCTGCCTGCTCATCTTCCGACGCCGTTTCATCGCACTCCCAAAACCGATCCAATGGGTTATCGCCGCCACCGCCTTCGTTCTCGTTTTTCTTGCCTACCGTCGCTATCAATTTTGGTACTACAGCTTCAATTTTCACAACGGACAATGGCCACCCAACGATCTCTGGTATCTTACGCCTTAATCTTTCAGTTCACACTTCATCGATCCACGGGTATGATCACATCTAGTCATGTGTCAAAGCCTCCCCCTATTTTCCGAAACACCATCAGTTAATCGCATCACGCCCGATGATTGTATTGTCCTCAGCCTTCATCCAAACGCATGGCAGATGGTTCTTTCAGGACAAAAATCTTATGAATTTCGCCGTCGTTTCCGTCGACACCCAACACTTGCCTTCATCTACGTTACTGTTCCTGTAAAAGCAATCGCTGGTGCAATTCTGCTTGATAACTCAATAGAAGGCACAGCTAAGCAAATTGCAGATATTGCCGATGCCGCCATTCCCGGTAACTATCAGTCGGTCTACGACTATTTCATCACTAAAAACCACGGCCTCGCCATCCCAATTCGACATGTATGTCAAATCCGCACACCGCTCTCACTCGAATACCTTCGTCAGACCTATCAGTTTACCGCACCCCAATTCTATCTTACACTAAAAAACCGCATAGATTTGCTCAATGAACTGCTCCATGCGGCTAATATATCTATCAATAAACTAATGCTCGATTAGTTCATGTTTATCTTTCACACATACCGTGGCACAAGACAAACCTCCAGCATCTCAACCTCACCTGTACGGTCAAATATAGCTCGGCTTGTTTTTTTATCTAACTTTAAACTCTCAATCGATTCAATCGCACCATCCTTACGATTCACCAGTACATGCGGTTCCCCAGTTGTCGATTGCTTATACAAAATCGGCACCTGACAGAACGTATACCCCAGCGAATACGGCGGCAACGTCATCCGTTTTTCCTCACCATTCACATCTAAATATGTGATACGTTGATCTGCCCCAAAATACTCTTGTTCACGCAGTAAATGCGGCCTAAATACCACACAGCCATCCTCAACAAACAAACCCAATTCCTTATATCGTGTCAGTATTTCTTCTTTAACTTGACCTGTCATCCCCGGTTGTTGTGCGCCCCTTTCCCAAGGCGTATGCGAGTATGGGTCCGATGGAAATGCGCCATAGGATTCTGCCGTTTTATTAAAACCAAGTCCTTCGCGTATGTCGTAGTACGCTTCGCGCAGAGCATCAACAATCTCACTATCCACATCCATCTCATATGCTTCCACATATACTTCCTGCACCGCGAGTAGCAGCTTACTAACCATGTGCCAATAAATACTCCCTAGTCCCTCATATGCATACATCGTTCCTGATCGTCCAGTGAAACTGTGATGATTGAATTCCGTTTCGAATTGTTTAATCGTCTGTTCGTAGCATGCGTCAACAAGCTCATCATATTCCGCCACCTCACGCAGCTTATCCATCGCCATTTTCAAGCTCGTTGTATCTCGTAATTCAGCGCTATACCGCAGGTTTCCTTCTTCATCTCGTGCCACCAATCCCGTATCCCCATCAGATAAGCATTGTTTTAGTAGTTCATTGTTTTCAATCACCGTTTTATCAAGTCGATTTCGAAGCAAATACCCCGCGATATCTCGGAAGGGATACAAGATGTAACTATGCTGATCGGATCTGTAAAGATCACTTTGTCGTAAACGTTTCAATAAGCGAAGTGCATTCGGTGCGTCTAGATACCCTGAACTAAGCACCGCCACTTGGCCCTCTAACATTAAAGTTAGCTTCTCAATCTCAGCACTGTTTGCTTCAATTTTCACAACGTTATAACTATCGAATAGATAGTCAGATCGCATACTCGTTTCAAGTGTCTGATCTAAACATTCAAGTGTATTATCTAGTACCGATAGAATTTCTTTATTACTAATTTCTTCAAATCCCTCGGAATTTTCAGTGTAGGCAGATTTACGGTATGTCTCATACATTCGCCCTGCCCGAGACATATACTCCCAGCGCGCTGCTGGATCGTCAGCTCCCTTGCCGATTTCACAATGTGCTCGCAATGCGTCACCTATGCCACGCGCCCACACCACCACACTTGATGTGACATCGTAGCTCTCCCTTTCATCTCCTTCTAGCAACTGCTTTATAAACGCGCAGTACCTTCTCAAGTAACATAACGTTACTATTGAAACCCCATACCCCGCTAACGCATTATTCGCATCATTCCATTCAGGCCGTTGCGTATTCATCCATATCCCTCCACCAGGAACCAAATTTGATACCTTTGCCAGCATCGCGATCAGCAACTTCTCCATCATCGTGACATGCACAACCTGATCTGTTTCATCCATAACCAAGCGAGCATCAGACCCCAAGGCTTCAACCTTTTTAGCAATCGAGTCATTAAGTTCACGATCAAAATCTATCGTAATACGAGGATTATCCGCTATTGCCTCAAAACCTCTCAATCGATATGGAACATTTGCAAATGAGAATAACCGTTCATTTAATAGCAGCCTCAACTCACCCGCATGGTACGACTCCGACAACTCCAGCAGCTTTAGCAGATATATAATTTGATGATCACCCCAATACCCATAGTTCGCCCACGCCGTTCCCTCCTCCGGCACCTCCCAGTCAATCCCCTCTCTTGAAATACGATACGGATTATTTCCATCAGTTGTCGATGCATTTAAAAACTTCGCAACAATATGGGTGATAAATCCCGGGTAACTAACTGATAACGCTTCCCAATTCTGAAAGATATCTCGCCAATTTCCCTGATAATCCAACACATCATTCTGTTCATCGTCTTTCAAATTTATTTCAAAGTGATTCCAAGGCCGTGATGGGTCACCATGCCTCCGCCCAAATGTGATCGGTAAATATTCAAAAGTTAAACGAATCACATCTACATCACCCGATTCAAATGCCCGCCTTTTCAGTTCATGCAAATCAACCCTTGTCTCTGAATCAAGCAAGATCTTTGTGAACTTATGAGCCGCAGCCTTATTTCGCATCGATACAAAGCTCATCAAATCATGCTTAGGCGCATATCGCGTGTCGTCATACACCCCACCACGCATATTATTGAACAGCACGTTCCCAACATGATGCGCACATGCCGCTTGGTCAGCCGTCCATTGCTGTGCATCAGTCCTCGCAAGGTTTCGACGCAATGCTTCTGTTGCATCATCACATGCCCGCCTGATAGCACGATCTAAATCTCCCTTGTTTTGTAGCATTACTTTTGTCGCTACCACATTATTCTGTGTTTGATGCGCATCCATCACCATGTGCCATACCTGCTCACTTTCTGCTTCGATTTGTACCTCCGCTGCCGCAAAATACGAACTCCGCTCACCCCTTAATAGATGCTCTTCTTTGATCTCCTCTGCACCTTTCTCAAAAAACACCCTCATCTGTTTTTGTGATAACAAATACTTCGCATCCTTTAGCCCCCATTGCCAGAACGTATTCGCATGAAACGATTCAGCAGGTTCAGTTGTGTCAGAAATCTTCGACGTTAGCGCAACAACACACAAACTATCCGCATTAATCAGTTCAGTCTGGATATACGCGTTCATCAAGCAACTTGTTGTTTGCAGCATCCCAAGCCCATCCATGCCCGCAGGCAACAAATTTGTCACCCCATCTAGTACATCGACCTTTACCCGCACCGCTGTCGTATTCTCAAGGTAACTCGTCCGTATCAATCCCAATTTTTCTGTTGCGCACCACTTGTAAGCAAAACGCAAACCCAACCTCTCATTGAACTCTTCAAACACCACCACATTACCCAACACACTCTTATACAAATTTCGTTTCACATCCTCACTCGTAAAATCAAAGAACGGCCGCCAAACCTCACCACCCACACGCAGCACCGTCATCGGGCCCGTACGATGCCCCGCTGCATGTAAGTTGTTATCCGTCTCATACGGAAATAAGCAATGTTCAGGTTTCGTCCGACCCGCCGTCAATGCACCGCTACTCGATACATACACCCAAAAATCACTCGCACTCACCACATTCATTAGGAACGGGTCCATCCGATCAAAATCTGCAATTCGGTACATCTCTTCCCCGTAGGCCGTCACAAACCCTTCGCCACCAATCAAATTCTCTGCTAGCTTCGTATCACGCATCACAACATTCCCTTCCTTATCAACCATAGTTTCTGTCCCTTCGCATTCTAATTAATAGTCAAAATACTAATCATGACAAAACAAGTAATTAGTTTTATCCGCCTTTACAACCATCATGCAGAAGTCGTTCTATCTGGCTTTCAAGTGTCCTACCTCAATATTTGAGCAACTAATTTTTAAGAAAAATGTGATTCAACTGCATAATTAACACAACTCGTATCGTTCAATATACTTTGCCACAAAACGAGTTATGCTCCGATGCACAGTTCACATTTCACACGTAAAAAAGTCTTGACACTCAAGAACGCCCTTGTATGATACATGGGTGAAACAGTTTCATCAACAGTTTTGAACGGGAAACGGATGAGTACAGTCAGATCAATCGCTAAAAAAGCCGGTGTCTCAATCACCACTGTCTCGCGTGTGCTTAATAACCACCCACGCGTCTCAAATGAAGTACGTGAACGCGTCCTCGCAGCCGCAAATGAATCCCGTTATGTCCCCTCCGTTGGCCGCAAATCCACCACCAATATCGCCTTTATGTATACCGGTGAACTGACACTCGGTTCGCCATTCGATGCCGCTCTTATGCGTGGTATGGCTCTCGGCATGGAGGAATACAGCTACGATCTCATGGTCCTTGATGCACGCCGCGCTCGATTGCCCAAAGAAACATTCTCGCAAATGTTTATGCGGAAAGGCATCAAAGGTGTCGTTCTTCGCACCACGCAAGACACCCTCTCCATTGGCGATACCATCGCCAATGAAGGTTTTCCTTGCGTTATGGTCGGTGCCAGATCAGACAACCCAAACACCAGTTATATCTACAGCGACTCGCGTAGCTCATCTCTCGAAGCTATCGAATATCTCATCGGCCTCGGTCATCAACGCATCGCAATTTGTCTCAATGTCGTCGATGACTCCGATCACGTTGATCGTTACGAAGCCTACAAAACAGCTCTTGAAATCAACAACATTGATTTCGATCCCAAGCTCGTCCTTCGCGCACCGGCAAGGCGTGATGGCGGCGAGCAACTCATTAAACGCATCATGACCATGCCTCAACGTCCAACGGCTGTTTTCATAACCGATCCCATGACAACGATCGGGGCTCTCTCTCAAGCTCGCCGTATGAACGTCGACATACCCAAAGATCTTTCTGTTGTCGGCTTCGACGATTCCGAATCACGCTATACAGTCTTTCCGGAAGTGACATCCGTTTGCCAGGATGCAATCAAAATCGGCCGTGACGCCTTTACCGTTCTTCACGACCGTATTGAATCATCAAATTCAGAGAAAACAATCAACGAATCTATTCATGCTGCACTGACCAGCTGGTTCGAAATTCACGAATCCACATGTGCAGTTACCGAGATGAACACTTAAAGCAGTATCTCTCGAATCATCAATATGACATTCGCTTGCCTCTTAACAAGGAGACTACTTATATATTGGTATTCGCGGCCTACCCATCATTTCAACCTACGCCGCAGTCAGTCAAAATGTCAATTGCAGCTATGTCGTTCCGCTGGCAATCATTCACTTCAATATTTTTATCTATAGCATTTTCAACACAATATAAAAAACAGGACAAGGAGAGATTACACCATGGCAATGACATCACACAAGATACGATCCGCAGGGACTCTATTAGGCATTATTGCATCATTCGGATTAATGACAGTGAATGCAAATGCAGCGAATTTGCTCACTAATTCCGGTTTTGAAGCGGATACAATTCCAGACGGTGTCGATGATGTGGCCGGAGCATCAGGATGGGGTTCGTTTAACTTCACTTTTACTTCAAAAGCCTTATCGAATACAGACGAAAAATCGTTAAAGCTTTATGGCCCTTGGTTCGATGGTGGCGGTTCAGGCGTGACCCAAGGCGGCTTTGCAGCCTCGGAAGGTCAGCAATGGCACGCTAGCACAATGGCACTCAATTCCAGTATCGATGCGTTGACAGAAAATAATTTTGCGTTGATCAAAATCGAATTCTTTGATGCCGCAAACAATGTTATTGCAGCTGTTGAAAGCGACAAAGTAGAGTCAACTTCGCCTCTGGATACATGGACAATGCTGACCGTTGATGCCCTTGCTCCAGTCGATACCGTTTCGGCTCAAATCGTCCTTGTACATGTGCAGTTAGATCCAGTTGCAGGTGGGGCAATCTTTTTCGATGATGCGGTCCTTGAACAGGTTGTACCAGAGCCTGCCTCAATTGCTCTACTCGGACTAGCCAGCCTCGTACTTCTACAACGAAAACAGCATTAGCAATCTATATAACGATATACACGAGTTTTACAACACTGTCTGTTCGCATAATCGTGTGCAGACAGATTCTAACAAAGTTTATTCATATTTATCAAAAACAAAGTCCTCTCTTACAGTGAGACATATCATGGCTAGATCTAAACACGCCTTTACACTAATTGAACTGCTAGTTGTAATTTCCATCATAGCTCTCCTTATTGGCATCCTTCTTCCTGCGCTTGGAGCCGCAAGAAAAACAGCACTATCTATGCAGTGCCTCTCCAATGAGCGTCAAATGGGCATCGGCTTCGCTGCCTTCTCGATGGCAAATGATGACTTCCTACCTTGGGGTTGGTATTGGATTGATAGTGATGGTTCAGATTGGACCATCGAAATCAGTGGTTACATAAATTCCAGTAATTCAACTTATGAGACCGGCGGTAAATCTAACCCCGTCTTCCAATGCCCAAGCGGCCTTGATATCGGCGACAAGCACTACACCGGCCACCCAATACTTCTACCTTCACTCGGCTGGGGCATACCAGATGATAAGGTTCGTTACGATTCGCAACGTCGTACCACAGAAATCATGATCATCGCCGATGGTACGCAAATACCAAACCCCGGCAGCATTTATGAGGACGGTAACGCGCGCGCTAATGCTTATAACGTCTTTAATGGGGACAACCTCACTCTTTCCAATCGCGATAATTGGCTATACCGCTCATCCAAAACCGACAGTGATGACGTCGTAGACATGGGCCCAAACACCGACGACTACGGCTCCGAAGGCTATCTACGCTTCAGGCACGCTTCTGAAAAAGCATGCAACATGCTCTTCCTTGATGGCCACGCTTCAACTGTACAGGAAAACGATTTCGTATTGAAAAATATACGTCTTGATTATTATCCAGAAATGAATGATGAATCGTAAGTACATTACAACAAGTTTTATACCATTCGATTGATTACAACATAAGGCCTACGTTCGTGATTACACATTCTATCAATTATCTTTGCGTGTTAGCCGTCGCAATATTCATAACCCCGTCGCTCATGGCCAAGCCCAGTGAAACGTTGATTCGCAAACAGAACGACTCGTGGGTTCTCATCCACAACAATCAGCCATACCGTATCAACGGGGCAGGCGGCTATCAATACCTCGATAAACTCAAACAGGCTGGTGGAAACTCTATCCGCACATGGGGCATAAGCGATAAAACCCAGGCTATCCTCGATGATGCGCTCGCTAATAATATCACTGTGACCCTTGGCCTATGGCTTGGTCATGAACGACATGGCTTCAATTACAGCGATCCAAGTCAAATCAAAAAACAACTGGATGAAGTACGACAAGCCGTCCAACAATTCAAAGACCATCCCGCTCTTCTCATGTGGGGTGTTGGCAATGAAATGGAAGGTGATGGTAGCAACCCTATTGTGTTCAAAGCCGTCAACGATGTTGCCAAGTTGGTCAAGCAGCTTGACCCCAATCATCCCACCATGACTGTTATTGCCGAGCTTGGGAGCGAAGCTTCCAAAGTAAAATCACTCAACAAGTTCTGCCCTGACATCGACATCATCGGCATCAACACCTACGGCGGTGTCTACAATGCACTCGATCGTTACAAGCAAGCCGGTGGCGCCCGTCCTGTCGTTGTCACCGAACACGGCCCGCTCGGCCACTGGGAGTCACCCAAAACTAAATGGGGCGCTCCACTTGAACCTACAAGCACCGAAAAAACAAAGTTCTATCGTGAGGGTTACACAAACGCCGTCCTCAATCACCCAGAGACTACTCTTGGCTCATATGCTTTTCTCTGGGGGCAAAAACAAGAAACAACTGCAACGTGGTATGGCATGTTCCTCCCCGATGGCACACGTCTTGCTGCCGTCGACACCATGACCAAACTTTGGACAGGCAAGCCTCCTACCAACGCTTGCCCCGAAATCATTGAACTCAAAATCACCAGCGACCATATCGTTGAGCCTAACGATTACATCTCTGCTGAACTCAATGCAATTGATCCAGATAACGACCCACTTGATATTCAGTGGATACTCAGAGCTGCCGACGGCAAAACCGGCTGGGGTGGTGACGCTGAAGAACGCAACACCGCATTCAACGACGTCATTGAAACCTCAACTGATAAAAGTGTTCGCATCAAAATGCCTGAAAAACAAGGCCCATACCGCCTCTTCGCCTATGTCCGTGACAATAAAGGTAACGGTGCTGTTGGCAATATCCCGATCTTTGTCAGAGTCCAGCAAGCAATGAATGAGACTCAGCCAGCACCCATTCCTTTCCGTATCTACACGGACACGCAACCCGACATGCCATACCAACCATCTGGCTATATGGGCAATCATTCACAAGTCCAAATGAATGAAGCTTCAAACCAAAATCAAAATTCTGGCGCCACTTGCATTGAAATCAAATACAACGACCCAGGGCAATGGGCTGGTGTGGTATGGCAGCACCCGTACAACGACTGGGGAGACAAGCCCGGCGGCTATAGCCTGACCGGCGCTAAAAAACTGACATGGTATGCACGAGGTGCCAAAGGTGGTGAAAAAATCAAGTTCGGCTTCGGCCTCCTCGGTATGGATAAAACATATCATGACACCGCCTCTTTCGAATCAGAATACACACTCACGGATCAATGGATGCAATATTCAACCGATCTCACAGGTAAAGACCTCTCGCGCATCAAGACCGGATTCTACTGGGTTCTTGCCGGGCAAGGCGCCCCAATAACCTTCTACCTGGATGATATTAAATACGAGTAAGGCGTCCCTCATCATAAATAATGGGTTACTTGGTATGATAAGACTTCACATCAAATCAATGATGAAAATAAAAACATAGTGCCATTATTGATATAAAAACAAGGTGAAGTTTATATAACTATACTGGGATACTACGCATGTTTCGATTCGCCAGAACCATAAGTGTTGTTGCATCTTTACTCCTTACTTTACTCCTTAATGTCACTCTGAATGCAGAACCAAGCAGCACGAAGCTCGAGAAAAACGGTAAGTTTTGGTCACTCATTCACAACGGAAAACCATACCGTATCAAAGGCGCTGGTGGCCAGGTATACCTTGAGCAAGTCATTCAAGCTGGCGGCAACTCCATCCGAACATGGGGTGTTAATGACAATACGCAAAACATCCTTGATGATGCATTCGCAAAAAATATCACCGTCACCTTCGGTATATGGCTCGGACACGAACGGCACGGATTCGATTACAGCGATCCTGATAAAGTCAAAAAACAGATCGATAAAGTTGAAAATGCTGTCCTGAAATATAAAGATCACCCCGCATTACTCATCTGGGGGCTCGGCAACGAAATGGAGTGGAAAAATAACAACCCAGATGTTTACAAAGCCGTTAATGACATCGCAAAACGCGTCAAGCAACTCGACCCCAACCACCCCACCATGACTGTCATCGCCGAACTCGGTAAGAACGGCTCGAAAATCAATGCACTCAATAAATACTGCCCAGATATCGACATCATCGGCATCAATACCTACGGCGGTGTCAACACGGTACTCAACCGTTACCGCAAAGCCGGTGGCACACGCCCCGTCATCATCACCGAATATGCCGGCCCCAGAGATAAGGAATCAAAAAAAACATCATGGGACGCTCCCATAGAAGACACCAGTACTCAAAAAGCCCACGACTACTACAACGGCTACAAGAACACCGTTTTGAGCAATCCTGACCTCACACTAGGTTCTTACGCTTTCAAATGGGGCGAAAAACAACAAACAACCGCCACCTGGGTCGGCATGTTCTTACCCGATGGCACAAGACTCGCACCAGTTGACACCATGACGCAGCTCTGGTCAGGCAAGCCTCCAAAAAACAAATGCCCCAAAATCACGAAACTCAAACTTTTGGGCGAAGACATTGCTAAACCAAACCAATACATCACCGTCTTACTCAAAGCACACGATCCTGACGACGACCCGCTTCAGATTGAATGGATTCTCCGTGCAGCAGACGGCAAAACTAAAGATGGTGGTGATTACGAACAATTAAATGCAATCCACACAATCAAACCCGAGCGCATCTCTGACACAATAGTACGCATCAAAATGCCTCATGCGCAACGCCCCTACCGACTTTTTGTTTACATCCGCGATGGCCAAGGAAACGGAGCCGTTGGTAATATCCCACTTTTAGTGAAAGCTTTGAAATAAGCAATCTAAAACATAACGAACAATATATCGATACAGCTTTATCGGAGGTGAGACTCAATGTTAATAGTGAAACAATCAATACTTACGCTAGTATTAATTTTTGCAGGGTTTATAACCGTGTCCACCACAGCACAGGCAAACTGGGAACTCACATGGTCTGATGAATTCACAGGCTCCGCGATCAACACCAATCAATGGCACGTTGAAAACCGTGGCTACTGGAATAACAACGAACTCCAATACTATCTCCCGCGCCAAGTCTCCGTTTCCACGGGCCAACTCTTGATCAAATCAGAAAACATTTCTGTAGCCGGTTATCCGCACCCTTATATCTCAGGTCGCGTCCAAACCAAGTACACCCAAAAATTCGGCCGCTTCGAAGTGCGAGCCAAACTACCATCTACAAAAGGCATTTGGCCCGCCATTTGGCTACTCCCCGCCAGCACACCTTGGCCTTCAGGCGGCGAGATCGACATCATGGAAGCCGGGGGCTCGCAGCCTTTCCGTGTGACCCAAGCCTATCACTGGGGCGCTAACTACGACCAAAGGCAGTACGTCTCAAACGAAACATGGGGCAGCACACCTTGGCCAGATGAATTTCACACCTTTGCCGCTGAATGGGAACCCAACGAGATCCGCTACTACGTTGACAACAATCACGTCTATACCGTCAACTCGTCCATGGCCCCAATCTCAAATACACCCATGAATCTCATCCTCAACACAGCTGTTGGGGGTTGGTTTGATGGTAATCCCGACAATTCAACACAATTTCCGCAAACATTCGCAATCGATTACGTTCGCATGTATCAAAAATCAGCCCCGCAAACTCACGCTTTACTTAACGCAGCATTTGAAGAGGATGCAAACGGTTGGAATCTTAGCGGCAACGCCTATATTCAAACCCATAATACAAACACCAATCCTCAAAGCATTGCCTTTGAAGGCGAGGGCGGCGCCGCTCTTAAACTCTTTGGCTACAGCAATACACACGTCACACAAAACTTGATCGACATCACTCCCAACGAAACAGTCACGCTCTCCGCTCGCGTACGAACGAATGCCGACGACACCATCAATAACACCCAAAACTATGTCGGTATGTTCATCAATTTCTATGACCGTTACGATCAAAAGGTAGGCGAAAAATGGGTCAAAATTGCAGAAAACGGTATGGTTGAAGACCAATGGCTCGAACAATGGATCACCGCCACCGCACCTGAGGACGCAGTCAGCATGGAGGTTGGCTTTAATTTCCTTCAACCTAATAATGAAGGCGGCGCAGTGTGGATCGACCATATCGTCATCCCTGAGCCAACCACGTTTCTCACGTTAGCCGTCGCAACAACATTTGTTCTTGTAAAACGTAAAACCTCATCGCGGTAATTATCGCAGTAAGAGGATCAATTTTTAAGACATGGATTGGCAGCGTACTTTTTGTCTGGACGCTCAATATTTTTGCAACAATAAATTTCCAAAAACCCTAATCGACGATTAGGGTTTTTAATTGTTGTTTTTTATTGCCCCCCCCATCGGTTTCATTTAAACAGATAGATATTGAGATTGAAAATCTTTTAGATTGCGCACAAACACGCATTTCACTCAATTCGCAGTCATGAGGAAAATTCAGTTAGCGCGCGTTTATCACGCAAAGCCTGTGATTGTTTGAGCATTTCTCTTTGTTTTGAGCTTATTGCAACTTAGGGTAAATCACTGATTCTGTTTTATTGTGCGCACAAACGCGCAGGATCCAGTGGAAAACATCGTTTTTGTGCGCGCAAAATCAGCTGGTTAACACCTGTTAAATCAGCGAAATTGGCGTACAAACAAAACTGATCACTAGGAAAATCGATTGACTACACGCGCTTCTTGGGATGCTTTTTCGTCTTATTCCCCTCGTTAGTACCAAGCACCTCATCAGCAAGCTTCTCAGTAACCTCTTCATCATCAACCGTCGCAAAACGGCTAAAAATCATACGCCCCGCCGAGGTCTGTAACGTGCTGGTCACAATCACATTGCATTCCTCCCCAACGTGATTCTTGCCAGATTCAACGACAACCATCGTCCCGTCGTCCAGATACCCTACACCCTGTTCTTGGCCTTCACCCTGCTTGGCAATTTTCACGTGCAGTTTCTCGCCAGGCAGAACCACTGGCCGCATTGCCTTGGACAAGTCATTAATATTGATCACTTCAACACCACGTAACTGAGCGACCTTATTGAGGTTAAAGTCATTCGTCATGACACGCCCCTGCATGTCAGCCGTCAATGCCAGCAACTTCTGATCGACCGTTCTGCCTTCGATATCGCGGTCTTCGATATGAACCTCGATGGTTTGGCTGTTTTGCATTTTCTTTAATACATCCAGGCCGCGCCTGCCTCGAGCACGCTTCAGTTTATCATGCGAGTCTGCAATGGTTTGCAGTTCATTCAGGATGAACTTCGGTACCACCAGTGTTCCCTGCACGATTTTCGTTTCGATGATGTCCAGAATGCGGCCATCAATAATCACCGAGCTGTCGACGACAATGGGCTTCTGTCCGCGTATTTGTTTCGTAAATTCAACATACGGAATCACAAACCGGAAATCGTCTTTCGTCTGTAAAACCAGCGATATGCCTAAGTAAACGCAAACCAGGCCCGAAAGCACCTTAACGCCTTCGAGCATATTCCAAAACACGCGGTTGGCTTCAAATTCCTTATCGTACTCGAGCCATTGATTTTTTAAGTCGATCTGTTCTTCATCGGTCAGTGTTTGATATGCAATGCTGTTCTCTTTGATAATCGGCCTTACGACATCCGGTGACGGCTCGTAAATGATGCCAAAGAGGTTGATGACGAATGAAAGCGCGTAAGTTGCCAGTAGACCGCCTATTAAGCCAAGAAAGATGCCGGAAACCTGTGAAAGCTTCTTGTCTTTGATACCTGCGTCAATGCCGATGATCGCCAGCATTAAGCCTATGACGGCCGAAAGGATGATGATGAATTTCACATCATCCACATTCGCTGCCCATTGATTAGACAGCAGGTACAAACTTGCCACAGCCATGGCCAGCAGCAGCAGTGCACCTCGCATGATTAAGAGAATCATCTCGGTAGCTCCAGATTGTCGGATAATAAAACAAAAAATAAATCAGTGGCCGATCTGTACGGACAATCTGAATACAGGTACAGATCAGCGCAGTATGTATGCTATGAGAATAAACTGAAAAGCTCGCAAAGCCAAGACAAATACGCACTTGTGAGCGGTTGAGTCACGAAAGACGCACTTATGCACGGGTTGGGGAGAGAGGCTGATTATTTGAGATATCGCTGATTTCGGGCTATGATGCGGGTCTGTAAACGGCCCCAAGCTGTTTTCACGGATCGCCGTGAGGATATGTGGCCGGACCCAATGCACGGGTTGGCTCACGAACCGGGTCAGGCCTTGATCGGAGCAGCCCTAAGTGGTTTCAGCCCGGTGCCGTTGGTGTTCTGGCCACTTATCCACGCGGCGTTTTTTCATGCAACATGAGCCGCCGATTTCACTATCATCATTCTTATTATGGGTTACACAGTACTCGCAAGACGATATCGTTCGCAGTCCTTCGACCAGGTCGTGGGACAGCAACCTATTGCGACGACCCTGAAAAATGCGATTTCGCACGGTCGGGTGGCACATGCATATCTGTTCTGTGGGACGCGCGGGGTCGGCAAGACCTCGATGGCCCGTATTTTCGCCCGTGCTTTGAACGCACCCGATACGATTGAAGACGCCCCGAAACAGGACAGTCTTGAGTATCCGGAGCTTGAGGTTCAGGAGCGGATGGCGAACGCGATCATGCGGGGTGAAGACCTGAACGTGATCGAGATCGACGGTGCGTCGAATCGTGGTGTTGACGAAGCGCGACAGTTGATCGCCAATGCGGGGCTCGCGCCGACGGGGAATGCGAATTACAAAGTTTATATTATTGACGAAGTTCACATGCTGACGCGTGAAGCGTTTAATGCGCTGCTCAAGACGATGGAGGAGCCGCCTGAGCATGTGAAATTTATTTTGTGTACGACGGAACAGCATAAGGTTCCGCCGACGATCCAGTCGCGATGTCAGCGGTTTGATTTTCGCAATATCCCAACGGGTCAGATTGCAGATCACTTAACGAATGTTCTGGCTGGTGAAAAGATCGAGGCGGAGGATGTGGTTGTTTGGCAGATTGCGAGGCTGGGTAATGGGTCGATGCGTGACGCGTTATCGTTGCTTGATCGGTTGATCGCAACGGGGCAGTCGCCGCTGACTAATCAGACGTTAGAAGAGATGTTTGGTTTGCCTGCGAGTGAGCTTGTCGCGAAGTTGGTGGATGCGATTGCTGGGGGTGATCTGAAGGGGACGCTTGAATCCGCAAATGCGGTTCTGACGACAGGGATTTCGCAGGAACAATTTATTGATGTTCTGATTGAACGGTTCAGGCAGTTGATGCTGATTGCGGCTTGTGGTGCTGATTCGGATCTGGTTGAGCTTTCAGATGAAGCGAAACAGGAAGCGGCAGAGCAAGCGAAAAAGTTTGATGCGCCTGCGATTACATACATGATTTCGTTGTGTGAGAACTTGCAGCGGATGACAAAACAGACCGCGAACCCTCGGGCGCTGTTTGACGCGACGATGGTGCGGCTTGCGCTGGCTGAAAAATACGCGGATATTTCATCGCTTCTTGCAGGTGGTTCACCTGCCCAAAAAAAAAACATAATTCCTAAGGCTGCAGCGATTGCTGGTGGTCAAGCTGGCGGAACCGTTTCGTCTGCTCCTGCTGGTGTTGGTGCGCGTCCAGCGATGGCGGCGGGGCAGGGAGTACAAGGGGGAAGAGGTGTTCAGCCGACGGCGATGCAGCCGCGTGTGAGTGGCCAGATGAGTGGTGGCCAGCAAGCATCTAATCAACCGCTTCAAAAGGGCGGTGATGTGAGCGTGCCGGGCAGTGGGCCACATGGCGAAAAGCGTGCGGTTGAGCCGACATCAGATGCGGCGGTTGCTTGGAAGCGATGTAAGGCAGATCTAGGGGCGAAGCCGACGTTTGCGTGGTTGAAATTTTTTGAGTTAGTGTCTTTGGATGAAACGACAGGTGTGTTGGCGCTAGTGACGGGTGAAGTTGGCATTTTACGGATTGTCAATACGCCTGATCGTATGAAGGCTTTGGCGGCAGAGATGGAGCGTTATATCGGTAGGCGGGTGACGCTGAAGGTTGATACGTCGATACGTCCAGCTGATGTGGCAGGTAGGAGTGAACGTGGTGGTGCGGGTGCAGGTGGTGGGCGGCCGCGACAGATGTCGCAGAATGATCGGCAGGATGCGTTGGACTTGCCTTTGGTGAGGAAGGTGCTGGAGGTGTTCCCGGATGCGATCATGGTGGGGTTGTCGGATGAGGTGGTTGCTCTGCCGACGGAGGGGTCGATGCCGGAGGCGGGGGATTCTGATGCGGGTGAGGTTGAATCGCTTTCGGAAGGTGAAGACGCTTGATATTTGGGTGTGTTGGGATGGATGGTTGATGAGCGATATAATTGGAGGTCGGCGGAGAAACGCAGGTGTGCGGCCGATAACGAAAAACCCTTTGAGATAAGTCAAAATACTATGTTTGATCAATTGAAGAACTTAAAAAATCTTGCAGGCATGATGGGCAACATGGGGGATATGAAGGAAAAATTTGAGCAGATGCAGGCTGAGCTTGCTCGGGTGGAGGTGGATGCTGAGGCGGGTGCAGGTGCGGTGCGCGTTACGGTGAATGGCAAGTTTGAAATGAAGCGGATTCAGATTGATCCGTCGATGGTCGCAACGCTTGCGGGCGAGGGGTCGGAGGCGGATAAGGAAATGATTGAGGAGTTGATCGTGTCGGCGACGAATGCGGCGATTGTGAAGGCTCAAGAGCAGATCCGTGAGCAGATGTCAGAAATGACCGGCGGAATGAATATACCGGGGCTGGATGGCTTGTTGGGTAACTAATGGTTAGTTAGATAATTATTATAAGACGTCAGTTTTGGCTGGCGTTTTTATTTTGCGCCCATCGCATGATATGGATTGGTTTATTTTATAGGATTGTGTGGCTATAGAAAAAGACCGGCCCCAACCCGAGGCCAGTCTTTTTTAAGATTAAAATGGACGAATTGTTAAGCGGAGGCGGCGTTGGAGAATGGTTCGATCGTGACGTCGTGGTCGCGGTCTGAAATGAGGGTACGTATTAGTCCATAGGATCCACAATTAAAATAGGTACTGCCTGAGGCGGTGTAGTATTTAAAACGGTACCAGCCTGCGGCGAGGTGCATTCGGATGGACCATAGGCCACGGCTTTCGAAGACCATTGGGATCCATGCGGAGGTGCCATCGGCTGTTTCGCTGACCAGGAAGATCTGGTCGACGGGTTCATGGCAGTGAACTTGGAAGTCCCATGTTTCGCCTTGATTGCGTTGCATACCCACACCCTTCAGGTTAATTGCATGTGATGCGACGATCACGTCCCGAGCGTGAGCGGCATCATCGGTTTGTGCCTGCATAGCTGCTTACCAAGTAAAACTAGAAAGATATCCGGGAACCGATATTTCACTGTTGTTGTGAAATAAAAAAACAGGAAATCGGTATCCCATATTTCGGCCATCAACCGCTGGAAGTTCAGGAGTCCAAACAAAAAGCAGGAAGCAACGGCCCCGGTAGTTGTGAATACGATACACACGCCATGAGAGAGAATCGAACTGAGGTATTCACACGTTTCAGTCTTTATTGTATCGGCGCTTTTGTGACTTTTTATGTAGTGAACTTTCGGGTTCTGCTTAAGAAAAATGAGAAGAGGACGAGTGCGTTAATTTGGGATAAATATCAGCGGTTATTGGTGGCTGAAGAGGTGCGATTATCGGGTTTTGCGAATTGGTTATGGATATGTGCTGAATGGTGTTCGAGTTTTTGGATTTGTTTGCAGAGTTTGTTGCGCTCATGCCTATGTGCGAGGAGTGAGACGATAGAAGCTGCGAGGTAAAGGATGACGATGAGGGCGAGGCCGTGAAGAGCGTATTCGTGGGGTTGACGGTCGAGGGTGGCGTGTAGGAAGAAGAGGTCGCCGATGTTGTGCAGCGATTGTTCGAGTGATTTTTCGCCAAGGATTGATGCGAGTGGGAGGGATGGGAAGTCTTCGCGCCAGATGCGTGGGAGGTCGGGCGTGATGGCAAAGAGCCCACCTGCGGTGATGATGAGGGGGAGGTACTTGGGCGAGCGTTTGAAAAGAAGGCAAGCGGTGGAGGTGAGGAGTGCGGAGCCAGCCATACCAGTTGCGAAGTGCATACTTGTCCAAGCCATGATGAACCTCTTTCGAGTGGCGGTTGAATGATGTGTGGTTAGGCAGCTTTGTTAGAACGTTTGTTATGTTGCGTGATTTGGTCAGGTGAGCTGGTGAGTAGGCGTTGGTCGAGTGGGAACATGGTGTTGATGTATCGGATAAGTTCCCGTGCGGCGTCTTGCCAATTGTGTTTTGCGGTGACCCATTGGCGTGAACGCTGGCTGAGTTGCTGACGGTAGGTGGTGTCATGCCAGAGATGCCAGACGTGATCGGCCCAGAGGTCGGGGTTGTGTGCGATGTGGAATGGTTTTTCGAGGCAGCTAATGTCTAACCCATGAATAGCCTTAGGAGAGGCGATGGTTGGGATACCCATTGCGGCGGATTCGAGGAGCTTGTTTTTGATGCCGGCACCGCAACGCATGGGAAGAATGGCGACGGTGGCATTCTGGGCATGGGTACGGATGTCGGGGACGGCTCCGAGGACGTTGATGCCTGGGATTTGAGTGAGGGCTTGGATGGCGGGTGTTGGGTTTTTGCCGACGATGTTGAAGACGGCGTTTGGTGAGCGTTTGACGAGTTGTGGCCAAGCATTTTTGGCGAACCATGTGACAGCGTCGATATTGGGTTCGAAATCCATGCGGCCCCAGAAGACGACGGAGTGGTCGTCGGGGAGATTGGATTTTGGAGAGAAGTATTCGAGGTCAACGCCGTTACGGATGGTATGGATAGATTTGACGGCGGCGATGCGCTTGAGGCGTTTGGAGTCGAGTGGGCTGACACCGATGGCGCCGTCGAGGCCACGTGCGAAGAGGCGTTCGATAGCGGCGAAGGTGAGGATGTTCCAGAAGCGAGGTGGCCAATCTTTGATGGGTTCTTGTTTGAGGCAGGAGAGGTGGAAGGTGATGGGTTCGTCTGCGGCGTACCAGATCATTTTGACGCGGGGAAAAGCTTGTTGAAGGCCTTTGAGGAGGACAGGGCCGTGGAGGCCGACGGCGATGACTGTTTTAGGTTTGCAACGTTTGATTAGGCTGATAGCGCCGGCGAGTCGGTGGATGTCGATACCTTGATGACTGGCGGCTTTGTGGCGGAGTTTGGAGAGGGGGCCTGACCAGCCTTCGTGGAAGAGTTGGATGTCATGAGGTGTTGCATTGGGCCAATCGATGATTAGGTCGTTGAGCCAATCGGGCGCATCGGTGGTAGGTTCGGCAGAAGCGACTTTGGCAGAGATGCCGAGTTGGTGCAGGGATTTGAGCATGTTGCAGCCGTGGACGCGGAAACCCTGATCGAGCGGCCACATGGGGCGTTCTGCGAGGAATAGAACGTCGGCGGTCTGGTTGTTGAGATGTTTGTTGAGTTCTAACTGATGCATAGTTGATATTTGTGTATTGGGTAATGGGTCAGGCTGCGATATTTTGGTCTTGTGATCTGGCGATTGTTTCGATGGTTTGAGCGAAACGTTCGGCGCATTGCTGCCAGGAGAAATCGGCGAGGCGTTCATTGCCTTTGGCGATAAGTTGATTGCGAAGTTTGGTGTTGCTCATGACAGCGTTCAGAGTTTGGGTCATCTGCTGTGCATCGGTTGGGTCAACGAAAGCGGCGGCATCAGAGGCGATTTCGGGGAGGCATGTACGGTCGCTTGTGATGACGGCGGTGTTGGCGGCGAAAGCTTCGAGTATGGGGAGGCCGAAGCCTTCGGAGAGGCTGGGGTAGGCGAGGACGTCGGACGCGTGCATGAGGCTGGTAAGGTCGTTGGCGTCGATGAAATCGTAGAGGAGAACTGAATTGCCGAGATTGAGTGAGGAGGCGTAGCGTTTGAGTTCGTAGAGTGTTTGGAAATCGAGGCCGACGACGATGAGTTGCCATTGCTCCTGGAGGTTGTATGGGAGCATGGACCAACTTTTGATCAGGCGGCGTGTATTTTTGCGGACTTCACCTGCGCCGAAGTGAAGGATCGTGTTGGGGCTGGCGATGCCGAACTTGTCTTTGATTTGAGCTTGATTGGAGATTGGTGTTGAATCGGTGGTGACAGACCAATGCGTGGTGGTGATGAGATCAGGATTGGCGTGATAATCGGCGATGAGGCGATCACGGGTGTAGTTGCTGGGACAGGTGATGGCGTCGGCGCGTTGACATGCGTGTTTGACGGATTGATCGAAGCGTTTGATGAGTCCGGGCTGCTGGCCGTGGGGCATGTCGATGGGGATGAGGTCGTGTATGGTCACGACGGTGGGGACGGGCATCCATTTGGGGCATATGTTGGCGGGACAGTGGAGTACGTCGACGTGATCCTGGACGGCTGCGAGGGGTAGACGCATTTTCATCCATGCATCGAAGCGATCGCCAGGCATTTCGATGAAGCGGGTGTCGAGCCAATCGGCGGGGATGTTGTCTGGGAGTAAGGGGCTGTCTTCGCGGTGATAGGCGATGACGTGCCAATTGGGACGGATCTGAGCGAGATGACGATACATCTGGACGAGGCTACGGGCGATGCCGCGTTGCTCGGGTGCGAAGATCGTTCTTGCGTCCAGTCCGATGAGCATTTGATTGGGGTCTTTCTGAGATGCTTTACGCAGCCAGGAGTTGGCGTAGCGACCGAAATGCATTGTCTCTCCTCCAGCTGCGAGATTAATTGACACGACACCGTATCGTGAACTGAATAACTAACTTACGAACCGCGTCCGCATTGGTTATATCGACAGTCGTCACAGATGTCTTAATCGGCTAATCGTCAAAAACGTTGAATAACATTGGGCGGACGTCGAGTTATCCGGACGGAGGCTAACTTATTTGTCTGGGCATAAGTTACGCACCGGATGTGTGCTGTTTATTAGTAAGGCATAACCCCTAATACGGGTGTTATGGATTCCACAATTGCTGTAAACCTTTCCCAAAGAGCGGTGTATCAAATATCATAAGCGTGTCAGGGCAGCAGGGGAGGGCATCGTTCGCTCCACTCTGACGCCAGCCAAGAAGCTAGCGAGCAATATGAACTTCTCGATTCATGACCAACTGAAACAATACGGCCCGGAGCGTCTGAATGGCCACATATTGACGCTTGAGGAAGCAACGGCGTATACGCGCTCGTTGACGCTATCGCATTATGAGAATTTCACGGTTGTGTCGTGGTTCTTGCCGAAGCGGCTGCGTGCGGATTTTTCAAATGTGTATGCATTTTGCCGATGGGCTGATGATTTGGGGGATGAGATTGGGGATCAGGAGCGATCGCTTGAATTGCTGGAGTGGTTTGAGCAGGAATTGGATGCTTGTTATGCGGGGCGGCCACGTCACCCGGTTTTTGTGGCCCTGTCGCCGACGATCGAGAAGCATGATATTCCGAAGAAGCCGTTCCGTGATTTGATTGATGCGTTCAAGCAGGACCAGCGTGTGACCCGGTATGACAACTGGGCGCAGGTGGTGGATTACTGCACACGATCAGCGAATCCGGTTGGGCACTTAGTGCTGTATATGTGCGGCTATCGTGATGCGTATCGCCAACAGTTGTCTGATTCGACATGTACGGCATTGCAATTAGCGAATTTTTGGCAGGATATTCGCAGGGACATTATTGAGCGTGATCGGGTCTATATCCCGTCTGATATTGCGTCGAAGCATGATCTGTCTGTTGAGAGTCTTGTTTCGGCAATCTTGCATGATCATGCACATAAGAATCCAAACAGTTGTGCGGCTTGTCCGACGACTACGGTTGCGCTTTCAGCGTTGCGTGGGCCGGCGGAAAAGACGGTGCGCGAATTGGTGCAGAAGACGTGGCCGTTGTTTGAACAAGGTGCGGAGTTGTTGCCATTGATTGCGCCGGATGTGCGGTTGGATATTAAGCTGTTTTCAATGGGTGGCGAGTCGATTTTGCGGATGATTGAGCGGAACGGTTATGACACGCTGACGAGAAGGCCGTCGTTATCGAAACCTGCTAAAATGTCATTGATGATGCGTGCATTTGTAGGCAAGATATTGACGCCGTTTGCGACGCCTCAGACGTCAATCTGACATTAATGAGTGAAAGACTCATGCAATATTAGATTACCCTGTGACGTGATGGCCAAACTACTGCGGCATCCGGTTTGATGGTCAATGAAAACGTAACGAAATACAGAAGCCGCTTTAGAAAAATCTATGCCTGAATCCCCCACACAATCTATTCAGCCAGTCAATGCGAAGATCGAAGCTTCGTTTACGCATTGTCATGAGGTTTCGAAGAACCGGGCTAAGAACTTTTATTACGGGATGAAGTTAACGCCGGAGCCGAAACGCTCAGCTCTTTATACGATCTATGCTTTTATGCGTGAGTGTGATGATTTGGCTGACGAGCCATTGGATGGTCGTGGTCAAATGGAAGAAGGTGTGGCTGAGATTGAAGCCAGCCCGGAGATTCGGCGTGAACGCATCAATCAATTCCGATCACAGATGCAGAATGTAATCGATCATCCGCTTGACGATCTTCCAGAAGATTTATCATGGGAAGCGTTTCGGTATGTCATGCAGACGTATCCGATTGATCCGGCCCATCTACACCACATGTTAGATGGACAGATTGCAGATTTGCGGCAGCATCGTTACTCGAATTTCGATGCGCTTTATCAGTATTGCTACAACGTTGCTTCGACCGTTGGACTAACGTGTACGGCGATTTGGGGATTTCTCCCGGGTACTGATATGACGGAGAATTTAATGTTGGCGGAGTATCGCGGGATTGCTTTGCAGTTGACGAATATTCTGCGGGATATTGCAGAGGATGCTGAGCGAGATCGGATCTATTTACCGTTAGATGAGTTGGCTTCGTATGGGTATGCTGAGGACGATTTGTTGGGGCTGCGTGTGAATGAAGCTTATGACCGGTTCATGAAGTTTCAGATTGATCGTGCGTATGATTATTATGAAAAATCACGCACGCTTGAGCAGCGATTGACGCCAAATTGTCGAGGAACGTGTTGGGCGATGATGCGAATTTATCGTGGTCTTTTGGATCAGATTGCGGCTGACCCCAGACGGGTGATGCATGAGCGGGTACGGTTGTCGACGCCGGCTAAACTGCGGATTATGCTTGCGGCAAAGCTAAAACGTCGCTACTAATCGTTGATTAGGCAAGATAATGGTTTGGCAGTCAGTGATATTTGTATGAGTGAATGTATACCCGAAAAATTACCGAAGGATTTATTTGCCGATCAACGTGTTGCGATCATCGGAGGGGGTGTCGCGGGTATTGCGGCGGCAGTTCGGCTTGCAGAGTGGCATGTCCCGGTAACGTTGGTTGAAACACGCACGAAGCTCGGCGGGCGGGCAACATCTTTTCTGGACCCCAAAACTAAAGATCCATTGGATAATTGCCAGCATGTTCTGATGGGATGTTGTACGAACCTGATTGATCTATATAAACGGTTGGGGGTCTACGATAAGATTGAGTGGCATGATCAACTCTATTTTGCGAATAGTAAAAAAACTGAGTTGGATGGTGAGTTGTCGGTTGACGTGATGAAAGCTGATCCATTGCCGGCGCCATTACATTTGGCACGTGCGATGCTTGGGTTTAACGGCTTGACGATGCGAGAAAAAATTGCGATTGCATCAGCGATGTCTGCGATTATTCGAACGAGTTTTGATAAGCGGAATGAATTAGACTCGTTATCTTTTTTGGATTGGCTCAAGCAACATAAGCAGCCGGATTCTGCGATCAAGAAATATTGGGAAGTGGTGATTGTTTCCGCTTGTAACGAATCGCTTGATCGATGTTCAACGCGCTATGCGATGCAGGTTTTGCAGGAAGGCTTTTTGCACCATCGTGATGCGTGGCGGATGGGGCTTTCGGTTGTGCCATTGCTTGATTTATATGATCCTGCTGAGGCATTGCTACGAAGAGCAGGGGGGACACTGGATTTATCGATGGGTGTGCAATCATTGGATTACACGATGAGTACGGGTCTGATCGAATCGATTACGTTAAGTAAATCAGAGAAGCAGCTTGCAGCCGATGCATTTGTTTCAACGGTACCGTTTGATCGTTTGGATAAGCTGACCTCAGAGCAATGCAAAGATGCTGATTCGCGTCTTGTTCATCTGGACAAGTTTACGGTTTCGCCGATCATCGGTATTCATGTTTATTTGCGGTCAATTGATGGTAAGGCGGTTATGAAGCTGCCGCATCTAATTCTGAACGATTCGCCGATCCAATGGATATTCAACAAAGGGATGAACGATGATAGTACGCAGCATCTGCATTGTGTGATTTCCGCGGCGTATGAGTTGGTTGATGCTTCCGTGAATGAGATGCGAACACTTGTTGAAAGCGAGATTAGACGTGTTTTCTCGATATCAGATCAGGTAGAAATTGTGCATATTCGGCCAGTTAAGGAAAAACGTGCGACGTTTTCTGTGTATGCTGGATTAGATCAGTACAGGCCAACAACGTCGCCGAATGAGCAACAGATTCAAAACCTTTTTGTTGCTGGCGATTGGGTTGATACAGGTTGGCCTGCGACGATGGAGGGGGCTGCTCGTTCAGGTTATAACGCTGCGCTCGATGCGATACATTTTCTTTTATCACGATCTAAGCATGCTGAGGCATCGCGTATTCTAGTCACAATGCCTGATACATTTTTGTGCAGCGATCTGCCTTCTTCGCCGCTATATCGCTCAATCAGTAAATTGCCGGGTTGAAAGATATAAAATAATCGGCCGCCCAAAATGGACGACCGATTTCACATCAATCATATAGATAGATCAAATATTGATCTTTAGAAAAACATTAGCTTGCGCGCTTGATGCCACAGCCTTTGCTCTTGGTAACTTTATACGGCAGCTCTTTGCCTTCAATCTCTGCGTTTAACACAGGGACGAGATATGGCGTATCCATATGTCCGCAATTTTCTGGTGTGTTCGGTGCATTTTCGAATCCACCCATGTAGACAAGCTTGCCGTCTTTATCAATCACGTAAAAATGAGGTGTTGTACGGCCACCATACTCGTCAGCCACAACATTGCCTGGATCTTTTAGGATTGGGTAAGGTACTTTGCTTTCGCGTGCATAGGATGCCACTTCTTCGACAGTCTCGTTTGCGTTGGAGTTGATCGCGATAAACTGCACGCCTTTGTCAGTGTACTCGGGGGCTAGTTTGCTTAGGATTCGCTGATAACCGCCTTCTTCACGGTATCGATCCCAAGGGCAGTTTATGCTTTGGAACGTCATGACAACGATCTTGCCCTTGTAATCATCAAGGCTGATTTCTTTGCCGGTTGTAACATCTTTGAGCGTAAAGTCTGGGGCTTGCGCTCCGACTTTCGCTTTCATTTCATCCGCTGCATTTGTAACGCTGACGCCGGCCACAATAATCAATGCGACCAACATTAAACCTAAAATACTTCCCGTCAGTTTTTTCATCACACAGGCTCCTTCATGTCTTCATGAATTGCTCATGAAGTGATTGGATATCAAGAATCGAGAACAATTAGTAGCTACCGTATTGCATCTATTGCTTGGTAACAACAGATTAACGTGTATCTATACTCTAAAAATTCCCACTTAACCAATATTTTGTCAATCCAGTAGTCGTTAGCAAGAATTTCGCTAAAAATGATAATTTAAGCGATATAAAACAAAGTCAATAATTTGATCATTAGTCATATCACTTAGACGATTAATTTGTAGCCCCATTGTTAACCATTCGAACATCAACGGTGCCGATGCCGTTTAGATGCACATCACGCTGAGGATACGCAATAACGATCTCTGCTTCTTTAAATTCGCGATCAATCGAGAACCTGATATCACTCTGAAGTATCAATCGCTGCATAGGTCTTTTTAGCTTTGCCCAAAAATACACTTCGAACATCAGCGCATTGTCGCCAAAGTCATCAAATACAACAATCGGTTTGTGTGTATCCAAGATCTGCTGATGTGCCTCAACAACTTTCATTAGCAACGATTTTACTAGTTCAACATCACTTCCATAGGCGACCCCAACACATACGCAACTGCGAATCACATCATCACTCAAAGTCCAATTTGTTACAGACTGATCCACAAACTTACTGTTTGGCACAATCACGTCTACACCATCAATCCGTCTGACTCGCGTCGATCTTTGCCCAATATCCTCGACTAATCCTTCCATCCCACCTTCCAGCACGATCGTGTCTCCTAACCGAATTGGCCGTTCGGTCATGACAATGATCCCCGAGATAAAATTGCCAATCACATTCTGTGCGCCAAAACTAACGCCAATCGCAACCGCACCGCCTAGCACTGTAAACAGTGTGATTGGTATCCCCATCAGTTGCAATGCAAACAGTGTTACAAAAATGGCCAACAGGTAGAACAATAATTTTTGAGCTTGCAATGCGGTCGTAGCGCTTACCCGTTTCATTTTTCTAAGTCTGTGATAGACCATCATACTAGCACGTTTGCTTAGCCAGAATCCGATGACCGCCGCCAAAAGCGCAACCACCATATGCTGGATAGAGATGTCGCTTTCACCCACCTCGTATATGGGGGTATACCAAATCTTTTTTGTAATATAAACGATCTTCCGCCAAACTCGCTTCCAGCCTTCCACGCTCACCGCATCGCCTGCTGTCAGATCAATGTCATCACCCAGCAGTAGCATCGGATCTACGTCATCTGTCGCATCGCTCATTTCTTGAGTAGCCTGATGAACGTCTACTTCCGGCGCACCAAAACTTTCGCTTAGATCAATCCCAATCAAGCAAAAAAAGCCAATCACAATCAACATAAGGTAAAAAGGCCATCGACCGAAAATATGCTTCATCCCAAACTCCCATGTATACACAGATATGATTCAAAAACCGTTATGAGCTTAGCACCGCGACATCAATATCACAACGATTTTCTCACCCCAAATCCGGTTTACGTAAGAGCTCAATTTTCACCCTCGCTGCTTCTTCTTTGATCATCTTCATATCGCTTACAGATTTTCGTTTCAGGTTGGCAATCTGAAACTTCATCCGTATATTTTTTTCAAATTGCTTTTCATGTCGTCCCAAGAAATCCCAATACAGCACCGTCATAGGGCACGCCTTCTCACCCGAAGCTAGCTTCGGATCATACCGACACCCTTTGCAATAATTCGACATCTTGTTGATGTAATTTCCGCTTGCACAATACGGCTTGGTTCCCACTACACCGCCATCGCCCCATTGACTCATCCCCAAAGTATTCGGCAATGACACCCAATCGATCGCATCCAAATACATTCCCATATGCCATTCATGAAATTTGTATGGGTGCACGCCAACCAACTGTGCAAGCAATCCCAGCACCATTAACCGATGTATATGGTGTGCATACCCATGATCAATCACATGCTTCATCGAATCCGCCACACATTTCATGTCTGTCTCACCATCCCAAAAGCAGCCCGGCACATCCGTCTTTTCAGAACATTTCAACGCATTACTCTTCGCATACTCTGGCATCTTCAACCAATAAATCCCTCTGATAAACTCACGCCACCCAGCGACCTGTCGAACGAACCCTTCTGTTGATTCGATTCCAACCTTCCCATTACGATATGCCTCAATCGCCAAATCTATGACGCGCTTAGGGTCTAGTAATTTCACATTCAACAGACACGAAATCCGAGAATGGTACAAAAAAGCCTCGCCTTCCCACATCGCATCCTCATACTTACCGAACAGCTTGAGTCTGTTCGCTATGAAGTCCTTTAAATATGTTTCCGCGTCTTTTCGTGTCACAGGTAAATTGAAATGCTCTAGTGATCCTGGATGGCATGAAAAACGCTGTCTGACCATTGTGACTACATCCTCACTGATCCGATCGAGCTTAAATTTTTTAGGATCGCTCATTTTGTCCCCTGGCCCATCCTTCCCAAAGCTATCCCGATTCTCTGAATCGTAATTCCATTCGCCACCTTCAGGTTTTCCATCCTCACGTATCAGATAGCCATATTTTTTGCGAACACCACGATAGAAGCCTTCCATCACAAGCTGTTTTTTCCCTTTTGCCCAATCTCCAAACGCATCTACGCTCATTAAAAAGTGCTTATCCTCCAAGACCTCAAGCTCAATCTTCATACGTTTGCACAATTTCCTTAACCCATCTAATACACGCCAATCGCCTGGCCTTACGCATCTTACACGCTTTATTTTTTTCGCTCGTAAATCTATCTCCAACATTTCCATCAGCCCATATCCTTCTCCTTTTTTCTTACGCGCACTTATTTCGCGATACATGACCTCATAACCAGCTTGCTTCAACTCTTCACGAAAGTGCCGCATGGTCGAAAAGAAGAATGCCAGCCTGAGTTGATGACTCCACACATACTCAGCTTCCTCTATCGCTTCCGCCATCCACACCAATCCAGCCGGCTTACCATCATCACGTAATGCAACCGAATGAATATCCAATTGATCGCCAAACACAACAACAAACGTTTGTTTATTTTGTAGGTTATTCAAACGATCCCAATCCCATTCGAAATGCATACTTGCATTCTCATCGAAAAACAAACGAAAATGTTTGTGCCCGTATGCTCTTGTTTTTCCTGTGAAAGATACATGCCCATCCAATTAAACCAAGCGATACACCTGTTACATCGTGTTTCTGGTAGCTCTTATCATAAAAAACATTGTTTTTAATAAAAAAGAAGTGTAACAAACTGTAACCGATTGAAGCTTAATATCGAGGTTTTCTAGAATACCTTCATCATTAAATCATGAAGACGGATATCACTATCTGGTCACATCTAAGAGACTTATTTGAATCTAAAGAGAGAGACAGAAACACTAAGGAGGTTCCTATGTATCGTACATTACTCGCACTTTCAGCAGCTGCACTTTTCTGCACATCCGTAACTCAAGCCAATATGCTTGAAAACCCCGGCTTCGAAGAAGGCGATTATCAGCGTTTAAACGAAAATAAATTGCCCGGTTGGGAAACCTGGGGATGGAACGGTTGGCAGTTTGGTGATGAAGGCTACACCTTCGGCGATAAGTCCATCAAGCTCTGGGGCAACCATACCGGCATTTTTCAAGACGTCGCAATCAATGCAGGTGATACTGTGTCCTTTGGTATCAAAGGCAATCTGCCAAATGACAACCCCGCCAATTGGGACATGGAGCTAAAGATGGAATTCTATAACAGCTCCGATATGGGATTCATGCTCGATAAGGTGACTGTTAATTTCGATCCACAAGGGTTAGATTCAGATACTTGGTATGACATCGAAGGAACCGCAGTTGCTCCGGAGAACGCTGATACTGTTCGTTTCGTGTTTATGTTCTCAGATCCAGCAGAGGGTGATAATCATTCCGGCGATATATACATTGATGATGCCTATATCACTGTCCCTGAACCCGCCAGCCTCGCACTCTTCGGTCTTGGCGGCCTTGCCATGCTCCGTCGTCGTAAATAATTAGTTCATAACCTAATTTATAGTTAGTAGCACAACACAAAAGCTTGCCGTCATAATCGGCAAGCTTATTTAATATATGATCATAAAAATCTCAGATGCGAAGCTCTTGAAATCATCACACTTAGTAGGCTAGCCTGTTGCGTGTAATGATTTCTTAATTTCATTAAAAATTAATTAGTAGACACATGTATGTGTGCGAGTTACTATCCAGTAAATTGACAAATAGTTTAGGATTTAATCTAAATTAATTTCTGTTTCATATCATTTGCGATTCAGCATTTAGAAATTGTAAAAGGGCAAATCGATGAAAAGTGGGCAAAATTCACGTCTTAGCGAATCCGATTTGAACGCATATGTTTCCCATAAAAATATACTTTCGAAAGTTAATAATGCTATTTCGGGTGCAACGCACGGTGTAAAAAGCACATTAAAAACACAAGTGCTTAGACGTGATCGCGCAGATGAGTCAGTCTATCTAAAAAGATTGGATGTTTGTCGTAATTGCCCAGGCGGGTATGTCGTAGTCAATGACGCCGGTGGCGTACAGACATGTGGTCATATGTTGCAATCAATGATAAGTAAAGGAGGCAAAAAACCATGTGGCTGTATTCTCAGCCAAAAGGCGCGTGATATTAAAGAGGTTTGTCCATTTGGCTATTGGCCGAAGGAACACCCCGCTGAAACATCACCAGATTCAATCGTGTCGTTACCAGTTGCGACAACAGGAGCAATAGATAGCTATCATAAAGGCTTAACACGACGGCACTTTATATCTCAGGCTTTTGCGGGAACAGCGATTGGCGTCTTAGCGACAAATAAGTTGTGGGCTAGTTCAACAGAGAATAGCACGGTCGACGATTTAACTTGTTATGTCGAGTTAACGCCATGCCTAGCATCAAAAGAAACAATTTATACAGAATGCAGCAACGTTGAAGGGTTGCTATATGAATCGATTTTGCGTATTGAAAATGAAGACAAAGATATACAAGGATGCTATACGATAGGTTTAGCGGAGCCAAAATCTAAGCAGCAGATTGGCGCAGAAGCAACAGTCATTGCAAATGTCGGTGATTTGTATAACTATGAAGACTGTGACACATGTGGTTGTCTCAGGGAGCTTCAAAGTTGCGAAGGAAGTGAGAAGAAGTGGGTTCCTTGTGATGGATCAGAAAGTGCAGTTATAGGAAATGTATATCAGTTTGATGGTGACTGTTTTGTCCTATCCAATACAACAAAGAAGTACGGCGAAATAGATGAAAACGATGAATTGATTCATGGGATAGGTGGTAACGGATTCGATTCCTGTAATGAATGCAATGGATATGAAGCGTGGGATATCTATACACCATGTCCTGGTGAAAGTGGTGGTACATATCAGAGAAGACGAAACGCTCCCGATGACCCAGGTCCGTCTGTAATAAAGAAGGATGGTGTCTGTTATCAAAGAAGCGGAAGTGTTACAAGTGATCCTGGATATTCAACTATTTCCGGTGAACGATTTAATAATTGCGATGAGTGTGGCAAAAAATGGGATATATACAAGCAATGTTCAGATGAAGGAAGTAGCTACTATCAACGTTTACATTATCCCTCTGAGGAAGAAGATTATTCTGTCATAAAAAGTGGTGAAACATGCTATAGCCGAATAAATACCGTGAGTGAAAATCCAGGTTTACCGCCAATCGGCGGCAGTTCTTACTCATCTTGCGAAGATTGTGAAAAAGAAGATATCTGGGATATCTATATACCTTGTCCAGGCGAAGATGCTAGTGGTGAATTACAGAGGTATCGTAACAATACAACAGAGCCTCATCGGCCAAGATTCTTGAAGACATCAGGCGGAAAATGCTATCGTTGGACGCGGTACAGTACGACTGATTTGGGCTTACCAACAATAAATGGTCAAGAGTATGACAACTGCAAAGCATGTATGTGTTGTGTTGTTGGTGATTGTAAGTTTGACAAAGAGAGCACGATTAACGGATTAATTCAAGCAATTGATGAGAGTTATAATCAAGGTGAAGGTAAGTATGAATTTAGCGAGTTGCCTATGACAGCATGCGGGACATGGTCAGGCGATGCTCAGTTTACGCCTTGGGAAAGGAATACCGATGATAGTGGCGGGCATTGGGGCGAAACACTTACAAAGTCAATTACCATTAAATTTGATGGTAGCTGGAGTTATCCACTTAAATTTTATCCATCAAATTCAACGTCATGTAATGGAGCGGATTTATCAGGTGTGTTTGATGATGGTGATGTATATATAGTTTGGACAGTAAATTTTAGTGTGAGCAATAATAATTCTTGTGAGTAATAAGGTATCGGATTTACATGATGTTACATCACAAGTATCGCAGTCAAAATGAAGTAAAGTGTTAGTTATATATAAATTCAATATTCGACAAGTAGTTTTATATATCCGGACAAGGGTAATGTCATGGCAGCACGCAAATTAGATTTTATAGTTATCAGGTTTTTCTTTACCTATATTCTTATACTTGTCTGCGTTAATTCAGTGATAGCGAATGAGGATGATGGCCCTGTGGTAATCTGCCAAGTTCGACTGAAAGAAAAGATGGCGGAGAATAAAGAATGGTTGGATGCACAAAGGCATGGTGTTTCGATAGGCGATGAGTATTATTTTAGACCTGGTGTCGGAAGTGTAGGGACACCACTCAATGATATTCAAGAATTTCAGTTCAAACTGTATTTACAGGAATACACTGGAATTGCGAGCAATCCATTTGAAAATATTTCTAATTTGGGGAATAACGAATCACCACTGGATGATGAAATATCATTATTTTATAAAGGTGAGCGGATTACTGAATTTCCTTTTACTTTTAATGTTCATATAAGCGAGGTACATGATTGGGGTAACTATGGGGCATATCCACAGTTTACATTAACTGTGAATAAACGCCGTAAATCTAAAAGGTTTCTTTTGGAACTGCAGACTAGTTCTAAAGTAAAATACAATCTGACTGATGATCTATCATTCAAAGTACGAGATATTCCTGATATTTCACCTCAAGGTGATAGCATCAGCCTTCAGTCAAATATGCGTGTAGATATTCATGGTGTTCCACTGCCAGATCCCAGCCCAATTGGTGAAGGTGAATCTGATCGTACTCCAAACATGGCTTCTATTGACATGTTTAGTTTGCAGCCAACTTTCAGTACAACTGATTTAGCTGTTCCTATGCCTGGTGGTGAAATGCTCTTAGAGTTTCGAAGAACTTTGAGAGTTGGTTCGCGTGTAGACTCAGGTTCAGATGGTTTTGATGATGACGAATTGCCATGGCCGGGTGAAAATATTCTTGGCGAGGCATGGAGTACGAATATAGGCTCCAGAGTAATTGTTCGGGAGCGAACTGGGGCAGATGCATGGCGCAATATGTATGATCCACGTGAAACCGCAATGGTTTATGATGAGGTGGGTGCTGCTGCAAGGTATAATCTTGATGCAATAATAAAAGGTGACGATGGAAATATTATTACTTTCTATCCCGATGTACGTAGTAATTTTTCAAATGCTGCGTTAAGAGGAACTCTTAAAAAAGATGGAGACGGCTTTGTTTATACAAAAAAATACGGAACTAAGCTGTATTTTGAAACTGTGCCCGGACTTACTAGAACAAAAACTGGATTGAAAGAAATTTACTATCGATTGTCACGAATTGTTGATAGAAATGAAAATCAAATTACCTATGAATACGATGAACTGAGCCCAACATTAGTATCGAAAATATTAGATGAAAATTATCAGGCAAGAAATATTGAATTTACGTATACAGATGGAAAATTAACGAAAATTGTAGGTCCGCTTGGACAGGATCAATCATTTTTATATGAATACGATGATATTGAGAAGAATAATTTTACGACAAAAATACTAGCTTCTGTAAAGAAACCAGAAGTCCAGCATCCAGTTTCGGGTGCGCTTGTACGTCCTGAAATTCAATTCGAATACGAAGCACAGGTAAAAGATAGGCAATTATTAACGAAGTTTGACGGTCTTGAGTCTATCAAAGCTGATGATAAGGTTTATTGGTACTATCCAACAAAGATCATTGATGCAAGAGGTCATGAGACTGATTTTGATTATATTTTCAGACAAACACCTACCAACATCCAAGCCGTTCCAATGGTTGCTGGCAGAATAATATTAGCATATATACCCATCAAGCAATTTGAAGAACAGCCTCGTATTACATCTGTGACCACAGCTGATAGCGTTTTAAATGGTGGATCCCCAGTTACTTTTATTGAAGATGATGATCGTTCACACATATATGCGAGAACACTCGTTGCTGATACAAGAGGTGTATCTACTGAGTATATATTTGAGGGAGAAGCAATTACAACGGATAACGACCTCAATCATGCCATTGCTTTGACAAAAGTGACCAGAAACACGAAAAGTATTCTAATCCCAGATCAAAATATTTTGTCTATAGCATATGAATATGCAAAGGATCTTCATGGTAATTTGATTAAGGTAACCGATAATTGGGGAAATATTGTTGAGTTTGGATATGACCCAAACAACATGCAAAATGATGAGTATGGCGAAGAACAATATAAACTGGCGAATATTGAATTAACTGATGATGACTATTCCGCTGATGAAGGCAGTGAAGTATACAGTGCGTGGGGAAATCAATACCAAATCTATGGCAATCCGTCAGATAGTACTATCTATGCTGACGGTATTATGTGTAAAACTAGATATAGTTATGATGTCACTTATAACAAGCTAATTGAAACTATAGATCCTGAGAATATTAAAACACTGTATATCTTAGACGATAATGGAAATCGTAAAAAGATGATTTCGGCAGCAGAGACATCAATTGCAACAACAACCGAATTTCAGTATGACGATGATGGTTTTCTTAATAGTATTATCGATCATGAAGGAAGAACGACAGAATACTATAAGAACGAGTTTGGTTTTAATGAATATACAGTTCAGTTATCAAATATATCGGAAGACCTAAGTCCATTAGATGATAATAGTTCTTACATTCTAGGAAGTGAGTTGACTGATTTAAGAAATCAAATAGGTGCGAGTCAGCTTGATAATTATTTAATCACTAAGCGTGTAGCAGATATCATGGACCGTGATATCTATGTATTTGATGGATTAGGAAATAAGATTACATATGAATACGATAATTTAAGTCGTATAAAAAGTATTGAGTATCCCCCATCTCAATATATTAATCCTTTTGATCCCGCCCCAGAAACATACCCAACTAACATTATTCAAACAAATGATTCAATACTTAATATAGTTAGATTTAAGTATGACTTAAATTCGAATGAAATTTGGATACGTGATCAACATGGTGTTGAATCCTCAAAAGTATACGATGATTTCGGAAGAGTGAAAAAATCAACCTTAACAATGTTGGAAATTCCAAACATAGTTACTGAGTATGGTTACAATCCTGTAGGACTTCTTGAGTGGGAAAAGGATGCTAATGGGAACATTACGAATTATGAGTATGACGAACTGCTTCGCCTGAAAAAAACATATTT
Organism: Poriferisphaera corsica; assembly: GCF_007747445.1. NCBI lineage: Bacteria > Pseudomonadati > Planctomycetota > Phycisphaerae > Phycisphaerales > Phycisphaeraceae > Poriferisphaera > Poriferisphaera corsica. Next base: position 1,808,747 of record NZ_CP036425.1, read on the forward strand.
ACCATCAGTCAAAGTTTCTAATTCAGAGAGCACGACAGCACGCTTTACAGAAATTTATGAATATAATAGAAATAGTGGTTCGGGAGCATTTACGCTAAGCGGCTTCAACCCAACTAGAGTTATAAATACGAGAGGCTATGTAACTGATACGCAATACGATACTGCTTATAGAACGAAGCGTATCATAGAACGAAAATTACATGCTGATATATTGTCTGCAACGTCGGAATCTAACCCAGAATCAGATGATGCGGTTGTTGAAACTGAATACAACAAATCGCATAAGCCAATAAAGGTGATGGTTTATAATAAAGATTCTAATGGTAATGATATAAATAAATCACGGTACACATTCTACGATGCTCTTTATAGAAAAACGCTCGAAATTATTGACTCAGATGGTGACGGAATTGGAACAACAGTTTCGACTCCACTTAATAATCCGTCTGATGTAGGCGGTATTGATTCGAGCGATATTGTAAATAAAAAATATTATGATTATAGCGGCAATGTATTAAAAATTGTTGATGCTGAAGGTAATGAAACCGCATTTAAATATGATGGTGCTTCGAGATTAATCGAAACAAAATTACCAGCCATCCCCGTGCATGGCGTTGATTGGTTAGCTAGTCATCACCCAATTACAAAGTATACGTACGATGCCCGGAGCAACCAAGCTATAGTAGCTAACCCTCGAGGAGCGAAGACCAAAACATACTACGACAATTTAAATCGCCCTATACGTACGGTATTAGATCTAAATGGTGATGATCAGTTTGAATATTTTGATAATCCAGTTGATTATGAATCTGGAGAAGATGTTGTTAATACGACTATCTACGATCTTAAGGGCAATGTCGTTTCGACAACAGATCCACGAGGAAATCAATCGTTTGTTAAATACGATCAAGCTTATAGGCCAGTTAAAAATTATTCACCCCTAGTTCAGGATCCTCAACAAAATAATTTGTCTGTAAGACCGGTAGTCATTACCGCTTATGACCAAAACGGGAATATTGTAAAGATTACTGACCCACTCGGTGTGACTACAAAAACAGAATACGATGCTCTCAATAGAATTCGTAAAGTTATTGCTGCATTTGACTCGAACGAATCCATCGTAACGGAAAAAGAATACGATAATGCAGGCAATGCTCTCTCAATTACACTTAACAATAATCTATTTAATACAGACCCAGTTACAGATAAGCCTCAGACGACGACCTACGAATACGATGCATTCAACAAGCAGACCAAAGAAATATTACCAGCTGTTGAAGATGGTCAGCCGCGGGTAACAATCACTGAATATAGTCCCGCAGGTGACATTACTCGTGTAGTCAAGCCATCAGGCAAAAAGCATGAGTATGACTACAACAGACTAGGCCAAAAGGTAACGTCTAAACACTATCAGCCAAACACGAGTACACCCGAGGAAACACGTACCTTTACTTATGATAAGGTTGGTAATCTGCTTGAAGTTACTGATATTTCAGGCACAGTCGAATATGAATATGATGCTGTATATAACTTGCGTAAAGAAGCAGTGTCAAGAACTGCGGATGCAGGGGGTGATAGTTATGACATCGAATATAGATATGATGCCGTAGGTAATAAAACAGGCGTCGCTTATCCATATAATGACGGTGTTTCATCCTTTGGCGGTTTTGATACAGTTCTTTATACTTACGATAATCGAAATTTAATGAAATCTGTTACTGGCTACCATTTGGCCTCCAGTATTCTGCGCACAACCGAATACCAATACGACCTGGCCGGTAACCAAAAAATCAGAACATTGCCCAATGGCAGTACGACCACATCCGTATTTGATAGCTTAAATCGCGTTACGTCTATGACTAACGCCAAAGCTAACGGCGACCTTATCCTTAAATTTGACTACACATACGATCTTGTAGGCAATAAACTTACAATTGATGAAACTGGCCTGAATAACTCAGAGGCGAAAAATTGGGTCTATGAAGTTGGCATGGAAGATATGCCTCAAAGGAAAATATACTACACTTACAATAAGCATTATTGGCTAACTAAAGAATCAATAAAACATAACAACGAAATCTCACAAGTTCATAATTATCAATACGATAAATCAGGCAATCGGGTCAGGTATCAGCATCCAACAAAATTTTACGAGGATATGGAAACTGGCTACACAGTTGAAGCAAATTATATTGACAGCTATGAATACGATGATCTGAATCAACTTAAGAATACTGTACGTACGGGTACTAGGGAGATTAATTCCAATATAGAATCCATTGACCCGATTACTACGACCTATCACCATGACCTTGATGGCAACATGCTCGTAGGCTGCAATTACGATGCGCATAATAGAATCACTTCCTTCAATAAAGAATACACAGAAACTATCGGCGGAGGTGAAACTGGCCCAGGGCCCGTTGTCGAACAACGCCGTGATGAATGGAATTACATCTATGATTATCGCACAAGGCGTGTAGCCAAAGATTACAAGAAGATCAATGTGACTGCCGATGAAGTCATGGATCATAAGATTACGAAGTTTAGATATGATGGCGGCGTTAGCGTCCAAGAAGTTGATATAGATAATCTGATCACCAACATACTCGTTCGAGGCACCGGTAAAGGTGGCGGCATTGGTTCCATTCTCTACCAGTTTAGCCCGAACATTAATTACAACAGTGGCGATGTCTTTAACACCAGATATTTCATCTATAACGCAGTCGGTACCACAACTGTTCTTCAGCAACAAGATGAAACCGCCGTCAAAGTCACGCTCTTCGATGCCTTCGGCAATGATGATATTAGCAGCAATTATTCAAACGACAATTTCTTTGGTTTTGGTGCAACTTCAATCACCAATCGACTTTTCACAACCAAGGAGCGCGACACTGAACTCGGCTTAGATAACCACGGCTTCCGATACTACAACCCAGTTCTTGGTCGTTACATTACCCGTGACCTCATCGGCTATGGCGATGGACTGAATGTATATCTCTATGTTCAAAACAATCCAATTAATCATATTGATCCATTAGGACTAGCGCGAAAAATACCTCGCATGAGCAGGCAGCAATGGGCAAAAGCAATGTCAAGGGTAAAATCGATTAATAAACTAACAATGAGGAACAAGCAGTATGCTGGAAAAACGATCAAAATGAGGACGCATTTGAATAATGCCAAGGATAGAGGTGCTAAACTTAAAAGTGATACACCTGCATTTCGTAAAGAATACGGTGATAGGGATTTAACATTTGATAAAGATGGTTTTCTAGATATGTCGAACCATCGCATTGGTAAACCTGCGAAATTCGAACCTGGTGAGCTTACAGGCAATTCGAGAATAGATAGTAAAAAATCATGGGACAAGTATGATGCTGATTCTAGTAATCCAGAGATTCCAGCATCTAAACGAAAAAATTATGCTTGGCATCACGAGGCGGATGGCTTGACAACATCGTTAGTTCCAAAGCCATTGCATCAGGCAATTGGTCATACAGGTGGTGCAAGTACAATTAGGGGAGCATTGGCTACAGGTGGTAAGCTAACAGTTACTGTTGCAATGACCCACTTCCTTACCAATAACGCGCAGGCCAGAAATTATGGGTCGAAGGAGCAGATGTTTTTGATGGAAGCGGCCAGAGTGTCGGATGCTATTGCGGATGGCCGAGTACAGCATGCAAGTGATTTGGCTGGTTATGAATTCAGATTAGAATACGATGACTCCATGGGATTAAATCATGGAGGAGAATTTCAAGCGGGTGCAATTATACATTATGTAGAATATGAGGCACTGAAGCAGAAACAGCGGTTGGATAAAATCGCGGAACAAGATAAAGATGATGATTAAAGCTATGGTTTATGGATAGATTTGATATATTTTCAATGTACTAGTACATAGATTCTTGTTATGGATATGATCCCACATAAAACAGTCGAATTTCATAGGATTTTGTCACAAAAATACGAGTTATTAAGTGCCAAAATCAATAATAATTATGCTACTGTAATGGCATGTTCATTTACCGACCAAAATGGTTATGAAGGTGTTTATCCAATCATACCGCTCGATCGAGATTTGATTGAAATAAGTAAACTGAATCCAAGTTGCTATGAAGTTGCGTTCGATGATCTGGGAAATAGATTCGGTATTACTTTGCATGATCAATCAATAATGTATTTAGATTACCTAAATTCGTGTTACGAAACGATAGCTTCCAGTACTAGAAGTTTTTATAAAATGCTATTCGCTCCAGATGATTTATGTGATCCAGTTGAGAAAGCAGTTATTCGAAAATATTCAAAAAAAGAAGTTCTAAGAATATTATTTGACAGTGGTTACACCCTAGATTCGTATTCATCACATAAAGGCCGTAGTTTTTTGCACACAGTGTCTACGTTCGGTCATTTAGAATTAGTAGAATACTTGATCGATGAATGCGAATTTTCTGTGAATGGCTTATTGCCTATTGCAGCAATTAATAATCAAATTGAGATTGTTCAATATTTATTGGGTAAGAAAGTAAATGCATTCGCGATGTACGAAGGTAGAGATTATTTAGATACTGTTAAATTATTGGGCTATAGTGACATAGTATCGTTGATAGAGGATACACGTAACAAGAAGTGATATTTTATATGGTGTACAATTGAAAATGAATATTATCGCAACAGATTTACAACGCATAAATACCTTGTATTTCCAGCAGTGACCTACGCGTGGTATGTAGATCTATACTATGTCCAACTAAGATTATATCAGTAATCAAATCCCCATTTGAATACTGAAAATCTTCTAGAATGCGCACAAATGCGCCGTTCATCCTTTTCGCACTTGCGCGGAATATTCGGTTAGCGCGCGGTTATCACGTAAAGTTCGTTATTCTTTGATCATTTTAATCAATATTCAACTGTTTTAGTTAGGGGTAAATCACTAATTCAGAGGTTTTGTGCGCACAAAGCCGGATTTTTATGCTTCAAAGCGCGCGTTTGTGCGCGCATTTAACGCCAGTTAACACCCCCCTCTCATAGAATTCTCTGCGCACAATAGCGGCATGTGAGGTTTAGCGTTTTTCCACAATCGGGTAAAGCGAAATCCACCGCACCCGAACAAACCAACTCTTAAACCCAAACAAAACGCTGCTCGATCAAGCTCAAACTGACATGAGGGTGTCATTAATCACAATGTTTGGGGTACGTTAACCCAAACAAAAACTTAAAATAAAGAAGATAACACCCTTGACAGAACCCGAACACAAGTTACTGTAAGGTCAACAACGAACCAACGACAGGTCAACGAACTTTTAACCTAGCTGGGAGTGCGATATGGCACGTAAGAAAAATCTACAAAGTACTATCGTTAAAGAAGATGCAGGCCGTGAGCAAGCCCTCGAACGCGCCCTCGGTCAGATCGAACGCTCCTTCGGTAAAGGCTCGATCATGCGGCTTGATGACGATCCGACCAATCTCCCTGTAGGCATCCCTACGGGCGCTCTCAGCCTCGATCTCGCCCTTGGTGGTCGTGGTATTCCCAAAGGCCGTATCATCGAAGTCTACGGCCCGGAAAGCTCTGGTAAAACAACACTTAGCCTTCATGTCGCGGCTTCCTGTCAGAAAGGTGGCGGCGTCGCAGCCTTCATCGACGCAGAGCACGCACTTGATCCATCATGGGCTCGCCGCCTTGGGGTTAACCTCGAAGATTTACTCGTTTCGCAGCCAGATACCGGCGAGCAAGCCCTGGAAATCGTTGAAATGCTCGTCCGTTCCAACGCAATCGACATCATTGTTGTCGACTCTGTGGCTGCTTTGATCCCGAGATCGGAAATTGAAGGCGAGATGGGCGATGCGCATGTCGGTTTGCAGGCAAGGCTTATGTCGCAGGCAATGCGTAAATTGACTGGCGCAATTGCTCGTTCGAACTGTACGGTGATCTTCATTAATCAGATCCGTGAAAAGATCGGCGTGATGTTTGGTAATCCGGAAACGACACCGGGTGGTCGTGCACTTAAGTTCTATTCATCAGTTAGAATTGATATTCGTCGTACAGGCAGTATTAAAGATGGTGATACACCGATCGGCAACCGTGTTCGCGCTAAGGTCGTAAAAAACAAAGTTGCACCGCCGTTCCGTCAGGCGGAGTTCGACATTATGTTTAACGAAGGCATCAGTGTTACGGGTGACCTGATTGACTTGGCTGTAGCCGAGAATGTGGTTCAGAAATCCGGCGCGTGGTTTAGCTTCGGCGAGGTTCGTTTGGGGCAGGGCCGAGAGAATTCGAAGAACTTTATCAAAGAAAACCCGGAACTATTCGATGAAATCAAGCAATTGGTTTTGAAAGCAAAAGGCATTTTACCTGAGTCAGAGGCGCCTGCTGAAGTTGAAGCGGAAGCTGAAATGGGTTGATCGATCGTTGGATAGTAAATGGATTGTTGGTGTAGCCTTCTTGGGGTTATAGCTAATAGTGCATTGTGAAGGATTGTCGCGATTAAATAATGAGACGTGACGATTTAGAAGCTTAGGGAGAGGGATTTGTGGGGGAAAAGAGAGTGTGAGTGTGAGAGGGGGGGGAGGTGTTGGGAGATTCATTTGCAGCTAGGTAGCCTCGCGCGTCGGTCACGATGTGCGAGGCTTCATTTTAGTTAGACGCTTTTGTAGGCCATTCCCATGCGGTGTGTGTAACGGTCTTGTCTATTGTGTCATGTATTTGTAGAACTCAATCTTGATGCGTTTTGTGTGTACGTTTTGTTTGTTATCAATATTGTGATTTGCATATCATCCACCGGCTTGAGATGCGGGTATGTCTATGGATTATTTTAGCTGCGAGTTTTGCATTCACAGTCGAATGTATTGATTGGCTTCGTTGGTATCTGTATAGAGCGATGCTAACTGAAATATTGATGCGAACTTCCAAAGGATTCGTTATGCAAGTGCTGCACTGTTGGGCGTGAAGCCTGTTTGATCTCGTCGCAGTGTATTCGGTTTGCAGGCTGTGATGTTTGAGGTATTTCAAAAATGAGATAGAGAGTGCAAGTAATTCTGGCAATTTTGCCATATGGAACTAGAAAAGTATGGTTCGCAGTCAGACTGTTGAGAGATTAGTGTTGTTTGGAAATGATGCTTGGGTTGTCTGTTGTGATGCTGGTTGATTGGTTATAATTACGGGATGCGTGAAGAAGATTACATCTTGGATTTGAGTAGTATGCGCTCGAGAGATCAGGAAGATACCGCGAATGAGGGTGTTGCTAATCAGGAAGTAGATGGGCAGGTGGGGAGTGGCGGTGCTGAGATGAAGGGGCGGAAGTGGATTGCGGTTAAATGGAAGTGTTGCGGGGCGTATAGTCGTGTGTATAGAAATCGGGTGGGGGATGCGTATGAGGGACGATGTCCGAAATGTATGAAGCCGTTGAAGGTACAGATCGGGCCGGGGGGAACAAGTGATCGGTTTTTTGAGGCAAATTAGTTTGCTGGTTCTTCGTGTGCTGGTTGGCTAATCAAACAATAAATTCATGTTTGGTTGTGATAAGGGCATCACTTTGATTCGTGATCTTTACGAGGTTATGAATTTAATGATTGAAATGGGCCTTAGTTTTGGTGCGTCTTGTGTGGTTATTCATGTGTTGATTAGTAGGCCGATCGTATAAAACAAAAGTATTTCATTGATTCTTTACTGCTGTTATTCATAGGCAAGACCTATGGGTATTCATGCAGACTACTCTAGTGCATGGGAATACATGAGTATTGAGTTGACATCTAACTGACTGAAGATATTTACGTTTTCCTCGTGAGGTCTACATCGTCCACGATTTGATATTCCACTGGCTCAAACTTAATCCAGCCATGAAAATATTCTTGCATCCAATTAAGTGTATCGCCTTCTGCCAATGTCATCCTCCTTAAAACTGACTCACTTAAAAGTAGAGGCTCTGTTACGATTTCCCTAACCAAGGAGCCTTTGATGAAGAGCAGTAAGTTCAGTGAATCTCAGATTGTTTCGATCCTTAAGCAACAGGAAGCCGGTGTGAAGGTGGCGGATATTTGCCGTGAGTACGAGATCAGCTAAGCAACGTTTTGCAAGTGGCGTAGCAAGTACGGCGGGATGGATGCGTCGATGCTCAAGCGGGTCAAAGAACTTGAAATAGATACTAATTAATAACTAGTGCCATCTAAGCAATTTTCTAATACTATAATGATGAAATATTTTATCAATCTTTATAGTAAAAAGCTGAGTTATAGAATTTTAATATGCCTGTGTATAAACAATTAAACAAGAAACTGGTGTATTGTCCAGTAAATTCAATTATATAATATTTTAAACATTTAATTTTTTCTATTTTCTGGTGGCTAAAATGAGTACTAATGAACGTGAAAATGCAGAAATAAAATCAAAACTGTTCTCAAAATTTGGAACTGCTTTTAATGCTTTAACCCATGGCGCAAAAAGCACAATTAAGACACAAGTGTTACGTAAGGATAGACTCGATTCTGAACTCTATAATAAAAGACTTGATATTTGTCGATCATGCCCCGGCGAATACGCACAATTCACTGCTTCAGGTGAATTGTATACATGCGGCCCTATGATTAAATCGATCACGACTCAAGGTGAATCAAAGCCATGCGGCTGTATCTTAAAGCAGAAAACGCAAGATGTTAAAGAGGTTTGTCCCTTTGGTTATTGGCCTGAAATCAGCTCGACATCTACACCTACATCTCTTGGAAAATATGAGCCATTAACGCGCAGACATTTTATATCTACTTCGCTTACAACCACAGCTATCATGTTGTTTTCCAAGAACATACTTTGGGGAAGCGAAAAAATAAACATTGAGGATTTCTGTTACTTGAAATTAGATGCATGCAATTCAACCTCTGGTCCGGTACATTTTTGCTGTAAACATATTGAAGGTGCAAGTTATAATTCCATCATAAGACTCAGCTTTTCACGTGGGTATGAAATAATAAGAGGTTGCTATAATATTTCAGATTTGCCTCCGATTTCATTCAGTAGCCCAGAAGAAATATTACAGCTACCTAATGTAGTAGGACCAAATCAAAACTGGGATACGGGCTCTGTTAAGAATAAATTTTTTCAATTTTTTGATGACTGTGAAACTTGTAATTGTGTTAGGCAATTAACAGATTGCAGCAATAGAAAAATGCTATTAGATTGTACCGATGCCGAAGATTTGATTGATGGTAAATATTACCGTTTATCAAGAGATTGGAAATGCTTCAGATTAGATCAAACCCAACCTTCATCTTTTCATGATTCAGAAGGATCATACTATTCTGCTAACCCACTATGGATTAGCCAAGATGGCTATGACGCCGGCTTCGACAACTGTGATGATTGTCGAAACTGTTGCCATGCAGGTGGCTGTATGTATCCTTTACCTTATTGGAAAATACAAGAAGATTATACCCAGGATATGGTACCTTCTACATATATTGAGTATTATGAGTATATAGAATGGGTCCATAAAGACTATACAGAATATAAAAAGAAGGATTATAATTTATACAGCAATACGAATGTATGCGGTACATGGGCAGGCGGCGGTACACATACTGAATACAAAGTACATTTTGGTGATTCAGAGCCTACACTCAAACACATATTTTCAAATACAAATGCAAGCATTAATGGCTGGCCATGGACCCTCAACTGCAATAACAATGCCTCTCCTAATGTTTTTTGTGAAATAAGTAAAAGCTGTAGACATTACAACAGAACATATATTGTTAGAAAAAATGGCGAGATAGAGCACCAACATATCATTAAAATGCAAGTTAAAATTGCAGATGGTGATTTTGGTTATCAATCGGGACCACCGAATGATTGTGCGACTTAATCAAAACATGTTGTTTGTTTAGCAAACAATCGACAAAGCGCGCATTAATTCGTACTTTATCAATCGATAAGATGGACGACTCTTGGGAGATACGCTGCAATGTGCTTAAGGGCAGATATTATGCAAAAATCCAGGCTATTTTGATGGCAGTATATTGCATATCACAAACGATTCACCCGAGACTGCCAAGGAATGTGGTTTTCTTTGAAGCATTTGCTGTTGGTGTAATCCTCCCCATCTTTAGCGCTAGCAGATGCTTTGGTCATTAGGCTGGACGGAATGATAAATATGAGTGAGGTATTGCAGTTTAATCACTAGAATGTGTGGATGTTTATTTTATTGTGGTATGTCGCTTGTTTTAGAGTTATGACCTTAGGAGGTCGTGATGCTTTTCGGTGGGCTTGTCTCAATTACGTTTAGACAGTTGGGGGTGAGGGATATCGTTGAGCTTGTGAAAGAAGCGGGTTTAAAATGTATTGAATGGGGTAGTGATGTACATGTGCCGACGGGGGATGTGAAGGTTGCGGATGAAGTGCGAAAGATGATGAGAGATGAGGGGCTACGTACAGCGGCGTATGGATCTTATTACAGGGTTGGTGAAGGTAAACAAAAGGCGAGCCAATTTGAACGTGTGTTGGAAAGCGCGGTTGCGTTGGGTGCGCCTGTGGTGCGAGTTTGGGCGGGGAGTGTGGGGACTGAGGAGGCGAGTGAAGAGCAATGGGGCAGGGTGATTGAAGATGGGAAACGGATTGCGGCGTTGTCGAATGATGTAGGGGTTGGTATTTCGTTTGAATTTCACAATCAAACGCTCACTGATCACGGTGAGGCTGCGGTGCGGTTAGTCACCTCCATTGGATGTGAGAATGTGAGCCTGTATTGGCAGCCATTGGATCATGCGATGGGGAGGAATCCGATGGATGATTTGAATTGTGTGGCGGATTGGCTGAGAGATGTACATGTTTTTAGTTGGGCTAAAGGGGCAGATGGTGGCGGCATTGAGCGGCAGGCATTAGTTGAGCGGGAAGATGATTGGCGTGGTTATTTGAAGCAGATTTCGGGAGTTAGTGGGGATCATTGCGTGATGATTGAGTTTGTGAAGGGGGATGATCCAGGGCAGTTTTTAGAAGATGCGGCGGTTTTGAGGAAGTGGATTGATGAGGTTTCAGGAGGTGTAAAGGAGGATGCAGCGGATGATTAGTCGAGAAAATCGAGATGAGATGATTGGGCTCATTGATGGTGGATTGGATGGCCGAATCAAGCCCGATGCTTTGGGGGAGCGGGTTGAGTGGTTGCTTGAGAATACTGAGGATCAGTCGATTAAGCTGAGCTATGAATATCTGTCGGGTTGGTTTGAGGAGTGGGAGGATTGGGGTGATGTGGAATCAGATCAATATGGTTGGGATGTTGCGCAGCGCGTGTTGCTTTTATTGCATTCGAATGAAGAGATAGCGTGTCGAACGTTTTGGAGGTGGTCGTGGCGGCAGGTGATGGGGATTGGATTACTGGTCGTGTGGTGTGTTTGGGCTTATCGATATGGGTTGAGCTATGCGATGTTTGAAATGGGGTGGATGCATGTCGTTTTGTCGGCAGCTTTGTCGGGGATGTGGAGCTGGGAGTATCGGGAGGAGTTGGCGTTATGGGGCGGTTTAGGATATCGATCGCGCGAGTGTCAGCCGTTTGGGAGTTTGGGCGAGATGCGGCGAGTGCGGCGAGAGGTTACGGCATTTAAGAAGCAGCGGTATTGTGCTGAAGATGTGCCGATTCGCCGCGGTTTGTCTTTCTGGATGATGCGGTATTTAGGGTACAGTCTTGTCTTGTTGCTGCTCGTCGCGATTGTGTTGGGTGTTATTTGGTGGTCGTCGGTCGTGATGCCTGCGCTGCTATTGATTACGGTAATGCCGGTGCGTGCGAAGATCTATCGGTTGATTAGTGGTGAGGATGCTGCGATGAGTGATGAATGTGCCGAGATGAAGTAGTGATGTTGGCGCGTCTGCAAGGATTTGTGGGATGTGTGGGGTGTTGAGGGAGGCATTATTTGCTCGTTCGAAGACCGGTGACCTGTCAGGTCGCGGCTACTTGAATGGGAAGTGCGGGATGTGGAATTTGTTGGATATTAAGTAATGGGGGGGAGGTACTCTCTTGGATCGGTGCTGCAAGGCCTGATTATTTGCATGAAAAAGACTGTCGCTGGGTGAGCGTGACAGTCTTTTACTTCTTCAGTTGGGTTGTCTGAGAGGTAGTTAGTGGGGTGAGGTGGCTTCGGCTTCTTCGGCGGCGGCTTGGTTGAGGACAGCGAGGAACTCGGTGGGGGATTTGATTTCGAGTGCGCGCTGGCGGATCTCGTTGCGAGAGAATGATTTTGCGAAGAGGGACAGGAGTTCGATCTGGGTTTCAGGTTGATCGGTTGGTGTGAGAAGGAGGCCAATGATTTGAGCGGGTTTGCCGTCGGGTGCATCGAAGTCGATACCATTGCGGTGACGGGCGATGACGACACATGGTTTAGGAAGGTTGTCGAGACGAGCGTGAGGTACGGCGAGTCCGCCGGGGAGGCCGGTGTGCATGATGCGTTCACGCTGGAGGACGGCTTTGTAGATGTCGTGAGCTTTGAGGTTTGTGATTTCGGCGGCACGTTTGGAAAGTTCGCCGATGGTTTGCATGATGTCGGTGGAAGTGGGGTCGATGATGACTTGTTTGTCGGTGAGGAAGTCGATGAGTTTGCGTTGATGTTGGAGACGGAGAATGATCTGCATGATCGGGCCGGAGATGAGTGAGGTGGTGAGGGCCATGACGACGATGGCGACCATGAGTTCGTCGTTGATGAGTCCGGCTTCACGGGCAAGTTGTCCGAGGATGATGCCGACGGCGCCTTGTGCGGCCATGCCGAAGGAGAGTGCGGATGCTTCACGTTTGCCGAGTTTAGCGAGGCGAGCGCCGAAGTATGAGCCGGAGACTTTGCCGACGGTTGCGAGGACGAGAACAAGCAAAACGATGGAGATGTTGAACTCACTAATGAAGTTGATGCGCAGGCCAATGGAAGCGAAGAAGATGGGTGAGAAGATGTTCATGATGAACTGGTTGATGGTATCGCGTGTGCGTTCGCTGAGGTGAGTGGAGTCGCCGATGGCAACGCCTGCGACAAAAGCGCCGAAGATGGAGTGGATGCCGAGGTATTCGGTGAATGCGGCACAGATGAGTGAGATACAGATGACGAAAGAGAGAACGCCGCCGGGCCATGACCAACGTGCTTGTACGTAGGGTAGTGCTTTATGGCAGGCGAGTCGGCCGAGGGTGAGCATGAGTGCGAGGAAGACGAGTGTGATGAGGATGGTGGTGACGACTTGGGATGAGCCGGTGTTGTTGACCGCATCGGTGACGACTTCGGTAGCAGAATGGATGGCAGCGGGGTCGGGAATCACCATGGCGGTGACGGGTAGGAGGGCAAGGACAATGGCGAAGCCGATCCAGCCGACGAGGTCGTTGAGCATAGCGGAGGAAATGATGAGCATGCCCATGTCGGATTTGGCGATGTTGAGGTCAAGCAGGATTTTTGCGATGACGGGTAGGGCGGTGATCGACATGGCGATGCCGAGGAAGATGGCGAATGGGAGTTGTCCATCTTCACCTATGCCACGGGGGCCTGCGCCGAGGAAGTCGGGGAGATACCAGGCGATGACGAAGCCGAAGGTGAAGGGGAGGACAATGCCTGCGAGTGAAACAGCGATCGCCTCTTTGCCTTGGCGGATGACGGTGGAGAGATCGACTTCTAGGCCGACGACGAATAGGAGTAGGGTTGCTGAGATGGTGATGAAGCCGTCGAGGGCGATTTTTTCACCGCCTTCGAGTGGGAAGATGAGTTCGAAGAGGTTGTGTGAAAGGAAGCCTTTGGCGACGAGGTAAGTTGAGAGGGCGCCGAAGATTGTTGGGCCAAGGATGATGCCTGCGAGGATTTCGCCTAATACGGAGGGTTGGCGATAACGGCGAGCGCGCTCACCGAGGATTCGGGCGAGGCCAAGAAGGATGGCGATGCCGAGGAGCAGGGCGGTGATATCGTTGGCTGAGAGTGAAGAAGCACCTAGCTGAAGCATATATAAAGATCTCTTAAGTGGTGAAGCGTGCTTGCTTGATTGAAACGAGTGATTGGCAAGGTTGCGGCACCTGAATGCGTTTTCCGGATCGCATTTTACATGGGTAAAGCGTCAGAGGCGACATGAAAAGGCGGAGATGTGGAGGGTTGGTTGTGAATTTGAAATGTTGGATATAGTTCGATGATTGTACGGATAAGAACGATTGTACGGCGGCGATGTTAAAGTGGGCGGATTATGTGGAGGAAATGGGTTCGAATGGGTTTAGGATGAGAGAAAAGTGAGTGAAAGGAGCTGGTAGGGTAGGTTATCGGGAGTTGTGAGGTTAGAATGGGGGCTGATGGGAAATGATAGGGATAACCCGCTGATTGGTGATGAGGGTCGCTTGAACGAGAAAAAGCGGCTTGTGGTTTTGTATGGGGGTGAGAAGCGAGATGTGGGTGAGATTGTGGCTGGACTGCAACGAAGGGGTGGTGAGGTGATGCTGGCGGATAAGGCTGCGGATGTGATGGTATTGGCAGCAGGGCGAGAGATTGACGGTGTGGTTTTGGCGGTGGGCGAGAAGGATGGTGTGGCGTATGGGCAGGAGATGGTGCGAGCGATAGAAGCATATTGGCCTTGGGTTGGATGTTTGAAGGTGATGGTTGGGGGGAAAGATGGAGTGGGGCAGCAGATGGATCGCGTGAGGTTGGAGCAGATGGATGATGTGATTGAGGTGAAGGTGGATGAACGCGGTGATACTGGCGTTTTGGTGAGTGAGGAGGAGTTGGATATGCTGCTTGGCCCGATTGAGGTTGAGTAGATGTAGCGGATGGGATGGGATAAGCGAAACGTTGGGTGGTGATTGAGAGTGGAGAGAAGCATGACATCGCATGTGCGAGACGAGTTGCAAATTGAGATTGAGCGTAGCGAGATGTTGCGTGGTGAGCGACGATTGCGCGTGTTGTGTGTGGGGGGTGGGGAGTTGATCTCAGCGGTGAGCAAGATTGGAGATCGGGTTGAGATTGCGTGTTGTGAAAATTACATGATGGCGCTTGGTGAGTTAGCGAAGCGTGAGGTTGATGTGGTGATTGGTCAGGCGAGTGGATTGGTGCTTGCGGCGGGATCGATTGCGAGAGGGTTGAAGCGTCTTGCGCCTAATGCACGATTAGTCATGGTTGCAGATGTGGATGAAGGAGTTTTGCGGGAGGCGGCTGAAAATGGATTTGATGCGATGGTGGGGTGGCCGTTGGATACTGAACTTTTGAGGGTAGCGTTGATGGGTGGTAGTATTCAGCAAGTGACTGAGCCTGATGTTGTGGTTCATGAGCTTAAGCCTATAGAACAAGATGAAAATGCTGATCACGACATCGATCCGAGTGAAGATATTGATGCGGATGATGCGTTGGGTGATGTGGATTTAGTGGATGCTCTTTTAGATGATGAAGGCGGGTTGCGGAAGATGGCGATGCGTTTGATTGCACAGCAATCTGGGATGGATGGGATGAGATTGGTTGGGCCAAGCGATGAAGTGAATGGAGGGGAAAGTAGTGTTGCGGTGGAATATGGGGGACGCGTGTTTGGCGTGTTGTGCGGGCCGAGGGATGTGATGGGTGAAGATGATCTCGCGATGTGGAGCGCGTGGTTGTCACGTTGGCTTGCATTAGAAGATCAGGTACGACAGTTGCATATGGCGGCGATGAAAGATGATCTTACGGGTGCGTGGAATAGGCGGTATTTTTATCGATTCCTTGAGAAGATTATGGTGAGGGCGCGGAGTGATCGTTCACAGGTAACGGTAATGGTTTTTGATATTGATGATTTTAAGAAGTATAACGATCGATACGGCCATGCGGCTGGAGATGAGATACTAAGTGAGACGGTGAGGTTGATGAATTCGGTGGTGCGTGAGCATGATGTGGTTGCGCGGATAGGTGGGGATGAGTTTGCTGTTATATTTTGGGATGCGGACGGGCCGAGAAAAGCGAATAGCCGACATCCGGAGGATGTGATTATGGCGGCGAGACGTTTTCAGAAAGCTGTGTGTGGATGCGAGTTTCCGAAATTGGCGGACGAGTCGAAGGGTACATTAACGGTAAGTGGTGGTCTTGCGAGCTATCCATGGGACGGGTGTACGGGCGAGGCATTGGTGGAGAAAGCGGATGGGATGGCGTTGGAGTCGAAGCGTAAGGGGAAGAATGCGATTATGTATGGGCAAGGGGGCGATACGGCTTGCGGGCATCGCGTATAGGGTTTTGGGTGAAATGACTAGCAAAAGGATGTGGATTAAAGAATTCTTGATCTGAATAAACGAATTTTACTTGACTAAATGCTTTTATTTAGTTTAAATTACCCTATCGTAGAGCAGAATTAGAGCATATCACGTAGATTTATACGGCTTAGAATTGGTTATTAAGTAGTAAAATCGTTCGTTCAGGACCGTTATTCATGGGTACAGACACACCGACAAAGAAGCAGGAACGTATTACCACGTTGAGTGGTTTGGCGAAAAACCTTGGGTTGTCGCCGACGACGGTTTCGTTTGTTTTGAATGGTCAGGCGAAGGAACGGAAGATATCAGATGCGACGGTTCAGCGGGTGTTGGAATATGTTCGTGAGGTTGATTATGTGCCGAATGCTTTGGCGCGTGGGTTGAGGCAGAAGCGAACGCATGCGGTGGGTGTTGTGTTTCCGCATTTACGAGGAGACTGGGCGCACCGGATTATGCAGGGGATTGTGGATGTGTTGGGCGAGTCGCGAACTGTGCCGTTGATTGTGTGTCATCATGGTTCGGGCGAGCATGAGATTGAACTGTTGAAGTCGTTGGTTGAGCGAAGAGTTGACGGGATTATTTGTAACCCGATTGCGGATGGTTTTAGACGATACAGGCAAGTGATAGAGCGTGGGACACCGATGGTTTTTTTAGGCGATTCACCGCGTAATTTGGATGAAATCAGTTATGTCGGGTGGGACCCGGGTGCGGTTGAGATTGCGGTTAAGCATTTGATTGAGTTGGGCCATAAACGAATTGGATATTTGGGGATTAAAGATGATCGGAAGATGGCTCGGATGCGTCAGCAAGCGTTTCGCCAGACAATAGAGGAGGCGGGGTTGAAATGCCGTGATGGCGATATTGTTTTGAATGATGCAGGGGTAGAATTTGATCATGAAGTTGATCGATTGATATCGGGTGAGGATGGTTGTACCGCTATGTTTGCGCTTTACGATGATATTGCGATTAGTGTTTTAACGTATTTGCGCAATAAGGGCGTTCGTTGTCCTGAGGATGTTTCGTTGGCAACGATCGGGGATGCACCGTTGGTGTCTGCACCGGGTTATGAGATTACGACAGTGCATGCGCCGGTTGAAGATGAAGGGCGAGCTGCGGCTGAATGCTTGAATGAATTGATCAAGCAGCCGAAGCGTGGAGCGATTCATCGAATCGTTCCGGGTGGTTATTTGATTCGTGGGGCGACAACGACGACTGTTTCTTGATTTAAAGGTGTTTGCAAAGCCTTAGTGTTGGTTTTGCTGCTAACTAAAACGATTAACCACTTTGAGCTAAATCGTTTTATCAGATAAGAGGTCACTTCTTTTTTTAGAGGAATTCAAGGGTTATGAAAACAAAAAAAGCATTTACGCTAATTGAATTGTTAGTTGTAATTTCAATTATTTCACTACTGATAGGTATCTTGCTGCCTGCTCTGGGTGCTGCGAGAAAGACGGCGAGTAAGTTGTCATGTATGTCGCAGATGAGACAGATCGGGACTGCGAATCAGATTTTTGCGGTTGATCACGATGATTTTCTGGTGAAGCATTGGGAAAATAGAGGGCCGTTGGATGCAGACCCATCTGGATATGGCGGGGATGCATCTTGGGGTTACGAATTTCCCTTTCAGAGTTGGGATTACATTTTGTCGCAAGTTGTGAGTAATAAATCAATTTTCAAATGCCCTGATGAAGATGGTGAAGTGATGTATAGCTCATGGGTTGGAGATTGGGCAGGCCCGAATTTTGCGGATGCTCATATCCATGCCTCATATCGGCTTAATATGGGCCACCATGCAGACACGCGAAAAGGGATGCGTGTAAGTGATTTTAAGAATCCGTCATCTTCTATGGTTATTGCGGAAGGTTTGAACGCTGAAGATCCGGAACGCTATCTTGCTCAATGGGTTTCTGATATGAAGTCTCGAGTTGGCGAACTAGTGGTCGATAATACGGCGTTCAATCGTCATGGCGGCGGTACGACAGAATCGATTAAGGATGGTATTTCAAATTATGTTTTTGTTGATGGTCATGCTGAATCAATGGCATGGGGCGTGAGTTGGGATCGATTGGGCGGTACGGATAGCAAGCCAGAAACGATTTGGCGAATGGAATATGAGGATAGTCGTTACAACAATGGTCAGCCTTTGACGAACCAGAACTGATTGAGAATTAGTTAGATTATTCTTTGCACTTTTAGGTGATCATTATGAGTTTAAAAGAAAAGCTTGAACAAAATAAGCCGCTGAGCATGATAGTAATGTTGTGTGTGATAGGACTATCTTTGAGTTCTGTGTGTTACTACATGCTTGGCGGTGGTGGGGTCGTGAGAGATTACGAGCAGGCGTTCTTTACGGTTGATGATGGCGTGAACTATTTCGCGGCAGATGCGATGAATGTGACGGGGTTTGAGCATGAGGGGCAGATCGCGTATCGAGCGTATATATTCCGTGACGGAGATGGGGAGCCGTTTGTGGGGTATATGGAACGGTATACTGCTGCAGGTCGCAAAGCTGCACTGAAAGCGATGGCGGATTCAAAGGCTGGGAAGCCTACAAGCTTGAGTTTGCCGTTGGTCGATCAGGAGGTCAAGAAGCCGGGCGATAAGTCTTGGACGAAACGATCAAATCCAAGAATTGGTCGGGTGGTCCGTGTGGTTGGGGTGGATGGTTCGAGTCGAAAGATCGAGCCGGTTTACCCTGATTAAGTTTAGTGACGTTTATGTAAAGTGTGAAAGCTCAGCTGATAGGCTGAGCTTTTTTGTGGTGGTTGTTTGTGTAATTGGAGTTGGCGAAGCGTGAGTGAGGTTTGCTGTCTGGTGGAAATTGTCGATAATCGAGACTATCCAAATAGATGAAGTATGGGGCTGGGGAGGAATTGGGGAGGATATCCCGTTGAGGGTGTTTGGGGGTGTCTAGGATGGGGGGTGTGTTGTTGGGCAAAAATAAAGTAGTTTGGAAATATAACATAGTATTTTAAAAGGGTTTACCGATATGTCGCTCGATTCAACTATTCATGCTAAGGCAATTGAACTCATCAAGCTGAATTACGAAATGACAAGTGCGGCAGGATCGGGTCATCCGACGAGCGGTGCAAGTTTGGGGCATTTGGTCACAGCGCTAATGTACGCGCATATGCGGTACGAGCCGAGCAATCCGAGTCATCCGGGGTCGGATCGATTGGTTTTGAGTGAAGGGCATGCTGTACCCATTGTATATGCGGCGTGTGCTGACAAGGGGGTGATGATTGGAAAGGATAAAGAGAGTTGGCGGGCGATGACGCGGGCAGATGCATTGACGCTGCGTCAGTTGGATTCTGTCGTGGATGGGCATCCGAATCCTGTAGAAGGGTTCCCATTTTTTGACGCGGCAACCGGCTCTTTAGGGCAAGGGTTAAGTGTTGCTGCTGGGCTTGCGATTGCAGCTCGCGCGGATCAATTAGATAAGCGGATTTTTGTATTGATCGGTGACGGTGAATCACGTGAGGGACAGATTTGGGAGGCGGTTGATTTTTTAAAGGACCATGACCTGAAGGCAGTATGTCCGATTTTCAATTGCAATGTATATGCACAGTCTGACAAGGTGAGTCCACAGCAGGGTTGGGAGACGACGGAGAAGAAACTAGCTGCGGTGGGTTATGAAGTTTTGGTGATTGATGGTCATGATCCGAAGCAGATTATGGATGCGCTGAATCGTCATGCTGAGGTACAAGCGAGTGGTGTTGGTGAGCCTGTGGCAATTGTCGCTAAGACAGTGAAAGGATGGGGAGCTGAATCGCAGCAAGGGAATGGTCATCATGGTTCTGCAGTGAAAGCTGGAGAAGCTCTTGAAGCGGTGCTAGCGGAATATGATGAGAAGGGTAAAGCGTTGGGTGCGTACGCATTGGGTGGTTTACGCGTACCGGATATGTCGCCTCGGAAGAGTGTGAAACGTGAGACAGGTGATTCGGTCGGATTTGATAAAGCGCTTGAGCAGTTTGGGATGGGCGATGTGATTGAGAAGGGGCAGATCGCGACGCGGAAAGCGTACGGTGTGGCAGTCAAGGCGCTTGGGCATGTGAATACTGAAGTGTTCAGCTTGGATTGTGATGTTCAGGGCTCAACATTTGCGAGTATGTTTGCGAAAGATGAGTCAATCAATAGCCGCTTTGTTGAGTGCCGAATTGCAGAGCAGAATATGATGTCAGTTGCAGCGGGTTTGAGTGCAGGTGGTAAGATTCCATTTGCATCAACGTTCGCGAAGTTTGCTGCAAGGGGATATGACCAGATTGAGATGGCGGTGAATAGTGGTGCAAATCTGAAGGTTGTCGGATCACATGCGGGGATTACATTGGGAGCGGATGGCCCGAGCCAGATGGGGATGAGTGACGTGGGCTGGTTCCGAACATTTACGACGATGAAACGGCCTAATGGCGAGCCAGGTTTTTATGTGCTGACGCCGAGTGATGGGTACCAATGCTATTCGCTAGTTAGAGAGATGGCGAAGTATGACGGGCCATGCTATTTACGGACGTTGCGTTCTGATACGGAATTTTTGTACAGTGATGATGATGAATTCAAATTGGGTGGGCATGAAGTGCTGTGTAAAGGAAAAGATTTATTGATCTGTGCGAGTGGGCATATGGTGCATGTGGCAAGTGCGGCGTTGGAGCAGTTGTATGATGAGGGCGTTGATGTGACGCTGGTTGATATGTATTCATTGCCGTTTGATGGGGATGCGATTTTGGACTTGGCGAATGAGTGTGAAGGTCGAATTTTAACACTTGAAGATAATTATGGTGGCGGAATGGGGAGCGCGGTTGCCGACGTGATCGCGGCAGATGGCGGGGGTTTTGAAGTGAACCAGATGTATGTGAAGAAGTGTCCGAAGAGTGCACTGAGCGGAGAAGAAACTTTACGTGCTTGTGGTTTAGGGATCGAGGATGTCGTGCGTGAAGCGAAGGAAATGCTTGGAATTAGTTGAGAATTTTAAATAGTACGAATAATATTTGAAGCGGCAATGTTGTGCATTGTCGCTTTTTTTATTTTTCGTTTTAAGGAGGTGAATTATGGTTGAATGGAAGCAGATGTGGGATGAGCGTTATTCTGAGAAAGAATATATATATGGGAGGGAGCCGAACGAATTTTTGGCAAGTGTGACAGATCGGTTACCTCAGGGTGGCCGTGCGCTGTGTTTGGCTGAAGGGGAAGGGCGTAATGCGGTGTGGCTGGCAAAACAGGGGTTTGATGTTGTGGCTGTTGATATGTCAGCGGTTGGTCTGGCGAAAGCGGAACAGTTAGCTGAAGATGAGGGTGTTTCGATCGAAACAGTCTGTACAGATCTTGAGAATTTCGAGATCGGTCATGAGCAATGGGATGTGATTGTAGTGATTTTTGTGCCGGTGCAGCCAGCACTGCGCAAGAAAATTTATCAATCAGTTAGGGATGGATTAAAAGCGGGAGGTAAGTTTGTGATTGAGATGTATACGCCGCGCCAACTAGAAAAAGGGACTGGCGGTGGATCGGATATCAATGTGATGGTCGATGAATCGATCATCCGTAAGGAATTAGTTGGATTAGATTATGAGATTCTCGAAGAAATGGATCGTGAGATCATTGAGGGAAGCTATCACACAGGTGATAGTGCGGTCATCCAAGTGTTAGCAGTAAAATAGTTGATAGAAGTGAATTGTAGAATACTAAAAGGGCAGCGAATCATCGTTGCCCTTTTCTTTTGATGTTGCTTAGGTGTAGGTCATTGCTTGCAACTTTTGGTTGAGTCGAGGTTCAGCGAGGTAATTGAGCATGTTGAGGGTGAAGTCACCTTGCATGGATTTATGTGAGCCGATGCTGTCGAAGAAGAAAGATGTATTGACGATGACGCGGCCGCTACCGATATTACCAACGACAAGGATTGGTTTACGTGTTGGTTTAGGGCATGCGATACGGTAATGGTGGCTTGTTGGTAGGACGGCTTGATCGTTTTGTAGGAGTATTGTGGTTTCGGGCTTTGGGATGAAGACCGGGCCGCAGCCGGGGATGCTGAGTGAGTCGCCGGGGGCGAGACCTTGGATGATGGGGTGACGTTTTAGGACGGTGCTTTTGAGGGGGATGTGGCAAATGTTGGGGTGGACGTGGTGGTAGCCGAGGTACGACTGGGCGAGCATAAGATTTTGTAAGCTGTGGTGATGGTGGCCAGGGATTGCGCCGCCACAATGCCCTTCGTTGAGCAGGCCAACACCTGATTCGACGGCTTCGGTGATGGCACGGATGATGGTTGGGCTGATGGCGAAGTTGTAGCCAAGGGTGATAACATCGAGTGTCTTGAGTGCTTCGGCGTTAGTCGCGTCCATGTAACCTGCGTTGAAGGAGAATTCGCGGAGTGAGGCTTCAACGGGGCCGTAGTCGATGGACCCGGGTTCGATGAGGCCTACGATGTGGAGGTTGGGATGAGTGATGCGGCCCATATTGATGAGTTGGAAGGCGAAGTGTAATCGTGTGCCATGCTTACTGCGGAGCATGTGTGATTGTTGAGAGATAAAGATACCGATGCGGATGGGTTTGAGCGTGCGGTCGCGTTTGTGAGGAGACATGGGGAGTAGGTGAGTGTTTGTTGGGGCAACGTGTTCGGGTGTGTAATTGAGGACAGCGGATACGAAGAGATGATCGTTGCACAAATCGTCATAAGTATCGAGCTGCATCTCTTTGAATGTTGAGCGCAAAGCGTATTGTGCATCTGCGAGTCGGCGTGATGCGGTAGATTTTGAGATCTGTTTTTGTTCTGCAATTTGGTAGAGCGGTTTGTGTTGGATGTGGTGATGGATGATGTAGGACTGATATTCTTTGGAGATTTGGTTTAGTGCGTGGTCGAGTCTGTAATAGAGCGATTCCCAAGGAATGGTATGCTCGGGAAGGGTTGCTTTTGTTTCACGGCGGAGGCGTTGGGATTGCTGGTGTCGGTTGATGGAGATGGCGGTATTGCGAGCAGTGCGCGCGAGCCAAGCGAGGTGGTTGCTATGAATGTTTTGAAGATGGTTCGCGAATTTAATGAGTGTTTCTTGGATCGCATCGTCGGTATCAGCAGAATCTTCGATGTATTTACGGCAGATGCTAGTGATGTATGGGGTGACTTCACTGACAAGGTCTGCAAAAGTATTTTCATCCAGCGTTTGGATGTAGCGGTTTACGAGTTCTTGAAGTCGTTCCTGCATGGCTATTGGTGTGCTGTTAGTAATGATTGTTTTTGTTTGATGCGAGGTTCGGCGAGCCAATTAAGCATTTGGCGGATGAAGTTGTTGTTACCACCTCGAAATTTTGGATGTTCGCCGATGCTGTGAAAATAGAATGACGTATTAATAATGATTCTACCAGACCCCAGATGGCCTGTAAGAAGTACGGGTTTTTTGATTGGAGTTGGGTGCTCTACATATTGTGAAGCAGGTGAAGGTCGTACGGGTTGTATGTCTTCGATGAGAATTTTGGCATTCGCTTTTGGGATAAACACTGGTCCACATCCAGGTATAGGTAATTCGGTGCCTTTTGATAAGCCCGGGATGATTTTATGTGAATGCTTGACGCAGCTTTGGGTTGGTATATGACATCGGTAAGGGTGTGTGTGGTGGTATCCCAAGTATGTGTCAGAGAGTAGGAGTTGCTGGATTTTAGGATGATGTAATCCTGGGAAAATAACACCTGCGTGGCCCTCATTGAGAAGTCCGACTCCGGATTTGACGGCTTCATGTATAGCATCGATCACGGATGTAGCTAACACACTGTTGTAGCCGAGTGTAATCACGTCGAGTGTTTTCAATGCTTCGGTATCAGTTGC
Organism: Poriferisphaera corsica; assembly: GCF_007747445.1. Classification (NCBI taxonomy): domain Bacteria; kingdom Pseudomonadati; phylum Planctomycetota; class Phycisphaerae; order Phycisphaerales; family Phycisphaeraceae; genus Poriferisphaera; species Poriferisphaera corsica. The sequence continues at coordinate 1,832,735 of NZ_CP036425.1, forward strand.
ATCCATATATCCGGCATTGAAAGCGTACTCGCGGAGCGTAGATTCGATCGGACCATATTCGATTGTTCTGGGTTCAATCAGCCCAACGATCCGGACGTTTGGATGCTCGAAACTACGTAGATTTACGATCTGAAAACGCATGAGTGAATGATTACCGTTGCGATTCTTTTTAAAAAAAGATTGATGTGAAATAAAAACACCAATACGAAGTGGTGTTGATTGATTGTTGTGTGCGGTAAGTGATTCAATTTCAAAAGAATTGGGTACGGGCGTGTGTTGAGGTGTGTAATTGGCTATCGCTGTAACGAACAAATGATCATTGCATAAGTCTTCGAATGTATCGAGTCCGAGATCTATGAAGGTGGTGCGGAGTTGATGTTGAGCTGCTGCCAATCTACGTGAAGCTGTTGCACGTGAGATGTGCATTGTGTTGGCAATTTCATAGAGAGGAGTGTGTTGGAAGTGGTGTTGAATGATATAGAATTGGTGTTCTTGTGTAAGGTTATTAAGGGCTTGATCGAGTCGATAGTAGAGTGATTCCCAGGGGATGGTATATTCGGGGAGTGTGGCTCTCGCTTCACGGCGAAGGCGTTGAGATTGCTGATGACGGTTGATTGAGATGGTGGTATTTCGCGCGGTACGAGCGAGCCAAGCGAGATGGTTATTGTTGATGTTGAGGATATTGTTAGCGAACTTAATTAGTACTTCCTGAACGGCATCGTCGGTGTCGGAATTATCTTGGGCATACTTTCGGCAGACACTATAGATGAAGGGTGTTACTTCATTAACAAGCTCCGCAAAGGTGTTCTCGTCCATTGCGTGGATGTAGCGATTAATGAGTTCTTGAAGACGTTCCTGCATAATTATTGGTGGACTGTCAGTGATGATTGTTTTTGTTTAAGGCGAGGCTCAGCGAGCCAATTAATACAATTGGCAAGGAAGTTGCCTTGTATTTTTGGATGATTGTTCATGTGACTGATGTTGGTCATGTTGCAGATGACGGTTCGGCCTTTACCGATGTGACCAGAGACGATCGCGGGGCAACGTATTGGGCGATCGATGGGAAATTTGTTGTTGTAAGATGAAGCTAATAGATTTTTTTCGACAATCAATTGTGCATCGGGTTTGGGAATGAAGATCGTACCGCATCCAATAGCTGTGATTGAATCTCCAGGCTGAAGGCCTTTTAGGATAGGGTGTTTCTTACGAACTGTTGCAGGACATGGCTGGCAGCACTGAATGCCAGCTCCTGGGACATGATGAAAACCGAAACATTTTTGTGCAAGCATCAAGCGGTGTAAGCGGGGTGAATGGTAACCGGGTATACGACTACCGATGCGGGATTCACTGAAGAAACCGACCCCTGAATGGACTGCGTCATAGATGGAGTCAAGCACTGCATTTGGGGTGGCGTAATTCGTGCTAACGAAAATGACATCAAGTGTTTTTAGATTTTCCGTGTTGGTAATGTCCATGTAGCCACCAGTAAATTCACGCTCACGAAGCGTTGCTTCAATTTGAGGGCATTTAATAGAGCCGGGCTCGATGAGGCCGATTATACGGACGTTGGAGCAATTTTTGAGGAATGTGGTATTGTAAAGTTGAAACCATGTGCTGAGGTAGATCTGTTTAAAGTGGTAGTTTTCGGGGGTTTCTAAGGAAAATTGTGAGATGTATACGCCAACGTTAATCGTAGGGGTATTAGGATCGTAATCAGTTGTTCTGTAAGTTGGGGCAGGGGTATAGTTGAGTATGGCGTGGGTGAAGAGGGCGTCAGTACAAATTTCATCAAGTGTATTGAGATTAAGACCACGGAACACATTACGGAGTTTTTTGCTGGCGGCGGCGAGCCTACGTGAGATGGTGGCTACTGAGCATGATCGCTGACTGGCAATAGCCGAAAGAGTTTGGTGTTGAAGAAAATGCGAGAGGATGAGTGTGCGTTCTTCGTCTGTAAGCTGTTCTAGAGCAATATCGAGTCGTGTATAGATAGCATCCCAAGCGATAGACTCTTCGGGCATGGTTGCGAGATGCTGGATACGTTGGCGTTGTGATTGAGCTTTACGGTTGTAGCTAATGGCGATGTTGCGCGCGGTGACAGCGATCCAAGCTTTGAGATTGGTGTTGATGTTTTGTGCATGTTGGGCGAGTTTGATGAAGGCGTCTTGGATGACATCTTCGTGATTGGCCTTGTCGACGAGATATTTATTGGTGACGCTTGAGACGAGGGGATATAGCTGGTCGACAAGCTCCGCAAAGCACTGCTCGTCGCAAGTCACCTGATAATGGCATAATGTCTTATTGATGTCTGCCAAATTTGCCCCGAGAAAATGGAATTGCGCTTACGGAAAGCGGGATGCACCGCATTGGATTAAATCATGGGATAAAGCAGGTAGATCGTCAAGCATGGTGGGAAATCAATATATCAAGGGTGATTGATTGTGAGAATGGGTAAAAAATGGCAATAAAGCATGTTTGAGCTTGGGGATATAGTTGGGGCGCTTTATAGAGAGGGCGGTGTTGAGTAAGATTGCAGTATGAAGAAGCTAGCAGATGCACAAGAGGTCGGAAAACTTGTTAGTGAGCTTGCTGGAAAAGTGAGTGGGCGGTTATTGGGTAATGGAGGCAAAGCATCTGATTGGGCATTGGTGGGGATCAGGAATCGCGGAGATAAGCTAGCTGAGCGGTTGGCAAAGGCGATTGGAGAAGAAAAATTTGCAGATCGTGTTGGCGTGCTGGATATCACGTTGTACCGAGACGATTTGTCGGAAGTGGCGGCTCAGCCGATCGTACAGACGACAGAAATCCCGTTTAGTGTGGATGGAAAAGATGTGGTTTTGGTGGATGACGTACTGATGACGGGGCGGTCAGTGCGGGCAGCGTTGGCATCATTGATGGATTTTGGGCGGCCTAAGCGGGTGTGGTTAGCGGTTTTGGTAGACCGAGGTGGCAGAGAATTGCCGATTCGTGCGGATTTTGTTGGTTTAGATCTATCCAAGGGAGCTGTTGGGTTGGAAGATGGGGATCATGTGCAGGTATTATTAGATGAGGTGGATGAAGTGGATGCGATTGAGGTGCGTGAAGCAAATTAAGTGTAAATCCGTCAGAACGGAAGCAAAACAGAAATAATGGAGGGGCGGGATTGGGTTGAGACATGAATCCCGATTTGAAGGGTAATGCGATCGTGAATAGCGAGCTGAATGTAAAGAGCGAATATCAATGGCAGCATAAGCATCTGCTGGGTATTGAGGGGCTGGATGCGGAGGATGTTCGTTTTCTTTTGAAGACGGCTTTGAGCTTCGAGAGTGTATCGACACGGAGTGTGAAGAAGGTCCCAGCTCTGCGAGGCAGGGTTGTGGTGAATCTGTTTTTTGAAGATTCGACACGCACACGCGCAAGTTTTAATCTCGCGGCCAGCCGATTGAGCGCCGATGTACTGGATTTTTCAGCAAAAGCATCCAGCGCATCCAAAGGGGAAACGTTGAGTGATACCGTAAGAACAATTGAGGCGATGGGGATTGATGCGATTGTTTGTCGTCATAGCTTAAGCGGGGCGGCAGTACAGATTGCAAAATCCGTCAAATGCTCTGTCGTGAATGCTGGGGATGGGCAACATGCTCACCCGACGCAGGCATTACTGGATGCATACACGATTGCAAAACGTAAGGGATTAACCGATACCTTTGATTTCACGGGATTGAAGGTGGCGATTGTGGGCGACATTGCTCACAGCCGAGTGGCGAGATCAAATATTAAGTGTTTGCAGAAATTGGGGGCAGAAGTGATTCTGGTTGGACCACCAATGCTGGTGCCGAGCACTTTTGAAGCTCTGGGTTGCCGTATTTCTCACCGATTAGATGAAGTACTACCGGAGGTTGATGTCGTGAATATGCTTCGCGTGCAGTTTGAACGGTTGGAAAGTCAAGCGTTTGCGAGCAAGCGTGAGTATGCTGCATTTTATGGGCTAACGGAGGAAAAAATGAAACTGGCGAAGAATGATTTGCTGGTGATGCACCCGGGCCCAATGAACCGTGGATTGGAGATTGAGTCTCCGGTAGCAGATGGACCGAACTCGGCAGTACTCGAGCAGGTCGCAAATGGATTAGCAGTCAGGATGGCAACGCTATTCTTGGTGACTGGGGTGAATGACGCCTGATTTGTTGATACTAATACTGGAACCGAAAAGAGTTGAATGTGAGTCAAGAATTGCAAGACAATATCGATGCCATCCGAGAGCAAGCTAAGAGCCAAGGCTTGCTGTTGATCATTTCCGGCCCGAGTGGTGTTGGAAAGACAACGATCACGACGCAGGTCGTAAAAAAGCTTGAAGCGGCTTTTAGTGTTTCTATGACGACACGGCCGATGACACATGAAGATGTTGATGGGCGTGATTACCACTTTGTTTCGGAAGAGCAATTTCGCCAGGCCGTAGCGAGTGGTGATTTACTTGAATGGGCAGAGGTGTTTGGAAATCTATATGGCACACCGCGTGGAGCCGTCGTGAAGCAGTTGAATGAAGGCAAGATCGTCATTCTCGAGATTGATGTTGAAGGTGCGATTTTGGTTAAACAGAATATGCCTGAAGCGTTTGCGTTGTTTGTATTGCCACCAAGTGAAGAGGAACTTTTGGGACGATTGCGTAAGCGGCAGCGTGAATCTGAAGAGATTATTCTGCGACGGTTTGCAAAATCAAAAGCAGAAATTGAACGCGCAAAAGCAAGCAGTGTTTACGATTGTTTTCTTACGAATGATATTCTCGAGCACACAATTCAAGAGGCTGTGCGGGTCGTGGAATCAGAACGGATGCGCCGTGTTATTGCTGAGTGATCTGGTTGAGTACAACAGCATACGATGAACAGGATAAGCCTTGAACGAGCCAATAAAGAAAAAAAATGCAGCGGTGTTTCTGGATCGAGACGACACTTTGATTCATAACAGTGGCGATCTTGGTGACCCTGCTGATGTAGAATTGATTCAAGGAGCTGCGAGCGCAATCGCTTCATTACGTGGGCTTGGATATAAGATCGTGGTGGTAACGAATCAAGGTGGAGTGGCTCGAGGTAAGTACACCGAATCTGATGTCGATGCTGTCCATCAACGGTTAAGCGAGTTGCTTGAAGAGCAGACCAGTGGTGCGAAGGTCGATCAATATTATTACTGTCCATACCATCCACAGGGATTGGTTGAAGAATACAAGCATGAGCATCCGGATCGCAAGCCGGCACCGGGAATGTTGCTTCGTGGTGCTGAAGATCTAGAGCTAGATCTTTCTAGTTGTTGGATGGTTGGCGATCAAATGCGTGATGTTCAGGCAGGTGCAGCCGCGGGCACACGAACAATCTTAATTCGCGAAGATGCTGACCGTTTAGCCCCGTTAACGATTAGCCAGATGGAGAACGTGAAATCTGAAGCGGACAACGAGATCGTCAAGCCAGATTACATGGCAAAGAATGTCGTAGAAGCGGTCAGGATTATTGCCCAGCAACGTAAGCCCGAGACTAGCGAAGAAATCAATCGCGGCAAAGGCAATAGGCGTTGGGATGCAGAAGCTGTCGCTGCACTTCAGAAAAAAAAGAAGGCAGAAACGGAAGAAGATAAAAAAAAACAAAACCAGGCCGATCGAATGACAGGTAATCGGCCGTTCAAGCCGTGGGCGAGTCAAGAAGCAAATTATGATGTTGATGAACGTGGTTGGATTAAGAAACCTGCCGCGGTCCTAAAAGAAGAGCAATTACACGATCGCAAACTCAAACCATCAGAAGCCATAGATAAAAATAAGCCGGAAGCAGCTATCAAAACGATTGAGGGTAAAAACGAAACTCAACCCTTGATTGAAGAAAATACAGATAAACCGGCTAAGACGAAGCAAAATCTGATAAATGAAAATATGCCAAGTGAACCCGCCACTGCGGTCAAGGTGAATGAACGGACTGTCCCCGCAAATCAGAAAATTGAGGCAGCTGCAGGGATCAGTAGCCAAACCGAGCCGGTTGCTACGAATCGCACACATGTGTCAACCGAGTCAGAACGAACACTCAAGCTAATTCTCAAAGAACTCAGACAGCTTAAAGGTGTGGATGAGCTATCAGCGCTTAAGGTTTTTGCAGTTGTGCTTCAAATGGCAGGTGTGCTGTGCTATATCGGTGGGATTTGGCTCGGACAGCAGGACATGACCATCTTCGCAAAATGTGTAGCGGCAGGGATAATGATCCAACTTGGCACGATCGCCATGCTGCTGACGGTGAATAGTCGACGTGGTTGATCCATTCTGTGGGAAATTCACCAGAGATTAACTACAGGGCGACATTTTGTCTCTGTTGGTATAATTCTCTTTATGACCATATCGCAGGATCAGAATATACAAAAGCTTCTCGTCTATATGCCAACCTGGCTGGGCGACTGTGTCATGGCTATCCCCACGCTTCGCAGCCTGAGGGAGATTTATCCAAAGGCTCAGATTACGTTGTTGATTCGTGCAAACGTGAAGCCGCTTTTTTTAGATTTGCCTTGGGTCGACCGAATTGTCACTGTTCGATCGAAAAAAGGTGTGAAGGAGTCAGATGGTCGGCGAGGATCGCTTGTCAAACTTGCTCGTAGACTGTCAGTTCGAAAATTCGACCTTGTAGTTTTGCTGCCCAATAGTTTCAAATCAGCTTTGGTGGCGAAGTTGTCAGGTGCCAAGCGAGTAGTGGGTTACGAACGTGATGGCCGCGGCTTTATGCTGACTGATCGTTTGATTCCAAGAAAAAATCCAGACGGTTTCGTACCTGTGCCAACGCTTGATTATTACCTCGGCATTGCCCGTTATCTTGGCGCAACAAAAGTCGATCATGACATGGTCCTTTTTACGCGTGAAGAAGATGATAAGCAGATTGATTCTATGCTTGAAAAAAATGGTATTAATCTGGCTGCAGGTGATGAGTTCGTTCTATTAAATCCCGGTGCTCAAAAATTAATGAAGCGTTGGCCTGCGCCACAATTTTCTGAGATTGCGAACAAACTGTACGAACAGCATGGCCTGAAAATTGCGATTACCGGATCACCTTCAGAGCATGGTATTCTTGAGTCCATCGAAACGGGAACAAACGTTCCTGTTGTGAATTTTGCGAAGCTGGGAATGAACTTGAGATTGCTGAAAAGTGCAGTCAAATTTAGCCGCTTGATGATTACTAATGATACGGGTCCGCGTCATATCGCTGCAGCAATGGGTACGCCGGTTGTGAGTCTATTCGGCCCCACCGGGCCTGAATGGACAAAGATCTATTTCGAAGATGAAATTGAATTATCTGCTCCCGGGATTTGTGATGCTTGCAAAAGCGAATCATGGGCAAAAACAGGCAGATGCATGCACACGATCACGGTTGATGCTGTGTATGACAGTGCAACTGAACTGTTGGGTTTCTAGAACTGCGATCAAAGGATATCTCATGAAAATCGCAGTTGCGATCGAACATTTCAATCCCATGGAAGGCGGCGCAGAACGTTCAACCGCAGAGACCGTGCGAGAACTTCTTGCACGCGATCATGAAGTGACAGTCATTGCAGGATCTGCGAAGGCAAGCACGTTACCAGACGGTGTGAAGTTGTTGGCAATGCGCGAGAAAAAATCCAGCGGAGCATTACAACTCAAACGTTTCTCTTTATGGGCTAATCATCAGATAGATAATGGTGGTTTTGACACCACTTTGTCAATCACGATGGCTGTCGGTGCTCATGTGCTTCAACCACGTGGCGGAACGGTTCGTGAGACGCTCGAACGTAATATTGCTTTGCGTAAAGGCGCGATGAAGCAGCAATGGAAAAGGTGGATGATCTCACTGAATCCCAAGCAGCGGGCATTGCTGAAACTTGAACGTCAGCACCTTGCGCCGGATAGCCGTGTGAAGAAAATAGTAGCGCTCAGCGAATATGTCGTTGAGCAATTACGAATTCATTACAACGTAGCAGATGATCGTATCGTCGTTATCCCGAATGCCGCGGCTATGCCTGAAGCTAGTCATCAATTGAAATCACAATGGCGGCAGGCGGTTCATCAACAATATGCAATCCCTGAAGACGCTACCGGCATCTATCTTTATGCTGCACAGAATCCTCGGTTGAAGGGCTTCGGTACTATTCTCGAAGCTGTGCGATTAATGGTAAAGGCTGGCCAGAGGCCAGTCGTTCTTTTAGCCGGCCGATTTGGATATAAAGACCAAGATGTAGCGGCAAGAATGGGCATACGCGATAATTTGCGTTTCATTGGTGAAACCAGCCAGATGGCCACGCTCTACGCCGCCGCAGATGTAACCGTGCTGCCTAGTTACTATGATCCTTCCAGCAAAGTCGTGATCGAGAGTTTGATGATGGGCCGGCCCGCGATCAGTTCCGGCTTTAATGGGGCGAGTGACTTTCTTTCACCCGTGATTGATGCAGATGGGAACTCAGCCGATCGGGGAATTGTCGTCAATGACCCTGGAGACGCGCCCGGCTGGGCTCAGGCCATGACTGCGATCGTTGAAAAATCGCAATACGATGCATTTGCCGCCGCCACCGATGGATTGCGTGAACAGCTCTCCATGAAACGTCATGTGGATCAGCTAGAAAAAGTACTATCCGACGCATGTGGTTGAAAGCTGTAAGTGTTTATTTTGAAATGAATTATGTGATTGTTTGGTGGGGCTGAGCTTTGCCAAATGTTTTTAAGTGTTAGTACCCTGAGGTCTGACCGGTCACGATTTGCAAAATTGCCCCTCTGACGGATATAATGCCCGACTCGACTTATAACTGGAAGACTTAGGAAAAGTTATGCCAACTATTAACCAACTCGTACGAAGCCCTCGCGTCACACCGAAGGCCAAGTCAAAGGTCAAAGACCTTGATGCATGCCCACAACGTCGTGGTGTGTGTCTGCAGGTGAAGACTGTCACCCCTAAGAAGCCAAACTCCGCTCTCCGTAAGGTCGCACGTGTGCGTCTCTCGAACGGTAAGGAAATCACGGCTTACATCGGTGGTGAAGGTCACAACCTTCAGGAACACAGTATCGTACTCGTCCGTGGCGGTCGTGTTCGCGACCTTCCCGGTGTACGTTACCACGTTGTTCGCGGTGCTCTCGACTGCCTCGGCGTCGAAAACCGCAAAAAGGGCCGCTCGAAGTACGGCGTCAAGAAGCCTAAGGGCTAATTGACCGAACGGATTCGTGATCGTTGATGTGTCTTCACGATAACAATCACGGCAAGTAATTGTCTTTCACAAGACAGTGAACATGATCCTGCTTCACCGCAGGATGGATGAGCCAAAAAGGAAACAAAATGGCAGGTAGAATTACCAAAGCAGAACAGCAATTAAAGCCAGATCCAAAATATAAGGATTTGGTTCTCTCACGCTTCATTAACTGCGTGATGCTCGACGGCAAAAAGTCCGTCGCCCAACGAGTCATCTATGATGCACTCGATATCATCGAAGATCGCATGAAGGGCAAGCCCGCTGCGATCGAAGTCTTCCACAAAGCCCTCGATAACGTGCGTCCGAACGTCGAAGTTCGCTCAAAGCGTGTCGGTGGTACCAACTATCAAGTACCTATGCAGGTCAACAAGAAGCGTCAGCAATCATTGGCCTTCCGTTGGATCATCAAAGCATGCCGTGCAGACCGTGGTAAGCCAATGTCTGTCCGTCTTGCGAATGAATTGATGAATGCGTTTAAGGGTGAAGGTAAGGCCATGAACACGCGTGACCAAACGCACCGCATGGCAGAAGCGAACAAAGCTTTCGCTCACTTCGCTTGGTAATTTATGTAATCCAGCTGCTTCGAGAGCTCGCTTTGAATCAAACTCAAATCTAGTAGCGCCGAAGCATGCCAGTATTAAAGTCGAGGCCCTTCCATTTTTCAATGGAAGGGTTTTTATTTGTACCCATTCACCGCTATCATTGATGATTGTTAATTTGCTTACAAGCCCACACACTTTGTGTATGGGATAACTAATCGCGAGTTAGATCACATGGACCTCCACCGCTATCATCGCCAAATGCTCCTCCCCGACATCGGTGAGCAAGGCCAGCAAAGCCTTCTCTCATCCACCGCACTCATCGTCGGTTGTGGCGCGCTTGGCTGTATGATCGCCAGTATGCTCGTTCGCGCAGGTGTCGGCAAGATCATTCTTGTCGATCGTGACTTTGTGGATCTCACTAATCTGCAACGACAGGTTCTTTTTAACGAAGATGACGTTAAAATAGGTCTTCCAAAAGCCATAGCTGCACAAGAAAAACTCTCGCGCATCAATTCCAATGTCGAGATTCAAGCTGAAGTTGCTGACATCAACTTCATGAACATCGAAACCTATCTCAAGGACTGCGACATCGTCATCGACGGCGTCGACAATTTTGAAACCCGCTACGTCGTGAATGACGCTGCTGTCAAGCACGCAATCCCCTACGTCTATGGCGGAGCAGTCGGCACCACAGGCACCATCTATCCCATCTTGCCGCATACTCCTGACCAGTCCGCTCGCTGGGAAGCAGAACCGGACGTTTCCATCGCAGGCCCATGCCTTCGTTGTATTCATGAAAGCATGCCAGCCCCGGGCTCAACGCCGACCTGTGATACTGCAGGCGTTCTTGGCCCAATTGTTTCTATTATTGCGAACCTGCAAGTGTCTGAAGCGATCAAGCTTCTCACAAAGAATTGGCAACGGGTAAATAGGTCGATGGTTCATTTGGATCTATGGCTTAATCGATTTAATCAATTCGATGTTGCGGATCTTTACCGACATAATGATTGCATCTGTTGCAAACAACGTCATTTCGAATTTCTTGATGGTCAGTATTCCAGCCAAACCACGACGATGTGCGGACGAGAAGCCGTGCAAATACTGCCTACTCAAGAAATGGTGTCAATCGATTTAAACAAAATCAAACAACAACTCCAATCTTCATCGCATATTGAAAAACATAATCCATATATGCTTCAAATTAAGCTTGAAGAGCAGGGCAAAATGATCAACTTATCCATTTTCTCAGATGGAAGAGCCTTAATTCAAGGCACCCGTGATGAATCAATTGCGAAAAGCATCTATGCGAGATATGTCGGTAACTAACTCATACATTGAATTGCTTCATAGAAACATGTTTACGCTCTAGATCAACATCATAAATCCGATACGCATGTGGTTGGTTGCAAAATGCAGTACCCGTTGCAAAGTACGCATATTTCATATGCAATAATTCAGTCCCCTGATGATAATGCCCTGACAATGAGAGAATCACGCGTTCTGATTCATCTACTTTCTCGGTGATTGTGCGGTCATCAAGATAGGAATGCGGATAACCTTCATGCAATGTGGGTGTCAAAACATAATGCTGGAGATGGACTTGTGGCATCTCAGACACACAATGCAACGTCTCTTCAAATCGCTCACGTTCCAACCCAAGCCGTTGCGGCATATGGTTCTCAGTTTCTTCATCATGAAATGCGATAAATTTGAAACCATTCAATGACAAGTCATCAAACCGTTCAAATATCTGCCACAAAAGATTTGGCAAATCATGATTACCCGCAACGACCATATAAGGCAGCTCCGAGTTATCAAGCACATCTTTGATGTATAGATAATCTGCAAGGCATGCTAGCGTTTCCTCTTCCCCAAGCATGCCATTCGCTTGAGCCGAAATCCAATCATCTGGTACGTCTAGCAGATCACCCGTTACAACAATGATATCCGGTGAATGCTCTTTTGCTGACCTGACTGCTTTAGCAAAAAGACTCGGCACTTCTCGGACCAAACGCTCCGAGTGCGTTGTCACACCCGGTATCGCTTGCCTTAAGTGCAAATCAGTAATCTGTGCGATTCTCATAACGATTGATTTTACCTCAAACCGATCTGATAGACGACTCATTGTTCAGCATCGGTGAATTGCCCATGTCGCTTGATCACACATTGATCATCACACGCAATTATAAACAGCAGGCAATGTTACTTGCCTGCTGTCTGGAAACGGATCATGTTGACCGTTGTATCAATGTTAAATCAATCAAAAACTCATACTCAATCCAGCCGACATAATCACACGTGTCTCATCATCACCCGTACCCGCTGCAACGCTGATATCACGTAATTGGTCCGATAGCATTAAGTAATCAACACCACAATATCCTTCCCACGATCCATCCATCTGAATCACATCATCTAGTGGCATCGACGCATGAAAACCAACACTTGCGTAACCAAAAAAATCACCGTCACCATTACTCCCCGTTTGATAGTAATCGTTCAAGTTCAACCCAAATGTCACTGGAACCGACAACGTTATCGGCGTACTCTCAGATTCTATGATCAGTATTGAAGGCGATATGCCAATTTCCAGATATACCCCATCTGCATTTCCTATCCCATCAGCTGCCGAGCTCGTTTCGAAAGCAACAAGCCCATATGGTTGTAATCCTTCAAAGCCCGGTATCACAATCCCAGCTTCTTCCCACATCCCCGTATCATCGAATGCTAAGCTCACATCAAGTTCTTGATTAAACTCACCGCCACCCGCGGGATTCTCTAACCATATGTAAGTTGCATCGAACGACAATGTATCACTCAACGCAAAATTGATTCCCGCTGTTAAGTCCGCTTCATACCAAGCAGATTCGCCGCCACGATCTTGTGACGAAAAACTTGACCATACCCCAAAGGTTGTGGAGACCTGTTCATTCACTTGATAAGTGACCGCTGCAGATGGCTGTACAATCAACCCATTCACATTCTGCTTCCCCTGTGAAATCCCTCTAAACCAATATTCAGTCGTAAAGTGTGTATTTGCCTCAAACGACCATTTCGAACTAGCTTCAGTTGTCGCTGTTAACTCTTCTATAACACCCGGCTCAGCAAATTCATTCTGCGCATAAGTCGGCAAGCAAATTCCTATCGAAGCAATCGGCAATGCACAGACAACAGCACGCAAGGGGTTAGCCTTGTAAAACATAATATTCCTCTTTCTATAACTTTCTTGGGACCTACTGACTAAAAAACATACAAATACGCTTTCACCATTACCTCTAAGCAACCCGTGTGCCAAACATTGATTTGTTGTATTTCAGTATTGCTTTTGAGGGTTAATGATATGAAATTGCATTTTTATCGCTTTTACCGCCCACATTCATTGCCTGAATATCGCGCAGTCGTCCAACATCGCCTATAAGTTGCGCAATTATGCAACTAACAACCCGCGCAAAAAAAAAGCGACCTAAGCCGCTTCGAATAATTCAGGTTCAATATTAACCCGGCCCCAATCCCCTTGAAAAATCCTGCATCCGCTGAACATGATCCCGCCGCACTGTATCAAGTGTCAGTTTCGCGATCAAGTAATTTTGATCCTCATCAGAGACCTGCCTGCAATGTTCCTGAATCACATCATACAAAAACTTAAACGCGTCCCTTGGCTGGTGCATTTGTTCCAGCCCATCAATAATACCTTCGCGCGTCACGTCGTCAGTGAACAAATCTTTCAGCGATACGCTTTCACCATTCTCGCAACACATCCGTAGCCGCACATTGCACAGATCGTATAACGTCGATCCCGACCACCGTAATCGGTCAATCATCGATTGCTTATCGAGTCTTGCCCGCTGGAAAAACTCCGGCGTCTCACGTCTGATCGAATAATGCAATTCCAAAGGCAGCAGCAATTTCACGCCGATCCCCTGTTGTTGCAAAAATTTGTTATCCAGCATCGGCCTCAAAATCGCCTGCATCCGCGACGGATCGCCCGACACTAACGTCGGTTCATCCAAGCGATCCAGCAGCACAATCATCCCCGCATAATCCAATTGTTTTAGAACACCGATAAACCGCCGCGTTAGTTGATACCTAGCGTCCTGCGGTGATTCCTCATCCTTCGGTGGAACCGGGAACGGCTGACGCTGCATATCACCGCCTTTAAGCTGCATCAATATCTGCCTGAGCTCAGCTCCCGTTCGCGTCACTGCCGGCATCTCACGACGCACTCGCCACGATAAACGCAATCTGGCGAAGTAGCTCCAGCCCACCAACCCTGCCAGAAACAGCGCGCCCGCTAATGCAAACCCAGTGGCAGGCAGCACCCACCACGCCGGTTCTTCCATCAACCGCTCTGCCGCATAAAACCCGCCCGAAGTGAGTAGCAGCAATGCACTAATCACCAGATAAAACTGACTTGGGAAGAATCGTCTAACACGCAGCATTGTCGACAGGCGTTCCCACCGATCCGTCACCGATCCTGTCGTTGGCTGGTCATACAATGCCGCCAACACCGCCAGATCCACACGCTGCTGCCTGGACAGGATTTTCCTTAAATGCCGTTTGTTTTTTTGCTTCTCGCTTGGCTCATCTGCTTCTTTTGCCCCATGTTGATCCAAGATCGCCGACACCAACTTCGTGACTGCCACCGACAATATCGAGTCTTGATGATCCTCAAGCCTGAATTGCTCCAGCACCGCCTTCGCATTCTGTTTGCGCGACCGCATCAGATTGTCCAGCATCGGGTTCAGATCATCATATGTCACCGTCAGAATCCGCTCATTCGGCTTCTCAGTGTTATGCCGTTCAATATGCTTCTCTAATTGCAACCGAATCGCCGTCTTGCCGGACCCCTTTTCACCAAACACAATCGACGTAGATGGCTTGTCCAGCGGCCCCAAGATCTTCTGAAAGTCAGGATGCATCGGACTATGCCCCAATAGCCGATCAAACACCGGATCCAACCCAGCCTCTTCAGCCGCAAATGGGTTCTCGGTAATCTTGTAATGGGCAAAAAAGCTATTGATATCCATCGAAGCCCGCCTTATTCCGTGGGTTCCAAAAATCCGCTCTCACCGACGCTCAAGCCAAATCACCAGACGACCAAGTTTTCTATCCACCTGAAAACGTCTGCAGTGCCACCAGTTTTTCATCCACTATTGATGCGAACGGCCTGAGAACATTATAGACTATTACCTCTCTACGAGATATCCATCAAACACCCGGCCACCGCCCTTTGTATCCCCAGCAGCCGGCATTCACGGAAGAAACCCTACCAATGGAAAATCCAGAACAATCCAACCCCGCAACTCTCGAAGGCACCACACCCCCTCTCACCGACGACACCATGCGCCGCAAAGCCATCGATACCGCTTTTGACTACCGTGGCGACGTAACCCTCACCACATCTGGTGGAAACGCCTACAAAGGATATCTCTATAACCGTGATGATTCCGCCTCAGAGCCTTACGCAATGATGATGCTCAAAGCCGGTGGCGAACAAAAAATCATCTACGCCGATATCACTGCACTCACCTTTTCAGGCAAAGACCCCGCCGCCGGTAAGACTTGGGAATCATGGCTCAAACGCTACGCAGAAAAGAAACTCAAGGGTGAAGCCGCGAATATCGAATCAGAAAACCTCGAAGATTAAGCGCAATTCTGCTAACATAATCCAAAACAGCAGGACCTTTCATTAATCTGAACTAAAGATCATGAATCACAAACACGCCGCATATTGGCAAGTCTATTGGCGACGCTGGCAAAGCTGATTCCCAGCTCACGCGTCTATCGTGTGCATTTCTTTTCCATTGCACACACCAATTTACAGTTTGTTGAGACTACAACGATCATCACGATGAAAGGCTCGGTTGCCCATCATGCCATACCAACTTCCCGATTTCGAATCATTTGAAAAACTCGCGCTACAAGATCACCCCCCCAGTGATTCCCCACTCATCCCCGTCTGTAGACGCCTCTTCAGCGACACCCTCACACCAGTCCTCGCCTATCGCCGTCTCATCCGCAACGACCCACGCATGGCCCCCAGTTTCCTCTTCGAGTCTGTCGTCGATGGTGACCGTGTTGGCCGCTACAGCTATGTCGGCGCGCACCCTATCATGCAGATCATCGCACGCGGACACAACGTCGAAGTCCTCGATCATTCCGGTGCAGGCCACACCAAATCCATCATCTCCGAAGACCCGCTCATGGAGATGAAACGCCTCATCGATAACTGGAAACTCCTCCTCCCCGATGAAACTCAAATCAAGCTCCCCGACTTCACCGGCGGCTGGGTCGGCTTCGCCGGTTACGACACGGTCCGCTATCTCGAACCCGAAAAACTCAACAATCCACCCACTGACGATCGCAACCTACCAGATCTGCACATGCAGCTCTACAACGATCTTGTTGCCTTCGATCACGTCCAGAAAGTCATCCTACTCATCACCCACGTTCAGCCCGACGATTACGCTTCAATCCACAAAGCCTACGATGCAGCCGTCTCAAAACTAGACGAGATGACTCACGCCCTCGTTGGCCACTCCCACATCGAAGATTCAGAAACCTCCCTCCTGTCAGGTGGGCATATCAACCTCACCTCCCCACCATGCAAGCTCCCCCCCAGCAACATGGGTGAAGGTGGCTACCAGCAAGCCGTTAACAAGGTCAAAGACTACATCAAAGCCGGTGATGCCTTCCAGATCGTCCCCAGTCAGCGCTTCGAGATCAATACAAAAGCCGACCCATTCGATATCTATCGTGCGCTTAGAGTTGTCAATCCCTCACCATACATGTTCTATCTCCAGATCGACGGCGGCATGCTCATCGGCTCATCTCCTGAAATCCTCTGCCGTGTTCAAAACAACCAGGTCACCAATCGCCCGCTCGCCGGCACACGTAAGCGCGGTAAAACAAAAGAAGAAGACCTCGCTCTCGAGAAGGATCTTCTCTCCGACAACAAAGAGATCGCTGAGCATGTCATGCTCGTCGACCTTGGCCGCAACGATGTTGGCCGCATCGCACAGCAAGGCTCCGTCGAGATCCTCGAAACACTCCAGATCGAGCGCTACTCGCACGTCATGCACATCAGCTCCACCGTCGTCGGCGACCTCCAGCAAGGCCGTGACTGCTGGGACGCACTCCGTATGTCACTCCCCGTTGGCACCGTCAGCGGCGCTCCTAAAATCCGAGCGATGCAAATCATTGATGAGCTTGAACCCACACGCCGTGGCCCATACGCCGGTGCCGCAGGCTACGCCGACTTTGCCGGCAACATGGACATGGCCATCGCTCTTCGCACCATGGTTGCCATGCCTAATGACAAGGCCGAAAAGGGTGAATGGAGTATTCATCTCCAAGCCGGTGCTGGCATCGTCTACGATTCCGACCCTGATTCTGAGCATCAGGAAACCGTCAATAAAGCCGCCGCATTGGCCAAAGCTATTGATGTCGCGGAAGCTGCCTTTATTCGATAATATATTCTTAAGAACAGGTTACTTTTTTCAGCCGAGGCATTGCGTCCGCATCGGTAACAAATCTACCGGGTAATCGTTGAAGAAATGTCCGGCTGACTAATCAGAAAGTAATCTCGCAAGACGCTTTGGAATTTACACACGCCTGTGTAAATCGTCGGGCTGGGTTTGAGTGTCTACGATCGAACGCGACCAATCTAAATCATGTCGCACTCATTTTTGTATGCTCGTTCAATTATTTTCGAGCCAAACCCACCTCAGCGCTACAGGTGCACCATGCAGACGGCCGATAAACATCCCAGTATGGCAACAGATGTCAAAACCATCCTCAAGCTCAAAGTCCCTGTCATCGTTCAGATTGGCAAGCGGCGTATGACCATGGAAGAGATCCTTGATCTCGCCCCAGGCGCGATCCTTGAACTCGACAAAGGCTCCGAGCAATGGCTCGAACTCATGGCCAACAACAAGCCCATCGGGAAGGGCAGTGCTGTCAAAGTCGGTGAAAACTTCGGTATCCGCATCGAAGAGATCGGCTCACCCCGTGAGCGCGCTGAAGCCATGGCCGGTTAGATCCTACCCGCACACCACAACCAAAACAAAGAACAAAAACCTCGACACTACGTCGAGGTTTTTTTTATGACAGAGTTAGTACGTGTTTAAACCTTTTTCACCTTGACCTGCATCCCATCAACAACCGTCACTTCAACCTCATCCCCTTTTTCAATCATTCCGCTTTCTGCAATACATTCTTCTCTCTGTTTTTCAAATACGCACGTTCCCACAGGCCGCATCGGCGTCATCGCTTTCCCCTTCATTCCCACCTCAACTCGCTCAACCGTTTCTTCGACAACTTCATGGGTATCATCTTCACTCGGATTCTCCGCATCAAGCGTCAACCATCTTGCGAAAAATGTGTGTGGCCAAATCTTAATCCCAAACCCAATCAAAAACGGCAACGCAAACATCGCCAGCAATGTCGCGATCACACCCGCTGTCGTACTGAAGCCAAACAGCATGGCGATCCCCGCTATCAAACACCCGACCGACATCACCACAATCAGCCCCGCTGTTGGAATAAAAAGCTCGATCACAAACAGCACTAAAGCCACAAAAATCAGCACGATCCCCCAAATCAAAAGCGTACTTGATCCCCCCTGTGCTGGAGCCTGTTGAGATGCCACTTGCCCAATCGTATAAATCAGATTTTCCATACGATCATTATAAAACAAACCCCCAGCCAAGCCGAGGGTTTGCATTCATTAAATTCAACTTCGTTACTAACGATCAAACTGACCATCAAACGCAATCTTAGAAGGCTCAAAATCAATCGCCCTCACAAAATCGCACGCCTCCATCGCCCCATGCTCCCGATCCATCCGTGAATCTTCCCACTCAACACTCAAAGGCCCCCAATACCCCACATCATTGAGCGCCACAATAATATCCTCAAACTCAATATCCCCATGCCCCAACGATCTGAAATCCCAATACCGTCTCGGATCAGCAAAATCTGTATGTCCGCCAAACACACCCACGCTCCCATCCCCATGTCCCCACCAAACATCCTTCATGTGAGCATGATAAATCCTGTCTCCAAACTCACGCACAAACTTTACATAATCAACACCCTGATACCCAAGATGCGACGGATCATAATTAAATCCAAATCGCTTATGCCCATTCACCGCCTTGATCGCTCTAGCCGCAGTCACCAGATCAAACGCAATCTCTGTCGGGTGAACCTCTAATGAAAAATTCACATTCTCTTTCTCAAACGCATTCAAGATCGGTCCGAATCGTTTCCCAAAATCCTTAAACCCTTTATCCCAATATTTCTGATCCGTTGGCGGGAACGCATAAATACTGTGCCACACACTCGAACCCGTAAACCCATTCACAACCGCCGGAAATTCATCTTTTTTCTTCCGGCCCGGTTTGTGATTCATCAAACGGCGACACGCCTTCGCTGCCTTCGCCATATGCTTCGCCGCACGTTTTCTCACACCCTCAGGTTCACCATCACCCCAGATGTCCTCAGGCAAAATCGACTTGTGGCGTTCATCAATCAAATCGCAGATCGCCTGGCCGACCAAGTGATTTGAAATTGCATAACAGCTCAGCCCATGATCCGACAACACTTCCCATCGACCCTTGCAATACTTATCCGACCTTGCCGCTTGATCAACGTCAAAATGATCGCCCCAGCATGCTAACTCCAAACCGTCATACCCAAACCCAGCCGCTTTCTCACAGATCACCTCAAATGGTAGATCTGCCCATTGCCCTGTAAATAGCGTCACAGCTCTTGCCATAATCAACCATCTCCATCAAAAGATATCAATAAAACGAAAAAATAATCAGGTTTCCTTTTTACCCAACAACCTCTCTTCTTCCAACCCTTTACACCTGAATTTCTTTTGTTTCACAAAGTTTCTCAAACATCCTCACTCAGCTCAATCATTTTTTCTCGCACAAGCTTTAGTGCGTCCTCTGTCTCCATCTCTTTCCCCACAACAAACGGCTCCCCAAACTTAACCACCGCACGGCATGGCAACAAGATATGCCAAATCATCCACTTCGAACGTGTCGTCTCACTAATCCATACCGGCACGACCGGCGCACCCGTCCGCCTTGCAACGAGCGCAACCCCCGCCTCAAACTCCTGCAATTCTCGATGATCCCGCTGCAGCCCACCTTCTGGAAACATCCCCAAAATGTCGCCACGATTTACCGACTTAATCATCTTTCGCACCCGTCCGCCATCCGTTCCATCCAAGCTCACCTCAATCGGCCGCGTCATCAACCAAAGCGGCCACAGCAACCTCACCTTAAACTGATCCCACATGACCCACCGCACAAATCTCGGACACACACACTGGATCAAGAACGGATCAATCGCCACCGTATGATTACTCGACAATATCGCCCCACCTTCGCGCGGCACGTGATGCCTTCCTTCCCATCTAAGCCGATACCACACCATCGTAAACAGCCTTAACACATGCAAACTCAAATTCGTAATCCCTGCCGGCATATCTCCACGCTTCATCAGCTTCAACCCAATCCACACCCCCATCACCACCAACAATCCCCCAAGTGGATACAAACTCCAAACAATCATCTCATCCGCATTCGGCGTCTGCCAGATCACCAAATTCACTAACACATTCGTGGTCGTGTTCAACATTGCATTCATCCCCATCACCCGACCCCGCATATAGTTCGGCGATAATGACTGCAACATCGTAGCAATACTCACGATCGCCATGTTTCCAAACACACCCACCCCGAACGCAAACACCAACGCCACCCAATAATTCCTACATGCGCCTAATAGTGCAATAGACAAACCCGTCATCACCAAACTCACCATCAGCGTTACATCCGACTCGCGCCGTGTCTGTATCCACGCCATGACCCCCGCACCGCCAAGCATCCCAAACCCAACGCCCGCCGACAACACCGTAAATCTAAACAGACGTTCTTGGTCCGTCATCCCAATTTCAAGAAACCCATAATTCAATTTCGTCAGCGACAGCACCGCGTTATACACCACCATCGCACCCGCCCAGATCATCATATTCAGCAAGATCAACCGAACAATGCGCCCATGCCCCCTGATATAACTCACCGCCTGCTTATAGCTCCGCGGCTTCCGCTTCGCATACTTAATATCAATCGCCGTCCCATGATCCTCCACCTCCAATGCCAACGCATGCTGCTTCACCCGCAAAAATGCGAAGAACGAACCCGAGATCAGATAAAAACCAGCACCCACTAATAAACCAAACCGCACCGTACTCGCCTGATCAGGATCAATGATCTTACCACCCGCCACTTGACCGATCATCGATGCAATCACCGTAATTGATAGCACCAATGCGTTCGCCGCCTGCAACTGCCTCAGCGGTACAACCTGCGGCACGATCGCGTTTCTTGTCGGATTAAACACCGCTGCAAACACACCCACCAAGAACAAAATCCCCAAAACCTGCCAATGATACGCCTCTGGTATCGCTCCCGTCCCCGTCACGTCATACACCAACCAGAAACCCAAAAACAGCAGCACACCCCGGAACTCATCGCACGCAAGCAACAACCACTTTCGAGGCAAGTGATCCGCTAGCCATCCGCCACCTACGCTCAATAACACGTATGGCAGAAAAAAGAAAAACTGAATTTGTGCCTGAATACTCACCTGTTGCGCATCCGCAACATACCCACCGAGCAGCACCAGCGCAGCCAGCATCATCATCCGGTCCCCAAAGCCGCTCGCCGCAACGCTCGTCCACATCAGCGTAAAGCTGCCATTTCGCCACAGTCGCCCGCCCTCACGCTTCTTAATATTTTCATCCTTCATCGACATGCCACAAAGTATACCGCCTCGACATTCACTTATCATTGAAAAAGGTCGGCGCCTGAGCACCGACCTTCATATTCCATTCAAGCCCACGACCGACGGTCGTGGGGTATCTTGCAATTTACTCAGATTGCCTGCGATTCACATGAAGTATCAATGCAGAATCGCAAACTACCGCCCACTTGCCGCCGCCGCACCCGCTGATCGCGTGGTATTCGCGCCAGTATCACCCATATGCATCAAAGGCAACGGCGTCGGGCTATCACCGTTAATAAAGTACATTTTCGCCGCCGGATCTTTCGCCATCGCTTGCAGCGTCTTGAGCGCCTCTAACTGCACATACGCCGGATTGTTCGACGCCGCCTCATTAATGCGTTCAATTTCATACGCCTGTGCGTCCGCGATCAGCTTACGCTTCTTCGCTTCACTTTCAGCCGCCTTCTCTTCTGCCTCAGCTTGAGCAACCTTTTGTTGCTGCTCCATGGTGTACCGTTCCAACTCAGCCTTCTGTTGCTCGACCGCTTGTTCGCGTTCCTTCTTACGCTCAATCGCCTGCGTAATAAACTTCGGCAACTTGATATCTCGCAATAACACCGCTTGAACTTCGATTCCCTTCAGCCCCAAGTATTCCTTCAATTGCATCTGCAATGAATTCTGGATTTGTTGCTGTGTCTCTTCTAGGAAAAAGTCTTCCGCTCGTTTAATCGATTTCCCTTGCTCACGCAGCAAACTGCGAAGCTTCGGCACCAAATGCACATTCGTCATCTGCACCGAATCACCGGTCTCTTTTAAAATCTTTGCCGCCATCTGTCCATTGATTCGGTACTGCACCGACACATCCAGAACCGTTGACAACTGATCTTGTGTTGGAACCGGCGCCGACTCGAGGTGTGACTTCTCACGCACATCATAAAGCGTCCACTTATACAGCGGGTTTACAAAAACATGTAGCCCTTCCTCATACGGCTCAGGCTGCACACTGCCAAACAAGGTCGCAACGCCAACATGACCCGCAGGTACCGTTTTCATGGCACACGACCCTGCCAGAAAAATAATCCCCAGCACCAGCAGTATGAGTATCACAGTCACGGCCTTGCCCGCATTCACAGGTGGCTCACGATGATCAAATTTTATTGGTTTATCCATGCCGCCCATTATACAGAAGTCCGCGTGATTATTGACATCGTATGTATACGTAGTTGGCAGCAAGCCAACTTAATTTGCATATTCTCCATATCAATCCACTGGGTAACGAGACTATTGATCTCAAAGCGCACTAAAAATGGCTGTCACATCACTGCAACAGCCACGTTTATTTCCGCATTTCCGCGTTTTTTACAATGAATCGATGATTACTAGCCCAAAAGACGCATTTTAGACAAGTTTGCGTCGTTATTTTTGTATAAGTCGAGCCATCATCAGCAGAAGATTCACTCAATTCAGCATTTAATATGCAACGGTCTATTGGTTAACGTGGCAAGTGTCTACGCAAACCGCTCTAAGAATCTTTCCATCGCTCCACAACAGCATACGCATTGTGATTATGGATCGACTCGAAATTCTCGCTGCTGACGCTGTACCACGCAATCCGATCATCAGCCTCCATCGCACGCGCTAAATCACGCACAATATCCTCGACAAACTTCGGATTGTCATACGCCGCCTCAGTGACCCATTTCTCATCAGGACGCTTCAGCACCGCAAACACCTGCGTGCTCGCGCATTGCTCGACGATCTCGAACAGATCCTCGATCCACATCCGCTCGCCCTTCTTCAGCCGCACGCTCGCAATCATATGGCAACGCTGATTGTGCGCCCCATACGCCGAGATTTCCTTCGAGCAAGGACATAAACTCGTTGCAGGCACCATCACCGTCATCACAAAATCGTCTTTATGATTGCTCGTACATTCCAACTTCACTTCAAGGTCAATTTTCCCAATCTGACCTGAAACCGGTGCTTTTTTATCGATGAAATACGGGAAACTCAATTCCAGATGTGCCGTCTCAGCGTTCAAACGCGTCTTGATCTCTTGGCATACATCCACAATCTCATCCGACCGCAAACTGTCGTGATGCTTGTTCAACACCTCCAAAAAGCGACTCATATGCGTCCCTTTTTGGTAGTGTGGTAAACCCACGTACATGTTCACATTCGCAACCGTACCCTGCGTACCACCCGTTGCCGGGCAATGCAGCGTAATCGGATACCGAATATCCTTAACCCCCACCTTGTTAATCGCAATCTGCCGGCTATCTTCGCTGCCCTGCACATCAGGCATCAACTCAGATACTTCCGCGCTTACATCGCTCGGCATGGTGCTTACCTTTTCTTTCCGTTATTCATCTCGCCAATCACCGC
Source organism: Poriferisphaera corsica (assembly GCF_007747445.1). Lineage (NCBI taxonomy): Bacteria > Pseudomonadati > Planctomycetota > Phycisphaerae > Phycisphaerales > Phycisphaeraceae > Poriferisphaera > Poriferisphaera corsica. The sequence continues at coordinate 1,856,671 of NZ_CP036425.1, forward strand.
CTCATTGCAGCAATCAGCACTTTAGAAGCAAGCTAGCCCAAACATCTGGCCAGCCTTTGGAACACTATATTTTACGTCCTTTTACATACAAATTAAAGTTGACCACGGAATATTCCCCCCACCCATGACAGTTTCGCCATTAGTACCACCAGGCAACCTTTTAAACCCCGTTTTTAGCCTCAAAACCCCCATCTGACCGATTCTTACGATAGAGCAATTAATACGCCCCAAGATTCACAAGGCCACGCGATGAAGAAACCAAAATCTCCACAACCCCAACACGCTTCATTACGCAGTGTCGTCATCGATTCCGTCACACACATGACTCCCGATGAAGGTTGGCAACCCCCCGTCAACACCTACGAGACCCCGCACATGCTCTGCATCTGCTTCGAACTGCCCGGCCTCGACAAATCTCAAATTCACGTCACTGTCCAAGACAACCTCCTGCAAATCGCTGGCACGCGCCCCGCGCCAATCCCGCCATGCCACAGTTCCCCTAACGCCACACGCATACACGCCATGGAAATCAACCACGGCACATTCTCTCGCAAAATACGCATCCCGAACAATGTCGACCTCGACAAAGTAGAATCCGAATACACCCTCGGCCTACTTTGGGTAAAATTACCTCTAGTAGAGTAGCCTACTGACTCATAAGTTGGTCTAATGCCTCGTTTCATGACCCGAAGCAGACCAAAACCAACGCATACAGCGTCCTACAACCTTTAAGGTCATGAACAGCATTGACTCAATCGATCTTTTAAATACAAAACATCTCCTATATGTCAGGGCAGGGATACACAGGGCGGAGGACTCACAGGAGCTGGATGAACCAACAGACACACAGGGATTAATCTGTGCCGAAAAAGAAAACAACCAAAAAGCGTGGCTCACGCAAACGTCAATCTAAAAAAAACCCGCCACTCACCGGGATTAACATCGAAACGCCCGGCATGATCGTCGAACTCGAAGGTCATCACGACCTCGACGTCCAATCACAAACCATCCCATCTGTCATGCCCGTTATGCCCGTTCGCGGCATGGTCATGTTCCCCGGCACCATCATGCCCATCTCCGTTGGCCGCCCCTCATCCCTCAAACTCCTCGAAGAATCACTCGCTTCCTCCAAGGTCATCGCGCTCTTCACACAAAAAGATGAAGACATCGAAAACCCAACCATCGACGACCTCTACTCCGTAGGCACCGCCGTCATGGTTCTCAAGCTCATCCGCCAACCCGACGAATCCGTCCAGATCATCGTCCACGGCCTCGGCCGTGTCACCATGGACGAAGTCATCAAAACAGATCCCTATATCGTCGCACGCATGAAGCCTTCCGAGGAAAAACTCTCCTCAACCTCAAAAACATTCTCCGCCGCAATCAACCAACTCAAAGATCAAGCCCGTGAACTCATCGAACTCTCACCCAACGCGCCCGAGCAAGCCGTCACCGTCCTCATGAACATTGAGGACCCCTCCAACCTTGCCGACTTCCTCGTAGCCAACCTCAACCTCGACCCCACTCAAAAGCAAGACCTCCTCGAAGAACTCGACATCGCCAAGCGTATCCGTCAGGTTCATCAACACGTCTCCATGCAGTTGGAAATCCAAAAGCTCCAGCACAAAATCCAGCAAGACGTTCAGTCATCCATCGGTGACACGCAACGCAAATTCTTCCTCCGTGAACAGATGAAAGCCATCCAACGCGAACTCGGCGAGGAAGGCGAGGGCGAAGACTTCCTCATCCGTCTCCGCGAGCAACTCGATGAAGCCGATCCGCCTGTAGCCGTCATGGAAGAAGCCCAGCGTGAGCTTTCACGTCTCGAACTCATCCCCCCAGCCTCACCCGAATACTCCGTCATCTCAAACTACCTTGAGCTTATCGCCGACCTGCCTTGGAACAAACTTTCCGAGGACAACCTTGACCTCGAACGCGCCCAAACAATTCTCGACCGCGACCACTTCGGCCTCGACAAGGTCAAACGTCGTCTCATCGAGTACCTCGCCGTTCGCAAACTCAACCCAGAAAACCGCGGCCCCATCCTCTGCCTCGTCGGCCCTCCCGGCGTCGGCAAAACCTCACTCGGTCAATCCATCGCCGATGCGCTCGGCCGAAAATTCGTTCGTATGTCCTTCGGTGGCATTCGTGATGAAGCTGAAATCCGCGGACATCGCCGTACATACGTCGGCGCCATGCCCGGCCGCATCATCCAGGAACTCCGTCGTGCAGGCACTAAAAACCCCGTCATGATGCTCGACGAGCTCGATAAGCTCGGCGCCGACTTCCGTGGCGACCCCGCATCCGCACTCCTCGAAGTCCTTGATCCAAGGCAAAACAATAACTTCGTCGATCGCTATCTCGATGTCCCATTTGACCTCTCGCAGGTCATCTTCATCGCCACCGCAAACTACATGGGCACCGTTCCCGGCCCACTTCAAGACCGCATGGAAGTCATCGAAATCCCCGGCTACACCGATCACGACAAGCTCGTCATCGCACGCAAATACCTCGTACCTCGACAACTCAAAGAGAACGGCCTAACCCGCTCACTCTGCGCGTGGCAAGCCTCAGGTATCCGCAAAACCATCGAAAACTACACTCGCGAAGCCGGCGTCCGTGAACTCGAACGACAAATCGGCTCCGTCTGTCGTGGACTCGCCGCAAAAATCGCACCACTCACACCCGCACGACGAAAAAGCAAAAAATACACCGTCGACGCCAAGCAAGTCCGATCTGTTCTCGGCATCGAAAAGTTCATGCGCGAAGACGATATCAAAATCACAACCCCCGGCGTCGCCCTCGGCCTCGCCTACACAACCGTCGGCGGCGAAGTCCTCTTCATCGAAGCCACCCAATATCCCGGCAAGGGCGACTTCAAACTCACCGGCCAGCTCGGTGACGTCATGAAAGAATCCGTCTCCGCCGCGCTCTCCGTCTTCAAGTCCAAAGCAGCCGACTTCGACTTCGATCTCGAACACCTCAACAACCACGACATCCACCTCCACGTCCCCGCCGGCGCCATCCCCAAAGACGGCCCGTCCGCTGGCATCGCCATGTTCACCGCAATCACCTCACTCCTCCTAAACCTCCCCATGAAGTCAGGCATCGCCATGACCGGCGAAATTACCCTCCGCGGTAAAGTCCTCCCCATCGGCGGCGTCAAAGAAAAAACACTCGCCGCCGCACGAGCCGGCATCAAGACCGTCATCCTCCCCGAGGACAATCGCCGCGACCTCGAAGACATCGACCCGCAAGTCCAGAAGAAACTCACTTTCCACTTCGCCGCCGACGTCTCCGATGTCCTAACCATCGCCTTCGGCCAACCCCGCCTCAAAGCAGCCATCAAAAAACTCAAACCCCACCCCCGCAAGGCAACTTCAGAAAAGAAGTAGCCCTCTAATCAACCGCTGCATATAACAACAAGGCCCATCAAACCCACATCCCAAACGATGTGGGCTTTTCTTTAGATGCCTCAATCTCTACAACTCCAATAGCTGTGACCTTCCCGTGCAACAGGTCGCGGGTCTTTCCAAACCTCACAAACCCATCGGCTCTCATTCACTTCAAGCCCGCCACCGCCGGTGGCGGGGTGTCAATACAACCACCTCTCAATCACCTGCAATGACTCCATTGCCTCGCCAGCATCTGCTCACACGCCTTCCACGCTAGCACTCATACCAGCACTCCCCTAAAATACTCCCATGAAGCTTTACACCAAGACAGGCGACGACGGCACCACAGGACTCCTCGGCAACCACCGCATCGGCAAGGACGCGCTCCGCGTCGAAGCTTACGGCACATCCGACGAACTCAACGCATTCATCGGCCACGCTTTGATTCAATGCGCCGATTCACAAGACCCCCAAATCAAAGCCATCTTCACATACCTCTCCCAAGTCCAGTCCCGCCTCTTCGACCTAGGCTCCCAACTCGCATCCCCCCCCATTCAAGAGCAAGATAGCGAAGCCGAAACGAAATCCAAAATTAAAGCAGCTCAAGGCATCCCCACTATCACCGATGAGATCATCACCGAGATGGAAGCCGAACTCGATCGCGTCTGCGCCGATCTTCCTCCCATGAAATACTTTATCTTGCCCGGCGGCTCCGAACTCGCCGCCCGCCTCCACATCGCCCGCACCGTCTGCCGTCGCACCGAACGTCTAACCGTCGCATTGAGCCGCATCGAACCTGTCGATGCAAATCTAATTAAATACTTAAATCGCCTCTCCGACCTACTCTTCGCCTACGCCCGCAAAGCCAATCAACTGCAAAACATACCTGACACCCCATGGTTAGGACGGAATTCATAAAATAATTGCACCGAAGAAATCTATGGAGTAAGTTTAAATAAACTGAATCTTGTAGCTTAACTTCTTCGGGGCAGATCATGTCTTTAACTAATTTTGTAAAGAAATCAGCTTTATTACATCCATTACTTGTATTGCGACGCAGACTAAAAACGAAGCTTAATATCATTAAGGGGTTGGATTTTTCAATCAAAAAAGATATTAAGATCCCATCTTTATGTCTCGGTTCAGGTTATGGTGGTTGGTGTATCATTCCTCGCGAAATTAACAAAGACTCAATCATTTATTCTGTAGGCATTGGTGAAGACGTTTCTTTTGATATCGCTTTGATTGAAAAGTTCAATGTCACGCTACATGCATTTGATCCTACCCCGAAATCAATCAAATGGATTGAACAACTTGATTTGCCCCAATCATTCGTCATGCACCCCATTGGCCTATCAAATTACGATGGTGAAGCGTCATTTTGTCCACCTGATAATCCCGAACATGTCTCACACACCATGATTAAAAGATCAGGCAGTGACACAATTACCGTTAAAGTGGTCAAGCTCGCGACAATCATGAAAGATCTAAATCATGATCATATCGATCTGTTAAAAATGGACATTGAAGGAGCGGAATTTGATGTCATTGAAGATATGATCAAATCCAACATTCGACCAAAGCAGCTTCTTATTGAATTTCATCACCGTTTCCCAGAAATTGAAGTAGAAACTAGCCGAAATGCAATCGAATCGCTTCGAAAGATTGGTTATAAAGTTTACAGCGTTTCTCCGACCAATGAGGAAATTTGTTTTTATTACGATAAGTAACCTATCCATATAATGTGATAAATTGTTGTGATCCTTGTGTCCTATATCGTACATATCTAGATAGTAAAGCATGAATGACTCAGACCATGGGTTACGCAAGCAATTATGTCCGTGTCTCAATCTACAAATAGCCTGCATGAATATAACTAATAATTAGTTGAACAAGACTGGTATATTGCTGGAGCCAAGATTCAATATAGATGTTTACCGGGAATATTTTTAGACGAAAAGAATTTTTTTGATGGTCGCATGAACGCCGCATTTGGATATAGAAAAGGTCTAAGTCATAATCTTGCGCACAAAAACATACTTTTGCATTCAATGGTGTATTAATATAAGTGTGCGAATACTGCCTTTTTCTACCTAAAACTGATCGATTTACGATCGTTTTTCTCTATTCTTAACGTAAAAGGGTGAAAAGTTAATATTTCAAAAATTTCTAAGAATTGCTCTAACTTTCGGTTGAACAATCACTTCGACAAGTGCTGAACAAAATGCGCGCACAGTAATTTATTCGCGGGCGCAATTGCGCGCACATATTATGCCCGGTCTTATACAGAATTCCCGCGCATGTTTGACTCAACATGCGAACGAAAATTTCTACCAACCTAAAAATTCAAAACTGAAAGTCGTCTGGTTCGGGCGTTGCTTTGGCAAGGTCGATATGAGTGCCTTTGGTGACGACTGGGAGATCGATTTTTTGTTGCCGCAGGTGGTGGATCAGGGTGCGCATCGGCTCGTGAACCTTGGCCGTAAACACCATGTCCTCTTTCTTAATCGGATGCCTAAGTCCAAGCATAGCAGCATGTAACGCCGGTGTGGCCATCAGCATGTCGTCCCGTTCTTTGGACGCATTCTCGATCGCAATCCCGTCCTGCTTGCTACGAGCGAAGGTCATACTCACTCGGCTGCCAGCCGCGATGGGGGGGTCTTTAAGTTCTTTCAGGCCAACAGGTTCCCCGCCGTAGATGATGTCGCCGACGAGTGGATGCCCGATGTACTGCATGTGGACGCGGATCTGGTGCGTTCGACCAGTTTTAAGCTCCATCTCCACCAGCGCGTAACCTTTGTACTGCTCGCGAACTCTGTAAATCGTTACTGATGGTTTACTTACAGAGTCATGCCGGATCGCCATCGCTTCGCGATAAGTCGGATGTTTGGCAATTGGCTCATCAATCACCGCTCCTGCAGGATCAGGATTCCCATGCACGACTGCCAGATAAACCTTAAGGTTGGTGCGGTCTTCAAACTGTTTCGCGATCAGCCAATGCGGTTCTTCCTGTTTTCCAACCACAATCACGCCGGTGGTGTTTTTATCGAGCCTGTGAATCACGCCCGGCCGGGCGTCTTCCGCGCCGACTCTTGAAAGTTTGGAACTCCCTGCTGTACCGTCATTTAGCACCGTTGAGTTGTTCTGAAAATGGTAACTCAAGCCGTTAAGCAGCGTCCCATTGAGTCGGCCACGGGCGGGGTGAACGATCAGATTCGCTTGCTTATTTACGACGATAAACCCGTCATCCTCATAGATGATATCCATGGGAATCGGCTCGGGATTCAAGTCCGATGCCGGCTTCGGCGGAACCATAACATCGACCACATCCCCAGCTTTTAATTTCGTGCTTGGCTTGGGGAGTTTGTTGTTCACTTTCACACCTTCAAGTGCGATGAGCTTTTGGATCTGATGGCGAGATAAACCTTTAAGTCGATTTTGCAGGTATTTATCAAGTCGCAGAGACGCGTCTTTAGAGAGCGTGTAGCGGACACGTTCGCCGCCTTCGAGTTCGTCAGGCAGTTCCTCGAACATATCGTCTTCAGGTATTTTATCGCGGTCTATCTTACGCATAGGTTTACTGCTTTAATGTCGCTTATGGTTGTTGCGAGACCTTAGTCTAATCGAATATTAGAAGGTAAGGGTGAGCTTGCGGGTTGCGCCGCTGCGGTTGGATTTACTGCGGTATACGGGTGGGTTTGCGGTGCTGTGATTGGTGGGCTGTACATAGGTGTCTATGTTGTGGTGAATCTGTGTGCTTGGTGTTGGTTGTAGGTGATTTTTCTGGGGGGAGGAGGGAGTGCGGATTGAGCGTGAGATACGTTGAGGAGGGGAGGGGTGAGATAAAAACTGCCCGGTTTAGGCCGGGCAGGGGGGATTCGGTTTGTGTTACTTGCAGGTGTGTTCGTGAGTTAGATCGGTTGCAAGTGATGTGTCATTTTACTGGTTTTCAGTGGGAACTGCCGCCGGTTCTGTGGCTGGTGCTGCGGGTAAAGCGGGCGTGATTTCAGTTGCGGGGATTGAACCTGGTGCGGCTGCTTCGGGTGTGGTTGCTTCCGGGGTGAACTTAGGAAGTTCAGCTTCCGGGGCGAACTTGATTGGGGATTCGATCTCTGGGAGCAGAGTAATACGGAGTTCCGCTTGCTTTTTAATCGCAGGCAGGCTGGCTGCCTCTGCAATCGTGATGGTTTCGTCGTAGTAACCTTTGGCGGCTGACCAGTTGGCTTGTGACTCAGCAATGGAGGCGAGGCCTAACTTGGCATTAGAGATCCAGATTGGCTCCTTGGTGAGCTTGATGACACTTTCGTATGCGGCTGATGCATCTTTGAGTGATTGGTCGCGGTCTTCCTGTGTGATCTCACCGATAGGCGGGGTTGAGCCTTCAGCGAGGTAGAGGTCGCCGGAGCGGAGGAAAGCCATGATGCGGACGGTTGGGTTGCTGGTGTCATTGGCGAGGTTGTTGTAGCTGAGCGGCGCGGAGGTTCCAGCGAGTGATGCCCAAGCGTCTTCGTGCTGCGTAGCAGAGCGATTGGTGAAGAACTTATAGAGGAAGAGTGAGAGAAAGAGGACGGTCACGAAGATCATGACCTGGTTGCCATACTTTTCCCAGAATATTTGAATGCGATCGACTGCGTCTTGCAGGTCTTCATCGCGGAATTTTGGTTCGGTGCTTCTCTTGTCGTCCATGGGGGTTGCGTTCCAGATGTTACGGATGAACGGGTAATGTTTAGATTGGCTATTTTAGCGTATTTTAGGCGAGTGTGTGTGGGTGAGGGGCAGCGGGTGTCATGAAAGTTTGGATCGTGGGGATTGAGGTATGAAGTAGAGGCTGGACCGCGATGTAGGGGATTATTGCGTGATTTGGACGGGTTGCGGGAGATACTGAGTGGGGGATTGAGACATCATGGAGCCTGCAGAGCGTGGCTGAATGTAGATGGTAATGGTCGCGATGCCGACACGTTTGGAGAGGGTGATGCGGAGGTCTTCGGGGCCTTTGGTCCAGTTGAGGATGAGTGATCGGGTTGCGAGATCATCCATGCGGTTGACCATCTCCCAGTTCGCATCGGTGAGGTGGGTTTGGAAGTACTGAATGAGTTCCGCGACATTGGCTTTGCCTTGGTAGGTGTGGCTGACGGTGCGGTAGAGGCCGTCGGAGGTTGCGGTGCAGCGGGCTGGAATAGGCTTGAAGCCGATGGGAACCATGACATCGGGGATGGGTGAGGTCGGGTCGGCTACGAGGCCCGGGCCGGACTGATTGGACAGGGGTTGCCAGTCGTCGGAGTAGCCGACGAAGGCGGGTATGGGGGTGTTGTTGCATGCGGTGAGCAGTGGCAGGAGGAAGAGAGTTAAGATGGCGAGTTTCTTCATGTTGTTACCCATCCAGTTTGGCGGTGTGCAGGGGCCATATTTCCTATATTGACAAGAGTTTATCTGATGTGGGTGGGATCAGCAATTGATATTTGCCGTTCTTGAAGATGAGTTGATGGTGTTCATATCAAAGTGCTGCTTTTTGGGTTGTTTTGTCGTCAAAAAAAGGTTTTCGTTATTGACGGTAATGTGGTCACTGTAGTTGGAATTGGAGTGTAAAAAAAGCCGACGTTTTTGAAGCGTCGGCTTTTGCTTTTATGTGAGATTATGCAGATTACCAGCCGACTGCTGCCTTGCCGCCTTGCTTGGTGATCATTTTTTCATCTTCCCAGACGGCGAGGCCAGAGTTCACCTCGGTGAGAGACATCTGGAAGATGTAGGTGGTCTGGCGTGTGCGGCCAGCACGGACTTTGTTCTCAAGAAGCTTGAGGGTCATGGTGTAGTCTGGTTTTGGTGGGGCAGGGTTGTCGGAGAGGAATGCGTTGACTTGTTGCTGACGAGTTGCGATGGCGTCTTCTGTACCTGTGGTGCCACCTTTTGAGTTCATGGTGGTGAAGGTCTGAGCAACGCCGGCTTTGTTGAGCGTGACGCGAACTTTCTTGATGATGCGATCACGGTCGATGTGCTGCGAGGTGTTGTTGACGTAGCTAGAGATGGCGATTTTAGAGGGCTTGCCGTTTTGACCAAGGACACCTGCTTGGAGGAGTGATTGGGACATTTCAGCGGCAGCGTCCATGGCGTCTTGGATGTCGAGGCCGGAGACGGTGGTGATCGTTTGGGTGCCAGTGGGGTCGATACGCTGAGCGGAGGGGCCGCTGCAGCCTGTGAGGGCGGCGGCGCCGATGGTGAGGCTCAATGCGAGCGCGAGCTTGTTCATGTTTAATACCTTTCTGAATGGTCTAATGGCTTATTAGGGCAAGAGCGCTAATAAGCCTTGTTTTGCTGATGTTGGGTTGTGTGACTTATTTTGCTTCGATGAGTTGCAGGCGGAAGTCAGAGGCTTTTGGAGTTGGCGCGACGGCTGTGAGGAAACCTGTCTCTTTGCCTGCGAGAGTTTTTTGTTTCCAGCTTGAGAGTAATGAGGAGATGGACATGCCATTGGCATCGAGCCAATCGACGCGGTAGTTGAAGTTTTTGCGAGAATGCGTCGTGTTTTGGATTTCGACTGAGATGGTGAGCAGGTCACTGGCGTTGCGGCTTTCACGGATGTCGATGACGCGCGCTTTCTTTTTGAGGCCGTCGTCGGTGAGGATTTTGCGTGTTGGGACAGAGTTATAGCCGGGAGTGCCAGCATCCGAGGCAACGGTGTTGACGGAGGAGGTGCAGCCAGCGAAGAAGAGCAGGGCGGCAACGATCATCGGGATGAATTTAGTAGTTTTCATAGTGATATAGACGCCTCTTGTGTCTGTTTGGTTTTAAGCATTTTGTGAATCCGTACTGAGGGTTATTTCCTGAGGACGAATTGCGTGACCTTGGGGGGATGGCCTAGTGTGATCGATTTTACATAAACCACGTTGATTAAGCCCGAGTCGAGTTTGACTTCTTTGAAGAAGCCTTCGCCCAGGCCGATCTTAATTGTTTTGTCAGCAGGGGTTGCAACGCGGGCATACTGGAATTCTTTGGGGAGTGTTGCCCATGTACGGAGGTCAGCCTCGGCTGTTGCCGCTTGATAAATGGCTGTGCCTAGCTGAACCATGAATTGTACATTGTCGTCTTTTTTAGTTGCATTCTTTGCAGCCCATGCGGCGGCTGCTTTAGTCGCGGAATTGAGGACGGTTTTTGTGACGATGATAGGCAGTTCATTGGTGAACTCTTGGGCGATGATGCTGTCCATACTTGCGATGGGTTGTGTGGCAATGCGGCCTGCAGGGGTGGAAATGCTGATGGTTGCGATGTAGTTGTTGTGCATCCGAAGCGTTGGGAATGCCATTGCGACGTAGTCGACTTCGTCGTTGACGAGGAAGAGGGGGAGATCGATACGGACATCATCACGTGAAGGCGCGAGGCCGGCCTCGTAGATGACGTAGGTGATGGGTTCACGTTCTGAACCGGCCTGGAGGCGAAGAATAGCGTCGAGGTCTTGGCCTAAGTATGCGTTAGAAGGAACCATATTGCGGACACGCTGGAGTGAAAGGCGAGCTTGGTCGAGGTCAGAACCATCGAGCGAAGCATGCATGTAGTATATGCCTTGCAGGAATTCGGTGAATGGGTTGACGTAGTCGGCGTAGGCTTGGTGTTTTTTAAGTTCGGCAAACTGAGCACCCATGCTTGCTTTGAGTTTGTCGCTGTTTAGTGTTTTATCTGCGTTAAAACCACCCGACTTTTTCTTACGTTCTTGCTGGGCTTTAGCTTCTGCTTGCTCTTGCATTTTTTCAAGACGCTTAGCGTTTCGCGAGACGGCTTCGCGTTGCGCGTTGAGAGCCCGCTTCATTTCGACGCGTGCTTTGTCGACGTGGCCGAGCTGCATGTAGTTGAGTGCGCGATAGGTGTAGAGCATGATGCGGTCGTAGTTGTAACCGCGATAAGGAAGCATGTTCAGATTTGTGAGCATGGCGGCAGATTCATCGCCGATTTTGAATTCAGGCTGCATGTCCCAGTATTCAAACTGCTGATTGGCGATTTCAAAGGCGGCATTGCTTTGCTCGTATTGCTCAAGAGCTCGGTAGATTGAGCCTTTTTCAAGTTGTGCAATGATGGCGTTGCGGCCTTCGATATTTTTTTCGCTGTAGAGATCAATTTTTACTTGCGCAGTTGCAAGATCGCCCTGTTGATAGGCGGATTGAGCATCGCGCAACGCAAGGTTGCTGCAGCCGGAACAGAGGCTGAGTGTGAGCGCGAGGAGTACGCCCCAGAATGTGTAACAAATACGCATGGTGTTGTTTCTATCCGTGAAAGAAGGTGTCCATTATACAGACATGACGTTAAGAATTACTGATTGGATTCATCGGAACGTGCGACATGAAGTTTTTCGACGCCGTAGTTCTCGATGAGCATGCCTCTCGAGAATTTCGGTGTGACTTGTGTGACTTTTATCTTGCCGACGGGGATTTCTTCTGCGCCAAGTTCTTCGCCGGTATCCGGATCGATCATGGATTCGCCGGTGGCGTAGATGGTCCAGACCTGGTCTTTGGTTATGCCGGTGCCGTCACCGCGATTGATGGTGACGAAGTTGCCGGTGAGACCGATGACTTTGGCGGGGAAAAGGACATCCATCACGCGGTTGGCAGACTTGTCAGACATCCGACGGGCAAGCTCAGTGATAAGTCGATCGGAGATGCGGCCGTCGCCAATTGCACCTGCCATCTTTTGTGCACCATCTTTGTTGGAAATCTGGAAGTTGGCTGATTCCAGAAGAACGCCAGTGGTGTTGTCGTAAAGTTTTGAGATGGCGGAGAGGCGGATCGTACGTTTAGTTGCAAGCACTTGGCCGCCTTCACCTCTGAGGTGCTCGCTGAGATCTTGGTAGTCATCGACGCTGACGATCAAAGAGTATTTACAGCCTGCAACTTTGAAAGCTTGTGCGGTGTTTACGTCGGATGGATTTGAAATAACGGATTGCAAATCTTGCTCGTCTAGAATAGTTTTCAGATCGCTACGTGAAACGATCTGGAATTTACGTGTATTGTGCATACGATCGATGAGCTGTTGATCCATCGATTGGGTGATGCGCTCAAGCGTGAGGTATTGGTTTGATCCTGCTTCTTTCGTAGCTGTTTTGATCGCATCGTTGATTTGAACAGCTTGAATCCCGATGGAAGGTTTGCTTGGCTTCTTAGCGGCTTGTGCCGTCACCATGTTCGGAACAAGTATCGTGACTACGATTAGTATTATTGTGTTTAACAGATTAGTTTTCATATCTCGAGTTTCTTTTCTAACTCATGGATTGATAGTCAGGTCAGTTGATGGGGGAGTCAGATCATTGCGGCCAAACTGAGCCAGTGGTGTTTTGACGTTCGATGTTGTTTTGCGTGATCGTTGGCGCTAGGTCGGTATCAATCTTGACATCACTCTTTTTATCGATGTTGATCTTCTTTTCAACCGTCGTGTCTGAGTGTTGATCGATGCGGTAGCCAGATTGATGAAGCATCTGAGCGAAGCCTTTGATTTTCTCCGCTTGTGCGTCAGAAAGTGATTGGTTGGCTTTAAGCTGAGCGAGAAAAGCAGACATCTCTTTCATCTTGACATTGGCTTGGTCCGTCATGACCAGCGGCACATTTAGTGTCATGCCAGGACGGATATTGATGACGCGTTCCCATGTTTTAAAATTGGGATGATGTACTTTAATGGTGTGCAAGCCAGGCGAAGCTTGTAGTTTGCCCGGCGCTGTGCCGATGATGGCCCCGTCTAATTCGACGTCGACATCAATCGCTTGAAGGGGCAGTGTGTTTGTGCCGATCTGGTATTGCCCGTTCTTGTCAACGGTGATGTCAGGCACACGCAAGCCTTGGATGCTGGGCTTGACCACGATCGTTGGCAAATCGGTATTAAGCTTAACGTCCGCAACAGTGAGTGTCGCACCTTTGATTTTCATTTTGCTGGCGAGCGATTGAGAAGCTTCCGCGATCAATGTGTTTATGACATCGCTGTCGATGCTTTGCAGGCTATCTGATTGCTGTGTTTGTTTTGAAGCATCAACGTTGCCAGCGGTTAGAGATTTACCATCATTGCCGTCTAATATCTTGTAAGACACGCGAAGTTTATAGTTGGTTACAAAGCGATCAATACCAAGGTCAGCACGTTTGAGATGTTGATTATTTTGGCCATAGGTGCTGATCGAAGCAATGAAGAGATAGTCAGCATTGAGCATCTGGGAAAGACGGATCGCGCTGCTTTTATTTTTGAGATGCTGATCAAGTTCAGTTGGTTTGATCTCTTTCCCGTCTTCCGTGCCAGCAAAGCTCTGGAGAGCGAAAGCTGTATCCTCAGGGGATATGGTTTGGAAGCCCATGTCGGTGATGTCGCCTACGATCATGCTTTCGAATGCACCAAGCTTGTCTTCAAAATTCTTACCCGCCCGGTTTTTGACAAAGATTGCTACTGTTCGAGCCTGAGGCTGCTCTTCAATCACTTCTTCCTCAACCACACGTGTTGTTGTCACAGTGGTTACTTTTTCACGCACCTTGGTGATGGTCTGGGCATGAGATAACGCTGGAATGCAGGTCATTACGAGCGCATAAATCCAGCACATAACAGGTATTTGTTTATTCATATTTATCCCGAAATCGCTATGTATGGGAGTTGTTGAGACTTATATATCAAGTGCAGATTATATAACATCCGTTTGTTTCAGCAACAATAATCGAAATGGATGAGTCTCAATTGCGATTCTTAGAAGTGCCTTGATGGGCAAGAAACAACCCCTTGCAAAACAAGGGGTTGAAAGGGTGACTGAGGGGATTCGAACCCCCGACCCCCGCGACCACAACGCGGTGCTCTAACCAACTGAGCTACAGTCACCATACATATTGGTAGCCCGCCAAAGCGAGCTGTGGAGCAACAAGATTAGTGATCTATATTACTTATGTCAAATGGATTATGGCCCATTTGCTGCTGTGTAAAACGTCCATAAGCACACCCACGCGTTTCTGGCTGGTGGGGGCAATATCGAGTATATCACTTTGGGTTTAGCCTGAAAAACAGGCATTGCTGCAGCACAATTACATAGTCAACTCACATTTCGGAGAGTGACGATCACTTGGCAATTTTTCAGTTCTGCTGCGCGCTAATATTACCCTGATTGTCCCGTTTGACTGTAGCAAGGCGTAAGTCCTCGCTAGTTCAGGAGTTCTTGATGAGTGAGGTAAACCCGCCTGAGATTCCCCATATCGAAATACGCAAAACATGGTTCGGCCACCCGCGAGGTCTCTCAGTTCTTTTCTTTGCTGAGATGTGGGAACGTTTCTCCTACTACGGCATGCGAGCCTTACTCGTCCTCTATCTCACCCAGCACTTCTTATTTTCAGACATCCAAGCACAAGGTATCTACGCGGCTTATGCAAGCCTCGTTTACCTCACGCCCCTGATCGGGGGTTTTATCGCAGACCGGTATCTAGGTTCTCGTAAAGCTGTCCTCATCGGTGCCATTTTTCTAACGCTTGGCCACTTCTTAATGGTCTTTGAAGGTGAGGGCTCATCGCAATTTCTCGACTACAACAACCAGCAATATGAGGTTCAATCAGAGGGCAGGGGAGAGACACGACGATTGTTTGCAATCGACCAAAATGACAATCGACTTCCTTTAACATTCTCCGCAGAAGGAGCGCATATCGGTTCGCGAGCAGAAGCCGATTCAACTCTTCTCCCAGCAGGTCAATACACCTCGTTTACGCAAACGCAACCGATGTACCAGACCTTTCTATTCTTTGCGCTCTCACTCATCATTGTTGGTGTTGGTTTTCTCAAAGCCAACATCTCAACAATCGTTGGTGATCTATATGACAAAGATGATGACCGTCGAGATTCAGGTTTTACAATCTTTTATATGGGCATCAATCTCGGCTCATTACTCTCGACGATTCTCTGTGGCTGGTTGGGCATTGTGTATGGCTGGAAGTACGGATTCGGTCTTGCGGGATTCGGTATGCTCACAGGACTGATTACATTCATGATTGGAATGCCGCTTCTTGAAGGCCGCGGTGAGCCGCCTCGTCAACTTCGCCCAAGATGGGAAATGCTTACATGGATCGGCGGCACGATCTTTCTACTTCCCCTCTGGTGGTTAATTCAAAATGATCATGTTGTTGTGACCAGTCTCGCATATATCGCTCCCGGCATGTTCCTTTTCATGCTCGGTTATTCAATCCTCGCTCTCAAAGGAAAAACGCGCTCACGTATGATTGTTGCGATCGTGCTTATGATCTTTTCAGTTCTTTTTTGGGTACTATTTGAGCAGGCTGGATCATCGCTCTCGTTGTATGCCGCACGCAACTCAGAACTCACAATCATTCCTGATTTACTCACGATCACATCCGCGCAAACACAATTCTTCAATCCCGCTCTCATCGTCTTGCTTGCCCCGTTTTTTGCTTGGATATGGCAAGCTATGTCACACAGAGGCATTGAGCCATCCACACCCGTTAAGTTTTCATGGGCTCTTATTCAAGTTGGCCTCGGATTTCTTGTACTCGTTTTTGGCGCAAAATTCTTTGCAACTGAAACTCAAACCGAAGATGGTATACGCATCTTGGTGCCACTGATTTGGTTGTTTTTCGCTTACTTACTTCACACGACAGGTGAGATCTGTCTTTCACCCGTTGGTCTATCAAGAGCAGAGGATAGAAGAGGGGAAATCTTTTGTAGATTGTCGATCAAAAGAAGAACACTATAAATGTAATGGTTATTGCATCCATACTTGCGATCATTGCACAATAGCAATACCGAGTTAAGTTACAAACACCCCGCGATTTTACCGATACGTGCAAGCCGACCTGAATCTACATCAGAGTGGTTTTTCAGTTCAGTGTATGCTTTTTCGAAATAGTGTTTGGCGGCATCATCGTGACGACTTAATGAACGTAACGCATGGCAAACTGCCCATTTTGCAATACGTGTTGCGATACCCAGTTCACCCGCCATTCGAAACTCATATCCACGTCCAAATTTCGTTGAGCCTCATCGAAATTGCCTTGCAAGCCTTGAACACGTGCAACTTATGAAATGAAACTGAGTCTGATTTCTTTGTTAGCTCCCCCAAAGCCTACTTAATTATACATAACATATAATAAGTCACTGACAAATAAGGATTTACATTAAAATCCTCACATCTTACCACAAATCTGTGAATTAAATTCCCCAACAACTAAAGACGCGATTCTCGGTGAAATTGGTTCACCGGCGCAAAAAAAATGCTTCGCAGGTGCACCAACACCTCGAAGCCCGGCCTGCAAAGTTCCGTTTATGCAAATGTGCAGACTCACACAGTTTACACGCGACAAGCTCGGCAAACAAGATCGTTTGTGCGGGCATTTTCCCGTGGGCTGGATTTGAGTCTCGGCCGTTCCGGAACTTTGCGGGTCACTGCTTCAATGGAGACCCCACATGTCGACCCCTCTCAAGAGGCACGATCTGCATTTAGATCGTGCAATCACGTACCGATACAGTGAAGTTTTGCAATATCAAGGAACAATCCGCGGATTCATGGTTTGGCATGAATCCTGCGAATGTGCGGTGAATATCAGGCTCACCAGTCGCGTCGAGCGCGGCAAGACACACCCACTAGATCGACCTCGCACCGAAATAGTGAGCAGCGACTTCCTGGAAGATGGTTGGGAAAGGGGTGAGTGATGGCATATCTAATTGTCAAAAAAGGCTTTAGTAATAAACCATTCGTGGTTGCTGCTGGGGATAGTGACCAAATTGTCCTAAGTTACTGCAAATTGTGTGAGATCCATAAGAATCACGCTTTCTTGTATTGCAATGGCGAGCATCATCTAAGTAGAGGTTGTAAAGGTGACTATTCGTATGGCACGCCCGCATATCGGATAGAAAGCAAAGAAGTAGAGGCGGCCATCGTTGCATATAAAGGGGGTGAGTGATGGCATATCTCATCGCAAAAAAAAGCGAAATATCACACGCTTATGTTGTTGCTGAAGCTGATTTAAAAACAATCCGCGATATTGGTGCGGCAGTTGTTTCAAGCAACGAAGACGCGCTGATTATTTTCGCTGAAACTCCAGATGGCCCGGTGGATTATCCCCACCCGAATCTCCGTCCTGATTGGTTCAAGCGAGGTCATCACTCATTGTATTTTGTTGAATCAATGGGAGCGATTAAGCGTTACCGCAAATATCAGAAAGCTAAATTTTAATCCATTGAAGCCAGATCGCACCGCAAAGCCCTCGCGGTGCGGTCTGTTTTTACGTACTCGTTAGCGGAGCTAATCAAGTGTTAGAACAGCATCCTGAATATGTCGATGGCCGTCCCTTAGAGCAAGGTTTTCATTTTATCGAAATGCCTAAAGGCGCTTTTCCTGGTGATATTGCATACGCCCCCCATGAGACATGCAACATCACCAGTCAAACCGTTTGGCGGCGTTCGATCATCGAAAAGATCGACGATGCGGAGCTTTACACGGTGCGTTTTCGTGACGGTTCAACAGCTCGGCGATGGCGTGATGAGCTGCGAATGATTTTGTGGCGTGAAGAAAAGCTGCAACCGTCAAAACGCGGAGCCAATACAAAATCTCTAATCAAGGGATAGGCAAGGAAGCCATGAAGCGACGAGGTAGACATTATGGATCGGCGAATGAGCGGCAGATGATGCGCAAGGTGGCAGCGTACGCGCTACCACATCGTCGCAAGGTGTCGGAAATCGTCTCAATCATCATCGACGAGATCCTCCCAGCTTCGGAATATCGCAAGGTTTGCCCGTTTTTCACCCATCAACACATTTCCCGCGTAAGAGGCCGACAGCACCGCAACACATCACGCGAGATCATCGGTGAGCTGAAGGAGTTGGGCTTGCTCATCATCCACGGCTACCGTCATACATGCACTGAAAACTGCACGAAATTTGATATCAATTGGCGGCGTGTGCGTGAGCTGTTCGGTAAATTCGGTCTCGGCCTCAAGCTCAAGAAAATTACCGACGTGCGCCCAGGATCTGCGAAGGCCTGGCGTGAACAATTTGCGGATTTTAAGAAGCGCGAGGATGAAGCAAAAGAACGTCAACGCCAGGAACGCATCGAAGCAGCAGAGCGTGAGCGTGTGGCACGCATCCAGAAAGAGCGAGAGAACGCCATGAGCAACGCCGAACGTGTCGCAGCAGCCAGAGCCGCCAACCCATTCGCAAAGGCTGAGCAGCCATGTAAAGCCAAAACACCAGACGAAATCAGAGCCGAGCTTGAAGCAATTAAGGCTCAAAATTAACCCCGTGCGCGATCGGTGCGCGCATGCACGCCAGTTTTAGGTAAAAGTTAGGTATCAAATCACAATTACCTACGGTCGTTTAACTAATCAACGGTTAGACGGCCGTTTTTTGTGCGCCCCTAGGCCTATGGTGTGGACGGTAGACGTACCCAATGCGCTACTGCGTAGCGTTATAGGCGTAACAACACGCACCGCTTCGCGGTTTGCGTGTGTTGGATGAATGAGGAACGGGAGGGACAACGCTTCGCGTGCCTCCCTTTGTCTCCGGCAGCGGGGCTGATACGTTTTTTCTAAGCCTGATCGGTTTTTAAGAGTCGGTTCATAGGATGAGGTTGTCTAGCGAGCGGTTCACGGCCTGCTGATCGCGTCACAGGCGTTCTAACGTCACAGGTGGGGAATGTAATCAATTAAAAATAAAACCCCGCAAAATGGATTTACGGGGATTTAAATTAAATTCTGATTTTATATTTTCCAACCCATTACAAATACGCATTCAATTAGCAGGCGTGATTTTCGCCAAAACACCATCATATGAGGGCGTTTCCTGCTCGGCGGGTGGTTCATAATTCGCCATGATTATATTTTGTGGTTTATTTTCTTCTTCAAATTCAGGTTCTTGATTTTTAATTGCTGCATCGGTGATCTTGCCCAAAAAATAATACGGATTAGCCAGGCGAATTAATTTAAATAAATAAATAAATATTACGCCCAGAACAATTACCGCAATAAAAAACGCTCCAAACAAGGCGGGTTTGAGCATATGCAGTATGGCAACCGGAATAAAAATTAAATTAAATATTAAATTAATTATTTTTTGCATTTTGATTTTTCCCTGTGCTAGTTTGGATTCAACACATGGAGCGTAGCACATGGAAAATGACAAAAACAAACATAAATCAGAATTAAATTCGAAATTAAATACGGAAATTAATTCAGATAATAAATCGAAGCCAATGACGCTGGGTGAGCTGACCAAGCGGCAAGATGTGAATTGGGATGAATTGCCTGTCGAAGCTGATGCGGGCATGTCTGACGCTGTGGATTCGACGATCAACAAGATCCAAACCACCATCAAGCAGAAGAATATCAAATTAAATAATTCGGAAATTAATTCCCCCGAAAATTCAGAAATTAAATCAGAAAAAAAAGGGATTTTTGGGCGAATATTTGGCAGAGATGACGTTGCCGGCAACGATGAAAGTGCGGGCGGCACAACGGATGCCGGCAACGTTCCTGCTTTACCACATGAACCGTGGCACGATCATTGTGCGTCATGTTATAAGCGAGATCAAGATGGAAAAATCAAACTCAACGAAAACGGGAAGCCCATTAAAGTCGGACGGGGCAGACCCAAAAAAGCAAAACCAGGTGAAGAACGAGCAGGAGACTGCCTTTCCGTGGGTCGGGTTAATTGTCGTCCTCTCGTTGTTCCTGGCCGGGGCGACGATGGGAGCAATGGCGGTCATGATATCGCCCAGGGCATGCCAGCGGGCACAGAGTTGCCGCCAGGGGCCGGGGATGTAATTACCGATTTATTCAGCAATATCGCATTTACCGTCTTCGGGCCTGATGCTGCGATGAACACCGCTGAGCGTGCGAGCATCACAAGTGCAGCTCGCGGGATGTGTGGCGGGCGGCATGTGCCGTGGTTAATCGCATTGTTTATTTTTGCGGGGGCATGGATCGGGCGTGTAATTCTCGAAAATTATAAAAAAAAGCAAGAATTAAAGGGTAAAAATGATTTACCACATGACACACAGGCTAATCGTGGGCGGGTCGGGGAGCGGCAAGAGCCATCAAGCGAAAAAACTGACGAAGCAACTGGCGGCTCGTGGTTATCCAACGCTGGTTTTATGTAGAGGTGGCGAGGAGCATGATTGGGCACATGCGCAATACGTGACAAGTTCGTTCGATGAATTTGAAAAGGTATTTTGGGCGAATCATGGATTAGCGGTTGTTGTCGATGAAGCGATGAATATTTTTGACGGTGAAACGGCTTTGCGTGCAAAGCGAATGCTCACAGAAGGTCGACATCAAGCCCACGTTGTTCACCTGGTCGCACAGCGAGCAGTTGACCAGCTCAACGCAACAGCACGCCAACAAGCCGACACAGCGTTTATATTCCGCATTGCAGAGGCAGACGCAAAATCATTAGCCGGTCAGTTTGGCATACCCGCACTTGCGCAAGCCCATTTACTGCCACAGTATCACTACTTCGCAGTCGGGCCGTGTGGTTACTGCAAGCTGGGAGAGACGACACCATGACGAAAAATCCTAGTTATATCGAACAAATAGTACAGAAATCGATGGATGATTTGAACGGCACAAACTTAAACGTATTTCAGCGATATGAAAAAACACGCAGTAGTATTGAAAACTGCAAACAAACGCTAACGCATCTTGAAAAATGTGAGCAAGAATTAGAATCTGAAACGGTTTGGACGTTATGCAATTGTCGCAATAAACCGATCGAAACCACCATTAAAACATCGCTGTATCAAATACAGCATTTATTTGCGACGAAAAATGAAGCTATTTCAGCTTGTATTGAAAAAGCAAAAAGCGCAAGGCGAATGGGTATCAGATCAAAAATAGCTGAAGCTAAAGAAACCAAAGAATATTGCGACCAACAAATTCGGGATCTCGAAGAAATGAGAAGCACATAAAATCAATCTTAATGCTAACGGGAAGTAGTATAGGTTTCATAAAACCCCTTAAAAACAGGGGTTTTTTATTTAATTAAAATATTTATTACATAAATTTGATTATTGCATTTCTCGCGTGAGATACTGGAAGCTCAATCGAAACGTGTTGCCCGCACATGAACCAACCTATTTTTATAGGGATATTTTCTTATGGCGACTAAAGCAACACCAAGCAAATCACAGGTTAAGACCGTGGTGTGGACGACTGTAATCGCGTTCGCAACTCTCGGTCTTCTCAAGTACGGCCTTAAATTCCTCCCTGCAAACGTGCAGGCGTATGTGAATGGAGGTGCTTAATGGCTGATGCAGCAAAAACAAACGCACTCGCTCAAACGCGACGAGGCCAAAAGCTCAAGCCCCTCAAGTACGAGGAAAACAGCTATAACACACTCAAAATCCCACGCCAATACCCACTGGAACGTCTTCAGTGCCGTTTCTCATGCTCTTATACAGCATCAGGCGGCCCGACTGTTCGTAAGTTCGGTTTATCGAACATCGTTGACCGTGTTGACATCAAGCGCAACGGCAACGACACCATTGCATCGATTCCCGGCCATATGCTGCGCTTGATTTCGCAGATGCAGACCAACGTTAAACCTAACGAGAAAAAGCCAGGCACATCGAATGCCGCACACACTGCTTTTTTCGCGTTCCGCTTGCCGTTTAACATCCTCAGCTACCTCTCACTACTCGACCCAACCAAAGACCATGACCTGGACTTGACGGTTCATTTCAATGATCCCTCAGCAGTCTTTGAAGGTGGCAGTATCACCAATTTCGTTGGGCAGATGGATGCGGAAACCGTGGCGATTGCTGGCGGCATTCCGGGCATGGCCGGTGGTGCTGGCAAGAAGTATGCGGTGCGTTATTTGGTCGGGCGTAACGTCCCCATCGAAATGACGCAGACCGATATGCAAATCCCGCTCTCAAAAGCACGGATTTATAACCGCATCATCTTGAAAGCGATGGACAAATTTGGCAACCCATCTGAAGACATCTTCAAGGGCTTGCGTGTTGTCATGGGTCAAACCACGTTCCGCCTCACCGCTGATTTTACGTTGCGTGATGAACTCATCGAACGCTACAACCTTGATCCTGATGAATGCGAAGGTTTGTACGTCTACGACTTCACTACCGCACCTGAGCGGATCCACGAAGCATTGTCGAACAATGACGCAACGATGATCTTCAATATGGAGTGGGACGTTGAGCGGCATAACGAAGGCGACAAAATCGTCATGCTCGAAGATTTGCTGATGGAAAAACAGCGAGTCGCCTAACCCCCACCACCCCACCTTAAGGAGGTGCATCATGGCGGAAGCCACAACCCCAGCTGAAACAGCTGGCGGTGCAAAGGATTGGCTGGGATCTTTAGGCAGCTCGTTTGGCAGCATGATTGGCGGGGCGTTCACTCCTGAAACGGGGCAGAACATCGCCAACACGCTGCTTAGTCAGCTCAACAAAAACCAGTCATACGATGCGCAAAATCGTGCCAACGACATCCCGCAGATTGCGGGGCAAGGCGGCTATGTTCGTCCCACCATCGCCAGCAGCGTCAACCCTATGTATCTCTACATCGGTGGTGGTGCGCTACTTTTGGTGGTGTTGATTCTTGGCTTTGCAAGGAGATAGTCGTGGCATGGACGGAAGACCAATTGATGGACTACATGGGCTGGCAAACTAAGCCGGTTGATGAATGGGGTGATATGGAATGGGCTGCGTTTTATGAGCAGCAACCCAACGCCGGGTCACCCGCTGAGTACTTCGCCTGGCACGGCGCAATCACCGAGGGAACCGTCGGCCCCGATACCACCAACTGGGGCGAGGTATTCGTTGAGGAATACGGCGATGAATCTGAAAAGATGTATGGCGTGCGAAACCCGCTCAAATCCTACTGGGATAACGCGAATAGGCTGGTGCGATTGGGAACGATCGCACTGGCCGCCATCGCCATCATCAAAGTTGTAAACCTAATCAGGAGATAGTCATGGCAGCAGGTACACCACCGCCCATGAATTTTAATACGGCACAGACTGACGCTGGGCACATGTCAATGGGCAACAGCACAAGCGGTGCAGTAAATTTTGGAGGTGACAAATGGAGTGGACGGATGATGTGGATCGTTGTCGCCTTAGTTGGAACCATGTTGCTTTTACCGAAGCTCATGGGCAACTCCTCCGGCTCATCCCGCAGGCGACGAGCTGGCAGATCGCGGAAGCGATGAACGGGCGGGCCGGTCAGTGTATCGAGGCCATCGAGAACGGCGAGTTAGTCGGCGTGCTGATCCTCGATGTAATCAACACAGATCGGGGTCGCATGATGGAAGTGTGGGCGGCGGCATTTAAGCCAGGCCGGTCACGCATCAATGAAATCAAAAGCTTTGTTGAGGTCGCAGCGAAACAAGCGGGATGTTGCGGAGTCCGATTTGAAACAGGACGCGCCACCGCCTTCGCTCGCCTCGTCAAAGATTATTCAGCGGTTAGTACGACCTATGAGAAGCTGATATGAATAAATCAAGCAAAAAGCAATCCCAAGCATCGGCCACACTCGGCACAGAGCAAAGCATGACGCAGCTCGGTGACGGTATCGCCATCGAAGGCGGTAGCGTCCACGGCAATCAAGAGATTACCGTCAATCGCCACGGCGTTACGGCTGAGGAAGTCGGCGACCTCATGACACAGATGGGCGAGATGGCAGATTCGGCGATGGGCTACCAGGCGAAAAGCCAGCAGGCATTGCAGAACATCGCACAAACCAGTGTCGCAGCTCAAACATCAACCGAGCGTATGGTCGAGCGATTGACCGGCCCGCTTGTCCTGGTCGTGCTGGGGATTGCTGCATTGAGTTTCTTCAGGAGAAAACGCAAATGAGACTCCCAGAACCTAGTTTCAAAATGATCAAGCTCGATCAAGAGCGTCATTCCGTTGAAGATCAATCATTCACCGGCCACAGCTTGCGTGTGGTGGATGCCAGCTCGCCCAATGCGACACTCCACATTGAAATCAACAACCCCGAAGGCCGCACGCCCTATATGCTGCGTAATCAGGTGAAGCTCACCGGCGTATCAATGAGCTGCGCGTATCTCTCCAATGCCGCACAACCTGGTGAATGGGTACGTGTCATGGTTTGGGGTCACTCCGGCGAGCAAGTGCCGTTTGATTATGAAACCCCGACCACTGACCAGGTGAGCATCGCCAATGGCCCATCAAACCCATTGCCTATTCAGCAGTTAGAGCATTTAACCGTCAAGCAAGTTGAAACGCTCAATGCTCGCGTGTGGCAGGCGAATGATGCCCAGGCGTTTACGGTGCGTGATGAGCTGCTGACGCTCTACCAGCCAGACAACGCATGGGAGTTAGTGACGAATCCGGGCAAGCGAATCGGTGGGGCAGGGCCGGGTTTAGTTCGTGAGCTTCCCAGACCCGTTGGCGGTGGCGAGTATGAGTATGTTATTCGAGAAATCCAGTCATTCACTGAGGGGGGCAAAGGAACCGGCACGGTTTGGGTTCAGTCATTCGATGGCAATGATTGGGCAACCGAGGAAGTGATGGATTTTGGGCTTTATACAGGAATCGACGTTAAGACGTTTGTTGGTACAAGATTTGTCACTTCGAATCAGAAGCAAAAATTCCAAGTGCTGCACCGTTTAGATCAAAACAGTAGTACATACATTGTTTCAAATCTGATTGCGTTCAGGAGGAAGATTGATGTTTAGCGACGAATTTAAAGCATTGTTTGAGAACTTGAGTGAAAAAGAACTATTGATGTTTATTGGGTTGTTGTTGTATGAATCCACCCAAAAGATATCGGAAAGAGTGCCTGTTGGTGAACCAAAGTTAATCGTTAGCGAGATTGAGCGTGTACGCTCGAAGCTGGGTGAAGTATTAACGGTGGATGATTTTGTGGATGATTCTGATACTGAAATTGTAGATGTTCTAGAAAGCGAAGGTTAAAAGATGAGCAGAGTAATTGATTGGATTTTGATTGTTGGCGTAGTGGTCTGTATTGGCTGGGTCATTATTGATTACCAGGGCAAACTAGCACCGCAAACCGATACCGCCCAAGTCGAGCAGGGGGATGATGTTGATCCGCGATTTGAGCAGATGGGCAAGCAGCTCGAAACGATTGGCGGCATGGTCAACAACATTGAGCAGGCCGTGAATGGAGAACAGCCAGCAGGCTATCGAAACGACACGGAGCGAATTGTCGGTGAGGTGGGGAACGCGCTTAATGGTGCAACCGGCGGCTTGTCCGGCCTGGCTACTACGCTCTTGATTGGATGTGGTCGATTGGTATTCAAGAATAAGCAGAAAAAGAAGGCTATTCAAGAGATAGACACCGCACCAAACTCACCGCCCGCCATCGAGCAGGTCG
Organism: Poriferisphaera corsica; assembly: GCF_007747445.1. Classification (NCBI taxonomy): domain Bacteria; kingdom Pseudomonadati; phylum Planctomycetota; class Phycisphaerae; order Phycisphaerales; family Phycisphaeraceae; genus Poriferisphaera; species Poriferisphaera corsica. The sequence goes on from NZ_CP036425.1 coordinate 1,882,378, forward strand.
CCAGTGCAACGGCGAAAAAAGTGGTGGCAGCTCTCACGTAAATTTGTCCCCACCAGGTAAACGCCTGGTGGCGGCTTTGGGGCTTCGGCCTTTGCTTCGGCGGCTGGAGGGTATTTAGTTTGCCTTCGGCCCCTTTTTATTAACACAGGATGTTAATCAAAATGGATTTTCTAAAAGCATTTCTAGGCACAAATAAGATCGCAGCTGAGGCCGAGGGTTACAAACAACAAGCCATCATCGGCGGCTACATGGTTGGCGGTTGGGCATTGTTCCTGGCGTTTATGATGGTGCTGATTTACCGTGAGCTGAGGCGAAAGGGGGGTAAGCGATGAAGCAAGTAAAACGCAATTGGCCGCAGCTGGTTGCGATCATCATATTCGCAGTCGGTTGGGGGAGAATCGAAGCAAGATTGAACAACCAACAACGCGACCTCGATCGCATTTACACCGCTATCATGCCTCGACTTGCAAAGGCTAACCCATTCGCGACAATAGCGACTTATGAATTTGAAGGCAGCCAAGCAGTTACAGGAAGCCCAGGTGAAATACGGGAGTCTCATCCCCGCAACGACAGCGGCGAGGATTCTAGGGTGCGATGTGAAGACTATTCAACGATTAGCTTTGCATGTGAAGTACCAGGACAACGACGAAGTCCCGCCGATTCGAGGTGTGAAGTTGGATGGGGAATCGAGGTTGTTAGTGTCGGCGAATGATGTGCTTGCAAACGTCCAATATGCTGAATCTTGTGTAACAGATCGTGCAGAGCTAACGGCGCAAGGTTTTATTAAAGGCTTGCATAACTGGCGGCATCGCCGTATGTTACGAGTGCAAAGGGAATCAGATTTGCGTAAGAAAATCGGGACGAATTATACATAACATATATTATCGGACTTAGTATGTATTTCCCGTTTTACTGCCTCTCAGAGCTGATTTGTCATGCTAAATCATCAACGAGTTGATGGAGTGCTAAACTAAAACGATGCGATGAAATACGTCTTTAATTATTGAATCTGAGTAGTGCGGCCAGTAATGGTGACGCGACCATCTGCAATCATTTGAATGGCTTCCGGGAACGCTTCGCACTCTTGTTCAAACACACGAGCCTGCACATCATCCGGCGTATCGCCGGTTAACACCGGACACGTCTTTTGCAAAACAATCGGTCCAGTGTCGTAAGTCTGATCTGCAAAGTGGACCGTGCACCCAGAAATCTTTACGCCATGATCAACGACAGCCGAATGGACATGCATGCCGTGCATCCCCTTCCCTCCAAACGATGGCAATAAAGCTGGGTGGATGTTGATGACCTGATTTGCGTAGTCATCTGGTATATCTAGCAATGACAAGAAGCCAGCCAAGCAAACCAGATCAGATCCTGTCTCACGGACAAAGTTGAAAATAACGTCCGAGAACTGCGATGTGGTCTCGAAATCCTTTCGCAAGACTTTTTGCACTTCAAACGTGCCGTATCGGCTTGTCATTTCTTTTTTGCCGAGTGCTTCTCCCCTGCCCGCGAGCTTCGCTGATATTTTCTCGTAAGCCTTGCTATTTGAGCAGATTACAGTTGCGATTTGCGCTTTGAGTTTGCCTTCATCGATCTTGTCGAGCAGGTTTGTGAGCGTGGTGCCGCCGCCGCTGATGAGTACTGCCAGGCGGATAGGATTGTTTTTAACAGCTGGGACGATTGGACTTACTGATGATTGAGCGTCTGGCATCTGTCTACTCTTTATAAAGTTGGTTGCTTGCGAGTGTTGCGGCGTTTGGCGTGCGTGCGGGATCGTGTTGTTGTGAGGGATGAGGGGATTGAGGGGGGATGCGGGGGGGATTGATTGTATGTGTTTATCTTCAGGCGTCTTACGATTAACATAGCGTGCGATGAGTACAGATCAAATTCCCACAACAAGACTAGCACCTTCACCGACGGGCGCATTACACCTGGGCAACGCGCGGACGTTTCTAATTAACTGGGCGATGGCACGGCAGGGAGCGCGTTTTAATGAGAAGACGGGCAAATGGCAGGGGGGCGAAAAAGTGGTATTTCGGGTGGAAGATCTTGATGGGCCACGAGTTAAAACGGGCGCGGATGCGGGAGCGATTGATGATCTCAGGTGGTTGGGATTGGATTGGGATGAAGGGCCCTACTACCAACGAGATGATCTGAGTCGCTATCAGGCGGCACTGAACAGTTTGTATGACAAGGGTTTAATTTATCCTTGCCGGTGTACGCGGAAAGATATCAGATTGGCTTTATCAGCGCCGAATCAGGGTGATTTGGCGGGTCATGAAACACGATACCCAGGGACTTGCCGGGACTCCGATATGGATGCAAAGCCTGTGTTGTCAGAAAGTTCGGAGGATTGGACGTGGCGATTGCGGGTGCCTGATGAAGCGATTGTGTTCGAAGATTCAGTGCATGGTCAGATCAGTGTCAATGTGCAGCGTGATGTGGGCGATTTTATTGTGGCGACGAAAATGGGTTTGCCATCGTATCAATTGGCAGTGACGTTAGATGATGCACATCAAGGGGTTACACACGTTGTAAGGGGGGATGACCTGCTGGGGTCAACGGCGAGGCAGCTCTTGTTGTACCGGTTTTTAGAGCTTGAGCCCCCTACTCGCTGGACGCATTTACCGCTGGTTGTGGGCGAGGATGGGCGGCGGCTGGCCAAACGGCATGGGGACACGCGTGTCAGCTATTATCGTGATATGGGCGTGCCTAGTGCATATATTATCGGACTTCTGGGGTCATGGTCGGGTATGCTTGCTGGGGACGATGAGGCGGGTGGCGATGGCCAAGGGGATTTGAGTAGCCGGGATGATGAGCGGAACTTGGGGCGTACAGCGCATATGGCGATGGATGCGAGGACGTTCAGTGAGCGGTTTGATTTGCGGCGAATGGGCGGCGAAGAAGTGGTATTTACGAGTGCGGATCATCGCTGGTTAATGTCCGGTATCTCTGATGATAAAACGTGATTGCCCTATCGAATTTGTGTTTTTGTGCGCACGTTTTGTTTTATTAATGCTGTGATTATGACGTGAATATCGCGCATAAAAGCGATGTTTTAATATCTAACTTGCGATTAGGTGGTGAGTTAGCGTCTGTGATGTTCGATTTTTCTTAAAAATGCCATTTTGATTAGTTTTGGTCAAAGAATCTCATCATTTGCAGAGTAATGATCAAAGAACAATGAGAAAAACGGCAACTTTTGTATGATTGTAAAAAGTGTGCGCACAAAAGAGGCCTGTTTGTGATGGGTTATCGTTCAAATCGTGCGTCACCCCCCTTCCCTATTATCCCCCCAGGCTTTCGCGATTGCTTCTGCCCCTGTCTATAAATTCTTGCTACAAGGGTGATGTTGGCATGTCTCCAATAATCAGAAAACCGTGATCGATCACTTTGGTGGGTTCTAGCCTTACATATAAAAAGGTTGAAGCTTTGTGTTGCTTCAACCTTTGCGTTTTAGATTTTATCATTGCTTATCAGCCAATGAATCTTATGCGTGTTCGCCTTATGATGCGGAGCGTCTTCTGACAAAGAGTAGGCCGCCCATACCCAGTAACGCGAGGGATGAGGGTTCGGGGACATTCTTGAATGTGAAGTATGCTTGAGTGTTAGCGGCGGCGTTGAATGTTTGGGAATTCAATGAGCTTGTGCTAGTTCCATAATGAGAAGCGAGTAACAACTCATCGAAGTATCCGACAGTACCGTCACCGTCGATATCGCCGGTTGCCCAGCTAAATAGGCCGGTCTGGCCGTATGAGGCTGCCAAGATTGTTGCATCAAGATCATTAACAACACCGTTAAGGTCGATGTCGCCGACAAGTGCTGTTTGGGCAGTCACGCTATCCGTTGCGTATAGAACTGCTAGTCTGGTGTGGTAATCAAGGCGGTTGCCAGTGATGTTATCGAACTTGCCGGTGATGGCGGCTGCATCAATGAGTGTATATTGATCACCTATCTGGCTGATAGACGTGTTGTCAATATTAGCGATTTTTAATGTGCCTGCGAGGGCTGCGTTTTGAGTGACGTTGAGTGCGATATCCTCGGTTGGGGTTGTGAGTGTGAAAGCGAGACCGCCGTCGTTTTGGATCGTCAGGTTTTCAGTCTGGAAGTTTTGATTGACTGAGAGGAGGCCGTGATTGATGTTTGTGTTAACGAAACGGTTTGTACCGGCAGCATCCTGTTTGTCGAGGTTGAGTTTCCAAGTGTGGTCTTTGGTGTTTGCGTCGCCTTGTTCTACGTTGAGTGTTTCGATGTTGTAGAGGTTGTAGTTGTATGAGCCGGAACCACGCAGGGTGAGTGTGTCTTGATCGCCCTCACTGGTGTTACCATTAAGATTGATATCGCCGACGATGTTTGCACCGGTCGCAAGCGCAACAAAGTCGTCACTAGAACCTGAGGCTACGATTGCGGCGGTCGCAGAGCTTGTATTTGTAGCGACTGCGGAGACAGTGCCTGAGATGTTGTTGAGGTTGAGCGTATTGCCGTATATACCGTATACCGCAGTTGCACCTTCAACTTTGACTGATCCGCTGAGGTCATTGAGGGAGATAGTGCCATTTTTGGCGTACATGCCGTAGGCGTAGCTGTTAGGTGTGGAGACATTGATTTCGCTGTTTTCAGTTAGCGAATTCATTGTGATGTTTTGAGCGGCGCTGATGCCAACTGCTTTTGAGTTGCTGCTATTCACAATGATATCACCCGCGTAATCCTGATTGATTGTGATGCTACCGTTGCCGGATATTATGCCACAACTATCATCGATTGCAGAGATTTCAATACGACTGTTTTCCGTCACAGCATTTGCAGTGATACCATTGTGCGCGTTGAGGCCGTGAACTTTACCACCTTGAGATTCAACGATGATATCACCGGCAATATCGCCTGCAATGGAGAGTTGATTGCCAGCAATTATACCGTATATATAAGTACCATTGCCTTTTACTGTGGTGTTGCTTGAATCTGCGATTTCATTGAGTGTTATATTATTTTTAGCGTAAATTCCGCGTGCGTTTTGATGGCCAGATTCTACATTGATGTTACCAGCCACACTGCCGATGCTAATGTCACCGTAGCCTGCGAACAAGCCATTAACATCCCATCCTGTTGCCGCGACTGAGATCGAGCTTTTATTGGTTAGATTACCGATGGTAATGTTTTGATAAGCAGAAAGGCCGCATGCCCTGGAAAGATTATTCACTTGATTTTTGTCGGCATTAATGGTGATATCACCCGCAAAATCATTGGTGATACTGATACTACCAAAGGCTGCTTCGATGCCTCTAACACTACTGTATCCACTGACATTAATATGGCTCGTTTCGGCTACGGCATTAGCGGTAAAGTTATGGTTTGCGTAGATACCACTGTTCGCATTTCCTGTTGAACTTACATCAATATCTCCGGCGAGATTGCCTGCAATGACGATGTCGTTAGCGCTTGCTCTGATCCCGCTGTTATAACCACCATCGGCATTGACTCGGATATAACCCGTATCGGCCATGCTGCCGAGCGTTATGCCTTTGGCATCAAGGCCGTATGCGTTGGAGAATGTGTTGCGGTTTCCGGCTGTTACGAGAATTTTCCCTGCGAGACTGCCAGCAATATTGATATCGCTGCTGTAGGAGTGCAGTCCGCTTGCGTAGTTGCCATCACCAGAAATAGAGATGGTGCTATCCGCGGTTATTGAGCCGCCAATATTAATACCGCCGTTGCCAGCCAGACCCATTGCTCCAGATTTGAGGTGTGTGTTTACTTGATTTGGGTCAGTGATTTTGTCAGCTTTGATGTTGATGTCACCAGCGAAATCATTGGTGATATACAATGTACCGACTTGCGAGTTCAGGCCACGAATGTTGTAGCTGCCGGAGACGTTCACATTGCTGGTGTTGCTGACATTGTTGATGGTCATATCATTGCGAGCGTAAAATCCGTATGCGTTATAGCCACTAGAAATTGTGTTAACTTGCCCTGCAAAGCTGCCGTTTACGTTGATGTCGCTACCCCATGAGAACACACTGGCAGTCTGATCGCTATCGCTGATGACGCTGATTATGCCTGATTGGGCGATGCTGTCGAAGTTAATGTCGCCTCTATATGCATACAAGCCGTAAGTGCCGAGACTGGCTGCTGAATCATCATATCCAGACTGAACCTGTAGGGTGCCAGCGAAATCACTGAAGTTGATATGACCTGTGCCTGAGTGGTTGAAGCCCCGTGTGTTTAGGCCGGTGCTTGTTACTTGTAGTAAAGCGGTATTCGAAAAATTGACATCAAGGGTGGTGGCTGAGCCTGTTGAGAATCCTTGGAAGGTGGCTTTATCTGTGTTGATCGAAACTTTGCCATCGTAGTTGATTGTTGCAGGATGATACGTGTAGAGCCAGTATCCGTTGTTGGTGCCTGTGAAATCGACCTGATGAGGAGAGGCGGGATTCGTGCCTGTGATATTCTGGCCTACATTGATGATGTTATCACCAGTGGTTTGGACTTTGTAGGGTTCTTCGCCAATACCGATTTGATAATCGTGTGTATTTGTTGAAGTTTCGCTGAAGCCGGCATGGGAAGTGCTGACTAAGGACATCGCGCAAAACGCGGCTAGCAAAGTAGCGGTTTGATACTTGGGTACTTTTATCATTGGGGTGATTCTCTCTTAATAGAAATTGCCTGCACGGATAACCAATCTGACTAAATGCAGTGTTTAGCAGATACATTTACTTGCTCAATGAAATGAATGTGATGATTAGGATATTACTTGTGACTATTAAGACAATAAAGTATTAAAATATACTTTTCAATGGTTAATACTTATTAACAAATAGGTAGGTATTGCTAGGTGTATGTAGATTGTAGATATAGATGAAATGTTGTTAATGATTTGATGATCTTTGTCTATGTCTAATCTATTCGTGTGATGGATTTTGAATTGATGTTACGTGTTCGGGCCGATGATTGGTTGTAGATGCGCTTTTATGGGATCGGTTTAATACGCTTAGGTTAGCTTGCGGCAAGCTAACCTAGTGGGAAGGTATATGACGGACAGGGTGCTTGCGATTACGTCTGATTATTTAGTTAAGAAAACACTTCTTGGGAAGAAGGTTGTGGAGTATGTGTGCGGGCATTGTGGGGCGGAGCTGGTTTCATCTTTAGATGAGGCGGGGATGCTGGATCGTTGTCCGATATGTCGTGGGGCGTTTCATGTGCCGGGTGATGCGGTGAAGGCTGGTGAGGAGCTTAGGAAACAGCAGAAAATTGATTGCGAAAAAGAGGCGGCCAATAAGCGACTGAGTCAGGCAAGGAAGCAAGCGTTTAGGCAAAGAGAGCAGCGAAAGATTCAGGTGGCGGCTGTATTAGCACAGCATCAAGAATTTGAAAAGTTAAGCCAATATGTACCAAGCTACTGGGCGATGAAAGCTGTGGGTACGTTATGTATTGTTCTGGGTTATTGCACACTGGCTTTATATGTCGTATTTCTTGTGTGTGTTGTCATGTTTAGCATGCTTGGTGCTATTCAGGAATATTACGCGATTAGTGTGGTTGAAGTTGCCATGATATTAGGAGGTAGCACAGCTATAGTTATCACGCAATTCATCATTGCGATTGCGCTTGGTAATGCGTTGCATTGTTTAAGAGATATGGCGCAGAATAGCTATCGGCTGTTAAAGAAATAGCAGCATTGGTAACTAGATCAGTTCGTGGAGGAATTTGAGAGTTTGGGTGATTTTGGTGGTGTTGTTTTTTTGTAAAAAGGTGCGGAGAAGCATGAGGCTGCGGAGATAGAAGGCGGCTTGGAGGATGTGGTTAGAAATGGGTTTTGTATCGCTTTGCTTTGCATGCGCGTGGTAGCCGGCAAGGAGCTGTTTAGTTTCGGCATGAGAATGGGGAGGATGGCTAATTGAATCGATATGGATGCGAATGATGGCGAGTGCGAGGCACATAGCGGGGTGCGTGATACGAGAATTGGGATCGAAGATGATGAGTTGATCGTTGGGTGTGATGAAGATATTGCTGGGTTTGATATCACAATGGCAGTTTGAAGGAGGGCGATCTTTAAGATCGTTTTCCAAAGTGCGGATTGCTTGCTGGGCGAGTTTGGTGCTGATGGACGGGATGATATTTTGATTGATGAGGTTGGGGAGGTGATGTGTGAGTAGAGCGTCGTTGATTTCATCGGTGAAGGTGGGGTGTTGGCCGATGTGTGGGTTTTGAGGTAAGGGGCGTCCAAAGTTAGAGGCTGTGGCCTGATGCATTCGAGCAAGCGTTTGCCCGAGTTTATGGGGGACATTGCGGGCGATACGTTCAGGTTGATCGATTGCGTCTAGTAATGGATATGGTAGATACTCTAACAGTAAGATAGGTAGTGGTGTGATGTGATTTGCTGGGAGGACGTCGAAGACGATGGGGGTTTGGATGTTTTGGTTTTGCCAAGCGGTAAGGAAGGCGGCTTCGGATGGGATAACGTTAGGGTGCGGGGCTATTTTGGCGATGAAAGTGTGGTGATGGGTTGAGGTGATATGAGCGACGATGGATTCTTGTGCGTCATGATGGGTGAGGTAGGTGATGGATTTTATAGTGTGGTTGTGTTGCTTGAGAGAGTGGGAGAGCCAATGGTGTGCATTTTTGCGTAGGTTGATTTGTGAGGAGTTCATCCATGATTGGATGGTTTTTGCGGGCGGAATGTTTGTGAGTGTGGGCATGAAGTCTGTTTTAGTGTGTGATGTGTTAGGAGTAAAGGATAAGTCTGGAGAGTAATGATATCGTTCGCTCTAATCGGTGGAGGATGTTTGTGGTTCTGGTGTCGTCGATGTGTGGTGTGGGGATTGTTGGGTTGATGATTTGGTGAGGATGAGTGTTACGAGGAAGATGAGGCCGAGGGATGCGGAGAGGATGAGGGAGTTGGTGTAACCGTTGCCGGGTAGGAGGCTCCATGAGATGAGGAGGATGGCGAAAGAGAGGCGGCCGAGGAGAGATTGTATTGAGTAATAGGTTGCGCGGAGTGAAGGCTCGATGAGTGGTGTGGTTTCTCTGCGGACAATGGGCTGTGTGATGGCGCCGGGGAGCGAGCGGCCGAGGAGGAGAATAAGGATGATGAAGTAGCCTTGTACGATGAGGAGTGAGATGGTGAGGATCTGAAGCAGGGTTGCGAGAATGATGACGCGACGTGAGCCGAGTTTGCTTGCGAGATTGATGGATTGGTGAGTGAGGTATGCGGCGAGGAGTGTTGAGAGGGTGGTGTGTATGGCTGTGTATAGGGGGATCGTGTCGGGGGTACTGACGAGGTAGTTTTTGAAGTAGACCTGATAGAACTCGTAAGGGACGTGGTTGAGTACGGTGATGCCAACGGTGAAGATGAAGAGGAAGCGGAGATTGGGGATGGCAAGTGGTGCAAAAGATCTGCGGAGTTGCTTGAGGAAAGGTGGTGGGGCTTGACGTTTGTGGCAGCCGATTTCGGGGTCGACGAGGAGGAAGGCAATGATGAGGAAGTTGAGGAATGCGAAGAGGAAGGAGACGGCGTAGGCGAGTCGGTATTCGCCGACCCATGCGAGGAGTCCGCCGATGATCGCGGCGGATGCGGAGATGATGAGGCCGTTGGAAGCGAGTGAGGCCTCGCGCTGGCCGTAGGATTTTTCGAGGTTAAGTGAGGCGAGTAGCGCGTAGTGGAGTGTTGTGTCGGTGCCAGAGAAGAAGGCGAAGCCTGCTGCGAGAAAGATCTGGCCGACGGCGAGTAAGAGGAATGAAGGGGCGAGCGTGAAGGAAGCGTAGGCCAGGGAAAGTGAGATGCTGCCGATGAGGAGGGTTCTTTTGCGTCCGAGTTTGTCGGAGAAGTAGCCGGAGGGGACTTCGAGTAGGAAGACGGAGGTGTAGTAGATGGCTTCGAGGAGGAAGACTTGTTTGAGGGTGACGATTGATGAGAAGAAAAGGATGAAGAGTGAGGCCCAGAAATAGGCGCGAGTTATGAGCGCGATTGCGGTGTAGGCTTTCAGGGCGCGGAGTAGAGCATGTTGGTTATGGTTGCAGCTCATTGATTACAGATTCTGAGGTTGCAGGTGGTGATGTCAGGAACAACGCTATTTTAACAAGATCTATTAGCGAGGGTAATTCGTTTGGATGGTCATGCGTATGTGGGACTGATGGCAGTTATACGTCATGGATGTGATACTAGTTCTAATCAGATGATAGTTTAATGATCTGTATCGCATAAGGATTAGTTGTCGTCATTGCAGTTGGTTGAAGGGTGTTTGTAAAAAAGCCCACGACCGGTGGCCATGGGCTTGAAGATATTGAAATTATGATTGAGATGGTGGCGTTAGAAAAATTTCTTGTATTGAGGGAGTGATTTGAGGACGGCTTGCGTGACGGCTCGGCGTTGTGGGTTGACTGATTTCATTTTTTCGCCTTTGGCGGTGAGGCAGCGATTGGTGAGGAAGATGATGTAGGTGTCGGTGTATGTATCGAGCCAGAGGAATGTGCCGGTGTAGCCGGTGTGTCCGATGACGTAGCGGCCGGGCTTGTTGTTGAGCGGGGTGACGTAGGATTTGGCTTCCCATACGTCGAAGCCGAGGCCTCGGTCTTCGTTGACGTTGCGTGGTGTTTGTGGTTTGGATGCGTCTTTGACGATGTTGGCGTTGATGATTTGTTTGCCGTTGTAGTTGCCGTTGGCGAGGATCATTTGGCAGTATTTGGTGAGGTCGGGTGCGGTGGAGAAGAGGCCTGCGTTGCCGGGACAGTTGTTGGCTGAGCCGTGGTATGAGGCGAGGGGGTCGTGGACGATGCGGCGAACAAGTGTGCCATCGGGTTTACGGTGAGATGGGGTTGTGCGTTTGACCTGAGCATCTGAGAGGACGTAGCGTGTGTCGTTCATCCGGAGTGGGTTGAAGACACGGTCGATGAGGAGGTCTTCGTTGCGGATGCCGGTGGCGTTTTCATTGAGGCGTGCGAGGGTTTGAAAGTTGAGGCAGGAGTATTCGTATTTGGTACCTGTTTTAGAATTGAGTGGTAGTGATGCGTAGTGGGCGATGAGTGCATCTGCTTTGGACTGACCTTCAGTGCGTTTTTTTTCTGCGAGTGATGCGGCGGTATAGGCTTTGATGCCAGAGACGTGAGTGAGGAGATCTTTGACGGTGATCTGGGTTTTGTCAGGTTTGTCGTACTCGGGGACGAGTTGATAGATAGGGGTCGAGAGTTTGAATTTTTTGTCTTGAAGGTTGAGGAGTGTGGCGGTGGTTGTGCCAACGACTTTGGAGCAGGACGCCATGTCGAAGATGGTGTCGAGTTGTACTTTTGGTGCGTTGGGCTGGTAGGTTTGTTTGCCGTAGGCTTGCGCATGGATGATGCGACCTTTCTGGCCGACGATGAGTGTGGCGCCTGGGTAGTTTTGTTTCGTGATGCCGTCGATGACGATCTTATCGAGTTGAGGGGACAGATCGGCGGCGGTGACGGGTTTCATAGTTTGAGCCTCGGATGATGCGGCGAGTGATGCGGTGATGATGAAAAGCGGCAAGAGTTTAGTGGCGAACGATCTAATCATTTAATAGTCTCCAAAGATAATTTTGGTTGGCCACACACATCCCGTTGGTTCAGATCCCTGTTCTTATCCCCTGCCCTGTTCCCAATCTGGCTTTTGGTCAATAAAAAGCCGCACTCATTGTAACGTGAGGCGGCTGGGTATACATGGAGAAAATTGGGTTAGATTCCCATTTTTTCAGTGTTCTGGATGATGCCTGCGGCCCTTAGGAGGGTTGTTTTGGTGATGTCGCGGAGGAGTTCAGGCGGCCAATCGAGATCCTGATTTTTTTGGAATTTTTCAGGAACGACGGCGAGGGTGATGTGTTTGACCTCTTGCTCGATTCTTGTGCGACGTTTTTCAGCGGTGGCTTCGTCGTCATCAAGGATGGGGTCGTTGACATCGTAGGCGAGCATGAGGGTTGAGATTTGCCACTCGAAGTAGCCTTGGAGGAGATCTTCGGGTTGTTGGTGTTGTTGTTCCATTATCCGTTTCCTTCGAAGGCTTCGATGGCCTGATTGATGGTGAATTGGTTTTCGTAGAGGGCGCGGCCAATGATGGCGCCTTGGACATTGAGCGTGCGAAGGTCGCGTAGGTGCTGGAGTGTGCCGACGCCGCCGGATGCGACGATGGGGACGTTGGTGGCTTCAGCGATTTTACGGGTTTCTTCGACGTTCGGGCCTTTGAGTGTACCGTCGGTCGCGATGTCGGTGTAGACGATGGCGGCGAGTGGCCAATCGGAGACTTTTTGTGCGATCTCGAGTGCGGTGGTGTCGGTTGTTTCTTCCCAGCCCGAGACGGCGATTTTCCCTTCACGGGCATCGAGTCCGAGGACGATGCGTCCGCGGTAGGTTGGGTTGGCCATGAGTGATTCGAACCAGTCCCATTTTCGTAGTGCGGCTGTACCGACGATGACGCGTGTGACGCCTGCTTTGAGGAGGACGTCGATGGAGCCTTCTGCGCGGACGCCGCCGCCGACTTCGACTTTGAGGTTGGTGTTTTCGCAGATACGTTGTATTTGTTTGACGTGTGACATGGAGCCGGAGCGTGCGCCGTCGAGATCGACGACGTGGAGCCAAGTTGCGCCTGCATCTTCGAAGATTTTGGCTTGTGTTAGTGGGTCGTCGCCGTAGGTTGTTTGCTTGTCGTAGTCGCCTTGGAGGAGGCGGACGACTTTGCCGCCACGGAGGTCGATGGCAGGGAAGAGGTATTTGTGTTGATCGGTCATGATTGAAGGATCTTTCTTGAGTCTTCTTATTTGGATCTAACTTAAAGTTAGACGTTTGACTTTATTAATATTGGGAAAGGTTTAGATGTTGCCGTTCCATGTGATGACGCGGGGGTCGGTCGTTTTCTGTTCGTAGTGGAGTTGAGCGAGTTTGACGTAGTGAGGCGGGTTGCGCTGCATGAAACCTTTTTCGGCTTCGTTGGCTGGGCGGATGACTTTGCCGGGGATGCCCATGATGAGCATGCCATCTGGAACTTCTGTGCCGGGGGGAACAACGGTGCCTGCTGCGACGACGCAGTTCTTACCGATTTTGGTTCGTCCAAGGAGGATAGCGCCCATGCCGATGAGTGAGCCATCGCCGATGTATTCGCCATGACAGACGGCATTGTGGCCGATGGTGACGTTATCGCCGATGACGTTGGGGAAGCCGCCGTCGCAGTGGACGGTTGCATTGTCTTGGACGTTGGAATTTTTACCGATGGTGATTTTGGCAACATCGCCTCGGATGGAGGCGCCGTACCAGATGTTGGCACCTTCTTCGAGATGGACTTCGCCGAGCACGGTGGCAGTGTCAGCGATGTATACGCCGTTGATTTGTTTGAAACTCATAAAAGAGATTTTAGCGAGTGGTTCGTGAGGTGCGAATTGGTGGAGAAAAGGGATAAAAAGGTTGTTTGCGGGGGGTGAATGTCAGGTTAGAATGAGTTTGGAGATATACGTGAGAACGCGAGAGTTCAAATGGCTGATGGTTGGGCTGTTTGTGTTATGGTTCGCAGTCGTTGTGCCGGGCCACCAACGCGGTGCTATTGCATTGCCGGGTGAGAGAGCGGCGAGGGGCGATGAATTTGGTGCAGGGGGTGGGATTTTTGGGGATGGCTTGTTTAGCGGGTCTGGATGTCCATTGTGTGTGGTTGATGAAAATGGAAAGACTGAAGGGGAGGAAGAGCCGTATAAAGCACCAACGGAGCGTTGTGCGATTTGCTATATCACGGGTGTGTTGGATGTGCCGTTGGTCATAGATTTGACGCCACCACCGTTGTGGGAGGTTGATTATCTACCGCTAGAAGATCGAGAATCTGTTATTTACATATCTGCTGTTTTTTCACCGATCAGTGGGCGTGCCCCACCTCTAGCCACGAGTGAAATATGATTTGCTGATTTCATGGGCTGTATGTCCGTGAGGTTGCTATCCACTTTTAATGAATCGATATGTTTGCGATAGTCGAGTGTATTCATGCGCTTGATGTCTTGTAGAACATGGTTGTCCTCCACACATGTGTGATAAAGGATACGCTTATGGTGCGTCAGCAGCACGCGTTTACATTAATTGAATTGCTCGTTGTTATTGCGATAATCGCAATACTGATTGGATTGCTACTGCCAGCGTTGGCTACAGCGAGAGATCAGGGATTGGCTGTTCAATGTCTTAGCCGAATGCGTCAGTTAGGAATCAATACGACTTTGTATGCGATCGATAACGATGGGCAGTTGCCGATGAGTACACATTCGAGCGGGTTTAATTACATGCTCCGATGGGAGTATGCGTTGGTGCCGTATTACACAGGATCAAGGTTTGATCCATCTAATCTGGAGCCAATAAAGTTGTTAAGTCGCACGGTGTATCGTTGCCCAAAAGATGACCGAGAAGAATGGCAGCACTGGAGTTATGGTGCGAGTGTTTATTTCGATGATTTTGGGGATGGACGCGCGTATGGGACGCTTGTTTCGATACCGAATACGAGTGGGACGATTCATTATGGCGAATTGAAAAGTGGCAGTAGCGCGGATCATATTATGTCGGCGTTTTGGAAATCATTTGGAGCCGAGCCTGAAGTTGATATGGAGCGGCATGGAAAGCATCAACAGTATGTGTTTATTGATGGGCATGCTGAGGTGATGCGGTTTAAGGAGACTTATGATTTGCCAAATGGGGTTGATCGTTGGGATCCGAAAGTGGCAAGATAGCTTGCTAAATAATGGAAATATAACGAAGGAAAAGAGATATGAAATTTGTTGTTAAAAATATTGTAATGATTGCGGTGATGTTAATGGGAGTTGGGCAAGTGTGGGGGATGGGTATGGCGATGTCTGGGCCGAAGTTTGGTGGTGGTGGTGCGGCACCGATGAAGCATTTGGATATTGAATTGGTTAATAATGCGATTCAAGTGCATATTGATGAGACGGTACCAATGCCGATTTTGGCTGTTTCGCCGGATACGTATGCGGCGGAAAAAAAGTACTCGATTTTGAATGGTAAAGCATTCAATGGGCAGTATGGTTGGAATCCGAGAGGTTTTTTCAGCGGTTTGAATACGGCAACTCAGAGTATTTGGGTCGAAATGATTTCAATGAGTGATGGTCTGAATGTATATGAAGGTGGGATGGGCATGACGGTGGATATGCACACGTTCGATCCGATATTGGGTACTCAAGGCAGTGCGAATGGCGCGATATGGGAATGGAACGGTACGATGGTGCACAACTGGTATGCAGCGGATGCTCCGGGTGAGTATTCGGCAACGTATAAGGTTTATGTTGGTGATAAGGCTGGGAATGAATTGAGCAGCTTTGTTTCGGATACGTTGACGATTCAGTTTGTGCCAGAGCCGGCCAGTGTGGCGGTTGTTGGATTGATGGGGATTAGTTTGCTTGGATTACGTCGTAAAAAAGCATAACCGTCATTGATTAGATGAATGGAAAGGCCTCGTCTGTGATGGGGTCTTTTTTATTTGCTGAATCGGTGGTTAATTTGAATCGGTGCGGTTGATGCTATCGGATTGGGAGAAGCCTTTGGGGTATCGGTTGCGGAGTTTTTTGAGGTTGGTGTTGGCGACACGATCAAGATCAAGGTTCAGGAGTGCGGCGGCGCGGGCGAGGTAGAAGAGGATGTCGCCGAGCTCTTTGTTGAGATGATCGGTATCGAGGGGATGGCCGTGAAAAATGTGTTTTTTGATGGCGTCCGCGAATTCGCCAGCTTCGCCGGTGAGGCCGAGTGCGCAGTTGATTAGGCCATCTTTGTTATGCGGTGTGGAGAGTGCTTCGTTGGCGGTTGTTGCGGTTGCGGATTGGTAGTCGTTTAATGAACTGACTTGGTTTTTAAGATTATCATTCATGATTTGAGTGGACCATCAAAGAGTGGCGGTACAATAAAAGATGACGATCGTATTTTAGCATGATTAAGGGTTATGGCAGTGTTGGAATGATGATTGGATAACAATGGCAATCTGGGATTGAATAATGTTAATTCGTGAAGCTCGTGAAAGTGATTTTAATGATATTTGGCCGATATTTGAAGATATTGTCGGTGCAGGTGATACGTATGCGTATGAACGAAATACGGGTGAGGATGAAGCTTTTGAGATTTGGATGGTAAAGCCTCGGGTTACGTATGTTGTAGAAGATAATGGGGTGATTTTAGGGACTTATTACATTGTGACGAATCAGTCAGGGCCGGGGAAGCATGTTTGTAATTGTGGCTATATGGTGGCGCGTTCTTCGCGGGGCCAAGGCTTAGCAACAAAAATGTGTGAGCATTCACAGGTGATGGCGAAAGAATTGGGGTATTGCGCGATGCAGTTTAATTTTGTGGCGGAGAGCAATGAGGGGGCGGTGAGGTTATGGGAGCGGATGGGTTTTGAGATTGTGGGAAGATTGCCGCGAGCATTCAATCATCCGAAGAAAGGTTTGATCGATGCATTTGTGATGTATAAGCGGCTGAAATGAATTTATTAGTTAATGGGTTTGAAGGTTGGCGTTTCTGAGCCGATGTGCCAAATATCGTGGACTTTGAATTGGTCACTGGTTTGGTTGCAGTCGGTGCGCTGGTGTGTGCCGCGAGATTCGGCTCGCCAGCGAGCGGCTTGTGTGATGAGTGAGCCTAGGGTGAGCATGTTTTGAGTTTCCCAGCCGTGACGGTCGTCGAAGATTTTGTCGAGCGTATATTGCGCCCAGAAATTGATGGATGTTTGGACTTCGTCGAGCATTTGACCGCTGCGTTCGATGCTGACGTTGCGCCACATGATGCTGCGGAGTGAGGAGCGGACATCGTCGAGGTCGAGGTTGGAACGCTCGGAGATGCGGATGTCAGAGATGATTTTAACAGGAGGTTTGATGGTGTTTTTGTGGGCCATTTCGAGGGCGGTTTGTCCGGCGGTTGCGCCCATGACGAGGCCTTCGAGGAGCGAATTGCTAGCTAGACGGTTTGCGCCGTGGAGACCTGTGGCGGCGACTTCGCCGCAAGCGTAGAGGCCGGTGATGTTGGTGCGACCGTTGAGGTCGGTTTTGATGCCGCCAACCATGTAGTGGGCGGATGGGTGAACGGGTATGAGGTCGGTGAGTGGGTTAATATCAAAGGCTTGTAATTGCTTGGAGATACCGGGGAAACGTTTGAGGAAATTCTTTCCGAGATGTCTAACGTCGAGATAGACATTGGTGTGTTGCGTTTTAGAGATCTGCTTGATGATCGATTTGGCGACAACGTCACGAGGTGCGAGTTCTCCGCGTGAATCGTAATCTTGCATGAAACGGTGGCCATCTTTATCGAGAAGGTACGCTCCTTCACCGCGTACTGCTTCGGAGATGAGTGAGCGTGCAGCGCCTGCGATGTACAGGGTTGTGGGATGGAACTGTACGAAGGCCATGTCTTGTAGTTGCGCACCTGCTCGGAAAGCGGCGGCGATGCCGTCACCTGTGACGGTGGAGGGGTTAGTCGATTCACGGTAGAGGTGGCCGCAGCCGCCGGAGGCGACGATGGTGGATGATGCCCAGATGACTTGGAGGCCGTATTTGGGGTGGTGGGTGATAGCGCCGAGGCAGGTGTGGTTGTCTTTATCGGTGATGTAATCCAGGACGAAGCAGTCGTCGAATAAACGGATGGCGTCGTGTTCGAGGATCTGATCGTAGAGTGTGAGGGCGAAAGCTTTACCTGTGCCGTCACCATCGGCATGGAGGATGCGGCGATGTGTGTGGCCGCCTTCACGTGCGAGTGATGGTGTGTTTGATTCGGATGATTGGTCGAAGCGCATACCCCAGTCGATGAGTTCTTGAATGCGCTTGGGGGCTTGTTTGACGATTGTTTCTACGGCGTACTTATCGCAGAGCCCTGCCCCGGCGATCATCGTGTCTTCGGTGTGGCTTTCGAAGGAGTCGGCTTCGTCCATGACCGCGGCGACACCGCCTTGAGCCCAGTAAGTGGAAGAGTCCTGGAGGATGCCTTTGGTGGCGATGATGACGTCGGTGGATTCGGATGCACCTTCATCGGCGGCTGCAAGCGCAGCACGCATGCCGGCAACGCCTGCACCGATGACGAGAACGTCGGTGAAGATCTGTGGGAGGAGTACAGCTCGGAAAGGGATGAGGTAACGGCGCTGGTGGAAGATGCTGTCCATGAGAAAGATTGCTTGTCTATGCGATGATTAGGTTGTGAGGGTTATTGTTCGGTGGAAGGGGGTTGAATGACACCACGGGCGATGAAGGAGGAGGAAGGTTGCGGGAAGCGGTATTGATCGAGGATTTCGCGGAGTTCGCCGGGAGTGCGGTAATAGACTTCACCAAAGACGGCGTAGCGTTTGCCATCAATAGGGATGGAGTCTGTGAGAGGGAATGCAGCAGAGAATGAGACGGTTTGGCTACCGCCTGCGGGGAGTGTTGCATCGCCGAGTTCAGAGGATTCAAAGACGCCTGCACCTTCGAGATACACACGGTAATTGGTACGTGTGAGTGGGAGTGGGACAGCGTTTGGGTTTTCGAGGTCGACGGTGATGGCCATTCGGATGCCTTGCGGAGAGCGGTCGGTGACTTCGACGGAGCGTACGTTTGAGAAGGGACGCTGAATTGAGCAGCCAAGGGTGAGTAGGGTTGCTATGAGAAGCGTGAGAAGATGTAAAGGTTGGCGTGTCATTGCCTCTCCTGTGTGTCGTCTGATCGATGGTAAGCGCGCCGGTGACGCGATGATGGGGTGTATTATCGCAGAATGTGCGAGATTAACAATTCATGCCTGAGGGAGAAGTGGTTGAAAGTTTTTCTTCTGCGGTTGGCTCGAGGATGCCTTTTGCTTGGGGCCAAAGGAGAACGGCTTCGAAAATCATCCAAATTTCGAGGAGGATGGTGGCGATGCCGATGGCGATGAGGAGGAAATTGGGGTCGTCAGCTTCGATCCATGCGGGGAAATCTTCGGAGCCGATGAAGAGCTGATAGACCATAGCCCATGCGGGCATGATGAGCATGAAGATCATGGGGAGGAGAACGAACCAAACGGGTTTGTTGCGACGCCAGAGGTAGAAGGTGATGACGAGGAAGGCGAGGCCGCCGAGGAGCTGGTTGGTTGCGCCGAACATGGGCCAGAGCAAGAGGCCGCCTTTGCCGGCGTTGGTGGTGAGGAATGACCAGATACCTGTGATGCCATCGTCTTGAATGTGGGTGATGAGTGATTTTTCAACGGCACCAGCAGGGAGTGCGGCAATGATGGTTGCAACGATGATGGCAAAGATGGTCGCGGCGTGTTTATTCGTGAACCATGTTGCTGGATTGGCGGTTATTCGGATGGCATCAAGGCCAAAGAGAGGTTGTTCTGTTTTGTCGCTGCTTACAGCGTCAGCAGCAGGTTGGCGGACGAATGTGGCGGCAAGTTCTTGGACGACGTATCGCTGAAGACGGCAAGCGGTGTCGAGGGTTGTGCCTGCGAAGGATGCGACGAGGACGCCCATGAGTGCATTGGCAATGGTTTTGGAGAAGCCCATCGCGACGAGAAAGTTGCCGGAACCATCGACGAAGGCGCCGACTTTTGCGCCGAGGCCGTTGGATGCGTTCCAAGATGAGTAACGGGCTTCCCATGCGGCTTCGCCGAAGAGCATGGTGTCGCCGGATTTGACGCCGAGGCCGAGGCCGGCAACGCATGCGATGATGACAAGTGTGGCGAGGAAACCTTCGAGAAGCATGCCGCCGTAACCGACGAATTGTGCGTCGGGGACTTCGTTTTTGAGTTGTTTGCTGGTTGTGCCGGAAGAGACGAGGCAGTGGAAGCCCGAGATGGCGCCGCAGGCGATGGTGATGAAGAGGAATGGGAAAATGAGTGGAGCGCCAGCGGGTGAGAAATTGAAAGCAGGCCCGATGATTTCGAGGGTTGGTGGGGCGCCGGATTCCATGACCTGGACACCGTTGATGGTCGGGGCGCCGCCGAAGAGCGAAGCGATCGTGAGGCCAACGACGATGAGGCCGAGGGCTGTGATGAGTTGAAGGGAGTTGATGTAGTCACGTGGTTGGAGGAGGAGCCAAACGGGGAGTACGGAGGCGACGTAGGAGTAAAGGAGGAGGACGATGACCCAGCCGATGATGGGCCACGATGCGAGTGAAGTGTTGAAGGTATGGAGGAAGCCGACGTCGCCGTAGATGACGGTGAGGTACATGATGGCGAGGGCGATGAGTGAGGGGATGAGGAGATTTTTGCCTTGTTTATGGAGGTATGAGCCGATGATGACGGCGATGGGGATTTGGATAAGGCAAGGGAAGATGGCTGAGGGGTACATTTTGAAGACGGCAGCGATGACGAGGCCGAAGATAGCGAGAACGATGGTGAGTGCGAGGAAGAGGACAAAGAGGAAGAGGAGGCGGACACGTTTATTGAGGACGCGTCCTGCGATGTCACCGACGGTTTGACCGTTGTTGCGTAGGGAGACGATGAGGGAGCCAAAGTCGTGGACGGCGCCGATGAAGATAGAGCCAAGAATGACCCAGAGGAGCGCGGGAATCCAGCCCCACATGACAGCAATGGCAGGGCCAACGATTGGACCGGTGCCAGCGATAGAAGTGAAGTGGTGGCCGAAGACGACGCCGCGGTCTGTGGGAACGTAGTCGAGGTCATCACGGAGCCTGTAAGACGGGCAGACGTAGTTTGCTGATAGATTGAAGATTTTTTTACCAAGCCATCGGCCATAGGTGTGGTAAGCGATGATAAAAGCTAGGCCGGCACCGATTGCGATCAGCAGCGTGCTCATGAATTGTTCCTGTGTTTGTATCTTTGAAAAATAAAGCAGGCAATTCAAAGAAAGACGAACGTTACATGATAGCCAAGTTATTGGCTTTGATTATTGTAACTAGTTGATCAAGCGCGTGATACAGTCAAGCGTATTTGATATGACGGGGGTGAGGTATGAGAGTTAAGAGTCTTGTGAGGGAGCTTTGCCGAGCTTGACGCGTGCATCTTGGAAGAGTTCTTCGACTTTTTCCTGGATGAATTTTGTGGCTTGCTTGCCCTTCATGCTACAGATTTCTTCGTTGCTGATGGGCTGTCCGAAGTTGACGCCGATATGCTTGCCTTTACTGGGTTTTTTTTGTCCACGTGGCCATACGTCGAAAGCGCCTTCGATGGCGGCAGGGATGACGTTTGCTTTGGTGCGTTTGACGAGGAGCATGAAGCCGGGCTCGAATGGAGCGATTTTGCCGTCCTCACAGCGTGCGCCTTCGGGGAAGAGGATGAGGGCTTCGTTGTGTTTGAGGACTTCGAGGCAGTCGCGCATGGCTTTGATATCGCCGTCACCTTGTTCGACGGGGATAGCGGAGAGGAGTTTGATGAGCAGGCCAAAGAACTTGTTTTCGAAGAGTCCTGAACGGGCGAGTGACCAGAATGGGCGTTTGCGCGAGCCAATGCCGAGAAGGATGGGGTCGAGGTAGCTCTGGTGGTTGCAAACGACGATCGTTGCGCCTTCAAGCGGGATGTTTTTCCAGTTCCAGACTGTTACTTTGTTTTGAGATCTAACCCACCAGCCAGACAGTGTGCTGCCGATGTACCACATGGGCTTACGCCACCATTGAAATTTCACACGTGATTCGATGTTCTTTTCGTTGCTCATGAGTTGCGTTCTTTGCTTGGTGTTTGTGGTGTTGATTTACGGCTTATTGATCGGGTGATGGAGGTATGTTCATTTTCTCGCGAACAAGATTTTCAAGGTGGCTGATGACTTGTTCACGGTTCATGCCAGAGGTATCGACGCGGATGGCATCGTCGGGACAGATGAGTGGGCCTTCTTTGCGGGTGGAGTCGCGGCGGTCACGCTCGATGATGTCGCGACGTATCTGTTCGAGGTCAGCGCGTTTGCCTGCTTCTTGAAGCTGCAAAACACGTCGTTTCGCTCGGATGGTGGGGGTTGCGTCAAGGAAAAATTTGACATTGGCTTGCGGGAAGACGACGGAACCTTGGTCGCGGCCTTCGGTGACGAGTTTGGGGTGTTCTTTACCGATGCGGCGTTGAGTTTCGACGAGGACTTGGCGTACGGCTGCGAGGCAAGCGACCTCGCTGGTGGAACCGGTAACGTCGCGGTCGCGGATGCGGTCGGTGACGTCGAGTTTGCCGACATAGAGGCGTGGTGGATCTTCGTTCCAGTCGAAACGCATGGGTGTGTTGCGAGCGAGTTCGATGACAGCGTGAGATTCTGTGGCGGGGTTGATACCACGGTGGAGGGCTTTTGCTGTGAGGCCACGATACATGGCGCCGGTGTCGAGGAATTCGAGACCGAGTCGCTTGGCGAGGAAGCGAGCGACAGAAGATTTGCCTGAGCCAGCGGGCCCATCCAATGTGACGATCAGTTGATCCATAATGGTCAGTTTAACCGAGTTTTTAGTCTTATGGCGGTATCCACATCGTTGTGGATCAGGGTTATATCGATCATTTATAAGTGTGTTTGGTGATATTGCTGCGTAATTTAGCTGACTTTGATTGTGACATTTTATCGTACCAGTACTGGACGCGGTCGGGCTTGAGCAGGAGGTAGTACATTTGCCCGGTTGCGGCTTGGTGGCCGGCAATGGCTTCGGCTTGGGAGCCTACGCCGAGGTAGATGTCGGCGCGGCCGGCAGCACGTATTGCGCCGCCAGTATCTTGATCGACCATGAGTTGGGTGAACGGTTGTTTATTGCCTTGATTGTCGGGAAGTGTGGTGGTGATGAGCATGGGGCAACCACGCGGGAAGATGGATTTGTCGGTGGCAAGTGAGCGGTATGGTGTGACATTGACGCCGAGAGAGCCGGCGGGCCATTGATCGGGCTTGTACCATTTGAAGAAAACGAATCGGTCGTTACGAGAGATGTATTGGTTAAGGAGGTTGGGGTTTTGATTGAAGTAAGCGCGGATTGAGGAGAGGTTGATTTCGTGTTCGGACATGACGCCTTTTTCGGCTAGGAGTTTGCCGATGCTGGTGTAGTCGTGCCCATTGTTGCCCGCATAGCCGACGTATCGTGTGGAGCCATCAGTCATTTGGAGCTTTGCGGAGCCGTTGACTTCAATGATATATGCGTCGAGGCGTGATGGTAGGTAGACGAGTTCGAGCCCGATGAGCTTGCCGGATTGTTCGAGCTGGTTACGTGTGTAGTAGCCGCCGATGACATCGCCAGTATTGGGGTTTGATCGAAGATCGGAAGGTCGTTTGAAGAGGGGGTATTGGTATGGGCCTTGACGTGTGGCAGAGGCTTTGAAGACTGGGGAGTAATAGGCGGTAAAGAGGACTTCACCGAGATTGTTCCAGCCAACGGATTGCCATAGGTCGAATTCGTCGAGTAAATCAGAGTATTTACGGACTTGGAGGAGCGCGTAGACAGAGGTGTAGGCGTGAGCGTGGCTGATTTGGGCAGTAGGGAAATATTGTTTTGTGGATTGCAGGTCAAACCAGTTGAGGCTTTTTTGTAGTGATTCGCGGTATGCAGGATCGGCGAGTTGCGAAAAAGCCTGGGCGAGTGCTGGAATATTGCTGGGGTTTTGGATGCGGACGAGGCTGGAAGAGCCGTCCGCGAGTGGTCGAGCATAGTCGGGAGCGGCGGGTGGCAGAGGTTGTGCTTGCTGGCAGGCAGCGAGAAAGAGAGATGAGAGGATGAGGCAATAGAAGCGACAGGTCAGCGTCCGTGCATGAATCCGCATCATAATATTTCCTTTTGAAGTAATGCTGTGTCACAGGTATGACATGAAAGATATTATCATCTTTGCGAGTAATGTGTATGCTGAAGTTGGGTGGATGTGGAGATGGGCAGAATGGTTGAGATATGTTATGGAACATAAAGGAATGTAATGGATATATTTATCTCGTATTTATTTAGTCCAGAAACACGGTTTTTGTATTTTTCATGGGTGGTGATCGTGGTGATTAGTATTGTTTTGCACGAATTGGCGCATGGGTTAGCGGCAATTAAGTGTGGGGATGATACGCCTGTACGGTTGGGACGCATGACGGCGAATCCGTTGGTGCATATGGGGCCATTTTCATTGTTTGCGTTGTTTGTGATGGGGATTGCGTGGGGGGCGATGCCGATCGATCCTTCGAAGTTGAGAGGGAAGTATGCAGAAGCGTATGTGGCCATGGTAGGGCCATTGACAAACGTGTCGATTGCGATGGCATCGCTAGTTGTTGGTGGGTTATTAGTGAGGTTTAACTTGCTTCTACCCGATCCGCATCAGACACAACGGTTATTGCAGTTTTTGTTAACGGCGGGGTATGCGAATCTGTTTTTGGCAGCCTTTAATCTATTCCCAATACCGCCACTGGACGGGGCGCATGTGTTGGCAAATTATAGCCGCGGGTATGCGACTCTTGTGAGCGACCCGTCGAAACAGGGAATATGGATTATTGGTTTTATATTTGCGGTGGCGGTGTCTTGGGAAATGACACCTTACTTTTATGATGTGGCAGCCAGTGTGTTTAATTTTGTTGCGGTTAGTGGGATGTGATCAAGTCAGGCTGTTTGCTCGATTAGCATCTGGTGATATACCGCACGCAATTGATCATCAATCAGAAGCTTGTAGGCTTCGTGGATTTTTTTTAACTTGGATTCTGTATCTGGGTTCGAAGTCTGCGATGCGTAGATTTGAATAAGTTTGTCATATGCGCGCTGGATTTGTGCAGTATTTGCATTTTTGGACAGATCAAGGATGCGGTAGTAATTGGGGAATTCAAATGATGCATGAATTGGTTTGGGACTGATATAAGGTGTGGTGCTGGATTGTGGGGTGAAACCAAACCTAGCGAGATGGTCGAGGTTTTGCTTTTGCTGGGTGGTGTGGTTCATGAACATGAGGCCGACTTCGTGTTTGAAGAGGCCGCGACGTTTGATCCAACGAGCTTGCGATTCGAGTCGCAGTTCCGTGGCTTGATGTGATAGCGTGAGTATACCGGTTTGTTGCTCGATTATGGGGCAAAGTTTGCCTTTGGACTCGACGCGCATGCCATCGGTTGAGATGTCGATAATCTGACCAAGCTCACAATGCAACGACTTGATTGAGTAGCGAGTCGAAGAACGACGGTAAGGGGATTGATTATCGGGCTGGTTGTGCTCGTCTTCAATAATATACAGATTGTGTTCGGGTTTCTTTTGCATTGCTATTTAGATCAATCGGCAAAAGTCTTTGGTTATCGGCGTAGAAGTAGTCTGTGAAATGCGAGATATCTCGAACGTTGTCGATACAAACCGCATATTTTGTCATCACCCCTAGTTGATCAGCCTGATATGACTATTTGATTTAATGAAGTTTAGACAAAATGCAGTTCTACCATTGTATGTTTCGATGAATGGTAGTATTGCTACTGATGCAAATGGTTGTGGTGCTGCGTTTGCAGTTCTAAATAAATTAGGTGGTTTCCGATATGAATGAAGAGAATGAACAAGATCAGTGGTCACTTGATGTTTTCAAGAAGGCTGGAGTGGATGAGGTGCTTTCTCATTTGAACACAAGTTCATATGGATTGACGATATCGGAAGGTGAGCAGAGGTTAGGTGTGTTTGGAGAGAATGCAGTAAAGGAGAAAAAAACATCGCTGCTTCGGCAAGTGATGTCATATTTTTGGGGGCCAATACCGTGGATGATCGAGATTGCGGCTATTCTATCGGCTTGTGTACAGCATTGGCCAGATTTTATTATTATCGTGATTTTGTTGATTTTTAATGCTGCGGTGGGGTTTTGGCAAGAATATCAGGCAGCGAATGCGGTGGAGGCGTTGAAATCGCAATTGGCCGTCAAAGCACGTGTTAGACGGGGTGGTCAATGGGGTGAGATTAATGCGGAGAAATTAGTGCCTGGGGATGTGATCAGGATTAGATTGGGAGATGTTATTCCAGCTGATTGCAAGTTGACTGAAGGATTTTATCTATCGATAGATCAATCGGCTTTGACAGGAGAATCTTTCCCGGTGAGGAAGGGGATTGGGGATGTGGTCTATTCTGGAACAATCACGAAGCAGGGAGAGATGATAGCTGTTGTAGTTGCGACGGGTACTTCGACTTTCTTTGGAAAGACTGCCAAATTAGTATCATCCGCGAGATCGGTTTCACATTTCCAAAAGGCAGTTTTACAAATCGGAGATTATCTGATTTATCTTTCACTTGGACTAGTATTCATATTGGTTGTTGTGCAGATGTTTCGTGGAGAAGATTTGATTAAATTAATTCAATTTGCATTGATTTTAACAGTTGCGGCGATTCCTGTGGCAATGCCTGCCGTCCTAGCCGTGACAATGGCTCTCGGTGCAGTGGCTTTGTCTAAGAAAAAAGCGATTGTGTCGCGGTTAGATGCGATTGAGGAAATGGC
This sequence comes from Poriferisphaera corsica, assembly GCF_007747445.1. Lineage (NCBI taxonomy): Bacteria > Pseudomonadati > Planctomycetota > Phycisphaerae > Phycisphaerales > Phycisphaeraceae > Poriferisphaera > Poriferisphaera corsica. The sequence continues at coordinate 1,908,667 of NZ_CP036425.1, forward strand.
GGGGATGGACATTCTTTGTTCTGATAAAACAGGAACATTGACACAGAATAAATTGACTTTAGGTGATCCGATTACATTCGGACAAGTAACCAATGAAGAATTGATTCGTTGTGCAGCCTTGGCATGTAAAGCTGAGGATCAGGATGCGATAGATCTGGCTGTTTTGGCTGGATTAAAAATGGATAATAGTCTTGATGGTTTTGAGCAGAAGCATTTCACACCATTTGATCCGATTTGCAAACGGACAGAAGCGGAGATTGAAAGCAGTGGGAAAGTGTTTTGTGTGACGAAAGGTGCACCACAGATTGTTTTGTCGTTGTGTGATATGGATGAAGCTGACATGGCGGATATGACAAAACACGTTGAGAACCTAGCGATGCAAGGGTATCGAACGATTGGTGTGGCGCAAATGATGGGCAAAAAGGGGCAGTGGGAATTTTTGGGGTTGTTGCCATTATTCGATCCGCCCCGAGAAGATTCAAAAGAAACGATCGCGAATGCGAATAAGTATGGTATTGATGTGCGTATGGTGACGGGAGATAATTTAGCGATTGCAAAAGAAATATCATCACAACTGGGTTTAGGTACGCAAATTCATGTAGCGGAAGATTATTTTGATGGTATTCAAGATGATTCACGTATAACGCTAGATATTGCTGAGAAAGTGGAGCGCTCCGAAGGTTTTGCGCAAGTTTTTCCAGAACATAAATACGATATTGTAAAATCACTTCAGGAGCGAGAACATATTGTGGGGATGACTGGCGATGGTGTAAACGATGCACCAGCACTCAAGCAAGCTGATATCGGTGTCGCGGTATCCGGGGCAACTGATGCGGCAAGGGCCGCAGCTGCATTAGTATTGACTGCACCAGGGCTGTCAGTCATCATTAGTGCGATTGAGGAGGCGAGGAAAATTTTCGAGAGGATGAACTCGTACGCGATTTATCGAATTACTGAAACGATAAGAATTATGTTCTTTGTTGTGCTGGCGATGCTTGCTTACAACGAATATCCGATTACTGCAGTTATGATTATCTTGCTGGCTTTGTTTAATGATTTGCCAATTATGACGATCGCCTACGATAATACGGTGTTGAATCCCAAACCTGTGAAATGGAATATGAGAAGGGTATTGACCATATCGACAGTGCTGGGTTTGATTGGTGTTTTTGAGACGTTCATACTTTTAGTTGGATTTATGAGATACACCAACTTTACGATAGATCAAATCCAATCCCTAATTTTTTTGAAACTAGCTGTTGCAGGGCATCTGACGTTATTTGTGGCGCGTACTCCATATATGTTCCTTAAACGTCCCTTCCCTGCCCCCGTGATGTTGTGGGCAGCAGTCGTGACGAAATTGTTAGCGACTATTCTTGTAGGATTTGGTTTCGGATTGATTTCGGCCGTGCCATGGTATGCAATCGGCATTGTTTGGGGGTACTGCTTGTTATGGATTTTTATTGAGGATTACGCAAAGATCCATGTATATAAGCATCTTGATAATCAATCGTCACATCACCGTGCAATGCTACGGCATACAATGAAGCGACTTGTTCATTACACACACGCGGTGCATAAATAAGGCGAACCTAAAAAGGTTCGCCTTTGAACAAATCGACGAATGCGGCGTTGTAATATTATATTTAGTTAGGCATTTTTACGGCGGCGCGCCCCAACCATACCGGCGCCACAAAGCAATAGCGCGATACTTGCAGGTTCTGGGACCGGAGTGAAGTTGCCGATTGAATTTTCGGGGTACTTGCTAGGTGAAGCATGTACGATTTCATCAGCTTTTTTGTCATCTATGTTCTGAAGCAAAATTTCGACTTCCGTGATGCCTGCACCAGCAAGTGCAGCTGCGGTTAGACTAAATTCATAAGTAACATCGAAACGCCAATCACTGTATGAAGATGGGTCTACAAGATCATATGAACTGTCGCTAACCGTATCAGGAGAATCTGTAACGAGGCTTTCACTGCCGCTGATGAGGCCGCCACTACCATCAAGCATGAAATTATTCATATTCCATTCCATCGATGATGAGCGACTGAATTCACTCCAAAACGGATCAAGCTTGTTGGCGTCTTTTTCATCAGCTTTGATTTCTTTTCCGCCATTGATTTTAGCCTTAGATTCGTCCTTGTATTCGTTTTTCTTTAGTTTTCCTGCATCTTTACCTTTGTCTTCGATCTCGAGTTTTCTAGCGAGGTAATCAACTTTCAAGAATATATTATTATCGTGATTATTTTTATCTCTAATCAAGAAATAGGCTTTGTCACTACCGCTTAACTCGGTGAGTTTATGGTTTTTATCCCAACCGACACTGTTGTCGCCATAACTATTATCAACATAGCCCGTTGGTAAAGTAAGAGCGACTTGAATACCACTGGTGTTGACTTTGTGGCGGAACCATGCTGTTTCAGGCGCGACAATATGCTCGTCAGCATCTTTGCCTTTACCTTTATTCTTGTAAGTGAAAGACATCTCTTGGTTGTATGTATAACCATCAGCGGCAGTAATAATGCCATCAACGGTCATAGAAGCACTGGTAAAGGTTGCCATACCACAGGACGCAAGGATAGCGGACGCAGCGATAGCGCTTGGTGAAAAGGACTTGGACATTTTAACTTCTCCCTACTTGAGAAATCGTCGAATTGTTATCTTTCGCAAAAGGCACGGAGCCAATTGCTCTCCTACTAATATCTTTCGGACAGCAACTATACGTCCGGAGTGTCTTAATGCAAGAAAAAACGGCTTAGGGTTTACAGTACGCTATTTGTATATGTGAGCCAAAGAATGCTACAGAATAATGTTTTGCTAAATAATGGAAATGCATATATTTAACAGTACTTAGTGGTAAAAATAGAAAATAAGACATGAAGAATGGCAAATGTATTTTTGAAAAATTTTATCAAGAAATTATGGCGATTCGATATCCATATTATTTGGCAAGCTTAGCTATAAATAAGTTTGTTTTATCTTAATAAAGAATATGATTTGAGAGTTCTATTCGACATCATATAAAAAAGGGCCTCTGATTTCAGAGGCCCTTTGGAATAGATATAACATTTAAGTTTTAGCTGAGTGCTGCCTGAGCTGCTGCCAAACGTGCGATTGGAACACGGAATGGTGAGCAAGAAACATAGTTCAGCCCGACCTTATGGCAGAAATCGATGGAAGCAGGGTCACCGCCATGCTCACCACAGATACCACACTTAAGATCCTTCTTCGTGCTGCGGCCGTTCTTCACACCAGCTTCGATCAGCTGCCCAACGCCGCTGGTGTCGATGGATTGGAATGGATCGCGCTCGAGGATTTCCTGGCCGAGGTAGTCAGGCAAGAAACCATTGATGTCATCGCGGCTGTAGCCGAAGGTTAGCTGCGTGAGGTCGTTGGTGCCGAAGCTGAAGAAGTCTGCGTCCTTCGCGATCTCATCAGCAGTCAATGCTGCACGTGGGATCTCGATCATAGTACCGATTGTGATACCGAGGTCAGCGCGAACCTTCTTAGCAGCCTTGACTTCAGTGATCGTTTGCTCAGCAAGCTCGCGAAGGATCGATAGTTCCTTCTTCGTGCCCACGAGTGGGATCATGATTTCAGGCATAGCTTTAATTTGCTTCTTCTTACATGCAATCGCAGCTTCGACAATCGCGGTCACCTGCATCACCAGAATTTCTGGGTAGGTAACGCTGAGGCGGCAACCACGGTGGCCGAGCATTGGGTTCATTTCATGGAGCTGAGCAACACGCTGCTTAACAACAGCTGGCTTAACACCAAGAACGCCTGCCAATTCTTTCTGGCTTTTCGCATCGTGAGGAAGGAATTCGTGCAGTGGTGGATCGAGCAAACGAACCGTTACTGGCAAACCCTTCATTGCGGTGAAGATACCGACGAAGTCTTTACGCTGGTATGGAAGAAGTTTCTTCAGAGCAGCTTCGCGAGCCTTTTTCGTCTCAGCAAGAATCATTTCACGCATTGCAGTGATACGATCGCCTTCGAAGAACATGTGCTCGGTACGACACAAGCCAATACCTTCTGCGCCGAATTTACGTGCACGCTTCGCATCGGCTGGCGTATCCGCATTGGTACGAATATTGAGTGTGCGGTACTTGTCAGCCCACTTCATCACAGTTGAGAAATCGCCAGAGAGCTTTGGCTCAACTGATGCAATTTCACCAGCGAATACTTCGCCAGTTGAACCGTCGATTGAGATGACATCTTTAACACCGTAGGTCTTGCCATTGACGGTGAATTTCTTAGCTTTTTCGTTGATGATGACTTCACCAGCACCAGCGACGCAGCATTTGCCCCAGCCACGAGCAACAACAGCTGCGTGTGAGGTCATGCCACCAGTCGAAGTGAGGATGCCAGCAGCGTTATGCATACCGTCAACGTCTTCTGGTGATGTTTCTTTACGAACCAAGATAACTTGTTCGCCAGCATGCGTCCTATCAACAGCCTCGTCAGCTGTGAAGGCAGGCTTGCCAAAAGCAGCGCCAGGTGATGCAGGCAGACCGATAGTCAATGCTTTTGCATTTTTCTTGGCTGCTGAATCAAAGCTTGGAAGTAGGAGTTGTGTCAGGTCACCTGCAGGAATACGCTTGACCGCTTCCTTTTCAGTGATGAGCTTTTCTTTGACCATGTCGCATGCAATCTTCACCGCAGCAGCACCGGTACGCTTACCGTTACGTGTCTGTAGCATGAAGAGCTTGCCTTGCTCAATCGTGAACTCAATGTCCTGTACATCGCGATAATGCTTCTCAAGAATCGTCTTGATTTTCATCAATGTGGTATGGGCTGCTTTACCAACAGTCTTGTTGTTTGAAGCTTTCCACTTTGGCATTTCAGCGACAGGTTGTGGTGTACGGATACCCGCAACAACGTCTTCACCCTGTGCGTTGATTAGGAACTCGCCATAGAATTTGTTTTGGCCAGTCGCTGGGTTACGTGTGAATGCAACACCTGTACCACAATCTTCGCCCATGTTGCCGAAGACCATCGTTTGTACATTAACCGCAGTACCAGCAAGACCAATGATGCCTTCAATGCGGCGATAGATCACAGCCTTGTCGATCATCCAGCTTGAGAACACAGCTTCAATAGCAAGTGCGAGCTGTTCCATTGGATCTTGTGGGAAGTCAATACCAGCATGTTTCTTGACGACATTTTTGTACATATCACAAAGCTTGATCAAGCCTTCGATGGATACATCATTGTCTTCAGAAACGCCTTCGCTCAGTTTAATCTTGTCAAACTCAGCTTCGAATGCGTGGTGAGGAACTTCCAAAACAACGTCGCCGTACATGTTGATCAGGCGACGATATGAATCGTATGCAAATCGTTCGTTGCCAGACATATTTGCCAGACCAACAACAGCATCGTCATTCAAACCCAAGTTCAAAATCGTGTTCATCATGCCAGGCATTGAAACCGCAGCACCAGAGCGAACTGATAGGAGGAGTGGGTTGCTTGTTGAACCGAATTTTTTACCAGTTTCTTTTTCAAGAAGTGATACGGCTTTTTCACATTCTGCAATTAGACCCGTTGGAAATTTGCGGCCATTCTTATAGTAGGCTGCACAACATTCCGTTGTGATTGTAAAACCAGCTGGAACTGGCAGACCGATTGAGGTCATTTCAGCAAGGTTTGCACCTTTGCCGCCCAGCAGTTCTTTCATCGTGCCATCACCGTCGGTCTTGGTTTTGCCAAAGTAGTAAACCAATGCCCCTGCCTTAGCAGATTTCCGCTTCACGGAACTCTTTTTCTTTTTCGCCATGCCTGTCTTATCCTTTATAGATAATGCATCAAACACATGTCATACAAACAAGCCACTCAACTACTTCGTCGAGTTCGCCTGCAAAAATAGCTGACTCGCAATAGATAGATCAGCGATTCTAGTGGATCACAGCATCCCGTCAATTTGAACGCCCATGCCAACATAAGAGATTTAAAGCCAAATCCCCCCAGCAAGGCAAGTCTTGATAGGCCATTTTCAATAAATTTCACATGATTCTTACATCTAGAGCATCAGCTTTGGGGGAATTTTGCTTCGATGATCTTCCCCCAATAAACACCCCAGACGAGCTAATTGCGAATGAGATAGTGTTGTTAAATAGCAGGTTTATTAGTTTTTATGCCTGAAAACAAGTACTTTTCTCAGATAGTACTCTTCGAATTCGTTTCGGTTCAGGTATAGGATCCCGTCTGTGGGGTCAGCTAATTTGACGTGCTCAGAGCTGATTTCTAGAAGTGTGACCATGTGCTGCATCGTTGCTTCAAATTGCAAAGGGGCAATGGCAGGCAATGGCAATAATTTCAGTTGATTATAATCCGGGGCAACGAGCTCGACCGTGAAAGATGTGGTCGCGAGGCGTTTTCGCAGGCCGTTCATTGCGCGGAGCATGGTCGCCCCACTGCCAGGTCTGGTATCTGTTAGTACACCCATTTCCGCTTCGGTCGTCGGAATACCCAAGATATTCAGAGCTGAAGCACATGCTGCCGGCACGCAAGAATAATATTGAGTCTGTCTGACATATTGGCCACGATCGACTTCTGAAGCTAGTGACTCTTTTGGGGTGGTCTGAAGCATCCAAATACCGCCGTGCAGAAAATAGACTGTGCCCAAAACACAAGCCCATCCAACGACATATTTTTGACGTGTTTGCTGACTTTTGCTCCAGGCGATACCGATAACGAGCATGAATATTGGGACCGCACCAATCCCCTCGACCATGCTAAGTATACTGACGGGGATCACTTGGACAGCAACTGAGGGATTACGGACCAACCAAGCCCATGTTCCTAGCAGAATGATGCCAACTGCAATGCCAACCCTACCTACAGATGGATTGCCATTACGGCCAAGCCGTAAGCCAAGCATCCATCCGCCAACTGCCACCAGCGCTGAAAGTAAGAACCAATTTGCTGATCCCTGCATCATTAGGCTCCATGTTAAATGTCAGGCTTGTAATATTGAAGCATGCGCAGGCCACGCTCTTATCAGCATTAACTTCGGTTAAATCGTAATATAACTTTGATTGTCAGATGTCGACCCTGGTAATGGTGCGAATATCTCAAGGATGTGAGCATTAACTAGGTATATATGATTTGCACGTATATATAAAGAATTAGAGCGGTTTTCTAACCGTCCTAATAATCGTATTAAATTTAGAGATATTAACGCGAGCAAATGGTGCTTGATGCTGAGCATTTATTAACAAAAAAAGCGATTGAATTTAACCAATCGCTTGGTGATTTACATGAGTTGTATTTAGCGTAGGATTTCCGGAATTGGTTGTAATTTCCCATTACGATCTACACAAACGACGGTTGTTTCGCCGCGACAAATGATCTCGTTTCCACGATGGATCTCATATAGATGCTCGATTTTTACACCAGCAGTGGGTTTGATTTCAGCTTTGATCGTAAGTAAATCGTCATAAAATGCAGGTTTCAGATATTTGACATTGAGTTTGGCAACAGCAAAGAAATGACCGGCCACTTCAATGTTTCGGTATGTAAAGCCTCGTTTTCGTAGTAATTCCGTACGTGCCATTTCCATCCAAACAGGATATACAGCATGGTGGACAACATTCATCGGATCGCATTCCGGATAGCGAACACGTACTTCAATCTCGATATTATTTGCGGCAGTATCTGTTTCGGGTGATTCAGCCACTTCAACAGAATTGACTTTTGATGCTTCGATCATGTTTATCCGTACCTTGCTAATCATGAGGCAATTATAGGCAAACCTAAATAATGGCTCATCTATAATCGTATCACCCCATTTGTGACAATTTATTATATGCGAATGCATTTCCTAATTCATGAAATACACAATTACGGCATACTCAGCACGGGTTCTGGATATTTTACATCGTAAAAATCCAACATGGCTCGGTATTTTGGAGCATCAAGAAGCGGCTCATTTTGATAGCTAATATGCCCCCATGCACCAAAGTTGGTGACTGGTCCACAGAAATAATATGCACTAAATAGTTGACCACCAGCTTGAGAGAGCAGTTTCATATTAAGCAGATAGGCTTCATACATTTCGGGTAATTGTTGTGCCATGCCTACAACTGATGTTGCAGTGTTACCACCGGGAGTAAAGTGCTGGCCGCCCTCGTATGTGAGATAAGCAACGCTATATTCTTTTGCAACCTGTCCATGCTTAACACGTGCTGGGCCACGTTTTTCATTTAAATACATAACACCTGCGCGAATCATAGCTTTAGCGCGTGGTAAAATTTCCGCTTCAGAAACCTTGGGTATAGGGCCTCGTTCATGTGAGTTGCCAAAATAGGCAGTTGTTGCGAGTGCATCAAAATTACCTTTGCCAATTTTGGTGCATAATTGTTCCGAGATCCAAGGATTCATTTCTTGGCTAGCAATAACACGAATGAAGCGACCAGGTTCATCTTTGAACACATCTTCCCAAATTGAAAATATTCTTTTCATCTCCCATGCCCACTCGTCGAGCCAATCCCATTTTATGCCCTCTTTTGCAGCTTTATTCTTCGCTTTATTCATAACATACGTGTGCTGCTTGAATACACCATTCCAAATTTCATTTGAGTACTCAACATAGACTTTCCCATCAGGATGCAGACGTTCTTTAACCATTAATGCAAACTGTCGAACGAAATCATCATCCGCTTTTGCAGGCATACAGAACCATGCATCACTACCTAATTCATTGACCAAGGCAAGCATATTTTCTAAAGCGACTCCCCTACCCTCTTGGTTTTGATTTTCCAATGTAGGCCGGTTTTGCCAACTGGTTAATTCACTATTATTGATGAGTTGCCAATCCATAAAGCGTATTGTTCCAAACGGCTTCAAACGTTCTACAAACAGCGGGAAAAATGGTGAAGTTTGCTTTTCAGTTCCTGGCATCCACAATTTGAGATTTTTTAAGCCATCATTCGGCTGGCTTCTCACCCATATTGTCAATCCTTTACGCGGCACGACATTGACAACAATTCGTCCCGGTTCGTAGCTAACAATCGTACCGTCACCGCCAAATCGTATTTCAGCCATCCCTTCCCATGTGCAGACATATTCTCCAGCAGGAAATCGTCCTTTCGTATCTACGAACATCTCACCTTTACGCCATCCACGATCATCGGTCCATTTGGCTGTGGTCAAAATATCCGCCCAAGCCCAAGCAGTGCCCCAAAAACTGACAGCCGATAGGTTCATGCCTAGCTTACCACTGGTGACAATACTTCCTTGTTCATTTTTTTTATCAAGCCCTAACCGTCGAATTTTAGCTAATACTGCTTGCTCGCGTTCAAATGAGTTGACGTCAAAAAGTTGTTCTTCGTGTATTTCTTCTTTTTTGCGCGTTTCAACCTGTTGCTCTTCCTGCATTTTTCTCAGGTTTTCGATCCATTCCGAATCACTGCCGGATTGACCCGCATTTTGCCCCCAAACTAATGCAACAGCGATGATCAGCACTACCATTACACCAAAATTTGCAAGCAGAACTCGTTTGCCCAATTTAAATCGTCCCACGTGATAGCCTTTCATTCACCTGTTCATGATGACGTAAGATATATCATACTTCGACTTTAACGAGTGCTTCGCATCATGAATTGCCAGCCAATCTGACTTACAAACTACAGAATGTTCCTAATATCGTTCGATGATTCCTAGCCTAGACGTGATTACACCGATATAGCATCGTAGTTGTTACATCAATGCAAAGTAATATAACTCACTTGCTGTAATCTATTTGAGAAATAAAAAACCACTCAAGTAATAGAGTGGTTTCGAATCAAGCATTAGTTCTTGTTATTAACGATAAATCGTTAATAAATGGGAGCACCTGGGTTCGAACCAGGGACCGATCGATTATGAGTCGACTGCTCTAACCACTGAGCTATGCTCCCTATAGGGGTCATGGTAGTATAGCGAATTCGTCGTTTTTGTGGATCATTGCCCATAATTGTGAATATTTCCCCTGCCAGATCACACAGCATCAATAATTATGCCATCTTTGGATATATCGCTTATGACACGGATTCACTCTGTTACCGTACAACTTGCAGTGCTCTTGCTAAGTTTTTTATCCTTATCTGCCTGCTCACCAATGACGTTTGTGGTGGGATTAGGCCCCAGCCAAAAAGAACTTGAAACTCAGGTTGTACAGAGCGAACCCGGAGCACAAACACGCCAGGTAGCCATTATCGACGTCTCAGGCGTCATCATGAACGCACATCAGCCCGGCCCTTTATTTACTGAAGGCGAGCATCCAATTTCACTTTTTAGAGAAAAATTAGTCAAAGCCGCCAATGACCCGAATGTTCGAGCAATCATTTTGCGTATAAATTCTCCTGGCGGCGGTGTGACTGCGTCTGATGCAATGTATCGCGAGGTACTCAGATTCAAAGAAATCACAAACAATCAAAAACCAGTCATTGCGCTCCTCATGGATGTTGCAGCTTCCGGCGGCTACTATCTCGCATGTTCAGCTGATGAAATCGTCGCATACCCAACAACTGTAACCGGATCGATTGGCGTGATCTTTCAAACCCTCTCTGTTGAACCGGCTCTCACCCGCTTAGGCGTACAATCGAATACGATCACTTCAGGCCCGAATAAAGCCGCAGGTTCGCCATTACAGGCGATGACGCCTGAGCAACGCCAGGTACTTCAATCGATGGTAAATAACTTCTATAAGCGTTTTACGAAGATCGTGCAGCAAGCACGCCCCGATATCCCACAGGATCAGTTTGAAACAGTAACCGATGGCCGTGTTTTCGATGGTGATCAAGCGCTAGCATTAGGTCTAGTTGATCAACTGGGGGATATCCAGACCGCCTTTGAAGAAGCCAAAAAACGAGCTCACATATCTAAAGCTAATCTTACAATTTTTCACAGACCACTTTCGTATGTGCCCACCCCATATGCAGCTACGCCAATAAACCCAAATCACTCAGCATCAACATCCAATAGCCCTGCATTTAGTATTTCCACATCAATTAATCCGTCGAATTTACCAACGGGTTTCTATTTCCTCTGGGCACCTGCGCTACAATGATTTACAATCCCTCCCACACAATCAATTAAGTATGTGTTCATCGCGAGCTATTCGCCTGAAAATTTGTGAGCAGGCCATTCATGCTTGAACTTAAATGCCCAAATTGCCAAAACACACTGAAGCTTGATGACGGATTCGCAGGTTCTGTTTGTCGTTGTTCGTTTTGTGGCTTGCTCATGACAGTACCTGATCTGCCCAATCTGCGCGATCATCAAACTAAAATCAGCGAGATCGCGGAATCTACGATATCACGTTTAGATTCGCCATTATCAGAACTTCCGAAGCAAATACCCAGTGAAACCTACAAGCTGAAACGAAAATCGTCACGCCGTACGAAGGCTTTTAAGTTGATCATTCTGTTACTGTTGACCCTTTCAGCGATAGCATTAACGATTTATATCGTAATTTACTTAAATGCTCATCCAATCACGCTTACGTGATACTCGCTTATTTCCATTAAGGCAGATCTATCAGCACTCTGTGCGCATTGCCTATGAAAAAAGCGAGCCGTTAAACTCGCTATACTGTCTTATCTTATAAGATAATCAACCAAAGGCTGTTGGCCCACCGGATCCCCATATCAATGAATAAATATTCTTGAAGAATGTCGCGAGGAAGAAGTTGCTGATAATGATCGCAATAAAGCTCGTAACAAAAGCATCTGTCGCAGCACGTCCAACACCCGATGCGCCTGCCCCGCAGTTAAATCCTTTATAACAACTGATCATTCCAATCGCGCCGCCAAAGAAAAAGCCTTTCCCCAAGCCGGTGAAAATATCCCAAGGTCCGACAAAGCTTTTTGAAAAAGCCCAATACTCACCATTATCTACGCCATAACCGCGTACGATTACAAACCAGCCGCCCAATACACCAAGCAGATCACTAAAAACAGTGAGCACCGGCACCATAATCAAACACGCAATTACGCGTGGTACCACCAAGTATGCAATCGGATCAGTCCCCATGACACGCAACGCGTCGATTTGTTCTGTAACCTTCATCGTCCCCAGTTCAGCACTAATCGCACCACCAACGCGACCCGCAATCATGACTGCTGCTAGAACAGGCCCAATCTGCTTCAGAACAGAAATACTGATAATCCCGCCTAGCCTTGCTTCTTGTCCAATGGCCGCAAACTGATCGTAAGCTTCAACCCCAAACACCATTCCGACAAAGGCACCAACCAACATCACCACCCACATACTTTTCGTGCCGATATAGTATAGTTGTGGGATCAGCAGTCGAAATCGACCAAATGCTTGGCCACCCCAAATCATCCAGATTGCAGTCGATACGCAAAACCGCGTGAAAAGGCCAAGCAACTCAAGTTGCTCCTGTACCTTTCTGCCTACTTCACCGACTCGATTAATTACCAGACTGTACATGAAGCTGCTTTTCCCATTATTGGTCGTATGCGTCAATCTTCAATTCCACCCTCAGTTCGACACATCATACCCAGACAGTGTCCTATTCGCCTCCCGATTGATTCCTCATCCCTCAAGTCATCTCTTTTTTCATCGGACTATCCCCCTGTCCGCTCGTAATCTATTATTGCTATATTCTCTTTAGGAACCCGACTTATACCAGTTTTATTCGGACATGAGCAGCGATCATGAAACAAATCACTCAAGTACCCATGCTTCTAATCCTTCTAATGGCATTACTGCATGTTTCATGCTCATCTCAACCCGTACCAAGCCCGCAAGATCCCATCAAAGTGCAGATCAAGGACCAAACATATACGCTTGAGCTCGCAATAACACCTCAGCAGCGATTCCAAGGGCTTTCAGATCGGGAAACCATGCCAACCGACCAAGGCATGCTCTTTGTTTTTCCTTACCCTCAAATACAGAATTTCGTCATGAGACGCTGTTATTTCCCGATCGATATCATTTATCTCGATCCCTCTGGGCGCGTCATTACCACCCATAACATGCAAACCGTTCCATTTGATACTCCCGAGTTCGAGCTGCCTCGCTATTCATCTCGTTATCCTGCTCAGTTTGCCATTGAGCTTCATGGCGGCGAACTCGAAAAACTGCACCTCAAAGAAGGCGATCTTATCCCACTTCCCCTGCAATCCCTTAAGAAGCTGGCCCAATAACCCGATATCAACCCCTAGTAGCACACCTAACGCCCAAAGTGCGTCCACACAAACCTCATTATCCGCACAACCCTGATACAAACCGTTACTTAGAGGATGGATCGTGAGCAAGCTGATTCTCATTGCTGAAAACCAAACGCTTCAGGATGCCGCCCAAAAGCACATCGATACCCTTCTTTCCGCATGGCATGGTCCCGACAAGCCACAAACACATTTTGTTCTTGCCAAAGATTTACAATCCAGCGCCCAAACCCTAACCACCGGCATCGCGTGGATTTGGTACGACAACTCATCATCCTCATCACTCTACGAAACCCTCTCTCACGTTCAGGATGCTCACGCTCCCTCTATGATTACGTTCACCTCAGAACTTGATCCGCATGGCTCCTCATTCGATGATGGCATCGTTTACTGTCACCCTGATGCAACACCAGATCAAACCGCAGTCATGATCCGTACGCTTTTTTGTCAATACCACATGATTGATGGAATGCGTCGCGAGATGCGTGTCCTAAATGCTCATCAAGGCGGGCTTGCCGATCAAATCGGAAAAATGGACGAAGAACTCCGTCTCGCAGCACAGCTTCAAAGAGAATTTTTACCCCGAGAATTGCCCACCCTTCGCGATGTCTCATTCCAAGTCCTTTGGCGTCCCGCAGGTTACGTCTCAGGCGATATCTATGATGTACAACGTCTCGATGAAAACCACATAGGCTTTTTTGTTGCCGATGCTGTTGGGCATGGCGTACCCGCCGCTCTCATGACCATGTACATCAAACGATCACTTCAAACCAAAGTGATCGATCCAGATTCGCCACGTGGTTACCGCATCCTCACGCCATCAGAAACACTTGCAAAACTCAACCACGATATGATCGAGCGTCAAGCAGGCAAAGTCCGCTTCGCCACTGCATGTTGTGGATTAATTAATTGTGAAACAAACACACTTCAGATTGCTCGCGCAGGGCACCCATTCCCCATGGTGCTAAAAGCCGATGGCGCAAATATCATGATCGAGCCTGAAGGTGGCCTACTAGGCGTGTTTCCAGATGAAATATTCGAGCAAGCTGAAGTGACTCTGAATCCGAATGATCGCTTACTTCTATATTCAGATGGTTTTGAAGTCGCCTTCCCACAAATCGGCACACAATCCTCACAAGGCCGTATTGCCAATGAGCAATATCTTGAAGAATTTAATATGCTTCGAGAAGGACACCTCGAAGAGGTATTCGATCGGTTCTGTTCGCGTCTTGATCAACAGGCTGGTTCACTCAATCAACGCGATGACCTCACCGTCATCTGTCTAGCCGTGAATGAGAAGAATGCACAGCAAAACGCAGCCTAATCATTACCTCAACATTACCTCAATAACACGGTTTTGACCACACAGCATCGCATCAAAGTGATCCTTCGGTATCATAATCCCACCTTCACGATATCGGTTTTCCTCACGCTGATAAGCCTCAACTTCTCGGCCATTGATGCGCACTGCCTCAACACTATTCCCATTCAAAGCAACATAAAAAACAAACTTCACAGGTTTGCCTTCGTAATCAACCGTCCATTCCAAGCCATCCAACTCTTTAGGGATGATTGAATCAATCACAATATTCCCTAAGTACCGTCTGAACCCAAGCATCCGACCAACGACAAGACCATACGTGATGCCCGGCCCACTGGAATAAATTCGCCAACCTCCATTCACCTGCACTTGCCCATCACGCAGTTCATCAAACCGCTCATAAGATTCATAGCGATCCGAAAACGCCGCATCAGAACTGCTGAAGTATGCGTTCGATTGTCTTAGATCCGCATTCTTGACGACACCAGAAAGACCGACTGGATTAACCTGACGGATTGCCAAATATAGCTCATCAGCTTTCCCAAGCTTCGCCATCGCTTCGCAATATCGCAAGTGTGCATGTATATAATGCAAACTAATCTCACGTAGGAAACTGGCGCAAGATTCGGCGCGTTTAAAGATCTTCTCTTCACCACCCATATAACGCATCGGCCTGTCCATCAACCGAACACCATCAGCGTGCTTCAGCTGATTCTCAATCAACTTAAAGTGCTGATTAGCCTGTTCAGGCGTAAAAATCTCACTGATCATTCCTCTTGTATATGGCAGAAGGCGATACTTGACACCCGTTTCATCGTCACTTGGATGTAGTAAATACTGCCACCGACTCTTAGCTTCATGTGTCACAAATCCTGCAACAATATGATCTTTCAATAAAATCTCTTGGAAATCAGTTTCGATTCCTGCGCAAATGTCCTCAAGGTGTTCTGCAAGTTCGACATCATAGCCCGATACTTTGAGCAGTTTCGCAAAGCGCTTCAGTGTTTGGTACAGGATTTCAACGGTCCATGTACTAACAAGCTTGTCACGCAACTCATCCGATGCTGGTTGTAATGAATCGTTCCAGTCGCCGTCACCAAAACGTACTAAAGAAGTTCCTTCAATGAAACGAGATTCAATCGTTTGAATTGCTTTCTTAACGTGGTCTAGCAAGCTGTTTCGTTGCTCGGATATCTCCAATGTACTATCCGTAACATATGGCAATTCTTGATCCAGAATCTGCCAATCCATTGTAGCTTCAAGATAATCACACACGCTCTTTAGCGGCCAAACAATGATATCGCCATGACTATCAATTTGCCTTAGCTTGCGGTACTCACCAAACATAAACCATTGAGGCCAATCACCACTATCTAAATACTGTTGGCTGAACACAATCTCAATAATTTTTCGAACATCAGAAAAGCGACTGAGAGCCAATAAATACTCCGTTGGTCCCTGGCACACATCTCTCACCCCCCATGCAGCGCCAGAATATTGTTCAAGCCCATGTGGCGACGACATATGAATAATGGCATTGTGGCTAAACCATTTCATCATATCGTCAAGCTCACTGGCCGACGCCACGTTCGCGTGCCGTAAAGTCGAATGGCACTCTAGCTGCCTCCAGTACTGATCCGATCCACCATGGATCAATGGCATTTCGCAAACATTTTGTGAAGCATCCAAAACACCACGAATATTAAGTGCAATACTCCGTGTTGATCCAGTCCTGATGACTAAATATGGGAGGTTCTGCGTTTCTGAATTTGTGCTTAGCAATTCATCCATTCCAAGCACTAATTCGGTACCTTCAGCTTCCGCTTGAATTTCATATGTTGGGCATTTAATACGATTATCGTAAACGTACTCATCACCGATCACTTCAAACGAATGATTTTCATGGTCAATATTAACTTTCATATCATGATTCCAGTCATTCACACCCATGATAAGATGGGAAAGAATCATAAATGAAATGGGTTCGCCTTTAATAACATCAGCTTCCAATGTTACGCCATTTTGCTCATCATTTTCTCGAACAATCACCTCAATAACACGCTCATCAAATTGATAAATCCACCTGCAATGGCTTCGACTCATTTCAAAAGCTGAAGGTAATCCAAGCATTTGATATTCGCCATCAAGATTCACTGATATTCGCATACCACCATGTCGCAAAACATCTAACGGATTACGTGGCAATGACATGAATTTATGATGCGAAGTATTTCCGTAAGCAATATGTGATAAGAATGCACCATTCATCCAGCTAGTCAGGCAAAAATCGGTCTGTTGATGCAATAAGCTTTCACCAAAACGTAGTATATGCCCGTGCGGTCGATTAACTGCGATCTCTTTTTGTCTCAGTACAACATGGCTATCATTATCGTAGAAAAAGGATAATACACCATTACTGTTACGCTCAATGTGCCTATGATCACCTTGAAAATATAGTGCTAAATCTCTCTCATCCAAGTCTTGGCATATAAGATTACTTGAAATCTCAATCTCATTTACCCTGTTTTCACTGAAACTTGAGTCGGCGATATGGTTTTCGAAATTTGATTGATCCCATTGACTCAATAGTTGTAAATCGTCCAAGCAATCAATAGATGTTGTATCAATATTATCAGGACGATAGCTACAACCAAACGAGACAGATTTTGATTGTTTTATTTCATGTAAACGAAATACTTCAGATTGAATCGCACCACACGAGAATTCATATTGTTTGCGTTCCGTACCAATATTCTCTTGGCTAAGACATTTGAATTTACCATCAATTCTTGAAGTCGTTCCAAAAATATCATATCCATCAGTTAAGCATCCCATTCCACCTGTTAAACAAGCTTGTATCAATTGTGGATGAAACCCATTTTGGCTTGAATTTTGTCTTGAGACTAAGACCCGTCCATATGGCTTTTGCTCGAATATTTGATGATCAATATATTGAGAAACATATGATTCATTACTTAAAATTGCATCCCGATGCGCTATACCTACATCTTGCATATAGATGACATCAAATGCGCAATTCCCTTGATCCTCAGAGCTAGTGATTGAAACGTCCCATTTCCAACTACTATGCTCTGGATGCAATCGCAGTACACATATGTAACTGCAACCACCCCATTCGCCAGACCAGATGGCACTATTTTGTGTCACATGAAATTGACAATCAGAACGATTTGAATTCATTAAGTGGTAGTTGATTCCATCGCTATTAATTCGTCTCAAATACAATCGTGACAGAGAACCACTCAAAGAATTGCCCAATTGCAAATTAATCAATTGATCAGACTTGGATATATCGTAGATCAAACCATTGGGAAACAAACGAATACGTAAATCAGCATTGTTCTTTAGTTCAACAAACGGATAGTCTGTGACTTTACCAATATGACGAACATCAGGTGTGTTGATTTTTTCAAGGGAAGGAATTGCTTTATGAATGCTCATTTTTGTACCGTTTATCATCTAAATATTGCGTTCTAATTACTACACTGATCGCATCTCAATTTATTTCGTAAATGAAATGGCCCCAAGCTCTACCGATCGATCCTTAGGCTGAAAATGCCAGTCAAGCTTGGAAACATCGCCTGGCTTCTTTTGGTTTGCAATTGCCGCAGAAAATCCCATTTCTACGTCTTTTGCAGGCCGCGTTCCTAATATTTTCCATGGAATAGCGACTTCAATTTGAAAACCTTTTTTTGTTACTTTCACGTCTGATTTGACCGTTCTATTTTTCTTGTCAAGGCTCCAGCCGGCAATTCGACCAGATGCATAAAAGATAAACTGAAAATCTTCTTTACCATTCCAAATTAACCCATCATTATTCGGATCTATATAGACTTCAAAACGATCAGTTTTATCATCAAACGTTGCATCAACAACATCCGCAGTGAAGTACAGATAGTTTTGATCCCAATTGGATTTGAACCAACCCCCTGTATCCGAAATAGCCTTATTCAAACCTAGTTTCGTACTTCCCAAAAATCGGGCTTTGCCATTCTTAGGCTTGCCATATTTTGACGATATGTTCGGGCGATATGAGACCGGCTTTTTCTTTAATCCATATATTGATGAGTTAGGCATAAAACCTTCACGATTTACTCCAATTTCAACGAATCCAGCTCTTTTCATGCCACGCTTTGCAACAGGATGTTTCATGAACGTATCCCATACAAAACCATCTTGCATATTTGCAATCATCACCAAAGTAATCCCTACATCAATCCCAATGACATCGCTAGCGACCCACCCATTCTCTGGGTTAAAAGCATCAACAAAGCCGAATTTTTTCCATATCTCATCGCCATACTGCGTATACATCGCATAAAGAGCGTCCAGGCATTCATCAGGCTTAAATGCGACTGAACCTCCCGCCGCACACGGCACAACAGTTCCATCTAACGACTCTAATGGCGCAGGCGGACCGCCCCACGCACGATATCCTTTTTCGCCATCACTTGCCGTTAATCCCCATATATTCTCTCCCCAACTCTTAAACTGATCAGACAAATTGATGCAAAATTCTCGATTTGCTTCGGTTGCTAACACACTATTTGTCCAATAGTCAGCATAATCATCTCGCTTGTTACGAAAATCAAAATATCCCTGAGAATATTGATGTGTAAACAAAGGTGGGCAATTTAAATAGACCCGATCACCATACACCATCACTGGACCACGTTCCCACGCATGCCAAGTTTTCTCTGGCAATGGATAAGTCTCTGAACCCAATCCCAGCAAATACAAAATCATCAGCTCACTGTAATTGCCCCATGCCGCATTCAAATACCCATTCTCTGGTGTCCACCCCATTGATAGGATCCCGTCATCACGCATCAGGAAATCCCATCGAACGCGATCAAACAATTGATTGCCGATTTCTTCAACCTCCGTACCCTTAAAGTACTCAGCAGCAGTCAGGACACCACCCATTAACAACGCCGTATCAATATTTGAGAGTTCACACTGCCAAACTCGTTCACCACTTTGCATATTCTTAAAATGATAGAAATGTCCTTCAACATGCTCCATCGTCATCAAGAACCGTAATACCTTCTCCGTACGCTCGTATGCAGCTTCGCGGCTAATCCAACCACGATCCGCCGCAATACAGTACGCAGTAAGCCCAAAGCCTGTTGCCGCTGAACTACTTACGTTCGTGACTTGGCTTCCATCTGCAGCTGTCCGATCAGGTAATAAACCAGTATCGGGGTCAGCCTTATCCCAGAAAAACAGAAAGCAGCGCTTAGCAAGCTCATCCAGAAATTGATCTTTGGGAATGACACCCTCACGAAACTCGATATTCAACTCATCAGCCGCCTCAATACGGCTCCATGGTGAAACTGTTACATAAAGCACACATAAAAGCCAAGTTGTCAATAATGTGCATTTCTTCATCTTCGCATTCAGCATAAACTTAACCTGCCAATCAATTTTACATAGGTTCTGTAAGCCAAAATTCAACTATTCCCACTTGATTTTACAATGATGGCAACAAGGATAAACATTGATGTCATGAAATGTAAACGCTTACAATATAACCTTAAATACACGACAGTCAATCACAAAATCACCGAGATTATGACAAAATATATTCAATTAAATGCAGTAAAATCTAAAAAATAATGAAAAAGGGCTTGTCAGAGAGTGCCAACACACGCTAAGATGTAATCGCTTACATATCATGTCTTGTTTGTTTGTCTTTGTTAACCAGATCATATAGGTGATATGAGAAATCATCAGGAGACGTCCATGTTGGCTAGAAAACTAGGAAAAAACTTCAGTCACGCCTTTACATTAATCGAATTACTCGTTGTCATCAGTATCATCGCGTTGTTGATTGGTATTCTTCTGCCAGCTCTCGGTGCTGCGCGAGATAGCGCGAAGAATATTTTATGTTCATCCAACCTACGCCAGATTGGCATTGCGATGAATGGCTACACTGTTGAGAATGATGGGTTCTTACCTTGGTCAGGAGATCCTGTTGGTCATTTCTGGCCACCTGTTTTATTAGAGTACATGGAAGGCAGTGAAGATCGCTATTGGGATGCGGATACAAATGCAGCCCACTCAGGTACTGTTGCTGCCTACCAATGTCCGTCTATGCCCTATGAAAACACGCATTTCCGTGAAGTAAGCTATGGGGCAAATCAAGCTGTTCTACATCATGGACGTAGAAATTTCCCAATACAATTGCCCGGAACTGAATTACAGGGCAGTAGTTATCGATGGCTTTCTCCTAGAAAAATAGAATCCATTAGAAGAGCCTCAGAGAATATTGCGATGTCGGATTCTAATCAAATGCTTACCGATTCAAAAGGTGGTGGTTGCGAACCTTGGCTTTGGTGGACTGATAACCGTACACCAGTAGGGCACTATGGAGGTTATATATTCCAACCGCTAGATAAAGCAGATGTGCAGCCAGATCTCCCGCTTCCTATTACAACAGATTTGGAAAGTATCCAAGGTGAACGATGGGTTCCTGGCGCAATGAGATATCGACACAACGAGGGCGATCTTGATGTTGTAGGCGATGGGTCAACAAATGCAATGTTTGTTGATGGGCATGTTGAATCCGCACAAGCAGGCACTCTGACACAAAAGCATATTGCCGTTACATACTGATATACACGTGATTCTAATTATCACACCAGCTACAAGCTGCAGGCCTAAAACCTGCAGCTTGTTTCATTTTATCGTCATCTCAATCCATCAACAGAGTTTAAGATTGCTATAGATGTCCGCATTTGATTTCGTTTCAATAATTATGCAATTAAAACGCTAAAACCATATAAATCGGTGTGTTATGGCCAATTCTATTTGCGTTCAATACGTGGATGTATAATAATTGATGCATGAGCAATTCAAGTTTACGACAGGTTAGTGAACGCGCAGGCGTTTCGATTGCAACCGTATCTCGGGTTATCAATGACTCACCTTCAGTTTCGCCAAACACACGCGCTCGTGTTTCTAGAGCCATACGTGAGCTTGATTATCAGCCGTCTTTCGCAGCAAGAACACTTGCCAAGCAAAGCACAGATACCATCGGCGTCATTTTCCCCAATCTTGATGATGGCTTTTTCGTCGATGTTCTCAAAGGGATCAATACCGCAGCATTTGAAAGCAACTATCATCTGATGGTTGCTTTTGGCCGCGGGCCCGCAGATGAAATCAAACTCATCAGCCAATATCTACAACAACAGCGCGTTGATGCACTGATCGTGATGAATGTTGATTTGCCCAGCCGTTTTGCCAAATCACTCAATAAATACAGCACAAAGCTTGTGCTCGTAGATAGGCCTATTGAAAACGCAAACCTCACCTCGATCACAATGGATAACTACAGTGGCGCTGCTCAGATGATGGAGCATCTCATTGTTGACCATAAATACAATGAGATTGCCATCGTCACCGGCCCGGATGACACCTATGACTCTATCAAGCGTCTAGATGGTTGCATGCATGCCGCCAAAAAGAACGGAATGTCGATTAATCCCAACCGTATCTGGAAAGGCGGGTTCACCGAAGATAGTGGATACTCAATAATCTGTGATATTCTCACGCAGAAAACAGAATTGCCCGAAGCGATTTTTGCCCTCAACGATAACATGGCAATCGGCATCATTGATTGCCTCACAGAAAACAACATTTCCGTTCCCGATGATATCGCTGTTGTCGGCTACGACAACATCCCCTTAGCCGATCGTGGCAACATTACAACCGTTCGAACGCCAATGGTTGAGATGGGGCATCTAGCAGTAGATCGAGCCATAGATCTCATCAAATCGGATGATGCAAAAAAGCTAATTAATGAAACATGTTTGCCAACTGAGCTAATCGTACGTAGCTCTTGTGGATGCAATAAAAAGAGGCGATAAAAATATCGCCTCTTTTCACAATAAGATTGAGTTCTCTTACTTAATCATATATTCACCGATCGTTTTGAACATTTTTTGGTAATAAGTATTATACTGTTTCCCAGCTCCAGGTCGGGACATCGTAATCACCAACTGATTCTCTAAATCAACTCGGAATAACGAAGCTGTTGCTGAGCCATGCCCAAACATACGTTCGCTGAAAACCAGTTCGCGTTCGCCTTGCTCATTTTGTTTCCAAATATCTCGATACCAGTCACTCGCTAAGCCGTACACAACATTAGGTGTTGACGTATCGTCGTATAAATCACCGATACGCACAGGCAGCATTTCATCACGAGTTTTTGCGTCAAAGAACTTCAAATCACCATACGATCCACCATTCAGTAGCATTTGGCCAACTTTCGCCAAATCTCTTGCGGTCGTTCGTGTATAGGTTGAAGTATCAACACTCGTAGTATCCACACATCCCAATGGTCGCCATAGATGCTCCTGCATCAGCCGCGGGAAACTCTCGCCACTCGCAAGCTCACAAGCTCTGGCGACAAGATTTAAACTCAAACCATTGTACTGATACTTCTCACCCGGATATGTGTATGGCCACATGCTTCTAACATAATCATCAAACCATAAGTTTGGCATCCCACCATAATTCACATGCCCTTCTGTACCTGCCAAATGCATCATGCACTGCCGAACCGTGACCGCTTTTTCACCCTCAACAGGGAATCCATCAACGTATTTTCCTAACGGCTTATCTAACTCAATCAAGCCTTCATATCGCATCATTGAAAGCAATGAGCTAAACATTAACTTTGAAATCGATGCAACCTGATACGTCGTCATCTCATCAATCGGCCCACTTTCCTTACTACCATGAGCACTGTCGTATGCAATCACACCATTCCTTGCTACAACGACTGTAAACGGCATGCCGCCTTCCTCTGCCCACGCATCACACACTTCACGCATTGCTTCAGCAAAACCTTCCTTAAAGCCTGCTTGTGATAGTGAACCATCGCGAAGAATCGTACTATTCAAACCGTCAACACGTTTTGGATAAGTCAATTTACCCGTAGCTTTACGATCTGTGACTCTCATCCTGACTTTAAGGAGGTAGTCCTGATTGCGGATCATTGGGCTAAGCCACTCAGGTTCTTCAGTGACCTCACCGCGTTGATACATCATTTCACGTTCAAACAATCCGCTCAGTAATGCCGCACCATCGGGGTTCGTGAACATGTAATCACGGATCCCGTAATACATCCCTTTATTAATCCAATCACCCTGCTCTTTCCAAACTTCTTTGCTGATTCCTAGATTTTGGAAGTATCCGACATCTACTTTCTCAAGAATTCGTTTCCAGTTGTAGCCACCGGGGTAACAAATAAACGTGTAACCGCGATTGATCTCACGGCCATTCTCGCCTGTTACCTTAATAACAGCGGCATAGCGCCCCGGTTGCGTTGCACGCTCAACTTCTACAGAATCAGTATCAAACCATCGAACCGATATTTCGTAATCACCTAAAAGTTGCTTTGCAAGTTCAGGATTCTCAAAATCCAATTTTGGAAAACTGCCTAACCCAAACATATATCGCAGCGTGCCACCACCATTGTCACCAATCACACGACTTATCCGTGTCTGCATCAATCGTTCATACAAACCACGTTCAGCTAGCTCCTTGACCTTTTGTTCGTATGACGCTTTGGAGCTAAGTTTAAGCGCAAAGCCCCAGCCACCATGCCCATTCTCAACCTTAACTAGAACACGGTTTTTGCCTTGTTTTACAGGGAAACTAAATTTGTCATCCCCCAGTACCGTGCCACGCCCGTATGCTCGGAATTCATGGACCTGTTCGCCATTCACCCATACTTTTGCCCGGTCATCCGAGCCAAATAATGCATACATCTCACCATCTGAATCCGAGGCAATCTCCGTGTACGCATAGGCAACACGTCTATCGTAAGGCTTTACCATTCCCGTAAAATCCATCATCGCCCCATGACGAAGCGATACCGCTATCCCCTCAGCTTTCCATGCCTTACCCTTGTCATCGACATAGGTGACAACGCTGTTATCACGAAGCACCGCAATATTTTCGCCGCCCATCGCATCCAGATAGTCACGATCAAACCCCGCACCGTCATTGCCGCCTACCCGCTTATCCGCAGGTAGTACCTCATTAGGCAATCCTCCAACAACCACCCAATCCAATTTCACATCATCACTTAATTCGCCACCAGCAATCTGCCCGTGCAATGTCACGCCACCTAAAGCGCACACCAGAAGCACCGCAAATACGCGATTAAATAGTTTCATCAACAGACTCCAAATAGAACAAGCTAAACGATACTTTCAAAAAAATCCCCCCTCATTATCCTCTTCCCTCACTTCACTTACATTGCGCGTTCAACCATGCCATACCCGACTCAATGTCATCGTAAATAAGCGACTCACACACACAGCTTTTACCATGTATCGTAAGATGCTCTCTGCATCGCGCTTCGTATCTTGATACAACGAAAATAACGGGTCTTGATAGAAATGTAAACGGTTACATGGCTAAAATATTAAAAAAAATGAGATGTAACGATAACCGCCTATATGACACCAATAATCGGCATATCGGCGCATCGCACTACCTGATCGTGCTCCAGTGCAGCTCACACCATTGATCTAAGTAATAGCTTACCCGTTACAGGGTGGCGAATAAGCCGCCACTAAATCCGCAGCAATCTTTTTGCGATCCTCATGATTGCTTTTCCGGTAAACACAAATCATGTTCGCCTTTAGCTTCCGCAATTTGTCTCGCTTGGGATGATCCGGAAAGATGCTTTGAATATCACCGGTTTCACCGATTAGCAAACTTTGATGGATATTCTTTTTAAGCTTATTTTTATGACGATTACTCACAAAATACACTCCCGCAATCCCATCATCCCAAAGCATATCAAACGGGTAGACATCAAACGGATACGCCACTCCCGATTTGCCCGTAAATTTTACAGTCGAAATACGTGACATCGCATCACCTCAGAAAGGGATTATCAAACAGCTTAGGAACCAAAATCAAACACACCAATATTCTCATCTCAAATCATCCCAGCAGCAAGATATTTTTCGTCCAATTCATACCCATTAAACGTTTGTCACATCCTTGCCAAAAAACAAGGCTCGCTTCCAGAAAGGAAACGAGCCTACATGATTGATTCAGTAAAAAAAGCGTTCTACGCGGTAAAACCACCTGCATTTTTCAGCATGTCAAGTGTAACACCGCCTGCTTTGCCTTGGCCTTTCGCAGCCAAATTCAGATTATGGACAACTGTCTTGCTGATGATATCTGCCTCGAGGTTCAGCCGATCCCCGATTTTAGCTGCGCCCAGCGTCGTCACGGTTAACGTCTCAGGAATTAAGGCCACCTCAAATGTCATCGTATCCAGACAGACACTCGCGATCGTCAAGCTGATTCCATCTAGTGCAATCGATCCCTTATAAACCACATAAGGCATCAATGCCTCAGTCGGTTTCACCCGCACTCTCACCTCTTCTTCACTCATTTGGATATCAACAATCTCGCCCACCTCATCAACATGCCCCTGCATAAAGTGTCCACCTAATGGCTGATTAGGGAACACCGCAGGCTCCATATTGATCTCATCCCCAGCTCTCAAATCGCCCAGCTTTGTCTTGTCCAGCGTTTCCGCGATCACATCAAAGCTCAACGTTGTTTCCGTTTGGCCGATGACAGTCAAACACACCCCGCTACAGCAGATCGACTCCCCCTGCCCCGGCTCATATCCATTCGCCGGTTTCCAAGTACTTCGATCAACAACCAATCGCTTACCCATTGCAATATCCTGCAATTCAGCGATACGACCTTTAGCTTGTACGATGCCTGTAAACATGCCCCCATTCTACTCCCCACCCTCGGACAAGTAAAAACATGTACGTTTAGTCAAGCTTCCACCATCACGCGTTCTCCAAGCACAACACGCTGCCATGTCTCACGAAAAGCTTGCTCAGAGTTCAACTCGCTAAGCCTTCTTGCCCCCGCTTCATCCACCACAACGTCATAGCTCAAGACTTTCTCAATACCCCGTGAGAACTGTTCTGGATCCATCACATCACAACGAATTCCCAGACCATATTCTTCAATTGCCCACCCGATCCAATGCCGATCCGTACCCAAGACCAACTTCCCCGCCTGAGCCGCGCGAAGCACGAGACTCGCCGACCCCACATGATCCGGATACGGGACACACACCACATCGACCGCATTAAAAAACGCTCGAAATTCTTCATCGCTCAGATACCGATTCAAACAAATGACACGCTCACGTAGCGCTTCATTTTTTTCTGAGAGATGCTTAATCACGTTCTCTCGATGCTTCCCTGCCAGCAACAGCTTCGTCCCATGATTATCAGCACACGTTTTTTCAAACGCATCAATAAGTCGTGGCACACCTTTTCTTGCATCGATCAACCCCGCAATACCAAGCAATGCCCCCCTTTCCTCACCAATTCCCAGCCTTTCTCTCGCCTCAGCCCGTTCCATTCTTTCATCCATCGGCACAGGATCGGCTGTTCCCACAACACGCCTTGCTAACATTGGCTCATGCTTCTCTAGATACTTCACCACCAATGGATCGATCGAAAAAATCGTATCCCAAGGCGACGCCTTCGTTAATTTTATACTCAACCAATTACGTAACCGCTCTTTGATACCCTTTAAATCATACGCGTACCGTGGACTCAGAATTACCGCGTGAGAACGCATCTTTCGCTCGCTCCAATCTAACCGTCTAATCAAACGCTGCATGCCAAGATACTGTGTGATACCATTTCCATATGACACGATCAGTTCATCAGGCTTGTACTGATCAACCAACGTCATGATCCAATCACCACTCATCCGCCGCCAAAGTTTACTGTAAGGCAACACCTTCCGATCACTCGCAAACTCATCAACCAATTCGAATGAATCGCTCAAGTCTGCTAAATACGTCTCATACTCAGCCCGCTCTCGCACATCCTCGGCGGTTGCGAAAACAACATCCACGTGCTCACCACGCAATGCTTCAATAATGAGCCGAACATAATTTAAATGATGACCATCAACGATCGTATCGACGATAAGAATTCTCAGACTCACTTGCCCTCAATTCATATATTTGCACATGGTGAACGAACCCGTTAGTGACTTTTTACGACTGGTACGCATTCTCATCGCCTGCCTACTCGACCGCAACCTGCTAAGCTGAAATATCTTCAATAACTTGCGATCACCCATCTACGTAATGACTCAGCAAACCTAAGAACACCGCCACCATATATGTGCGCACAAACGCGCGTTTGTTCGATTTTTACCGACCTTTTTTCGTTATTTTTTCGCTTTTTTGACCCTTGTTTGATAAAAACTGTCCGTTTATGTCCGATTTTCGCCCTATTTTGACCCCGAAAAACGGGTTTTGCGCCAAACGCGCGCACAAAACCGCCGTGAAATCACATTCTGCTGCTTATTTCTTAGGCAAAATTCAGAAATACCTGATCCAAAAACAATCTGAAATCTCGCCGAATAGCACCCAGTCTGCGTGTCATTTGTGTTATCACAGCATCCCTACCGACCACCAAGAAAAGCCCGTCAAATGGAGCAATAATCCCCCTTGTGGTATCATTCACGCCCTCCCATTTGTGACCACATACAATCACTCACTCGTGGGAACACAACAGGTTTTATTAACCCTCAAACAGTGATCGAAATCATCATGAAAAAGAGAACTCACAGTTGCGGCGATTTACGCAAAGACCATGCAGGACAAACAGTTACGCTCGCAGGTTGGGTTAATAATTACCGCGACCACGGCGGTGTCATCTTCATCGACCTCCGTGACCGTGACGGCATCACCCAGTTCGTCTTCCACCCCGAAACCAAAGCCGCCCACGAACTCGCCGCAAAACTCCGTCTCGAAGACGTGGCGCAGATCACCGGCGAAGTTCTCGAACGCGGCCTGGATGACAAGGGTAAATCACTTAAAAACGACAAACTCGCCACCGGCGACATTGAGGTCTCAGCCACTGATCTTGAAATCCTCAACAAAGCTGAAACCCCACCATTCGTCCCGAATGACGCTCATAAAGTTAGTGAAGAAAAGCGTTTACAGTACCGCTTTATTGACCTGCGTCAGCCGCGCATGCAAGAGATCCTCAAGACTCGTCACCGCGTCACCAAAATCATGCGTGATCACTTTGACGAAAACGGTTTCTACGAGATCGAAACCCCATTCCTCTGCAAATCCACCCCTGAAGGTGCACGTGACTTCCTCGTCCCGTCCCGCTTACAAGCTGGCAGCTTCTACGCATTACCTCAGTCGCCACAACTCTTTAAGCAGATTCTCATGGTCTCCGGCATGGAAAAATACTTCCAGATCGTCCGCTGCTTCCGTGATGAAGACCCGCGTGCTGATCGCCAAGCTGAATTCACCCAGCTCGACGTCGAGATGTCTTTCGTTGAAGTCGAGGACATCATCTCCACAAACGAATCACTCATGCGAAAGATCTGGAAGCAAATCCTTGATCTTGAGATTCCTGAGATCCCACGCATGGCCTACGACGATGCGATCAACAACTTCGGCTCCGACCGACCTGACCTTCGCTTTGATATGCAACTCGTTGACGTGACTGAACTTGCATCCAAGACAGATTTTAAGGTTTTCACAGGTGCAATCGCCAAGGGCGGCATCGTTAAAGCCATCCGCGTTCCTGGCGGTGCCAGCCTCACACGTAAACAAACCGATGCACTCGCTGAATGGGTCAAAGACTTCGGTGCAGGTGGTTTGCCCATCACCAAGGTCGTTGATGGCAATGTTTCGACAGGCATCGCGAAATTCATCGAACCTATTAGCAGTGAACTGGTTGCAGCCATGGGCGCTGAAGACGGCGACCTCATCTGCTTCGGCGTCGACGTCAAGTCAGCAATCGTACACCGCGTCCTCGGCGAACTCCGCGTTAAACTTGCTCACGACCTTGGCCTCATCAAAGAAGATGATTGGAAATGGGTTTGGATCGTTGATTTCCCATTGGTTGAATATCGCGAAGAGGAAGGCCGCTTCTTTAGCACGCACCATCCGTTTACCGCACCTAACGATGAAGATATCGATAAACTTGAAACCGACCCGGGCGCGATCAAGAGCAAGGCATATGACCTGGTTCTCAATGGTTCTGAACTCGGCGGCGGATCGATTCGTGTGCATGACATGAACATGCAGAAACGCGTCTTTAAGATGCTGGGTATTGATGAAGCTGAAGCTGAAGAGAAGTTCGGCTTCCTGTTGAATGCTTTGAAGTTCGGTGCTCCGCCACATGGTGGTATTGCGTTTGGTTTGGATCGTATTGTGATGCACCTTTGCGGTACGACGAATATTCGCGACGTGATTGCGTTCCCGAAAACGCAGAACGGTGCAGACTTGATGCTTGATGCACCATCGCCGGTGGATGAAGCGCAGCTCAAAGAGCTTTCGATCCGTCAGAATCTGACGAATGAGAAGATTGTTAAAGCGTAATTGATTGCTTTAGACTTGAATTTAAAAACACCCGGTATTAGCTGGGTGTTTTTTTATACACGTGTGAGTCGGGGGGCTTGGCCATTGCACAAGTGCTGAAATGCACAAAAGATGCGTGCTGAAATGCGCGATTAATTGTATGATATTTATTCGTGATGAGAGTTTATACTGCGTTTAAGTGCGTTTCATATGAGATGTATTACGTTGACCAGAAGGTCATTACATCCATCTTGAATTCGAGTTGTGATTTGTGATCGATTCGAATGAGTCCGCTCAAAGCGTGGTTCGTAGATACATTCGGGAGTGAAGGTTATGTGCGGTATTGCTGGTGTCGTGAGACGTGATCGTGGTGCGGTGGGTCGTGAGCTATTGGAGCGGCTGCTGTCCAAGATTTCGATGCGTGGGCGTGATGGTGCGGCGGGTTGGATGAATCACGAACAGCAGGTGGGTTTGGTGCATGCGAGGCATAGTGTGATTGACTTGCCGGGTGGTGGTCAGCCTATGACCGCGGAGCTTGATGCGAAGTTTGGCCAATTGTCGGTGGTGTTTAATGGTGAGATTTATAATCACCGGGCGTTGCGAAAAGAGTTAGAGGGGATTGGGCATAAATTCACATCGGATCATAGCGATACTGAGGTGCTGTTGCATGGGTATCGTGAGTGGGGCGGGAAGATGATGGAGAAGTTGGAGGGGATGTTTGCGTTTGGGATTTGGGATCAATCGAATCGGTCGTTGTTCTTAGCGCGAGATAGATCGGGGAAGAAGCCGCTGTTCTATTGGCGGAGCGATAAGGGGATTGTGTTTGGTAGCACGGTGAGTGTGGTGTTGGCGGGGATGAAGTCAATGAGCGCGATGAATGTGGAGGTGGATGGCGAGGCGATGCTGCAGTACTTGCGTTTTGGTTATACGGGCGGGCGCAGTTTGGTGAAGGGGATAGAGGAGTTGGAGCCGGGCTGCTGGGCGCTTGCGGGGAATGATGGTCAGTTATGGAGTGAGCGGTATTGGGAGTGGCCGGGGGTTACGGGGATGGTTCGGGTGGCGGATAAGTATGATGACGATACGGCAGAGTTGATTGCACGTTCGCATTTGACGCTGAAGCAAGCGGTTGCGAAGCGGCTTGAAGCGGATGTGTCGCTAGGGTGTTTTTTGAGTAGTGGTATTGATTCGTCGGTGGTAGCAGCGCTTGCGCAGGAAGCAATGTATGAGCGTGGTTTGGGTAAGTTAAAGACGTTTTGCGTGGAGATGCCTGAGAAGAGTTATGACGAATCGAGGGCGTCGAAGATTATCGCGAAGCATTTGGGGACGGAGCATGTGACGTTGCGTACGCCGGTGGGCGATGCGTTTAGTGACTTGGAATATCTGATGAATAGCTGTGGGGAGCCGACGGCGGACAGTTCGATCTTGCCGACGTATTGGTTGTGCAAAGCAGCGCGTGAACATGTGAAGGTGGCGCTCTCGGGTGATGGTGGGGATGAGCTGTTTTGTGGTTATGATCGCTATCAGGCGCTTAGAATGATGGGCAAGCATGGTTGGTGGCTGAAGGGTATGCCGAGCGGGATGTTTAAGGGAACGGATGCGAAAAATAGGCGTGTACGGATGGGGCGATTGGTTGATGCGGCTAAGGCGAAAGGCGGGGTTGGCCAGAAGTATCGACGGATGGTGGAGATTTTTGATGATGAATTGATTGGTGAAGTTGGTGGGCAGAAAGCAAAGGACGCGCTGCTTGCAGAGGACGGGTTTGTGATGGACGGCTGGGCGGAGATTGAGGCGGGGATGAAGTTGGGAGGCGGAAATGGGGATGTGATGAATACTGCGATGCGATGGGATTTTAGCCATTACCTTGTGAATGACATTTTAAGGAAGGTTGATCGGGCGAGTATGGGCGTTCCTCTGGAGGTGCGCTGCCCGATATTGGATCAGGATGTGTGTGAATTGGCAATGCGAATGAAGGGTAAGAAGTTGATGGTGGATGGGATGCAGAAGGGTGTATTGAGAAGGATTGCGGGGATGTACTTGCCGAAGGATCTGACGCAACGAGAAAAAATGGGGTTTGCTGTGCCGATTGGGAGATGGTTCCAGTGGGAGCTTCGGGATGAGCTGCGTGATCGATTGTTGGATGGGAATCTTGAGGCCATGGGCTTTGAGATGGAAGCTGTGAGGCGGCTGATGAACGAGCATCAGGTGGGTGAGAAGGATCACACGCATCGGTTGTTTGGTCTGCTGCAGCTGTCGATCTGGTGGAAGTGGCTCAATGGGTGATGTTGATGGTGGTTGTGGTGATAGAGAGGGGGTATGGAGGACGTGACAGATGTGACGAGGCAGGATTATATAGGTATTTAGGGGTGGATCGGTTAAGATGGGGGGCTGTAAGCAGATAATAATGATCGCGCATTGGAGCGAAACGATGAACAAGTTGATGAAGCGGATTGTGATGTTGGCGGTGGTGGGGATGATGGCCGCGGGAGGGATTGTTGGTCAGGTTCAAGCTGAGGAACTGAGGGTGGCGACATACAACGTTGAGAACATGTTTGATGTGTTCAATGATCCGTATACGCAGGATGAGGGAACGGATGTGAAATTCCGTGAAGAGCTTGAGCAGATTGCGGAGACGCTTCGGGTGATGAATGCGGATGTGGTGGTGTTCAGTGAAGTTGAAAATGAGTTTGTTCTCAAGGCGCTGGTGAAGGAATTTTTGCCTGACATGGGTTATGACTATGTTTCGGCGATGCGTGCGAATGATGGTCGTGGGATTCGAAACGGGGTGATTAGCCTCAAGCCGATTGTGAAGGCAACGAGCTATAAATGGCGGACGTTTACGTTGCCGGGGTATGATAAGGTGTATCGATTTAGCCGTGATTTGATGCACGTGACAATCCAGGCAACGGATGAAAAAGTGGTGGAAGTATTTGGTGTACACCTGAAGAGTAAGCGTGATAGCTCGGGCGATCCGAAGTCGGCTAAGCGCCGATTAGCTGAGGCGCTTGAAGCGAAGAAAATTATTGATGGGGTGATGAATCAATCAAGCGATTCTTGGGTCGTGATGGCGGGGGATTTTAATGACACGCTTGATAGCGCGGTGATGAAATCGCTTCTGAAGGATGGTAAGCTCAAGGATATGCACGAAGGGATGGGCAAAGAGGAGCGCGTGACGTATCTGCATGGGCCGTACCGCAGTACGATTGATTTTGTGTTGGCGAGTGATGCGCTTGCAAAGCGGAAGGTTAAAGGTTCAGAGCTGGTGTTGCATGACGAAGAGCTGAATAAAGCTTCTGATCACGCACCGGTGGCGGTGAGTTTTGATCTTGATTGATTGACCGGAACATAAGCAATAAGACGCGCACTTCGGTGGGCGTCTTTTTTTATTGATAGTGCAAAACGCCTGGAATTTGATAAAATACAATAAAGATTCATTGGTTGAATTAATGTAGGTTCTGTCATGAGGTTGAATTGATGAAACGAAGATTGATGTTGATGCTGGCAGGAGCGTTGGTGGTGGGAGGGTGTTGCGCGAATATGTCTAATCATGAAATAGTTAAAGAGGAACAACAGGCGATGCAAGAAGCGCATAAGGCAAAGTTGACGTATTTTGAGGGCGCGGTTGTGAGGGGACCTAAGGATGAGAAGGTGATGTCGTTTGTGTTTACGGGTGGGAGTTTTGGTGAGGGGATGCCTTACATACTTGAGACGCTGAAGAAGCATGGGATCAAGGGCGCTTTTTTCTTTACGGGTGATTTTTTGGAGAATGAATCGTTTAAGCCTTACGTGAAAGAGGCGTATGAGGCAGGGCATTATGTTGGGCCGCATAGCTATGGGCATCCACTGTATTGTGATTGGGGTGATCGTAGTAAGACGTTGATTAGCCGGGCTGATTTTGAGGCAGATTTTGAGAAGAATTTGAGATTGATTGAGGATGAGTATGGGATTGGACGCGGGGAGTTGAAGTGGTGGATTCCGCCGTATGAGCATTACAACACAGAGGTGGCGGGTTGGGCAACGGCGTTGGGATATCCTATGTTTAATCTGACGAACGGGACGTTGACGCATGCGGATTATACGGAGGCAACGGCAAAGAACTATCGCGATTCAGAAACGATTTGGAATAGTGTTTTTGAATATGAAGCTAAACATGAAGATGGATTGAATGGTTGGGTCATGTTGATTCATGCGGGGGCAGGTGATGGGAGGCCGGATAAATTTTTCTTGAAGTTTGACGCTCTAATCAATGAGTTGAAGACTCGAGGGTATTCGTTCGTACGAGCGGATGAACTTATTGAGGGGACTTATAAGTAGCGATTATTGATGTTGGAATGAATATTGAAAAGGCTCTAATCATATGATTAGAGCCTTTTTTTATGCTTACTATTTTGGAGTTATGGGCGAACGAAGGGGTTGGTTTGCTTTTCCTGGCCGATGGAGGTTGAGGGGCCATGGCCGGGGTAGACGACGGTGTCGTCTGGAAGGGTGTAGAGTTGTTCGAGGATCGACTTGCCGAGGGTGGGGCCGTCGGATGTTGGGAAATCGTATCGGCCCACTGAGCCTGCGAAGAGGGTGTCACCAGAAATAATGAAATGGTTTTCTGGTTGATAGAAACCAACGCCGCCGGGGGAGTGGCCGGGTGTGTGTCGAACTTCGAAGGGGATACCGGCAAGATGGAGTACTTGGCCGTGCTCGAGATAGTGGTCAGCTTCGGGCGCAACGGCGGGGATGCCGACAATAGCGGAAAGATTAAGAGTGGTGTCGGTCAAGAACTCTTTTTCTGATTCGTGAATGTAGATTGGGATATCAGGAAAAGCTTCACGAACCTTGAAAACGCCTTCGATGTGATCGTGGTGCGCATGTGTGAGAAGCAGTTTTTCTGGCTTTAGTTCATTATCTTTTATGCAGGCGATGAGTGCGTCAGGATCAGTCCCCGCATCAATAATCCAGCATGCTTTGTTCGGAGCTTCGAGGACGTAACAATTGGTTTGATATGCACCAAGGGGAAAAGTGTGTATTTGAATGGTTTTTGTATCTTCCATGATCGATCCTTATGTGCTGTTTTTGTGTGTTGGTTTTGGCAATTATAGGCCGAACTCGTGCCAACGCTCGGTGACTTGTTGTTTGATATCGGGTGACATTTCGAGGATGGGTGGGTAGTCTCGGATTGGGTGGCCGTTGCATTCTTCGCCTGGGATTTTACGTGTAGCGTCGAAGCCGATTTTATGCCCTGCCCCGAGGCGCGGTGCGGCGTGGTCGAGGATATCGAGTGGGCCGTTGACGATTTCGATGTCGCGACCGGGGTCGCAGTTGGCGGCGAGTTGGAAGAGGACTTGCTCGTGATCGTGGACGTCGACGTCTTTGTCGACGATGACGATGGACTTGGTCCATGCCATTTGGCCAGCACCCCAGATGGCGTGCATGACGCGGCGAGCCTGGAGTGGGTATTGTTTGTCGATTTTGATGAAGGCGCAGTTGTGGAAGCAGCCAAACATGGGAAGGTCGTAGTCGATGACGTCGTGGACGAGGGTGCGGAGAGGTGGGAGGAAGAGTCGTTCGGTGGCTTTGCCGAGGTAGTAGTCTTCTTGCGGGGGGAGGCCGACGATGGTGGTGGGGTAGATGGGGTTGTTGCGGTGTGTGAGTGCGGAGGCGGTGAAGATGGGGTAGCGATCGGGGAGTGAGTAGAAGCCGGTGTGGTCGCCGAAGGGGCCTTCGAAGACGGCGCCGGGGCCGAGAGTCTGGCCTGTGCGCGGGTCGTAGCCGATGGAGGCGGCGGTTGTGTCGACGTGACCTTCGATGACGAATTCTGCGTTGGCAGGAACGTGCATGTCGATGGTTTTGCACTTGACGAGTGGGATGGATGCGTTGTTAAGGAAGCCAGCGAAGAGGAGTTCGGAGATGCCGGGTGGGAGCGGCGCGGTGGCTGCGTATGGGAGGACGGATTCGCCGCCGAGGACGATGGCGCAGGGCATGGGTTTGCCGATTTTTTTCCATGCGCGCCAATGAGCAGCGCCGTCGTGGTGGATGTGCCAGTGCATGGCGGTGTGTTTTTCGTCGATGAGCTGAGCACGGTACATGCCGACGTTTCGTGAGGGACGTGGAGTACCGTCGGGTTTGCCTGCGTCGTCGGGATGGATGGTGTAGATGTGGGCGAGGGTGATGTAACGGCCTTGGCCTTTGGCTGTGCCGGCTTGTTTGGGTGAGAGGGGGTAGCCGACGGAGGTGGGGTCGCCGTCCTTGGGCCAGCATTTGATGACGGGGAGGTCGAGGAGATTGATGTCGTTGCCGGTGATGACGTTTTGCTGGGAGAGGCCGGACTTGACGACTTTGGGTGCAAATGAGGCGATTTTCGCGAGTTCTAGACCTTTTTTCATCTTGTCCATCAAACCCGATGGCGGGACGGGCTTGAGGAGTTGGTCGATTTTGTCGGCGAGGCCTTGGAGGCCGATGTCGGCGCAGCCGAGAGCGAGTTCTAGGCGGCGGTAGGAGCCGTAGGCGTTGATGAGGAGGGGGTGCTTGGATGATTCGATATTTTCGAAGTAGAGTGCTTTGCCGCCGAGATGGGCGTGGTGGGGGTCGAATGATTTTGCGTGGATGGATTTTTTGTGTGCGGGTGATTTTGAGACACGGTCGGTGATTTCGGTGACTTCAAGATGGGGAGAGACGGTTGCAGAAATGCGATGAAGTTCGCCTTCGGATTCGAGGGCGGCGATGAACTGTTGAAGGTCACGGAAAGCCATGAGATATCACCTTTTGCGTATGGTTTTCATGAGGCAGGCGTATAGTGTTTGGCCAGCGTGCGTATTTTACAGGATTCGCGGAGGAGGTGATATTTGAGTTTTATCGGTGTTCATTACCTATTGAATTACTGTTTTCTCGACGCTCATGCTCGTTGTAGGTTGTTTCTTGGTGTTCGGAATATTCGTTTGAATGTTCTGAACGAAGTGTTGGTGCGTTACGAAGAGAATCCATGTCGTCTGAGTGTTCGGCTTCAATCATACTAATTGCGGGTGCAAAACTAGTGATGCTCAAAATAATGAGGATTGAAAACAGCAGGCAGTAGCGTTTGGCTGGTGCTTGCTTTGATGAAGCAGCGGGTGAAATGAGACGTTCAACGCGTGATCTTAGGCCTGAATGTCGGCGAGCCATGCAGGCAACAGGTATATGTTTGTCTTTGGGGATGATCCATGTGGCAACTTCTGTGAGGCATGACGCCATGGTGATGGGATCGTTAATTTGAGTTGCGGCCCATTCGTCGCATTGCTGTTCAGCGGCTAGGTGGAGATCACGGCTTGCGATATGAAAGAGTGGCTGGAAGAAAAAGATGGAGCGGATCAGGTTTAGCGTAAAGAGGCGGATAGTATCGCGTCTAATATGGTGGGCGATTTCGTGAGCGAGTATGGCATCGATCTGTTGATCGTCAAGCTCAAGCAGAGCGCGGTTAGGGATACAGATTTCGGTATTTTTGCCTAGGCCGATTGCGATGGGTGAGCCGAGGGATTGGCTGGTGGTTAATCGTGGTATGTTGGAGAGTTGGGCTTTGTCACTGAGTTCAGTGAGTTTTTGTTTTGTGTTTATATTTGTGACCGATTTTCGTTTTCTTAATCGCGTATTTAGTGAGGTCACATTGATGGTGTAGCGTAATAGGAGGAGACCGGCGATGGCGAACCAGGCGTAGTTGATGATTTGAGATTGATATATGTATGTGCGTTCTTCGTTGTCGCTTGCGGTGATCAAAGGGTTTAGGCTTGCATTTTGTTCGTTTG
This sequence comes from Poriferisphaera corsica, assembly GCF_007747445.1. Taxonomy (NCBI): domain Bacteria; kingdom Pseudomonadati; phylum Planctomycetota; class Phycisphaerae; order Phycisphaerales; family Phycisphaeraceae; genus Poriferisphaera; species Poriferisphaera corsica. The sequence continues at coordinate 1,946,359 of NZ_CP036425.1, forward strand.
ATTCGCGTTCGGTGTGCTGGGATTGGGCAAGAATACTTTCGGGGAGACGTATTTGCCACAGCGAGGATTGATTGGATGTTAAAAGTTGTGCTGTTGGTGTTAGCAGGCTGGCGGCAATTGCGGTGTACCAGATCGCTTCGCGTATTCTTGGGTGAAGTGTTGGGCGTAAGCGCAAGACAATCCATGCAAAACCACACCATAAAGTGCTGTGCAATAAGAATGCGAGGAGCCATGTGATCATTTTGTTTTCTTTCGCTTTTTAGCGCTAAGTTGGGCTTTGAGTTCTTCAATTTCGTTTACGTCGATTTCACCTTCATTAAGCAGATGATTGACGAGAGCGGTACTGTCGCCGGAGAACATGCGTTTGATGAGGTCGTGGACCATACCTGTACGCGTTTCCTGTTTTTCGATGAGAGGAATGTAGATAAACTGTCTGCCGTTTTCACGATGTGTGACTAATCCACGTTCTTCCATTTTGCGAAGCATGGTTTTGATGGTTGTTATTGCCAGGCCGCGCTCTTCGAGAAGCGTGGTGTGTACGTGGCTTGCGGATGCTTCACCTTGATCCCAAAGGATGTGCATGATGGCGATTTGCAAGTCGCCGAGTCTGTGTTTCTGATTCATGGTATTTCTCGTATTTGTGTCGTTATTATACCAATTCGAGCCGGAGAATGAGAGCATGATATTTGGGATGAGGTAATAGAAAAGGGAGAGCCACGGGAAGTGACAGTGCTTCCCGTGGCATCCACAATGGTTTATCGCTTTGATTTGCTACGCATGTTCTTCATGGCTTCAATGTCTTTGCAGAGAAGCTGTAACTGGTTGTAGACGGGGCGAAGTGAGGCGCTTTGTGGGCGTTTGTCATTCTTCATGCCACTGTGTTCGCCGGACTCTTCGCTTTCTGAGCCGTGTCCTTCTTCGATGCCGTATTCAGGGTGGGTTGTCCACCAAGCAAATTTCTGATTATTGGCGGCAAGTTCGATTTGAAGTTTTGCACCGGGCTTGAGATTGACGCGTTTTGTAGGCCCAAGCTCTGTGCCGTTAGACAGGTGAACTTCGACACGTACATCGGGGAGCATTTGTTTAGTGGTGTTGTGGACGTAGCCTTTGAATGATTGTGAGCTTGGATTGTATGCAAGTATCAAACGTGCACCGTTGCGAACACGATCCCATTTTTCATATTTTCCGATACGGTTGCCGCCTTCTTCGCCGCCTTCAGCTTCGCTTTTTGAGCTGTTGCGTTCTGAGCGTTCATTATGTGATTCGCTGCGTTCTCGCTTGCTGCTTCGCTCGCCACGGCCTTCGCGTTCGCCACGGTGTTCGCCGCGTGATTCTCGACCGGCGCGCTCACCGCGATGCTCACCACGGGCTTCACGGCTTTCACCGCCTTCACGGAGCTCACGGGCTAATTTATTTGATGTCATGCCTTTCTGAATCTTAATAATATTTAAATCAGTGCGGGCTTGCTTGATAAGAGCCATTAGGATTGTTGCATCAGTTTTGCTGTCTTCTTCTGCAAATGTTGAGGCTGTCATGCCTAATGGGGCAAGTAAAGCCAGAGATACACATGCAGCTTTTAGAGCTTTATAGGTTTTCATTGTGTTGTCCTTGTTGGTCAGATCGTTCACTGGAGGGAGGTAAGGTGGCAGTCATTTCAGTTGACTACTCTTATAGTCGACTACAAGGGTAATCGTAGTGCAAGCCGCATACTCGGTCAAGTAAAAAAACATAACGACAAGGATTCGCATCAAGTTGATAGTTTTTGGAGATTAATGTGCATGTATGGGTGTTCAATGTGCGCGCAGAATATGTGTGAATGCAATTGAGGCATCGTTAAGGTTGTGCAGATAGGTGTGGACGCGGCTCGTTAAAGGTTGCCAAGCTCGATGGAACGCTTGAGGCAGGCGGCGGCGCCTTGTTCAATGGTATTGGGTAGGTTGAGGTCGGTCATTTTGTTGATAGCGGCTTCTGTGGTGCCTTTTGGAGAGGTGACTTTGCGGCGTAGTTCGGCGGGCGAATCGGGAGATTGATTCATCAGGAGGGCGGAGCCGAGGATGGTCTGGGTGACGAGCTCGTGAGCATGTTCGGGGAGGCCGATATCTTTGGCGGCTTGCTGTAGAGCTTCGGCGATGAAGAAAATGTACGCGGGGCCGGAGCCTGAGATAGCGGTGATGAGGTGGAGTTGTTCTTCGGTGACGCGGACAGCTTTGTTTGTTGCGGCGTTGAAGAGTTGGAAAGCGAAATCATCGTCGCCGGGATTGGTGTTTTGGCCGAGAGAGACACCAGCCATGCCGTAGTTGACCATGATGGGTGTGTTGGGCATGACGCGGACGACTTTGATGCCGTCGGCTTGAGGGTTGAGGTTAGTGATAGCGGTGTGGATTTTTTCAGAGGAGATGCCGGCCATGATGGAGATGATGGTTTGAGCGGGGGTGAGTGATGAGGCGAAGGTAGAGAGCGCATCGTTCATCATTTGGGGTTTGAACGCGAACATGATCTGCTCGGCTTGTGCGGCGGCGTCTGAGGATGAAGGTGTGACGTGGAGGCCGATGGAGGCGAAGAGGTCGCGGCGGTCGGGTGAAGGGTCTGCGGCAATGATTTGATCAGGGGTAAGCGTGCCGGAGGAGATGGCGGAGCGTGCGATTGCTTCGGCCATGTTGCCTGCGCCGATGAAAGCGAGTTTGTACTGCATGGTATTGATTCCGTCTAATGGTTAGATAGTACGAATGCTTGGTGTGTGATGTTATGCCGGTGAGGGATTGCTGGGGTTAATGAAAGGAGTCGTCTAGCCAGTGGTCACGAGAAGTTTGTGATAGTGTGAGTAGGTCAAGAAGGGCTTGCCGATCATTGGACTCGAGGATGGCCATGAGGTTTGTGATTTGATCGCGGTATTGGCTGAGTGCAGTGATGAGTGCGGGGCGGTTGGCGGACATGATGTCGACGCGCATCGGTGGGTTGGAGGAAGCGAGGCGTGTGGTGTCACGGAAGCCTGTGGAGGCAACATCGTATCCGCCGAGAGTGTTGGCTGTCTGGATGAGGAGGGCGGCGGCGGCGTGAGGGAGATGTGAGACGACGGCGGTTTGCGTGTCGTGCTGCTCTGGAGTCATGGTGAGGATATTCATGCTGAGCGCTTGCCAGAGCGCGGTGACGGTGTTGATGAGGTTGCGGTTTGTGTCGGGCTCAGGGGTGAGAATACAGGGCTTGTTTGGGAAAAGGTTTGCTGAGGCCGATTCTGGGCCTTGCTTTTCGGAGCCTGCCATGGGATGGGAGCCGAGAAAAAGGGTTGGATCAGTGAGATGCTTTTTGGCTGAGGCGATGACGGAGGATTTTGTGGAGCCAACGTCAGTGATGAAGAGATTAGGACGCTGTAGTGGGGCGATGAGTGAAAAAATATAGTCAAAGCCTGAGAGGGGAACAGCAATGACGGCGAGATCTGCATCAGCAAGTGAATCGGAAATTTTGTCAAAGGGCATATCGATCGCGCCGACGGATGCGGCTTTTTCGGCAGATTCGAGGTTTCTTGAGACACCGGCAACTTTTTTGGCAAAGCCTGACTGTTTGGCAGCGAGGCCAACGGAGGCTCCGAGGAGGCCTGTACCGATGATGGTGAGTTGGTTGATTTGCGTCATGATTGCTGTTCCTAAGTGTGAATCCACGTTAAGATATCATGATTGTCGATTCAAGTCCCCTGCCCACTTGTCTGTAAGTGAGATGTGCTGCTGGATGAATGTTCTGCGGCTTGTATGTGGGAGATGAGGGAATGGTAGGCTGCAAGGAGATGCGGCTGTTGGCGACGGCGTTGGAGATCGCTGTTGCGAAAAATGGAGATACGCGCGAATGAGTTCTGTGAATATGTATGAATTGGATTTTGAGCGGCCGCTGATGCAACTTGAGCGTCAGATTTCGGAGCTTGAAGTGCAGAATCAGCAGGAACAGTCGGTTGTTGGGGGTGAGGGTGATGTTGATCTGGGGGCGGAGATTGGGGAGTTGCGGGCATCGCATGAGATGATGCTGGAGAAGATCTATGCCAATCTAAGCCCGGTAAATACGGTGAAGGTGGCACGCCATCCGAACAGGCCTCAGGCGATGGATTACATCAAGGCGTTTGTGAAGGATTTTTGCGAGCTGCATGGTGATCGACATTATGGAGATGATCGAGCGATTGTTTGTGGGTTTGGTCGTATCGGCAAAACGAAGTGCGTCGTGATCGGCCACAACAAGGGGAAGGATACGGCTGAGAAAATTAAGTGTAATTTTGGGTGTGCTCATCCGGAGGGATACCGCAAAGCGCTTCGGGTGATGAAATTGGGTGAAAAATATGGTTTGCCAATTGTGACGTTGATTGATACGCCAGGAGCTTATCCGGGGATCGGGGCGGAGGAGAGAGGGCAAGCAGAAGCGATTGCGGTGAACTTGAGGGAGATGAGCCGACTGAAGGTGCCGATTGTTTCTGTAGTGATCGGTGAAGGGGGATCGGGCGGTGCGCTGGGTATTGGTGTGGGAGATCGGATTGCGATGATGGAATATAGTTGGTGGTCGGTGATCAGTCCGGAAGGATGCGCTTCGATTTTGTGGAAGACATCGAATCCTGAGACGAATGCTCAGGCGGCTGAGGTACTGCACTTGACCGCGAAGGACAATCTTGAGTTGGGTGTTGTAGATGATTTGATTAAGGAGCCAATGGGCGGGGCTCACAGGGATCTGAATCGAGCTACGGCTAATGTAGAGAAATACTTGTTGGGTGCATTGCGGGATCTGAACCGCTTTAAAACGAATAATCTTCTGAATAAACGATATAAGCGACTGCGTTCGATGGGGCGGACAACAGGTTGAAATAGTTGAAAAGCGGTATTATCGGTAGTTGCGGATGATAAGGATTAGATAAAAGAAGAAAACTGCGATTTTAGGATATCGTGGTTTTTTTTATTGGTTTTTCCTACTAAAAACCGATAATACAGGTACAACTCGTGACCTGTTCATAATGCAACGAGAAGCCCAATCTTTACGGCATTTTCTGGAATACTGGAGCAGAGCGTCACGGGTTTTTTAATGCGCATTGCGTGCTGGGGAGCAGTGGGTTGAAACGATGGTCGCGGTACTCATTTCTAATCGTTTGTTCGTGATCTTGGTGGTGTATTGGTTGGTTTAAGATGATAAAAAAACAAGACGCCGATGACGTTAGTCATCCGCGCCTTGTCAGTGGGTCCAAGATTAATAGCTGCTTGTTATGAGCAGCATTCACATTGTGTGTGGCCTTGTGCGTCTGCGATCACATTTGCAACGTTGAGGCCGTCTGCGAATGTGGCGAGGTCGCTTTCTGTGCCGTTGGTAATTTTCTCGACGAAAGCTTTGAGTTGGCCGCCGAAGCGTCCGGGTTGATCGCCTAGGTTGATTTCTTCGATGCCTTCAACGCCTGCGGTTTGTTTTGAGACGATGTTTGGTTTGCAGTAGTCGTAAGCAAAGCTTGCTTTTTCAGTGACGACATTGACTTGGAATCGCATCGCTTCATTCCAGCCTGAATTGATTGTTCCGGCGACAGGCAGTTCGGATTTATCGGTTGCTGCGACTAGGACGGTGGCATTAGATTCGCCACGGCCTTCCCATCCATTGAAGAGAACGGCGCCGACGAGTTCGGGTGTCCCTGCGAGGTATTGGAACATGTCGAGGCTGTGGCATGCGGTATCGATGAGAGAGCCGCCGCCGCTGACTTTGGGGTCAGACATCCAGTGATCTTTCATTTGCGGTGCCGGTGCGGCGAAGGTGTTTTCGACGCGTACGAGACGGCCAAAATCGCCGGACTCTACGAGCTTTTTGATGTGCGTGATGCCGGATTCAAATCGATGGCAATATGCAATCGCACAAGTGATTTGAGGGTTTTGTGCTGCAAGCTGGGTCAGCTTTTCGGCGTCTTCAAGCGTGCTGGCGATTGGTTTTTCCATCAGCACATGCATTTTGTTCTTTATTGCAGCCTCTACGATTGGGAGGCGTACTGAAGGTGGTGTGCAGATGATGACAGCATCGATTGTGGAGGCGATGGCTGAATCTGCAAGAACCTCTTCAAAGTTGGTATATGCTTTGGCGTCGAGATTTGTAGCTAATTTTTGGGCTACCTCCAGATTGGGGTCTGCGATCGCTGTGATCTTGACTGAACTGCTTAGGAAGTTTGCTGCATCAATGTGTGCTGCTGCAATTCCACCCGCACCTATAAGACATATACTTGTTTGTTTCATAGTTTCTGGATTTTAGCAAATGTTTTTTGTTATGGAATATGTAAACAACATAAAAAGAAAAAAAAGTAATTTAGATTATAAGTCTTTTATTAATAAGGGAATGTGATTTAAAAGTATTTGTGTATTACGCGAATTGTTTGTGCTGACGCCGTTATTTGATTGGGTATAACGTTGCTCGATAGACCTGGAACTTCCAGTTTTAATGGCGTCGTCTGATTATAAATGTATTAAATAAAATTACTTAAAATGTTTCAATGGTCTTATATTCATCCGTTTCGGTTGGAATTCGCATTGCGCAAAAAAAAGCAGGTCAATTGACCTGCTTTTGTATTTATTAAATGTGTGTGACGCTTACTTCAGGATCGCTTTGACAGCTTCTGAGGTAGGCATTGCCAAGGCACCATAAGTTTTGGCAGCAGTGATTGCGACTTCATCAGAGCCTTCTTGGGCGAGCTTATGAATTGCAGCTGCTTGTGCACTGGTCAATTGGTTGCCGAATGCGTTAGCACTCTCTGCGAGGCTGTCGAAGAGAGCGAGCTTGAGATCGCCAGATGCTTCGAGAGCAGCTTGTGCAATTGCTCGTTGTGCTTCAGTGTCGTTCATAAGAGCGAGTACTGAGGCGGCTTCTTCAGCGATTTCGAGACGTGCGTCGCTTAGAGCGGCTACGAGAGCTGCTTGTGCGTCGGTCACATTGAAGATCGCATCGGAACCAAGTGCCATATCGTAGAGGATTGCGAGTGCGTCAAGTGCGTTCTCGGTGGCTTCCTCTTCGCTGATTGCTTCACCGGCGTATGCCTGTGCTGCGGTCTCAACGGCAGTTCTGATTCCTTCAGCGTCATCAGAATTAACGGTAACGAAGACCCGACCGATTCTAGAAGCCCAGTCGGAGGTCTGTACCTGATTGCTAGCATCGGTAGCCACAATAAATGGTACAGCACCGAGTTTGTAATCAGCGTTGGTTAATTCGTATAGACCCTTTGTGTCTTCGAATGCTACATCTGTGAAGAGTAGATCGACGGCAGCGGTCTTGTTGAGCTCAGGTTTGATTTCATCGTAGCTTGTGCCGCCGAAGACGTCGTAACCGAGTTCGCTGAGCATCGCGATTTTGCTGTTGAGTGATTCCTGGTCTTTGGCGATGACCAAAGCAGTTTTCACATCAGTCGAGCGGATCGCTTCAGCGAGGATTGGAACAACGCGGAAGGAAGCATTGAAAGCTTCTTCAGGGCGAGCGTTTGCAAGCGTGACGGCTGCTGAGAAGCGTACGCGGGCATCTGGGTATGAGAGTGCTGCGAGCAATGGCTGAACTGCTTTGCCACGGTTGACGAGTGCATCGGTTCCTGCTGTTTGAGAGAGGATATCGATGGCATCAAGTGCGAGGGTAGCATCGCGGTCAAGGATTGCTTTCGCGAGTACATCGTGCATACGGTCTGGGCCAGCGAGCATGCCGTAGTATGAGGCAGGCTGCATGTCCGGGCCGTAGCTCGGATCGATGGCGCCATCAGCAAGCTTGTTTTCACGACGAAGGTTCGCAGTGAGGTAGAGGCTGAGAGCGTTATCGAGGTTGTTATTGATCTCAAGAGCGCGTTTAGCGGAACGCATGGCGAGGATGTCGCCGTAGATTTCGCCGGGAACTGGTGTGGCGAGTAGGCCGAGCTTGTCGGTGTACTGCCAGAGAATTCCGGTTTCGCTGGATGGGTCGTAACCCATTAGCGTTTCGCCCTTGGTTGTCAGATTGTATTGCTGCTGACCAAGGAAGAAGTAGAGATTGGCAGCGTCGAGTTCGGTTGAGATGCCGGCTGAATTAGCAAGCTTCTCGAAAGCGATTTTGGCAACCTGTTTGGCGGAAGCATCGGTCTTTGGATTTTCGATGACTTCTTTGAGCTGTGGCATGGCTTGTGGGTAGCCAATTTCAGCGAGGATCTGAGCAACTTGAGCCTGAGTCACTGGGTCGAGACCTGTGATGGCGGTTGTCAGTGGGGTGACCATAGGTTGGCCGACGGCGATCATCGCTTCGACAACGTATGGGTGAAGATTAGTCTTGGTATCGTCACGTAAGGTTTCCAAGAGCTGTGGGGCGGCGTACTGGCCTGCATTTGTGAGTCGGGCGACTGCATTGCGATATTGCCGCTGACCTTGTGCGAGAAGCTCGATGTCTTCTGCGATTCGGTCTGCATTGCGGCTAAGCGCGGTGCGAGCTGCCTGAATGCGAGTATCGAGCTGCTGAGCGACATCCTTGATGTCAGCAACGCGAGCTGCACGTAGCAGGTTTTGCTCGTAGTTTTTGTAGTCGCCTTCTTCTACAATTTTGAGAAGTGTGGCGTCATTGACTTGCTCAAGCAGGGCTTGGCCGGCTGCTTGCGCGAGGTCTGGACGAGCAATTAGAACGTAGTGATTAAAATCAGCCCAGAGAGACTTGGAATCCTGCTGTTGTGCAGATACCGAAGCGATCTGGCCGCCGATGAGGTTGATAGACACAATCGACGCGCCGAGCATCAAAGCGAATGGTCGCTGCATGGGAAAACTCCATTTTCTATAACGTCGGTAATGACCGCAATCTATCGGAGGTTACGTGAATCGTCAACCCTTCAGAGACGTGTTTGTGTGTTTATATTTCGTCTTGGGGTGGAATGGTGGCTCTCAAGCAGGCAAATTAGACAAAAATGACTGTGATGTTGCTGATTTGTAGGGGTCAGAAATGACTTTGTGAAGTGCTTGTTTGGAGCGTGCGACTGGGCTTCACATATGAAATGTGGTTATGATCTGTGGCATGTGGACTACGATTGCGATTGTGCTGATCATTTTGGGGCTGTTACTGGTGAATGCCATTGGCGTATTGATGGTTGCATTCCAGTTGCCGGGTACGTGGCTGATCTTGATTGCAACGGGGACTGCGGCGTGGCTGCGCTGGGATGATGTGGGGGGATGGGGGCATTTGGGTTGGTGGGTCATAGGCATCTTGTTTTTTCTCGCAATTCTTGGCGAAATCATAGAATTTGTTGCGGGAGCATTAGGGGCTGGGAAGGCGGGAGCGTCAAAACGAGCGATGGTGGGGGCTGTTTTTGGTGGTGTTGCGGGTGCGATTTTAGGCACAATATTCTTATGGTTTATTCCGATTATTGGAACGCTGATCGGAGCTGCGGTTGGTGCGGGAGTGGGCTCATTCCTGGGTGATCTATGGGCGGGACGAGAGATCAAAAATGCGTTAGAGGGGGGGAAAGGCGCTGCGATTGGTCGGTTCTGGGGTGCATTGGGCAAAATCATTGTGGCTGGGATCATGTGGTTAGTCGTCTTGATTGGGGTTTTGATTTGAATTGGTTGGATAGGGCTAGGGATTGGTCGCGATCTTGTACAATAAAGCTAGTCAGATGGGGGCTTTGCATATATTGTGGTGCAGCGTGATAATTGCTGATAGTTCTATGGTTGCGCGTAGGTTGAGTTGGGGGTAAATAGTGTTGCGGCTTAAGGATGGGTCGCTGATTTGAAACCCAGAATGAAGTTGCCGGTTTATGCTTAAGTTTCAGGTATTTAATGGTTCTGTTCCTGCTGCAAGTTGGTCTTTGCGGAATGCTTATCTGATTGGTTCGGATAACAATGCAATGCGTTGTGAGGTCAGCTTCGAACCGGGTGAGATTGTGTGTGAGAAGCGGGATTCTGGGGCATGCGCTCTCGCGCTTCAGCATCGTGTTGGAGATTTGGGTGAGATGACGTTGCAGACGTGCTTGTTGCCAGAGCGTGAGGAGCCATATCTGCTGACACTGGAGTTGGCGCGACACAGATTGATGACGCTTTATACAAAACTCGAAGATTGGGCGATGTTCGATCTCGAAGAAGATCATGCTGTTACAAAGCGGACTGAGTTTGCGAAGCAGCGGTTTATTGAAGCGATCAGTTTGCAGCACGACGAGCCTGCTAAGGCGGATCAGTTGGCATTTGAATCACTGATGGCGTCGATTGATGGTACGGAAGAGTTGGCGTTAGCGCACTCGGAATTGCTGCTTAATAAACGTGTGAGTACGTCTTCATTGCCTGCTGCACCGATCACTTGCCGTGTGAATCACGATGAAGCTCATGAGAAATTACGCGGTGGTGTGAGTAAGCATTTTGATATGGTTTATGTGCCGACTCCTTGGAAGACGGTTGCGCCAGAGGAGAATGTGTTTAAGTGGAATAAGGTAGATTCCTGGACTGATTGGGCGAGATCGATTGGTAAGCCAATTATGGCAGGGCCGTTGATCAGCTTTGATCCTGCAAATCTGCCTGACTGGATCTACATCTGGGAGCATGATTATGACACAGTTCGGGATTTGGTTTATGAGCACGTTGAGCGAATGGTGATGCGTTACCGTGATTCGGTCACTGTTTGGAATGTGATCAGCGGTTTGCATGTGAATTCACACTTTACGTTCAATTTCGAGCAGTTGATGGATCTGACACGAATGACGACGATGTTGGTGAAGAAGCTGCAGCCGAATGTGAAGGTCATGGTCGAACTACGTCAGCCGTTTGGGGAGTATTTTGCGAAAAGTCCAAGATCTATTCCGACTTTGATGTATGCAGATTTACTAGTTCAGTCTGGTATCAATTTCGATTTGCTTGGGTTGAAATTTCCAATGGGTCAAGCTGTTGCTGGGCAGTATACGCGTGATTTGATGCAGATCAGCAATATGATGGATGCTTTCAGTCATTTTGGTAAGCCGTTGGCATTGACGGTTGGTGTGCCTAGTGAACCTGTCACGCAGATGATGATTGCATCCAATGACAATGATGAAGTCGATGCGAATAGTGGTTACTGGCGCCGGCCATGGTCGCAAACAGTTCAGAGTCACTGGCTAGAAGCGGTGTACCAGATAGCGCTTAGTAAGCCGTTTGTTGAGACTGTGGTATGGGACGCTCTAGTCGATCATCCGGAGATTGAGTTGCCTTTATCAGGGTTGATTGATGAAGAACTCCAACCAAAAGCAGGTTTACAGCGATTAATTGGTTTCCGTAAACAAATTATGAACGCTGAGCAGCATATTGAATCCGCTCAGTTAAATGAAGAAACACAGATGGGTGATAGCGTTTGAATCCGCGTCGATGATGGGGCTGAATGAGTAAGAAAGTGATTAAAGCGGGTGTCGGCTGGGCTTTGGCGACGACTGTATTGTTGCAGTTTTTGCTGGTTGTTTATTGGTTTGCAAAGCCAATACGTATTGGCGAATCACGGTGTAATAATGTTGGCTTTAAGTTAAATATCAATGAAGTATCAAAAGAAATGTTAACTATTTTACCTCGCGTTGGGCCAGCTATCGCTGAAAATATCGTGTTGTATCGTGAGGCAAACGGTAGATTTGAGCAAGCTGAGGATTTAGAGAACGTGCATCGTATTGGGCTGAAAACGCGGCGGTTGATAGAGCCATATATTACTTTTGATGGTGCTGAAGATATCCAATAATTAATAGTGCAATGAAAAACCCTGCCTTAATTAAAAGACAGGGTTTTGTGATGCCTGCTTGTAAGCCGAGTTCTGTACCCGTTGAGGGTGGCGACCATTTCTCTAGGCCTGCTGTTGCCAGCAGGCTCAAGCAACCTACCCGTCCCCATTACGCCCGGACAGAGCGCGTTGCGGAGCAACTGGAGACTGCTTGGTCTTGCACGCGGTGGGGCTTGCCATGCCTAATCTGTCACCAGATCAGCGGTGCGCTCTTACCGCACCATTTCACCCTTACCTTGCAAAGCAAGGCGGTATTATTTCTGTGGCGCTATCCCTCGCATGATCGTCGCCAACCATGCGGGTGGGTGTTACCCACCACCGATGTCCTATCGAGCTCGGACTTTCCTCGTACATGCGAACATGCACGCGGCCGCCCGGCAGGCATCACGCAATATCTTAGCAGGTATTCAGAAATGTGGGATATTGAAGGAGTTACATAAGTAATTTTTATAGGTTTCGGTTATGATCTGGAATTATGAAAGAGCAGGATTCTGCAAAACGAGTCATTGTTTGGGCGGATTCGCGGCAAATTGCGTGGTGTCGGGACGTGGTTGCGTGTTTAGGTGATGCGATCAAAGTTGTGGGTATTGGTGGGGAACGCAATAATGATGTTGTTGGATTTGCAGATGAATTGGGGTGTGAATTTACAGATGATTTGCGGCAACTTTTAATTGAGCAGCATGCCGATTACTTGCTTAATGCAATAGGTAAGCCAATGGATCTCGATGATCTCGCGACCGCTTGCCAGCAAGGTGTCGCTGTTTTGTCGCCTGAACCATTTGCCGCAACACTTCAGGAGTACAATGCGGTTGAAGAGTTGATTAAAAAAGCGGCTCAAAATGCCCGCTTGATTCGAGTGCCAGCCTTTGTACGTAGCGAAGGATATCTATCAGCGGCGAACCCACAAGAAGTTTTGGGTGTTCAGCGTATTGTTCGTGTCGCGAATATTGGGCGCGTTGGGACGCTAAGTCTTTTTGCAAGACTCTATGATGCGTGGTTTACCGCATTGCGATTTGTGGAAATGCCGGGATCTGTCGATGCTTCATTGGTTGGGGCGCTTGGAGATGTGCCAGAGCAGTTGAATCATTTGACAGGGACATTGTCCTGCCATGCGAGGCTTTTTGATAATGGTGCTGCACTCATACAAGTCTCTGATCGGGCAGGTCAAAGTTGCAGATCACTTCATGTATTGGGTGATGACGCTGAATTGACGGTTGGTGAAAATGGGTACGATTTGCGTCATACAGCAAATGATGGGGATGAGAATCCTGCGGGTGGGGTGATTGATCATGTGGATGATTCTGGGAATGTTACGTTTATTCAACAGGTTGCCGCCCAATGGCAGGGCCTGATGGATGAAGTGGCTATTAGTAATGATGAGACGAAGCATGAAATCCCCAATGGCCGCGAGGTATTGGCTTGCTGCTTGGCGACATTATTGAGTGCCAGAACTGGGCAGCCTGAATCGCCGAAAAGAGCATTAGAGATGGGTTGATTGTGTTTTAGTAGATGTGGTTGGCAGATTTGCCCGCAAAAATGACGATATCTTCTGACTAACGGGTGGTTTGTGAATAAAATGCATCTTGATTGGCTGTGAGCATGGTTGAGTTGACAGTCGCGAAGCGAGTATTAAACTCTTTGTATCTCAGATTGAGCCGATCGTGATGATGAGCTGGATAAGAAGCTCAGAGGCGCGGACAGGAAATGAGCCTATACCCTCCGGCAAGGTACATTTCGAGCAAATGTGAGAAGCCGGACGCCCCTCTTTAACTGGTTGTTCGTCCTGAACAACTGCCAAGAGGCCGTCCTTTGATGAAAAGATAACGGTAATTGGCCCGTAGTGTAATGGTAACACCCAAGTTTTTGGTACTTGTATTCAAGGTTCGAGTCCTTGCGGGCCAGTTTTCTTTCTTTTCCAGCCAACTCAGTTTTGAGTTTGTGAAGGATTGTCTATTTGGCCTAGACCATTCGACATGTAATCCTTTAGAAATGGCTGGTGATGGCCTGCTTTGTTTTGCACAGGTCAGTGTGAAACAAGACAGGTTTTTAATGCTGCTGTACCTGCAGTGAGCGAATGACGGAAGGAAAAAGAAGATGGCTAGTGACGTTGCAGATGTGAGTTTGGATCAAGAAAAACGCCCTGCCCCGGCTGCGATTATCCTCGCTGCAGGCAAAGGTACGCGTATGGGTGGCGATTTGCCTAAAGTCTTGCATCAGACTGCAGATGAGCCAATGGTAAAATGGGTGGTGCGAGCCTGTAAAGATGTGGGTGTTAAGAAATGTGTGATCGTGGTTGGTTACAAAGCCGAGTTGGTGCGTGAAGCATTAGCAGATGAAGAAGGTGTTGTGTTTGTCGAACAGACAGAACAATTGGGGACAGGTCATGCGACACAAATGGCGCAGCCTGAATTTGAGAACGAGCCTGTGACTGATATTTTTGTATTGGCTGGCGATGGCCCATTGATCCGCAGCAAAACACTTGCTCGGCTTCTGGAGGTTCATCGTCGCCGTAAGGCATCTGCGACACTGGCAACAGCGGTGATCGACGATCCGAGCGGCTATGGCCGTGTTGTTCGCACATCATCCGGTGAGTTTGATGCGATTGTTGAGCAGAAGGATGCTACGGATGCTCAGTTGAAGATTAACGAAGTTAATCCGAGTTACTACTGTTTCCGTTCGGATGCACTTTTTAGCGGATTGAGCGAGACAGACAACAAAAATAAGCAGGGTGAGTATTACCTGACCGACGTACCGGGATTGTTGAAAAAACAAGGCCAAACTGTGGCCGTTGTTGATGCAGTGCCGGCGGAGGATGTGTTGAGTATCAACACACAGGAACAATTAAAAACGGTTGATGAAATTCTTCGCAACAGAATCAGTCAAACTACAGTTTCAGGAGGCTGACGGCATGAGTCGTGGCAACATGGATCAGATGAAAGTGTTTTGTGGTCGGGCAAGTCGCGCACTTGGTGAGCGTATTTGTCAGCACCTTGATATCCCCATGGGACAAGGGCATACCGACTTATTTCCAGACGGTGAAGTCTTCGTGAAGATTGAAGAAGATGTTCGTGGTCGGGATTGTTTTGTTTTGCAGTCTACGCACCACCCCGTTAACACGCATCTGATGGAGTTGTTGATTTATATCGACTGCCTCAAGCGTGCGAGTGCGAAGCGTATCACCGCTGTGATCCCATATTTTGGTTATGCCAGACAGGATCGCAAGGATGAAGGACGCGTGCCAATTACCGCGAAACTGGTTGCGAATATGCTGACCCGAGCAGGCGCTGATCGCGTGATGGCTATGGATCTGCATGCTGAGCAGATACAGGGTTTCTTTGATATCCCCGTTGACCACCTGCATGCGGCCCCCGTCATCGTTGACTACTTTAAATCTCTACGTGAAGAGATGGGTGAGCTCGTTTTGGTTAGCCCTGATGTTGGCAACGTGAAGATGGCGAATTCATACGCGAACTGGCTGGGTGGAGATCTCGCGATCATCGACAAGCGGCGAGTGTCTGGCAGTGAGGTTGTTTCTAACAACATTATTGGTGACGTTGAAGGCAAGGTTGCGCTGATGGTTGACGACATGATCTCAACTGCAGGTACGATGTGTGAAGCGGCACGCCTGCTGAAAGAGCGTGGCGCGAAAGACATCATTGCTGCGTGTACGCACCCTGTTTTGGTTGGTTTAGCGATGGAGCGTTTGGCTGAAGCGCCGATCAGCAAGATCATTGTTTCAGATACGATCCCATGCGGCCCGCGTACCGCACCAATTCAAGACAAAATTGTGGAGCTTTCAACAGCCGAGTTGCTTGGCGAAGCGATGCTCCGCGTTCACAATAACGAATCTGTCTCTAGCCTGTTCCGTAAAGGCAGTGGGGGCAAACGCTGAATTATTTTCAGCAATAAAAGCGTAATCAACCGGCCTAGCCGGACACAGCATTCACTAATAAACGAGTAAAACAAATAAATTTGGAGAGAATCAAATGAACGCAAAAAGTGCACCAAAAATCGAAGTCAAAGTTCGCGAAAAACTTGGCAGCCGCTACGCAGCGCGTGCCCGTAAAGAAGGCCTGATCCCAGCTGTTGTCTATGGCCACAAACGGGATGCCGTCGCAGTTACCGCTGATGGTAAAGCATTGGTAGAAATTCTTCACGCAAACGCACACCTCGTCGATGTTGTTGTTGACGGTAAAAGTGAGCACTGTGTTGTGAAAGATATGCAATGGGACTACCTCGGCGACAATATTATCCACGTTGACTTTGAACGTGTCGATCTGTCTGAGAAAGTCGCTATGGAAGTGGATCTTGAATTGGTCGGCGAGCCTAAGGCTCTTGCACAGGCCGGCGCTTTCCTTGATCACCCACTGACCAAGTTGGAAATCTCTTGCCGTGCAGACAGCATTCCAGAGAAGATTGTTGTTGATATTGCTGAACTGGATGGCGAAAAAGCGATTACCGTTGCAGACATCCAGCTTCCTGCAGGAATTGAAGCAACAACTGATGCGGATTCTGTCGTGGCCCAAATCAAGATTGCGAAAGAAGAAATTGTTGAAGAAACTTCCGCTGACGAAGGTGCTGAGCCTGAAGTCGTTGGCAAGGATAAGGAAGATGCTGCTGAATAATCAGCAGATGAATCCAGATACTCAAGCGGGTTTACACCATGTAAACCCGCTTTTTTTATGCCTATAATGACATCATTGGCGAAAGGATCCTGTTCATGCTCAAATGCAATATTGATAACACTGGTAAACGCCTTAGGCTCTATAGCGGCTTGTTTGATCTATTGGTGGCAGCGATCGTCATGCTTATCACGTGGTTTGGGCTAATCGAAACATGGGGATGGATCGCAGGTGGGGTTTTATTGCTCATCGGCTTGTTTGCCATATTTGAAGCTCTAAGAGGCTGGTGTATTCTGCGAGCTTTGGGTATCAAAACACCTTTCTGAATGATCGAAAATTCTTGAATAAAAGGTAAAGATGCGAAAGATCCTGCGAATGTTAAACTGGTGGGCTAAACCCAGCATATTGGAAAGCTCGGGAGATGTTCAGCAAGATTCAATTGAAGAGAATTGTATTGCCATGAAGTTGATCGTAGGAATCGGTAATCCCGGCAAAGAGTACGAAAAAACACGCCATAATGCTGGCTTTATGGCGATTGATCGTCTAGCCGAACGCAACTGCCTATCGAGTGATAAAACCAAGTTTCATGCTCACTTCATTGAAGGGGTGATTGCGGGTAAAAAAACGCTGCTTATGAAACCAATGACATTCATGAATCGTTCAGGTCTTGCTGTTGGCGAAGCCGTACGTTTTTACAAAATTGAACCCAAAGACGTACTCGTACTGGTTGATGATATTGCCCTGCCCTGCGGACGTATCCGGTTGCGTTCTGATGGCTCTGCTGGTGGCCACAACGGCCTTACTGATATTAAGCGAGTCCTAGGTACGCAAACTTACCCAAGGCTTAGAATCGGTATTGACGCCCCTGGGCGTGTTCCGCAGAAAGACTATGTTTTAGGTCGTTTCTCGCCTGATCAGGAATTTCAAGTTGAGCGAGCGATCAATCGTGCAGCCGAAGCGATCGAACATTGGATACGCGAAGATGATATGGCTCAAACGATGACGATATACAATAAAGCTGCAGAAGAAGAATAAAATAATTTTTAGCACAAATAAAAAAGCTGACTCGCGATGAGTCAGCTTTTTATTGTCATGATTTATATTAAACGGGAGCGTCAGCTTCATATTCTGCGATTAGCTTGAATAAGTCTTCGCCAGTTTTAGCATCTTTGATTGTCGAGCGGAAATCCTCATTCATTAGCATACGCGAAATTTTCGCAAGCGCCTGAATATGAGGTCCTGTTTGATCTACAGGTGAGGCGAGCAAGATAATCAGATCCACTGGCCGCCCATCTATCGAATTGAAATCGACCGGTGTGGAAGGAAGGCCAATCGCCATACAAAGCGAGGCAACGCCTTCGCTTTTGCCGTGAGGAATCGCGATACCGTGTCCTATACCAGTCGTACGGGTGGTTTCACGTTCCCAGATGGCTTTCTGGAGACTGTTCGCATCTTGTATACCGTTGCTGCTGACAAGCGCATCGGCCAACTTGAAGATCGCCTCTTGCTTGTCTTCGGCATCAAGCGGCACGACCACAGACTCAGGTTGCAGAATATCCGTTAAACGCATGTTTTCACCATCTGTATCCAGGAATTATCAGGGCTGGCGGTAAACCGGAGGGATTGAAGTCAGCAATTATTCTGAAACAGACGAATCTGTCCCATTCTGACTGCCCTACGAGAATACCCAGCCAATGGCTCCTGAGCAAATTTCCCAGTTCCTCATGTTGATATGTATCGGTCACTGGGGCTTTCTCATTCATTATGATACCCTTCACAGATCATGATGGAGATTTTCGAGCAGGGAAACGCTCAAATAGCCGATAATAATACGCTTGACCTAGCGACAACGCTGCAGGATACATTCGGACACGCCCAGTTCCGGCCTCTGCAGCAGGAAATTATTCAATGCCTTCTCAAAGGTAACGATACGCTCGTTATCATGCCGACAGGTGGTGGTAAATCACTCTGCTTCCAACTCCCAGCCCTCCACCTGCCTCATACCACACTGGTCATATCCCCACTCATTGCTCTTATGCAAAATCAGGTTGATGCTCTTCAAGCTAGCGGTATCGCCGCAACCTGTATCAACTCATCACTGGAACCAGCCGAAGCTTCTGAACGTGAACGAGCTGCAATTCGCGGTGATTACAAGCTCGTCTATCTTTCCCCCGAGCGTCTTATGTCTTCAGCAGGATATCGACTGCTCACTAAAATGCCCGTCAACCTCATTGCGATTGACGAAGCCCATTGTATTTCTGAATGGGGACATGATTTCCGCCCTGAATATCGCATGCTCGGTGACTTGCGCATTCAGCATCCTGATCGTTTCGCTAAAACGCCCATCGTTGCGCTCACCGCCACCGCTACGCCGCGTGTTGCTGAAGATATCCAACGTCAACTCCATCTAATCAACCCTCAAATATTCCATACCAGTTTCGAACGACCCAACTTACGTTATGAGATTCGTCCTAAGCATGAAATGATGAAACAGGTTCTGGAGTACCTGGAGCAGAATCAGGATCATGAAGGCATCATTTACTGTCAGTCTCGTGCGCGTTGCGAGCAGATCGCTGAACAACTTCAACGGCGTGGTATCTCAGCCCTGCCTTACCATGCAGGCCTTGAAAATAACGTTCGGAAACAAAACCAGCACGATTTTATTTACGGCTCGGCCCGAATAATTGTTGCCACCATCGCTTTCGGAATGGGGATCGATAAGCCAGACGTACGATTTGTATTCCACGCAGATCTTCCCCGCCATATTGAAGGTTATTATCAGGAAACAGGTAGAGCGGGCCGCGATGGCATGATCGCTGACTGTATCCTCTTCTACTCTGCTGCAGATCGTACCAAAGTCGAATACTTCATCGAGCAAAAAGAAGATCCCGAGCAGCGTGATCATGCCTATTGGCAACTCAACAAAATGATTCGGTACGCTCACACAACTGATTGTCGTTGCATTCCTCTACTTGATTACTTCGGCGAGGAGCATTCTGGTGATTGCGGCCACTGTGATAACTGCCTCAACCCTCCAAAGCTAATTGAAGCCACTGAGGACGCTCGTAAGCTCCTCTCCGCTATCGCACGCACCGACCAGCGATACGGCCTCTCTCATATTATCGACATCCTGCGCGGCTCTAATGCCCAGAAAATCATCGACCGCAATCACCACAATCTCTCAGTTCATGGTATTGGGCGTGATAAACCAAAATCGCATTGGCTTAATGTCGCCGAAACCCTACTGCGTGACGGGCATCTTGGCATGACCATTGACGAATTCCGCACGACGCATCTCACCGAATCTAGTCCATCGATTCTTCGAGGCGAGCTCCCCATCACCGTGGCAATCAGCCGCGCCATTAGCACGCGAGAAGATATCACTGTAAAACGCACAGCCAATGAGCCAACACGGCCTGTCGACGCTTCACTCTTCCAAGCACTCCGTGAACTTCGCAAGCAGTTAGCTCAAGAGAAGGGTGTCCCTCCTTACGTCATATTTGGCGATATCTCACTCAAACACATGGCCGCTGATTACCCCATCAATGACTTCGCTTTTCTTCAAATCCCTGGTGTTGGTCAGACAAAACTACAGCGGTACGGTGAAGCCTTCATGGATATTATCAAGCAATTTGCCCCGCAAGCCGCCTCTTGCGACTAATCGTGAAATTACACTACTCCCAAACCTCAAGCGACTCAGAAACGTAACCACATAGTAAAACTGATTCTTGCTACGAAATCCCTTTAATTTGCACACGACTTTCTTGACCTGAAGTCGTTTTCAATGCATTATTTACAGTCATAACCCACCCCATGACAGATAGTTGGTAAGCAATAAACCCCGCACGCATCTGTCAGCGTCAAACACAGCAAGTAAAATCCTCACACAGCAACACGCCTACGCTCAAAACCTCATACCTGTGACGCTACTATCAAACCCACGAATCGAGTCGTATTTATGATCATCGCAAAGAATCTGGTTAAGTGGTATGGCCCAACTCTCGCCGTTGATGATCTCTCCTTTGAGATACCCAAAGGCGAAATCGTCGGCTTCCTCGGTCCGAACGGGGCAGGTAAATCCACAACCCTCCGCATCCTCACCGGCTATCTGCCACCTACCGCAGGCTCTGCCTCTATTGCCGATTACGATATTCTTAAGCAGCCACTCGAAGCCCGTACACAAATTGGCTACCTCCCCGAAGGCACGCCCCTCTATGGCGAAGCTCGTGTCACCGAATATCTGCACTACCGTGGTTCGCTTCTCGGCATGACCCGCAAAGATCGCAATCAACGAATCGAAGAAGTTTGTGACCGTTGTGGCTTGTCTCATCTGAAACGCCGAGTTATCTCCCGCCTTTCCAAAGGTAACCGACAACGTGTTGGGCTCGCACAAGCTCTCCTTTCAAAACCCCCGATTCTCATTCTCGATGAGCCCACTGCCGCACTCGATCCCAACCAGATTTCAGAAGTTCGTAAGCTCATCAAAGAACTTCGTGGTGAACACACCATCCTGCTTTCAACTCATATTCTCCCCGAAGTCGAGAAAACCGCTGATCGTGTCATGATCATCGCGGGCGGCCGCCTCCTCGCTGACGGCAAACCATCCGAGCTTCGTCAACAGATCGCTCAAGACGCTGCCATCATCCTTGAAGCCAAAACTTCAGCAACCCAACTCACTTCCATGCTCAAACCGCTTACGGATATAACATCCTTTGAAACACTCACCGACAGTGATTATTCACGCCTCTCCATCACACCAACCTCACATTCAAATAACACACAGCTCCTCACCGCTATCGGCAACAAACTGCTAAAAGAGCAAATCGCTGTACGCGAACTGCACACCGAGCAAGCCTCCCTTGAAACCTTCTTCGTCAAAATCACTGATCGTCTTGCCACGCAGCAATCCTCAGAATCCGCGTAACGACATTCCTTCGTGACTGACCGAATTTTCGTATCAAAGCTAAAAGTTTCACTATGACCAAGATCCTGACATTAGCTAAGCGTGAGTTAGAAGCACTCTTCTTCTCCCCTGTCGCCTACCTCGCATTGGCGATCTTTGCTTTCATCACAGCCTTCCTTTTTACCTTTGGAATCTTCCAGCCAGGCTTCCCCGCCACGATGGCCGAAATGTACACCAATATCGTTTGGCTACTCATCTTTATTGCTCCCGCCATCTCAATGCGGCTCATTTCCGAAGAAGCTTCATCAGGCACACTCGAAATGCTCATGACCTCACCGATCTCTGATACTCAGATTATTTTAGGCAAATGGCTCGGTGCTTTGGCTTTCTACGTTGTACTCCTCTCGCCAATCTTCCTGCAGATTATTCTCCTTGAGGTTAAAGCCGATCCTGACTACGGCCCCATCCTCACAGGCCTTCTCGGTATGCTCTTTGTCGGCGGTCTCTATCTGGCTATCGGGATCTTCGTTTCGGCTTTCAATAACTCGCAACTCGTTTCTTTCATGATCACTGTACTGATCACCGGCCTATTTACTTTCGGTATGTACTTCCTCGCTCGCGCCGACTTCCTCCCAGCTTCAATCAAAATGGCTATGTTCACCATGAACGTTAACGAACAATTCAGCAATTTCTCCAAAGGTCTCATCGACATCCGCAACATCATCTACTTCCTCTCCGCCATCGCATTCTTTCTCTTCCTCGGCATAAAAACGCTTGAAACCAGACGCTGGAGCTAAACTCTCTCGCGCCGCACTAAATTAACAGAAACAACAACGGCTCATAACAGAACAACACCATGAGTAATCAAGATAAAACAATTTCAACCTTATCTCATCGTGCTCGTCGCACACGCTATACGCTCATCCTCGCGGTCAGCATCATCGCAGCTCTCACCATCATCATCCTCATTAACCTCATTGTTGATCGAGGTTTCCGTTCTCTCTCCGAACAGGCTTCACCCGCAACTCGATACCTTCGGTACGATTTTACCGCGACACGACAATACTCTCTTTCCCCTCAAACACTCAAGGTTCTCAAATCACTTGATAATGATTACCGCCTTATTACCGTCATCAACGCCACCACACCTCAAGAGCAGCGCGTCCCTGAACTCGTCAACGAGTACAAGCTGTACACAAATAAGATCACAGTAGAGCAAATTAACCCAACCTCGGACGTTAAAGCTATTGCTGACTTCTATGATCAGCTCGAAGGCCGTTACACCAAACACTTAGGCCCAATTACACAAACAGTCGCTGACGGCCAAGCACTCGTTTCATCCGTCGTTGACCAGCTCAACCCCGTTGTCGAACAGCTTAAAGAATTAGCTCAAAGCCCTGAAGTTAAGCCCAACCGAACGCTCTCTCAATTATTTGCTTCAATCGTCCTTAACTTCAGCCAGCAACTCAAAGCCACTGAAGACATCAATGGCACGATCACGACAAATCTGTCAACTCCCTTGCCGGCTTATCAGTCCGCAAAATCTGCCATCGTCAATCGCCTTCTCGAGTTTGATAGCGTGATTCTTGCAGAGACAATTTCAGCATTCGACAAGCTTTCACGCTCACGCTCAACCCCACCAGCGACTGCTGATGCGATGCTGAAAATTAACAAATCACTCAATATCGTACGAGATGAAATACGCCGTGATGTGACAAAATTGCAAAAGGTACAATCCTACCTGCCCTATGAAGAAGTTAGAGCAGCAATCCAAGCGAAAGGCTTCGTCGCAATCCTTGCCGATGATGAGGCGCGGATCATACCGGTAAGTAAGATGTATCGTGAACTGCCAGCCGAGTATACCGCAGCTGCAGGAGAACCTGAGCTCGGCTTTATTGGCGAAGAGCAGCTTACCGGCTCACTCATCTCAATGTCCTTTAATCCACCTCCGCTTGTCATATTCGTTCAGTCTGACGGTCAGGATGCATTTGGTGAGAAAGGCATGTACAACCAAGTTGGTGCACGCCTCAGGACATCAAACATACAGTTAGCTCAATGGAATCCGATTCCCGCCAACAGTATGGACACCCTTCCCAAAATTGAAAACGCTCAGCACACCGTCTGGGTGGTGCCAGCTTTTCCGGCACTTGATGTGACCAATCCCCAACACGCCACTATCCAGGCCGCACGAGATCGTACCGCCCAATTGATCAAAGAGCGTATTGCTAAAGGCGATTCTGCATTAGTCATGATGGCTTTAGATCCGCTGAAGGAAATTGCGTCACAAAACCCAATCATTGCCTACCTCAACAAATCGTGGGGCATTTATCCTGAAAACGATCGCGTCATTCTTTCCGAACAAGTGCAGGGACGTGATACCTTTGCAGGCACTCGTTTCAAAATAACAGAATGGCCGACCTCACTTCCCATCACACAATCAATCAAAGGGATGTCCGCCGCTGCACTCATCAGTTCGCCAATCAAACTCGATGATGTCGAAGGTATCAAGCAGTTTGCAATCATGCAGATTACCTCACCACGCATGTGGACATATAAAGATTTCACCGACTCGACTTCCTACCGCACTGCAGAATTCGACCCAGAAACTGCGTCCTCTCACTTCATTATTGGCGTTGCCGCCGAAGGCTCGCCTAAATCAGAAGCGGTATCAGAAATCGAAAATGAAAGCACCGCTATCACAACTGATAACGCAGAAAATAATCGTATTATCGTGACCTCAACATATGCATGGGCGACTGATTTTATTACGACAAATGCAGACCCGAATCTGACTTCACAAGGGCAAAATCAAGCCGATGTATTTGGGGCCGCATTCCCTGCGAACTCCGATCTTTTTGTTAACAGTATCTACTGGCTCTCCGGTAACGACGATCTCATTGCAGCCTCACCACGATCACAAGATCTGCGACGTGTTGGCGCAATGACTGAAAACGGCATTTTCTACTCTCGTCTTTTCCTCATCGGCGGACTTCCCATTTTCGTTTTTGTCCTCGGTATTGCCGTCTGGTCAATCAGAAGAAGAGATTAGTCGAGAAAGAAGATCATAAAACCGATTCTACCCTGTTTACAACAAAAAACTGAGTCATGAATACGAAATCAACACTCATACTTCTCGCTCTTGTGACCGCGCTCGGTTTAGCCTATTACTTTATGATGCTAAGCACACAATCGCCTTCATCAAACCCCATCATTACGCAGCGGCAATCCGAGCTTCTATTAACCCTAGACGGCCAACCTCTCTCTGCTAGACAAATACAGCAAATTAGTATTATCAAACGCGGTAATCCCGAGCCCCTCACGCTTGCCAAAAAGGCAAATACGTGGCAGCAAACCTCGCCAGTCCAATTTCCTCTCGATCAGGAGTACATCACCCAACTCCTCAATGCGATAACGACACTACGGTTCACAGAATCGTTTCCTCTTGATTCTCCAAATATCCCTTCAACCCAAGATATCGGCCTTGAAGACCCACACGCCATCATCACACTCAAGTTAGAGAACAACACTGATATCACGATTATTTTGGGCAACGAAACAATTGGTGGCAACGCTTATCTTACGCTAAACCAATCTCCAACCATCTATGTCACGAGTAATTTGTTTCAGCAAGTCCTAACAACTGCAGAACCGCAAAATCTCTGGACAGCTTCTCTTTCGCTACCACCCGAATCAAAACTCAATCAATTTACTCTCAAAACGCCAGAATTTAGCCAAACATTTTATGCCAATGGCAATAGCTGGTACCTCAATCGAAAAGCCACCGCACGCGCCAATACGAATAACATTAAGCAGCTCTTCACTCAGCTCACACCCCTCAAAATCAAGCCCCTCGAAACCAAACTTAATCTGACATCCGAGCAGATTTTTTCGGAGTCAAACACCGTAGCCACACTCACCTGTTCACTCGCAGGTCAAAATTACACGCTCAAAATCGGCCCATCTGCTGATCTTAAAAAGCAATATGTCTACGCATCACTAGCCTCACCCTTAACCTCAACAGATGCAGTCTTCACAATAGATTCAGACACCGCTCGTATACTCACTGAAAACATGAACTATTGGCAGGACAATAAACTCTTCGATATACCTAAAGATCGTTTTCGTTCTATGACGATGCGTAATGCAGATCAATCCATACGCCTTGCAGTTAGTTATAACCCCATCACTGCAACGTTCAGCTATCTTAACCCCATGCCAAGCTATCCCATAGATCAGCAATTCACGAACATCTACATCAACAGCCTCCTCCAAGCGGAAGGCTCCGCATATATCGCCCTATCAAAGCCACTAGCAAAACCTTTCGCTTCTATCACAATCAATCAATATCGTTCTGCTATAGCGCAAACGATCAACCTCTATTCGTTCGATAGCACCAAACATGACGTGACATGGATCACAACCGATCATGGTTCATCTAACACACTCACAACGCTTGCTGTGCGTCCCGGCGAAACGGTCGGCTACCTCCTCACCGATGAACAACTCGCAATGCTAAATCTTTCAGCCATCGATTTGCGCGATCGAACCATGGTCGATCTTTCTGTGGATCTTCCCAATTCCATCACGCTGAAGCGTTCCGATGCGCCAGCCTACAAGTTTGACAATGCTAGCGGCGATTGGTCACTCGAAGGAACATCCTCACGGTTTGAACGTCTTGCCTTCAATAAGCTCTTAGCAGCTCTCTCCCCATTACGGGCCGAGCAATGGCACTCGCAAATGGAACTCCCAAATCACGACATCTCGCTAACGCTCACATACAGACAAGATTCACCCCCCACAGAAATTTTCATTAATTCCCGCACTCAAAATGCTCAAATTCAGACCAGTAAAACTAGCAGCGTTTTCAAGCTCAATAAGCAAATCATTGACCTCTTGAATCTTGAGTACCGTGATCGAACAATCCTCAATCTGCTGCCTTCACAGATCATATCGATAAACATTAATAACAATCAATTGATTGCCCGCAATCGACGATCTGAATACATATGTAACGGACTGCCCATATCAGATCAATCTATTCCCGCATCGATAATAAACGCGTTATCGTCTTTGCACGCCGATCGTATGTTTGTTGATTTACCCAAAGCGGAAGTCAAACAACAGAACATTTTTACAATCAAGACAAAATCAAAAACATACTCAATGACGATATATCAGTTTGATGGTACATCAATCACATATGGCCAACTTACCCCGCCATCACCCGCAAGAACAATAACATTTACGATGCCAAAACAGGCTGCCGAATCCTTTGATGCCGCTGTAGCCAAACTCCCCAAACTGACGCAATAAAAAAGTGCCGCCATACAGCAGCACTTCACTTTTCGATTTTACAATATACTCTGATGATCAACTGCCATTATGCAAGTCGATGGGGGCGCTTTCTCCTTGCATGCCATTCAAATCCTGCACCTTAGCTTGATCACTTCTCGCTATTTCCAACCTGCTCAGGTATGACGCGTCAACATCACCCGTCACATAATGACCATCAAAAACAGAGCATTCAAATTCTTTAATATTCGGGTTCCCCTCACGAACCGATGTGACTAGATCTTTCAGATCCTGATAGATAAGATCATCCGCGCCGATCTCTGCACAAACATCCGCAGTTGTTCGCTCGTAAGCAATTAGTTCTTGCGCTGCTGGCATGTCAATCCCATAGACATTGGGATGTCGAACTGCAGGCGCTGCAGATGAAAAATACACCTTGTTTGCTCCCGCATCACGAGCCATCTGAATAATCTCACTACAAGTTGTACCACGCACAATCGAATCATCTACCAGAAGAACATTCTTACCTTTGAACTCAAGCTCAATCGGGTTTAGCTTCTGCCGGACTGACTTCTTCCGTTGGCTTTGCCCAGGCATAATAAATGTTCTGCCAATGTACCGATTCTTAATAAAACCTTCGCGGTATTTAACACCCAAATGGTGTGCCACCTGAAGTGCTGATGTGCGGCTACTATCCGGGATCGGAATCACCACATCAATATGATGATCCTTCCACTCGCGTTTAATTTTTTCAGCTAAATGATCCCCCATCCGCAATCGTGCCTTATACACCGAAACCCCGTCAATCATTGAGTCTGGCCTCGCAAGATAAACATACTCAAAGATGCACGGATTTTTTTGTGTCTTCTCCGCCGTTTGCTTCCGCTCGACCTTGCCATCCAAACTAATAAAGATCGCTTCGCCCGGCTCCACATCCCCTAATAATTCGTACCCCAATGAATCGATTGCCACACTCTCCGATGCAAGCATGTACGCATCGCCACCATCCTGTAACTCACGTTTCCCAACAACAATCGGCCGAATCCCGTGTGGATCACGAAACGCCACCATCCCATACCCCGTCAGCATCGCAATCACTGCATACGCGCCCTTACATCGTCGATGCACGCCTTCAACTGCTTTAAAAATATCTTTTGCTTCCGGCCGCAGCTTGCCCAAAGCCTGCAACTCATGAGCGAATACATTCAACAGTACTTCTGAATCAGATGTCGTATTCAGATGCCGCAAATCTTCACGATAGATTTCTTCTCGCAACTCGTTCGCATTTGTCAGGTTACCATTGTGTGCCAGCGTAATCCCATACGGTGAATTGACATAAAACGGTTGGCTTTCTGCCGAGCTACAACTCCCCGCTGTCGGATACCTGACATGGCCAATACCCATCGTTCCCGTCAGCCGCTGCATGTGCCACTGCTGAAAGACATCTCTGACCAGCCCGTTTCCTTTTCGCAGATACAACCGGCCCTCATCGCACGTTACGATACCCGCAGCATCCTGTCCCCGGTGCTGAAGGACTGTCAGCGCATCGTACAAGCCCTGATTAACATTCGTCTTACTAACAAGGCCAGCAATGCCGCACATAAACGCAACTCCCAGTCAATCGCATCTGAATTCTGTCTCACAATCTCAGGCAATCGCACCAAAAATAGAAACAACCGTAGCCTTCAAAGAAATACGCCCCGCTCCTGTCGTACCACTTCATTCAGCCACTTATTTTCATTTCAGGTAACCCTTGAAACATAATTATATCCGACATCCACCCTCAATGCGCATCGCCTTCCCTTCATCCACAACAAATCTCCCTCAAAGCCGTTGTCGACGCCCTTCTCCATCCTCCAAAAAATGCAATTCCATGTATCGAGCTACATAGTCAATAATGCTCATCGCCTCTGGTATTTCCGGATTGCTCGTGGTTCCAAACGGCTCAAAACGCATCCCTTTAAACCGTAATACCGCCTCCTCGACAGGCAATCCATACTGAAGAGCGATCGAAAAAGCTCTACAAAACCCCTGTACCAGTCCCGATAAAGTGGACCCCTCCTTGGCCATCTTGATAAAGATCTCCCCCGGCCGACCATCCTCAAATAGCCCCACCGTCAGATATCCCTCGTGACCCATGATTGAGAACTTATGCGTCACTGAGTCCCGAATTTCAGGCAACTTCTCGCGGCTAATCTCATTCTTTCGACTCATCAATCAAACCTCGAATCTAACGCCATTTCTCACCTACTAGCACCATATGACCCTCATACCAACCCTGTCAACTGACTTTCTCACACCTCTGTATCGCTTCATACTTCTTCATCATCGACAAACCCTCACACACACTGTACCTTGTCAAACCCAAGATTATGACTTAATTGCCCGGTATCGCCTGATGTTCAAACCCCATTCCAATACCATTAAAGCCATCCGTTCCCGCCTACTTGATTGGTACGATCAAAATGCCCGTTCACTCCCTTGGCGACCCGCTTCACCCACATCCGCTCCCATCCCTCCATATTACACGCTTGTCTCCGAGGCCATGCTTCAGCAAACTCAAGTCGCAACCGTCATTCCCTACTTCCACCGTTTCCTCGAAACATTCCCGACGTTAGAAACGCTTGCCAACGCTGATGAGCAGCAAGTCCTCACCCTATGGCAAGGTCTCGGCTATTATCGACGTGCACGTAACCTCCACGCTTGTGCCAAGACCATCATCACCGAACATAACGGCATCATCCCTTCCGATATCGATTCCCTCCTCGCCCTGCCAGGCATCGGCCAGTACACCGCCGGAGCCATTGCCTCTATCGCCTTCAATCAGCCAGCCCCAATCCTCGACGGCAACGTCATCCGCATCCTCTCACGTATCTTTTTCATCACAGACCCCACTGATCACACTCCTGTCAAAAAACAACTCTGGTTACTCGCCGATCAACTCGTCCCCGCTCCCGTAAGTACAGATTTTCGACCCGGCGATTACAATCAGTCTATGATGGAGTTAGGCGCTCTTATCTGCTCACCTCGTAATCCAAAATGCGACACCTGTCCCATTCAGAAACTCTGCAAAGCCTACGCCGACGGCTCCCCCGAATCTCTCCCCGTCACCCTTCCCAAGTCCAAACCCCGTCCCGTCAATCATCACATCCTAGCCATCACCCATCCATCCCAACCCAACACATACCTCTTAGAACAGCGCCCTCCCACTGGCTTGTGGTCAAATATGTACCAACTCCCAACCCTCGAACTCAATCACAGCAAAGACATCGCAACCGATCAACTCGCCGCCTACGCGCAAAAACATCTAAAAATCAAGCCTCAAGCCATCACTCCCCTAAAAACCTTCAAACACCAAACCACCCATCTCACCATCACTTTCCATCTCCATGCCATTACGCCAGCATTCATACCATCACAACTCAAACCCAAAACTCAATGGCGATCGCTCGACAAACTCGCAGATCTTCCTTTTTCAAATCCACAACTAAAAGCAATAAAAGCCATGAACTAATTCATGGCTTTTATTAATTGAATATTACATTTCGTTAGCAAGTTAAAGTTCACACCCTTTCAGCCGCGCCCTGATCATCGCCGCTCGCTCTGCTCTCCGCTCTACAGGATCCATCGATCGCCCTGTAATCCGTTGTAAATGCGCGGGCTGTGTCAGCAAAAACAAATCATTAACAGTTTTCATATCAATCTTGTTGATACGCCCAAGATTGACACCTAATCGCAAATGCGACAGTAGTTGCAAGACCTCTTCAGTTCCCATCATCCGAGCGTGCTTCAGTATCGCCAATGCCCGATAGATCTTATCATCCAACTGCTCTGGTCGTTGTTGCAAAAGCGCCTGTCTCGCCTGTTTCTCATATGCAATAATCTGCGGCACAACCGTCGTCTCAAAATCAGCCAAAATCTCCATCTCACTCTTTCCGAGTGTCGACTGATTACTGATTTGATATAGATCCCCGATCGCCTCAGACCCTTCCCCAAACAGCCCTCTCACAGCTAAATGCATATCCCGGGCCGCACGTCTGACTTTCTCAATCTCGCCTGTCAGCTTCAACGCCGGCAAGTGCAGCATCACACTCACGCGAATCCCGGTCCCCACATTCGTTGGGCAAGCCGTTAAGTAACCAAATCGCTGTGAATACGCATAATTCAGCTTAGATTCCAGTACATCATCCAGATGATTGATGTGGCTAAAAGCCTCAGTCAACTGCAAACCACTGCGGAGCACCTGCATCCGCAAATGATCCTCTTCGTTAATCATGATCGCAAAAGTTTCATCAACACCCACCGCCACAGCGCGAGGCAACTCGTTATTCGAACCGGCATGCTGTTTACTGATCAAATGCCGCTCAACTAAAAGCTCCCGATCTAACTGCGGGCTATCTCGCAGATCAATCCATAACACATCATCATCAAGCTTCTGCTCGACAATATGTTCATGACACAACGCAAGCACCTCATGCTGCTGACGCACATTCGCACGATTTACGAACGGAAACCCCGCAATATTTCTCGCCAACCTGATGCGGCTACTAATTACAATATCATGATGTGGCCCGCTCCCCCTCAGCCATTCCCCAGCATGATCCGTCATCTTGTTGATATTCATTCCGCACTCTCCTCAAACGTGCGGATGTCGTCCCGCAATCTCGCCGCCAACTCATAGTCTTCGCTGTTCACCGCCTCATCCAATCGCTTACGCATCCGCATCAACTGCGATTGTCTGTTCTCATCTGCCCCCGCTCTGACCGGCACTTTGCCAATGTGATGAACGCCGCCCTCATGTGCCCGCTCAAGCAAACTACACAACTGCCGCTCAAATGCCTTATAGCACTCCGGACATCCCAGTAAACTTTTCTCACGAAATTGTGCAAACGTCAGTCCGCATTCAGGACATGCAAACCCAGCCTTCACCTCCATCTCGCTCGCGTCCGCCGTTGGCCCCGTCACCGATTCATCGCCCTGATCAACCTCTTCAGGTTGCCCACCCTGCAGCTTCACAAAATTACTCAGCAGCTCATTGATCGGTGCCTGTACGGTCTTGATCGAGATCCCTTCCTCAGCCGCATGCTGATCACACAGATGCTTCTCAATCTTCTCACCGTTGATAATTTCAACCGAGTGATGCGTTGCCGCCTTGTCACATTTGTCGCATTTTCGTTTCACTAAAGCAGTACCCTTCTCAGCCCCGCCGTCCCCACATTGAATCGTCAATCTTCCCGACCATGATCCTACACAATAACTATCCACCTAGCCTTCTCACACCATAATTATCGGTTAATTCTAAGTCCCCTATCCACGCGCATCAATCAGAAATTCCCATCCAGAAACGACTTGCCGTGAATCTATTCACCCATTCATTCGCTCTGGTTGATCGTCAGCACCAGATTCCCACTCCCGGATCGGAATCCCTCCAGATCCACCGAAACATACGTATACCCCGCTGCTTTCACCACCCCGATCACGCGCTGCCTCAGATCCACATCCCCCACGACCCTCACCAGGTCATCCTGATTCAATTCCACCCTCGCAACATCTTCGTGATGCCTCACACGGAACGCTCTCATCCCGAGTGACCGGAGTCCTCGCTCCGCACCCTCAACCCGCTCCAGCCGTTCCTTCGTTACAGGCACCCCATACGGGATTCGCGACGATAAACACGCTGCTGCTGGCTTATCCCAGCTCTGAATCCCGACCAACTTCGCAATCTCACGCACATCCCGCTTATCCATCCCTGCCTCCACCAACGGGCTCACCACCTTCGCCTCTTCCGCCGCCTTCAAGCCCGGCCGGTAATCCCCCAAATCATCCAAATTCGTCCCATTCGCCACCCATTCTGTTCCCCGCATTTCTGCCACTTGTTCGACCGATTCATACAAATGTGATTTGCAAAAATAGCACCGGTCTCCCTCATTCCGCACATATCCCGCATCATCCATTTCCCCCGGCTTCGCCACCACCAAATCAATATCATGACGTGCTGCAATCGCGACAGCCTCCTCCAATTCATACCTTGGCAAGGACGGTGAATCCGCAATCACCGCCACCCCCTTTGTCTTACCCAGTACCTGCCGAGCAACGACCGCGATTAGCGTCGAATCGATCCCACCCGAATAAGCCGTCAAAAGCGACCCATATCCTTCGATCACAAACTGTAGTTTCGCTAATTTTTTCTCAAATTCATTCTCAGGCATACCCATATTGTAACAACCTCAAACACCCTATCATCACAGCACTTACATCACCGAAGATTCCCACCATTTCATCCCTAATCTTCAGAGCGAATTCTCCACAATTCCTCGCCGCGACAAGGCCACAAACTTGCCTTGCGCCGAAAACCTGATATTCTTTTTCACCTACTCATCGCACGAGTAGCTCAATTGGATAGAGCACTGGTCTACGGAACCAGCGGTTGCAGGTTCGAATCCTGCCTCGTGCATTAACAGTCAAAACCTCTTGCTTTGCAAGAGGTTTTTTCATGCAATCATATCCCCTCCCCTCCCTATTTTACTTAACGATTCAACCCAGCCACCGCTGGTGGCGGGGTGTCCCACAATCTATCACATAATTGCCTGCAATCACGCCCCTCCCCTTCAATCCTAAGCATTCGCCCATCGCAATTTCCGTATCAATCTCACATTCGCGATCAGACCCCAAATCAGTACCACGCTCACATAGCACCCAATCAATATCACAGGCAGTACACTTCGGTTAATCACAAAACTCCCAAACACCACCTTCCCTCCTCTCTCAGCAAACCATCCCAACAACCACGGCCACTCCAGTTCCATACCCACCCAAAATCCCATCGGCACAGCCGTTAACGCGAATAGCAACACAACTGATCCCCAAACATAACACGATACCTTGTACCCAAGTCCCAACTGCCCACGCGCTCCAAACAACCCAAACACCCCATTCAAAACCCACGGCCACCACATCTGCCAACCAACCAATAGCAACCCAGCACCAATCACAATCCCCCATACTCCCTCCCAAACTAATTGCATTTTCGCATCTAAAGAATGTCGAAATCCTCTCCCACCCTCATCGAAAAAGTAGTACCACATATAAATATTCATCGCCATTAACGACAAAACTATGGCTATCAAAATCGAACTCAGCATAAACCAATGATGCATCTCATTTACAACCCGAGTGCGCATCAATCTTCCAACCCGCTTGACTTCAAATAAAAACATCCAAGCTGTCTTCAAGTACCGCCTCACACAATCAATCGGCCTTGCAATTCTTGCCCCATCCATCGGCAAGCCGATCCGGTGAATCGGCGGCAACGAATCGCAAACATGCTTACCGCATTCGCCACAGACCTTGGCCTCATCATTAACCTTCTCTAAAAACACCTGATATCCGCACTCATCGCAATACCCAGGCCACGGCCACGCCTCTCTGAAATACCGCCCCTTCACTCCAATCAATAAAACCATCAACGGCCCGAAAATAATCGGCAAGACCATACTCGCTTCAATGATCTCATGGTATTGAATCAAGACCCCTCCTTTTGCCAGATGTACTTCTCGCTCAGCCATATACTGCGCTCGATACGCATCTTTTTCCTCCCGTAAAGTTCCCAACTCCGCATATTGAGCAGTGGTATATCGCCCCCCCGCGGCCTGAACTTTCTTGTTTAACGTTGCAGTTTTTTGAGAAAAAACTCTCCATGGCTCCTGATGCATCTGGTGCCAACTTAAAAAATGCTGATGTGTTGCAATATACGGATAGTTAATCAAAAACACGCCAACACAAATCATCAAGGAGATGCAAGGCAATACACCTGCGACACGCCGATTTGCTTCACCCCATATTTCCAAAAAGCCCCGCTCATCCCCAACTTTCGCAACACGACAAACAAGCAGTAACCCAATCCCCCAAACGCACGGCAAACTCAAAAGTCCAAAACTCACAATACCCAACAACGAAATCAATATTGGCGCATCAAATTTCCCCAAAAATGGTAGGCCGGTACTGACATTGTGCTGAAACAACTCAGGCATGAACGCCAAAAATCTCCACAGACTCCTCTCCTCATCCAGACTAAAATAACCACGAGGCCAATCACTGAAGCACATGCCAATAAAAACCAATATCCCCGTACTCAACACGACCAATGGCAATAACCTTAATCGTCCTCCAGACCCATGCATTACTGAGGCTCGATCTGCCGCATACCTCGGACGCACCCATGACCATAAAAACAACACCCACCAAGTCACGGATTGCGGCGACGCTCGCAATGCTCGCTCGTCTTGATCGATCTCCTCGACATCTCTCTTTTCATCCACTAGTATTAATTTCATGCCTTGCCTCATCCAGATAAAACGTCTTGCTATCAGTATGACGCTTTTAAAACCATTCAGATACAGGCTTATTCATTTTATTTGTGTCATAGCACCGTGAATGTGCGCACAAAAAAGGGCTCAGCGTTGCACTGAGCCCTCGAAAGAGGAGGAGGAGGATGAAAGCTTGTTAAGACCTCTATCACAGCACATCTCGGTGTGGACTGAGGTGGTAGTTGAAGATCTAATCTTGGAGTTCTTTCGTCTGGTTCGCCTCGTCTTCAATCGGCTTCCCAGACCGAGTTTCACTCCCGTATGCTCTTCATTATCTTCTTTCGGCTAAAGCGGAAATTACTTTGAATCATTTTCCATTTTTACTGGAAAACGCCCATCACCCCTCCCCCCACCTACAGGCCTTGTCGTAAGCATCCTCCCCACTCCTGCAGGTTCCGCTCTCTGATCCGCACAAAACGCACAGCACGCATCACACCACCTTAAATACACCATTGAAGCACCCTTTTTACTCAATTAAATAACCACCTCGGACGATGAAAAAGCTGATCAAAGGGGATATTACGTTACGAACCAGATTCACCACTACCGGAAGGATCAGAATGGAACGCCGCAGATTTCAACGTGTGGCGGGGATTGGGGATCTTAACTGCTGTCTTGGCGAAGTCGTCGACCTCTCCGCTGGCGGTATGCAAGTTATCCGAAAAGGCAAACAGCCCATTCAGCAAGGCGATTTTGTCAACGGTATGCTCGAACACGATGAAGGCCAAATCGATATCCGCGCCCGAGTGGTCTGGGTTCGCAAACTCGGCTTCTTCCGTTGGGCATTCGGCCTCGAGTTCATCGAAATGAACGAGAAAGATCTCGACAACCTCGTTCAGCTCGTCGAGTGCGGACATCACGAATGTGTCGGCCCGCGTCTCTGGGCTGCCGCATAAGCCACTAAACAATCAACAAAAAGCAGGCTCGTATTAATTATACGAGCCTGCTTCTTATTTTCTATTCTCAGATTAGATCAGACGCAAAGCGTCTCAGCTTTCGCCTCAATCAAATGATACGCAAACGCGTCCGTGAGTGCTTCCCATGAAGCATCAACGATATTCTCATTCACACCCACAGTTGTAAAGTGACGCAGTGTTTCCTGATTCTCATCTCTTACTGCAAACTCGATCATAACGCGTACTTTCGCAGCAGTCCCTTCGTTCGGGTTCACAACGCGGACCTTATAGTCCATCAACTTGACATCATGCAACTGCGGATACGCATGCTGCAGCGCTTTTCGCAGCGCGCCATCCAACGCATTCACCGGGCCATCCCCCTCAGCAACCGTGTGTTCGTAATCATCTCCGACCTTCACCTTGACGATCGCTTCAGTTGACGATGCATTCCCATTATTCTTCAGGATCACGCAACGATAATGATCCAAATGCCAGAAGTCCGGGCACTGATTCATCGCCTTATAAAGCAGCAATTCAAACGACGCTTCCGCCGCCTCAAACTGA
Organism: Poriferisphaera corsica; assembly: GCF_007747445.1. Classification (NCBI taxonomy): domain Bacteria; kingdom Pseudomonadati; phylum Planctomycetota; class Phycisphaerae; order Phycisphaerales; family Phycisphaeraceae; genus Poriferisphaera; species Poriferisphaera corsica. The sequence continues at coordinate 1,982,705 of NZ_CP036425.1, forward strand.
TACCCCTTGTTTTCCAGTACCTGCACGCGATCCAAAACTTCACGCTGCAAATCGCGATTGTTCTCAATATCAAATTTTTTACCCAGTGTCGCCGCAATATTCGAAGCGCCCGACAACTCACTCACCAAAATTCGTCTCGAATTCCCCACACTCTCCGGCGTCACATGCTCATACGAATGCGCGATCCGCTGAACCGCATGCACATGCATCCCGCCCTTATGGGCAAACGCCCCCGACCCAACATACGGCTGCCCCGGCACCAAATTCTGGTTCGCAAGCTCATACACATACCGTGATAGCTCTGTCAGATGCAGATTTGAATCTTCGCGCTCAAGCGCCTCAAATCCGAGCTTCAACTTCAAATTCGCCACCACCGTGATCAAATCGACATTCCCGCAGCGTTCGCCTATCCCATTGATAGTTCCTTGCACCTGCACCGCACCCGCTCTTACAGCAACCAGCGAGTTTGCGACAGCCAAGCCACAATCGTTATGTGTATGGATCGCTATATTGGCCTCAGGCAATGTTTCTTTCAGCCTTTTGATCGTCGTCAACACAAACTCTGGCATCGACCCGCCATTTGTATCACACAGCACCAGCCGCGTTGCACCGCCCGCTAGCGCAGCCTTCAATGTCTGTATTGCATATTCAGGATTCGCCTTGAACCCATCAAAGAAATGCTCCGCATCATAAAACACCTGCTCTACATGATCATGACCCGTACAAAACGCAATCGAGTCCTCGATCATTGCCAAGTTCTCTTCACGGCTTATCCCAAGCACTTCATCAACGTGTAAATCCCATGTCTTTCCTACAATCGTGATCACCGGCGACTTCGAATCGACCAGCGCATTCATCCCCACATCATCCTTCGCCTTAATCCCTTTTCGACGCGTCATCCCAAAAGCACACACTTTCGCATGCTTCAGATCCAAATCTCTCACCTGCTCAAAGTATGCCACGTCCTTCGGGTTCGATAGCGGATACCCACCCTCAATATAATCAAACCCAAGCTCGTCCAGCTTTTGTGTAATCTTCAGCTTGTCCACCAGCGATAACGTTACCCCCTCGCCCTGCGTCCCGTCACGCAGCGTCGTGTCATAGATCTCAATCCGTCTTGGTTGCTCGGTGCTCATAGCGATCTCGTTTTCTTTTGGATTACTCACTCAGGTCCCAGGCGTCACAAAAAAACCCTACCATCTTGGTAGGGCTCTAGTTGGTTTATTTGAACGACAACCGGCCCTACATCGGGTAGGTAATAATAATGGCGATGGCGATAATGCTATTATTCGCAGTTGTCATAAAAAGAATTGTAACGCTTCTGCAAACCCTAGCAAGTTCATCCTACCCTTACACCTGTTAAAACCGCGCTATCGCCACTTTCCCAACACAGATATCCACCACATCATCAGACCCGTCAGTATCCTGTTCCCCTCTCATCTTGCCATAACCCCTAACCCGACTTCACCCCCTTTCCTGTCGCATCACAATCGTCCTAAAGCTATAATCGCACACGAGAAACGTTACCTGACATACCTAATTTTTGAGAACCAACCCGCCTGTGTACATGGGTTTGGATGCTATGAAAAACCAAAAAAACGACCAACCCCCCCGTGCTGACGATCAGCTCACCACTCATCCCTCAGCCAACTACAGCCTACTCACGCACATCACCGCCATCCTCCTCTTCCTCATCACCTTCATCCTCATCACCGTAGGCGGCAACGTCACCTCCCTCGATCAAGGCCTCGCCGTACCCGACGGTTGGACGACCTTCGGCCACTGGACACTTATCGCCCCGCCCTCCGTCTGGTGGGAAAATATGGGCACATTCTGGGAGCACTCGCACCGTCTCTTCGGCAACGCCGCAGGTATCCTCTCCATTGCCCTCGTCCTTCTCGCTTACATCAAACAACGTGATCGCATTTGGCTACCCAACACCGCACTCCTCCTCCTTCTTATGATCGTCGTCCAAGGCATCATGGGCGTCTACCGCGTCACTGAACTTTCCACTGCCCTCGCCCTCATCCACGGCGTCTTCGGCCAAGTCATCCTCGCCACATGCGTCCTGCTCGTCGCCGCCACCAGTAAACTTTGGATCAATTACACCAAAAGTTGGAAACCGAATCAGCAGTTAACCCTCAAAACGCTCCGTATCATGAGTCTTCTCATGGTCTTCTTCCTGCTCATCCAACTCATCCTCGGTGCAGGCGTTCGTCATTCCAAATCAGCACTCGCAATTCCAGACTTTCCCAAAATGCATGGCGAATGGATACCACCACTTACACAAGCCGCCGTCGATGCAAAATTCGATGAATACAAAGCGCAAAAAGTCTTTACGCGTGAATACACAGTCTCCCAAGTTCATCTCCACCTCACTCACCGACTTCTCGCCTTCTTCATTCTCTTCTTCGGCCTCATCTACTTCATCATGATGCTCAAACAATCTCGCATCTCCCCCATACTCCTCGGCCCCGCCTTCACCGTCATTAACCTCCTCTTCCTTCAAGTCATCCTCGGCATCCTTGTCATCTGGTCCAATGACTACCCCATCAACGCAACCGTCCATCAGGCTTGCGGAGCCGCCCTCCTTGCAGCATGTGTCTGGGCCGCCATCCGTATCCATCTCGCAGCAGCCGGTACATATCTACCTCAAACCACGAGCACAACCTCCTCCCCGCAAAAGCCCTCCGCACAAGGAGGACTCGCATGACCCTCGCTGAGCAAAACATCACACAACCATCTATTGAACCATTAGACCAGCCAAGATCCATCTTCGCTCGACGTTCTGACTTCATCGAACTCGCCAAAGTCAAGATCACGCGCATGGTCATCATCACCGCCTACATCGGCTACGGCTTCGCCAACGATGCAGGCATCTCAAACGCCCAATGGTACGCTAAACTCTTCATCATGCTTCTCGGCGTTGCACTCGCCTGTATGTCCGCTTCCGTACTCAATCAACTCTACGAAATCGACACCGACCAACTCATGGATCGCACGAAAAAGCGTCCACTGCCAACCAGCCGCATCTCCAAGACCGAAGCCCTCATCTTCGGCCTCGCCCTCGGCGTCCTCGGTATCGCCCTCCTCTCGCTATTCACCAACGCCGCCGCCGCACTCCTCTGCCTCTTCACTATCGTCTCCTACGTCCTCATATACACACCCCTCAAGCGTATTTCTCCCGTAGCACTCCTTGTCGGCGCTATCCCCGGTGCCATGCCCCCCGTCATCGGTTACGCCGCAGGCCTCGAAGGTTCTGGCTTCACCGTCTTCAATAACACCGGTTGGGCCGCATGGATCATCTTCGGCATCATGTTCGTCTGGCAAGTCCCTCACTTCCTCGCACTCGCCTGGATGTACCGTGATGACTACGCCAAAGCCAACATGCCCATGCTCCCCGTCATCGACCCCGACGGCTCACGCACCTTCATGCAGATCCTCATTGGATGCATCACACTCGTCCCACTCGGACTCCTCCCCACCATGATCGGCATCTCCGGCCTCGCCTACTTCTTTGCCGCACTCATCTGTGGACTCATCTTCCTCTACTACGGCTACAAAGTCGTCCGCTTCCCCTCAAGACAACACGCACGCACACTCTTTCTCGCCTCACTCGTCTACCTCCCCGTCGTCCTCCTCTTCATGCTCATCGACAAAATGTAAATCCCCCCACTCGCCTATCCACTCGCCTCTCAATCATCTATCCATCAGTTAGCCATATGACACAAACCACCATGACACAGCCCACGACCAACACCCAATCCGCCATCAGCGTGAACGCCCTCTCACATCAATACCCTCCGACCCGCAAAAGCACCGCTCCCGTTCAAGCACTCAACAACGTCTCATTCGCCATCACCCCCGGCGAAGTCTTCGGGATCCTCGGCCCCAACGGTGGCGGCAAAACCACACTCTTCAAAATACTCTCCACCATACTCACACCCTCAGCCGCTGACGCAATCACCATCAACAACCACAACCTCCTCACCAACCCTCACCTCGTCCGACAATCCCTCGGCATCGTCTTTCAATCACCCTCACTCGACGGCAAACTCTCTGCCCGTGAAAACCTCACAACCCACGGCCATCTCTACGGCCTCTCCGGCCCCACCCTCAAAGCTCGCGTCGATGAACTACTACAGCAATTCAACCTCGCCGACCGTGCAAACGACCTCACCGAATCCTTCTCAGGCGGCATGAAACGCAAAATCGAACTCGCAAAAGCTATCCTCCACCGCCCACAAATCCTCATCCTCGATGAACCCTCCACAGGCCTCGACCCCGCCGCTCGCCGCGATCTTTGGCTCACCCTCCACGACCTCATCCAACACCACGGCATGACCGTCGCTCTCACCACACACCTCATGGAAGAAGCCGAAAAGTGTGATCGACTTGCCATCTTGTCTAATGGTAAGTTAGTTGGATCAGGTTCCCCCTCCCAGCTCAAGGAACTCATCGGCGGATCCGTCATCACCATCCTCCCAGACATCCACGAATCACCTCAGCCTCTCCTCGACGATCTCGTCGCCCAATTCGACGGCTGGGAAGACGGCGGTGCTCCCGCACTCATCGACAACACGATCCGCTGCGAACACGCTCAAGGCCCTGAGATGGTCGCCAAAATAAGCGCACACCTCGCAGGTCGAATCAAATCCATCACCGTCGGCCAACCCACTCTCGAAGACGTATTCGTCCACCTCACCGGCAACAAATTTACCAACTAAATCCTCTTCCCCTATCCCCCCCCACCAGTTTTTATAACATATTCCTGCATCAAGCCCGCCACCGCTGGTGGCGGGGTGTCCTACAATCCCATCAATTTACCTGCGCCCTACCCTTCCCCCTTTCATCCAATCGCAACCCCTCGCCTGCGTCTTCTCAAGCACTCGCACTAATCATTTGTACATACTAGCATGCAGAACATTCACACGCAGCTTGCACCGCATATTACATTACAGGTTCCCAGCCAAGCTGCTTCAACAGTGCTCTATGTTCTATGCTCTCAGCGCAGAATTTGATTTCATAGCGCCTAAGCCAAAGGTTTGAGTTCAAAGTTACCTTATGCAAAATCCGCTCGGGAAAGCAGTTTATTCCTCAAAAGGTGTTGTATAACATATGTAATCGAGAGGGCGTCATCCAATGCGTCGTGCCCTTTTAATGGGGGATGCTCTAATTCAAAATAATCCGCCAAGGCGTTACTAGGCGTCCGTTTAATATCCTCATAAGGCATTCCCGCAGCGAGCAAGAGCTTGCACGCGTTATCAAATTGATGTGCGGGTATGGACGGTTCAATACCTGCGATATAGCAACTAATTGCCATCATGTTCAGTTCGTCTTTACCCCAAGACCAGAGCTTAGCACCTTCGGCAAATTCGCGAAGCTGCTCGTTGGCGTTTTGCAATGAGACACCCACGTTATCAATCGTCTGTTGCTCAATACCCGTTAGTTTTGTGAAGAATGGATCGAGTTTGTATCGATTGCCAAATCGATCAATAGGATTGACATAGGCTTTGAAGGTATCAATACAATCAAAGTTATCACTTAGTGATATTTTTACTGCTCCAATTTGGGCGATAACTGGGTCAGGATCATGTGGCCCGCACCAAAACCGCCGGTGAGCATTTTCAGTTACAAGGAATTCACAGTCAAAGACGATTGCTGTTTTCATATACGTCCTCACTACGATAACTCTGTCTGCTTTGCTGCAACGTAATCAAAACTATTTTCGATCTTAGATGCAATATGAAACAGCAACAACTAAAAAGAGCAAGAATATGCCGGTTTTTGTTGTGAAATTCCGTTTACTTCAAAGCAAACCACGTTCTTTCTATGCGCACCGACCTTACGCGTTTTCGATCACAATCGTTTCCTAGCACTAACACTATTCACTAGCGATATTCTTAACATAAAGAACATTCACGCGCCGCTTGTCCTGCTTGAATTCCAATACTGGTTTCCAGCCAAACTGCTTCATGAGCGCATCATTGATCTTGTCCTCATCCGCGATCATGTATGTTTTACCCCTTAAGTCCGCAGTAAACAGTTTGATATTCTCGATCGAAACACGAGGTACAATCCGCTGTGTGTAAATCAAAAATTCTTCATTGATCGCATCAGTTTCACTCGGATTAAACAGCACATACATCGGTGCTTTGCCAATCACTTCACTCACTCGCTCAGCCTCCACGCGGATCGGATGATTACGATCCGGTGAAGCCGAGTACGCCAGCCAAATCGTCGTTGAGGCAACCAACATCCATGCCGCAGCAAGATAAATAGCTTTCATCGGCTTCTTGAACGCCACATGCTCTTTAAACCCAAGATACGCAATCAAAACCAGCGTCGGTCCCGTCACAATCACCAACGACATCGGCAGCGGCCCAAGAATATATTTTGGAACCACTGCACCTATCTGCCGGTAATCGAGAATCTGTACGACGAACAAGCCAATACTTGCGCACACAAACCCGATCCATTGCGGATAGATCATAAAATTTCCGCCGGGATCGCGCTCGTTATTCGCAGCCAGAGATACGTGCCAACGCAGCAATTGCGCGATGAGCAAACCCGCAGCCGGAATGATCGGCAAAATATATCGCTGCTGCTTCGCGCCCGGAATCGACAAGATCACAAACAGCACCATGAACCACAGCCACGGCACCAACAACTTACGCCGATCCAATCCCCCTGCTCTGACATATGGCTGGAAAAACGAGCCGAACAGGAACAGCGACCACGGCAACACAAGCCCAAGTAATCCGAAGTAATAAACGGGGATCTGATATTCTTGCCGTGAAGCCTTGTATTCACCCCACCAAGTTTGAGCTGCTTCCGGGTAATGCATCAAAGCATAAATAAACCACGGAGCCGCAATCGCGACCGCAACGATCATCGCACTGACCAGCAATAACGTCGATCGCAAACGATGTTTCGGCGTCAGAATAATCGTCGTAATAATTGGCACAAACGACCATAGAATCCCCAGCGGCCATCCCTTGGTCATGACCGCAGCGGCAGCAAAAAATCCAGAAAGTGCTGTGAAAATAAGTGTTTTTGTGATTTTGGGTGTAGGTCGAAACGGTTTGATCGCAGCAATCAATGATGCGACCGACATCGCCGAGAAGGCTGCCAATTCGATGTCATAAGAACCGATACGCGCTTGTTTTTGAAAAAACCACATCGTCCCGGTTGCCAGGGTGGCAATGATCGCAAATTTATGATCCCCCAGATTTAGCCCGATCCAGAACACCCCCACAAGTAAAAGCAGACTTGATGCAACCGCGACAAGCCGCGAGCGATAAATAATGTCCTGTGGCGATCCCGCCACTGTTTCTTCGCCCATCATATCTTGGCCGGGTTTAAGTCCTGTATATGCAAGGAGATTCAACCAAACCGTGAGCGGCGGTTTCTCAAATCGCGGCACACTGTTACGTGTGGGAATGAGATACGCATCTGGTTCGGCAGCGATGTGATCCGTGCCATGCCAACGCATCCAGGTTTCTTGCGATGAGAGGACGGTGATATTTTCCATCGTGCGATTGGAATCGGCGCGCGAGAGCGACATGAGCAGCGGTATGGTGCAAACAAAAAGGATGAGCAGCAGCGATAGCAGGTTTCGCAGCGGTGCGGGTGCGTCGGGCTCAAGGAATCGATAGATGGGTGAATCGTTCATTAGGGAGTATTGTCAGCGAGGTTAGGTCGGGTGACAAGTTGGGGAAGCGCGCACAATATTGAAATTAATACGCAAAGAAATGGGTTGATATTGAAAAGTGAAATGATCGATTATGTTAAATTAAGGATCGGTAATGCAAAATATGTGTATGCATACAGAAGAAAGAGGATGTGAGCGGCACATCTGTGCGCACAATTGGATCAAATCAGGTGATTTGAAGCGATTTTTAGGCGCGAAATGAGGGTGTTTTGAGCCAAAATGGTGCATTTACGATTAAAAAAAAGCGAAATGGACGGGAAATGATCGATTTGTGAACGCTGATTTTGGCTTTGTGCGCGCGGTTTGCGACTAGCTTGGAAAGAATATGGAGGTGTCAATGACGCATGCATGTGTGTTGCATGTATTTGAGCTGTAAGATTTCCCTCGATCGGCGGTCGTGGGTGTGTCGCATTTATATTTTGTGGAGAAGCTAAGCTGAGATGAGTTTCACGCGTGGGGCATATATAAGTGCTGGTGTGTGTGTTGAGGTGGCTGGGGGGGTGAGGTGTGTGGCGGGGGGAAATGGGTATGATTGGTGCGATGCTTGAAAATGGTTTGCTACTTGAGATGGGTGATGGGATTGGGCTTAAGGATGTTGTGCGCGGATGGCCTGCTGAGAGGCGGTTGTTGGTTTTGAGTTCTGGGCGTTTTGATAAACGGTGGGCGCGGCGGTGTGTGGTGGCAACGGCGGATGAAGGATGGGGATTTGTAGAGGACGAAATGCGAAGTGGTGAAGGGGAGCGGGGCGCGGGGCGGCATGTGTGGATGCGCGAGGGTGAGGTGGCTGAGGTTTTGGAGGGGAATGAAGATGATCCGTTTTCAGGATTGCGGGATGTGATGTGCGGCGAAAAAGGGCCTACGGAGCAGGGAATTTGGATGGGGTATTTGGGTTATGAATTGGGGCGGTGGGTAGAGGATTTGCCGAGCACGGGGGCGCGGGATCGGGGATGGGAAGCTGGTGTGATGCATCGGTGCAGCGGATGGTTAGTTTATGAGATGAATGAGGATGGTGGTGGCGAGTGGTATGGATGCGGTGATTGGAAGGAGGACTTGCCGGGATGGGTGAAGGATGTGTTTGAATGTGGGGATGATGGAGAAAATCGGGGGAAGGAATATGAAGTTGGCGAGTTTGTGGGTGATGTCGATCGAAATGGTCATGAGGCGAATGTGCGGAAGGCGCTGGATTATATCGAGGCGGGTGATGTATTTGAGGTGAATGTGGCGCAGCGTTTTAGTGCTGCTTTTAAGGGGGGCTTGAAGGGGTCACGGGGTTTGTATCTGGATATGCTGGATGCTTCGCCGAGTTGGTATGGAGGGTATATGGAATGCTTGACGGCGGATAGATCTAAGCGCGTGTTAGTAAGTATGTCGCCTGAGCTTTTCTTGGAGGTCGGTCTGGATGATGAGCTGAAAGAGGGGGGAATAGTGACGAGGCCGATTAAGGGGACGCGGCCCGCGAGTGTTTGTCCGAGTGAGTTGGCGGATAGTGTGAAGGATTGGGCTGAGCTTAATATGGTGGTGGATATGATGCGGAATGATTTGGGGCGGGTGTGCCGCTATGGGAGCGTGCGGGTATTGAACGGGCGGGAGATCGAGACGCATCCAACGGTGCATCATGGGGTGGCAACGATTGTGGGAAGGTTGCGGGAGGAGTGTGATGTGGCGGATCTGCTTCGTGCGGCGATGCCTGGTGGTTCGATTACGGGGGCGCCAAAAGTGCGAGCGATGGAGATTATTGAGGAGCTTGAGGGGGCGAGACGGTGCGCGTATACGGGGGCGATGGGGATGATCGGCGGCGATCAGATGCTGCTGAATATTGCGATCCGGACGGCGATGATCGAGATGGATGAGGGTGGGGAGGGATTATTGGATTATTGGGTTGGTGGTGGGATTGTGGCGGATAGCGTGCCGCGTGAGGAATATGAGGAAACGCTGGATAAGATGGCGGCGATGAAGAAAGCAGTCGGGCAAGAATCGATTCGATAGTTTTTTAGTTACACTTAGAAAAATTTTAATTGATGTTATTGATCACCTTACGCAGGAAAAAATATTTCCTGTTGCTGACATAAAACTATCTTTACTTTATAAGACGATAGTTTAAATTTTGAATGTGTTGTTATTAATATGAATGTCAACGCACATTGATCTTGTTGTTTACTCTGTAGTAATAGATCTGTTTAGCGATATATATTGACTAAAAGATGTCTGTTTTGGTTTCAAATCATTGCAATGATTCGTTTTCAGCGTGGATGTGTTCGCTATGGATTCAGTTGGTGGTCGAAGATAATAATTTATCGTTAACGGTAGAATGTACAATGAATGATATTCATATGAATTGCTGTTTTGTGAGTGTATTTATGAGGTTGGGGGTAAGTTAAGATTTATGTTGACTATGGATTGGATTGTGAAGGCATTTATCATGTGAGGCGGGCAATACATTGTTGGGCTACAAGCATGGTAAACATTGAAATTAATCATAGGATTTAATTTGATGATGAAATGCATTGGTTGAGTATCGATATGTATTTCATTATGCATGACAAATATTGCGGTAGAAATATACTCGCAAGGTATATGTACGTGTGCATTGAAGGCGCGATAGCATCATTAAAGGTTGATCATTAATTTCAATGGGAACTATTTACGTGGTCAAGAATCTATTCATTGCGTTATTCACGATAGGAATATTCACCAGTAATATTCACGCTGAGGAACAGACTTTTAGCGGCCAAATACCGTTGAATGATCAGGCGAAGTGGGAAGAGATTTTCAAGCAACGCAAAGCATTTCAAGAGAAATGCTATGAGAATGCTCGCCAGCTTGTTGAGCAGATGACATTGAAAGAAAAGGCTGCACTTTTTGGTATGGATTCAAAAAGTGTTGATCGGTTTGGGATTTCACGGCACCACTGGTGGAACGAGGCGATACATGGAGTGGCTCGAAATGGTCGGGCAACTCAATTCCCGGTTTCTATTGCGATGGGCAGCACGTGGGATCCGGAGTTGATTTATAACATGTCCTCAGCGATTGGTCAGGAAGCGCGGGCGAAATATCATGAATCGCCTGGAAAGGTAAGACGCTATGAGGGGTTAACGATTTGGAGTCCAACGATCAATATGGCTCGTGATCCGCGATGGGGAAGGAATGATGAGACGTATGGTGAGGATCCGTTTTTAACTTCGGAAATGGCGGTTGCGTTTGTTAAGGGGATACAGGGTACGCATCCTGAGTATTATCAAACGATCGCGACGATTAAGCATTTTATTGCGAATAATACTGAGCATAATCGTGAGTTCTCTTCGCCGCAGATTAAACAGTCTGTATTACGTGATTATTACATGCCGGCATATCGCGAGGCGGTTCAGAAGGCGGATGCGCAGTCAATTATGACGGCGTACAATGGTGTGAATGGTGTGCCTTGCACGGTGAATGAATGGTTGCTGACAGATGTGCTGCGGAATGAGTGGGGGTTTCACGGTACGGTTGTGACCGATGTTGGTGCTCCAAAATTTTTAGTAACGCGTCATAAATATGTAGAGACTTATGCTGAGGCGATTGCGTTGATGATTAATGCGGGGGTTGATCTTAATGCAATGGGTACGGATTTGTTATACAAGTATCTTGGTCATGCGATTGAACGAGGGCTAATAACAGATGGAGCGATTGATCGTGCGATTACTCAGAATTTGACGACGCGTATGCAATTGGGACAGATCATTGATGATTCTAGTAACCCATACAAGAACACGCCGATGTCTGTTGTCGGCAGTGATGAGCATTTGGCGATTGCGCAGGAGATTGCTGAAAAGGGTACGGTTCTGCTTCAGAATAAGCCAGTCAAAGGTAATGCTTTGCTGCCATTGGGTAGTAGGAAGATAAAAAAAATTATTGTGGCGGGGCCTTATGGTAATGTTGGTGAGCTTGGCGGATATAGCGGTACGCCGACGCGGCGTGTTTCGACGGTCTATGGTGCGCTAAAAGAGGCGGCGAAGGATGTCGATGTTGAACTTGAAGTATGGATGAATTTTTCTGAGCCGGTGCCGATTCCAAATAGTAATCTGCGGCCACCAGTGGGCTTTGAAGGAGAAACAGGTTTAAAAGCAGAGTATTTTAGAGGGACGGCTGTTCAAGGTGTGCCTCAAGCTGTTCGTCTTGACCCGTCAATTGACAGGGAATGGGAGAAACCTCTTGAGAATATCGATCCAGAAGTGCCGCAGCCACAGTTTGCTGTTCGCTGGTCGGGTTCGCTTGTGCCAGATGTTAGTGGTGAGTATAAAATCAGTGTTAAAGTTGATGACGGCATGCGGGTTTGGCTTGATGGTCAGGAGATCATCAATGAATGGAGGCGGGGGGCGGCTCGGGTCGTGGACGCTACACCTGTGAATCTTGAGGCTGGAAAAGCTTACCCTTTGAGAGTTGAGTTCTTCGATAATGGCGGTAAAGCGAGCTCGCATTTGATGTGGTCGCTAAAAGAAAAGCCAGAAGAGAATAAAATTGAGGAGCCGGATTCAACGGTTGTTGTTTTTGTGTGTGGATTTAATCTACAGATAGCTCGTGAATTTGTTGATCATGAGGATCTATCGTTGCCTGAAATCCAGATGAGATCGCTTCGGAAATGGTTGGCCAAAACAAAGAATGTGATTGTTGTTTTGAATGGCGGCACGATTATTACTGAGCCGTGGCTGTTTGAGAATGTTCCTGCTGTTCTGCATGCTTGGTACCCGGGGCAAGAGGGTGGGTATGCACTATCGAATTTGTTGCTTGGCAAGTCGAATCCATCGGGTCACTTACCCATGACTTGGTTTAAGTCTGTGGAGCAATTGCCGCATTTAGATGATTACGATGTTACAAAAGGCAGAACGTATCAGTACTCCACTGCGATGCCGCAATTTCCGTTTGGGCATGGCTTGAGTTACACCAGTTTTAGCTATGAAAACGTCAAGCTATCGAGTGATCGATTGGCTGAGGATGATACAATCTTGGTGAGTTTGAACGTGCGAAATACAGGTGATGTGGCAGGTGCTGATGTGGTTCAGATTTATGCTCGAGACTTAGATCCTACGAAACAGAATGTGATTAAAAAGCTTGTTGGGTTTGGTCGAGTTGAAGTTAAGCCGGGACAGACAGAAGAAGTTAGTATTGAGATTCCCGTCGAGAGGCTTGCAAGTTGGAATCAGAGTAAGCAAGTGATGGATGTTGGACAAGGAAAATTTGAGTTGCAAATTGGGACTTCAAGCCGTGGTATTGAGGCTCGCGAAACTATTGAAATAAGCCAGTAGGGACAAATTCAACAAGATCGTGATGGTGATTTTTTAACAATACAATGATCAAATTGAATTCAAGTGGATGGGTGTCGCGAGGCTGTGTGAAGTGCTAATGCGATGCTCATTTTATATGTAATGAGATATAATAAAATATACGATGTTATAGAGTATTTGAAGTTTTCTATGTGTGACTATTGAATAGCTCACGGCTATTGGCGACATACACAGGCGTTTTACATATCAATTGGGTTGTTCTCAACATGGTCGAGTTATGATATTCAGTTGCGGGATTGCCCAAGTCATCGGTGGTGATTGGTCTGTGTTATCGGATAATACAGTAGGGCCAGATTTGAGTGTTGAGGTAATTCTTGTGCTGATATTTGGGGATAGAATTAATGTAGTGTTAACTAGAAGAGTATTGGATCGTTTGATGGTTTGGTAATCGAGCGGTTGATGTTGTTATGCGCGTGGTGTCGATGGATGAGGTATGCGATTGATGCGATGACTATTGTCGAAGAACGAATGAGCAATCGAAAGTTTAAACAATGATGGTTTTTCATAAAGGTATGCAGTACCACAGCGGACATGATCGGGGTGGTGGTGTGAGTGGGGGTGGGGTGTGTTGTGGTGACCATGATCATGCTGGTGTGGCAGGGCATGGGGGATGGTTGGGTGAGAATTCGGAGTTGATCTATGCGATAGCGTCTGGAGTGTGTTTGGTGGTGGGAGCGCTGCTATGGTGGCTGACTGGATTGCCAGAATGGGTGGGGTTGGTGTGGGTGCTGGGAGCTTATTATTTTGGTGGATGGTATACGCTGAAAGAAGCGATTGAAAGTGTGAGCGGCGGGCGGTTTGAGATTGATTTTTTGATGCTGGTGGCGGCGGGGGGGGCGGCGTATTTGGGTGAATATGGGGATGGTGCATTTTTACTTTTTTTGTTTAGTTTGGGGCATGCACTTGAACATTATGCGATGGGGCGGGCTAAGCGTGCGATAGAAAGTTTGGCTGAGCTTACGCCGACGTTTGCGCGGGTGATCCGAGATGGTCAAGAAGTCGAGGTGGGTATTGAAGAGATTGTGGTGGGGGATTTGGTGAAGGTCAGACCGGACGAGCGGATCGCGGTTGATGGGGTTGTCGTGGAGGGGGGGAGTGAGGTTGATCAGGCTGCGGTGACGGGAGAGAGCGTGCCGGTTGAGAAGGTTGCTTATGAGGTGGATGGTGGTGAACGTTCCAGTCGTGTGATTGAGATGATTGATCGGGTTGGGAAGGAGAGTTTGGTTTTTGCGGGGACGATTAATGGTCGCGGGTCGATGTCGGTTGTTGTGAGTAAGGCGGCGGGAGATTCAACGTTGTCTCGGCTGATTAGAATGGTGAAAGAGGCTCAAGGGAAGCGATCGAGAACTGAGTTGCTGACTGCGGGGTTTGAGCGTGTGTACGTGCCGTGTGTGATCGGGTTTGTGGTGATGCTGTTGTTTGCATGGGTGGTGATTGATGAGGGGTTTGATGTGAGTTTGTATCGAGCGATTGCGGTGCTGGTGGGAGCGAGTCCGTGCGCGTTAGCGATTGCTACGCCGAGTGCGGTGTTGTCTGGAATTGCAAGGGGGGCGCGAGGTGGGATACTGATAAAAGGTGGTGGAGCACTTGAGGCGTTGGGTGAGGTGGATGTGGTTGCGTATGACAAGACGGGGACGTTAACGAAGGGTGAGCCTCGGCTGGTGGATGTGGTGAGTTGTGAAGGTGTGAGTGAGCGAGAACTCTTATCGGTGGCAATGGGCGTTGAGAAAGAGAGCGGCCATCCGCTGGCGATGGCTGTTGTTGAAGGGGCTAATCATCGATTAGATGGTGGCGATGGCGTAGAGGTGGAAGAGGCGGAGAGTGTGACAGGTTTTGGGGTGAAGGGTGTAATTGATGGTGAAGCTGTGATGGTTGGCAAGCTGGGAATGTTTGAGGAGGTAGGCGGCGAGGCTAAGGCGGAGGTAGAGCGTGAGGTTGGGCGGCTGAGTGACGGAGGGCGAACAACGATGGTGGTGAAGAAGGGGGAGCGATATTTGGGTGTGCTTGGTGTGATGGATGAGGCCCGTGAGGAGGCTAAGGTGGTTGTAGCGATGATGAGGGAGATGGGCGTTAAACGGCAGGTGATGTTGACGGGGGATCATGAGCGGGTGGCTGAGGCAGTGGGGCAAGCGGTAGGGGTTGATGAAGTGATGGGGGGGCTGCTTCCAGAGGATAAGGTGGGAGCCGTGGAGCGATTGGGGACGGGGGGAGAGGTTGTGGCAATGGTGGGTGATGGTGTGAATGATGCGCCTGCGATGGCAAGGTCAGGGGTTGGGATTGCGATGGGAGCGGCGGGGAGTGATGTGGCGTTAGAGACGGCGGAGGTGGCACTGATGTCAGATCGTTTGGGAGGGTTGCCGACGGCTGTAGGGCTGGGGCGGAAAGCAAAGGTGATCGTGCGAGAGAACTTATGGATTAGTTTGGGAATGGTGGGGATATTAATTCCGGCGGCCATGTCGGGCTTGGAGATTGGGCCGGTGGTTGTGCTGCATGAAGGGTCGACGGTGGTGGTGGTGTTTAATGCTCTAAGGTTGTTGGGGTATGGGAAGGGTGAGTAGCGGTTAGGGATGGCATAAAAAAAAGGCATCGAAATGAATCGATGCCTTTTGAGTTTACCGTTGAAGGGTCTATTGAAGTACTGCGTTTTCGATGCGAACTTCGTAGGATTTGATTTCGGCGTCGTATTGGCCGGCATTGTCGGATGTGACGGAAGCAAATTGCTCGCGTGCATCTTGGATGGCTTGCTCAGCGTCTTTGAGGATTTGAACTTGCTTGTTAGAGATGTTGTTGTAAATCTCTCTGACGAAAGCGAGTTCTTCTGAGGAGATCGAGGTGTTTGAACCGTTGTTGTTGTCGATAATGACAGCAATGTTTTCGGCGAATGACGCGGCGGCTGATGCCTGCTCGGACAGGATGTTGGCTAATGCACAGTAAGCGATGAGCAGGTCGTTTTGAACCTGAGCACGGCTTGATGAAGACGCTTTGCTGGAGGCTTGCTGGAGAGCAGCGATGGAAGCGGTTGCGCTTTCGATGGCGGCGTCAAAACCCTTATTCACATCTTGAGCATAGTCGGTCGTGATCTTATTGAATTCCTGGCGGAATGATTCGTAAAGGTCATCACGTTGACGGACAGCATCTTCGAGGTTTTGTTTGCTGGCGTTTGAGGCCACTTTGGCGGCTTCTTTGCCTGCGTTGAGTTCATTGACAACATTGGTTGCGGCTTGGGTTTCGGTGGCATTGAGTGAGAGTGCGACTTGAAGGCGTTCGGCTGCAGCGGTTAGCTTGTCGGATTCGGCAGACGCTTCGTTTGCTTTACGGAGTTCTGCGGAAGCTTCAGCTTCGAGTTTGTAAGCCATATCGCCGGTGACTTTGAAAGCTTTATTTTTCAGTTCACGTGCGTTTGCGAAGTGAGTCTGAGAATTATCGAGGTAAGCTTGCTTTTTCTTGTCGATGGCATTGAGCTTGGATTGGACTTCTTTTGCAGCAATCGCGAGTTGGCTGATGCGCTGTTGCTGGATTTTGATTTCAGCGGAAGCGGTGTTAACGATTGGTGAGACGTCGATGGAAGTATCGATGTCTTTGACGGTGGATTCAGCGTCATCGACGGCGACTACGTAGCGAAGCAGTGAAGCGGCTTTAGGGCCGATCTTTGCGAAGAGCTTTTTGGCGCTATCGAGTTCGAAGCGTGCGTTGGAGAGGAGGATGTCGGCTTTTAGCTGTGAGGCTGCGACGACTTGGTAATCGGCACCGTCTTTCTGAACCTTTGAGAGGTCTTTGAGTGCTTTGGCGAGTTCAATGTTGCGGAACTCGTCGAATGGGATGCCTACGCTTTTATTGGGGTCGTAGCTATTGTCTGCGACGTTGATTTGAGCGATAGCTTTGTCGAGATTTTCTTGAGCTGTTGCGGTCTGAGCGGCCTGTTGATCGCAACCAACGATGGTGAGACCGGACAGGGCTAACGAACTTAACATGATCAGTGTCTTACGCACGTGTCAATCCTCATATGAAGCCGCGATTGGCGGATGGTAAACGTCCTAATAAGATAGCCGAAAAACGGGGCATTTAAAACGATTACGCTGAATTAAAAGTTATAAACAGTGAGCCGATTGAGGCTTAGTTGTTGTTTGGTGTTGGTTTAGGTGAGGCGGGAGAGTGTGGTGAGTATTTGACGCCATAGTCAGGGACGGGGAGTTCCTGGTAGAGGCCTTTGATCCAATAGATTGCGTCGATGAATCTCTGGTCTTCTTTGCCCCTGAAGAAAGGTCTCCAGCCGGTTACTTTTGGAGCTGGGTATTCGGCGACGTCACGGGGGAGGCCCCATTGGAAGAGTATTGATTTTTCGGGATCTGCGCGGTTGATGAGGGGCATGCCGTCGCGTTCGAGTTGGGTGAGGATGAAAAAGTTTGAGTAGGCTTCGAGTTCGTCGTGTGGGCGGCGGTCGAAGAGGATGAGGCCGGGGATGGTTGTGTTGTTGAAATATTTTTTAAAATACTTGCTGGCGTAGGAAGCGTTGAGCTTTTGTCGCCAATATTTGAAAGCGGGAGGATCGTCGAAGATTTCGATGCCTCGGTAGAGTTCGCGAGCGCCGAGTTCGAAGAAGAGGTCGATTTGTTTGTAGCCCTTCTTGCCATAGAAGCGGGAGCGTTCACGCTTGCCTTTGGGGACAGCCTCTTCGGCGTTGTATTTTTCGAAGAGTTTATCGATATTTTCGCGTGGGATTTTGATGCGTGGTTTATAGGCATCGAGATCGGCGGGGAGCTCCCAGAGCCGAATGAGGTTCATGTCTTCATCAGAGATGAGTTGGCTACGCTCGATTTGGTTTTTTGAGCGGGAATTAGGTTTTGGTTTCTCAGCGGTTTCAGGCTTATTCTTTGCGGTTTTGGTTGCTTGCGCGGCTTTGTGTTGTTGCATTGCGAGGCGTGTGTTGATGACTTTGAGTAAGCGTTTTGCGGGGCCGTGTCCGGGTTTATCTTTGAGTATCGCATCGAGTTCACGTTTTGCGATGGCATATGCTTTGATGTCATTCATCGAATATGCGAGCGACATACGAGCGTTGAAGTCATCGTCTTTAATGTCGAGGCGTTTTTCGATGTAGATTTCTTCAGGTGTTTTTGCGATGGTGACATTTTTGATGAGCTTCTTCTGAAGCGGAATTTTTTGGCCGGTGATGTTGATGATGAGGACTTTGTCGGCGTCTTTGACTTTTTCGCCTTTGTGGATGGTGCCATCGATCATTTCGACGATGAGATTTTCGGCGAAGGTAGAACTCGTGAGCAGGAACGCTGCGAGGAAAAAAGAAGCGAGGGGAACAAGAGAGCGTTTGAAAGAAAAAAGCATGGGTTTGCCTCCAGAGGGCGATGCTTTGTGATTGAAGAGAAGGTTGGAATGTGGCAGGCATGGGGGGCTGGCCACAAGGGAGCGGCGTGGAGTAGGCGGAAAGCCGCGGGTGTGATTGTGGTACACGGTCAAACGGGGAGAAGGAGATTGGCTCCAAATCATTGATCCGAGTGACGTTACAACAATGGGTACAGTATAAATGATGATGGCGTTCACGAAAACCGTGGAATTGGGCAAATTAAGAAAACTGGAGCGATTTTTTGTGTGTTTTTAATTTATGGCAAGCCAGCGAACAGATGTTCTTACATGTAATGGAACCGAGCGTGACAAAAATGACAAAAGCCCAGGTTGCGACCTGAGCTTTTGTGAGCTTGTTGGGATTCGAATAACGTGAATTATTCTTCGTCTGCTTCGTAGTCTGCGTCGTCATCAAAGTCGGCGACAGGTTCTCTTGGCGGCATTGCGTCAATGAGTTCCTGAGCGAGGGTGATGAGGCGTTCGAGGCGGACAGGCTTAAGCATGTAGCCGTCAACGCCAAGCGCTTCTGCGTACTGTTGATGGCGGCGGCCTTCGTTGGCGGTGACCATGACAACGCGAGGTGCGTTTTCGAAGCGTTTGATTTTTTCGAGAACGAGGAAGCCGGAGCGTTTGGGAAGCATCATGTCGAGAATGACGAGTTCTGGCGGATCGACTTCGCAGATTCTAACGGCGGAGTTGCCGTCGCCACAGGATTGCGTGAGAGCGCCTTCGGCTTGGAGTGCGTTGTCGATGGCTGCGCGGACTTCGTAGTCATCATCGACGATGAGGATCTTGCGTCCTTCGAGTCTTAGTTGTTCATCTTCGAGCATGTTTGATTTCCTTATCGAATGAGCGGATGACGCGCTTGGGGCGTGAATCCGTACACAGATTGTTACGTCAAGTAAAAACGCGGTCAAGCGAGCGTTTTTGTTGTTGCAAGTTTAAGAGCGTTTTGCGAAATAGCATTTCGATGATATTTAGATCTTTATACTAAATATCTTGCTTTGGTTAGCCTGCTGCTGGATGCAGTTAAGGTTATTAAGGCAATCATCACGCGAACTACTCTAATTGTCGGCCACTGAATAGGTTAGTGTCGTGTTTGGTGGGCGAAAAAACGTGAAAAAGCGTGAAAAAATAAATGAGTTGCTGTTTAAAGCATCGACTGAGTGGTGTGGATTGGTGCAAATTCGCGTGATTCGTGGTGCCTGAGACACATCAGGCAGGGTTGGAAACGGGGGGGTGTTTTAGGATTTCCATTTCCTTGGGGGTCATCCATGGGAGGGATTCGATGTTGCGCTGTAGGGCTTTGGGTAGGGGCTTGCCGAGGCGTTCGTGCCTAGGGCGAGATTTCCATCGGCGGTGCATCCAGAGGTATTGAGCAGGTCGCATGCGGACCATGGTTTCGAGTGCGCGTGAGTATCGTGCGGTGATGTAGTATAAGGGATCGGGTTGATTGGCCCAATCTTCGGGGTAGATCGTGTCGACGACGCCCATTTCGAAGGAAAAACCGGGGGTATCTCGGTGGGCGTAGCCGCAGATGACTGGGATGTTCTGGTTCATGGCAAGGAGGCCGATGGATTTGTATGTGGAGGCGAGTCGGCCGAAGAATGGGACGAATAGGCCTTTGTCACCTGCGTTTTGATCGGCGATAAAGCCGAGTGTGCCACCGGCATTGAGGACTTGCAGCATTCGTTCGGTGGCATCGAATTTGGTGATAATTCGCATGCCTTTGGCCTCACGGATGCCGAGGAGCCAATCGTTGATGAGGGGATTGTCGATGGGACGGGCAATGGCATCAATGTCGTAGCCAAGCATGGCTAGGTAGTATCCGAGGACTTCCCAGTTGCCTATGTGCCCGGTAAGCATGATGGCGGGCTGGCGTGCATTGAGGATTTCGAGTGTTGGGCCCATGTTGCGGACGGTGATTCGATCGGCCCAGGTATCGTGCTGAATTTCACGCGGGGTGTGGATAACCTCAAGCGCAAGGCGGAGGAAATGTTGAAATGACTCGCGGGTGACATGGTCGACTTGTTCGGGGGACCAGTCTGGGAAAGCGATGGCGATGGAGTTACGAGCACGCTCTCTGTGGCGTTTGTCGATGAGATAGAAGTACTTTGAGAGTTCAGTGGCAGTACGTAGGTTGCGATCGGCATCAAACATGGTGAGTCCCATGGCGGCGAGGCGAGCGGCCATGTATTGATACCAGTTAGTGAATTTGCTTTGGTTACGTGCCATGCAGGTGGATATTTTAGCTGATTCGATGGTGATGTGGTGCTGCGATTGATGAAGTCGTCAGATGTGGAAAGAAAAAAGGCAGGATGATGAGTCATCCTGCCTTTGTAAATGTTATGAATTAGATTTAGCGCTGGTAGTAGCCGACGAGGGCGAGGAAGCGGTTTTGGTTGAGTACTGGGATCTTGAGTGTGCGGGCTTGACCGACGAGTTCCTGGTAGGTTTCGTAGTCTTTCTGAGCTTGCACGATGAGTTCGATTTGAGCAGGGTCAGTGATGTTGTCGGTGAGCGGTGCGGGGACTTCAGGCTCTTCGCCGAGGACGAGGAAGTCGATGTCAGCAGTGATCTTGCTGGTGAGTGTGCCGCCCCAACGCTCGATCATGCTGAGAACTTGCTTGTGGTCTTCGCGGGTTGTCGCACCTTTGCCGTTGATGTCGAAGTCGCCGTAGACGTAGAACTTCTGGCCAACGTATGGGTTGTAGACTGCGTTGACGATCTGATCACCAGAGGTGACAGCCTTGCCGCGGTTAAGTCGAACGATGCGAGCGGTAGCACTGTTTTCGTCGACTTTGATGACTTCGATGGTTGCTTTGCCGCGAAGTGCATCGTAATCGTTGAGCTTGATGAGTTCGCCAGCGTTGAAGATTTCAAAGGTCATACCGAGCTGGATGCGGTTATTGTAACCACGGTTGATGTAGACGAGGTTGGTGTCTTGTTCTGTGACGCCAGAGATTTGGCCGTCAGCAGAGGTGATTGCCACAGAGTTGTCGCCGTACTCTTTACCAGCGTTAAGTTCACCTTGAAGGCGTTTAACTTCCGAGGTAAGCGATTCATTTTTGCGTGTAAGCTCGGCAATTCTGCCTTGAAGCTCTGAACGCGTGTCTTTCATTTGGCCTTGGAGCTGGGCACCCATCTGATCGATGCGGTCGTATTGGTCCTTGGCAAATTTGTCGTGTTTGGCGATTGTGCCGCTGATCTGTGACTGAGCAGCGTTGTAATCTTTTTTGGTCTGGTCGCGTTGAGCTGCTGCTTGCTGCGCCATGTTTGAGAAGCGTTTGTTTGAAGCTTCAGCATCTTCGATGTTTTTTGAAGCTGCTTTGAGCTTGGCGTTGAGTTCAGCGATTTTGCCTTGTGAGGCAAGAACTTGAGAATCAAGATTAGCCTTTTGATCAAGTAGCTTTGAAATAACGCTGCCGGAGCCAGATTTCAGAGCGGCGATTTCATCGCGGCTTCTTTCGCCTTTAGTGACGAACTGGTTGAGCTCTTTCTGAGCGCTCTCCATTTCTTCCGTAACATTGCCCTTTTGGACATAGAGGAAGAGAGAAATGAAAGCGAAAATAATTGTGGCTAGAACTGAGCAGACTAAAGCTACTACTACGCCTCCACCGCCGCTACGTGCACGTGCCATATGCAAACTCCAGGTTATGCTGAATGTCAATGGCCGTTCGAGGGAGTGTTGGGGAACGGCCTTAGTCCAGTCCTGATTAACGAGACCTAAGTCTCCACAAGTGTCTTAGAGAATCGGACTTTCGTCAAGTGCTAAGCGCTGTAAGTCCAGTAAAATTCTCACCAAATATACGATGTTGAAGAGGCTGAAGCACCTCTAAGTGTCATTCTATGCTATTGGGTCAGTTTTACGAGGGTTAAAAAGTGCGGAAAAACGCGAAAAGTATGGCGATTTTCCAATTTGCAAGTGAGCAGGTTGCTTGCGGTGTGTCTTTGCGTGATTGAAGTGGGTTGACTGGCCGAAATAGAGAAAATTATTTGATTTCAACAGTAAATTCGACTTCGACTGCTGCATCGAGCGGTAGTGCGGAGACGCCGACGGCTGATCGAGCGTGAATGCCCTTGTCGCCGAGAGCTTTTGCGAGGAGTTCTGAGGCGCCATTGGCAACGAGATGTTGCTCGGAGAAGTTGGCGTCAGAGCTGACGAAAACGCCAAGTCTTACGATTTTGACGAGGCGATTCCAATCGTTATCGAGTGCGCCTGCAATTGCGGCGAGGCCGTTAACGGCACATTGAGCTGCTGCTGCTTGTGCGTCTTCGAGTGAGCATCGAGAGGGGATTTGTCCTGTTGCGGTGAGCTGGCCGTCTTTCATGGGGATTTGGCCGCTGAGGGTGAGTGTGTTGCCAGAGATCTGCCATGGGACGTAAGCGGCAACAGCTTTGGGAGGGGCAGGTAGTTCGTAGCCGAGTTCGGCGAGTTTTTCTTTGATATTCATCGTGTTTACTCACAAGGTTTGTCGGACTGGAATGACATAAACAATCATATTTCCGACGTTGCAATGAAATCCAATTATTTTTTGGATTCAAGAACGGAATTAACTTTATAGTTGGCAACGAAGCTGATGGGGATTGAGGTTTCAGCGACAGCGTCGTTATTTTCGTCTGTAATGCGGATTTTAAGGCGGAATTTACCGACGCCGATGCGTGCGGGTAGAGTGAATTTCATGGCGGTGTAGAAGTCGCGGCGTGGATTGCGGCAGACGTCTTTGATGCGTTTGGCTTCGTGTTTCCAGACCTGATAGCCGTTGGAGTCGTAGAGGGAGATTTCCTGCTTGAGATTGGCCTCGTATTGATCATTAGGGGTTTGATTGATTTTGTAGTTATCGAGTTCGCAGTAGAGAGCGAGGCGGTTATCTTTGCCTGCGAGGAATGTGGTTGATTCGAATGGTTTGTATACGCCGTAGCTGAGGACGGAGTAGATGAGTTTGGCTGTGGTGATATTGAGTGGCTGGTTGCCAAACAATGAGTTGAGCTGAAGGTCAATTTTCGCGCGATCGAGTTTATATTTTGAATCGGCAGCTTGGGAATAGAGGGCCAGGAGCATGGCGTGATAGCGTTCGACCATGCGCTTTTGGTTCGGGGAGAGTTTTGTTGTGATTGACCAATCCATCTCCTGATTTTGATCAAGGAGGGAAAGCGATGCTGCGAGCATTGCTTTCTGCAGGGCTGGTGAATTTTCTTCTCGGCTGCGGCGGATGAGTTCAGAGAGGATTTCTTGTTGTTCGAGGCCTGCGAGTGGGTTTTTAAGGTCAACTGAGATAGCAACAGGCGGTGTTGTGGGCTCTTCAACTATGGGGGCTTGGTTTGCTTGCTGGGGTGATGGATTAGGTTGAGATGGTTTTATATTAGTGGTGAGTGGGGGAGCGGGTTGTGTGGGCATGGGCTGTTCGGCGAGTTGCGGCTGAGCTTTGAGTTGCTCGACAAAACTAGAAATTTCTTTGAGTTTGTCGATCTCGGATTGGGAGAGTGAGTTCTGTTTCTTGCTTGAATATGGCGCAGTACAAGCGGGAAGGAAGAGAGTGATGATGAGCAGCGCGGCCAAAATGTTTACGGATGTGTGGCGAAAAGGTCGCAACATGATGCCTCCTGCAAAAGGCTGATGATGGTCAGCGTGGCTCGTCCGTGAGCTTGAAAGCGACGTTTAAGTCATCATTGAAAACGATTGGTTTCAATTACTTAAATGAATAAGGAGCATGATAGCTGAAGATCCAGCCCCGCGTCTATCTTTTACAGAAGTCCACAAAAGGAAAATGTGTGAGCAAGATGCGTAGAAGAGAAATGGGTGTTTAGAGGGCACCGAGCTTGAAGGTAAAAGTTTCGAGGTTGCTGAGAGCATTGCCAAGGCCAGACTTTGAGCGTTTGTCCATTTGAACGGCGTTGTCGAAGACAGTCGCGATCGCACCGGGCTTTGAGCCGAGGATGGAGAGTGCGCGGAAAAATTTTTGTTGGCGAGGACCCCAGAGTTTGAGTTGTTTGGCGATGGTGGCATCGGGGATTTTAGCGAGCTTCATGGAACGCGCATTGGCGAATTTTCGCATCAGATCAGCAACGAAATACATGACCAGAACATCAGGCTTCCCTGAGAGATCGATGAGTTCGTGGAGCATTTCGATGGATTTGCCAGGGGTATTGTTGACGATCCCGTCGAGGATCGCTTCCTGAATGGCCCAAGCTTCTTCGTCAGAACCTTTTTGGGTCGTTTGTTCAACGAGTTGGGCGGTGATGGGTTGGTCGGGGGATGAGGTCATGAGTGAGAGTTTGCCGAGCTCTGTGTCGAGCATGAGCAGGTCTGGGCCGAGACGCTCAACGAGGAGTTGAGCGGCGGGGCGATCGATTTCGGTTTTGTACTGTTTTTTGCAGTGTTTCACGGCCCATTGGATGGCTTGGGCTTGGGTGGCCGGTTCGCATTTGATAATGGCGCCGATTGGGGTAATTTTCTTATCGAGATTACCTCGGTGCCATGTATTGGCGCGGAGAATGAGGGTGGCGTGATCAACGGGAGCGTCGGCGTAGCGTTCGAGTGCGTCGCGGTGAGATTTTACGAATTGATCTGCATCCTCGACGATGACGATTTTGTAGGTCATCATGAGCGAATAGGCGCGAAGTTCGTCGAAAACGTCAGCGAGTGTGGCAGTGCGGGAATCGAAGTTGAATGTCTCAACTTCACCATGTTGCTTGGCAAGGGCATTGCGGAGAGTGGTGAGGTGCTCGCGCTTTTGCATCTCATCAGGGCCATGTAGGACGAGTATGCGCGTTGAAGCGTCAACAGTTGCGGCGGGTTTGGATGTAGCTTTTTTCTTTGCCATGCTTGGGTCAGTTTACAAGAAAATTATGGAATGATAAGCCAGGTGGCGAGGCCGAAGATGAGCGCGAAGCCGCAAACGTCGGTGATGGTAGTGAGAATTGGCCCGGAAGCCATGGCGGGGTCCATTTTGAGACCTTTGAGTACGAGTGGAACCGTGCCACCGATGATGACGGCAATGATGCAATTGAAGAAGAATGCGAGTGCCACGACGAGGCCAAGCATTGGTGCGATATTGGGTTGGCCTTGTAGTGGGCCAAGGTCAAAGCTGCCGACACCCCACGCGAGTAAGCCGATCAGTATTCCAAGGATCAAGCCATTGATGATGCCGACCGCAGCTTCCTTGATAACAGTTCGCCAGATGTCGGTTGGGCGGACAAGGCCGAGTGCTAACTCGCGCATAGAGACGGCAACAGCTTGGTTGCCTGAGCAGCCGCACATGTCGGAGATCATGGGCATGAAAACAACGAGTGCGACGATCTGTGAAATCGTATTTTGGTAATAGATTAAAACACCAGCAGCGATGAGGTTGAGGAAAATGTTTGGGCCAAGAAAAGCGAGGCGGCGAGCGGCGCGCGGGAATGTGGGCATGGTACGCATTTCGTCGCCAGCGATGATGCCGCCGAGTCGGAGGAGTTGGCGTTCAGAACGGTCGCCAAGTGCTTCTTCCATGTCGGCGCGCTTTAGGACGCCGACCATTTTGTTTTGCTCGTCGAGTACGGGAACGGCGTTAAAAAAGATGGCGTCGAAGAAGTCTTCGAGGAAGTCGAGGTGGTCGTTGACGTGAACAAATTTTGGGGAGGACATCATGATGTCTTTGACTTTGACTTCGGGGCGACACATGACCATGTCACGCATGCGAACAACGCCAAGGAGTTCTTCCTGCGGGTTCACGACATAGAGGTATTGGACGTCGTATTCGTGATATTCTTCTGCATTTTGACGGATATTGTCGGCCATATCGCCGACGGTGGTGTCGCCGAGGAAGGTGAGGAATTCGGTGACCATGAGGCCGCCAGCGGTATCGCTGTCGTATTTGGATAGAAGCCTGACATCTTCGGCTTCCTCAGGCTCCATTTTTTCAATAATGGCTTCGGCGTCATCGTCGTCGAGTTCGCCGATGATGTCGGCCTGTTCGTCGGACGGTAGTTCGTCGATAATATCGGCTGCGTCATCGGGGTGGAGTTCCTCGATAATGTCGGCGGCTTGTTGGTGAGAGAGTTCTTCGACGATCCAGGCGGCGGCGTCGGCGGGGAGCCGAGTGAGGAGGCTTTTCTGATCCTCTTCATCAAGTAGCGAGATGGTACGGGCCATTTCGCCGGAGGGGATTTCGTAGACGAAAGATTCGAGTTTGTGGTTATCCGAGGTCGAAAGAATCGCTTCGAGCTGTTCGATAGGCTCGAGTTTAGGATCTGTGATGGATGGCTTTGATTGCTCTGGCATAGCTGGCATTCCCGAACAGAGTCAAATCGATAGTTGGGAGAATCGGCTATAGGGTCGTTTCAGCAAATGAAGTTTGTTGAATAACGACACGATTGACCGCACTGAAATTCCCCTTGTGGGCCCTGCCCTTGTTGGCTTAGATCATCGGGGATAGCGTGATCTAGCCGATTCTAGATGGTATACCAGACTTATGTGCTGCGATGTGTGCTTGCCAATGGTTGAGCTGTTTCAGATGAGTCAATTCAAAGTGCAGCGGAGTGATGGTGGTGTATCGTTGGAAGATCGCATCAACATCAGTGTCGGGGTCGATTCGGCTGAATTCCATAGCATTATGTACGGCGTATGTTTCGTGGCCATCGGGATCTGAGTCAGATTTATAGCGAGTGATCATGGGGGCGTGAGAAATGGGAACGGCTTTAATGCCGACAGGAGGATCGCCGGAGTCGAGTATTGGGATGTTGATGTTGATGACCGAGTGAGCGTCGCGAGGGCCGTCGATGACGAGTTTGATGGCTTCACGAGCATGTATTGCGGCTTGTTCCCAGCGGATGTTATCAAAGTCACCGATATGCAGTGAGACTGCAATCGCGGGTATGCCTTCGAATGCAGCTTCGCGTGCGGCGGCAACTGTCCCTGAGTAGATGACGTTGATGCCGATGTTGGCGCCGGCGTTCATGCCTGAGATGACAAGATCAATGGGTTTGTCTGAGATGGCTTCGACGGCGAGTTTGACGCAGTCAGCGGGGCGGCCGTGAACGGCGTAGCCAGTGAAGTCAGGGTAGGTTTTGTGTTCGACGGGGACAGGCTTGTGGAATGTGACAGCGTGGCTCGTGGCAGATTGCACGGTGGCAGGAGCCACAACGAGGATATCGCCAAGGTCTTTGATGGCGTTGTAGAGCGCGATCAGACCTGGTGCTTCGATGCCATCGTCATTGGTGAGCAGAATCCGCATGATTTGATTGTATCACTCCTCATGCAAACACGCTCTAGTGAATGGATTTTTCACAATCGGGGCATAGAAATTGAAATCTATGACTATTGTTTGCGTGGTTTATTGGGGGGCTGAGGTTGATTGTCGGATGACAAGTTCTGAGCGTAGCGTTTGATTTTGGAGTTGGAGGGTTTCGCCACGGAGGTATTCGACGAGTAGAGAGAGGGCGGCGTGGCCGGTCTCGATGAGTGGCTGCTTCATGGTGGTGAGGGGGGGGAGGAGATACATTGCGCTGCGTGGGTCGTCGACCCCGATGACGGAGATTTTCTCAGGGACTGAGAGGTGGAGCTTGTTCGCTACCTCATAGGCGTTGAGTGCGAAGTAGAAGCCGGAGGCGAAAATCGCTGTGGGGCGGTTACTTGAGGCGAACATTGTGCTGAGCTGCGTTTTTTCTGTTTGGCTGAGGATATTGCTTTGCGAGAGAAGGATGTGGTCGCCGGATGTACCAAGGCCGAGTTTTTTACAAGTTTGAATGTAGCCGGCGTGGCGGTCATAGTTGTCAGAGAGGATGAGAGGTCCGCCGACATAGGCGATTTTTCGGTGGCCAAGTTGGTAGAGGTGCTCGACTGCTTGCCTGCCGAGATCAACGTTGTCGACGCCGACGGAGGCGATGTTTTTCATTTCGGTGTTAGCCGCGAGAACAATGCCGGGTGCCTCTTTGGGGAGTCGAGAGTTGAAGTAAGCGACTTCATTTTGCATTGGGTTGATATGGATGTAAGCGTGGCATGGGTTGGACATGTCGGATTCGTAATGAAGTAATGCGACTTCGACACGGTGGTTATTGGCGGCTTGACGCATGCCTTCGAGAAGTTGGCCGTGATAGTGGTCACCAATCATGGCTTGCGAGCGGATGACAACACCTATACGAAGGAGTTGCTTGAGTTGTCGTTCACGTTCATTTTGATCGACGATGAATGTGCCGAGGCCTTGGCGGCGGTCGAGGATACCGGCGCTGACGAGTTCTTGTAAAGCGCGGTGAACCGTAACAACGGAGACTTCAAGAAGGCGAGAAAGCTCCTGAGTGCTGTTGATACGTTCGCCAGGTTTGAAGTGAGCAGACTCGATTGCGGCAAGAACCGTGTCTTTGACGTATTGGTGAAGAGGTTGATCCCTGCGGGGTACTAAATCTTTGAGTGATTGACCGTTCATGCGCGTGTTAATTCCCAGCTAATAATAGCGAACCCACTGAAGTCTTTGCCATATGTTTCATATTAGCAAAGGGTTAAAAGCCTTGCGGTCTGATGTTTAAGTCAATAAAGACAGCACGACTGGGCGTATTTTATACCTTTTCTGGGGGTAATTTGCGAATGATTCATGTCAAAGTTAGCGAAGTTATTTCAGAAAAGTCTGGAAAAACGAGATGATTTCAGAAGCAGTTTCATTAAACAGTGGCAAATAAAAAGCCCGGTTTAACCAGGCTAGGGTATATACTTATTTTGGCGATAAGGCTTTAGAGTGAGCCTTTAGTGCTGGGGATTTGGTCTCCGGTCACCGCAATGGCTTGGCGTAGAGCGCGGCCAAAGGCTTTGAAAACGGCCTCGGAGATATGGTGGTTATTCTCACCCCAAGGGACTTCAATGTGGAGATTCATTTTGGCGTTATTGACGACGGCATTGAAAAACTCTTTGACGAGTTGTACGTCGAACGTGCCGATTTTGCCATGACCTTTGAAATCAACGTGGAAGACAAACGCAGGGCGGCCTGAAAGGTCGAGAGCAACACGGGCAAGAGATTCATCCATGCAGACATCAGAGGAACCGTAGCGTTCGATACCCCTTTTATCACCGAGTGCTTTGTCGATGGCTTGACCGAGGACGATTCCGACATCTTCGACGGTGTGATGGTCATCGACGTGAAGATCACCTTTTGCGGTAATGCTGAGGGCAATTTGGCCATGGCGGGCGATGTGATCGAGCATATGGTCAAAGAAACCGACACCTGTATTCATTTCGTAGCCGGAGTCGTCGAGATCAAGGTCGAGCTTGATCTCGGTCTCGTTTGTTTTTCGTTCAATTAGTGCGGTGCGGTTGCTCATTTGAGTTCTTTCATTGCTTGGAGGAGAGTGTCGTTTTGCTCTGGCGTGCCGATTGAGATGCGGATCTTATCACGCATATTGGCCATGCTGAAGTGCCGAATGTATATGTGCTGTTCGGCAAGCTGCCGGTAGATTGCCTCCGCCTGCGGTGCATCTTTGGGTGGGATGGCGAGCAGGAAGTTGGTTTGACTGGGGAATACGTGGTAACCCATGCCAATGAGTTTATTTTCGACACGTGACCGCTCTGATTTTACTAAATCCCATGTTTTTGCGACATCATCGTGTGCCAAAATGGCTGCGGTCGCGAGTTTTTGAGAGATAAAATCGGTGTTATAGCTGTCTTTGGCCTTATTTAGTGTGTCAATGATGCTGGCAGGGGCGATGCCATATCCGAAACGGAGGCCGGCGAGTGAGTAGCCTTTGCTGAATGTTCGTGAGATAAGGACGTTGTTGAGGCCAGAGTTTTCACGAACGAGGTCGAGCGCATTGAAATCGGCAAAATCGGCATAGGCTTCGTCAATAATGAGGATGCCGTTGAAAGCTGTGGCGATCATTTTGAGTTGATCGATTTCATACACACGGCCTGATGGGGCGTGGGGATTTACGATCATGGCTAATGTACAGCCTGCTCGATTCCACTGCTCCGCCAAATCAGTAGGCATCTGATATTGGTCATCGAGGTCGATAGAGACAATTAGGGCGTCATGAATGTCCGCGAGAACGTTATAGAGCGAGTAGGTGGGGTCAGTGAGTCCAAGAGCGCCTTTTTTCTTTGAATCGCTATTAGGCTCACAGTAGCAGGTGATCGCGAGGCGTAGTAGTTCGTCGCTGCCATTTGTTGCGATGACCTGATCGGGTTGGACGCTATGGACTTTTGCGGTTGCTTCTCGGAACTCAATCGCGGTGGCTGGGGGGTATTTCCGCAGATGCTCGCCCTGAATGGACGACAATGCATCCATAATGCTCTTTACGGGCGGATATGGGTTTTCGTTGGTGTTGAGCTTGATGATATCCGCGGCCTTAGGCTGCTCACCCGGCGTGTATGCACTCAAGCGTCTGATATTATCTCGTTCATAACTCATGGCTACCCAGTTTCCCACTACACGCTCAGCTGGTCAACACGACAGATTTGAGGTGTAGGGCTCTTAACACTTTACCCACGCAAAACTTCATTTAAACTGTCATTAATGATACATCACCAATTGCCCAATATTTCTGCCGTGACTGATCGCCTAAAGCGATCAAAAATAGCGTTTATTATGATGCTGTTGGCCTTCAGTATGGCCTATGTGTCACCTTTACGGGCTCAAGATCCGGCATACGATTCGGGAGTTTTACTACTACGAGCGGCCACACGGGCGTCTCGAACAGGACAGCATCACATGCTGCTCCAGTCAATTCGACATCTGAAAGACCCGGAATTACAACCCATCTATCAATCTCTGGTCGCGTCATCCAATCCCACGCTCAATATTCACGGCGTCTTAGCTCTGGGGGAAATAGATCCCGCGGGCCATGTGGATATCAATACGATTGCTGAGATGACGGATACGATCGTTCAAGGCCAGATTATTACAAATGCGCTGGATTCAGATTTACTCAATGATGAGCAGTTGGCGCAATTGCTGAATTGGCCTGGACTGGATATTGGCGTAAAGCTGTTGATCATGACGCGGAAGCTGAATCTAATCGATGAACAGGCAATTAACGATCTAAAAGGTGCGTTGGAATCCAAGAAGCTAGGTCGAAGATCCTTAGCGGGATACATTCTGAATGAAATAAACCAACCTGATGGGAAGCAATATCTTAATGATCTAGATCTCACAGATGATTCTGAGCGTGATGCCATCAGGCAGCAACTACTTGGGATTACACTTCGTAATCAGTACCCTGCATATGCTCCCTGGGCTTTGAAAATTGCTAAGGATGCGGATGTACCAATCAAGCTACGTAACACAGCGATTATTGCAGCTCTTAGATTTAAATTGCCAGAGGCTGAGCAGGCTTGGTTTGATTTATATGAAGGCACCGAAAAATTTTCAGTCAAACTCCGCTTGTCTTATAGTGCCCTATCGGTTTCGCCTTTCATCGGGCCTGCAATCTTTGAGCACTTAAGCAAATCTGATATTTCGCTCATTAAGCAGATTGGTATGACGGGGAAAGCCGTATCTTTGCAATCCGATGATATCGCTGACCAAGTGATTGCCTTGATTGAGACGCAACACAATTTAGCGATCAATTGGGCGCAAAGATATGCTCGCGAATACGCTTCGCCAGATAATGCGAATATGATTTTGCTCGGCATTATTCTGTCATATGAAAAAGCGAATGAGAAAAATCGAGAACAACGATTGCTTGATTCTGTAGCTGCATCACAGTCGTTATATGACAAAGATCCTGAGTTAGCGAAGAGTGTATTGACCGAAATTGCTAACGATCCCAAAACACATTTCAGGCTGACTCAAGCAATCATGCTGGGATTAGTTCGATCTCGAAACCCTGGCATTTCTTCACTTGTGCAGCAGATCAGTTCATATAAATCAGCTGAAGCAGAGTCATTAGCCTTGTTAATCAAGGCGAGAGAAAGTCAGCCGCTTGATCGCAAGCAGCTTGAAGAACTGGGGCTTATTGTTCGAGGTGGGAGCGAGTTACGAGAGTCACTGCGTATACAGGCAGCCTGGCTCTATTTGAAATATACTCAGCAAACTCAAAAGGCAATTGCTGCGGTTCTTGCACGCTGAGATGCCTATGATTCTTAGTTTTACCTTTCCCTGTGTTCTCACAAGAATTTGGATCAAACCATGAGCGAAATCCCCTTAAGTCAACCTGATATTACCGACAAGGAAATTAACGCGGTTGTTGACACATTACGATCAGGTCGTCTCTCCATCGGGCCACGTCGTGATCTGTTTGAACAAATGGTTGCTGAGCGATGCAAGCGTCATGAAGGGATTGCCGTCTCATCAGGTACCGGCGGTTTGCATATGCTCATGGTTGCCCTTGGCATCGGGCCTGGCGATGAAGTGATCACGACGCCATTTTCATTTATCGCTTCCGCAAATTGCATATTGATGGTCGGTGCGAAGCCCGTTTTTGTCGATATTGATCCATCCTCACTTAATATTGATCCTTCGAAGATTGAGCAGGCAATCACACCAAAAACAAAAGCGATTATCGCTGTGCCAGTTTTTGGTAACACACGGCATATGGATCGCATCGAGCAAATCGCTCAAGTTCATGAGATCACACTCATTGAAGATGCTTGTGAAGCCTTGGGTGGTATGTGCGCGAATCGACCCGCTGGCAGTTTTGGCCGCGCCTCCGTATTCGGCTTCTATCCCAATAAACAGATCACCACCGGCGAAGGTGGAATGATCGTGACCAATGATTCGCATCTCGCCAATGTATGCCGGTCACTTAGAAATCAAGGACGTGCAGAAGGCGCACCTGCTCCAGCAGCGATGTCATCTGTACCCGGCGATAATTGCGGTTCATGGCTTGCTCACGATCGTCTTGGATACAACTACAGGTTGTCGGAAATCGCATGTGCCTTAGGTTGTGCTCAGATGGAGAGGTTGGATGAAATTCTCGAAAAACGCCGTGTTGTTGCTTCACGTTATATGCAAAAATTGATGGATTGGGACGATCTGATTTTGCCGAATGTAGCGCCAGGTACAGAAGAAACCACGTCATGGTTTGTATTCGTGATCAGATTGTCTAACCAGTACAACGGTACAGAACGTGATCGCGTCATCTCAGGCATGCGCCGCCATGAAGTGGGTGTATCAAACTATTTCCCATGCATCCATCTTCAGCCATTCTACCGCCAAAGTTTTGGCTACAAACAAGGTGATTTCCCAATTTCAGAATCGATTAGCCAGCGAACGATCGCTTTGCCATTCCATAGTAATCTTGACGAAACGCAAATTGAACTTGTCTGCCACACTTTGAAAGTCATGTTGCAGAGAGAGCAACTACTCAAACGATAACCAAAATTCCACCGGGGTTATAATGAATCAGCACACAACAGGTACTTCGAATCAAACCGAAGATTTTGATCCTTATGATTTAGCAACAGATACAACACATCTCTACACTCGCCGAGACATCAATGCCATCCCGATAGCGCCTGGTACTAAAATAAATACGACGACCAAAGCCAAATATTGTCTTGATTGCAGCTATGATTTGCGCGGCACCAAATCGAGGCAATGTCCAGAGTGCGGACGGACGTTCAATCCAAGTGATTTTAATACATTTGCTTTAACATCTGGTGATGCACGTAAGCTACGACAACAAGGCCTTTGGTCTTGGCTGACCCCTTTGATTGTTACCGTATTGCCATTGATATGCTACATTGGTCTTTACAGCGCCGCATTAGTCGCTAAACCGGGGACAGCTATACACGATGTGATGATGATTATTGCAATTACGCTCATCGTAATCAGTCCAGTATGGTATGTTGCCACTTTCATCACCATCATGCGTTGTTTTGCTCATCATTACAATACATTAAGTAAACTATGCATTATGATGCCAATCGCATGTTTGGTGTCAATCCCGATATTGCTGATCGGCAGATTTAGCTCTTACAGTTTTGTATTCGTCTTGATTTGTATCGTTTTTTATTTCATAGGCGTGATGTTCTATGAAAGTCACTCAGATGCATGGACATCGTAGTACGTAAGGCTAATCATAGCTCGTGCTGTAGTCTTTTGATGTTGATCATAAATCGCTTTATCAGTACATCCGAGTTCTCACGTTTGACTGCTTTGCTTTCTCTCAGTGATTGTTGCTCTTTAATCAGTTCTTTCATGAGGTAATTCTTTAAGAGCGTGGAGAATCGAGATGAGCGGCTGGGATTATACGATCTCAAAGTATCACTCAAGCACGCGCTTGCACACAAAAGTAATCTAACAATCAACCAAAGGGGAGCTTCCTGGTAATCAGGTAGATGCAGTTTTACGGTAGAGCCGATATAGGACTGGAAATACCGCATTAATAAGCTGTGAATTTGTATACCTTCATGTAAATACTGGTCAAACTCCTTTAGCTCATAAGCCCTTGGATTATTGGCATCAATCTGACTTCTAACATGATTGGCTTTGAATTTTACATAGTTATATCGAACGAATAGAGATCGTATAATCTGGTCAGATATTCTGGGTTGTTCTAAAAAAACAAGCAAATCATTCGGCAAGCTGGGCCAATCAAGTCTTGTCACTTTTCCCTGATTCAACTGTGATACGATTTCTTCAATAGACTGGCGACGAATTACCGTCTCTGCATCATCGCGATCGAACACATTGAGCATTAAATAATCGATATTGATATCAGAGATGAGACGATATTTTACTTCATTGATGATTCGGTAGATCGTACTCAGAGAACGGTTATAGCGATTCGCAATTTTCTGAGTTTTTATCCCCCACACATGCATTCGCATAATACGCTGTTTTTCTTTTGCTTTTATCCCCTTGTCCTTCGTGATAAAAACAGCATTCTTTTCAGCTTTGTCATCATGTTTTCGAATGATCTGGCGAACTGTCTCATTGGCCAAGTCTAGTTCGCGGCTAACATGCACTGCGATCCGATTAAATGATAAATCAGGATTTGATAAACGATGTGATTTGGCAAGCTCAATGACTTGCATGTGAATTTGCTCATCATGACGCTGGAAATGTGCAGCATGGTGAATTCTATTTTTATTTTGTTTCTGGAAATTTTCAATCGCTTTTTCGGTAAAGACGATTTGCCTTTTTTTACCTTTAGTGAGTCTTACCTGTCGCCACCGTAAGCCCTCTTTTCGCCATCGCATTACGGTTTTTGTGCTGACATTAAAACGGTCAGCCAAATCACTAATTAGTACGACAGGCTTCGTGTCCTCATTCCCATCCAATTCAAGTGATCGAGTAATTGCATCAATCATTAAGCGTAAATCAGGTTTGATTGCTTCACCAATTAGCAATACCTCATCGTCATGGCCAACTCGGCTATCTGTTAATCGATAAACTACAAAATCAAGTGGATAATATTGTTCATCAACAATCTGATCGTGCAGTTTCTCCGCACGTTGATACTGCAATTTGCGTTGCTTGGCAGGTGCATAAAGCAATTGGCGATTTAGCGTTTCTAATTCTCTGCAAAGAAACCCTTTGTTGCCAGATGCCGCGATACGCTGTCTACGCGGATGTCCGATATTATCTTTTGCGTTTTTCGCTTTCGCCATACCCGTTTCCGCTATCCATCATGTCGCTACTTGGCGCTAAAAGCGTTCGCCCGCATAGATCGTCATTTTCTTAAGCTCAGTAATTAAACCTAATTCGTGTGCATACTCCGCAAACATTTTTATCCCCTCTAGTTCTTTTTGGCCAATTGGATATTTCAAGATTTCTCCTAAGTATCTTTCAGCCCAATCCATAGGCCAACCATGTGGTTCAGCATATTTTTCAGCAAGTTCCTTGATACGTCCGCTATTTTTGATCTGGATCTCAGACAAGATCAAGGGCAATTGGCCAAGCGATTTATTCTTCTTAGTCATCCACAAAGCAAAGACAAATGGCTTGCCCGTCATCTCCCACCATGCCTGCCCAAGATCTAGTTGGTGTTTATAAGCGCATCCGCATGGCGCATCATTGACCACCTTGTCTCCAATCAGCAGCATGGCCTCAGGATCAATAGCATCTTTCCCATCTGCCTTCCGGTCTTTCGCAATATAACTAACTAGCTTGGGTTTGATATGAAACGTTTTTTGTAGAATTACTTTAAGCAGCGCAACACTCGTGTGGCTTTCCGTGTCCGCATACACTTCCGTAATCTCTGGAATGGGGACACGACTAAACAGCCTTACTGTCAGTGTTTGCCCAGCACATCCAATCCCACTACTAGGCACCATGACCAGATCCTCCTGCGAGCGGAAATAGTCAATCACCGGGCATAGAGCAATATCCACCTTATCTTCTTCTAATTCCTCAATCAGGTCAGCAGGAACACGATATGAAACTCCTACCCCCGTAATATCCTCTAGCCCTTCGATCAGCGGCTTAGAATTGAGATAACTCACGCAACCCACGCGACATATCTGTGCACTCATTTCCTCTTTCGTCGCCCCGACTGTCTGCAAATTAGGCTCAGTCATGATATCCTCTGTATACTTTGGGAGTCCTTTGCAGCTCCTATTGACTGCTGCTGACACCCAGCATAACACGAACCCTTCCTGCACGTAAGGGCATCACAGAATCAACCGATCATGAACACAAAAGATGAAAATCCCACCGCTCAGATACTTGTAGTCGATGATGAAGTCGGACATGCGGAAGTCATGGCTGAAGGCCTACGCCGTCTTGGTCACGTCTGCACCATTGTCCATGACCTTCCTTCAGCCAAAGATGAACTCAGTCACGGCCAGTTCGATCTCATCGTCACCGATCTCTCAATGGATGGTGAAAAAGATGGCCTTGACGTTCTAGCAGAAGCGCGCAAAACCCAAAACAACGCTGAAACCATCATGGTCACAGCTCACGGTGATGTGCCTACCGCGAAAGCTGCGATCAAAGGCGGCGCCTTTGACTTTATCGAGAAACCCATCGATTTAGATGTTCTTCGCACTTTGTGTTCAAATGCCATTAATACAGTTTTCCTTCGTGACGAGAATACCTCACTTCGTCAACGCATTGACGAACACTACGGCTTCGAAGGCATCATCGGCCACTCCCCTGCCATCCGTAACCTGATCCAAACCATGCGTCAGGTCGCGCCGTCCAACATCCCTGTTCTCATTACCGGCGAATCAGGCACAGGTAAGGAACTCGTAGCTCAAGCGCTTCACAACAACTCCAAACGCGCAAAAAAACAATTCGTTCCTCTCAACTGTGCAGGCCTCTCCGAATCCATCCTCGAAGACGAACTCTTCGGCCACGTTCGCGGTGCATTTACCGGTGCCGATCGTGAACGCGAAGGCCGTTTCGAGTACGCCAACAACGGCACACTTTTCCTCGATGAAGTCGGCGACATGCCACTTCCAATGCAAGCCAAACTTCTTCGTGTGCTTGAGTCCGGCGAAGTCGTCCGTCTCGGTTCAAACAAAGTCCTGCATGTCGATGTCCGTCTCATATCTGCAACCAACCGCGATCTCACGAATAAGGTTAAAGAGGGTACATTCCGAGAAGATCTTTACTTCCGCATCAAAGGCGTTGAACTTCACCTCCCCTCACTGCGTGAACGCCGTGAAGACATTCCGCTTCTTGTGAGTCACTATGCGAATCAGTTCGCACAGCAACTCGAAAAACCAGCACCCGAGATCGCAGAAGATCTCAATATGATGCTTATGCAATTCGATTGGCCCGGCAACGTTCGTCAACTCATCAATGTGGTCCAGAATATGGTCATCATAAACACCGAAAACCGTCTTGATCCTCAGCACCTTCCACAAGAAATCAAGCAAGCACTCGGCTCGGATTCATCCTCAGATACCACATCATCCATCATTAACGATTCAGCCGGCCTTCGACTCGATCAGATCGAAAAACAAGCGATCCGCAATGCACTGCGCATTAACGCAGGCAACCGCGAACAAGCCGCAAAAATGCTCGGCATCGGTGAACGCACCCTCTACCGTAAACTCAAAGAATACGGTTTGAAATAACGATACCATTTTTACAAATATTCAGAAAGATATTATGGGGCAATCAACTGAAGTGGATAGATCAGGTATTTATTTTACCTCATCAGGTAAAGCGGCGTTTACATCACTTATAGTCATATTTGGTTTGGGATACGTGGGTATTATTTCCAAAGGTGAATATGATGAGTTGTTTAAAATGACATTATCCGTCGGAATGGTTTTTGCAATATTACTTGTTCCATTATTTTTAGCTGGTAAGGTTTTTGGCAGCAACAAAGTATTTAACAAAACTTTTGCATCACTTACTGCAATACTCTGGATTATTTTTGGAATTTTAGTAATTGTAACACTCTTTACTCGGGTTTATGACCGAGATTATATTAATCTAGAGATCCAAAGTTTTTTAAGTAAAGAAGAAGAACTTCATAGTGTTGTATCTAATTTGCATTTCAAAAACTATGATGAGCAAAAAGTAACTATGCACATGGATACATTGCATAATTTACAGCGTAAAAAATACAAATTGATAATGCAACAAACAAATAGCTTCGATGAACTATCGAAAGTTGTATTCTATGATTTGCGCAATGAAGTTAAGATTTTTACTTCTCAAATAGACCCGATTGGTAAAAGTCTGTATCCCAACAAAAACTCAGGACTATTTGATCATTGTAATACACAAGAGAAATTACAAGTAGTCATTGATAGAATTACAATGATTGACCATCTTAATACCACTTCTATTAATTTGATTGAAAATTACCAAAAAGATTTTGAAGTACGTTTGTTGGATCTCGGGCTATCACAAAATGAAGTTGATTATCAAAAAACCAATTTATTCGATGAGCAGATGAATAGTGCGCTCGATCTAGTAACTGGTCTTTTAGAGCTTGATCATAAAATTACAATGGAGCTATTGAGTCTAGCTAGAAAATTGAATCTAGATTGGAAAAAATGGCGGTATGATAACAGTTCGAATATATTAATATTCGATGATAAATTATTACAAATGATTTATATTGGATCATTAAGGCAAGTTGATTCATTTCATCGTGATAAAGATGACTTGCAGTTAATTTACGACAAAGAAAACGGAAGCTAAATTTTCATAGATACCTTGGATGATCGAGGTAAATTCAGCTATATATTCTTTATAACACCATGGCATACGGAAATGTTATGAAAATCAGAATCGGACACGGCTTCGACCTGCATCGCCTCGAACCCGGCCACAAACTTATCGTTGGCGGCGAGCACCTCGAACACGACCGTGGTTGCGACGCACATTCCGACGGCGACGTTGTCTATCACGCCGTCACAGATGCCATCCTTGGTGCTCTTGCTCAGCAAGACATCGGCCAGCTTTTCCCTGATAACGATCCAAAGTGGAAAGGTGCTGATTCATATATCTTTGTCGAGGAAGCCGTGAAACGCATGCAGCAAGCTGGCTATGCAATCGGCAATATGGATATCACCATCATCCTGCAACGCCCAAAGCTTTCGCCCCATAAAGATGAAATTCGAAATAACCTTGCAAAGCTTCTTCAATGCAATCTTGATCAGGTTAACATCAAAGGCAAAACTCATGAAAAGGTCGATTCTCTCGGTGAAAACCGGTCAATCGCTTGCCATGTTGTGACGACATTGATTGCATCCTAATTTCCCATCAAATCAGAATAATAAAAGGCTTGCTGAATCATCAGCAAGCCTTTGTTTTTTACGATCTAACGCTTAATTACTCGACAATCGTCATCCCCGCCAATATCCAACCCACCTGTTTCGAGCTTGGAGCAAACTTTATGGACTTCACTTTTTTGCTCGGCATTTCATTCACCCAGCTTGAGATAAACAGCACCATACGGCCGCCCTCACCTCCTTTACCCATCCACCCCGCATTCAGCGTCGTTGATGTCTTACCAGCGATCAAACCACTTGTGTTTACATCCGACATCAATGGATAAACCACTTCATTGCCATCCTCGAACACAACTGTCATCTTCGCGATCTCTGTGCCAGGCATCACATTCGATGCGCCAGCATTCAAGAGTGCAATTTCCTTCGCTGCGACACCACCAAGATCAAACGTTACGTCTTCATAAGCTTTAGCAGAGGTTGCTGAACTATTACCGATCATCAGTAATTTCTTGCCGCGCATATCAAACGAGTAGCCTTTCATGTTTACCACATCGTCCGGCAACACACTCAGATTATAACCCGTACCCGCCATCGGCCAGGTCGCACGCGAGACATTACCAACTTGACTCATGTCAATCAGTTTACCACCTTTGACCTCAACAGCTTTCGGTGCATACAACTGATTAAACACATCGCCTTGCGTGTAAGGCAACTCAGAAGGCTTCTCCTTACGATTGCCCCACGCATACTCAGCGGTTAGCACATGACCCGCAAATTGATTGAATGCAGCTTTGATTGTCGCTTCATTCGGGAAGAAGCCGCACCACATGGTCTGCAATTGCCCCAGATTGCCAGCAGCTTTCACATCCATCGCCATCTGATAAATATTTGCGGGTGTCGCCCACACGCAACCAACAGTATCAGCACCAGTTTCTTTGAAGATCCACTGACTCTGATACTTTTTAGCCGCCGCATAATGCCAATCGCCAATGATCACATTCTCAGGCAAATTCTCCCGGCAATAATCTGCTTCCTCTTGCGATTCTGCATTCGTAGCATCCGGACTTTCACCTTTAAACAGCATCATGTCACTCCACACCATCGAACGAATACCACGCTCTTTAAGATATGAAGCACTCTTATTCATGAAATCCATGAATAGTTCAGCAACCTTGTCATCACTTGAATATTGCGGACATGCAGGATTCGGGAATATGCCCGCAGCATCAACCTCATCATGCCCGATGTGCATGATCTTAGGTTGGAACATTTCAATCGCTTCATCGAAAATCGAGAAGACAACTTCAAATGTTTTCGGATTCTTTGTACAGACCGCATACTTTGCATCCCAGTCTTCACAAATATCTTTGTTCTGATCATTATTGAACAGCCATCCACAATGCCCCGGCACATTGACCAACGGCATCGGCTCAAGAAAATTCTCTCTTGCTAACGCAACCAATTCGCGTACCTGAGCTTTTTCCATTGAGTCCGGATACGCCATCGCAGGATTTGTATCCCACTTTATTTTGTCGATTTCGATCACAACCACATTCATTTTTAGCGGTGCAAATACGCGCTCAATTAATTTGCGATCCATCTCATAACCAGATTTTGCCGGGAAGAAAAGCGCTCCTCTAAACTTCATGTCTGGCCAGTCAGTTACTTCAATTGCAGGCAACTCCAAGCCTTGTTCATCAATACGAAGTAACTGCTTCAAACTCTGCAAGCCAAAGAACGCGCCACGCATCGTCGAAGATACGATCTTCACTTCATCGCTTGTCGCTTGAAGCATGTAGCCTTCTTCGTTTTGATACCAACGGCTACTCGTTTGGCCTGCAATCGCTGTTTTTCCTAGTTTTTTGCCAGACAAGCGAATCACGACACTGTCATCAGCACTCTTAACCCACTGTGTTTCTGATAGCTCAATTCCATCAAACATCGCAATGGTGCGAGCAACCGCACGATCCAAACGCTCATCACCTTCAGGACGCTGTATGGCGCAGAATACTTGATCACCCAAAATGACCGTCCCATGACCTTGTTTCATTTTCTTAGGCTTAGGCACGATCAACTCACCAGTTTTCGCATACCCTTTCACCGCTTCCGATTGAACGCCGTCTAACTTTCCACTGTACGATTTGCGTTCAGTAGTTTGTTTGTGAGCATCAAGCGTTAGACGCATCGACCATTTCAGATTCTTCGCATCCTTCATTCCTGCCGGCTCAACGTTGTAGCCACCCCAGAACAAAGGCATTACTTTCGACCAGCCTGATGTATAGTTTCTTGCGTCAAAAAATAGCACGCGTTGCGGCGCATCAAAATCAATGGTTAATTCGCCAAGTGTACTGTCGAATACATATTTTTTGGCACCATTAACCAAGTCAGATTCCCACATCCCGCTTTTCGTAGGATATACATCGACTTTGCCTTTGAATGAAGACCCATCTTTTTTCTTGCCCCGATACTTCTTGCCACCGATCAGGTTCGCATTGAAATACCCCATGTTAAACTCAGCTTGGCAAGCCTGATTTGTTGTCAACTTGCCAGAAAATGTAATCTCAACGGTTCTCGCATCCACCACAGTCATGGTGTACTCCGCGGTGAACGCATCAGATTTCCCAACAGCTTTCACAACCTGTTTACCGTTCGAGTCTAATCGCTCGATAGTTGTTTTATGGGCACCTTCGCCGTAAAGCGTTCCCAACCAGCCCGGCTTAACGACATACAACGATGACTTCCAAATCACCGGCACCCCGTCATACGAAACCGACAACCCCGATTTCTGATTGAAATCGATCGCCCAACCTTCTCCCTCAGCCGCAACCGCTTGGCTCATGACATTAAAAAAGCACGCCATTGCCAATATCGGCAATATGACATGCGACCAGACGACTCGTCTCTCTAAATTCATCAGTTATCTCCAGCGCGTTCAGCGCAATGCATAAAGCACCTTCTCGGATGCTGCAGGGAACAAACAATCCAAGGAACCCACTGGTTAATAACGATTTAACTAGTTT
This sequence comes from Poriferisphaera corsica, assembly GCF_007747445.1. Lineage (NCBI taxonomy): Bacteria > Pseudomonadati > Planctomycetota > Phycisphaerae > Phycisphaerales > Phycisphaeraceae > Poriferisphaera > Poriferisphaera corsica. Next base: position 2,025,659 of record NZ_CP036425.1, read on the forward strand.
TTCACCCCTCCGTCAACCCGATAGTCAGCTCGCACTCACTTGAGACAATTCTTTTGCTGGCATCCCCACAACACGAGCGCTCTCTCGTACATCCGTTGTGACCACTGCCCCCGCACCAATTGTCGCATACGCCCCAATCTTGACTCGTGGTAATACCCTGCTGCCAAGCCCTACCATTGCGCATGTTCCTACACTCACGCCACCGCCCATCACACATCCCGGCCCTACATGCGCGTATTCATTCACTTGGCAATGATGCTCTACCACAGCTCCGCTATTGATCACCACGCCATCTCTTAAAAATGCACAGCTATTGATGATCGAGCCCGCTCCTACAAATACGCCCTGCCCCATACCAACGCTCTCGCTCACCATCGCACTTGGATGGACCACATTGGCAAGATGCCGCCCCGAAGCAACCAAATCACTCGTGATCCGTCTTCTCGCCAGATTGTCTCCCACCGCCACAATAATCGCTGCTCCCACAACCCGCTCATCATTCAGCTGAAATAGCGGCAAACTCATCTCATCACCCAGCTTTGCTTCATCATCCACAAAACCCAAAACCTGAAACCCCGCCAACTTTGCCGCCTCTGCGATCACATGGCCATGTCCACCAGCACCATAAATCAGCAGCGCCCCCTGACCCTTTTCTTTAATCTGATCTGTCATCGCTTCATTCCTCGTTCTACGTGATCCTTTTCATACCAACTCTCAGCCAATTATCGGCTCATCCCACACACGCTCATCATAACCCTCTCCTAAACATAACCACCATCCCGCATCCCAATCCCTTTATATCCCCCAAATCCTACAACCCACACCTTACCTGCAAGAATCATTCATCCACATCCATCCATTGCCGCGATATCATGTATTGTCGCAATCATACTTCCAGTTTTTCACGGACCGCATCCATGACCTATCTCACACGCGCCCAAGTACGTTCTGTTGATCAGCTCGCCATCTCCCAACTAGGCATCCCTTCCATCGTCCTGATGGAAAATGCCGGCCGCAATGCCGCCAATATCATCCGCAAACTCATACTCCCTGAGCATGACATTACCCCATCTGATGCCCAGATTGCCATCATTTGCGGCTCTGGCAACAACGCTGGAGACGGTTACACCATCGCTCGCCATCTCCACAACAACCAACTCAATTTAACCCTCTACGCAGTAAAACCGATCAAAAAGCTCACCGGCGACGCCCTGACCAATGCCAAAATATGCCAAAAAATGGACATTCCCATCATCCCTATTCAATCCAAACCCCAGATTGAAGCCGCTCGGCCAACCTTCGCCCATGCTCATATTGTCATCGATGCCATCCTCGGCACCGGTTTCACTGGCTCCGTCCGATCTCCAATCGACACGCTCATTAACACCATCAACTCTCTACAGCACCCCACCATTATCGCCATCGATACCCCTTCAGGCCTTGAAATCGATGCCGGGGCCCCCTCAAACGCCACCATTACCGCTCATCACACCATCACCTTCGTGGCACCAAAAATCGGCTTTAAACAACCCTCCGCCACCCCTTTTCTTGGTCATCTACACGTCGCGCCCATCGGCGTGCCACCGCAACTCGTTGCGTATATTCTGCAATCCACCACCATCCCCCCAAACGCCGCCTCTTAACCCCCCAAACTTGACGACCCTTCCTCCTTCTGCCAAAATACCCCGCTCACTGGCTTTACATACATCTGTACAGCCTAAAATAGTTACGCTACAAACCCACGGGACGCCCCCGCCATCAGCAATCCTGATCGCCTCAGTCCCGCGTACTGACCAACAGGCCACGGCTAACCAGCCTCTAATATGGTCAAAAACACAGAATTTTCGAAAGACGCTGAAAATGTTGGAAAACATCGCAACCGGTTCGACCATCAATATTAAAGTCGTGAAGCAACCTACTTCCGAAGCCGCCCGCAAGACACTCGTTCGCATCCTTTCCAAAGACGCTGACGCTGTCGCCGACAACAAGCGCCTCAAAGACACCCGTAAGGCTAACTACAATCCACAGCCTCGTGGTGGCCGCCTTTACTCGGGTCGCATGATCAAGATCCGCAACGTTAAGGGCAACATCGGTGAAACCGGTACAATCAAAGCAACCTACGACGTCATCAAAGACCTCGGCTCAGTTGCTCGCTTCCTCGAAATCGCTTCTGCATAATCTGCAGCAAAACAGATAAATTTAAAACCTCGCAGCGTGAAGCTACGAGGTTTTTTTATGCCTTATTTCAAAATTCATCCGTGAGCAATATTCTTCATCTCTACTTCCGTTGCTCAAATCTTCTGTGCGACATAGACCCCGTAGCTATAGTACGAGTGATATTTCTCATACAACGCTATCTCTTCTTTCTCCGCCTCAACAATCGCTAGCGATTCATCATTTTGATCGTACCGCTCGATAAAACTTGGAAAACGATCACGCATCGGCATGTAATAATTTTCCAACCAACAATGTGGCTGCAAGTAGAAGTAACCTTTCGGGCAGTACCCATGACGTTCCAATGCATTTATCTTGGCTGAAGCCGTATCAATCTCAGCGTATGCGCCTTCCCAATACGCCTGTAATTGATTTGGCCGGGTTTCACTTAACCAGGTAATCTCAGAAACAACCATAATCCCGCCTGGTTTTATTAACCGCTTCCATTCTGCAATCCCATTCTCAAACCCCATGTTGTAAATCGCCCCCTCTGACCAGATCACATCAAACGCTTCATCCTCAAATTGCAACGCATCCATCGAACAATTCAACGTTTCAATCCGATCCGCAACACCATGCCCATTCGCCCGTTTCTTAAGTGCCTCGAGAAAATCCTCCAGGAAATCCACCGCAACAACTTCCGCATCTAACTCTTTCGCCAACTGAATCGTAGACGCGCCTGTGCCGCACCCAATATCCAAAATCCTTAGTGACTTTGATCGATCAAGACCAGCCAATGTCATCGCCAGATTTGTTTCCGCTTCACCGCCCGGCCCCTGTCTTGTGCCATCAATATGAAGATCAATCAACAGTTTATAGTCATCCATATGTCGCTCCATTCTCAACACAATACATTGTATAACACAAAACCTCGCAGCTTCACGCTGCGAGGTTTTTTAATGGCATACATCAAACACTGATGCAAATAAAACTTACGCAGAAATCTTGAACTGCCCAACAATACTCTGAAGCCGTTCACTCTTCTCGCTCAGCGTCAGAGCCGCTTGAGACGCCTGATTCGCTCCCTCTGCGCTCTGCTGGATCACTGCAGAAATACTCGATATGTTATTCGAGATTTGCTCGGACGCCGCCGATTGTTCTTCAGCCGCCGCCGCAATATTCTGCACCATCGCCGTTACTTGGCCGCTGCCTTCAACAATCTGATCCAATGACTGCCCTGCACGTTGCGCTAATTCCACACCACGCGTTGCGATCTCATCACCACTATTCATCCGTTCAACAGCAGAGTTCGTACCCTCCTGAATCGTCTGAATCATATTGCTGATATCATCCGTCGCCTTGGTCGTGCGGTCAGCCAACTTCCTCACTTCATCTGCCACAACAGCAAATCCTCTGCCATGCTCCCCTGCCCTCGCCGCTTCAATGGCCGCGTTCAGCGCCAATAAATTCGTTTGATCTGCTACGTCATTAATCACTTCAACGATCTGCCCAATCTTCTCGCCTTGCTCACGCAATTCCCCCACAGCAACCGAAGATTCGCTCACAACCGTTGCGATTTCATTAATCCCCTGAACCGTATCCTGTACCACACTTCCGCCCTCATCTGCCGTACGATTCGCTTCCTCCGCCAATCGATTCGCATCCGCAGCCTTCTGAGCAACCTCGATTACGCTGCTGCTCATTTCTTCAACAGCAGTCGAAACCTGTGTCACCTGATCACGCTGCTCCTGCATCCCCTGCGCCATTTCCTCAGCACTCGCAGCAATCTCCGTGGATGTCGCTGCGACATCACCCGTTGCATCAGAAACCTCAGAAACAATCCCTCTCACCTTCTCTACAAATGTATTAAACCATCTAGCCAGTTCGCCAATCTCATCCTTAGAATCAACCTCGACGCGCTTCGTTAAGTCCCCCTCGCCCTGTGCGATATCCTTAATCCGATCAACAATCGATTCGATCGGCTTCACAATGCCTCTCGTAATAACAAACGCAATCAACATCGCGATAACTGAAGCCGCAATCAAACCAATGATGTTCAGTGTATTTGCCCATTGGACTGTTTTTACCGAGTCTTTTGAGAAGGTTGTTGCTTGTGCCAGCCCACTACTTTGAGCGCCGCTAGTCAATTCCTGGATACTCACACCCGACTTCACACACATCGCTAAACCATCATTGATCAATTTCCATGCTGCAATAATCCCAGATTCCGCAGCGCGGCAATCAACCGCCGCCTTCCTCATTTTATTCAAACACTCAAGATTCTCCTTCTTCGTCGTATTATCCCGGAGCCGATCAATGTGCTTCATAATCTCGTCAAGTGTTTCGAGACCCAGTTTCATATGCTCCGGATCACGATTCGCAATACTTTCAAGATTGATAATTCTGCAAGATGCGCCCAACGCCCCGATCTCTTTCGCTTCGACAATTTTCAAATGCCGATCGTGTACTTTCTCAACACTGCCCGACGCGATGTCATCTTGAAGCCCACTCTCTTGCATCTCAAGGTATTGGTTCAACCCTCCCAAAAACGCCATATACAATGCGCCCATTGCCTGTGAATCTTCCGCAGATTTTTGCGCGCCTTCTTCAATCGTGGCTATACCCTGCATGTATTCGACCAACAAGTCTTCCGCGATATTGATCGCATCACGCAGATCTTCTGCCCCTGTTTCCTCCGCGATTTGAAGCCCCTTCTTGTTTGAAGCCTGCATCGTAGATGCTAATTCTTTCGCTTTCGCCAACACATGTTCATCAAAACTATAGGAGTACTTCATCGTTTCGAATCGCATCAACCGCGTTGTACGCTCCGCTTCTGAGCCAATATTGATCTTCGGGATCGTCATATTGGACATGATCTGTGCTTCACGTGAGATCCCGTTCATCTCGTATATGGTCAACCCGCCAAGCCCCAGAATCATTGCAATTACAACTGCAAAACCCAGAATCATTTTCTTCTTGATATTCATTTTCTTCAGCATGATGTTTGCCTCCATCCTACCCCTGATATTTAGATAAATTAGTAATGTCATCTAAAGTACTTGAGCTAATTTATATGACTTGCCTGTTCCGAATAAAGCCCACCGAAACAGTAAATCTTACGACACTCCCATCCCCGATATTTTTAAAGGCGACTCAAACAGCCCGGCCACCTCACGAATAGAAATCTTCGATTCTCAATAACTCATCGCAAAACCAATTACACCTATCGGTTTGAATGAGTCATGTCCATCGTTGTAACTACGTGGCGAATCACCAATCAAAACAAAATCCACGCCCGCATTAACTTGCCAGTTCCCATACGACTTCGGCAGCATCGTCAAAGGCATGTCTGTCGAAACCCCAAGTTTTGCAAAACCAAAACTCGAATCATTCGTTCCGTAGTAATCGCGTAAACCAAACCCAATCGTTACCGGCAAATTCAACCGCATCGGCATAGATTTGCTATCACTCAATGTAAAACCTGGTGTGATACCCAGATCGACAAACCCACTCTTTCTTTTGCCCGGGATCCCCATAAACGTGTTGTCCACTTCAATGCTTAACATCCCCCATGGCTGCAACCCATTAAACCCTTCTATCTCAACACCCCATGCCTCCCATAATCCGCTATCGTCATAGTTAAATTTACCATACAACTCCGTCGCCGCATCACGCGTACCACTTGGCCAACATATCGTGTGCACGCCGCCTTCAAGCATCCAGCCGCCATCCAGCACAAATTGCACCCCAGCAAAATAATCATTCTCATAAAACTTCTCCGGCGAATTCTTCGCCGTCGTCCGCTTCTCGTGAATGCTTCCCCATCCCATCAAGTTGATATTCACCCCCTTAACCCGATCGCCCTCGCTCCCTTGATATACGTTAAAGCTTGCCACCGCCCATGGCTGCAGGATCACACCATCATCCTCAAAAATGAGGCCGCGTAAGTGATACGCGCTCACCGTATTCGCACCAGCCATCACATGAAGTCGACCTGTATTGATAGCGGCTTCTGTATCCTGTGCGTTTAAATCGATGTCCCCGATCAAACCCGTAATCATGACCCCCAACCCTATTGCCCTGAAAATACTCTTACATGAAAAATACATCGTTATGCCTCCGAACAATGAGATAGCTGACCGTCATATAGCGGTCTAACTTACAGTTAGTTAGATAGTAATTTCTTATCTACACTACGTTGAATTATGAACGCGCATTGCCCATATATTTTTTGCGCGTGATGTTGAACACAGACGTGTAAGCATTTCCCCTACCTCTTACGCCAGCTTTTATCGTCGCATTTTCGGTTCCACATAACAGTATTAATAATTTTTACATAGTGAAACCCCGATAATATCGCTTCTGCGGCTCATTGATTCGGTATTAAATTGATACTAAAAGCCATGTTCGAATGATATTCTTAGTCGAAAATCACACATTGCTGCCTCAGCATAAAGATGTTTAGTAAAGCTGAAATTGATGCGATAGCAACAAAAGTTGCCTAGGTAAAAAAAATGTTGATGCGCAAAATCACGTTTTTCAGCCTCAAAACCTCACCATACTTGTCCATTCTTTGGTTGTTTCTTGCCAAAGTTTCTGATTTTTGACCCAAAACTTATTCGTTTTGGATCAGTTTTTATAAGGGTAAATCACCGAATTCGAGAATTCGTGCGCACAGAATCGATGAGCATACAGGCAATTGACGATGCCGTTTCCCTCTCCCCACATCAGACCTTCAATTTACCCGAGCCACTTTCGTCGATAAACTTCCATATCAAAGGCAACACGAATAACTTCCTCGGGTAGCAGTTGTACACTTGGAAGTTCAGAATGTATTTGTACTTACACACTGAGAGAGCAACATCACTGTGAAAAGCATTAATCTTTCCAGTCAGATCCTAGAAAACGGCGGCGCCGAATTTATCAAGCGTAAAAAACCCGATTGGCTTCGCGCAAAGCTCCCAGGCGGCAAGGGTTACGCTGATACACGCACCCTCGTCGATAAGTACAAACTCAACACCGTCTGTGAATCCGCCATGTGCCCAAATATGGGTGAATGCTGGGCTCGCCGCACCGCCACCATGATGATTCTCGGCGATGTCTGCACCCGATCCTGTGGCTTTTGCCACATAAAGACTGGCAGGCCCCCGGTTTATGATCTTGACGAACCGCGACGCGTCGGCGAAGCCGCCGCACTCATGAATCTCAAGCACATTGTCATTACTTCCGTGAACCGCGATGAACTGCCCGACGGCGGTGCTGAGATTTGGGCCGAAATGATCCGAGAAATCCGTCGTTACAGCCCGGAAACGCAGATTGAAGTTCTCATCCCCGATTTCTGTGGTGACTGGGATGCATTACAACTCGTACTCGATGAGCGTCCTGAAATTCTCAACCACAACCTCGAAACCGTCCCCCGCCTCTACTCGGTTGTCCGTCCGCAAGCGACATATGAACGGTCAATCGAATTGCTCAAACGTGCTAAAGTACAAGGACTTACAGTCAAGACCGGCATCATGGTCGGTATCGGCGAGGAAGATCATGAAGTGGAAACACTCATCAACGATCTTGTCGAGGGTGTCCGCATCAAAGGTATCGGGACAAGCAATCCACAAACCGATATTGCTGGCCACGCACAGCCACCGAACCCAAACCGTAACTTCCCTGAAGGAGCTAGTTTAGAGCGATCTATCTCAGGGATCGGCGCTCCCGAAGATCACCGCGATAACATCACCAAGCGTGGTGCCTCGCTAATCGAGCATACCAATCCGTATTGGAACCATTCGGGCCCTGCCCCAGCTCCAGACATGACGCAGCATATCGCAGATATTTCGTATCCAAACGCCACATATCCCGGCGTACACGAGACTTGCGACATTCTTACCATTGGTCAATATCTGCAACCGACCCGAAATCACCTGCCTATTTCGCGCTGGGTGAAGCCAGAGCAGTTTGCCGCATTTAAGGCTTATGGCGAAATGCAAGGCGTGCGTCATGTCGAATCCGGCCCATTGGTCCGCTCTTCGTACCATGCTGATGATCAGGTTTTGCAATTGAGCTAAGTACGGCTCTGGTTGATGGTTGCGATTGTCGATCTTTTCGATTTGCACGGCTGCAATCGTCAAATGGTTGCTTTTCCCCAGCTTGCCAAAATGATGGCTTCGGGGTGGTTGCGATTTTGCCCTAAAGGCTTAGTGCTGATATCATTACCCCCTCAAATTTGCCGCTCGGCAGCAGGCTGTATGTACGCATGGCCTCCCTGTCCAGGGTCCCTGAAATTGTAAAAACGGGACGACCGAGCCGCTGGAGAATATGAACGATGTCTGAAACAAACTACCTCTACGAAGGCCTTTTCTTGATGGGACAATCCGCTGGCGCAGATCTATCTGGCGCTATGGATCACATCAAGGGTTTGCTTGATCGTGCAAGCGCTGATGTTGTTGCGATGCACAAGTGGGACGAGCGTAAGCTTGCATACCCGATTGGCAATATGAAGCGTGGTCTTTACGTACAGGTGATCTTTAAGGCTGAAGGCCAACAGCTTGTTAAGCTCGAGCGTGACTGCAATCTTTCTGAGCAGGTTGTGCGTGTGATGTTTACACGTGGCGAACACCTTGGTGAAGTTGAATTGAAGAACTTCATTGAGTCTGGCAGCATTACGGCTATTGAAGCAGAGCTGACGTCTGATGACGCGGAAGCAGCACCAGTGCCAGTGAAGGAAGAAGTTGCTCCTGCGAAAGTAGAAGCTGCGCCTGCAAAAGAAGAAGCTGCTGAGTAATCTAAGCGGCGAATAGAAGCCTGATATATAGCATGCAATGAGAATTGTGTGTATGACATTGAACGCGAAACGAGATCTGAGTTTCACTGTAATCGTGGGAAAGAGAACGTACGTACTCAGGTCTAAACAATGATTTGGAGAATATCCCATGCCGAATTTGAATAAAGTCTTTCTGATGGGCAATCTGACGCGTGATCCTGAATTACGTTATTTGCCTAACAGCAATATGCCGGTTGTGAATTTTGGGCTGGCGATCAATCGTACTTGGTATAACAAGAATACGAATGAGAAGCAGGAAGAAACGACCTTTATTGATGTTGAGGGTTTTGGTAAACAGGCTGAGATCGTGAATCAGTACATAAGCAAGGGCCGCCCGATTTTTGTGGAAGGTCGCTTGAAGCTTGATCAATGGCAAGACCAGAACGGTAATAACCGTTCAAAGATCAAGATTATCATGGAGAAATTCGAGTTCTTGGGCAGCCGGGATAATAACGGCGGCGGCGGGAACCGAGGTGGCGGTGGTGGAGGTGGTGGGTATAACCGCGGCGGAAATGACGGCGGCGGTTATGGCCAGCAGGGTCAGCAGTATGAGAATCCTTCACAGGGTTACTCAGGCGGATCTAACGGTGGTGGTGGCGGAGGCGGTGGTGGTGCGGCTCCGGCTGTTGATGTCAATGATGATGATATTCCATTCTAGAGAATGGATGATGCTGGCTGCGATTAAATGTTGTGGCTGGCGTGATAACCATGTTGGTGTACCGCTGAGGCCGATGTCGGCTTAAGGCAGGCGCCTAACTCAAAGTTAGTGCGAGAGCACTGTAGAAAGTAAAGAGGACAACATGAAACAGATCGAACTATTGCTGCTCGATAATGTTGCAAACTGCGGGATTGTTGGAGACGTTGTGAAGGTGAAGGCTGGTTACGCTCGTAACTACCTGGTGCCTCGCGGTCTGGCGACGATTCCATCAGAAGGCGCGATCAAGCGTTTGTCTGCACGTCGGGCAGAAGTTGAAGCAGAGATGAAGGCGCTTCGTGAGAAACACGAAGGTATCATTGGTAAGCTTGATGGTCATGAAATCACGATGATGCGTTCTGCCAACGAGCAGGGTGTGTTGTATGGTGGTGTGACTCAGCATGAGATTGCTGAAGAGCTACGTGGTGCGGGCTTTGAGATTGAAGATCGTCACGTACGTATTGGCGACCAGATCAAGCGTTTGGATTCTTATGAAATCCCAGTTGTGATTGATAAGGATCTCAAGGTTGATATCAAGCTATGGGTTGTTTCAGACAAGCCAGCAGAAGAGCTTGAAGAAAAAGCTGAAGTTGAGGCTGAAGTTGAAGCAGATGCTGAGTAAAGCAAGCTGTTAGGCTAAGTCTCACTTTGAGATAGATAATAAAACCGCTCGGTGATTACCGAGCGGTTTTTGCATGGGTGCGTGGATTAGAGAGGTTTATCTTTTACGAGAAAGCGTGAGCAGACCGGCGAGGCTGAGCAGTGCGATTGAGGCAGGTTCTGGGATTTCGACTGCGGTGAAGGAGAAATCGTCGCCGAAGACAGAAAGGGCGCCGCCGGGTAGTTGCTCGCCAGGGTGCGTGAAAACAAAGCCGACATCAGCTTTATTGGCTGTATCGGGAGCCGCTGCTAAAAGTGAAGAGAGGCTATAGACGTTTGCGGCGGCCGGGAAATCGATAGCTGCTTCATCTGAAGAAAGAAGCGTGTCGTCGTTGAGCCAATTGATGATGAGCTTGCCCGACAGGCCAATGATATCTGCGGTGCTATCTTCGAAAAGAAAGTTGGCATCGAACTGATAGCCGGAGCCAGCTGTTACATCGACAGATTGGAAGGCGCTTGTGTTTGATAGGAAAGTTTTGATGAAAAGTGTGTTGGTGCCGGTTTTTGCCTTGTCGTCCCAAGGCTGAACTTCAGATTCAACAAGAACCCAAGGATCAGTTCCGTCCTCGAAGCCTGCATTAACAAATAGATTGCTGGCTTGTGCTGAGTGCGCGGTTAGTAGAGCGGCGGCACAAATGGCGTGTGTGATAATTGGTTTGATAGATAACATTCTGAGCCTCCATGAAGATTTGAAAAAAATAGTAGGAGAAAAAGTAGAAACGTTCGAAAGCTGAAATTAGTGATAGATCAGTTATTAAAAAGTTCTCTGCCTAGACGCATGCAAATGAAAGCGGTTACATTAATATATTTAAAATAGTATGATCGCGAGGAAAGTCAATCGTAATATCATATATAGTTATAAAAATCAGATATTTATATGATATTGTGATTCGTCGAGATGAGAATTTGGGCAGATTGAGTGGGATGTGTGACCGTGTATTGATGTAAGCGATTACAGAAAGGAGGGGGATGAAAAGGTGTTACTGTTCGAGAAGTTGCAACTCGGCGAGTGCGAGGGCACTGTTTTCGGTGAAGTTGAAAACCTTGTCGAGGCTGGTGCTGATCATGACAGCCCAGATGGCGTCAATGGGGGAAACGACGCGGAGTTTGGCGTCTGCGTCAATAAGTTGTTTACGGAGCCTAAGGAGAAGTGAAAGATTCGAACTGTTGATCGTGGTGAGTTCTGATAGGTCAATAATAAGGTTCGGTAGCTTTATCAGACGGGTGAGTTCGACTTGTAGGGATTGCACCTCTTCAGTGAAATCGGGGTCATCTTCGAGAGCAAGTATCCAGATTGTGTCAGACCAATGTTGAATGGGCATGCTGAACCTTGTGGGGTTGAAGTTGTGTTGAATCACTGCAAGGCTATACACGTATCGCCTTGTTCTCTAGTTGAGATATAAAAAAAGACAGGCTGCGTGTGCGGCCTGTCTTAGGTGTCTATTTTTTGTTAGGTTTAATGCTTATTCAGCAGTGGATTCGGTGCTGTCTGTATCGTCGGCATCATCCTCGTCAGACTCGGCGATACGTGCGATGGAGATGAGTTGATCATCTGCTTTGACATTGACAACTCGGACGCCTTGCGTATTGCGAGCGGTTTTTCGGATTGTGCCAGCGTTAATCCGGACAATCATGCCTTCACGCGTGATGAGCATCAGGTCATCTTCCTCGGAGACGAGTTGCAGGGAGACAACGTTGCCGTTTCTTGCATTGACGACGATGTCTCGGCGGCCTTTACCGCCGCGGCCTTGAGGTTTGGGGCCATCAGCGGCTTGGACGAGGTATTCAGATGTGTCGGTACGTTTGCCGTAGCCGTTCTCGGTGACGGTGAGTAATTCAGCTTCGCAATCTTTAGGAACTTTGATGAGGCCGACGACTTCATCGCCAGACTTGAGGTCGATGCCTTTGACGCCAGAGGCGGTTCGGCCCATGAGTCGTGCGTCATTTTCATTAAAGCGGATGGACATACCGTTTTGGGTGCCCAGGAGGACGTGGTCTTCGCCGCTGGTCCAGGTGACGCCGATGAGGGAGTCGCCATCTCGGAGGTTGACGGCGATGAGGCCGCCAGAGTGGACGTTGCGGTATTCTTTGAGGGCGGTGCGCTTTACGCGACCAAGCTTGGTGGCAAAGAGTAGAAAGTCTTCGGATTTTTCAAAATCGCTGATCGGCATGAACTCACGGATGCGTTCGTTGGGCTGGAGGTTGAGCATGTTGATGATTGCTCGGCCTCGTGTGGTGCGTGGTGCTTCGGGGATTTCAAAGACTTTGATCTTGAAGACGCGGCCTGTGTTGGTGAAGCAGAGAAGGTCGTCGTGGGTTGAGGCAACGAATACTTGTTCGCTGAAATCGTCGTCCTTTGATTTGGCTCCAATGACGCCTTTGCCGCCCCGTCCTTGCTGCTTGTACTGTTCAACGGGGAGTCGCTTGACGTAGCCAGCATGTGTGATGGTGACGACGACTTGCTCGACTGGGGTGAGAGCGGCGAGGTCGAGTTCGCCGACTTCACCTTCTTGGATTTCGGTGCGGCGGATGTCGCCGTACTTGTTTTTGAGTTCGAGTGTATCGTCTTTGACGATGGAGAGAACGCGCGTGTGCGAGCCGAGGATATCTTCGTAGTCTTCAATTTGCTCAAGGAGTTTTGAGTAGTTTTTGACAAGCGTTTCGATTTCGAGTCCGACGAGTTGGATGAGTTGGAGCCGGCCGATGGCTTCGGCTTGGACCTTGGTGAGGATGACGTCGTTATCTGCAGATTGTGAGAGGAAACGATCGGGGATCGTTGGTGCGGCAGGGTGGTCGGTCGGGATGCGGAAGCCGCGTAACATCAGCTTTTCGATGGCTTCGTCGCGTGTGCGTGAAGAGCGGATGAGTTTGATGACTTCGTCGATGTCGCAGACGGCGTAGATGAGGCCTTCGATGCGGTGCGCTTCTTGTTGAGCTTGCCTGAGGCGGTAGGCGGTGCGTCTACGGATGACGACGATGCGGTGTTCGACAAAAAGGCTGATGAGTTGCTTGAGTCCGAGGGTTTCAGGGCGGCCGCGTACGAGTGCGATGTTGATGATAGAGAAGGTGCTCTGGAGCGGTGTCATTTGGTAGAGCTGGTTTTCAACGGTGTGCGGGTCGCCGCCGCGTTTGAGATCGATGACAACACGCATGCCGCCACGGTTGGAAGATTCGTCAACAATGTTGGCGATGTCGGTGAGTTTGTCGTTCTTACGGAGTTGGACAATTTTGTCGACGATGCCGTTGTTTTTGGAAACTTGATATGGGATTTCGGTGACGACGAGAACATCGCGGCCGTTTTTCTTTTCTTCGTGGTGGATCTTGGCTCGGACGGTGACGCGGCCACGACCAGTGGCGTAGGCTTGTGCGATACCGGCTCGGCCGCAGATGATACCGCCAGTCGGGAAGTCTGGGCCGGGGATGATTTGAAGAAGTTCTTGGAGTGTGATGTCGTGATTTTCAATATAGGCGATGATGCCATCACAAATTTCGCTGAGGTTATGGGGAGGCATGGAGGAGGCCATGCCGACGGCGATACCGGTGGAGCCATTGACGAGGAGGTTGGGGAATTTGGCGGGAAGGACGCGTGGTTCGTCGTACTGCTCGTCGAAGTTGGGTTGCCAATCGACGGTGTCGAGTTTGAGGTCTTCGAGCATTTCGACCGCATGGCGGTGAAGACGGGCCTCGGTGTAACGCATGGCGGCTGGTGGGTCTGGGTCGATGGAGCCGAAGTTGCCTTGCTTGTCGATGAGTAGGCCACGGGTTTTCCATTCCTGGCCCATGTTGACGAGGGTTGGGTAGATGGCGCCGTCACCATGTGGGTGATATTTTTTCATGGTCTCGCCCACGATACCGGCGCACTTGGAGTGCTTTCGGCCAGGGGTGAGATTGAGGTCATTCATTGCAACGAGGATGCGGCGTTGGGAAGGTTTGAGGCCGTCACGGACGTCTGGGAGGGCGCGATCGACGATCGTGCTCATGGCGTAGGTGAGATAGCTTTCAGCGAGTTCTTGTTCGATGGGCAGGTCAACATCGTAACCGCCGATAGCACTGCCAGTGTCCTGGTTTTCTGGTGCGTCAGGGTTTTGATTGTTGTCGCTCAAATCTTCAGGTTTATTTTCATCAGCCATTGTATTGTCTCAAGGTTCTCGCTGGTGCGATACTCGGTCTTTGTCCAGCCCCATTCCCACTGATATAGACCATCTATTATACCGGAAATGACGTTGGCCTGCTTGGGTTCGGTTCAGTAAATGGATGGTATTTAAGTGTATTTATACAAAGTATTTACGATGCTTGCCGGATGGGGTTGAGAAGGTGGTGAAAGAGGGAGTGTGAAAAGAGGTTTCTACGGGCAATCAAAAGTCATCAATTGCAGTATCGATCGACACAGCAATATGGCTGGCGGCTTTGATACGGGATTCGATCTGGATTGAATGAATTGTTAGATGTGACGTTGAAGAGATGAATACGCGGCTAGATAGAGGGTAATTGGAAATTCGAGATTACATTGGGGTATTTCGCGAATGCCACACAAAATTCGGTTTGCTGAGAACGACAACATATTGAGTCAGATGGTGATGCGGCACACTATCTAGCGGGCGATTGAAAAGCATATCTAAAAACATTTGCGTCTTTTAAATATTGGGTATTAACATCGGGATTCTTCCACTTTTAGAGTGTCTTGCGTAGACACTTGCCGCGTTCACCAATAGGTCGTTGCGCATTCAATACTGTTGATGGTGGCTCGACTTCTACAGCAAGTAACGATGCAAACTGCTCTAATCCTCCGTGGTTGCTTATTTGTTCTTGTTTATAAGTATCGATTCATGTTTTCGTCTATCTAACGATAAGATAGGAATATCGCTATGACAGCAATGACAACAATTGCAATGCCAACTGTGAAACAAACGAAGAACCTGATTGATGGAAAGTGGGTTGATGCTGCATCGGGTAGGACATTTAACGCTTACAACCCATCGACATCGGAGGTTATTGCGGAGGTTGCTGAATCGGATGCAAATGATGTGGATCGCGCGGTTCGGGCGGCGCAAGATGCGTTTCAAGGGTCTTGGTCAAAGTTCACTTCGCGTGAACGAGGCAAGCTGCTTTATAAGTTGGCGGACTTGATTGAGGATAATGCGGATGAATTAGCGGCTTTGGAGACGTTGAATAATGGGAAGCCGATTTCGGAGGTGAAGGCTGCAGATGTGCCGTTGGTGATTGCGACGTTTCGATATTATGCGGGCTGGGCAGATAAGATTTACGGGGAAACTGTGCCGATTGATTCGAATGATTTTTTTGTTTATACGAAGAAGGAAGCGGTGGGGGTTTGTGGGCAAATTATTCCTTGGAACTTCCCGATGTTGATGCTTGCGTGGAAGTGGGGGCCGGCTTTGGCCGCGGGTAATACGATTATTTTAAAACCAGCAGAGCAGACGCCGTTGACTGCTTTACGGATTGGCGAATTGGCGATGGAAGCTGGTTTTCCTAAGGGTGTGATCAATATTGTGAATGGGTTTGGTGAGTCGGCTGGTGATGCGTTAGTGAAGCATCGAGGTGTCGACAAGATTGCATTTACTGGACATTATGAAACAGCTCAGCTGATTATGAAATCAGCTGCGGATACGCTCAAGCGGATAACGTTTGAGTTGGGAGGTAAATCGCCGAATGTTGTGTTTGCCGATGCGGACATGGAACAGGCGGTTCAGGGGGCGATGATGGGGATTTTCTTTAATCAGGGGGAGGTTTGTTGCGCGGGTTCGCGGCTATTCGTCGAGCAATCATCGCATGATGAGTTTATTGAGAAGTTTAAAGTGGCTGCGGAGTCACACCGAGTTGGTGATCCGTTTGATCTAAAAACGCAGCAAGGAGCACAGGTTTCAAAAGAGCAATACGAGAAAATTCTGAGCTATATCGATATTGGTAAGAATGAGGCTGAGCTTGTGACGGGTGGTGAGCCGGCTCAGGATAAGGGTTGGTTTGTAAAGCCAACGATATTTGCTGGAGTTTCGAATGACATGCGGATTGCCCAAGAAGAAATCTTTGGGCCTGTGGTATCAGTGATTCCGTTTAAGGATCATGATGATCTTATTAGACAAGCGAATGATACGGTTTATGGTTTAGCGGCTGCAGTTTGGACGCAGAATATTTCAAAGGCGATGCGCTTAGCTAATGAGGTCAGGGCTGGTACGGTTTGGGTGAATTGCTATAACACGTTTGATCCGGCTGCACCTTTTGGTGGGTATAAATTCTCCGGGCACGGTCGTGAATGCGGTAAGGATGCGATTCACAATTATGTTGAAACGAAAACAGTTTGGGTGTCGACGAAGTAACGCATATATCTGAACAGAAAAAACCGAGCTTATAAAAGCTCGGTTTTTTATTAGTAATTGGCTGATCGTTGTAGATTACAGGTTGACAAGGAAATCCTGCAAAACGTTCGCGTGGTTATGGATCTCGTCTTTGGCACCATAGACGAGGGTAAGAACTTTGTAGGGTTCGGCTTTGTTCATGAGGAGCTGAGCATCAACTTCTTTGTGTTCCAGCTCAAGGGTGTAGCGTTTTGCGAAAGAGGCGAATTTTTCGGGCTCGTGATTAAACCATTTCCGTAGTTGAGTGCTGGGAGCAAGCTCTTTGACCCATGCGTTTAGTTTGGCGGCGTCACGAGAGACTCCACGAGGCCAGAGACGGTCGATAAGAACACGGAAACCATCGTCAGGTGCTGGTGGGTCATAGATGCGTTTTATGGCGATTTCGAGCATGGTGATTTTGGATGCAAAGGTTATTGGGGCATGAGTTGAACATAATTATCGATCATATCGAGATATGTTTCAATTTCAGTATCGGGGAGAAATGAGGTTTGGAATGAGTTTTTCGCAAGTTGGATGATGTTTTGCTCATTGAGGCCGATGGGTGTGATGAGATCTGTGAAATTTTGGTTAATGTATCCACCAAAGTATGCGGGATCATCGGAATTGATAGTTGCTTTTAGGTTATGCTCAAGCATGGTTTTGATTGGATGTTCGGAGAGGTCTGAGACGACTTGAAGTTTATCATTGGAGAGTGGGCAAATCGTTAAGCCTATCTGGCGATTAGATAATTCCGTAATGAGTTTGAGGTCATCAAGGCAGCGGTTGCCGTGATCGATGCGGTCAACGTTGAGGAGAGTGAGTGCTTCCCAAATGTATTCTGCTGGCCCTTCTTCTCCAGCGTGTGCGCAGAGTTTGTAGCCTTGATCGCGGGATAGAGAAAATACTTCGGCAAATTTACTAGGCGGGTTGCCGAGCTCGCTGGAGTCGAGGCCTACAGCGGTGATGTGATCACGGTATGGGAGGGATTGCTGGAGTGTTCGTATCGCGTCGTCTTCGTCAAGATGGCGGAGGTAGCTCATGATGAGATAGCTGGAGAGATCAAGGTTTTTACGGGCATCATGAAGCGCTTCAAGAATCCCTTCGATCACAGTCTCGAATGAGATGCCGCGGTGTGTATGGGTTTGCGGGTCAAAGAAAATTTCAACGTGTTTGACGTTGTCGTTAGCGGCGCGGCAGAGGTAGGCATAAGTGAGATCGTAGAAGTCCTGTTTGTGAATGAGGACCCCTGCCCCGGCGTAATAGATGTCGAGAAATTCCTGGAGGTTATTAAAGTTGTAGGCAGCTTTGACTTCGTTGATCGAGTTGTAAGGGATAGGGATGTTGTTTCTTCTGGCGATCTCGAACATGAGTTCGGGCTCGAATGAGCCTTCGATATGGAGATGCAGCTCTGCTTTGGGGATACTCTGAGCGAATGTAATAAGGTTCATGGGATTGCGGCTCCTTGTGCATGCGGGGCTGAGGCAGTGTTGCGGTAATGCCTCAAGCTCTGAACTTTTCTATTGTTATAATGCGTGGGAATCTGTCAAATGTTTTGTGAAAACGAGCTAATTTGAGGTGCAATGACCGGAGCAAAAGTCATGAGAGATGGGTTGAGACAAGGGAACGTGTGTGGTTGGCTGGTTGTTATTTTAGTTGGCATCATGATGGGGCATTTGGGCGGTATTGCACGGGGGGATATTGTTGGCGCGAAAGAGCGATCGATTGTTGATGCTGGCAAAGTCATGATTGAGGGCGGGGAGTATACGGAGGCGAGGGCATATTTTGAAAGTGCGATTGAATCGAATCCAGAGCTTGTTGATTTGCATGTCCAATTAGGGTTGCTGCATTTGATGCTTGAGAATAAGCGGGATGCTGTTCGAGTTTTTCGTGATGGGGATCGGCTTGGCTCGATGAAATCAACGAATATGCTGGGTCGGTGCTATCAGTCAGGTTTTGGTGTTGGGATCAATTATGAGAAGGCGTCGATTGCATTTGGAAAAGCGGCTAATGGCGGTGACTTGGATGGGATGATCAATTTAGCGTATATGTATTTGCGAGGTGAAGGGGTTGGATATGATGTGCAGAAAGCGGTGGATTGGCTAGAAAAAGCGGCGGATGCGGATGAAGGCGATGCGATTTATATGTTGGGGAAGTTGAACCTTTATGGTGGGCATTTCCCAAAGAATGTTGTCAAGGGAATGATGTGGTTGAATAAGGGAATTAAGATCAAGCATACGCTGTCGATGTTGGAATTGGCGCGGTGTTACCAGGAAGGGGTGGTTGTTGAGAGGGATGAAAAGAAGGCGCTTGAGCTGATTCAGGAAGCGGCAAAATTAGGCGAAGCTGAGGCCTACAAAAAATTGGCGGATCAAGCTGCGGATATGGGGATAGATTCACGCGATACGAATGAGGCAATTATCAGCAATCTGACTGCGGCGGCAGAATTGGGCAGTTACGATGCAACATATGAGCTAGCGCGATTGTATTTGGCTGGTGAGATTGTTGTGGGTGATGTTGAGGCTGCGCGCAGCATGTTTGAATCGTTAGCAAAGCAGGAATATGCTCCAGCTTATAGCGAGTTGGGGCTAATGTACTTGAGTGGGGTCGGATTTCCGCGCGACTACAAACAGGCGGCTGAAAATTTCAGAGAAGCGGCGGAACGTGGCGATCCGAGAGGGATGCGATTGTTGGGTATGGAATACAAGCGTGGGATGGGTATGGAGCAAGACCTTGATAAGGCAAGGTTGTTATATGAGAGGGCTATTGAGGGGGGCGATGCGAAATCGTTCTATATGCTTGGAGCTTTATATCAGCATGGGGAAGGCGTTGAGCAGGATCGTGTTTTGGCGAGGAAGCTCTATGAACAGGGCGTTGCGTTGGTTGATGAGACGGCGATGTGCGGCTTGGGATCAATGTATTTGGAAGGTGAAGGAGGGGTGAATCGGGATGTAGATCGAGCGATTGCTTTGTTTGAGCGGGGGAGAGATCTAGGTGAGTATGGGGGAGCTCTACGGCTCGGCTTGATGTATTGGCAGGGTAATGGTGTTAATCAGAATTTTGCCAAAGCGCGGCGGCATATGGAAGATGCTGTGCGTTTGGGATCGGCGCGTGCGTTGGTTCTCCTGGGAGAAATGGCGGCGAAAGGGCTTGGTGGAGAGCGTGATTTTTATTTAGCGAAAGCACTGTTGAGGCGTGCTGTGCTCCTGAATGAAACTAGTGCTTATATTCTTTTGGGATCCATACATGATGGAACGGAAGGCCACCCAACGGATTATCAGATCGCGAGAAAGATGTACTACAAGGCGTATTTGTTGGGTTCCGCTGAGGCTTGTCGAATGCTGTCCAAGTTAGCGATGAAGGGGTAAAGATGCAGAGAAGACGTTGGCCTATCTAGAAGAAGGTGTTAAGCGGGGAGATGCGAAGTGTGCGACGAGTCTTGGTTACTTGTATGTGACAGGGAAATATGGCATTGGGGTTGATGCAGAAAAAGCATTGAAGTATTTGAAGATTGCGGAGAATCGTGGGGATCTGGACGCGGTTATAATAAGGGCTGAAAGTTACTTTGACGGGCAAGGTGTCGAGGAGAATAAAGGCAGAGCATTAGAGATTCTTCTGGATAATGAATACCATGAGAATGCTGCCATTTTCGAGAAAATCAGCGAGTACTACTATCACGGAGCTAGCGGGCTGCAGGATTTAGCAAAGGCGAGAGAGTATGCAAAACGTGCGGTTGATATGGGAAACCCGGAAGCATGCATGATGATGGCACGTTTGGAGCATGAGGATTTTGCACCAAACAAAGAGAAGGTTGCCTATTGGCTTAATCGGGCTTCCGAATTGGGTGAACCGAACGGTCAGTACCGGTTAGCGTTGATGTATGTTCAGGGGGTTATGTTTGAAAAATCATATCTGGAAGCTGTGAATATATTGAAAAAATTGGGGCTTAAGAATTACACACCTGCGTATCGGGCTATGGCTGATATTTATATGAAGGGTGATCAGACGCTTGAGAAGAATGAAAGGATTGCGCTTCGGTATTATCTTAAGGCTGCCCAGGCGGGTGACCTGAGTTGCGCGTATCGGCTGTATACGCTACAGCATGAATTGACGCAGTTTAAATTCACGGATGAGGAGATTGCAAAAGGGTTTGAGATTTTGAAGGCTGCTGCTGATACGGGGGATGTGATGGCGATGAGTCGTGTTGGGCGGATATCGTGGAGTAAGACGTATCGGCATTACAACATTGCCCGAAGTGTGCGGTATTTTAAGATGGCAGCTGAGCGGGGAGATATGAAATCAGCATTTGCTGTGGGCATCGTGTATGACCTGTATTTGAAGCCAGCCCAATATGAGAAAGCGAGACAATGGTACGAGATTGCAGCTAAGGGTGGTTCTCATGAAGCACTCAATCAGTTGGGGCGGATATATCAACATGGTTTGGGTGTGGAGAAGGATTTGCAACAGGCGTTGGGGATTTATCAGATGGCGATGAAGAAAGGTGTGCCGATTGCGATGGTGAATGTGGGGTGGTTCTATGAGAATGGCGTTGTGGTTGAGAAGGATGTACGACGTGCGATGACGTTGTACAAGAAGGCGGCGCATACTGGGAGTGCAGATGGGATGATGTCGCTGGGTAAGCTATATTACAAGGGTATTGGTGTGGCGCGTGATCAGAAAAAGGCGTATGAATATATCAGGCAGGCTGCCCGGTTGAAGTTGGCTGAGGCGCAGACATTTTTGACATCTAACGATGTGGCTTGGTGATATGTTTGGGTAGGATTTGACTTGCGTGGAATCTAAGGGACAATCTGCCAATCATTTAGGGGGCTGGGAGGGGGTTATCGTATATGGATTTTGTGGCATTGCGGCTACATAGAATGTTGTTTTAGATGTTAGTGCGGGCGTGAGAGCGGCTGCGTGTTAAGAATCCCTGGAAGGCAGTGATTATGGAAGCAGGCATTGTTGGCCTCCCGAATGTCGGTAAATCGACATTGTTTAACGCTTTAACGGCGGCAGGTATACCGAGTGAAAACTATCCGTTCTGCACAATTGAGCCCAATGTCGGTGCAGTTTCTGTGCCAGATCCGAGATTAGCAAGGATTCATAAACACATTGAAACAGATCGGATTTTGCCTGCAGTTCTGAAGCTGGTCGATATTGCGGGTATTGTGAAAGGGGCGAGTGAAGGCGAGGGACTTGGCAATAAATTTTTGTCGCATATTCGAGATGTCGATGCAATTCTGCACACAGTTCGTTGCTTTGAAGATGAAGATGTGACGCATGTCGATGGCTCAATTGATCCGATACGTGATATTGAGATTATTGATATGGAATTGATGCTGGCTGATATGGCAACTGTTGATACTGCTATCAGCAAGGCGCAGCGCTTAGTGAAATCGGGTGATAAAGAAACTAAGGCACGTCTGGCTTCACTTGAAAAATGTAAAGCTCATTTGGATCAGGAGAAGCCACTTCGTGGCTTGGATTTGGATGAAGAAGAGCAAAGGCTTCTGAAGAGTTATGGCTTGCTGACGGCGAAGCCAGTTCTATATATCGCAAATGTTGATGAAGATGCCATTTTAGAAGACAACGATCATGTTCAAGTGGTTAAAGCAAGAGCCAAAGATGAGGGTGGTGAGGTTGTTAAGGTTTGCGCGAAGCTTGAAAGCGAATTGGCAGAGCTTGATGCTGAAGATCGAAATGAACTTCTGGAATCGGTTGGTTTGGATGAACCGGCTTTAGATCTTCTGGCTAGAGCAGCGTATGAGTTGCTAGGGCTGCAAAGTTACTTCACCGCTGGTGAGATAGAAATTCGGGCATGGACAATCCCAGTTGGAGCGACAGGCCCGCAAGCTGCGGGTGTGATTCACAGCGATTTTGAAAGAGGTTTTATTCGGGTCGAAGTCTTTTCACTCGAAGATCTTGAAGCTCATAAAACTGAGAAAGCGATTCGTGAAGCTGGCAAGTTGCGGGTTGAAGGCAAAAACTACATTGTTCAGGATGGTGATATTTGTCACTTCCTTTTTAATGTTTAGTGAACCTGAAATAGTATGATTAAGAGCTTGGAAGAAATTCCAAGCTCTTTTCGTTTGTAGATTAATGCATGAACGAACGGAAATAAGATTCGGTTTGAGTGATCATTGAATACGATGAGTGATTATTGAATTTTGTAGAGTGTATAGATCGGTGTGTTGGTGACTATTGTCCATTTTGCTTGCTGAGCAACCTTAGTAATTGATTGTTCATTGACAGCGGGATCAAAGCCGTACGTCTCTTGTAGTCGTTTAATCTCAGGGTGGTGAACATATATATGGGTAATACCTTGAGATTTTAATGCGCTTGTTATTTGTATTGGATCATTGTTATATTTACGCATTAGCTCGCCAAGTGGGTTGATGTCGAATGCGGTGTTATATGTGATTTCAGGCTTGATAAATAGTAGTGAAGCGTTGTCAGCAATGAGAAGAACATGTGAATCAGAGGGAAGATTATTCAAAACATGATTTGGGTATAGTTCAGAATTTATTGAAGTAAAATCGTAATAACCTGTGATGTAATAAGGGGGAACTTTGACCATTCTCCCTGTTTCGTCTTTAACTTTTGTTGTTTGCGACCAAAGCGTCATTGCTTGTGTTGCAAAGAGCATGAGAATGACAATGGAAGCAGTTAGTGGGGCAATATATGCCATGCGGTGATATGTAATACGATGCAATCTAGAAAAACCTAATGCGATAATGAGTGAAATTGGGATAAGTGTTGGGATTAAAAATCTGGATTGAAGATGCGTGCCGAGGGACCAGAACAAAAACTGGCATAACAGGAGAAGCAGGAGTGTTATTGCCGGGCGGCGAGTTTGTGAAGACGAGAGGGAGAGAATACACGCTGCGAATAACAGAATTGTTAGAAGCGGTACGCCGTTTTCAACTGTAAAGCGTGCAATGTTGTTCTTTTCAGGCGGTGTGGGCGTTCCAGACCAAGAACCATAACCACGGTTGGTGATGAATTGGCGATTGAGTGCTGTTAGATAAGAATCTGATGACATAGCCAAGCTGTGGCCGCGTTCCCATCGTTCGTTTAAATCAGGAGAATTGTCTGAAACTGTTCCCCAATGAGCTTGACCAAATGTTGCTGTTGCAAAGGGAAAAACTGGATTGCCTGTCCAGATCGTATTACGGATCAGGTAGGGTGATAGCGTTAGGATTCCTGTGATTGCAACAATTGAAGCTGATTTGAGGCAGATTTTGGTTTGGCCATTATTCTTGGCAAAGCGTGGGTGAAGATACGGTATGAGGATGATTAAGCCAATCGGAATCGCAAAAAAGAAGCCTGCTGTCGGTTTAGCGAGCGTGGCGAGTCCAAGAAAAAAACCAATGGCTAGTAATGTAGACTTGTGATACTGATGGGAAAGTGGTTGACGTAATACTAACGCAAAAGCTGCTGAGCCGAATGCGGTCATGAACATTTCATTGTATGCAAGCGATGCTGTAATCAGTACCCAAGGTGTGGTTATAAAAATTGCAGTTGCGATTAGTGCATACATCCTGCCTGTGTATGGACGGATCGCAGTCGCAAGTAGTGCTGCGGTCAAGATCGCAAATGATGCATGGAAGAGTTGGATGGTATAGATCGATGTGATAACTGAATTGTTTAACGTGCCAACTAAGTAATAAAGTGATTCGCCAAGCGATGGTAAAAAAGAATATACATTGTGTGTGAGACCACTCATTTGGCCGTTCTGTAGCCATTCATTTGGTATTTGCAAATGGTATGACGTGACATCGTAACCAAAGGCTTCAATTTGCCATAGCGTACCCGGTGGGCAGGTAGCCGCGACTAGCAAAGCCCCGATCGCAGGTGCCGAAAGTAAGGCTAAATAATTGGGGATTTTGGGCTTAGCGGGTCGTTTAAAAAGTAGTGGTATTACGCCTACGATAAGAAATATATATGCGATTGACTGTGTCAGTAAGCCGAATGCCGCAAGGATGTAAGTCGTAAGTGCAATAAAGCCTAAACCAGTCACAATTTGTAATGTAAATGGGATTGAGATTGTATTTGTCGTGTGTAAACGGAGTTTAGAAAGCAGAAACGAAAATAATCTGTTATAGCCGAGGGCTGAGGCGTAGATCAGTACAATTAATGGTAATGCTGATATAGCGACCGTCATATTTTTGACGAGTGCTTCGGTATTAACAGGAATGATGCTCGTTTGCTGTACAAATGTAAGGGCTATCAGTATGACCGCTATAAAAGCTATCAAGAAAGCAAAATAGTGCGTGTATGATTTTGTCATGAGCTCATGTTGTTTGCGTTTACGATGTTGAATGCCCGTTGCGATTTGGCGTGGGTGTTTGCGAGTTGGTGGGGGTAATGTGTGGCGTAGTAGATTGCTCATCTAGATCGAAGAGCCTTCGTAGCGCGGAGGCATAGAATCCGAGTGGTGCATCGGGATTGTTATGATCTAATTGCGAAAGCGGCATATGAAGGATTTTGTTGATGAGTCGATGCGTATGCTCATCAAGTAGCTTTTGTGCATGTGCACCCTCTTCATGCGGGTATAGGGCTGAGAGTTTATTGATTGTACGTTGGGTTTCGAGTTGGCCGATGTCTTGCAAACGATGACGAAGTTGACGTACGAGTTGCCCTAGATCACGGTTATTGATTTGTGTCATACAGGTTTTAGCAACCTGCTCAAGGTAGGATTCACAGGTTTGAATATGCTCAGCTCGCAGATCATGTGTTTCTGCAATGACAGATTGTAGATCATCAACGTTGTAGAGATATACGTTTGTGAGTGAGCCGATGGCGGGGTCAATGTCTCGAGGTACGGCAAGATCCAGCAAGAATAAGGGCCTGTTGCGGCGGCGTTTCAAGAACGGCTTAAAAGATTCTAATTCGAGTATAGGCGTTGGTGATGCCGTGGATGAAATGACGATATCTGCGGTTACGAGCAGTTCATTCATCTGTTCCCAGTTTCGCACGGGGTTATTTGCTGCAGGTAAGTGGAGTTGCTCCGCTAATTTAGTAGCATTATCGACTGATCGGTTAACGATACAGATTGATTTAGGTTTGAGATGACGCAGATGAGTGAGTGTTACTTTTGCTATTTCGCCTGCGCCAATGGCCAGTACATTTTTGTCTGTGAAGTCGGCAAAAATCTGCCTGGCAAAATCAACCGCAACCGAGCCGATTGAGATGCGCCCAGAATCGATGCCGGTTTGGGAGCGAATCTGTTTGGCCGCTGCGATTGCTTCCTGGAATACGCCGTGGAGGATGGGCCCGACTGTGTTGCTCTGTGTGGCAGTTTCGTAAGCTCGCTTTATTTGGCCAAGGATCTCGGTTTCACCGATCACCATCGAATCAAGGCCGGTTGCGACATGAAGCAGGTGTTGGATGGCTGCCTGTTGCTCACGATGGATTGATGATGCAGTTAGCTGATCTACCGAGATTTGCTTGAGTGTTGCGAGGAATTTGCGAAGCTCGTCGATTTGTGGCGCTTCATGGGTTGAACGGGCAAAATAATACTCAGTGCGATTACATGTGGAAAGGATGACCAACTCAGTATTTGGGAATGCTTCGTTAAACGTGGTGATATCTTGAGCGAGCGAATCGCCTGTTGCAGAAAGCTGCTCACGAATGTCTACCGGAGCTGTGCGGTGATTGATGCCGAACATGTGGATACGCATTTACTCACCCCCTTCCGATGCATGGGTTGCATTCTGGGAAGTATGAGTGGGTAAGTTTGATGATGTTTTGCTGGCATCATGCTCAGGCATGATATTGACGATGCCATAAACCGCGAGCAAAAGTACAAGCCCAAGAATAGAAAGCCACGCTGCTCGTGAACCTCTAAATAATGTTGCGTATCGCACATTCATGATGATCGCGTAGAGCGCCCAAGCGATCAGAGCAAGCAGGATTTTGGGAATCAGCCATAGCGTTGCGCCATCTGCTTGAAGATCTGCCAGGCGTGTTGTAATAATTACAAGTCCTGTGATTAAGCCTATCGTAAATAGTGCGAAGCCAATTCTTGCCGCACGGATAATGATGCGCTCTAATGTTTCCAATGATGTAAATCGGCCTAGTGATTTGAGAGTTGTTGGCGATTTATCTTTCAAGCGATATTGAATGAAGAGGTACATTGCACCCGTGATGGCTGCGATCGCAGCAAAAAGTGTGCCGAGGTAAACGCCGAACAGGTGGATGGTGAACCAGATCGTATCGAGCTGACTGGTGTTAAACTGTTTGTATGACCATGCTGATGCGCAGATACCCCAGCAAAGGAGTAATGCCAGCAAGGGGAGCGCGAAGGTTGCGATAGCTCGCAAGTTCGGTCTATTTTGAAAATAGAGGATGATATAACTAAACAACGAAGCAATCAGCAGTAATCCATCCACATGCGAAACCAATGGCTGCCATGTGTGATCTGACGCGATCCATCGATAGACGAATAAGATCGTGCTTACAATGGCGGTAAACAACACCAGCACATTTTGTGAGCGGATGGACCGCTCTAAAAAGATACGTTCCGATTCACTGCCTGTGTCAGGTTGATGGCGGAATCTGCGTAGTGCGATTAGCCACGCTGCAATGGACATCAGCGTTAATATCACAAGCAGTATGCTGGTGATATGGTTCGTGTAATGGTCAGTAATCGATTCAGTCATGGGCACTAGTACATTGTCTCTAATGAGACATTATGAATCTTGTTGATCATCTTCATTGGTGTCGGGCATGAGCGACTGGCAGAATGCCTGATATGCTTGGGCCCCCTGCTCTTTGAAGACCCGCACGGCATCAGCATTTGTAAGTTCTTTAATACGTTTGATCCTCGCTTTTGGATCGTTAATGGTAGATTGTAGCATGTGCCGGTACTTTGATGCGAGCGTGAGTAGCGGTGACCAGTCACGATCCAGATGAGTTTCCAGTTGATCTCGAATCTGGGCCGCAGCCGATGCTGATGCGCCCGAAGTCGAGACAGCAAGTGTAACGGGCCCGACCTGAGCAACCGCCGGCACAATGAAATCTGATTGTTCAGGCGAATCTGCGCGATTAACTAAAATATCTTCAGCCCGTGCGTCCTGATGTACCATTTCGTTTACTTTGGGGTCATTGGTCGCAATGACAACCAAGAACATCCCATGTAAATCGGAGCATTGATAGTTACGTTGGTGTAATTCAATGGGTAGTGCTGCAAGTTCAGGGGTAACATTTGGTGCAACGACTGTAACCGTTGCCTCAGCTTCAAGGAGTGATTTTGCTCTTCGAAGTGCCACGCCGCCGCCGCCAATGATGATGACGTTGCGCGTTCTCAAATTGAGCATGATTGGAAAGTCAGGCATGTCAACATTTTAAGTGAATCCGGGCTTGGGTCTAGCATATGCGACGGAAGATGGGGATAACATCATGTGCCTTGGGATACTTTTCGTATTAAAAGCTTAGTCGAATAGAGGCGATCAGATACCAAACATAACCCGAATGTGATATGATCAGGCGATGAGTGGATTATGGGAAGAGAAGCGACGTGCAAACCGTAAGGCGGCCGAGCCGCTGGCTGTTAAAATGCGCCCTCGCACACTAGATGAATTTGCTGGCCAAAAGCATTTTCTTGGTGAAGGAAAGCTGCTCCGTCGTATGCTCGAAGCGGATTTACTGACTTCAGTCATTTTCTATGGCCCGCCGGGCACAGGTAAAACCACACTCGCTGAGTTGATCGCCAAGCACACAAAACGCCGTTTTGAACGGGCCAATGCCGCAGCCGTAGGCGTTAAAGATGTACGTGAAGTACTTGAGCGAGCCAAAACTTCTCTGGAAAATGATGGTATCCGCAGCATTTTTTTCCTCGACGAAATCCATCGTTTCAATAAATCACAGCAAGATGTGCTCCTCGGCGATGTTGAACGCGGTGTCATCACCCTCATTGGTGCCACGACCGAAAACCCATTCTTCAGCGTGAACTCTGCGCTTGTGTCCCGATCACAGATTTTTCAATTTGAAAGCTTGGATGAAGATGAAATCAAAGCACTGATTTCGCGAGCGATTAAAGATTCTGACCGAGGCTACGGGAATCGTGAAATCAACATCACGGATGAAGCACTCGATCATTGGGCTGTGATGTGTGATGGTGACGCTAGGCGAGCACTGTCAGCACTTGAAATCGCAGTTCTTTCTCATGGGACCGGCGAAACTGACGGTGTCATCACAATCAATCTGGATGTGGCGCAAGACTCGATACAGCAAAAAGCAGTTAACTACGATGCAAAAGGCGATGGGCATTACGATGCAATCAGCGCTTTTATCAAATCTGTGCGTGGCAGTGATCCCGACGCTGCGGTGTATTGGTTAGCAAAAATGCTCCATGCGGGCGAAGATCCGATGTTCATCGCTCGTCGCATTGCGATACTTGCTAGCGAGGATATCGGCAATGCAGATCCAAGAGGTCTCCAAATCGCCGCTGCTGCGTATGAAATCACGCATCGCATTGGCATGCCCGAATGTCAGCTCACGCTTGCTCAGGCCGCCATCTATCTTGCATGTGCGCCAAAGAGCAATGCAACAGCAATGGCCATTTGGACTGCCATGAGTGATGTGAAAAAAGGTCGCACTGTCCCCGTCCCCAAGCATCTCAGAGACGGACATTACGCGGGTGCTAAAAAACTAGGCCACAAAGGCTATCAGTACGCACACAACTCAGAAACCGGCTTTGTCGACCAAGACTACCTGGGTGTTGACGTAAAATATTACGAGCCCGTCGAACGTGGTTTTGAAGTAAGAATTGGTGAATTCCTAAAATGGATTGGCAGCCAAAAACAGCATGTGCCCAACTCGAAACACGACAATTCTGAGTGATCTTGGTCGAAACTTGTGCCAAAATCAGGCATCTAAGTGATAGCGAGATAAAAAGTCCGAGAATATTGGTGTTTTACTGCTATCTCAGCCGATAAAAGCTATCAAATGGGTACTGCGCTTTAGGTTTAATGTGACAGTCTTGCGCGGCAATTTATGTTACATTGTATTTGGTGTCGTCACCCTTTTTTATCAGGCCAATTCTGCTTCATATATAGCGAATTTTTACCAAAAATTATCGAGTAGAGGCCCATCTGGGGATACAGAAAATTGGGTAAACAGTTAGAGTGGTGGCTAAGCCTGTGAGTCAGGGGTAATTTGTTTTGAGCCAGCGTTGATTTGGTCGTTTATCTGGCAGCAACGGAGGCTGACCAGTTCAGGAGACGCAACACATGGTACTTGGATCGCAGACAACTCGTGATGGAATGAGCCGTCGTTACATGGTTTCACGTAAACGTAAGCCTAGCCGTTGGCCGTGGGTGCTTTTCGTCCTCGTCATCGGTGGGGTTGTTACGTGGCTACTACTCAGCGGGAGTGGTGACAACACCACAACATCAGATCTGTCAGAGTCCTCTCAGCCGTCTACAGGTAATAATGTGATGATGCCTGTTTCGGAAGTGACACCCCAGCCATCACTACCCTCAAGAAATCCTTCAGAGATGCTTCCTTCTGCGCCGCAGCATGGTCAATTCACACTCGGTGGCAACACCAACACCGCATCAACGCCGCCTGCAATCAATCCCAATCCTCGCAGCGCGTATGAGCCGGAACCGACCCCCATTGTTGACCAGGAAATCCGTGATATTAATCGTGGATCAACTGTCAGCATTCCGCCTGCCAGTACACGCCCGCGTCCAGAGATGTATGACCAAGGCATGGGCCTCATTGCGGAAGGCAGTTATGTGGAAGGACGCAAGCTCCTCAGCGCACTTCTTTTTGAAGGCCGAGATCTTCTATCCTTGGCCGATGTTGCAGATCTTCGTTCGACACTCGACAGTGTCAACCAAGGGCTTATGTTTAGCGACAGCATCGACCCTGCCGACACGACACTCACCTGGTACAAAATCAAAAGTGGTGATGTTCTCAGCCGTATCGGCCGTAAGTTCGCCGTGCCATACCCTTTCCTTGAAAAACTCAACAATGTCAAAGCACGCACCATTCAGGCAGGCAAGCTACTAAAAGTAATCAATGGCCCTTTTCATGCACGGGTTCTCAAAAACGATTACATGATGGATGTCTATGTTCTGAATGCGGACGGTTCAAAAATATATATCGCCAGCTATATGGTGGGCATGGGTGAAAATGACTCAACCCCCAATGGTAACTGGGTCATTGAGCCAGGCCGCAAAGCAACCAATCCCCAATGGAGCAACCCGCGTACTGGTGAATACTTTAGCCCCAATGATCCCAAAAACCCGATCGGTGAATATTGGCTCGCGCTAAAGGGCATTGATGAGAATACCAGCAAAGCTCAAAGCTATGGCATCCATGGCACAATCGACCCCGATTCTATCGGTACACAAAGTTCAATGGGTTGTATCCGTCTAGGCAACAGCGACATTAAAGAACTCTTTAATATGCTCTATGAAGGCAAGAGTACCGTTCAGATTGGACCATAGACGTTTGTATAACGACAAAAAAAGCCCGCTTTAGAGCGGGCTTTTTCATTATATGTCTATCCGTAAATTAGAGCATCGAAGCGTCACGTGATTCGCCCTCTTCCTGCGAGGTCGGTAGATGCAAACCGCATTCCTGCTTCAACCCTTTGAACCGCCCGGCCCGCTCATCTTCATCCGCACCAATCGGCCGCGTCGAATGCCAATCTCCAATCGACTTGTAACCCTGTTCGTACAACGGATGTGTTGGCAAGTCATTTGCCTTCAAATATTCATACACATCTTTTTGCGACCATGTCAAAATCGGATGCACCTTATAGCGCCCATCCTGTTTTGCGACTGTCTGTAAACCCGAGCGGTGAGAGGTTTGTTGCCCACGCAACCCCGCTAACCATGATGCTGCTTCAAGCTCACTAAGCGCTCGCTGCATCGGCTCAACTTTACGCAGACGATCATACTTGTTCAGATTCGCAACGATCTCATCATCCGTCTCACCCGCCTCCCAAAGCTTCCCATGCTTTGCTTCCATATAGGCTGGCGAAATATTGGCTTGATAAATCTTCAGATTTAAATTCAAACGTTCAGCCAAATCGTCGGCGAACTGATACGTTTCTGCAAAGTGGTAGCCTGTATCAATAAAAATGACCGGAATGTTCGGCACCACGCGTGTAACTAAATGCAACATCAGCGCTGCTTGCGCACCAAACGATGACGTCATCACTAGGTTTGATTCGAAATTCTCATACGCCCATGCGATAATCTCCGTCGCATCCTTGCCATTCAACTGTTCGTTGACCTCCGGAAGGTCAATCGTGGCGCGTACCTCTTCTGAGCGATGATCGCTTATTGCTGGTGACACTGTTGTTTCTCCATAATCCCAGATGTTCTAAACCGCTTCAGCCATACAACGACAGGCACTTCAGTTCATATCAAGCATCCGACTCGGGACCGTGTATATCTCTCGTGTGCAGATATCATAAAGCAAATCCGCTGAAATTAAAGAACCCGTACTTACCCTGTCTTATTTCAAGTATATGACTTGTTTTACGAGAAAAGCACCTCCTACACTTCTGAGACGTATGATTGCACTGTTCGCGCCATGCTTACGTTTGATTTAAGACACACAAACCATAAGAATGTCATGCTTATGACGGATTACTACCTCGCTATCGGCAGCAACCTCGGCAATCGACAAGCTCATCTCGATTTTGCTATTGAGCAGCTCACTGAGATCGATACTTCCGATGTCATAACTGTCAGTCCAATCTATGAAACCGAACCCATTTCTGGCGACGGCATTCCGGATGACCTTCCTTCATTTCTAAATGGTGTTGTTCATATCAAAAGCTCACTTACACCTTTAATCCTTCTTAATGAACTCCAACGCATCGAAACAGAGGCCGGGCGGCCGCCTAAAAAAGATCGCGCCTTCTGGGGCTCACGTACCCTCGACATCGATATGCTCCTCGTAGAAGACCTTGTTATCGACAAGGGCCCCGAACTTATCATCCCACATCCACGTATGTGTGAGCGATGGTTCGTTCTCAAACCACTTGCAGACATCGCACCCGATCTCATCCACCCAACCCGTAATACCACGATTCGCACCCTTCTCGCTCAATTGGATCACCAACCCGCATCCCGCTATTCTGGCGGCAGACAAACCGATTCCTCTCCGGATCAACAACATGACTGAAGCGACTTGCCGTATCAATGAAATCTTCTACTCCGTCCAAGGCGAAAGCACTTGGACCGGCGAACGCTGTGTCTTTATCCGCCTCTCAGGTTGCCATCTTCGCTGTAATTACTGTGATACCGAGTACGCCTTCCGTGAAGGCTCAACCATGACTCATACTCAAATACACGATCAAGTCCGCAGTATGGCCCCTTCTTGCAACCTCATCGAAATCACAGGCGGAGAGCCACTTCTTCAAAAATCTATCCATCCATTGATGACTCAGCTCATCGATGCAGGCAATACCGTACTCATCGAAACCTCAGGAGCCTGCGATATCAGTACCTGCGATCCTCGCGTTATCCGTATTATGGACATCAAAACCCCCGGCAGCGGCGAGTCCCATCGTAACGATTGGAACAATATTCAACATCTCAATCAAAACGACGAGGTTAAATTCGTCATCTGCGACCGTGTTGATTATGAATGGGCCCGCAACATTCTCGAAAAATATGATCTCAGTAACCGAGCTAAAGCTGTCCTTTTCAGTGCCGCCGGTCAAATGCCCAAAAGCTCCGAGATTCAAGGCATCGAGGGCCTCAATCTCCGTCAACTCACTGACTGGGTTCTCCAAGATAACCTCCCAGTAAAACTCCAAATCCAGCTCCACAAGATCATCTGGGATCCCGCCGCACGAGGTGTGTAACGCCGTTAATCACACTAGATTTGATTCAAACCTCCAAGACTGCGATGATATCCCGCCTGTGCTAGACGCAATGGGTGGATGCTCGAGGGGTGATGCAGGGGACAAACAGGGGTGCGGGGATTGACTAATTTCGCGACTCAACAATCCGCAGTCATCGCTGCACGCTGTGTCGTTTTCTCGCTGACCCACGCTAACAGGTATTCGTGATGAAGATTGCTCTAACCAAAAAAATTGACTTCGAAGCCGCTCATTGGCTCCCCAAATTCCCTGACGGCCACAAATGCCGCCGTCTTCATGGCCACTCCTTCAAGGTCGACATCGTTGTCGAAGGCGAATGTGACCCTGAAATGGGCTACCTCATGGACTTCGGCGACATCAAAAAAGTCACCGCCCCTCTCGTCGATCAACTCGATCACTACTGCCTCAACGACATTCAAGGCCTGGAAAATCCCACAGCCGAAACACTCGCCAAATGGATCTACGACAAACTTATCCCTCACCTCCCCATGCTCAAACTCGTTCGCGTCCATGAAACCTGCACCTCCTCCGCAGAATACTGGGGTGAATAATCACCCTCCCTCTCCACTTTTCTGACAACCAACCAAAATTCTCAAGCGAAGCCGTCCCCACGCTTCGCTTATTTTATGTCTTAACCTCACCCCACCCATTTAGTCGATTTGTTTACCGTACCCTCATGCGTGTAACATAACTCAGCCCCATAAAGACCGATTACGCCTTTGTTCAGGAATGCCAAAAATGCCTTACGGAACCATGCTTCAGGTTATCAAGCACCCCCTCATCGACCACTACCTCACTCGTATTCGTGACATCGATACCTCTTGTGCACGCTTCCGTGACCTCGTTGGCTGCGTCGGCACGCTCCTTGCCTACGAAGCGACCCGTGACGTCAAACAAGAAGAAGTGGAAGTCCAGACCCCCATGGAAAAATGCACGGGTCTGCGCTTCGCTAACAACGTCTGTATCGTCCCCATCCTCCGAGCAGGCATCGGCTTCTCCGACGCCATCGTCTCGCTCTTCCCCGACGCCCACATCGGCCACATCGGCCTCTTCCGCAACGAAGACATCCTCGAGCCTGTTGAGTACTACAAATCACTTCCCATACAGATCGGCCAAGGCCCTGTCCTACTCGTCGACCCCATGCTCGCCACCGGCGGATCTGCTATCGCCGCAGCCAAAATGCTCAAAGAAAAAGGCTGTAAAGATATCCGCTTCATCTGCTTGATCGCTGCGCCCGAAGGCATCGAAAAATTCCACATCGCTCACCCCGATGTTCCCATCTACACCGCAGCAGTCGACCGCCAACTCGATGAGAACGGCTACATCCTACCCGGGCTCGGCGACGCCGGTGACCGCATCTTCGGCACACTCGAAAAGCATTAACCCTTACCCCCCCCTCAAAAAAATAGAATAATCACACCCGAATTGCTCTACCAAGCCCATGACCGCCGGTCATGGGGTGTCTTCCGAACCCACAGCCTGATGCCTGTAAAACCTGCCGTCATTGGTCTAAAGATTGTTGATGAGCCTACATCTCAAAGATGTGGGTTATTGTTGACCTATCAGCCCAATAATCTCATCACTCACCTGCTCAAGTTCAGGCGCTGCCACATCCACAATCACATCCGAAGCCGCTTGATACGTTTCTACTCGCTTCGCCAAAATTTCCCTCACCTCATCCAGCCCCGTGCCCTTCCCTGTCAGGCTTGGCCGTGTCTCATCTGATTTCACATCTCCACTGATACGCTCATATAGCACTTCAGCCGGTGCGCTCAGATACACTCGCACCGCATCACAGCAACCCACAACCGCATCAAACGCGCCCTTTTGCATCACTGCCCCACCCCCTAAAGCAATCACCGCATCCCCCTTTCCATCGCAAGCTTCCTTCACGACTTCAACTTCCTTCTCTCGAAACGCCCTTTCGCCATATTCCGACCAGATCTTGGCAATACTCATCCCCCCAAACCGTTCCACAATCACCTCATCCGTATCCACAAACGCCCACCCAAGCTTCTTGGCCACATGTTGACCGACCGTGGATTTCCCCGAACCTCGATAACCAAGCAGAATAATCTTCATCCCTCCATTATAATGGGCTTCAGACGAATTACCCATCCACAGGAACAATACCCCGATGGACGAGCGTGTCAGCCAGCAACACCTCCAGCAACTCCGTGACAATCGCAACTTCAGAGATCGCGATTTCTCGCTATCGTTCCTCCAAAGGCAATTCAAAAACGAGATCGAAAAGCCCTTCAAGCAGATTGCCGGCCTCGTTGAAGTCTGGAACAGGCTTGTCCCCGAACACATCGCCACACACACACGTCTCGAATCTCTCAGCCGAGGCATCCTCCGCGTCTCAGTCGAATCCAATAGTTGGCTTTACGAACTAGATAAAGCGCTCCGCAGTGGTCTGCAAAATCAAATCATTTCTGAATTCCGTGGTAAAGCCTTCCGACGTGTCCAGCTCAAAGTCGATCCCGCCCCATTCTTCCATGAAGAATAGTATTTTTACATATTCTCAAACCCATGACCGCTAGCCATGGGGTGTTCTACAACAAAATCAAAACCTGCTATTCGAATTCGATATCACACAACACAAATTCCACGCTTTACACTCAGGGAAATTCGCCCTAACGTCTGTTCAGTTATACGTCGATTATCATCACAACCGTCTTTCTTGACCACGGGGAACAACCAATGCGAACCACATCTATTCTTCTTCTCGCACTCAGCGCTGCCGTTCTGATAAGCTGCGAAAACCAACAGAAAATCCCCGATGCTGGCATGGGCTACGGAACCCCCATCAGTGAAGATGCCACACCATCCCAAACTGCCACCACATCGACCACAGCGCAAGCCAGTACAGCAAATTCAGCCAACAATACAGACAACCCGAAAACCAAAACCACGCTCCCCCCGCTCCAATCCATTGACGCTAAAACGCTTCTTCCGATTAAAAAAATTGTTGGCTCATTCGCATACACCAAAAACAATGACCCAACACGCACCCTCAATTTCACCTCAGAACCTACCCGTAACGGCTTCATTCAGACCATCGACGGCCTACGCCGCGTCTATCTCGAATGGGATACCCAAGGCAATCTCGTCTTAAAGCGTGATGATGATTTCAAAGAAAACGTTCGTGTCATGTACACGCCCGGCATCATCGTTGTCCCCGTTAAACTCGAACAAAACGAACCCAACATCACTTCCAAATCTCGTGTTCAAGTTTTCAATCTCTCTGACGGCCACCCTCGCGCTGCCGGCACAATCAACAGCCAACTCATCGCCATCTGGCAGTCCCGTATCGAAACAAATGCCGGTCCATTCGACGCATATATCATCCGTGAAAAACGAAGTCTCGACCTCGATATCGCACAAGTCGATCTCACGCTCGACACCGCCTACTCGCCCGGCAACGGTGAAATCTTGCAAATGGAATGGCGCACCCAAAAAACACTCGATCTTTTCATCGACAACACCAAAGCCAAACTTCTTCGAGAAAAATAACCCAATCTGCCCAATCAATACAAAGCAAGCTCTCCTGTTATCGGAATACCAACTGCCCGTAACTTTGATTCCGATATTTAAGTCTTTCTTGCACGATTTGATAAAGTCTTCTCGCAACCTAAACGATATCACTTAGAGTAAGGCACGGCCGATCCATGACCTTACTCATTCAGTAACGCCACATGTCTATGTCATGATTAGTCAACCAACCAATCTGACAGCGAATGGTGTGAGAGAAAGAACCGTACCCCCATCAGGAAGATGAGCGTATGAGCTCCAGTGTAATCAAACTGATCTGCCCCAATCTCCAATGCCGCAAGGTACTCTCTGTACCATCGCATGCTCGAGGTAAAAGTGTCCGTTGTCGTGCCTGTGGCATACGTGTAACTGTACCCGGCAAAAGAGCTCCTCAAATTGCACAACCCGCAACGACAGATGATTCGCAAATCATCGAAGCGACCACAGAAACAACCGAGCAGTCAGAAGCAGAAACCCAAGAATAATCCACAGCACAATCAAACAATCAAAAAAGCACCAGAATCTCTGGTGCTTTTTCATTTGATATTTATACATAATATTTCAAACCTCAGTTTGAAATAACCCCTCAAGATTCATCGTCATCAGCCAACTCAATATCGATCTTCTTCAAATCTTCTTCTGAGAGATCAATTGGCCCTGTGTCTGAATCATCATTGGCTAACGCTTCAAGTGCCGCAATTTGAGCATCAAGATCATTCTCCGCAATCGCTGTAGTCAGCTCAGATTCACCTTGAGCAACCATCGTGTGGTCTCCGCCCTCTTGCGGCTTCTCAGCCGCTTCTCGCTGGCCTGATCCACCACCTGTCAGCATCGTCTTGATCGGCTTGATATTCGTTGGTTTGCCATTCACCACAACCGTAAACACAACCGGCCCTATCGTGATCTCATCGCCAGCCTTTAGCAATGACTCCTGAACACGGTTATCATTCAGCAGCGTCCCATTACTCGAACCCAGATCCCGCAGCAAGACCTGATCACCATCAATCGTGATCTCACAATGCTGCCGCGATACGGACGAAAGAGGAATACGCAGGTCGCAAGTGTTCTTGCGGCCAATGACCACTTTGCCTCGCGTGATCGGAAAATCACGACGAAGCCCGTCAGATTTGAACATCGCCAGTGAGACGTTCATCAAACGACCTCTTTTCGCCAATAATTCAGTTAATGAGACACGAAAATTTTAACGGAGTACCGTTCGTGCAGCAACCTAAGCAAGTCATTTCTGGGCACAGAGTTACCTTATTCCAACCTACGCAGAATGCGCTCGGGCTTTACCTCCATATCCCTTTCTGCTTCCATAAGTGCCATTACTGCGATTTTTACAGTATCGTCGACTCTGACCTCCAGCATAAGTCGCGACAGAAGCATTTTACTGACGCACTCTGTTGTGAATTATTAGCTGCTAACGACCAGTCCCCACTCCCTGTTCGAACCATTTTTGTGGGTGGTGGAACCCCCACACTCTTAAAACCTCATTTTTGGCAAAAAATCCTTGAAACACTCCACAAAATCCTCGATTTCGACCTCATAGATGAATTTACCGTCGAGGCAAATCCTGAAACCGTCACACCGGAACTAATGCGACTTTTTTCCTCCCAGGGCGTCAATCGCATCTCAATCGGGGCCCAATCTTTCGACACCTCCCTCCTCAAAGTCCTCGAGCGTTGGCATGACCCGCAGAACGTCCTAAAAGCCATCGACACCGCTCGAGACGCCGGTATTCACAACATTAATCTCGACATGATCTTCGCCATCCCTTCCCAGACTCTCACCCGTCTCGAGTCCGATCTAAGCGCCGTCCTTGCCCTGCAGCCCGACCATATCTCAGATTATTCGCTCATTTTCGAGCCGAACACACCCCTCACTCAAAAACGCAATATGGGGCTCATCGCCCCGCTCCCCGAAGACGCAGAGCGTGATATGTACCAACTTGTGATCGATCGCCTCACTTCCGCAGGCTACGACCATTACGAAATATCCAACTACGCAAAATCTTCTAACAACCCTGATCTCCCCGCCTGGGGCAATCAGTGCCTCCACAATCTTCTCTACTGGCATAACGCCAACTGGCTCGGTTTCGGCCCCGCCGCCGCCTCTCATATGAACGGCCATCGCTGGAAAAATCTCCCTCATCTCGGCAAATATATCGAGGGCTCACCCACGCCGCCAACCACCGACCATGAATACCTCTCACGCCGTGACCGTCTTGGCGAAGCTCTCATGTTAGGCCTCCGACTCCGTCAAGGCGTACCTATTACATGGATAGATTCAAATATCCCATCCACTGATCCGCGTCACCAAACCATTGCAGAACTCAAACAAATCAACATGCTCGAAGTTCGTGATCAATCACTCCGTCTCACCGATCAAGGGCTTTTTGTTGCCGATGCCGTGATCGCCAAACTCTTATAACCCCAACTTTCTTTGCATTCCAATAGTTCAAAAAAAAAAGAAGCCCGCATGTTCATCGCATACGGGCTTTTTCTGTCAATCTATTTAGCGATTAGCGTTTTCTGCGCCGTTGCTTATAGGTCTTTCCAGCTGGTTTCGATGATTCTCCCCCTTCACCGCCATGCCGTCCTCTTGCCTGTTTCGCACGCCGCGCTCGGCGTGAACGTGGCGCCTCATCCTCACCACCAGCTTTATCCGCCGCAGCCATATCCTGCTGTTGCGAATCAGTACCCTGCCCTGCAGCAGCCGATGCAAACTCTTCATGCTTCTCCTGTTGCCCAGCATAAGCATTCTGCACCTGAACATTCGGCGTCAATCTTGCTCTGAATATCAAATCCGTCACACGATCACGCACATTCTTCTGCATTTCCAAGAAGTGGTTCGCACCTTCACGCTTATACTCAATTCGAGGATCCTTCTCAGCATACCCACGTAGACCCACCGAATCTTTCAGTTGGTCCATTCCGTACAAATGATCCTTCCAAGCCTGATCGAGAATCTGCAGTAGTACATATCGCTCCAACTGCCCTAATTCCAATCGCAGAAGTTCTTCTCCCTTCTCGATCATGAACCCTTCAATATCTTCTTTCTCTTTAAAGAGTTCATCTTCCATCTCAACATTGAACCGATCCCTGAACCACTGTGCCAGCAGCATTGGATCGTTATTTTTCTTCGAAATTTCCTCTTTAATTTGCGTCTCAAGCTTATCACCCAAGATCCAAGGCTCGCCTTCTTTACGCAAATACTCAAACAGCTCTTTGCCATTCTTCCCATCAACCTCTTCAGCCGACAACTCAAAATCGTAACGCTGCTTCACCCAATTGATCAGCTGGTCAACCGCCCAGTTCTGATCCTGCTGAGCACCTTGATAAACAATATCCAAGATAAACTCAATCGGGTAATTGAGCTCGCGCTGTTGATACGCCTCACGCGCCTTATCCAAAATCATGTCCAAGCATTCTTCCGCAGGCATATCAACCATATCCTGAGGCACCAACTCCACACCAAATTTATTACGCGCCCAAGCCGCTAATTCTTTTTCGCCCAGATGCTTCTCTAAGTATTTCGCAACACCCGAGAAGTCCGTTTTATCAATCTGTTCGCAAGCCTTGTCACTCAGAATCGATGAAACCTCACGCGAGTTCATCTTTGAAACCTCGCCTTGGTTCAGCTTCACATCAAACCGCGATTTCGCCCAACTCACCAGCCCTCTCACATCCCACTCCGCAGGCGGCAAATCATCCGACAAATACTCACCAATCGTCACGTCAATAATCTGACCAATCTCACCCCGTGCATTCTTAAGCACGATCCCCTTCAACTCTTCCAAGTCCTCCAAATGCAGTCTGGATGGCTCGATCATCACGTCCATCTCACTCTTAACCCATTCAGCAACCTGACGTTTTGCATACAATTTGTCTTTATAAAAATCTACCGCATCAGCCACGGATTCCGTGATGTACTCAAAGATAATCTGTCTCACATTCTTGCCTTCAAGCACATCCTGCCTGATCCCATAGAACGTGTTTCGCTGATACTCCATCACCTCGTCATACTCAAGCAGGTTCTTACGGATCTCATAGTTCCGCTCTTCAACCTTTCTCTGAGCACGTTCAACACTCTTCGTCACCCATCGATGCTCAATCGCGTCCCCTTCTTTCATGCCCAGTTTCGACAGCGCGCTCAGCGTCGTCTTGCCTGCAAACATCTTCATCAAATCATCTTCAAGCGAGATGAAGAATCGTGAAGAACCTTGATCACCCTGACGTCCCGAGCGACCGCGCAACTGATTATCAATTCGGCGTGATTCATGACGTTCTGTACCAATA
Organism: Poriferisphaera corsica; assembly: GCF_007747445.1. Lineage (NCBI taxonomy): Bacteria > Pseudomonadati > Planctomycetota > Phycisphaerae > Phycisphaerales > Phycisphaeraceae > Poriferisphaera > Poriferisphaera corsica. Next base: position 2,067,027 of record NZ_CP036425.1, read on the forward strand.
ATGTGCAACCCGCCCATCTCTTCAATATTTGTGCAGATCGTCAATCGGTGAAGGTAATACTCAGGCAAACCATCAAGCATTTTCTCGCATTGCTCAAGGTTCATTCCCCGCGCCTTCTTGGGCTCAGTCCATGCATCCTTCGCACACAAATACCGCAGGAATTCAAGCTTCAACTCATCATCGCTCATCCCCGCCGCTTCTTTTTTGTCCAGTTCAGTCTCCGTTACAGCAAGATGACGATACGCCGCCGCGACAAGTTCCTCATCCCCCATCTCTGCATTCGCACTCTTAGGCAGCATATTTCGCAACTGCCAATGCTTCACCAACTGCTCACGACCAATCTGTCCCAAACGAATGTCCGTACCACGCCCCGCCATATTCGTTGCGATCATCACCGCACCAAGCTCACCAGCATTCGCAACGATATTCGACTCGCGCTCCGCCTGGTCAACCTTCGCGTTCAAGACCTCATGCTTAATCCCATATTTCTGTTTCAAGCCCCGAGACAACATCTCACTACGCTCAACCGAAGTCGTACCCACCAACACCGGCCGCCCCACATCATGCGTCCGCTTGATCTCATCAACAATCGCATTCCATTTATCTTTTTCTGAAAGATAAATCAGGTCATCCCTATCCGTTCTCGAAATCGGCAAGTTCGTCGGAATACAAATCACCTCAAGACCATAAATCTCAAGGAACTCCGTCGCCTCAGTCACAGCCGTCCCTGTCATACCCGCAAGCCGCTTGTACAGCTTGAAGAAGTTCTGGATCGTCACCGTCGCAAGTGTCTGCGTTTCTTCCTTGATCTTCACCGATTCTTTTGATTCAACCGCCTGATGTAGACCATCCGACCACTGGCGTCCAATCATCAAGCGGCCCGTGAACTCGTCAACAATAATCACTTCCCCTTCACGCACCACATAATCCTTGTCACGCTTATATACCACGTGAGCACGCAATGCATTTTCAAGCAGGTGTGGAAAGTCCATATTCTGCCCCACATAGAACGATCCAACCCCCGCTTCCTTTTGCGCCTCCGCAATCCCTTCATGCGTCAGATGCACTGCCTTCTTATCGATTTCTACCTCGTAATACTGCGTAAACTGATCACGATCCGCTTCAAGCTCAGGCAACTGTGTCTCCAGTTGCTTCATCTCATCCTTCATCGCAGGAACCGCCGCTTTGTCCCGAGCGTTACGGATATCGCCCTCCAGCCCCTTGATCTTCATAATCGTCTGCTGAACAAATTTATCCTTTGCGTCCCATTCTTTCTGCATCGCCACCAGATGAGCAGAAATCTTGTTCGCTTCACCATACTTTGGTGCATCCTGATGTGCCGGTCCCGAGATAATCAATGGCGTCCTCGCCTCGTCAACCAGAATCGAGTCGATCTCGTCAACAATCACAAAGTCACGCCTCTTCTGTACCTGCTCCTCAGCCGTCAGCTTCATATTATCACGCAGATAATCAAACCCTAACTCAGAGTTAGTCGCGTACAGCACATTACACTGATAAGCCATCACCTTTTCTTGTGGCGGCTGCATGTGATATGGATGGATCGCACCCACCGTTAAACCCAACGCATAGTAAAACGGGAACACCCAGTCACGGTCACGTTGTACCAGGTAATCATTCACCGTCACCACATGACACTTCAAATCATCCACACACGCCACATAACAAGCCAGCGGCGCAACAATCGTCTTGCCTTCCCCCGTCTTCATCTCAGCAATCTTGCCCTCACCCAAAACCATACCACCAATCAACTGTACATCGAACGGCCGCGCCCTGAACGGAGGCTTCGATAACGGATACAACTCCCGTACCGCATCGTAAATCGCGTTCGGCACATCAACCTGCAAGTACCCCGGCGCAGGAGCACCACCCAATACCGGCTCAGGCTCAAGCGCATCTGCCTTCGCCTTGATCTCAGCATAAACACCCTGCAATTCCGCAGGAAGTTTCGATGCATCAAACTCATGCGCATCATTAAATATGTTTCGCATACCCACCGCACGGTCCATTGCCTCACGCGCAACCGCCATCACCTCAGGCAGCATATCCACCGCATTCTCGCCACCCTTCACACGCTCCTGAAACTCCGCGGTCTTCGCCTTGATCTCCGAGTCCGTCAACTGACGAATCTGCCCTTCTAACTCATTAATCATCATCACACGCCGCTGATATTGCTTCAGCAAACGCTCATTGCGGGAACCAAATACCGAAGTAAACGCTTTACTAACGTAAGGAATAAACATGTCGTTGCCTCAATCTCTAATCGATTGGTTGTTATTTTTGTCAATCGCTGCTCATCAGAACCAAATGGCTCCGCCGCCGCTCAAATCGCACACCATTGAAATGCTCTGTATGACTCAACAGATACATCACGGGTATGATCACAGGACTATCTATCGAATAGTCCTATACAAATAGTATGTTGCTTTATTTTCGTTGCAGCCGCGAGAATCGCATCTGCTCCGCCGTAATCGGCCTGTTGTGATCACGCTGATCATGCTACGCGCATAAGCACAACACCACTCGCAATCACACATTCAACCTACATCGCAGGTGGCGGCAAATTCAGAAGTGTTTGATGTAACCGCGCCCCCGCATCCGCAGCGTTAACCCGCCGCTCCATTAACAATCTCATCCCGCCCGTTTCGACCACACCACGATCTTTGAAATCCATCAGCAAAGCGCGTGATACCATTCGCGGTTTGAGCTGCTGAACATTCTTAGCCAGATCGTTCATCAGATGCGCAATCAATTTCTCATCGCGCGTCTGCAGCCCCATCTCCCCGTTGCGAAGATTCAGATTCACCGTTGCCGATGACACATCCGAAAACGCGCCAAGACAGACAAACACCGACAACGTCAGTGTCAGGTAAGGCATCGCCATTTGTGATGATCTCTTCTTCACAACAATCATTATCGACCAGACCCTTCCATATGGTCAAGCCAGCTCCCCCGGAAAACCCCGGAAGTGTATTAATTCTCAAATCTACACCAGGTTAAATTGCCTCCCCTCAAGCCCGCCACTGTCGGTGGCAGGGTGTTTTCGATTGAAATATCAATCGCCTGCAATCTGATTAATACCGATCAAACCCCTTCCTCACCTACAATTAATCTGTTCGCAGCTTAATCCCCGCAACGCATCATGAAAGACACCTTTATCCTCTAATCAGACTAGATTTATGCACCAACCTGCCCAGAATACTTCATGAGTTGGCTAGCCCAGCCGATAACGATATCATCACTCCTACTGTAGGTTTATGACAATTTAATTGCCTCCTGAGCTGGGCCCCCTTCAGAAAACAGTCGCCCACGCAGCCGGTTACAGCTGCCGCAATTTTTATTTTTGCGATTTCTGTAATTAACTGCCAATCCATGAGTTACTGTCTTTTGAAGTCGGCCTCCAGTCAACGGTCGCGCTCTCACCCCTGTGTCACATGGAAGCAGGCTCATGAATATTCATGAATATCAATCGCGTGAAATGCTCCAAACGTTCGGAATCCCCGTTCCGCCCGGCATTTTGGTCCAGAACCCAGTCGCCGCTGAAAAAGCTTTCGATGAGCTTCAAAAACGGTACGGCTCCGCGGTTTGTGTCGTTAAAGCACAAGTCCACGCTGGCGGACGCGGCAAGGGTGGCGGGGTCAAACTCGTCAAATCAGCCGAGGAAGCGCGTAAAGCCGCAAACGATATCCTGAGCAAACCCCTGATCACGCCGCAAACACCACCTGAAGGTGTTCCAGTGACCAAACTTCTTGTCGCTGCAGGTGTTGAGATCGAAAAAGAATACTACCTCGCGATCACCGTCGACCGCGTGACCGCATGTCCCGTCCTCATCGCTTCCAGCGAAGGTGGCATGGATATCGAGGAAGTTGCCAAAACTAACCCCGAAGCCATCATCCGCGAGCCGATCAGTGCCGTGGCAGGTCTTCGTGCGTATCAGGCACGTAAGATCGCTTATTTCCTAGGGTTTAAAGGCAAACAGGTGCGTATGGCAGGCAAGATCATGCATCAGCTTGCCGATCTGTTCCTCAAGAATGACGCGAATCTTGCTGAGATCAACCCGTTGGTCGTCACCAAAGCGACTGATGAGCATCCAGACGGCACAGTTATCGCCTTGGATGCAAAGCTAAACTTCGATGAGAATGCGATGTTTAGGCAAGACGACGTCAGAAGTTTCGAAGACCCAACCGAAGAAGAGCCAGCAGAACGTCGCGCCAAGCAATTCGGCTTGTCCTACATCAAACTCGACGGCAATATTGGTTGCCTCGTCAATGGTGCAGGCCTCGCGATGTCCACGATGGATATCATCAAACTGCACGGCGGCGAGCCTGCCAACTTCCTCGACGTCGGCGGCTCAGCGTCGGAAGAGGCTGTCACAGAAGCATTTAGGATTATCCTTGGCGATGAAACCGTGAAGGGTATCTTGGTCAACATCTTTGGCGGCATCGCCAAATGCGATACGATTGCCAAGGCGATCATCACCGCGGCCAAAGAAGTCGGATTCAAAGTACCTTTGGTTGTCAGACTTGAAGGCACGAACGTTGAGATTGCCCGCAAGCTGCTCGAAGAAGCCAAGGGTGACATCCCGATGATGGAAATCGGCAAAGACCTCACCGATGCTGCTAAGAAGATTACCGCCCACATCGCGGCGTGATTTTAAGGCAATGCGGGATATTGAAGTGATTGATTCGGGGGGGGGTGAATTGTAAAAAATGTGGCGGGCGGCAGTTAAGACTGCCGCTCGTTTTTTAAGCGTAACCCAACCGGCTCTTAGGAAGGATAAGTCAGATGAAAGTTGAACCATTTTTGGCAGAATTGAACCGATTACGCCAGGACATTGATAAAGATGATACAGACATGGAGTGGTTGACACTTCATCATGTGTTCTGCTTCGTCAGTTATAAAATGGGTGATTTTGAGAAGTATCTCAACGAGCATGAAGCGATGGGCGAGTTCGAAGCGTACAAAGAAGAGATGGGTATCGAAGACTAATCCCCCCATCCCCCCCATCATCCCCCCTCCCCCGCATCCCTCTCTTTTTTTCTTCCCCCCATGCCCTCTTTTCTCCCTCCCTCCTCATTACCTACATAACTAATCAGCGCATAGGTAGGATTCATGTTTGTGCGCAAATTTGGTTTTATTTAACAGTGTTAAATGACGAGAAATGCGCGCTCAAATGCGCGTTTTTTTGTTTGTTTCGGCGCGTTTGCGCGCACAGATTCTTCAAATTAGTGATTTACCCGCAACCGAAATGACTCAAAATAGATGAAAAATCGCTAGAAAAATGATCATTTTTGGCGATAACCGCGCGCTAACTGAATAATCCACACGAGTGTGAAAATAGCAAAATGCGCGTTTGTGCGCGCATTCAAAAAATTACCGTAGGCAGATTGATAGATTTAGCGAATCCGATGATTGATGGGTTGATGCTATTTATAGCACGTCATGTATTGGGTGTGAATCATACAACTTAATGTCGACTAACTAGGAGTTAGACGTGTTGGGCTGTAGGAGCTGCTCAGCGTTTGACGCGAGGTGGAGGTCGAGTTGTGGGAAGGGGATGCCGATGTCGGCGGCGTCGAGGGCGGTTTTGACATTTTGCGTGATGGCTTCACGGACGGCCCAGTAGTCATCGGTTTTGGCCCAGACGCGGACAGACCAATCAATCGAGGATGGGCCGAGCTGGAGGAGGTAGATGGCGGGTTCGGGGTCGGTGAGGACGGCATTGGTTTGGGATGCGGCTTGAAGGAGTATTTGCCTTGTTTTTTCGAGGTCTGCGGTGTATTCGGTTCCGACGGCGACATCGACGCGGCGGGTTGGGTGATAGGTGATGTTCTCGATGGTTGAGCCAAAGATTGAGGCGTTGGGTACGATGATGCGGCGGTTGTCGGGGGTATCGAGTGTGGTGGTGAAGAGTTCGATTTCGAAGACCTTGCCGGTAGTTCCGGAAACGGTGATGACGTCGTTGACTTTGTAGGGTCGGAAGATGAGGAGCATGATGCCGGCTGCGAAGTTTGAGAGTGTGCCTTGGAAGGCGAGACCGATGGCGAGCCCAGCGGCGGCGATGAGTGCTGCAAATGAGGCGGTTGAGATGCCGAAGTATCCGAGGACGGAGATGATGGCGATGGCCATGATTGACCAACGCGTTGATTTGGCGAAAAAGCGTGTGAGAGTTTCGTCGATTTTGGTTTTTCGCATAGAGGATGCAACGATGCGTGCGGCATAGGACGCGATGAGGTAGGCGAAGAAGAGGAGGACTAGGAGGAGTGCGACTTGGGTGAGGATGGGGAGGAGGATGGCAAAAAGAGATTGGAAGTCACCGATTTTCAGTGCATCGTAAGCGGCGGTGAGTGTTGAAGGGTCAGCGATGGAGTTTGTATCGGGTGTGGGATCGGGGTTTATTTGCGAGATTGTGTTGGTAACTAATAGATGAATAGATGATGGTATGAGCATATTGTTCTCCTCAATGCTGCGATGTGATGGGTCATGCGCCTATGAAATGCTTTTAGAAGGCGCGATGAAGCAGCATTATAGAGGAGGTGTGTGTGTAATTGAAGTTAGCGTTTTGGGTTTTCACATTGTGAGGGAATGAGGAAGAGGTCGATGATTTGGCCGATGAGAAGTAGTCCGCCTGTGAGGATCCAGATGATGCCGGTGACCCAACGACCGGAGTAGAAACGGTGGATTCCGCATAGGCCAATGAAACAGAGACACCAGAGAAGATAGGCTGTGGGCGTTGATGGTTTGTTTAGGTTGTTTACTTGCATGATTTTTCCTTGTGTTTTTCAGTATTTCCTCAGTATTGTAAGTGTTGAGTAGATGCAGGTGTGAGAGAATGAGGCGTTTCTTCCCTGATGTTGGGAGATGTGTTGTTATTGATGTTTGAAAGGATCGTGGTATGCGAGTCATGATTGCGACGGTTGGATCACGGGGTGATGTGCAGCCATATGTTGCGTTGGGTGTTGGATTGAAGGAGGCGGGCCATGAGGTGGTTGTATGCTGTCCGAGTTCGTTCAAGGAGTTTGTTGAGGGGTATGGGCTGCGGTATGGGTATATGAATAATGAGGTGATCGATTTGATACAGTCGGATTTGGGAAAGGAGCTAACGGAGAATTTGACGAATATCGTGAAGACGATTAACGCGTTTTTCCGGTTATATAAGCAGATGGGGCCGATGCAGCAGCGGATGATTGATGATGGTGGTGAGGTGGCGAAAGAATTTGAGCCTGATGTTGTGGTGTATCATCCGAAGGCGAGCGGCGGGCCGTGGTATGCGGAGCTGGTGGATGGGAAGGCGATGATGGCTGTGCCGATGGGGATGATGGTTCCGAGTGGTGAGAAGCCTTGTATAGGGTTTCCTAACTTGCGATTAGGTTGGTTAAATCGGTTGACGTATAAGCTGGTGATGTGGCTGTCGATGAAGGGGATTCGTAAGCATATTGAGGCGTGGCGGGAGAATATGGGGTTGAAGGGAAGGAGTATCTATCGGAATTTAGTGTTTAAGAGAGATGGGGAGATGTTGCCGGTGATGCATTGTTATAGTGGACTGGTTGGAGATGAACCGAGAGATTGGCCTGAACAATCGGTGGCGACGGGGTATTGGTTTTTGGAGCGGAATGATGGGTGGATTGCTGATGAGGGGTTGGTGAAATTTTTAGAAAGTGGGGATGGGCCGATTGTGTATGTTGGGTTTGGGAGTATGTCGGGTAAAAATCCGGAACGACGAGCGAAGGCGGTGGTTGAGGGGTTGTTGAAGGCAGGTGCTCGAGGTGTGATATCGAAGGGTTGGGGTGGGATGGCGAGCGGTGAACTGCCAGACTCTATTTATGAGATAGATGATGTGCCGCATGATTGGCTGTTTGAGAAAGTGGATGTGGTGGTGCATCATGGTGGAGCTGGATCGACGGCTGCGGGGTTGAGAGCGGGGAAGCCGACGATTGTTTGTCCGTTCTTTGGTGATCAGCCGTACTGGGGTAAACGGGTTTGGGAGTTGGGTGTTGGACCGAGGCCGATTCCTCAGCGAAAGATAACGGGTGAGAAGTTGACTCAAGCGATAAGAGAGGTGCTGAGTGATGAGAAAATGAAACAGAAAGCGAAGGTTCTTGGAGAACAATTGCGTGTGGAGAATGGGGTTGGTGAGGGGGTGAAATTTGTAGAGAAATATGGAGCAAATGAACGGGTTTATTGAAGTGAGATTTTGACAAATGAGATGGTGCCGGGGCCGTATTTACCTTCGTCGCCGGTGACAGCGATGATGTGCTGTTTGTTGGTGTTGGGGTCGGTGTGTTTGATGAGTGTGAGGCCTTCAGGACGCTTGCCTACGTCAACTTTTTTGATGAATTGTGGTGAGGTTGGGTCGGTGAAATTGTAGACGAGGATGCAGTCGCCGCGTTCGACGGCGAGGACGCCGATGATGTATGAACCGAGGCGTGCGAGTTTGATTGCTTCTGGTTCACGGCGTTTGTTGGACTTTTTCTTTGATACGTCAGGACGGATATCGTGATGAGCGAGGAAGATGGGGTCGGCGGTAAGGTTGTTCGGATCGACCCAGATGAGTTCGAAGGATTGTCCACCGAGGTTGCCAAGTTTGTCGAAGGTGCCTTCTTCGGCGGCGGCGATAAGAGCACCGAGTTGTGATGGATTGTGAGGGTTTGGAATGTTGTGGAGGATATCGAGGCCATCGGGGCCAGCGTTGAGTGAAAGTGGGGTGGCGAGCGCGATGGCGGGCTTACTTTGAAGATCGACGAGGACGAGTGAAGATTGTTCTTGAATGGTGATGGCTGCGAAGCGGGAGAGCGGATCGACGGCGACAAATTCGGGCTCGATGATGCCCAGGGGTTTACGGAGGTGTTTGGCAAGGCCGGGTAGGTCGAATGCTGGGAGCGGTGGATCGTAAGCGCGGCGTGTGGTGGTGAGATTGGTGATGTCTATGAGATGAATAGAAGCGTCGGTGGTGGTGAGAGATTCGGCTTCGTTGGCGATGATGGCGTAGCGACCATCGGGTGTGATGGCGATGGAATCGGGGTGCTGACCGACGGTTTGGTTGAGTAGTATTGTGCCACGGTTTTGTGGGGTGAGATCGAAAGCGAGGACGCGCCCGGGTAGGCCGTAATCTTGAGAGAGTACTGTGACGATAACGATGGGACGTGAGGGATGGATGGCGACGCTGGTGGGCTCGTAGGTGGTGGGAAGGCCTTGATCGCCGGGGTGCTCGTCGTCGTGATCTTCTGCGATGAGGGTTGGGTTGAGTGGGTCAGTGAGAGTGAATATATCAAGCGTTTTCCAGTGTGAATTGGTGGAAACAAGTGTTTGAGAAGGCGCGTGATATTGGACAATCTCCGCGGTATAGGCGGAGATGTCGATGGTTTTGAGATGGGTTGCGGTGATGGCGGGCTGAGCGGCGAGTGAGGTTGTGAGTGAAAGTGTGAGGAGGATATATTTAAGCATGGGATAATCGGTCTAATTGAGGGTTAGTCGGTGGCTGGGCCGAAGGGATTCCAGATGAGGTTGGTTTTGTTCCAGTTGTTGATGGAAGGGTTTTCGGGGTTGATTGTCTCATCTTGGGAGAAGTGCGCGGCGTGACCATCGGCGAAGACGAGGTGTCCGCCATTAGAATGACGGCCAGCGAAACGCTTCCAGTCGGTGCGACCTCGGCCTAGTTCAGATTCGTTAACGCTGTCGTAGAAGGGGTTGTCTTTGTCTACTTCATCTTGGGTTGTGCGGATTTCGAGCATAATGATGGTTGATGATGCATTGCGGATGTTGTCGAGCATGACTCGGCAGTCCGGGTTGTGTTTGAAGGAGGATGATTCACCTCTGATTGAGGGAACTTCTTTGTTAAGCTCAGAGTTGGTGACATAGTTGAAGAAGTAGTGGCCAGAACCTGCATTGAAAGGTGCGTTGGCGGGTATGTCTGCGGAAGGGTCAAAAAAGATTGAGTCGGATCCTTCGATAAGAATCTCGGGTTTTGTAGAAGCTTTGGCGGAGAGTTCGCGGTACTTGGGTTGGCCAACATATGGGGGGACGAGGTTGCCCCACCACTTGTCATGGAGGAGGCCGTTGTAGCCTTTTTTGACGGCGCCGGGTTCTTTTTCACCTTCCCAAGGGAGGAGTCCGCGTTCGTCGTTTGTGGCCATGGTTGTGGCGAGGCCCCACTGACGTAGATTGGACATTGATTTGAGGGCGGCAGCGGTATTGCGTGCGGAACCTAGTGCGGGGAGCAGGATACCGATTAGCATCGCAATAATCGAAATGACAACTAAAAGTTCAATGAGTGTGAATGCGTTGTTTGATTTATTTGATATGTTGTGCATGTTTATCTCCGTGTTGTTGAGTGAGATTATGCGGTGTGAATGTTTGTATGGCGTTACGGGCATGTTAGGAGTGATAGAAATGTCTGTGATATGAGAGTTGGGGGTTAGGTTTGTAAGTAAAAACGCTGACCGTGAAGGCCAGCGTTTTGTTGTTTGGTTATGTGTGAGATTATTTGCGTCGTGAGAGGATGGCGAGTGTGCCGAGGGATAGTAGTGCGAGTGAGGCTGGTTCCGGGATGGTGACGCCGAAGGCTGAGAAATCTTGTGAGAATGCGCCACTGCCCCAGGTGTTGGCTGCGCCGAAGGATGAGGATGAGCCGTCGTTGTAGTTGGCGATATCGTAGGGTATTTGCAGTGAGTTTTCGTATTTGAAGACTTCTTGGCTGTTGACGCCGCCGGATGCGCCGCCGGTATCTTCACCGATGGGGCCGAAGAGGGTTGTGTTGTCGCTTGTGGTAAGGGTGAGGTTCCAGTTGCTGTTGCCGACGGAGAAGATGCCGCCGTCGTCGGTGGATGAGGAGGCGATGAGGTTGGTGTCGCCTGCGTAGATGTGCGCCCAGTTATCGCCTGATGCGAAGTTGGTTGTGGTGTCGGAGCCGTTGACGATGATTGAGCCGGATTCGTGTGCGATGGTCATTTCTTCGGCGAATGTGATGATAGTGCCAGCGGTGAGCGACGACCAGAAAGCGTTGTTTGAGAGGGTAAGTGAGCCTGAGGTGCCATCTTCTTCCCATGCGAGAGTGGCGCCGGTGAGGTCGACGGTCGAGCCGGAAGTACCATCGCCGAGGACGGTGAGTTCGAACCAGTTGCCACCGTTGCCGAGGACTGTGCCGAGGGTGGTGTCTGATTTATCGTTTTTAAGAAATTTGGTTGAGCCAACAGCGTTGTATTCGTTGAGGATGACGGAGGGGCCGGAATATGCAGCGAAGGCTGAGGTGGTGAGAAGTGCAGCTGTAGCAAGTGCGATTGATTTAGCGATCATCTTTATCTCCATTTTGATGAATGACAGCAAAAGTTTGCTGATCGTTTCCAAGAAAGTGGTGACATGATGAGCTAGTCGCGTTTGAGATGTGTCATAGGTTTGTGAGATTTTAATGAGCAAGGTGCAGACAGCGAAAAAGAAGGCTTTTTAAAGGATATACCTGATTATTTGTGATTGCTTATGCATTAAGTCTGGGTTCTTGTCGGAAGAAGGCTTTTATTGAGTTGTGATATTCACGTAAGATGATTGATGACGTGCTTTTTTTGTGATTGCGAGTCAGAGCCAGGAGCAGTGTGTTGTTTATCGAATTTTTAGTTACTTCGTTGATTGTTATTTTGCTGCCTGGGACGGGCGTGCTTTACACGATCACGGTCGGGTTGAGGAATGGTGTGAGAATGAGCATATTTGCTGCGCTTGGTTGCACATTTGGAATCGTGCCGCACGTGATTGCATGTTTGACGGGGTTGGCGGTATTACTGCATGCGAGTTCGGTTGCTTTCACTGCGATCAAATACATTGGTGTTTTGTATTTGTTTTACATGGCATGGATGACGTTTAAGGATCGTGAAGGGATGGTTATTGATGATGAGAAGTCGATGGTGAAGCGAGATTGTTTGGGTGTAGTCAGAAGTGGGGTCTTGTTGAATATATTAAACCCAAAGTTATCGCTGTTTTTCTTGGCTTTTTTGCCACAGTTTGTGCCGAGCTATGAGGTGAATCCGACGTTTCGAATGATGTGGATGGCGTTGATTTTTATGGGGATGACGTTTGTTGTCTTTATTGGATATGGTGTGTTTGCTGCGGCAGCGCGTCAGTATGTGATAAGCAAGCCGAGTGTGATGGCTTGGCTGCGGAGGGGTTTTGCTGCCACGTTTGGCGTTTTGGGTGTGCGGTTAGCGATTGATTGATGGGGTTATGTGTATTGCCATTTGGGGTGGCGACATTGCCCGGGGATGAGGACGAGGTCGATGATTTGTCCGATGAGAAAGAGGCCGCCGGTGAGAAGCCAGAGGATGCCGGTGACCCATCTGCCGGAGTAGAAGCGATGGACTCCAAATAAGCCGAGGAAGCAGAGAAACCAGAAGATGTAAGCAAACTCCGGTTTAGGAGTGTGGATGATGGGATCGGCGTTTGGACAATTGCAATTGGGGCAGTTCATGAAGGAATCCCGGAGAAATTTAGGTGTGAAGATAAGGGGGTTACGTGATTGTTTGCGAACGTACTATTGGAGTTATGAGCTTACGTTGTGACACATCACTCGTATGTATTATTGAAGTATGTGGATTTTCACGTCGCGATTAATTGTGGTGATTTTTGCAGGCACTTGATCATTGATTGGGAAGACACCTCATGACCGGCGGTCATGGGCTTGAAGTTGATCTGATGAACAATCCTTAGGCGGTGGTGGGTTGCATCATTTCGTCGCGGTCAAGTTTGCCGTCTTTGAGGCGGATGATGCGCTGGCAGCGGTCGGCGACGGATTCGTCGTGGGTGACCATGATGATGGTGAGGCCACCGCGGTGAAGGTCGTCGAACATGTTGAGAATGTCGTTGCCGGTTTTGGAGTCGAGGTTGCCGGTGGGTTCGTCTGCAAGGAGGATGGCGGGTTTGTTGACGAGTGCGCGAGCGATGGCGACACGCTGCATCTGGCCACCTGAGAGTTGTGATGGGCGGTGTGTGAGCCGATCGGAGAGGCTGACTTTTGAGAGTGCGTCTTTGGCGGCTTCCTCGCGTAGGTGTTTGGGTAGGCCTTGATAGAAGAGGGGGACTTGTACGTTTTCGAGAACGGTGAGTTGTGGGATGAGATTGAAGGCTTGGAAGACGAAGCCGAGTTTTTGGCCGCGGATTTGTGAGAGATCTTCGTCGTTCATTTGGGCGACATTGGTGCCATCGACAAGATAATCGCCTTTGGTGGGTCGATCGAGACAACCAAGCATGTTCATGAGGGTGGATTTGCCGGAGCCTGAGGGTCCCATGATGGCGAGGTATTGGCCTTCGGGGATGGTGACGGATACGCCGTCGAGTGCGTGGACTGCAGGGGCGTCTTTGTTCTTTTGGTAGATTTTGTAGACGTCATTGATGACAGCGACTGGCTTGGACACGGAATGGCCTTTCGTTGGAAGCGGGCGAGATTTTTATTATACAGGCTGAGGCATGGGGATGCGTGCGACTTTTGTGCGGATTTTGGGTTTAAACGGGTGCTGCAACGGATTCGATGATTTGTTGCATGATGCGTTGCGAGGTGATGCCGCCGGTGTCGTGGATGTAGTTTTTGGGTGTGATGCGGTGAGCGAGGACGGGGATGATGTTGTCGGCGATGTCGTCAGGTGTGACGTAGTCGCGGGAGTTGAGGAGTGCGGTTGCTTTGGCAGCGTGGATGAGTGCGAGTGAACCGCGGGTTGAGACGCCGATTTGGATTTGGTCGTTGGTGCGTGAAGCATTGGCGATGGCGACGATATAGTCGATGAGTGTTTGATCAATGGTGATGTTCTGGGCTTGTTGCTGAAGCTCGATGATGGTCTGGATGGACATGACGGGTTTGAGGCTTTTGAGTTCGGTGCGTGAAGGGTCGCGTGTGAGGACTTGTGCTTCGTCTTCGGGTGAGGGGTAGCCGAGGGAGATGCGCATGAGGAACCGGTCGAGCTGGGATTCGGGGAGGAAGTATGTGCCTTCGAATTCATAGGGGTTTTGTGTGGCGATGACGCAGAATGGTGGTGGGAGGTGGTGTGTCGTGCCGTCGATTGAGATTTGTGATTCAGACATGACTTCAAGGAGGGCTGATTGGGTTCTCGGTGTTGTGCGGTTGATTTCGTCGGCGAGGACGATGTTGGCGAAGATGGGGCCGGGCTTGAAGTTGAATTCAGTTTTGTGCTGATCGAAGATGGTGACGCCGAGGATGTCTGCGGGGAGCATGTCTGGGGTGAGTTGTATGCGGGCGATGGAGCCGTCGATTGATTTGGCGAGTGCGGATGCGAGCATGGTTTTGCCAACGCCGGGGACGTCCTCAATGAGGAGGTGTCCTTGAGCGATGAGGCAGGTGATGATTCGGTCAACGGCCTTGGGGTTGCCGAAGAAGCATCGGGCGATATTGTCACGAAGTGGTTGTAGGCTTTGCATGTTTGTGGTGTCGTCCCGGGGAAAAATTACAGGCTAAGAACACTATCGATGATTACTGACGTCAATAGATGAGGGTGTGCGTTAATTCGCGTGAGGAATTGGGTAGATTGAGGATAATGAAAAAGTGGGAAAGTGTGAAGAGGTAAATCGTTTGCGGATTACCGGACGGGTGTGGTGTGTTATCGGGCGAGAAAAGTGGTGTAGTGGTTGAATTTAGGGATGGTTGGGGGGAATTAGGGCCCAAGGGAGGGAGGTTGCCGATAGAATGATAGTGAATGGATTCAATTATTGGGGCGAGAATTGTATCGATCGGGGATGGCGAAGGATCGCATTGTTGGGAGGGGAACCAGTCTAGGGCAGTGAAGATGTGAGAAACTGTCTACAAAAGGATGCAAGTAAGAGGCGCGCGTGTCAGAACGTTTTAACCAGCTTTGGGGGCGAATTGAGAGCTATGTGAGCACCCAGCCGTTCCAGGTGTTTGTGGAGCTGGCGATCATATGGTTGGTTGTATACGTGATATGGCGATTTTTGAGGGGTACGAGGGGGGCGCGTGTAATTAAAGGGCTGGCGGTCATTCTTGTTGCGGTGGTGTTGATCAATTTTATTAGTAGCGGTAGCAAGTTTGAGCGGCTGGATTTTTTGTCGAGCAACTTTTTGACGGTCGTTTCGTTGATGCTGGTGATTGTGTTTCAGCCAGAATTAAGGCGAGCGTTGGTTCGGTTGGGTGAAGCGAATTTCTTCAAGCAGACAGGTCTTAGGAAGGCAAGGTTGATTGAGGAGGTTTTGGCGTCAGTGGCGTATATGTCACGGAACAAGATTGGGGCACTGATCGCGATTGAGCGCCAGGTAGGATTACGCGGGGTCGTTGAGGCGGGGACGAGCTTGAATGCAGAGATTAGCCGAGAGTTGCTGCAGACGATATTCTGGCCGGGGAGTGCGCTGCATGATATGGGGGTTGTGATTCGGGGTGATCATATTGCAGCGGCAGGTGTGCAGTTCCCACTAGCTGAGGGGGAGAAAATACCTTCAGAATTGGGTTCACGGCACAGAGCAGCGATTGGATTGTCACAAGAGGCGGATGCGCTGGTAATTGTGGTGAGTGAGGAGACGGGGATCATCGGGCTGGCAGAACGGGGGGAATTACGTCGCGGCTTCACGATTGACGAGCTACGCCCTGTGTTGACGAAAGAACTTGGGAAGCTGAATATTGATGTGGTGGATGATGAGATTGCAGCTGGTGTGGGCGGGGTCGAGAGTGGTGGTGTTGAGGGGAAGAAAAAGAAGGTGAAGGAAAAGAAGACTGAAGAGGGTGGATGATCCAGGTTTGTAACATGAAGAAAAAGTTGCTGGACAATCTGACGACGATATTTGCTGTGACGGCGATCACACTACTTGTGTGGTTGTGGGCGGAGAGTCGTAATATTGTGCAGGACAAGTTGCCGGATGTGCGGGTGAGGTTTGTGTCATCGCAAGCAGATGAGCCGTTACGCATTACGGTGGACGGAAAGTCAGGCGAGAAGGCTGACGAGCAGACGGTTTCTGTGACGTATCGCGCATCGAGGGGAGAGGAATCACAATTATTAGATGCGATTTCGAAGATGGGCACGATCATGTTGCCGGTGCATGAGGGGGACACGGTTGTGTCGTTGAAGACGTTGTTGAGTGAGAGTGAGGTTTTTAAGCCTTACGTTGTGAATATTGTGTCGACGGATCCGGCGTCAGCAGAAGTGACGGTATTGCCATTGGTGACGAAGATTGTGCCAGTGAAGGTGAAAGCGAATGGGCCGATCAAGCTTGAGGCAACGGCTGAACCGAGTGAGGTTGCGGTGACGTTACCGGGGATGTATGCATCGCAGTTGACGGAGATGACGGCTTATTTACAGCAAGAGGTTTATGGCGATGCTGAGGAGAATGTGCCGCAGAGTGAGCGTGGTGTGCCGTTGAGTGGGCCGTATTGGTTCCATGAGGTTGACCCGATTGTGAACCCGAGTACGGTGCAGGTAAATTTTACGGTGACGAAGCAGACGGAGAAGTACACGTTGCCGACGGTTCCGATTTATGTGAGCGCGGCGCCATCACTGTTGCAACGGTATGAGATTAATTTGCCTGAGGATCAGCAGGTATTGAAGAATGTTGAGTTGGAAGGGCCTGCGGATGTGATTGGGATGATCAAGCGGGGAGAGAAGCGAATTGTGGCGGAGATTCGGCCGACAGCGGCTGAGTTGGAGGGTGGGATTAAGTATGTGGCATTGCATATCAATACGCCGGATCAAGTGAAGGTGATCTCGCCGTTGCCGCAGATTCCGGTGACGGTAGTGGTGAGAGAGGGTAGCGGTGCGGTGCAGGGATTGGGAAGCAGTATGCAGTTGCGGTGATATGGGGTGTGTTGGGTTTATTGTGGTGTAGGGGCGTGATGTGATGCGTGGGGGCATGTCTGCTAGAATGTTGCTGATATGAGTACAGCAGCAATGAATATACCGGCTTATTGTGAAGAATTGGGATTGAAAGCTCAGGCGGCAAGTCGTGCGCTGGCGGATGTGTCAGGCGCGAGGCGTGATGATGCGCTTCGGGCGATCGCAGCGGCGATACGTGCGAATGCACAGACGCTGAAGCGTGAGAATAAGAAAGATCTTGAGGCGGGTGAAGCGAACGGGCTTAGCTCGGCGATGCTTGACCGGCTGAAGATTGATGATGCGGGTGTGGAGAAGATTGCGAAAGCGGTTGAGGAAGTTGCGGCTCAGGGAGATCCGCTGGGTGCTGTGCTTGAGGGGAAGGTGTTGCCGAACGGGATCAAGTTGCAGAAACTTCGGGTGCCGATCGGTGTGGTGCTGATTATTTTTGAAAGTCGGCCGAATGTTACGAGCGACGCGGCGGCGCTGTGTCTGAAGAGTGGGAATGCTTGTGTACTGCGCGGCGGTAAGGAAGCGGTGCACTCAAATAAGGCGATTGCGAAGTGTGTACAGGAAGGGCTGTCGAAGGCCGGCCTTGATCCGAATGCTGTGCAGTTGGTTGAGACGACAGATCGTGCGGCGGTGGGTGAACTGCTACGCCAAGAAGAGACGATCGATTTGTGTATACCACGCGGTGGCAAGAGCTTGATTCGTGCGGTTGTTGAGCAGGCACATATTCCTGTGATTAAGCATTACAACGGGATCTGCCATACGTATGTGGATGGGGATTGTGATGAGCAGATGGCTGTTGATTTGTGTGTGAATGGCAAAACGCAACGGACGGGTGTTTGCAATGCAACCGAGACGATCTTGCTTCACAATGATGTGGTTGAAAGCGGATTAGCGAAGAAGATTTGTGATGCACTTGTTGCGAAGAGTTGTGAGATTCGCGGATGTGAGAAGACTCAGGCGATTTGCAGTGCGGCGAAGGCTGCGACGGAAGAGGATTGGGGTGAAGAGTATCTGGACCTGATCGTGTCGATCAAAATTGTGGACTCGATTGATGAAGCAATCGGGCATATTAATCAGTATGGTTCAAAGCATACGGATGCGATTGTGACAACGCAGATTAAGGCAGCAGAGAAGTTTACGAAGCTGGTTGATACGGCGAATGCTTTTGTTAATTGTTCGACGCGATTCAGTGATGGTGGTGAGTATGGATTAGGTGCTGAGATTGGTATCAGTACTGACAAACTGCATTCACGCGGGCCGATGGGTGCGGCGGATTTGACGACGTATAAGTGGGTGGCGTATGGCGATGGCCAGATACGTGGGTGATTAAAATTTCAAAGATGAATCAATTGATTAACCATCGGAGTCGTGTATGACAAATGCCGAATCGTCGACTATAGCGCACATTGGTGAGCAGAAGTATCATGTCAAACGGAAGATTTTGAAACTCTTTGGTGGCGAGTTTTATGTTTGGAATGAATCTGAAGATTTGGTGATGTATTCGAAGATGAAGGCCTTCAAATTGAAGGAAGATATTCGGATTTACACTGACGAAGGCATGCTTGAGGAGTTGCTCACGATCAAAGCCCGTAATGTGATTGATCTTGGTGCGACGTATGATGTGGTTGACGCGAAGACGGGTGATAAGATTGGCGCTTTGAGGCGGAAGGCGTTGAAGTCTTTCATCCAAGATGAGTGGTTGATTCTTAATGAGGAGGATGGTGAGGTTGGGAAGATTGTTGAGGATTCGACGGTGTTGGCGATTATCAGGCGTTTCGTGAGTTTTGCGACGTTATTCATGCCGCAGAAATATCACATTGAGATATGCGGAGAGATGATTGCAACGTTGCAGCAAAACAGGAACCCCTTGGTTTACAGGCTCAATGTCGATTTTTCGATGGATGCTTCGCAGCAGTTGGATAAACGGTTAGGAATAGCGGCCGCGATTTTACTGGCTGCAATCGAAGGCAAACAGGGGTGATTGAAGTTTGTTTGAGTCTTATGACAATAGACGCAGTATGCTGAGTGTGTGCTGCGTTTTTTTTATTGAGGAATCCGGTGATGTGTGATTGTAAGATTGAGCTTGTGGTTTTTGATTTGGGGCGGGTGTTGGTGCGGATTTGTGATGACTGGGGGGAAGCATTTGAGCGGGCGGGGTTTGTGGTGCCTGAGGAGGTGAAGGGGCTATTGGAGACGGGGGTTGTTGGGGAGGCGAAGGAGGCGTTATTGAAAAATGAAGTAGGGGCGATTGGCTCTGAGGCTTTTTATGAAATCTATGGGCAACTGTTTGGGGTAGAGAAGGATGTAGTTGCAAAGGTGGGCAAGTGTTATTTGCAAGGGAAGTTTGAGGGAGTGGATGAATTGATTGCGGATTTGAAGGCTGTCGGGGTAAAGACGGCATGTTTGTCGAATACGAATGAAGCGCATTGGGAAATTATGATGGGGCGGGATGTGGGGTGTGGGTGTGATGAGGATCAAGGAGGGGAACTGGGTGGGAATAGTGCCCTGCCCTTGGGGGAATTGGATTTTGCGTGGGCGAGTCATTTGATGGGAGATCGGAAGCCGAATGAGAGTATTTACTGGATGGCGGAGAGCTTGGCGGGCATAAAAGGGGAGCGGATTTTGTTTTTTGATGATCTGCTTAAGAATGTGGAGGCGGCGAAAGGCTGCGGATGGCGGGCGGAGCGGATTGGTGATCGGGATGATCCGGTGGGTGAGATGCGTGGGCATCTGCGGGCATATGGGTTGCTGGATTGATAAGATGTGGAGACTGGTGTGGGGCGTTTACGGGGCGATTATTGAGGAGGGGGATCATGATGGAGATCAGGCATGGTGAATAAGCGAGATGATGAGATTCAGGGGCTGAAGAGCGGGAAAAAGGTGTTTTTATTGACGCTTGTGATCTGTGTGGTTGTGCCGCTGCTGGGGGTGGTGGTTGCGTTGTATATGAGTAATGACCTGAAGGGTGTGAGTGATGTGGATGAGATGAAGGTCGAGCCATTGATTTGGGGCGAGCGGGGGGCATGGGAGGTGATGAAGGTGAATCCGACAGAGATTGTGAAGAAGCCGGGGCACCGACCTCCGTTTGAGGGGCGGGTGCGGAAGAATTTGGATTTTGAGATTGGAGCGGATGAGCTGGCTGTGATTGAGGAGGTGAAAGGTGGTGAGGGCATGGGGATTGAGGGGGCGGAGGCTGAGTTGGAAGAGGTTGGGCTAGGTGATGGTTTGTTTTATGCGGAATATGTGGCTGGGCGAAGGCTAGAGCGATCTGGTGATGTGGAGAAGGGGCAAGAACGGCTTGAGAGGGCGTTTGCTTGGACGGAGAAGGTGCTGCGGATTCGATTTAAGGATGCTGCTGGGCGTCCGTTACGGGGTGTTGAGGTGGGGTTGGTGAGTGTGATTTGTGCGCAGAAGCGTGGTGGTGTGCTGAATGAGGATGTGGAATTGGTGTTCGCGAATGAAAAGACGGACGAAAAAGGCTATATTTACTTGCCTGTGTATGACACGGTGCTGCGGTTTGGTGAATTTCCGGAGCAATTGGGGGCGGGAGAGGTGATCAAGCGGGGTTGGGGGTATGAGTGGTTTGAGGTGCCGGGGCGTGTGGGTGATGTGGGGGACGCGGTTGTGGTAGGACGGTGAGAAAGCAAACAGACAACAGTGATCGTGGCTGCGAGGCTATGGTCAATCAAAACGCAATAATCCAACAGTGATCCGTGAAAGGATCAGGGAGCAGTGATGACGACCCCGACCGATGCTGATCGTGCAAATGTGAGTGAGATGATGAAGGTGGCAAGGGTCGAGGTCCGGCCGAAGGCTGGCGAGATTGATCCTGAGGGGATGAAGGTGCTGGCTGAGGCGCAGGGTGTGCTGGCGGGTGTGAAGGAAGTGAAGGCTCGGGGATTGTATTTGGTTGAGGGGCCGCTGAGTGACGAGCAGATTGATAAGGTGGCGGGCGAACTTCTGGCAGATCAGGTCAATCAGCGATATACGATTGGCGCGGATGCCATTGGTGATGATGCTGTGAGTGTTGAAGTGCATTTCAAGCCAGGTGTGATGGATCCAGTCGCTCAATCGACCAAAGATGCAATTGTTGAAATGTTGAATGGGGTGGATGTTGATACGGTTGATGTCAGCACAGGTAAGCGGTTTGATTTTGTGATGGAAGCTGGAGCGGCGAAGCTAAGTGAAGCAGAGCTGGATGCGTTTGCTGAGCGGTATCTGGCGAACCCGGTGATTCAGGATATTCATCATGATCAATATCACCCGAGTGAGTTTGTTCACGGTCATCGATACGAATTGAATCTGGGGCATGTGGCTATTCGTGAGTTAGATGATGAGGGGCTGATGAAGCTGTCTCGCGAGGGGCATTTGTTCCTGAGCTTGACGGAGATGAAGTGTGTCCAGGAGTACTATCAGAAGGCAGATCGTGAGCCAACGGATATTGAGCTTGAAACGTTGGCACAAACGTGGTCGGAACATTGTGTGCACAAGACGCTGAAGTCGTCTGTGAGATTAAGTGAAGAAGGTGGGGTTTCGATTCCGACTTTGAAGAAGGAAACGATTGGTGATCGTAAAGGGCATAAGGTCAATGAAGATGGGTCGGTGACAGTTGATAATTTGCTGAAGTATACGGTTGCTGCGGCAACGTTTGAGTTGATGGAGGAGGAGCCGTATAAGAGTTGGTGTATCAGCGTGTTTGAAGACAATGCGGGGATTGTGAAGTTTGATGAAGAGGATGCGGTCTGTATTAAGGTTGAGACGCATAACCATCCCTCGGCGATCGAGCCATATGGTGGTGCGGCGACAGGGATTGGTGGGTGTATTCGAGATATTATGGGTACGGGGTTATCTGCGAAGCCTATAGCGAATACGGATTCATTTTGTGTGGCGATGCCTGATACGGCGAAGTTGCCGAAAGGTGTGATTCATCCTAAGCGAACATTAGAACAAATTACGGCTGGGGTACGCGATTACGGGAATAGGATGGGGATCCCAACAGTGAACGGGATGGTTTATTTTCATGAAGATTTCGTTGGTAATCCGCTGGTTTTTGCGGGTTGTGTTGGGCTGATGCCAAATGATAAATGTTTTGGTGATGCGGCACCGGGTGACAGGATCATAGCGTTGGGTGGCGCGACAGGACGTGATGGGATTCATGGGGCGACGTTCTCAAGTGCGGAGTTGACGGATACTCATGCGGATGAGTTTTCACATGCGGTTCAGATCGGTAATGCGATCACGCAGAAGAAGACGATGGATGTGATTCTGCAAGCGAGAGATCAGGAGGATGGCCCGTTATATAGCGCGATCACAGACTGTGGTGCTGGCGGGTTTAGTAGTGCTGTTGGTGAGATGGGTGAGAAAGTCGGGGCTAATGTCCAGTTAGACCAAGCGCCATTGAAATATCGAGGGCTGAGTTATACTGAGATTTGGATCAGTGAGGCTCAAGAGCGGATGGTGATGTCGGTGCCGGTTGAAAAAATTGATCGGCTAAAGGCGATGTGTGCTGCTGAGAATGTTGATTTCTGCGATCTCGGTGAGTTTGGTTGTGTTGAAAATGACGAGCCGATGTTGACGCTGAATTATCGGGGGACAGAGGTTGGCAAGCTGAGTATGAAGCTGATGCATGAAGGGATTCCGACGCCGTTACGTGAGGCGAAGTGGGATTCAGAGAAGGCGGGTGGTTTTGCTTCCGGTAAGGGTGATGTGAAGGACTTGCCGGGGGAATTGAAGGGTGTGTTGAAGGGAATGCTGGGGTCGCCGAATATTGCTTCGAAGCATTGGATCGTGCGGCAGTATGATCATGAGGTGCAGGGCGGCTCGGCGGTGAAACCGTTGGTTGGTCCGTGTCAAGATGGGCCAGGAGATGCATCTGTTGTGCGGCCGAAGCTGGGTAGTATGAAAGGGATTGCGCTGTCATGCGGTATGGGGGCGCATATGAGCGAGAAGGCAACGGCGGCTGGTGTTGCGAAGGATGGTGACTCCTATTGGGCGACGCTTGCTGCAATCGATGAAGCGGTAAGGAATGCGGTGTGTGTGGGTGCTGATCCAACGCATATTGCGATTTTGGACAACTTCTGTTGGCCGGGTTGTGATGATGCATACTTGATGGGGTCATTGGTTAGAGCGGCTGAGGCTTGTTATGACGGTGCGATGGCGTATAAGACGCCATTCGTTTCGGGCAAAGATTCGCTAAACAATCAGTTCACGACCGATGAGGGTGTGCGATATACGATCCCGCAGACACTCTTGTTGAGTGCGATGGGGATGGTCGAGGATGTGCGGAAGTGCGTGACGATGGATGCAAAAGCGGCGGGCAATGTATTGCTCGTTGTTGGCAAAACGGATAGTGCAATGGGCGGGTCGAGCTACTGTACTGTTTATGGGGATCAGTCAAGGAATATGATGATTCCGAAGGTTGATCTTGAGATTGGGCCGCGAACGGCAAGAGCGGTGGCGGGGCTGATTGATCGTGGACTAGTGAAGTCGGCTCACGACTGTAGCGAGGGTGGTATGCTTGTTGCGGCGGCAGAGATGGCTTTTGCAGGGCGTGTGGGATTGGATCTTGAAATTAAAGGCGTGCCGAGCGATGAAGCACTAGACACGATAGCGGCTTGTTATGCGGAGACGCCGAGCCGCTACCTGATTGAGGTTGCGAGTGAGGATGTGAATGCTGTTGTGAGTCAGCTCAAAGAGGCAGGTATTGCATTTGGGCAGGTTGGCGTTTTTGGCGAAGGAGACCGGCTAACGGTCGCGTCAGAGAAGGACGGTCGGGTGATGGATGCGTCGCTGGCTGAGCTTGTTGAAGCTTGGCGTGAGACGCTGGATTGGTAAGTTGAATTTTTGGAATGTAAAGGCTGACGCCAAGGTGTCAGCCTTTTTTCATGGACGTACGGTTGGGATGACATGGAAGATGCTGGTGTGGTTATAATCTTGGCATGACAGCAGAGAAGAACAAGAAACGTACGTTGTATTTGATTGATGGTCATGCGCAGATTTTCCGTGCGTACTATGCGATTCAGAATGGGATGACGAGCCCTGTAACTGGGGAAGCGACAGGTGCGACGTTTGCGTTTACGAACATGCTGTTCAAATTTTTTGAGGGTAGTCAGCCTGAACATGTGGTGATGGCAATTGATATGCCAGGGAAGACATTTCGTGATGATTTGTTTGGAGAGTACAAGGCGAATCGCAAGTCGCCACCAGAGGATTTTGCGGAGCAGGTGCCGCGTATACTTGAGGTGACGGAAAAATTTGGAATCCAGGTGATCGGTGTTGAAGGTTTTGAAGCGGATGATGTGATTGCAACGATTGTTCAGAAGACACTTGATGATTCGTCGCTTGAGGATGTAGAGATCAAGATTGTGTCGCGGGATAAAGACCTTGAGCAGTTGCTTCATAAGCGTGTGAGTATGTATGACATCCATAAGGATGAGACGATTACGATTGATGATTTGATGGCTAAGAAGGGGATCAAGCCCGAGCAAGTGGTGGAGTTGCAAACATTGACCGGTGATAGTGTAGATAATATTCCGGGTGTTGAGGGGATTGGGCCTAAAACCGGGATTGCATTGGTACAGCAGTATGGAACGGTTGAAAATCTTGTGGCACATCTTGATGAATTGAAGGGTAAGCGGAAAGAGAAGATTGAGGCTGCAAAAGAAATGCTCCCTGTATATCGAGAGTTAGTGACATTGAAGCGTGATATGTCATTGGAAGAGTATGCATGGGAAGGAACAACACCGAAAGCGATCGAGACGGAAGAACTACGAAAAATATTCATGGATTTGGGATTTAAGCGGCATATAAACGACTTAAATAAGCTGAGTGGAAAAGAAATTGTGACGGAGCCGGTCAAAAAGAAAAAGCCAGTGAAATCAAGTGGCAGGTTTGGTGGCACATTATTTGATATGGTTGATGACGTAGAGGAGGTTCAGCAAGCAACACGGACGCCGGGGATGACGTACACAGAAGATTATGCCTATCGTGCTGTCGTGACGAGTGACGAATTAAATGAGGTGATCGAGGAACTGAAGAAGGCTGGCCGGTTTAGTATTGATACTGAAACGGTGGGGCTCGGGCATCGCACAAAAATATGTGGGATCTGCTTGAGTTGGAAGGTTGGTGAAGGGGTTTATGTTCCGATTCTATCGCCTGAATCCAATGGACATTTGAATGAAGCAACGGTACTGAATGCACTTCGAGATGTGTTAACGGATGAGAAAATTCTGAAGTTTGGACACAATATTAAGTATGACTATCTGGTGCTTAGATATGCGGGGGTAAAGATGGAAGGGGTGGCTTTTGATTCGATGATTGCGGCATGGTTGATGGAGCAGCCAGGATTAGGGATGGATGATTTGTCGTATGCGATCTTGAATCATGAGGCGATGCCGATCAGCGATTTGATTGATACGAAAGCAAGTCGGGGAAAGAAAAAGACGAGTGATAAGCCGAGTACGATGGATCTGGTGCCACTAGAGCAAATTACGCGCTATGCTGCAGAGGACGCTGATTTGACTTTGCGGTTGTGTGAGCATTTTGAGAACGAGCTGAAAGAGCATGATTTGATAGGGCTGGCAGATGACCTAGAGATGCCGTTGATTGAAGTGCTTGCAGAGATGGAATTTAATGGGATTCGTGTTGATCCAGAAGAACTTGATCGGCAGTGTGAGAAGTTACGTAAAAAAGTTGATGAGCTACGGATTACGATTTTAGATTTATGTGGGTGTGATTTTAATGTGGATTCGCCGAAACAGTTGGGGGATGTGTTGTTCAATCAACTTGGGTTCCCGGTAATCCGTAAAACTAAGACGGGAGTATCCACGAGTGCGGAGGTGCTTGAGAAACTGGTTGGTCATGAAAAGTCGCCTGAGGGTAAAGAAGCGTTACCTGGCATGATTATTGAATATCGGCAGATGACGAAGTTAGTGAATACATACTTGATTGCACTCAAGGACGCGATTGATCCTGAAAGTAAGCGGATTCATGCTTCGTTTAACCAAACAGGTACATCGACGGGACGACTATCTTCAAGTAATCCTAACTTGCAGAATATTCCTATCCGTACAGAGATGGGGCGTGAGATACGCAAAGCATTTAAGGCTGAGGATGGTAGCGTATTGGTGAGTGCGGATTACTCGCAGATTGAGCTGCGGGTTTTGGCTCATCTCAGTGGCGATGAAAATCTAGTAACCGCGTTTAAAGACGGAGCTGATATTCATGCAGCGGTCGCATCACAAGTCTATGGGGTTGACGTGCACGAGGTGAGTAGCGAGCAGCGTAGTCATGCAAAAACGATTAATTTTGGGATTATCTATGGCATAACGCCGTATGGTTTGGCGAGGCGAATTGAATCTCTTGATAATGATGGCGCAAAGCAGTTGATTAATGATTATAAGCGTAAGTTTCCTGGCATTGATTCTTTTTTGCAGCAATGCGTTGAAGAGGCAGAAACGGATGGGTATGTAAAGACGATCATGGGACGTCAGCGTTCAATTGGACATCTTGATTCGAAAAACCCACAAACCCGTGCATTGGGTGAGAGGCTTGCGATTAATTCAGTGGTTCAAGGGTCGGCCGCGGATTTGATTAAAATTGCGATGGTGAATTTGCAAAGACGGATTGAGCGAGAATCGCTACCCATGAAGTTACTGCTACAGATTCATGACGAACTGGTGATTGAATGCGCAGCAGAAGATGAGAAGGCTATGGCGAGTATTCTGAAAAAAGAGATGGAGACAGCGATCGAGTTGCACGTCCCGTTGCGTGTAGATGTAGGATCTGGACCAGATTGGTATGATGCTAAATAGTGTTAGTAGTTATAGAAATACTCTTGTAATTGCTTTGGATTTTTGGTTTTAGTAATTGCGAATTTGAGGAGTATGCGTGCTTTTTGTGGGAGAAGATCATCAGCTGTAACAGTGCCGATCTCGTCATCATTAATTTCGTTGTTGCGTTTGATAAAACCACTTGGGATACGAGATGCCCTGACAACAGGGACGCCTTCCTGAATAACGTCCTTAACCGCATCAAGTGCGGATTCTGACATGTTACCATCTCCAACGCCAGCAATAACGAGGCCATCATAGCCTAAGTCTGCTGCAGACCTAATGATATCGCCGGACATATTCTGATTGGCATAAATGATTGCAACGCGAGGCAATGAGTTTGTGTCTTTGGAAAGCGTGAAGCCACTGTTAACTGTGTGCTTTTTGCTGATGATGCGAAGTTCACGAAAATCGCCGTAGTTAATTTCACCGAGATAGTTGTCATTCGCGGATTGGAATGTATCGGTTTGGTGAACGTTACGTTTGGTCACATCGCGTGCTGCAATGACCAAGTCATCCATTGCGACTAGTACGCCCTTACCTTTCGCTTGCGGGTTCGCTGCGAGTGCGACAGCATTGTATAGATTGAGTGGGCCATCGGCTGATAGCGATGTGGCTGGACGCATGGAACCAACGACGATGATTGGTTTGTCGGAGTCAACTGCAAGATTGAGGAAGTATGCTGTTTCTTCTAGTGTATCTGTGCCATGTGTGATGACGACGCCATCAATATCTGAATGCGAAAGAAGCTCGTTGACTTGATGGGTAAGCTTAATGAGATAATCATCCGTCATGTTTTGTGAAGAAATTTGAGAGAACTGAATGCCTGAAATATTGGCTACATTTTTAATTTGTGGTACGGCTTCTATGAGTGTGACAATGCCGAGCTGTCCGGGCTGGTAAGTAGCAGATGTATTGCTTTCGCCCACACCAGCAATCGTCCCACCTGTCGCAATAATCGTGATATTAGGTAAATCGGGTTTTGGGTCTGGCTGCTCGTATCGAGTCTGTGACTCAACAGAGTCTTGTGCGTAAACATAAACGACACTTAGGACGATAGCGAAGCTCAGAGCAGTCATGAAGGCTGCTTGTGCGTGCGATTTGATGTAATGCATGCGTTTTCCTCATCGAAGGCGTTCAACATTATCAGAGACTCATGTTGATTGTATTTCATTGAGGATGGTCTGAGTCAATTCCCAGAAGTTCTTTTCCCTATAAGTGGTCGGGGAACCCGGTAGTGTAGGGATTCGTTGCGTGTGATGATTCCAATGATTTTGAGCAGCCAAAATGTGTTGAGATATCTGGGATTTATCGGATGTAACTTTATTCTTGTATCGATGATGGTAGAGAGATAATGCTGCGGACAAATGATAGATGGTCTCGGCTAGTGATTCTATATACAAGAATGATGTTATGAGGGGGTCTAAAGTAGTGTGATTTTCTGTATTTAAATGTTGCTGAAGTTGTGTGCGGAGTTTGGCGATGGTTTGAGATGCATGACGCTTTTCTTCAATAAGATCTGCTTGTACTTCTTGAGGTAACTTTTGGATGATGCGTGAGAGTGCGTCTACGTCAATAACATCGTCCTGTAGCCAATGCTCATTTGGATACCATGCGTCAATATGCTGCTCAGCGAGTGGTTTGATATAGAAGAGGTCCCTGCATATCGCATGCGACTGTGTCGTGATACGAGATAATAAGTCAGTTAGTTTTGGATCATGAATATCCAAGCGTTCTGTGATCCATTCATGGATCAATTGCCCCTGATCGAGTTTAGGATTGTCGGTGAGTTTCGGGGCGGAGAACACATTCAAATCAATCCAGCTTTCATTCTTCACGAATGGGCCACCCCAACCACCACCACGAACCCATGCAAGCGATCCCGAAAATTCTATTTGCTTAGCAACCGTTGCAAGCCCCTTGGTATTTTTGGTTTCAGGCATTCCATGCTGCCATAGAGGCAATTGCCAATTGGCCACTGTTCCTTTACCTTCGAATTCACGTTGACATTGGAATTCATAAATAATGGAGTAGTCATTGAATTCCAGTGATGCTTGGTTCCAGGATTGATATCGCCAAAAATCAGTTTGCGTGGATTTGAAAGAAATCATGAACTGGTCATTGGGTTTTGCAACAGAAGGGAGTTTTTCAGCCAAGCGGCTTGCAAGATCTGTTGAGTCGTGTAAGCCGTTTGGTCTTACATTCCACGCACGTACAATAAGTTGTTTGTTAAAAGTCGATACGACGGTGTTGTATGAGTGTTTTATTGCGTAAAGAATACGATCTAGCTTGTTAATTCCACTACATTTTGGGCAATAGGGGGCATAGATGTCGTTGCCACTAAGGAAAGGAAGCCGTGTAGCATCAGAATCGCCAAAGCGGAGCACAATGCCACAAACTTCGGGCCAACGTGTTAAGTGTGCTGATAAAGCTTGGATGCTAAGCTCGTAAGCTTTCTTACTCGACGGGCATATTGTGTCGGTTCTGTTCTTGCAGCAAATGCTATTGCGATCCATATCAACAAGATCAGTCGGCAAAACAAGCATGTCGTAGAAAAGATAAACAGATAAGCCTGCGTCAACAGCTGATTTGATCTCTTGATCAACACGCTGGAAATGTGAATTGACCCAGCGTTTATATTCGGGATCGATGATCACATCAGGGTTCGGAATTCCAGAGAGAGCCGTCGTGTGATAAACGACAACGCCATTATAGCCGAGGTCTTTGAGTTCGTGCGGATTATGGTACCGTGAATCAATTAATGGTTCACCGGGATTCTCAATGAGTGTTGCAAGCTTAAGCATGTGCGGCGTGCTTTCATGAATCATGACGAATCAGAGTTTAGAGGGTTCGAGAGCGTCTTGTTGGTGAGTGGGTCGAGGAGGCTGGCATTGGTTTCGCTTATAAAAGTGTAATATGAGAGCGGGATTATGAACAGTTGGAGGAGTGTCGCGAAACCTAGACCAAACATGATGGAGATCGTGAGAGGTTGCCAGAATTCACCGCCGCCAGAGATATTAAGTGCGAGTGGGATAAGGCCGCCTATGGTCGTGACGGTGGTCAAGAAGATTGGGCGAATACGTAACTGCCCTGCTCTAATACATGCTTGTTCAGAGGATAAACCAGCTTTTTTAAGACGATTAATGAAATCCACAAGGACGATCGCATCGTTGACGACAATACCAGAAAGTGCGACAACGCCGATCATAGCAGATATTGAAAAATAGAACCCGCAGATCATGAGGCCAATTGATACGCCTACAAGTGAGAGTGGAACAGAAAAAAGTATGATGAGTGGCTGAATAAAGGAATTAAATTTTACAGTCAGGATAATGAGCATCGCGCCAAAAGCAATGATGAGAGCGATTGTCAAATCTTCTAAAGCGTCATCTCGAATCTTGTTCTCGCCGCCAAATCTAATGGTCAGCGCCGATGAAGATTGGATAATATTCGTGCTTCGATCATTCAGAAGCTGACGCTGTTCAGATAATGAAAGATCTGTGCGTAAATATTCAATGAGCTTCTTTTTGATGTCGTCTGGTATGACATCGTCATCTAGGTGACTGCGTATATTAATGACACGTTGCTGATCGTAGTGCCGGATAACATTGGCATTATACTGGTGGTCGATATCAGCAACTTGTGAAAGTGTGACAATACGACCGGTTTCGGTGCGGATCGGTAAATTGTTAAGGTCACGAAATTCATCCCGCATGTTTGGATTATTACGTATACGTATGTCAATTTCCTCATCGCCACCGAAATCAACATCACTTACGCGAACGCCTTCGAATGCAAAATTAACTGCTGATGCGATCTGAGCTGCATTAACATCATAGAGTGATGCAGTTGCTCGATTTGGTTCAACGACGAGCTCGGGACGCATGCGATAATCATTGGAGACATCGTATGTTCCGGGCAAAGACCGGAGGAATACTTCTATTTCAGCGGCCTTTTCGGCAAGTGACTCCAGCGGCGTATCGCTATTTCCAAGTAAGCGAATTAGAACAGGTGAACCTGTTGGTGGGCCTTCTTCTGGAACGCTAACACGCGTTTTAACACCAGGTATAATTGGCAGTTCATCCGCAATGGCTTTTCGAATTTCACTTGCAGAGCGATCACGATTTTCAGCTAACTCGAGTTCGACATAAACCATCCCAAATTCAGGGCCTGCACTATTATCGTTGTCTAGATTAATGTTTAATGCCCCGGGTTCGCCAATCGTTGTGACTGGTTTAACGCGATTCGAGGCTCCACTTGGAAGATACCATTCATCTGGATGGACAGCTTTCAAAATTGCTGATTCAATACTCGCAGCGACTTCTGTAGTTTTTTGTTCCATAGAGGAACCTAAAGGTAGCTCAAAATATACTTGGACTATTGGCACGTCTGCCTTTGGAAAGAATTCAAACTTTATCGCGCCAATACGAAACAAAATGACGGGTGTAATCGACATGAGTATGGACAGGATTAATACTGTGAATCGATGGTGAATGGCATACTGAATCATATTGCCATAAATTTGACGGATACGACTGTCTTGAACAAATGTATTGGCTGAGCGAATTTCAATTTGAGCAGGTGTTAGATTTTCCGGATTCATTTCAGAAAATGATTTTTGTAATTTACGTTTTGGTACTTTCATAACATACATGCTCATGACCGGCAGCAGGAAATGGTCAACGAGCATGGCCGCTAAGAGGGCAAACATAACAGTTGTTGGTAGTAAGGACATGAAATCGCCCATCACGCCTCTCACTACAAACATTGGGCCAAAAGCAGCAAAAGTTGTTAAATAGGCACCAATTAATGATGGCCCAACTTCGTTAATACCTCGTTTTGCGGCATCTACAGGCGATTCGCCTAATTCACGGTGACGGAAAATGTTCTCGCCAACAATAATACAACCGTCAACAACCATACCAATGACTAAAATCAAAGCAAAGAGAGTCATATTATTAATTGATATGTCCGGCATGATGGTGCGTTTTGCAAGCCACATAAAGGCGCCCGATGCTAAAATAGCAAAAGGTACAGCAATACCAATTAGAAAGGCGTTTCTGTAACCGAGCATGATCCACAGGATGATAATGACGAGAATCGTGCCATACACCGCAGACATGCCAAGTTGAGAGATCATGTAGCGAATCTCGCGAGCTTGTGATCGAACAGTACCAACCGTAGTATTTTCGCTTTTACCATCAGCTACAAAACGATCAACGATCTCTTGAATACGATCCGCTGCTCCTAAAACATTTACATCAGTTTTCGCTCGGGCAAGCAATACGACAGCATCATCACCGCCATAACGTGCGATGCTGTCAGGGTCTTTGTTGCCAAATTCAACATGCGCAACATCATGTAGAAGAATTGGCTTCCCATCTCTAGTTCCAAGAGGAATTGTTTCAATTGCTTCAAGTGATTCAATTTTAGTTTTAGCTCGAACACGTGCGTCATTGCCCGTTGCAATTGTTATGTCTCCGGTTGGAGAGTCGATATTTGACGATGAAACCGCTAATGCAATTTGGCCATAACTAAAACCATACAAGGTCATACGGTTTGGATCGACATTAATGATGATCTCATCTTCTAGACCACCGAATATGTCAACTGCTGAAATGCCAGAAACTTCCTCGATATGTCTCTGCAATTGATCTGCTATACGTCGACGTTGCTTTGCGGAATCGCCCCCAGCAATGAAAACTTGGATTATTGGCCAATCTTCAAAAGCGATATCAGAAACTAATGGCCCTGGATCTGTTTGAGCATCCTCTGGAAATTCGCCTTTGATTCTATTGATCATGCTCTCGACGTCACGTTTAGCTTCTTTGACGTCTACACCATCATCGAAAACAAACTGAACGAGTGCTGCGCCATTTACTGCTTGAGACATGACCGAGCCTTCATCTCGCAAGTCGCTAAGTGTCCCGACTTCTTCTTCGATTCGTCTTACTATTTGCGATTCATTCGTGGCCGGTGAACCGCCCGGATTGGGTATAGCAACAAGAATGACGGGTAGCTTAACACGAGGCGTTCTCTCTTTAGGGAGAGATATTGCCGCAACCAATCCCACCAAGCACATAATTACGGCAGCCAAGATTACAAGACGAGGTTTTTCAATCGCGCAATCGCTGATTTTCATCTTTTTCTTTCGATTGATATACAGCCATTATGGTGTGTTACTCGCTTCGCGTTCATTAGCAGTAATCGTGACCTCGTTCATGCTGGGGTCTTCCGATTGAGTATCACTGATACGAACCACCTCGCCATCAATTAAAACTGAATTACCTTCAGTGAGAAGTGTAACATTGTCCATTGGAAGATCGATGATTAAATAGTTTGCGTTATCTATATAATCTGGCTCAATTTCTAGACGTTTTGCTCTGACTGTGCCTGCACCGGTATCCGCTTCTGCGACGAATGCAATAATTCTACTTCCCTTCTTGCGGACTGCATCTGCGGGGATCGCATACGCTTTAACTGTTCGGATTTTTACATCTGCTCTGCCGATCATTCCCGGTCTGAGTAAGCCATCGCTATTGTCAATATCTACATCAATATTAAATAAACCTGAAATATTGTTTGCCATTGGTGGGATCGTTGCGACCACACCTTTACGTTTGATCAAACCATCGTCATTGCCTTTCCGGCGTGTATCACTTCTCAACGCTTCAATGTAAACATCAACTTCTTGGCCTAACTTGAGTAAGCCAAGTTTGCGCTCAACTACACCGATATCAAGCTTAACTTTGCTGATATCAACTAAAGTGACAATATTGTCTTGCGGCGAAACCATTTGACCTAATTCTGCGGGGATGGTCGCAATCGTGCCATCAATTGGCGCTAAAAGAGTCGTGTCTTGAAGATTAACTTTGGCCACTTCATATGCAGCAGTTGCGGACTCTTTCATAGCAACGGCTTCAAGTTTTTTCGCCTTCGCATTTTCGACCGCAACTTGAGCTAATGTTTCCGCTAATTGAGATCGTTCCATTTCACGTTGAGTTGCAGCATTACTTTTTTTAAGTTTGACGACACGTTTGCTTTCAATAATGGCATCGGCAAGTCGAGCTTCAGCGTCCGCGATTGCGGCATCACATGCGCTCAGTGCTGCCTTTGATTGTTCTATCGAAGCTTTGGCGGCGGCTAACTGAGCGATGTAACGATCCTGTTCAAGTTTCGCAAGCGTCTCGCCTTTGGAAATGGTATCGCCTCTGCTGAGTAAGTTTTGCTGAAATTGATCGCCAATCTGCGCGATTCGGCCGGAGATTTGAAATCCCATTTCAACTTGTGAATCTGGCTCAATCAGACCGAAGAATGATTCAGTCATGACATATGGGCTTTTCTTAATTTGGAGACTTTTGACTGGAACTGCATTTTTAATTTGAGGGGGTTGTAAATCATATGAATTACCAGATCGCAGGTATCCAATCAAAACGATGATTGCGATGAATGCACCAAATACTGAAAAAATCAAAAGTCTGGCTTTCATGTTTGAAAACCCCGTTTATTTCTTGCAGACATACCCATGTAAGGATTGACTATATTTGCTGATAGGTTACCGATAATAGTGGCGAATATAACAATATTATTATATCGACTTTTTTGAGATAGCTGACTTTGCATGTGTATCACCAATGCGTAGCTTTCCAAACTACGCTAGAATATCGGGCACTCATGAGTCAGCAAATACATTTTTTCGATCTAACGGATAAAGAATTAGCAGAGACTTTCCAGAGCTTTGGCCTGTCAAAGTTTCGTGCAAAGCAAATATTGGATTGGGTTTATGCGAAGGGTGTTATTGACCCAAATCAAATGACTAATTTATCTGTTAAGGATCGTGAACTTGTTAAGAATAAACTTGAATTCTTGCAAGGGGTGGCTGTTAAACATCAAGTCGCGACTGATGGGACACAAAAATTACTGATCGATTGGGCGCTCTCGGGCAATTCCTTGAGTGTGCTGAATAATCAAGAAGGTGGCTCCGAATCGCAAACAGAATGCGTCATGATCCCAGCAGTGTCTGGAGTCGGATCACACAGAAAGACGGCATGTATTTCCAGCCAAGTGGGTTGTCCCGTTGGCTGTTCATTTTGTGCCTCTGGTATTGGTGGACTTGACGCAAATCTGACTACTGGGCAAATTGTCCAGCAGGTTTGGCAATTGGCTCAGCTCGATCAGGTTGGCCGTATAAGCAATGTTGTGTTCATGGGGATGGGTGAGCCTCTATCTAACTTTAATGCGGTTACAAAGGCGTTGCGGATTATTAATGCCCCGTGGGGCCTTGGGGTCAGCGCCCGAAAAATCACTGTAAGCACTGTTGGCTTGCCAGCCCAAATTAAGAGATTGGCTCAGTTTGATCTACCAATCACACTCGCGATCAGTTTGCATGCTCCCAATGATGAGATCCGAAAAGAGCTCATACCTTGGGCTGAGTATGTCACGATCGAGCAGCTCAAAGACGCTGCGAACACTTATTTCGAGCAATCAGGCCGTGAAGTTACGCTTGAGTATATTTTGATTGGTGGTGTGAACGATCAGCGTGAGCACGCCAAGGAATTATCTGTTTTAGCCCGCAGTATGCGATGTAACATTAACCTGATTCGCTATAACGAAGTGGATGGGATGCCATACCAGCGTCCATTAAATGATGATGTCTTACTGTTTCAAGCAATTCTACAGAAAGCTGGGCTTAACGTTCACATCAGGGCTAGCCGCGGTCGGGATATATCCGCAGCATGCGGGCAATTGCGGCACGAGCACAGCAAGTAAGCTATTGAGCGCATTAAAAAAGCGTACCCGGCAGGATTCGAACCTGCGACCTGCTGATTAGAAGTCAGCTGCTCTATCCAACTGAGCTACGGGTACACTGTGCAACAATCATAACGAGAGACATCTTTTCTTCAACTGCCAGCTGCTGGTGTTGACGCTTGTGAAGAGAGTGATGCCGAGGTCATTCAGCGCATAAAAAAAGCTCAGCATTTTGCTAAGCTTTAATGAGAACGAGAGCGACGGGGATCGAACCCGCAACCTCTGGATCGACAGTCCAGTGCAGGAAAACCTAAAACTATTAGTAACAGTGACTTAAAAACCTTGTACCATATTTGTACCAAATATGCGCCAGAGGCGAGCGGCAATGATTTAATCGGCATATTGGATGGGTTAAGGAAGATGTCACGGGACGAGGTACGGGGGGTTCACGATCTAATCGGCAATCTAGCCACCCTGCCCCCTGCAATGCGGAGGCGTGCATTACTTCAAGATTAAATAGGGCAATTGGTATAATCCCATGTGTATCTGAGGCGGTACAGCTTGGGGACTGTACCGGATATGACAAAATCAATAAACGATCTTGCGATCATGACGAAATCGGGGTCGAATGACGCAGCGAATGAACTCTATTATGAGCTTCGCCGATATTTAGCTGGCACAATCAAGTCACGTTCAATCCCCGGTATGGACGAGGACGATATTTACCACGAAATTTATGCCCTCATCATCACAAACGGCCTAGAGCAGTGGCGGGGGGATTCATCGTTCGGGACATACTGCACATCAATTGCGAAAAGAAAGCTGATTGACCTTTGGCGAGCATCACACGCCGCGAAGCGAATCACGCTTGATATTGCTCTGTCGATTGATGCTGAGCGTGAGGGTGATGGGGGGCGCATCGCGGACAATATTGTGGATAACTCGATCGGCCGTAGCTGCGATGAAAAGCTGGGGGAGTTGGCTGGGCTGTTGGAGCGAGTGCGCGACCTTGGGGTATTGAGCGATTATGAGGAAGAAACGATTCTGTATCGAGGAGAAGGGTGGAAGGTGAAGGAGATAGCGGGCAAGATGAGCAGAAGTCGCCGTTCGGTATCGAATGCGATCCAAAGGGCACGCCGCAAGTGTGTTTTTGTATCGAAAATTAGCTCTGAAAATAGCTCAGAATTGCTACAGCAACGGAAACAACGGTCACGACCAATGGCAAAGCCCATCTCACCCAGACGGAGGCGGCTTTACGATCCGCATCAGCTCGTCTTTGATTTTCTTCTAGCATCGTAAGTCGGTGTTTGAGTCCCGGCTTACCATTCCCATACAACTCAGTTTGTAGCTTCGTTGTAGATTCGTTGTTTACATTCAGTTTTTCCTCTATGCGAGCGAGGCGGTCGATAATGTTCTTTTCTAGTGGCGTATACATATTATTCTAGACGTTCGTTATGCTGACGTGTCTTCTTCGGAAAGATCACTAATCACGAAATTCATAATCTCTCTTTTATCTCCGATATACAAATAACGGATTGGTATTTGTCTCAGTGCTTTGTAATCAAATTCAAATACGTACCCACCGGCTGCGAGATATAAAAGTCCGCCGTAAATACACACTTTCGACTGTAACAGGTAGTTTGATATGTCAATAAAATCTATAAGCCCCTCAGATAGATCGAACTCTGCAACAGCGTGATCTAATTCGTGATTGAGCCAAAGTAAAGACCATTTTTGACGGCCTGCATATTTTTTGGGTACAACAACAAATACGCCATCATCGTCCGCACATATGGGATAATGTTTTTGTATGACGTAGTTAATTCCCGACTCATAGAATCCGTAGCCAGTAAGGTTGAGATTGTGGGATGAATATGATGCTGTTGATATGTTCGCTTTCGTGATAGACAACTTGTGATAACTATCATTTGGCTTGTAGTACTCCATGCACCAATAAGCCTTTTGATTATGGGTATTTTGGTCGTTTGCTTGATGTGCGTAGTCGCTTTCATACATAGGCACCACATGCGAACGGCGATTAAAATCAGTTGGTATGCTTGATTCGTATGGTGCAACGCCGGTTTTGTCGGAACTAATAAATTTCGTGCCGTTGTATGAAAGAAATCTCCCACCATCGCTTGCAAGAATAGCAAGGGCGTGTTTGATTGGCTGAGCAACCGGGTATGACAGATAATCATTAAGCCGCCGTTTACCTGTATCAGGGTTAATGGCTGTATGGGTGGCGTAGTGTGTGACCGGAAAACCATCATCTGCATACTGGCGCCGCGTATTGCTGTCTATCATTTCGACAGTATCAAAATCATGTGGCACATAAAAACGGCCATTCCAAAACCCATAGTTATGAAATTCATCGTATCGATAGTTGGCCCACGATATAAAGGGTTTTTGGGGTTCGATTGAATGCTTCCAAAGGAATTGTCCGTCCCACGAATACTTAACTATGTTGTGGCGATACGGCAGGTAGTATTCCCAGTAGTTTTCATCCAAATTGGCTTGATCATTTTTACGACCATTCCAACCTGTCAACGTGCGTTTGTTTTGTTCTTCGGAACAATCAACATGATTAGAGAGATTATAGTAATACTCATTAACACAGAATTCACGATCATCACGTCGCGGATCCGCTTGCGCTTCTAGTAAATAAAAACCAGATGGATCGCAGTGCATACGATTTCGGGCTGGGAATTTTGACAGACCGTATTCATTCCACTGTCTCGCTGGCTTGTCATTTGTGTTGATGGACGTTTTAAGATTGATAATTTCAGATGTATCTGGGTCAGTGAATGGATTAAATGCAGCCGCATAATCACCGCTTGGCATACCGTCCTTTGTTATTGACTGCCGGAACCTGACGGCAACATGCTTGTTATCAATACGACCGTAGGATTCCCGGCCACAGTTACCGCGGCTATCACCCATGACATACGCGCCTGCAAGTCCAACCGAATGTTTAACATCGTAGTTAACATTGCTTGGTATAGCCTCAGCCGTAAAGTGTCGTCGATCATAAACATTGGTCATGGCTCAAACACCTCAAGATCGCCAGTGATGTTATTCTCGGCGAAGTAACGATGCGTCCTAGCCAGCGGATAATTCATACCGCGCAGCCAAAGATACTCACTGTCGTAGCCGTCTTCAGCGTGAGACACTGCTGCGATTATTGATACATCTGGCATGAGCAGAGAGACTTTATACTCAGCTTGAGAAACAAAACTTTGATCATCAGTCTTAAAAATTTTACTATCTAGCCGATTCTGAGTATTGATCACATGTATTTCTTCGTAGTGATCCTCACCGAAAGGGAATTTGATAAAATCAAACTGTTCATTCTCATCATCGTCTAAGACTGGTTCGCCATCTTCATCAACGCGCAATTCTTTGTACGACGATTGTCGCAACTGGGGATCTTTAAGGATGAGAATGTCGCCTTGTGAGTGTGCGGAAGCTGGAGGCGATCCAACCTCATAGCAGGTGATGTAATCACCAAGTGTACTGCGGAAGACGAAGAACGATATGCTTGAGGGTTCATCTGTTTGCGACTGTAATCGCGGAATTGTGTTTAGATATTCAGGTGATCGTGATAGCTGCTGTGTTGATCTTACTGCGGTGTTAAGCTTGTTGATACTATTCGTTGTGAATCTTGTTTTATTGATCATGACGGCACCCTATACCAGCATAGATGAGATCGTAGACCACGAAACATAAGGTTGCGGCGCTCGCACCATCATATGGCCGAAATCAGACACTTTGTCTTTCTTCGACCCATCTTCATTAAGTGGCCAACCATTTGGCAAGTTTTTAGTATGAGGGATTGGCTTCAACCCACTTTCTGATTCTGGGTCATTGTCTTTTTCATGGAAACCCAGTGATTGGTATTTATGAAGATGTAAATTCTCTGAATCCTTCTCAAACTCAAAAGTTACACGAACTAAATCAGTGGTGTTGTTGTCTTCGTCAATGTGGGATACCTGCTCGCCAAACGTGATCCGAGTACAGAGTAACGTGCCTACTGCAAATGCTCCGAAATAACCCAATACTACCGATGTTTTATTCACAGTGTTCTCGAAATCTGAGTTTGCAAGCTGGGCAGCAGCAGATATGGTGATCGCCTTACTTACTGCATACAACGCCTTGCTTTTTCGCCTGACAGGTAACTCTTTCATCATTTCACCGGCCGTATTTTCAATTTTCTTATTTTCAGTTTCGTCCGGTAGCGTTGACGAGTAATCAATGTCATATGGCTCGGTCTGTGGTTGAGTTGACTTTGTAACCTTTGCAGGCTTGGATAGATCAGAGGGGGTTAGTGTGCTGTCATTTGATGGAGGTTTTGCGTAACTAGCCGATACCTTATAGATAACAATTGTCTCATTGCTGCCCAAAGCTAAACCAGCATTCATTTTCTTTAAAGTTTGTGCCGACGTCTTTTCTTGACTGTCAATCGACATACTTTGCCATCGTAAAAATGGCTTCGATATGATGTAATTTGTACCGCTTGGAAGGCTGGATGATTCGGCGTACTCAAAAACCTCCTTATGCGTACTATCTATGGTGCCGTACACTTCGTACGAGCGTGTCGCCGATGTGGTGGAGGTTGTGTCATTTTCTTGAAGATGTGTATGGTCAAATATTGCCATCTTATTCCTACGCTAAATCAAGTTCAGAAGGATCAACACCAAATGCCGCCTCAACCTTTCGGGCGAGCTTCCCAACAGTGTCATGTAATTTCTTTGTTTCTTCTGCAGCTTGATCTTTCTTTGTTTGATTAACTATATCTAGCCGCTGAGAAGCTTGGAGTCTAGCATTAGCACCGAACCCCATTATGCTCGCATAACGTTTTTTTTCGGATTTTTCGATTTGTTTATCGAGTTCTTTTGTCTGTTTGCTCGATTCGTCTGTTATTTTTTGTGAGGATTTTTGCGCTTCCTTTTGAAACTTCGCCATTTTTTCAGCATTCTCAACTGTTGCTTGAGCAGCCTTGATGGATGATTCCTCGATCTCGATTGCTTTTACACTCAGTTCATCAAAAGTACGACCATTCCATGCTGATGAAAATGAATCGGATGATTTTTTACCAGCGTCGGACGCAATAGAAACAAGATCATCAGCAAAAATATTCACCGCATCGAAGGTCTTATCCGCCACGTCCCCGAAAATATCACCAACACCATCTAAGCCTAGAAAACCTCCAAGTTTATTAAGAAGCGGTTCAATAACTTTTCTAGTAAATGAAAAGATTTTCTCTTGTAACCATACAATACCTTTTAACCCATACCCAATCACTGAAAACACAACCGCTCTCACTCCATAAAAGGCTCCCCGCAACACATCCACGACGCGAGTTACACCGCTGATGGTCTTGCCCACATATTCGAAACCTTTACCAACAATAGTTTTAATACCGCCGCTTTCGGTGATGAAACGCACTACTTCATCAGCAAGATATGTAACATACGGCGCGACCTTGATCGCAATCTGCTTACCTACACCTGAAAATGCCGCCTTAAGGGTATCAAGCGAATCGTTCATTCCCTCGACTTGTGCGCCTGCTAATCGTGTAAATGATTCGCCGAGGATTTCTTGCTTCTCGATGTAGGCGTCAATACTCCCCTCCCCCTGCCTGAACATCCGTAGCATTTCGACGCCGGCCCCACCAAACAACTTATTCGCAACCGCGGCCTGCTCTGCTGCTGAACCCATCTCGTCGATAGCTGTTGTAACGGCTCTATACTGTTCTTCGGGGTTCATTTGTTCGAGCGAGCTGATTGACAAACCAAGTTTTTCAAATTCGGCGGCTTTTCTGGGCATGTCTCCCATTGAAATAGCAAACTTTTTCATAGCCCCCTCTAGCTTGCCAGTTTCAACACCCGCCTCAGATGCTTGCCTATTTATCGCAGAGTAAAATTCAGTCGATACACCGACAGTATCGCTCATCTTACTCATACGGTCGATTACGCCCGCCTGTGCGCTCGCCAACGCGCCCAACCCCGCAACAGCCGCGAAGCCTGCCGCGCCAACTGCCGCAATACCGACAGCGGCGAGCTTGAGAGGCCCGCCAGCGACGGCCTTAAACTTGCCCCCCATGCGTTTCATAGAGCCACCAAACCCCTCAGCTTTCTTGCGTGAGCGGTCTACGGCTTTCGTGAAGCCTTTATCATCACCATTAATGTAATATGTGGTACGTCCACCGGCCATGTATTACTGCCTTTGCTGAGCGTTTGCTCTAGACAAAATAAATTCAGCTTTTTTCCTTGCTACTATTTGCTCATCTGTTAGTTCCGCAAGCTTGGCGTCCTCTGCAATCTGATTTTCAATATCAAACCGCCATGTATTTACGCAGCGTCGTATAAACTTTTTGTAGTTTTCATAATTCCCCGCGCAAACATTAAGCATGTAAAGAATATCCGCGGCCCTTCTGTCTTCCTGATACGCTTCATCTTGGATCGCAAACCTTAGCTCATCCAATTGCCTACTAGTAACACATTCATATAGCTGCGACCGATCAAGCAACCCTATACGAAGACATATCTTCACATCCGTAAGCAGATGCGGCCGCCGAATTAGTTTTTTACTGTTTCCTCACTATCCCCGTTTAGTTCTTTAAAAACTTCAAGAATTGCGTCGTATTGACTTTTCCTGAATGCAAATTTGCCAAACTGCTCATCGTCAATCAAGCGTCTGCCATTTTCATCGCAAAGACATGCACAAAGAAAAGCTTGATCAACATCGTCCATTTTTGAATACTTCCGAAACTCATCCATGAACAACTCACCAACGTAAATTTTTTCGCCATCAATAACGACTGGCTTTACTGCACGTCGTTGGTTTTCTTTCAGGAACATATCAACCATGTCAAATTTTCCGATCAATTTTTTTTATAAGCAGGACGATGGGCATTATTAACCGCTACTTGCGCTCGCAGCAGTCACGGTCATTTGGCCGGTTGCCTGAATTGTAAAACTGTTCTCAAATAAACCAGCAGCAGGCGCATTAGGTGTACTGGTAGTCATAATTCCATCGACTTTCTGCACTTGACCTGTTTTAAGCGTGACTTGATAAGTCACAGCTTTCCCCAGGCACGCATCAAGCATTGCCTGTAGATGCGTAACATCCTCATCGGTGTCGCACACAAGCTGTCCGCTTGCATCAGTTACAGGCTCTTTGATCACCCTTTTGTGCGGTGAAAGGTGATTGTCAGTTTGCTTCATTCGCTCGCCAGTTTCAAAGGTCTGGCTGAATGGTGTAAAATCATTGTCGATCTTAATAACCTGAAAGGAGCTACCATCCGTACTATACTCAAGCTTTGTATGCAGATTCATTACAATTCCTCTGTAAATGTGGTCAAGGCATTAATCGTAATCTCGACCGATTTTTCACTTACTTCTACGCTGTAACCCTCATCAGATAGGTAAAGCGAATTCAAACGTATGTCATCATCATTAATAGACGGATCGAAAGAAAGAATGTGTTTCATAATCAACTTACGTATAAGATGCGCTCCGTTTTTTGTAGAGGCCACAACACTTATTTCGCAAGCTCCAGTTCTGTTAGAAGATCGCCCGTTGTTTTTCAGTTTTGCAGAAACACCATCAATGATAATGCAAGGGAATGTCAGATTACCTCTGGGTGGTGAAGTGTAAACTCTCTTTGTCACCTTTTGAGTAATTGTCTGACTTTCCAGCAAGAACTTTTGAATCAAATCTTCAAACATTCTTTTCGATTTCCCGTTTAATTGACTTCAATCTACCAGCTCGCAATTCGCTGTTTATTTTGGACTGATTTCGTCGCCACGCCTTG
This sequence comes from Poriferisphaera corsica, assembly GCF_007747445.1. Classification (NCBI taxonomy): domain Bacteria; kingdom Pseudomonadati; phylum Planctomycetota; class Phycisphaerae; order Phycisphaerales; family Phycisphaeraceae; genus Poriferisphaera; species Poriferisphaera corsica. Next base: position 2,110,249 of record NZ_CP036425.1, read on the forward strand.
TCATAGGCGCCATTCCCTTTAACCATTCGCTTTGATTTCCAGTGTCTAAAACCTTTGTCTGCAAAATGAGCGGTATAGGCTGGGTATCGTTTCTTACCGCCCTTTGCGAAGCGCTTTTTAGGATTTGGGCGTACCTTGACCGTTACGGATTCGGTTTTTCTGTCGTACTTCAATTGGACGTGCCACGATTTTTCCAGCGTCTTCGTGTCGCTAGGTGACTCCGACTTCATCACCTTTTTAACCACGTTTCCGGCTGCTCTGCCACCTGCTGAGTTAATACGTCTCATTTGCTTCGCGTCTAAATCAAGCTGCCCCATCATCCGCCTAAACTCTTTGCTGTCAGGTTGAATATCGAATTCCATACGAATCCTCCTTACACCGCAAAATCATTTCTTTATCAACTTCGTTCTCTTCAATCTTCGTGATATGGAGACGTTTATTGCGTTTGCCTTTAACCTCGATTTCACAATCTGTTTCAATTAGGCTTGATGGCCTCAGATACACCTTGTAAGCGGCCTCATTGATTGCATAATCGCCATGCGACGCATCATCAGCAGAAATCGGCACCAACTTGCATGTGCATGTGTGCAATAATTCATAATGATCTTCACCACTGACGTTTTCATCTGCATCGATTGGGCGATAGATTTTGCAGTAGTCAGAATACACCTTCCTGCTCATTCAAACCTCCCGCGTTTACGAGATGTATGATTCATGAGCAAGTCGGAAGCACGTTTACCGGGATTATTTTCAGCTATATCGCCCCGGTATTGATACATCGTACTTGCGCGTAAGATGATCGCTTGGATTGCCGTGAGGGGTATTTCCTCAATTGAGGCATAGCCAACTGTGAGATTGAATTTCAAACGCCACGGCACGTAAGATTTGACTTGTAAAAGCGTCTTTTTGCCTTCATAAGACGTGTATCTATCTGGATCAATAAGCGTTTCACCAAAGCTTGAATTAACAGCATAAACTGAATCTATCGATTGGATAGGCCCGATCGTAAGCATATTGCTACGCTCTGGTTTCGTTTCGATACACGAAATTTTACGTGTGAAAAGAATATCGTTCGTGGTTTCTTCGTAAACTTTTTGGCTTGTGAGCAGGTAACGTGTAAACAATTCATCGATTTCATCAATGTAAACATCACACTGCTGCTTAATCTGATCTAGTGACACGGCAAGCGTATTTGCGTGATTATTTTCGATTGTGATGAAATCTTGAAGCATGAGCGTATCCTAGATTGAAATAAAATCCTCTCCCTCGTTTCCGAGAGAGAGAACTGAGCAAGCAATAGCAGTTATCACGCTGATCCATCAATATTAGTGATATGAAGAACGTGATTGTATCGCAAGAACAAGACATCGATATGTGCTACATACGTTGCCTTTTCATCGCCCGGCGATGAAATACCGTCAAAGACCGCAAGCAGTTTCCCGAACTCGTAGAAATCTAACGTCCTTGGGTCACACAACACAGCTTCATAGTCAGGCATATCTTCACAGAGGATTGTTTGGACGCCAGCAATGACGCCGTTGTCATTGCAAAGGAATTGGCCGGAGCCTTCGTCAATTTTGATACCTTGCAGGTAGCTTTGAGTGGCAAGATTGCAAACCAAGATCAACCCCCCAGAGGTCGCAGACATTTTAGCCTTGCACTTCATGAATTCGGCGCGATCGAATTCGGTACTCTCTGCGACTGCATATTTCCGTTCAGCAGGGAGTTCACTCAGTCTTTTAACAAATACCGTATCATAGTACTCCTCAGCAGCGCTTAGTCCGTCTTGACCAATTGCCTTTTTGAGTCCCGGTATAGTTCGAAGCGCGTGAGAGGTTGAATCATATGATACTTTTCCGCGCACTGGGCGAGCTTCTTTCATTCCCAGCGCCGCTGTCGAGTTAGGCCTGCCGCTATCGTTCTCGCCAGATTCCGTCATTTTTGCGCCACCGATAGCCGGTATAGCTTGTATGGTGTCAACGGGATGAACAATACGACCAACTCGCGACGGTAACGACCTGAGACGGTCAGGTGACTGGAACCCCTGCATTTTCGAGCCTACGCTATCGTTGCCCATTGTAAATCCACGGACAACGTCATAGTCAAGCTGTACTTTTGCTGAATTCTCGGAATTGACTACCTGTTGCAATTGCTCTTCAACCGCATCCGACACTTTATATGAACGCTCAACCTCCTTATCATCATTATCCTTTTCTTCGTACTTACGACTGATTACGTCTTCAGCAGCTTCAGCAGCCTTGAGTTCTTTGTTAAGAGATTCATCAATCTCTTTGAGTTTCATGATTTCATCGGTAGTATCGTTGTCGTCATCGGTTGTAGCCAACTCTTTCATTTTCGCCTGATTCGCGGCGAGAGCTTCTTTAATTTCTTTAGCGGTCTTCACTGGTTTTCACCTTGTTTTCAGTAGTTTTTAAAATCTGGATACAAAACACATCGCGTATATCTCAAGCGAATCACGCCGGTTGGCTATGGCCCCAATATTCGTTCATGCTTTCAGGTACGCTTTGATGTTATTGACCTGCACTTTAAGAGACGCAACATCCGTCTCAAGTGCTTTTATTTTGTTGTTAGCTTCTGCAAGCTCGCCACTATCGGCTGATCTTGCTGCCGCGTAAGTAGCAGGATATGCCGCTTTGGTCACAAGTGAGATTTCACGCACATGGCCTCCGACAACTTCTCGCTCCTCGGCGTCTCTGTCTTTGTATCGCACGCCGCCGTTAAATGAGAATCCCTCATATTCCCCTCTCTGAACGTCGTCGTAGATAACCTTGTGTTCTGGGTCGGTCAGGTCAAGCTGGCAATCGACATAAACCCCATCTTCTTTAACTTCGATTTTTAGGTTTGGATTTGATGATCGCATGATTTCCCGCGATAGGTCATGATTGATACACAAGGGAACATCAAAATCACCCTTAAATGAATCATCAAAAGCACCACGTTTAATCGTCTCGTAATACTCATTCTCACGATCAAATTTTGTAGTAACCCGCCGAGATGGTGACTCATAAGGTATTGCTAATCCAAAAATTCGTCCCTTATCGCCGGTTTGAATTGAACGCGTAATCAGTACAGTGTTATCCATGTCAAGTGTTCTCTTTATTGTTGTTTTTAATTAGTTGCAGAATTTGCGACCAACGCGCTATCATGTATTTAGCTTGGTTTTCTGTGTCGAAATCAGCCAACGGCGTCTCATATATTGCCTGTTCAGAAATCTTTTTTGCATCAAAACGATGTGTTGGCTCAAATTGCCGTAATACTTCGTAAAGCTGATGTTGCGAGGTCGCCTTCGTCTTCTCATCCATCACTTCGTAGTGTTTCCCGCTCTTGAATTTCTTGGCTATGGCGTTTGTTTCACGACGCGCGAACCGTTCAACTTCACTTTTTAGTAACTCCCCAGACAATCCTCTCTCGTCCGCGTAGCCAATATTAAGCGGGCTTCGCATTATGTCCCCGGACGCCCCGACGCTAGGCTGATTCATCATTCCCCGGACCTCATTTTGCGTGAGAATACCGTTGTTTAATTGCTTTTCTAAAACCTCAACCTGATCCTTCAGATTGACACGGACTAATGCGTCATAGTTGTAACGAATAGAGTGAGTGCGTCTTTCGGTAGGCGTGAGAAGTTTTAAGCCAAGTTCACCGCACCAAATTTTACCCCACGGTATTAGCTTATTTTTGTAACGATTCGTTTCAATTTCAAGTGAGTTATATGAAGCGTTGCCCGCAAAAATATTAAAATAATGAAGGGGAAATTTAAAACGATTAGCAAGGCGCTTTTCTGACGATGAAAGTAATACATCAATCACATTATCTTTTAATGATGATTCTGTCCGATCGATCTTAACGCGTTCATCAAGTACTGGGATTTTGTCACGATCATCGCGATACTTCTTCATAATCTCACGAACCTGCTGAACCTCATCGGATTGCATTTCCTTTGAATGTGAAGCTGTAACACGATCAGAAAAACCATCACCAACCTTGTTTTTAAGGAACTGCCTGAGGCCCAAATTTAACCTCAAGTCTTCTTCACCGCGTTTTAGCAAACCCTCCCCAATCCCTAAAGAACCGCGAGGATTCCATCGCAGGTGTATAATATCCTTATGCCAAATTTTCTTTGATGCAGTATTGTCGCCAATTTTGAAGATATAAATATGCTGTTTGGTTTTTGAATCAAATTTTATATCACCAAACCATTTCGAATCAATCTGATTCAGCATCACAATTTTATTGCCCGAACGTACGATCTCGGCAAAAGCATTACCGTGTAAAACAAGATCCGTATTCATAGCCCTAACGAAGTGCTGGCGAGTCAGGATGGGCGTAGGGTAGTTGAGTAAGGTGTCGAGTTGATGGTTAATAACAACAGAACGGCCGCTTTGTTTCTCATAAACATGTAGCGGTAGCGTCTCATGAGGGGAACTCATAGCCTCGATTCCAGATTCAACAACATCTAACGAAAGCGTTGATTTTTCATCTACTGTAACGTGGATATTGCGCTGAATTTGGCTGAGTACATATTCGACAACTCTGTTATCATCCATAAAAGATATGACGTATTTGCCAAAAAATATCTTTTTAAACGAGTGCCATTTGAACAGGAGTATATTCTTTACTGTTTTTGGGTTCGCAGTTATTGCGATGAATCAACTCACAGCACATTCCTAAGCAAACCGCCCCATCAACTTTCTTCTTTTTTTTACTCTCATCTTTATCAATCCACAAATCGTTATAACTATTCGTTTTCGCTTTAGCATTGATTATGCAGCGGTTCATTAATTCGTTATTGTCGTGTGCAAACCGATGCTCACCGACAAGCTTTTCCATTTCCCTGTAACCATTGCTGAGGAATTTGGCTTGCTTCAAGGGAATAAAGATCAAACCCGCCGCTTCAAGCTCAATCTGAACCGGATGTGACCAATTAATATCAAACCCAACTTCATCTAGTTTGTAATGCTGCATTATCTCGACTATGTCTGTACCAATTTGCGTATGGTCAACAAATCTCTCACCGCTAAACCGCAAATCACCCATTTTTTCAAGGGCACGGTAGCCAATACCATCCTTCCCCTCACGACTTGCAATATCTTCTTCTGGTAGCCAGAACCATGATTTGACTCGATAAAACGGATCTTCATCAGTAGGCAGAAACACAATTACAAATGAATTCCAGTCCCCAATTTTGGCCAAGTCAAAAGCGGAATACGCCGGCCTTCCAATCAATAAATCATCATCGAATGACTCGGATCTGCACTCCGTCCAATCCGCGGACGAAAGCCAGCTTGTCGCGGTATCAGTCCATTGATTGCAGTAATAACGACGAAAGTCTAATTCTTCGGTAGCTGATGTTTTCGCCGCCTCTGCTTTTTCTAGATAACGCTGGTGCTTGATAATGACCCCGTAGTTGGGGTTGGCCTTTGGCCAATTGGCGGGATCGAAAATATCATCATCCTCAGCAACTTCATAGATGATGGATAGGAAGTAATCTTTCTTGATCAAGCCATCTCTCACTCCGCAAGCTTCTTGATAAAGATCATAGCCCGGCCCTGTCTTATCCTCTCCCGCGGTTGTCGTGTAGAGCGTGAGGGGCTGATTTCTCGCAACTGGCAATTGTCTGATTAATCGCAGTAACTTTTTTTGATGAGAAGGATATAAGTGTGTTTCGTCTACACTTTGCATATGAGGATTGCAACCGTCAATCGTTGTGTGGTTGGCCGCAAGTACCTCTGCGAAATTGTCGGCGGTTGCTGTCTGGTAATAAATTTTCTTTTTATCGATTCGGCAGCGTTCACTGATGCCACATGATGCCTTGCCCATTTGTCGCATCACGTCAAACACCGTTCGGCTAGCCTGATTTTCATTGTTCGCTACGGAGTACACTTCCGCGCCGCCCTCACCATCAGCGCACAGCATGTACCACATTAGAGCTGCGGCAAACAATGACTTACCTTGCTTCTTGCCGATATGCATGAAGACTTCGGTAAATCTACGGAACCCAGATTCGATGTGTTTGATACCGAAAATGACATGGATAACATCAATCTGCCACGGCGCAAGGATGAACGGCTTACCTTTAAATTCGGCTTTGATGTGTTTACATTCTGCCTGAATGAAATCGACGACTTTGTCGGCAGCAGCGGGATCGTAGTAGTACATCGCCGCAAGCTTCGCGTCAGAAACACTGCTCGGCTGGATCAAGGGATCTATATATTTTTTGCGTAAATCCAACATAAGACCCACATGATTTAATCAAACCGACTGTTCCGTTTATCTTCCTCCTTAGAGGCTTGTTTCTTCCCTTGCTTCTTATCTTGTACTTGTGCCTGTAACAATTTGGATAGAGACACTGCGTACCTCTGCTTGGCTTCTAGGATTTGCTGTAGTGGATGCTTTTTCATACCCGCTTTCGCGTCATCAATGATGTACCGATGCTCGATCGGTAGCGTTGATTGATGGGCGACGATTTCTTCAATCTCAGCTTGTAGTAACGCAAGATCGGCTAGCCTGTCGAGGTTGATTTCTCCGACCAGCCCATCACATTCGATTTTATCTTTGAGTGAATCATATTTTTCTTTTGCTCGATCGCTATTGCGCAGCAGCGCCGGGTATGACCGGCTTTTCGATCCCCTTGGGCGTCCGGTTTTTTTTGCTGGGTTTCTATCACTTTCCTGCATATTAATCAGATATTTTTCAGTAATTTTTTAGAGTTTCCAAAACCTCAAAATCTGCGTTTCTGTTAGGTAAAGAATGTTTTGGGAGGTATTTGCAAAAATCTGGTGCGTAAAAAAATGGAGGGGAACAGGCGGTGTAGAGCAAATGCCGATTTATGGATTTTCTAACCCCCCTCCCCTTTCCTGCTGCGCTTCTCACGTCCATGTAGCCGGTTGTGACAGGCCGCGCAGACGCTTTCGAGGTTTGGCAGATGCGTACGTAGGTCTGGACGCTCGCGGGCTTCTAGGACGTGGTGGACGATCGTAGCGGGGGTGAGCTTCCCCGCCTTCTCGCATTGCTTACAAAGATGATTGTCTCGCCTCAATGCCTTAACCCTAACCTCCCTCCATTCTTTCGAGTGGTAGAAGTCAGCAGCTTCTTTGTTGCGGCGATTGTCGTCGTATTCTTTGTGTCGTTGAGTCGCCTGTTGTTCGCCCTGCTTGGTGTGTCTGTCACACCACCCGCGCACCTGTAAGCGTGCGCCACAACCCGGGTTGTTACAAAGAAAGACCTGAGGCATATGTAACACCCTATCGTGCGAGAATATCGTAAGTCACTTTAGCTGTGCCGCCCTTGGGGGTGAAGACGAACCCAACAATCTCGCGGTAGCCGCGACACCACGGACGTTCTTCACCACTTCGAATAGTCTTTGGTGCGGTGGTGGTCGTTTGGCCGCGTGATCTCACAACTAACGACACATCAAGATCGCCATCATCACTACGTACTAGTACCGTGGTCGCTGGATCAATCGCAACAAGTGTTTCTGCATCGATTGTTTTTTCGTATTCAGTTTCAGCCATTACAATGGCCTCCTGTAATTTAAAAGCCCATACCCATACTCATACCGGGCATAAGCAAGATATTCTGTTTTTCTTTTAACGATTCGTGTATCGCTTTTACCTCATCTACCGTGAGTACTCGTTGCGCCTGACCGAAACAACAAGCACGGGCATGCGCTCTATTCGAGGCGCCCTGATAGATAGTTCCTAGAAACCAATGGGTATTCGGCGTATTCTCGCTCGGTGTATATGAAAGTGGTGATTGGTGGATCTTGTTACCATTGCGATAGAGCGTCCAAACCTTAGAAACTCCATCATAAGTTGACAGAATGTCATGCCACTGACCAGCAGTAGAGGCGATTTCAATACGTTCTGGTACATTGTTGTACCGCGTAACCATCAATCCAAAATCGCGCGTCTGTATTCCAATGTGCTTGCCATACCAAGTAGAATCGCCATCAGCAGCACAAGATAGAAACTCCTTATTTGCCAGCGTCATCGGCGCCAAAAGAACGCCCACAGAGAACGAATCATTCAAGCCCACATTGATTGTGCGGGAAATGCGTACCTCAGATTGAATACCATCGGTTTCGACTGCCGTAACGCCCGGTTTTGGCCCCGTGGCAACACGATCCGATTGCGGCATATTAATAGCTACAGCAGGATTTCCACCCACTGTGAGCGCATCGAGCGTTGGTGAAAGCGGGTGGTACGTGTCATAGACGTTAGTTCGAACCTCATGCGTCAGATGCATCATTCACCTTCCAATTCTGCCTCGCCCCATACATCTTGATGCTCATGCAAATAAGCAATGATTGCATCATCAGTATCAAACCCGTAAGCGTTTTGAGCATGGTCAGTCATGTACGTCGCACACAAAGTGCTATCAGGTGAACCTGAGCTATTAGGCTGCAAAATTAGACCAGCACCATTCATACTCAAGCGTGGCCTGATCCTGCCGGGATGTCCGGCCATCTCGCAAAGTAGAACACACGCCCCGTATCGCTCAAAAGAGACGCCTGAATAGATGGCAGGGTCATACTTGGCTGCAACCAATCCATGCCGCAGCGCCGCTCCTATCGCCATATCAACGGTAAGCACAAGATCACCACAAACCAATCCGATCTCCGGTGTCGGTACGATGTACCATTTCTTTAGCTGGCTTGGGTGATTGACTGGTGTGATCATTTCGGTAATTCCATAAGCAGTAGATTAAAACCACAGACCGCCGTTAAGCGGTCGGCGATGATTAACTATCGTTTTCAATCTTGGCTTGACGTGCGGCCGAACCATTATCATCGTAGATGGTCGCCGCGATTTTCTTCACTTCATCGGCCACAGTCCGAAGCGTAGGAGCGAAGTAGCCACGGCCAAGCCAACCGATAATAAAACCAATTGCGATAAGCCCAATTTGGGCGATTAGAAAGAAATAAAACTCATACATGATCAAATCTCCGTTTTTGTTGTTGGAGGTGGTGAGTGAATCAGTTTTTTGTTGTCGAACATGCCCCATAGGTAGAACGCTGTTATCAATCCGATTGGAATCCCAAGCCACCACACCTCTTGAATCAATTTGGGCATCACCATCAGCACCATCCCGCTCAAGATCATCGCCGCCGACGCCATCCCCGGTATTAGCGGGAATTGGCTTCTCATGATCAGCGATCCCACCCCCAACAAGATCAGGCCCGCTCCCACCCACGGCACAAACCACAGGTGTTTCATCGCGGTATCCTCCTTCCGTGGCGGGGATGCGTGTAATGTGATTTCCCCCGCTTCGCTCATGTGGGCTGTTGCGGGGGCTTTCGCTTTTGGGGGGTTATCTACCATCGCCTCTACAACGCGCCCATCCGGGCGGCTATCACGCAGCCATACGGAGCCGTTGCGATTGGTCGCACAACCCGCCGACATAGCGAGGCTGATAAACAATAAAAAAAGGCATATGCTTTGTTGCATATGCCCTTAGACGTTGAATTGTAAAAATGCTCTTTATCTACTTCATCTAGGCGGCCTGATACGTTTCGATACCGTCCAGCATGTCGCCATTCTCAATCAGAACCAAATCAAACTCATAGCGTGTCTGCAAGTTTGACCAGAATTCAGGCTCCATATTGAAAAACTTTCCGAGCCGCAAAGCAGTATCCGCTGTTATTGAAGTCCTGCCCAAACAGATATTTGAAATCCTCGTTTGCGGAACGCCAATAGATTTAGCAAGTCGATACATACTAATTCCCATTGGGTCTAAAAATTCTGATTTCAGAATTTCACCCGGATGAATCAGCAAACTCGGATCTTTTTGTTTTTTCTTTTTCTTTGCCATAATCCACCTTCATACTTAATGGTAATCGACGATTTCGACGTTGTAGGCGTGACCGTCACGCCAAACAAAACATACACGCCATTGCCTGTTAATTCTGATGCTGTGTTGACCCTTACGATCACCTTTAAGGGCTTCCAAACAATTCTTTGGAGGGATACGCAATGAATCAAGCTTACTCGCCGCATCAATGGCCATCAGCTTCATACGGGCTTGCTTGCGGATTGAACCGAATCGCTTTGATTTATCAAGCTCGAAAAGCTGTTGTGTGTGTTTGCATGAGTAAGTCTTAATCATGAACACAATAGTAACGTATCAAAGTACTAACGTCAAACGTTATTATCAAGTTTTGATGGAAAATATAGAAATAAAAAACCGGCATCAATTGACGCCGGCGTAATCTATTAAATCAATCACGTACCTCGAATTAGCTTATTTGCTCGCCTTCGATGCTCCGACGATACAGCAAATGTGCAAAATGACTCCCGGCACGATCAGGCAAACGTAGCCAATCGCAACCACAAAAAACCAAACTATGCCGTTTAAGATTTGGCCTTTGCATAGTTGACCCAAACCCGGAAAAAAGAAACTAAGAATTGCCGCTACGCCGGGGCTGATACCTGACTGTCCTTGTTGCACATAAACTACCTGCGGCTGCTGCTGTTGTTGTGTTTGCTCGCTCATTATTACCTCTCAGTTAATATGTTTTATTCGATCATATCTAGAAAATCAGATTCACTAACAATTTCAATTGAACCGCCTGCATCATTAAGCTGAGCGGCTTTTGACAATTTCCCCGTCGTTTTTCCCGATTCTTCGTAAGCTTCGTAAACTTCATCCCCAACCACGACAATATCAGTTTTCTTCGAGACAGATCCAATAACTCTACCACCCTGAATTTCTACTATTTCCGTAGCTTCCGACCTGTTCAAAAACATCAATTCACCTGTAAATACAAATTTTTTACCATCAAATCGCCCATCAGGTGCAGCTACATCAACCGCATCGCCTTCACCAGTATCAAAGTCAATATGGCTCACTCCCAATTCGTTGGTTGAGATTTCAAGACATACCGCATTTGTGGAATTTTTCTGTGACATACCAAATTCTGCGAACTCTTTAATATGTCCTTCAAGCTGTTTCGGCCCTGCCAAACGGAATAGACGCATGGCTAACTCCGCGCAAGTGATCGCATCAGACAGAGCGTCATGATGTTTTAGGTTTAAACCGAATACTTTTGCAAGTGTGCCTAATTTGTGGTTTCGCAAGCCCGGCAACAGTTTCTTTGCTAGGTTGCACGTGCAGCAATATTTTCCTGACAAACAAGACAAGTCCCCGTTATAAATATTATTCTGCAAAACGCTTATATCGAATGCGGCATTATGCGCGACTACAAGTCCGTCAGCACAAATCTGATGCACCTTCGGCCAGATTTCCTCAAACGATGGAGCATCAGCCACGTCTTCAGCTGTAATGCCGTGTATACGAATAAACTCAGGTAGAAAATTCAAAGATGGGGGACGTATCAGCGAAGAGTATTTTTTAGCAATCTTTCCATTCTCTACGATAGCAATACCAACAGCGCAAGCACTGTTCCGACCACGATTCGCTGTTTCGAAATCGATAGCTGCGAAGTTATTTATCATTGTCATTCAACCTGATTTATTGGCGTGTCATTTTAGTCAGTTAAGAAATGATAATGGACTGCGTGAACTTGCGGAAGTGGTATATACAAGAATGACAACATTATGACATATCAGGCTAAACTATTCTTGCCTGTCGCAAATGATATGTTATATTTGGTAAATGTTAGGGGTTCTGTTTGGGTCAGGAGGGCTTGTGTATTCGGCGGTGCTACAAGGACGGGGCACATTTCTTAAAACCAATATTACATAACAAAACAGCCACTTAATTCGGTTCTACGCTATTTCTGCGCTCATATTTTCGGAGGTGCATGATGAAGGTTGCCGTACGCGCTAAAACGGGCTTGGGGTTATTTCTTTTTCAGCTTTCCAGCTTTGAGGGTTCTTCCAAATACATTCAAGAGGGATTCGAGGTTTTCAGAGCCGAGATCAGAGGTTCCATCAAAAAAGTTATAAAGCGTCTTTTTTGTAACTTTGCCCGCAGCCGCTACCTGCTCCATCGTCATAGACGAATCATTGCAGCATTTTCTGAGTGTTTTCCTGATTTCATCAATAGGCATTTCATTCTCTCCAAAAAGTTGACGATTATATACTTGACTATCGACAGTATAATATATTACACTCAAGTGGACAATAAAAATCCCTCAAAGGTGTTGGTATCACCGATGAGGGGACAGTCTCACACTCATCTTGGAAGGAGGATGTGAGCATGCCTAACCCAATTATACATGATGAGGGCGGCGGGGGGCAGCAGGATCACACTTCACTATTGCGTGGTTATTCGACCGCCTCGGTTGAAGAATACCGTGGTGTACGCATTCTGATCCCTGACGATTTTAGAACGGACTGTATGGATAAAGGTGATACCGAAATCACCCTTACAATCAAACTGCCTAAATCGACCCTAAAACAAAGAAATCTCAGTGATACGCAAATCGCAATCCTTGATGCGGTCGAGAACAGCAAAAAGGGTGAGCTACCAGCCAAAGAAATCGCCCGCATATCTGGCTATTCGTACGGCAGTGTCAGAAACGAACTCACAAAAGAGGGTGTTTTACTGTCATATTCATATCTGACAAAGCACAAAGATGAAGATGGAACTGTAATGTTTACAGTGATTTAGACCACTGTCATATGATTTATGACAGTGCATATGACAGTGGTCTCGAAATTTTAGATTACATTTACACCCATGAAATCACACGCCCCACAAAACAAGATCCTGAATGGCGAACGCTGCGGCTCACATTGGCGTGTGATTAGCTGCGGCGCCAACGCCACAAGCGGCGGGGACTCTCCCACCACTCTCCTCCCGTCTCCGTCGCTTTCTTTCAACAACACAGTACCGCCTCAGGTACATGCCAGCCTCGCCACCGATCGTATCGACGGCGGGGTATTTTGCCCCCGGAAGCCATCGCCGTTTATCAACATGGGCGGCGGTGGTTTTTACTTTGCAATTTCTCGGTCACTGATGCGGCCGCTTGTCGCCCAATGCCTAATCGTGTTGCGCGGCTTTCGTTCTCAGGTTGATCCGGCTTGTTGCCGGGCTTACCACGGTTACATGATGGCGGCGTAGCCATCGACCAATACCTTCGCTGTCTGCGAAAGTCGGCACGAAGGTTTACACCAAACGTTAGATCAAATGAAGCGCAATGCGTGAAGGTTATCTAATGCAATCAACAGTCAAACAACCAATCTCACGCCAAGACTTGAAGAATGACATCGTTGTGTCAGTTGCTAGAGAAATGCGTTTGCGTCCACATCTTTTCGCGCTTAGCAACGCAAATATTCAGCTACTGGCAAAGGGGCGGCAGGCGATCGCCATCATCATGCGGCGCCGCATCACCGGCATCACCCAAACCGAAATAGGCGAGTGCTTGGGCGGCTACAAACAGCGGCGCGTGAGCAAATGGATTGAGGATGGGAAGGATAACCCGGAAGTGATGGAGATTGTGGAAAACGCAGCGAATTTTAAAAACGCTGATTTTGGAACAGGGATGTAATGAGCTGGATACAGGTAAAACTTAAACCAGATAGCCCCAAAGTGAAGCTTGTTGCTGCATTGGTTGGGGAAGATAGATGGACTGTTTACGGCAAGTTAATTGGGTGGTTTCATTATGTCGATGCGAATTTTTGCAGCGAGGAAACCATTCTTGACCGTGACCTGTTCAACTTACAGCTTGAATCACCAGTGGATGCAAAGGCTGATTATTTCACCGCTATGTCAGATCCAAGAGTGAACTGGATACGCGAGAGCGAGGATGGGCAGATATGTGTTGTTGATTATGAAGGCAATTTCAGCACATCAGCAAAGCGCAGGCTGAAGGATTCAAAGCGTAAAGCAGATCAATCCGCAAAGGTTCGGAAGAATTTCCGCAAAGGTGCGGAAAAAGTTCCGCAGTCGTGCGGAAAAAACGCGGAGCTACATAAGAGAAGAGAAGAGAAGAATAAACATCATGATGATTGTGATTCAAAATTGCTGCTTTCGGAGATGGGTATCGACAAGCAAGCATTCAACGTCATCGACTTCTCGAAGGTTGATACTGATCGAATCAACAGGCTATGGGCCACGAAGGGCAAGCCAAAGAAACCGCAAGGTTATCTCGTCAACGCGCTGAAGGACGACCACGTACCTGAGAGACAACCACATCCCAAGGAAATTTTAGAACTTTGTAAAAGCGGTTATGTGACAGCTATCGCATTGCCTACGGAAACCATTGCCTGTCGAGATCGGAAGATTCTGTACAACGAGCATGGCATTACGGTTGATGGGGTAGGTGTACCCAAAGAAACGTTCGGCGAAGCAAAATTTGTTTATCGAAGTGACTCTGAGGAGGTGCTAAATGCGTAGACGACTTCTGACTTCTGGTGATGTGTTAGACGTGGCTGGCAGGTTTAGCCGGTACAGCGTTGAGGAAATCATTAGCAATGATCGTCGTTTAGAGCCACGGAGGATACGTCACGCTTGTGCGCACATCATGAGGGAGCGTTGTGGGATGACTTTGCAAGAGATTGCGACCTCACTAGGTCGTAAGAAACACAATGCCGCACTCAACATGATACGCCGAGCAACAGAAGATTTTGATGTTCAATGTTATGTCAGGGAATTCGAGTCAGAACTCAGAAATATTAACGCCGTCTGGTGGAGCCAGACAAAAGAAACACATCGGAGATGTGAAGATGAACACACTGTTTGACAACGTACCCGACGAGCTACAGGAAAAGCCGTCGATACTTGCCGCAACAACACGGCCGCCAGTAGCGAGGCAGAACCAGCGAGCAGGATTACGCAAGGCGAATAAAGAGCCATGCGTCCGCGCACACGTCGCCTCTGAGTTGCTGAAGGCGGGGCCGGTACGTGTTTTAGATGGAACGGTTGTAGGCGGCGCCACGATCCAAGAATTGCGGCTCCTCGTCACCGAACGGCGGGACAAAGAAACGAAGGAAACCACGATCACGCAACCGCTCAAAGATTTACGGGAGTCGGGACATGTGATTGATTCGGGGTATTCGCGGGTTGGTAATTCGGGCGTCATGAACACTGTGTGGGCGCATCGAGCAGCAAAATAATAGACGAATTATCGAAGATAACGGTACAGATAAATGACACATGAAGAATTAGTAGAAGCTTGCCGCCGTATCGCGCTCGATCATGGGTGCTTGGAGCCGATCTTAGACCCCAGACGCCGCAACGGAAACGGCGAACACCCCGACGCGTTCGCAGTTTACGAAAAATATCATGAGTGCGCGTATCAAGTCGATAGTGGCCCATCGATCACAACCTACCCCGGTATGTCGCTGTGCCTTGAGTGCAAAGCAACGCTTGCAGATTTGCGTAAAGATCGCGAAAAGCCGTGGCGAAGTCAGGAGTATGCGGTCGGTGACGTGCGGTTGTATGTCGCGGAAGAGGGCGGTGAGATTGAATCACGCCACATCAAAGATGAGTGGGGGTGGGGTTTGGTGTTAGTACGTCCCGATGGATCGCATTATCTAGCGGTGCATCCGAGATTGATGAAGCATGCACGACAGATAGAAATGCAGATTCTCGGCTTGTGGGCGCATCAGACCATGATTGCCGGGAGAGAAGCTAACGCCGGCACATCCAGTCATAAGAGCGAACGCAGACGAAACACACAGCAGCAAAGTGAACGCGAGGCGATCTTGCATCACTTGCAGGAATACGGCGATGCAACAGCCAAAGAACTAAACAAGGCTATTGGGTTTGGGATCAAATCGACGCGATACAAAGCGATACATGACCACCTCGAAAAGCTTGGAATTAAGCCAGTACCGAACACATCTCCAACGCTTTACGCATACGGAGATCAGAAGACATGAAACACCCCGACGCAAAGCCGGATTGTGAGAGGTGCAAAGGTAAAGGCATCCTCGACGATGGTGAGACGTCCCCCGTTTATATCGATTGCGAATGCACGAAACGACATAAGAAAGGTGATGAAATGAGTGAGATAGAGGACAAGAAAACCTACGTATTTTACGGATGCAGTGATGACACTTTCGGAGAGTACAACATTACGAATGATGACTACGACAATTGCGCTAGCAATGAGCCGATCCGATGGAGATTGAAAGATTCGAACGGTTATGGTTACTTCATTGATGGGCAGTACAGCGAGAAGCAATCAGGTTGTTGGTCAATACGAGTAGAGCCTATCGAGGAAAACAGGAATCCTAACTGGCCGATGAGGTTTGCTAATCCATCGGAATATCGCGCCACGCCATATTCGATGGTGTTGGTCGTAGATGCTCCGTGTGATGCAACTTTGGTGTCCTTAGAACGTGAGGGAGGTGAGTGAGATGGGTGATCTAATCACAAGACAAAAAGAGAGTTGTAGAAAAGCGTTAAAGGATCATGTATTAGCTAAAGCCTCCGAAGGCATGATTGAGTCGTACCGTATGGGCCAAGAGCAAGGTAGCAGTTTTTGCGTCTTTATCATGTTCACGCCCGCGGGCATCGTTATCACGGGCGATGCGTCGGTTGGTGGAAACAACTTCAATAATGTAATCCGTTCAGAAGCGATGTACGGGAGGGCATGGTTTTTAGAGGCTATGAGCGACGATTACTTGGCTGAAAAGTTCCTGCGGAGAGTGCGAAGGTATAGCGAAGGCGAAATTGATGAATACGAAATTCCAGAATGGAGGATAGCGGAAAAGGAAAATGAATTTGGTAGCTACGAGACAAGTATTGCGATGCTGTCGGTAGTACGTGAGAAGTTCACGGAACTCTACAACGCCAAGTACGCCTCCCACCCATCAGAGGAGGGAGAGGGATGACCGCAAGGGCAGGAGCAACATTTAGAGAAAAGGAAGGATGAACAGTTGTGGTATCACATACCCCCGATATTAAAGAAACAATTGGATACCTTGATTTCGCAACAGGAAGCGGAATGCTCGGAGTCGGACTTGAACTCGCCCTTGAGTCAATCGGAATCGGAGCCGCACCTTTGGTGTACGTTGAACGGGAAAGCTACGCAGCGGCCAATCTCGTGGCGAGGATGGAAGGCCAGGCCTTACATCAAGCTCCTGTCTACAGCGATCTTAATTCCTTCGCATCAGAAATTAGCCACTTCTATCGTGGCAAAGTCGATGCAATCGTTGCAGGATACCCATGCCAGCCGTTCTCAACCGCTGGCAAACGTCTTGGCTTCCGCGATGAACGAAACTTATGGAATGCGATCCGTAAAACAATTAGCCGAGTTAAACCCAAATTCTGCTTTTTTGAGAACGTGCCTGGTCACACCTCTCTTGGGTTTGATCAAGTCGGAAGCCAGTTACAGCGATTGGGTTATCGAATTGAGGCGGGACTATTCTCGGCGGCCGAAGTGGGAGCCAGTCACCAACGAAAACGTTTGTTCATTTTGGCTATCGCCTCGAGCGAGCGAGCATTCGGAGGACAACCAAAGATTTTTGGAGCGAATGGGGGATCGAACGGGCAATTGCTGGGCAACGCTCTCCAACCAGAGCGAGGCGTGGGCAACACCTGCAGCTGCGGACGCGGTCGGGACAACGGGAGGGAAGATGATGAAATCATTGCGCACGGATGTCAGCCAATGGCGGACGCCGACAGCAAGCGAAGCGGATCACGGGGGGCCGAACGCGAGAGATTCGAGCGGCAATCCTCATCTGTCATCACAAACAGCAAATTGGGCGACGCCAACAGTGAAAGGAAATCACAATCGCAAGGGTGTGAGCGAGAATGCGGGGGACGGACTTGCAACGATGGCAAAAAACTGGCCCACACCGACAACCAGCGATACGAAAGGGAGCGGCAAGGTTGTTGTGCGGATGGATGGCCGGAGCCGAATGGATCAACTCAAGTATGTTGCAGAGCAGAGTTTCCCGTGTTCGCCCCTGGCCCCCAAAAACGAGAGTGGGCAACCATCCTTAAAGTCGCGCCGACGATTGAACCCGCGATTCGTGGCATGGCTAATGGGATGGCCTCCCGATTGGACCAGATACGACTCGGAGGTAACGGGGTGGTGCCTTTACAAGCAGCGTATGCGTTCACATCTTTGCTCGCTTGTGCAATCAACGACGAAGAGCAACTGCATAACAAAGGACGGTGAGTGATGAGCAGTAGGTCATACATGAATGTTTGGAAACAGACATGCGACGCCGAGAGACACGCAGATAAAGGCGAATTTGAAGAGGCTTTTGATTGTCTCACATTGGCATGTGAAGAGCATGGCGGGGTTAAGGATGGCGAACATCACGACAGCCGTTCGCACATTTTCTTCAGTCTGAACCATGTGTTGTTGCGTCGAAGAAATGCTAAGAAAGCGAGTGAGTGATGGGACTAGATACTACACATGATTGCTGGCATGGATCATACGTTTTATTTATGCATTGGCGTAAATGGTTGGCTCAGCAAATTGGTTTGCCCTTACGCATGATGGATGGTTTCTGTGATGCGCTTATTACTGAAGAAGAATTTGATGATTTCCCAACTTCCAATATGGAGCTTTGGAAAGCTGTAAGAAACAGTGTGGCCGACAGGGCTATTCCGTGGGCAGTTATCGACGATCCGCTAGTTCCTCTTCTTTCGCATTCTGATTGCGAAGGCCGTCTCCACTGGTATGAATGTAAAGCAATTGCGATTCGTCTTGGACAGATCTTAAGAACAATCGAGAACGATACTAACCCAATTTTACCACAACGCGCATGCGCAGATGGCATGTACGCAGCGACTAAACGTTTCGCGGTCGGTTGTATGAAAGCATACAGATCTCGCGAAGATGTTTTGTTTGCTTAGAAAGGTCAGAGAGTAATGACACCAAGAGACAAAATTGAGCAGTTATTGGGGATCGAAGATTTGAGGATGAGCTATGGGCGTGTGGAATTCAAATACAAAGGCTCGCACATTGGCGAAGGCCGGAAGCGTAACAAACCGTGTGAATGTGGATCAGGCAAGAAATACAAGAAGTGTTGTTGGAACAAGAAAGCGAGTGAGTGATGAGAGTTCGTCCGAATGATGTTCAATTTACTTTTAGGCCGTTGTCAGGAATGTGGCCAAGTGATGGGAAAAGTGAATTTGATAATTGCCGATTCAGATCCAAGTACTCGGCAACCTTGTCTGAATTAAGGAGCGAGTTGGCAATGATCGGTGTTCGTGACGCGATTATTGAAGCCGATGTTACAGAGAATCAAATCCGTAACGATGGGTTGCTACGTTCAACAGCAAGAATAAACGGTGAGAGAGTACGTCTGAGTTTTGTCCATCCTGCTGCTGGGCCGCTTCAATACCCCTGCGACACCTATAACGATTGGAGAGACAACCTACGCGGCATTGTCAAAACGCTCAGCGCACAGCGTGCTATGGAGCGATATGGAGCGGTACGGCAACACCAGCAGTACAGAGGCTGGGCAGCACTCCCATCGCCAGTTGAATTACCAACAAGCGGCTGATCTGGTTAGCGCCGGCGACACGATTACGGTCATTAACGACGCAGATGAGTACCGCAAGGCATATCGAGAAGTTGCCAAGAAGGTACACCCAGACGTAGGCGGATGTGCTGATGAGTTTGCGCGTCTGCAAAACGCGAAATCAATACTTGATGAACATCATGGCATCTAAGGCTGTGAAGAAAGCGAGCAATCATGAGCGTAGCAACTGAGATAATTCCCCGCTACTTGACGCCTAAATTGGCTGCGGTCTACCTCTGCACGCCTGAGCGCACCTTGCGGATGCTCAAGGCGAGCGGCGAGATACCGCATATCCAGTTAGGTGGGCGTATCCGATACGACCGGCATGATTTGGACGCTTACATGCGATCGCAAAAGCGTAAAGGTGTTGGTTAGGGATGGCGGTAGCGATATTATGTGTTTGAGCAGCAAAGGAGCGAAGCAATGGCAAGTGTGTTTAAGCGCGGCAAGGTGTATCACGCGAAATACCAAAACCACCGGGGGCAATGGGTTCGCAAATCAACCAAAACCAGCGATAAACGTGCCGCACAGATGATTGCCGCGGACTACGAGAAAGAGGCGATGCTGAGGTTTCGGGGACTCATCGACGTCGAGGACGAGCGAATCCAACAGGCCGCCAACTCTCCAATCGGCGGTTACATTGAGCAGTATAAAGAACACCTCAAAGCGAAATCCGCGAAAAGTCATTACTCTGCACAATTTACAAGGATTGACGAAATTATCAGGGTAGCTGATATTCGGCGATGGGTAGAGGTTGCCCCAGCAAAGATTGAGCGTGCATTGGCTACGATCAAAGATTCACGCAAAATATCGATTTCAACTCGTAATAAATATCTCACAGCGTTTGTGAGCTTTGGGTCGTGGATGGTGAAGCAGGGGAACACCAAAACCAACCCACTACTTAATGTGTTGCGGCTCACAGAAGACGAAACAGAACACAGACGGGCGTTGACGGTTGAGGAGGCTATGAGGGTAGTAGAAGCGGCCGAATCGGGCTTAGATGCGTTCAAACTCGATCGATCAGGGCGTGAGAGATGGCGACTTTCCGGCGCCGAGCGTGCTTTGCTTTACATTTTCACAATCGAAACCGGGTTAAGACGTTCGGCGATTGAGCGGTTGCGCGTAAAACACTTCACGCTTGACGATGAGCCGATTGTTACGATCGAGAAGCGGGCAAACACAAAATCACGCAAAACACTCAAGATCCCAATCAGGCAAGCAACTGCTGAGCAATTCAAGGCGATTTTTGCAAGCAAACTCCCAAACTCGCCAGCGTTCTCAATGCCTGCACGCTGGGAAACCGCCGACATGCTCAGGGAGGATATGACTGCGGCTAGATCGAAATGGATTCGGGAGGGGGAGACGCCGAAGGAACGCGCCAAACGAGCGGAGAGCGATTTTCTCGCTACCGAGGATGTGGAGGGACGACGCGTAGACTTTCACGCACTTCGCACTACGTGCGGGACGTGGCTTGATGACGCCGGCGTCTCGACATCTACAGCGAAACACATCACCGGCCACGCCAGCGAGCAAATTCTCGAACGCCATTATCACCGACACAATACGAGACGAATTCGTAAGGCGGTTGAAAAATTACCAGAACTAACACTCAAGGCAACCGGAACAGATGGCGATTCGTCTAATCAGCGCATTGTACCAAATATGTACCAAAATCATCGCCGGGGACTGCCACAAACTGCCGATTACTGCCACGGCGAAAATGATGTGATTTCAGAGTCGGCGCACAAAAAAACCCCTGAAATTACAGGGGTTTACAGTTCATTGCCGCATTCTGCCGGAGAATACAACCAACGAGAGCGACGGGGATCGAACCCGCAACCTCTGGATCGACAGTCCAGTGCTCTAACCAATTGAGCTACGCTCCCAATTTGCCAAATGCCGGAAGGTGTTTCCCTTAACCGGACGGGCGATAATTTAACCGCATATTTATTTATGTCAAGGCGGCCACTTGATTGTGAATAAATTGCGAGACTTATCCACATATGTGGCATGTGTTTAGCTATCGAAGGTGCTTTAATTGTCGGGCAGATTTTAGCCCGCAGTATGTCGCATATCGACCCATAAATGATGTGACTTACTTGACCTGAGAAAGAGGTATCGTGCAACCTTCTCGATTCGCAAGCATGACCGCTTCCAAGACGCGTTGTACTTCATAAGCATCATGGAAGGTTGGAAGTGGCGTTCTAGGTGGCAAGCCGTTCATATCTCGAACCATGTCTGCGAACTGGTTCACAAAGGTATGCTCGTAGCCTAAATTGTGACCAGCCGGCCACCAATCAGATGCATAAGGATGACCAGCTCCACCTTCACTCACATTGATCGTACTCCAGCCTTGTGTGTTCGTCGATGAGTCGCTGTCAAAATAATCCAGTTCCGTCATACGCTCTAAATCGAATCGTATTGATCCCTTATCTCCATGTATCTCAATCTTGTTGTGGTTTTTGTAGCCTTGAGGTAGGCGAGTCGCTTCGAAACTTGCCACAGCCCCGGATTTCAATGTAGTAAGGAATAAACTGATATCATCTACGTCCACGCGGCCCCATTTTTTCGTTTGTTCAGGCAGTAATCGTTTTTTATAAACAGTACTCAAAACGGCTCCGTTAACTGATTTTACTTCATCGCCCGTGAGGTAACGCATGAGATCGATACTGTGGGCAGCCAAATCACCCAACGCCCCAGAGCCAGCATATTTCTTCTGGTACCGCCAAAATAAGGGCACATCAGGTCCTCCCCAGTCTTGTAAGTAAACACACCTTACCTGAAGTACACGGCCAATCCGCCCGGCTTGAATTAGCTCATGAGCAAGGCTGATTGCAGGGCATCGCCTATAGTTGAACCACACATAAGATTTTAGTTTCCGATGTTTTTTGGCAATCTTAACCATCTCTCTTGCTTCGGATAGATCATTCGCAAGTGGTTTTTCGCAAACGACATGCTTGCCAGCCTCTAAAGCAGCAACCGCCGGTTCGAAATGCAAATGATTGGGTGAGCCAATATCTACAAGGTCAACTTCTGCATCAGTAACAAGTTTTCGCCAATCTGATGTCCAATTCAGCCAGCCCCAATTTTGCGCGAACGCCTTCAATGACGCTTCATTTCTCGCACACACATTTTGCAAAACGATCTTACGCTTTAAATCGAAGAATTTCGGAGCATTGATATATGCATTGGAATGTGCTCTGCCCATAAATTTAGAGCCCAACATGCCGATGCGCATAGATTGAGATATAACCATCAATGACTCCGTTCTATGATCACGTAAACCATGGTATTTGATATGCATCACCAATATATCAACGCAACATAAAATAAGCAGCATAAAAAATATGCTGCTTATCATTGGAAATTATATTTAATAGAGCGCTACATGGGCATACCGGTAATGATTGCCTCAAAGACAAGATTGCCATCCACCAGTCCCTGAGATTTGCAAACGCATCTTCTACGCCTGAATTCAGTTTCCTTGATCAGGATATGTAAGCGATCGCCTGGTCTGACTTGTCCGCGGAATTTAACACTGTCAACACCAGCAAATCCCATGAAATCTTGATCAACAAGCTTCTGCAAGCACATATAACTTGCAAGTTGAGCAGCAGCTTCAATCATCAGTACACCAGGGAATATTGGCCGTCCTGGGATATGCCCAGGCACCCAAAATTCATCATCACCAATATCTTTGAATGCAATCAATTCACCTGTAGGAATATCTTCATAGATAATCCCATCAAGCAATCGCATGCATCCACGGTGCGGGTTGATGCTTTCGATAAACGAAACATCACGCACAGTACTACTCAGATCAGTTTGACTGATATCGAAAAGAAGCGTTGGAGCCATAAGTCCTTGGATTCCATGTCTTCGTTTTAATCTACTAAACACCACATACTATTTTGAGTATGACTTAGCCTAGTATCTCAACCGGTTGCAATTTTAGTATTCACTGATTCGGCGGAATAAGATTATTCGCCATCACGGTTTTCTAGAATCTTCTTGCGAAGCTCCTGTGCCATATTCTTCACGTCCTGCATCTGCTTGCGAACGCGAGTACCTGCAGCTTTGTTGCCGCCAGCTGCTTTACGGATGTCATCTTCTACAGATGC
Organism: Poriferisphaera corsica; assembly: GCF_007747445.1. NCBI lineage: Bacteria > Pseudomonadati > Planctomycetota > Phycisphaerae > Phycisphaerales > Phycisphaeraceae > Poriferisphaera > Poriferisphaera corsica. The sequence continues at coordinate 2,133,785 of NZ_CP036425.1, forward strand.
GACCAAATTTTTAAGTTGTTCATATGTTTCGAGCATGCCAGTCTCCTGTTTGTTATTCTCAAATATCATACCGCCAGTGGCGTTTATGAGAAAATAGCGTACATATCTGTGTTAATTTCGGCAACTTCCACGATGCAATATTTTCAATACCCTTAGATAACTTTTCTTTTCTTGCAATAAAGGAATTCTCTACCTTAAACCCTCATTACACCTCAATTTACTGGATTAAAGGCAGTACTTTTTTGAATCCTTCAGCCTTTGCATCACCCACCAGCTCAAATACTGCCGACTCGACGGTCATCAATTCAATGCCACGCTGCTGAAATCGAGCGATTCCCGTATCCCAATCTAGCGGATTTCGCGAACCAATCGCATCAACGACAACCCCGACATGATACCCGGCCGCTTTCAAATCCAAGCAGCTCTGCATCACACACACATGGGCCTCAACCCCCATCACCAAGACTGATTTGTAACCACCAGATTCAATTACCCCCATCACCTTATCAGTACATGCACTGAATCTCGTCTTATCAATGATCACATCATTAGGTTCCAATTCATCTCGCACAACCTTAACAGTCTCACCCAAGCCTCTGGGATATTGCTGTGTTGTCACAACGCCAACTCCCAGAGCTTTCGCACACTTCAGCATGACCAAAGATCTAGCGAGTACACGCTCATGATCATGCATTGCTGGCAACAACTTCTCTTGTAGATCAACGACCAGTAATGCTGTTTTGTCTATTACAAATTTCAAGATTCAGTCCTCTGTCAAGATACGTGCTAGTTGGTGCCCACATATTTCACGATCGAACTGACCAATCCGTCAATATTCGATTTTTTAGCTTCAAGATCAACTCGTACATTTAGTTGATTCGCCGTCTCGGTTGTAATACTTCCGATTGATGCAACTTTTACATGATCAAGCAGATGCTGTTTATTACCCAGTAGTTCAACCATGTTTTGCACCGTTGAGCTACTTGTAAATGTAACCCAATCCACATCATTGTTTTCGAGTGCATTGATGACATCTGCGGGTAGCTGGTCTGTCCGTTTTGTTTCATAAGCCACCAGCTCTGTAACCTCAGCTCCCGCTTCTGTGAGCAATTGAGGTAACGCAGGTCGCGCAATATCAGCCCTTAATAACAGGACTTTACGGCCAGAAACGCCATGTTCAGCAATGAGCTCGCCAGCCAATGATTCAGCGATATAACGCGTTGGAACAAGATCAGCACGAATGTTCAAGTCCTGTTGCAATGCACGCTCTGTGGCATCACCAATCGCTGCAATTTTAACACCAGCCAAATGCCTCGCATCTAACTCTACAGCATCCAATCTTTCTGCGAGCGCCTTCACGCCATTGACACTCGTTAGTAATAGCCAATCGAACGCACCAATTTTCTTGATAGCATCATCAACAGCATCCCAACTCTCAGGTTCTTCAATTTCAATGGTTGGGGCTTCCAAAACCTCAGCTCCCAGTGCTGCGAGTTGATCTCGTAATACTGATACTTGCTGACGCGTTCTCGTGACAATAATTTTCTTTCCAAACAGTGGCCTATTCATGAAATAGTCTAGGCCCTCGCGTTCCAGCCCAACAACATCACCCACCACAATAATTGCAGGTGAACTAATCCCTGTTTGTTTTACGGTTTGAACAATATCACCAAGCGTCCCTTTGGCTCTGCGTTGTTTCGGATGAGTACCCCATTGAACGAGTGCGATAGGCGTGTGTTTAGGCAAATCTGCCTCATGAAGCGTGTCGCAAATTAACTCCAAGCGCCCAACGCCCATATAGAAGCAGACCGTGCCCCCTGCCCTGATCATCCCAGCGAGCGCACCGTAATCCACCGCTGTTTTATCCTTCGTTGGATCTTCATGTCCAGTCACGAATGTGACCGTGCTTGAAATCTCTCTGAAAGTCACCGGTATCCCGGCTGCCCCCGGAGCAGCGATCCCGCTCGTTACCCCCGGCACGATCTCGCAGCTTACCCCACGTTCCGCCAGGTAGATTGCTTCCTCAGCACCTCTCCCAAACAAATATGGGTCGCCACCTTTTAATCGGACTACAAATTTTCCCTCACGAGCTTTCGATACCAGAACATCATTGATCTCGTCCTGCGTCATTTTGTGGTTTTTAGCCCGCTTTCCTACATCAATAAGCTCTGCATAATCGGACACTGAATCCAATAACACCGGATTTGCGAGCGCATCAAAAACCACAACATCAGCATTTGCAAGATGTTGCATACCTTTTACGGTGATCAGCCCCGGTTCCCCCGGACCCGCGCCAACCAAACTTACATGGCCATTATTTTTCTGCATTTTTTTTATCACACGTCATAAACCTTACCGGATATTACGCCGATGCCAGTTATAACGGATCACGGCTGATCCTTCACATTTGTGCCCGGTACGGATGCTTTAAAAGGAGATCCCAAACCATGTCAACTCAGCACACGCTTAAACTTATTGACGATTCCGCCATTGAGCCTGATTCCTATCTCTTCGATCGTCGCCGCTGCATGCGTCGTCGTGCTTCAGGCCATGTCACCGCCGTGTCCACGCCAGACGACCACTTCGAGAGCCCTAAGCGGATTCGTCCGCTCCAGCTCGTTGATTCTTCTGAAACAGGCATCGGTGCGTTTTCACACGAGCCGATTGAACTTGGTTCACGCATTGTGATGTTCTTTCCACCGCATGGCAACGAAAAAGGTTTCGACATGGTCGGCAGCGTTGTGCGATGTATTAAGAACGACAAAGGCTACCGAATCGGTATCCAGCTAAAAGCATGTGCCACACCAGTCTCAGCTGCGTAATCCACATTCAGATTCAAAATCTAAAATTTCCCACGACGCTGAACAAGGATGCTCAGCGTTTTTTTTCCACGAAATTGCATGTCGTATTACCAACTATGCATGGCATAGATACGAAGTTTTATTTCTGTAAAACTTGATCTATAGCAGCCTTCAAAACCTTACAACTCTCCTCCAAAGACTGCGGTATGACACGCACGTCGCCGACGACCTGCATGAAATTCACATCGCCCTCCCATCGCGGCACAACGTGGACGTGAACATGCCCAGGAACGCCCGCACCAGCACATCTACCTAGATTTATACCGATATTCACGCCTTGTGGGTTCATCGCAATCCGTACAGCTTTGTTCGCGATGTTGGTCATCTCGAATAGGTCTGAACGCTGTTCAATATTGAGATCATCAATGTCAGCTACATGATCGAAAGGTGCGATCAATAGGTGTCCATTACTGTATGGAAAGCGGTTAAGCATAATCAGACAACTGTGACTATGGTGCAGTACAAGTTGATCTTTTGGAAGCCCGCCAGTATCGTCTATCTCGGATGCTTCACACAAAAAGCATCGATTCGGCTTGGGTCCTTCAGTATTTTGGCGCGACGTTTGATCGCCCTCGCTTTCGAGGCTTTGAATGTAGGAGATTCGCCACGGTGCCCATAAATTCTTTTCGTTCATCATTGATACATTATCGTACGACTCACGATTCACAATCAATCATTGAATACCGTCCTGATAATTTCCTTTATCACATACTAGCTATCGCTATTCCGATCGCTTAGTCCGCATATAACGGTTCTCGCGTTCAGGACATTCCCTCGTCTAACCGATGATACGTATGTCTCTGACTGCGTCAGGCACCCCATCGTGCCTTTTTGTGGATAAATAATCGCAAATGATTTCTACACAACTTCTATCGTTACTCGGCGAAGTCCAAACTCCGCTCGCCAACGCTGCAAACACAGCCATGGCTCAAGGTGGAGGTTCTATGAACAGAACACTTCTCTTGATGATCGCGATCTTCGCCCCATTAACCACCGGACTCATCACCCTTTTCTACCCACGCAAACTCATCACACCACGCGTGCTCACAGCGCTAGCTGGCACCGTTGTCTCATTCCTCATACTCCTCTCCTTCGATGTCCAACCCACCGATGCACCCACCGGCCCCATCGCCTCCATTGATTGGATGCCGATACTCAACCTCAATTTCGCATTCCTCACCGATGGCTTAGGCCTCTTCTTCGCACTCCTTGTCTCAGGCATCGGCGCACTGATCGTCCTCTATGCCCGCGGCTACTTTGGCCGTAACGAAGACGACCTTTACCGCTTCTACCCCACCCTCGGCTTCTTCACAACAGCCATGATCGGCGTCGTACTCGCTGATTACATGCTCCTCACCCTGCTCTTCTGGGAACTCACTTCCATTTCTTCATTCCTTCTCATTGGCTGGGATCGCTACGATAAGCACGCAGTCAAACTCGGTATGCAAGCCTTCGTCACCACAGGTATGGGCGGCATGGGCCTCTTTGGCGGCATCCTCCTTTTCGGTTCCACAACCGATGTCTGGACGTGGACAAATTTCATCCATTGGCTGCCAGAAAATACTCAGCTCTTAACCGACATCAACAACCCTGTTTTCTGGTCATTCATCTTGCTCTTCTTCGGAGCAGCCACGAAATCAGCCCAATTCCCTTGGCAATACTGGCTCCCAGGTGCAATGGCCGCACCAACGCCCGTCTCAGCATTCCTGCACTCCGCAACCATGGTTAAAGCAGGCGTCTTCCTCATTGGTCGACTTCTCCCTGTCTTCGGTGGCCTCCTCGTTGTCACAAATGGTGAAGCCGTCTTCCGAGCAGGCCTCGACATTTGGCCATGGCTCATCACCATCATCGGTGGCTTCACCATGGTGCTTGGTGCTCTTCTCTCCATCAACCAACACGACCTTAAACGCATTTTCGCATACACCACCGTCTCGCAGCTCGGCCTCCTCGTCTGCATGTACGGCCTCGGCTCTTTCTCATACACCTATGATGGCCAACTCTTCCAAAACCTCGACTACGACATCACACAAATCGCAAATCACGCTTTCTACAAAGCACCTCTCTTCATCATCGCCGGTGCACTTGGTCACGTCTTGTCACGTGACATCACAGACCTTAACGGTGCCATCAAAAAACACCCCGCGATGTGCATCACCCTCATCCTCGCCGCCTACGGCCTCGCCGCCGGTCCCGGCACCATCTCATTCCAAGCCAAAGAACTCTTTCTTTACGCCATCTATCACCTCAAATACACCCCAGTCGGCAACTGGTGGATGCTCCTCATGGGTGCAGCCATCATCACCGCAACATGCAATGTTGCCATCTTCCTCCGCTTGACTACAACACTCATCGGCCTCCCTGGCGGTTACACAGCTGACCCAAACAAACACGAAACCGATCATCATCACCATGAACACGAACACACCGTCATGGGCAAGATTTGGGCTTCAATGATCTGGGTTCCAGCCGCAGTGCTAGTCTCATTCCAATACGTCGGCGGCTTCTCACCTTCCACATGGATGCACTTCTTCGGCCCACTCGAATCCTACAACAACTACTTTGCAGTTGAATATCACGGCATCCCAACCTTCTGGTACGCCATCGCTTCCGGCATCTCGCACGGTAGCGTCCCACTCATGTGCTCAGGTATCGCCATCCTCTGTGGCATCATCCTCGGTTTCTCACCCATCTTCCGTGGTGTCGTTACTGACATCTGCGATAAGATCTACCCATCTATCTACTGGTTAGCTGTCACCGGCGGCGGTCGCGCTTTCCGCACCATCCAAACCGGCAACATGCGGCACTATACCCTCCTCGTCCTCTCATTCTTTCTCATCATGTTCTACCTCATCACATACAACGACACCAACATGATCAACTCGGCCCTTGAGCAATTCGCATTCATCACCGAATTCAAGCCCGGCCTCTTCCTCGGCATCATTATCTGTGCCACCTCACTCGCACTTCCGCTCGTCTCTCACCGCATCATCCGCATCCTTCTCTTAGGCTCTTGCGGCTTCACCGTCGTCGCCATGTACCTCGTATACCAGGCACCCGACCTCGCACTCACACAACTAACATTCGAAATTATCTCTGTCGTCCTCTTCGTTCTGGTGATCAGGCTTCTACCTCGTGATGTCCCCAAATCACGACCAAGCCCACTCTGGCGAATCCCCGTAGCAGCCCTCGCTGGTATCGCTTTTGGCTGGATGACTCTTGTCGCTGTTGGTGAAGATCCACTGACTAAAATCGGTGCATACTTCCCAATGAACACTTACGCTGCCGGTCTCGAAGACGTTTACAACCTCGGCAGAGGTGGCGGCGGCATGAACATCGTCAACGTCATACTCGTTGACTTCCGTGGCTTCGATACTCTCGGAGAAATCACCGTGCTTTCACTCGCAGCACTTGGCGTTTGGTCGCTGCTGCCCAGCCGTAGGAGTCGCAAATCAGCATGACTTCCTTGATCCTTAAAACTGCAATGCGCCTTATCGTGCCTCTCGCTATGCTCTTCGCAGCATACATGGCACTCAAAGGTCACAACGAACCCGGCGGCGGTTTCATCGGCGGCCTCATCGCCTCCGTCTCCCTCGCCCTATACCGTATGACCTATGGTGTGGATAGCTTCGATAAACTCTTCCCCATTCACCCACGCATCCTCGTATTCGTCGGCCTCACCTGTGCCGTACTCACCGCGATCTTCCCGCTACTGCTCGGTCGCCCACTACTCACCTCATACGAACATTACCTCAATCTCGGCTTTGGCCAATCCGTACACTTCGTCACCGCCGCTATCTTTGACATCGGCGTCCTTCTCGTCGTCGTCGGCGTCTCCGTCGGCATGATCGACCGTCTCAGCAGGGAGGTAGAAAAGTCATGACCGCAGTTATTGCTATCTGTGTCGCCGTCGTCTTCGCCGTGAGTATCTACATGATGCTCGGCCGCGAACTCATGGGACTCGCTATCGGCGTTTTCCTTATCGGCCATGCCGCAAACCTCTCCATCCTTGCGATGTCAGGATCACCGGTCCTGCAGCACACCAGCATGTCCGCTACACCAGAATTCAAAGCGCCGCCCATCCTCGAATCTTACGAAGACTCTAAAAGATGGGCCGCAGCGCAACCACTAACTCTCGCAGAATCACACGCCATGACTGAAGAGCAACCACTCGACGTCATGGTCGATCCACTGCCCCAGGCGCTCATCCTGACCGCCATCGTCATCGGCTTCGCCGTCATGGGTTTCCTCCTCACACTCATCGTCCTCACACAGCGTCGTACCAAGACACTCCATGTCGACGACCTCGCTAAAATGAATTTGCCAACCCCTTCGAAGGCTCACTAACCCTCGATTAGACGTGGTCGCCGCGACCCCTTTATTCCTGACAATAAACTTTACAGAAGAAATACAATGTCCGGTTCAGTTAACAACTTAATCATCCTTTTCTGCGTCATCCCACTCGCAGCAGGATTGCTCAGCGTCCCCCTCGTCGGCCGCTCCTTCCCCAGCCGTGTCATCGGCACACTCTCCTTCGCATCAACTTTCCTACTCGCCGTCTACTTCCTTCTCAAAGGACACGCAGACAACGTTATCTATACCTCTCAGATGGGACAATGGAGCGCCCCTTTCGGCATCACCATCGTCTTCGACAACCTCTCAGGTCTCCTACTCGCCACCGCATCCGCCGTTGCACTTGGATCATACATCCACTCACATTCAACCAACGCATCACACATTGAGCACGGCTACTTTCATCCCCTCATCCAACTCCTCATGTTTGGTGTCAACCTCTCATTCCTCACCGGTGACCTTTTCAACCTCTTCGTCGCATTCGAAATCATGCTCATGGCTTCATACGCCCTGCTCACCATCGGCACCACTAAAAAACAAATGGCTCAGGCCTACAAATATGTCATGCTCAACCTCCTCGCATCCACCGTCTTCGTCATCGCCGCTGGCATGGCATACGGTATGCTCGGAACACTCAACATGGCGGACATGGCCCTCATCGTTAAAACCAAAATCGACTCTGGTGAAGGCCTTCCTACTGGCTTTACCGCTCTCGCACTCATGTTCCTCTTCGTCTTCGGACTCAAAGGCGCCTTCTTCCCGCTTTGGTTCTGGCTCCCCGATACCTACTACACCGTTCCGATCTCCATCGCCGGTCTTTTCGGCGGCATGCTTACCAAAGTCGGTGTCTATGCAGTCGTTAGAACCTTCCCGCTCATTTTCGCACAATCACTCGTAGGGGTACCTGAAGAGATCGCTGGGTCACTCGCAACCCGCGACACCATGCTCCTCATCATCGCCGTTTCCGCAGCATTCACCATGTTCCTAGGCGTTCTCGGCGCCGTCTCGCAGCATGAAATCCGCCGCATCCTCTCCATCCACGTCATCTCGCAGGTCGGCTACATGGTCTTCGGCCTCGCCATCATGACCGGTTGGGCACTCGCAGGATGCATCTTCTACATGATTCAGCACATGGTGGTGAAGTGTTCTCTCTTCCTATGCTGCGGCATCATGGAAAAACACGCAGGCACAGACGACCTCGACAAGCTTGGCGGCCTCCTCAAACGCGATACCAAACTCGCTGTTCTTTTCTTTGTCGCAGCCATGTCCCTCGTCGGTCTTCCACCACTCTCCGGCTTCTTCGGCAAAATGGTCATCATCTGGGAAGGCTGGAATAACAACCTCTGGTGGCTCTCCATCATCGGCCTGGCCACCGGTGCTCTCACACTTCTCTCAATGTTGAAAATTTGGTCATACGGTTTCTGGAATCCTACCCCAGCGAAGTATCCGCACCAGACCAACGCGAAAACGGTCATCGCAAGCTCGCGTTCCGGCTACCTCGGTATCTCAATGCTCGTCGTGTTAGCACTATTCCTCGGCTTCGGTGCTGGCCCTATCTACAAGTTAGCTGACCGAGCAGGCAATCAGCTCGTCAACCCCGAATACTACATCAATGCTGTTCTTCCGCCACAGAGAATCGAATTCATTAACCCCGAATTCGCTCAAAAACTTAAAGACAGCAAAAACGTGATCTATAAAACAAGCCCGTTGCATGATAACCTCGGGATTGTCAGTGAAATCCCAGTTATCTCAGCTGTATACAACAAGGAGGCCCACTAATGAGTAGCCTCTTCCTGATGAACCTGCTCCTTGCTGGCATTTGGCTCGCACTCTCCAGCGAAGTGACATTCCTAAATGTCGCAATGGGCCTCATTATCGGCGCCCTCCTCATCGCACTCTACACACGCGCCCTTGGCCGTGATAACTATCTCCTCAAACTCATCCGTTTCCTCCTCTACTCAATCTACTTCCTGAAAATTCTCATCAAGGTCAACTTCCAAGTTGCCTATGAAGTCATCACGCCCGGCTACAAAATGTCGCCACGCATCATCCGCTACCCCGTCGAGGGACTCACCGATATCCAGATCACAACACTCGCCAACTCCATCACCCTCACCCCCGGCACACTATCCGCTGACGTCGATGACAACGACCCCAACGGCAAATGCCTCTACATCCACTGCATGTATGCACAGGATCGCAAAGAGGCTATCAGTGAATTAGATGAACTAAAAACCCGTATGTTATGGGAGGTGTTCGGTGTTCCTGAACATGAGCAACCTAAATCTAGCTAACCTCCTGGCCGCTGCTCCGCAAGCCGCCGAGGCCGCCGCTGATGGCTTCCAGATGAGCAACAGCTTCGCGATCTATCTCCTCAACCTCATCCTATGGGGCGGGACGATTTCGCTCGTTCTTGGCATCATCTTCTGCCTTCTGCGTATCCTCAAAGGCCCGCACATGGCAGACCGAGTTCTCGCAGCAGATACCCTCTCCATGCAGGTGCTCGGCCTCGTCGTCATCCTCACCATCGTGACCCGCGAATCCATGTACTTCGACGTCGTCCTCGGCGTTGCGATCATCGGATTCGCATCAACCGTTGCATTCTCTCAATACATCGGTGCCCGCGCTGATGAAAAAATGCACGCCAAAGACAATAAGGAGACCAACTCATGAATATGCTCTCCATCATTGCTGCAGCCAACGAAGCAGTAATTCACGCAGAAGATATCACAATGAACAATGATGCATTCATGGATTTTGTACTCTCTTCTATCCGTGAATACGCCGCTGTCTTTTTCCTCTTCTGGGGCCTCTTCTTCATGTTCGTGGGCGCACTTGGCGTTTATCGCCTTCCAGATGTCTTCCACCGCATGCACGCGGCTTCCAAATGCTCAACCCTCGGCGTTCTCGGCCTCATGCTCGGTGTCATCCTCGCAGTCGGCACACTCTCCATCACAACCAAAGCAATTCTCACTGTTGTCTTTGCTTTTGCCGCCGTTCCCGTCGGCTCACACCTATTAGCAAAAGCCGCTCTCAAAGACGGCGCTCCCAAATGGTCTGGCACGATTACTGACGAATGGTCAAAATCACAAACCGCACCAACCGACATGGACTAACTCAATCAATCAAAGAGCTAAATCCAAAAGCTGCCGTCCTAGGCAGCTTTTTTTCATGCACAATGAAACATAATCTTCCCTACAGCGTCATAATCATGAAGCCCATACAATGGAGCAATCATGACCCGCTGGAAACAACGAGCCTACAAGCTGCGGCATCTGTTACTCAGTCTCGCCATTATCACCTTTCTTGCCGCCTTTTACCTATCGCTCATCCATCCACTTCTAGTATGGAGTGAAATTGAAACCCCTGTCGTATTCACACCGATTTTCACGCTCATCTCTTTCCTGATCGACAGCACTAAAATTACATCTCTCGAAAAACTCTATTTCACCGCCTACATCCTCTTTATCTGGGCCCTGATCATTTTCTTTCAATGGTTGTATCTCGCCCCGCGCAAAAATTTCATTCAAACAACCACCACACCAGCAAGACCCATGAAACGCGCCATGATCGTTGCCGCCTTCATGTCCACGCTACTCTCACTAGGCCTAATTTTCATCATTCTCGAACTCTTCACCGTCTACATCGATTTCGGTTGGCTCGCTGCCCTCATCATCACCGCCGCCATGCTCCTCATTTGGTCTATCTGGTCATTCATCTTCTATCAATTTTGGCGAGCAAATGACCAATACACCCAGCTCACCAAAATGACCCGCGCTCTCTTTGTTGGCTCATCTCTTGAAGCGGTCATCGCCGCCGCTGTCTATGCTGCCAATCCACACAAAATGGATTGCTACTGCGCTCGCGGCTCATACCTCTCCCTCATATACTCCCTTACCGTTATCTTCTGGTCATTCGGCCCCGGCCTCTACTTCCTCTACCTCTATCAGAAACGCCGACAGCATCTCATCACATATCGCATCACCTGCCCCGACTGCGGCTACAACCTCCACGGCTCCACCTCATCAACCTGCCCCGAATGCGGTTGCGATTTAAGCGCAAAATAAAAAGCTCGCCGAAACGAGCCTTATTCTCAATGACGATCATACTCATGTTTACTCAAACACAATCTGTCCAAACTTATCCGGCTGATGATAATCCAATTTCTCACCCACATCTTGCCACATCCCCCAGTGCGGATGACTGCTCTCGTCTGCGCACTTATAAAAATTTCCTCGCCATGTCACTTCTTTTCCCTCGCCCGGTTTCTGTCCATCCCAACCACCCAGATAAGCCTCAAACAATACCCAAGGCACAAAATACTCCACCTGCCACACCGTCTCCTCTTTGACCTCTTCCTCTACACGCTCCGGCATCGAATGGTAAATCTCAATCTGGTCTAACCATTCATTAGAAACCTCAACATCTTCCTTACGCGGTTTCATCGTATACGCCAGCAGAATATGTCCCCCACAACTCACCTCAAAATTGAAGTACCCCTTACCATTAATCGGCTGCACGAAAAACTCCGCACAACTATCCCGGCAAACATACGACTGCCGCTCGCAATACTTCGCAATCACATACTGATCAACCACACGAAAATGCACGTACACCCCGGCCTCATCATAAACCATCTTGACCTCAACCCCCGGCTGATGATCACTACTGCGTTCATGAAACGCCTCCAGTCTCGCAGCCGTCACGCCGCCCCACACCGCTCCACTCCAATCCCCATCCAAACCCGGCTTCCCCGCCGCTTTGACAACCCGATATTCTTTCATCTCAAAACCTTTCGAGTACTACATTTTGCGTGAACATATTCCGTTTCGATAAATCCAATGACCAGCAGCAGCTTGACGTAATCAAAAGCAAGTCAAATGAAACGACCTACTGGTCAATGAGGAAGTGATTTCACAAAACGCTTTAAAAAAGCCGACCACCACAGCGATCGGCTATCAATTTCAATTTCTTATTCCCCAACAATCTCATTACGCGTCTTCACGTTCCACAACCTTGAAGTTCTCACGCTCACCTCGGCCCTCAACCGGATAATCTTTGCGTAGTGGGTGGGCTGGGTAATCTTCCCAGAGCAGAATGCGACGTAGATCAGGATGCCCGTCAAAACGGATCCCATACATGTCAAACACTTCACGCTCCATCCACTCCGCGCCTGCCCAAATATCCGTCACACTATCAACGTGCAATGCCGGGTCTGCTTCGATCCCATCCGTAGGCAAACTCGGATCCAGCATCACCTTCACATTGAGTTTCATATTCTTTTTCGTGTTCGCCAGAATATAAACCACCGCAAATCGGCCCTCCGGCCCATTCCCACCTTCAGCCTTCGGGTAACCCAAATAGTCCACACCCGTCACATGCGAAAGAAAATCATACTCACACTCAAAATCTTCACGCAGGTACACCATGATCGCGTGCAGATTTTCCTTATCCACGACCAGCGTTGTGTCCCCACGAAACTCCGTCGCAAACAACTTCGCCTTCGGGAACCGCGCCTTAACAAGCGCCAGCGTCGGATGATCAAGATTTGGCTTTGCCATGATTTTCTCGCTTCGTCTTAACTCTCAGCTATTACAGTACCTGTAGCAATCACACCCACCCCGCATCCCCTCGTGAGCCATAAATTGTAGAGCAATCTCGCGTTCTGCCAAGTTGCCCCCAATCCTCTCGCGTTTTCAGGCCCCTTTCCCACATTATCCCGTCTTCACCGCCACCTGAATCGCCTCAATCAGCCCCAAAACCAGCTTATCCCACTTCTCGCAAACCTCCGGCCACTCATACGCCAAAGCGTCCGCCATCGTGATCAAATCCTGATTGATGATCAGCTCTTTCAGTCCAGCCAACTGCTTCAGCAACTCAGCCGCATATTTCTCCACCGGCTCGCCCTCAACCTTCACCTCATCCAGCCTCAGCCCCACCAAGCTCGTTGACTGGGAAACACCCTGCTGCACCCACAACCAGCCGTCCACAATCTCAGCGATCACCGCCAATGCCGCCGGAGCATCGTCTTGCTGCAATAGATCTGCCGCCTCTTGTTGTCGCTGCTGAACTTCGCTGATCTGTCCCCGCACCTCATCCAACACCTCCACCGCCAATTCCACCGTGTCTGCTGAGATCAGCTTCAGCTCATCACCATCAGCAAAGATCCTGCTCATCGCAGCATCCAGCACCTCACCGCTCATCTGATCACCATTTAGCGACACTTCCACCACAATCCGCCCCGTTTTCCCAGCGTGATCGCTCGCTTCCTCGACCGCATCGCCCACCGTGCTAACTTCCAGTTCCAACAGTTGATCATCTAGGTATACTTTCATTCCAGCATGATACCCCCTCAAGCTTCATGCGACCAACCTTCCTCCTCCCTAAATCATCTACCCACAGGAGCCAACCCATGTCTGACCGCATCATCGTCCTCGATGGCCACACCCTCACGCCCAATACCCCTGGCAATCTCGCCTCCTCTCAAGACCCCACATGGGACGCACTCGCCGCACTAGGTTCCGACATCCACGTCTACCCACGCACCCTTCCGGAAGACATCATTTCTCATGCAGACGATGCTCCCATCCTCTTCACCAACAAAGTACCCTTCACGGCCGACACCATTGTTCAACTCCCCAACCTCAAATACATCGGCGTCCTCGCCACAGGCTACAACATCATCGACCTCGAAGCCGCCACTGATGCAGGCATCACCGTCACCAACGCCGCAGGTTACTCCACACCTTCCGTCGCACAGCACGTCTTCGCACTCATCCTCGAACTCCTCACCCACACCGCCTCGCACGGCCTCGCCGTTCATCAAGGCCACTGGACCGCTTGCCCTGACTTCACATTCACTGTTCAACCCACCACCGAACTCGCCGGTAAATCCATCGGCATCGTCGGCCTTGGAACCATCGGTCGTACTGTCGCTAAAATCGCACACGCTTTTGGCATGAACGTACTCGCCCCTGAACGCCCCTCATCCGCCTCCTTCTCCCAACACGGCCTGCCCGTTAACTTCCTCCCACTCAAAGACCTCATCGCGCAATCAGACATCCTCTCGCTACACTGCCCACTGACCTCAGACACGCATCACCTGATCAATAAAAAAACACTTAAACTCATGAAACCATCCGCCATCCTCATCAACACCGGACGCGGCCCACTGATCGACGAATCCGCACTCGCCGAAGCGCTCAAGCAAGGCCAAATCGCCGGTGCAGGTCTTGACGTCCTGTCAGCCGAACCACCCACCGCTGATAACCCGCTCATCGGCGCACCTCGCACTGTCATCACACCCCACATCGCATGGGCCACACGCGAATCCCGCCTCCGTCTTATGGACATCGTCACCAACAACCTCCGCGTTTACCTTGCCGGCAACCCTGTCAATGTCGTCAACTAATCCAAGCAGATTTCCGTGTATCACGTTTCATCTGTTTCTCTTTCAAGCCTGCCACCACCGGTGACAGGGTGTTTGTAACCTAAACGCCGATCTAACCACAATAAAGCCCCTCATTTTGTCTCGTCACGAACTCAACACCTTTTCCTATAGCCGCCGCGACACCTCGCGCCAATCAATTTTGGATTAAACCAACCACGACATGTATAGCCATCTACATCAAGACCAAACGGTTACGCCCAACAACGTCATCCACAAAATGACTGGACGATTTTCAACACATCCCTGATAATAAATTCACGTTACAAACATAAGCAGCAAGGACGCGTCCCGTTTGACCGAGCAACCACAGAACATATTGCTTCTTACAGCCATGCAGCCCGAGATGCTCCCAATTCTTAAAGCACTCAATCTAACCACCCGCTGTATTAATCAAACCACACCGCTCAACAATCTCATTCATCTCACCCCTGCCGTTATTGGTGTCGGGCAGACTCATGCTTTCAGCAACACCTCAAAACTCATCGAACAACACGCCCCTGACCTCGTACTCTTGCTCGGCATCTCAGGCGCACTTGATCCCGAACTCGAAACCGGCGACCTGCTCATCCCCGATTCCTTCATTAACGATCACAACGACCCCGTTATCCTCCGCCCCGCCATCGAGCACCTCCACTTTTTTCCCAACTTATTAAAGCTTGATGCGATTACTGAAACGATCGAATACACCGCTGACACCATCATCTCCACCCCAGAGAGCAAGCTCCATGTCTATGAGCACAAGCTCGCGCATGCTGCCAACATGGAATCTTACGCTGTCGCCAAGGCCGCCCGCGCCACCAGCACCCCCTTCCTCATTCTCCGCGCAATCGCCGATACCGCCGACGATCATCTCCTCTCAGAATCAGCCGATTGGATTAACTCATCAACCGGGAAGCAAAAGACCATCGCAGCCGTCACCCACCTGCTCTTCCACCCAACCCACCTGCCCGATCTGCTCTATATGCAAAAGACCTTCAATCTAGCCACCCAAACCCTCGCCTCTGCAATCAAGCATCTTCTCAAACCAGCCTGATTTTCTGCTAAAATCCCATCATGGATCTCACCCCCTATAAAAACATCATCGTCTTCGGCGGCTCATTCGACCCGCCCCATAAAGCGCATCTTATCCTTCCCGAACTCGTCCGTGAGCAACTTGGTGCCGACCTTGTTCTCTACATCCCTGCAGGTCGCGCCCCCCATAAACTCGACAAAGTTCAAACCGATCCCATGCACCGCCTGAACATGCTCAAACTCGCACTTGACGAATCGCCTAACCATGCATTAGTCGCCTCTCTTGAAATCGATCGCGCCAACGACGGCCAACCTTCCTATACCGTCAACACGCTCCAGCAACTCAAGCAACTAGCACCGCATGCGACTTTCCGTCTGCTTTTCGGAGCGGATCAACTCCGAATCTTCGATCAGTGGTATCAGCACAAAACCATCGAAGAAATAGCCGAACCCATCGTCATGGTTCGCTCGCCAGATTCCGCGCAATCACTGCTCGAATCGTTATCCGAATCGCAACGTACTAAATGGGCAGATCGACTCGTCGAACTCCCTTTGCTCGACATCTCATCAACAAACATCCGAGACGCAATCGCTTCATCTCAAACAGATGCACATAACAGCACAATCCCCGCTTCGGTTCTTGCTTACATTCAACAGCATCATCTGTATCAAGATCGAGATTGATCGCACAAATGTAACTAGCGCAATGCAATTTAATTAATCTCATCACTTGTTATTTTCGACTTGAATTTGCCCATCTGACTAACGTACTTGCGCGCACAGATTTCAATTTTTAGTGATTAACCCGTAACTAAAAAAATCAAAGAATTGAGAAAAACACAAAACTTTGATCAGTTTCAGCTCAAACTAGCCAAGAAACAGCAAAAAAACCCACAGGTTTTTGACACAAAATCGCATTTTGAGCAGTTTGCGCGCACAAAAACAAAAACAACAAAAACCGTACTTTTTGGCACGGTTTTTGCATGATTATTCTCATTGTTCTATTTGATGATTAGGGGAAGATGCCGCGGATATTATAAACGCGATCAATATTATCCAGCGCCGCAATGTATGCTGCGGTACGCATATCACACTCATAGCGATGTAGTGCAAGCTTGACGCGTTGCGCTGCTGAGTACATGTGCCTTCGCAGGTTTTCATCGACTGTTTTTTCATCCCAAGATTCAGCCTGACGGTTTTGCCGCCACTCAAAATAACTCACCGTCACACCGCCTGAGTTGCAAAGTATAGCCGGCAGGATCGCAATCCCGCGATCACGCAAAACCTTCTCACCTGGAGGTGTAGTCGGCGCGTTCGCGGCTTCCGCAACCACTTTCGCATTAAGCATTTCCGCTTTCCGAGCATCAATCATCTGCTCCAGCGCAGCCGGGATAAATAGATCAACATCCGCTCTATAAAATTCATCTTCACTCGCCGGATCAGCGTCCGGATATCCGCCAACACCGCCATGTTCCGTGACGTATGCAGCGAGTTTTACCGCATCAATCCCGTCCTCATTGATGATCGCGCCAGTGTGGTCCATCACGGTTTTTAGTTTCGAGCCGTGTGGCTGGAGCAGACGCGCCGCCCATGAACCCACGTTACCAAATCCCACCACAGAGTATGAGATATCCTTCAGCGGTAATCCCATTTCTGGCATCAATTCTTCGAGGATATAAACCACACCCTGCCCTGTTGCTTTTTCGCGGCCTTGTGAGCCGCCGAAATCAACCGGTTTGCCTGTTACCACCGCCTGACCCATCCACCGCTTGGTTGCTGGAGTCATGTTGATGTATGTATCTGCGATCCAAGCCATGACTTGCGCGTTCGTGCCAACATCAGGTGCGGGGATGTCGTAATCTGGGCCGATGTTATCGCCCAGCGCTGAGACAAAGCGGCGAGATAACCGCATGAGTTCATTGGTACTTAGTGATCCTGGATCGACCTGAACACCGCCTTTTGCGCCGCCGAGCGGCAAGCGAACAAGCGAATTCTTCATGGTCATTAGCACGGCCAGTGATTTCACATGATCAAGTGATACACCTGCATGAAAACGCATGCCGCCTTTGTATGGTCCGAGAATATTGTTGTGTTGAACGCGGTAGCCTTTAAACAGCTTGTAGTCGCCGTTGTCCATCTGGACAGGGAAATGCATGATGATTTCGTTTTTGGGCTGCGCGAGGATGAGCTGCAGCTTACGCGGCGCGTCCATGATCTGACACGCATGGAGCACGTCGTTAATGACCTGCTGATAGAGGTCGGAGGGATCGTACCGAAACCCCAATTCGGTCATGATGCTTTCAGGTTTATCTGCCATGTATGACTCCACGCGAACAATAACTTTTCAGGCTATCAGGGTTGATCATCGGTTTTATAAGTCTTTTATATTAGACGAATTAATCCACAATGATGAAATAACTGTATAGCCGCTTACCAGTGATATCGTCAATTCGATATGATCAAATCATGATTATCTACATCTGTAACGACCTTATTTTTGGTACGAAGATCAGTTCCACAGCCGAGGCGCTAGGGATTGTGAGCCGCCCCGTGCGAAATCTGAGTATGCTTGAGAATCGTCTGAACATGGTGGATGACGGGAAGCCGAACCATCCGGTGTCGGGCATGATGCTGGATCTCGATACGGGCGAGGATGGATTGAAGTTGCTGGATGCTGTGAAAGCTCATTCACCTGAGATACCGGTGGTTGCGTTTGGCTCGCATGTGTTGGTTGACATGCTCGAAAGTGCGAGGCAACGGGGCGCGGATTTTGTGATGCCGCGCGGCGCGTTTACTGCGAATCTGGTTGATATTCTTGAGCGGATGAAGGGTGAGGTCTAACCTTCGGTTAGGTAGTGATAGTATTCGGGCATATCGTCAGAAATTTGAAAGTATATGTGATCTACAAGACACCCCACGACCGGCGGTCGTGGGCTTGTGGTGAATGTTTTATGCCTATAAGAAAACCCACATCGGTTGATGTGGGTTTGTTTGTTTTGTGTGGGGGATTGTCTAATCAGTTGTTAGCTGTCGGAGGCGAATTCGGCGATGCGGATTGAGACGAGGTTGCCGTCGATCTCCTTAAGCGCTTCGATCTCGGTGATTGCGGAATCTAGGTCGCCTTGCTTAGCGTCGTGGGTGGTGATGACGATTGGGGTGAACTCGCCGGGGTTGGATTCGTGCTGCATGACGGCTGCGATTGAGATGTCTTTGTTGCCGAGGATGGTTGTGACCTTGGCGATGACGCCGGGGACGTCGAGTGCGTTGAAGCGGAGGTAGTAGCGGGACTCGATGTCTTCTTTTGCTACGAGTTCTGCAGGGTCATTGCAGTCTGGGGTGAGATTCATTTGAGCGAATGCTGCACCGTACCAGCCGGACGCGATGTTGAGTGCGTCGGAGACGACGGCGGATGCGGTTGGGTAACGACCTGCGCCTGCACCGTAGTACATGGTGTGACCGACGGCGTGGCCGTAGACGGAGAGAGCGTTCATTGGGCCGTGAACGTTGGCGATGAGATCGGACTTGTGAACGAAGCATGGCTGGGTCTTGACTGAAACCGGGCCGTTCTCTTCTTTGCGTTCCGCTGTGCCGAGGAGCTTGATGTCGTAGCCGAGTTCAGCACCGAATTGGATGTCCTGGAGGTCGAGGATGTCGACGCCGATGTGTTCGACTTGTGAACCTTCGATGTGTACGCCGAAGGCGAGTGATGCGAGGATGGAGAGTTTTTGAGCGGTGTCGGCGCCGGAGACGTCGAGGTATGGATCGGCTTCAGCGAAGCCTTTTTCCTGTGCTTCTTTGAGAGCAACGTCATAGGTTTTATTTTTCTGAGTCATCTCGGTGAGGATGTAGTTGCATGTGCCGTTGAGGATGCCGTAGAGGCCGCCGATTTGGTTGGCCATGAGGCCGTACTTGAGAGCGGTGATGCAAGGGATGCCGCCGCCGCAAGATGCTTCAAAGGCGATGGAGACATTGTTTTTATGTGCGAGGCCGAAGAGCTCGTGGCCGTGCTTTGCGAGGAGGGCTTTGTTGGCGGTGACGATGTGTTTACCGGCTTCGAGTGCTTTTTTGACGAAGGTGTAGGCTGCGCCTGTGCCGCCCATAAGCTCGATGAGGATTTCGAAGTCGGATGACCAGAAATCATCTGCGTTGTCAGTGAGGACGCCATCGGCGATGTGCTCTTTACGGTCAGCAGGGACTTCTGCCACGTTGAGGACGAGGACTTTGGAGACCTGAACGGGCTTACCGATGCGTTTTGCGTAGGTTTGGGCCTGGGTTGCGAAGAGTTCGGTCACGCCTCCGCCGACGGTGCCCATGCCGATGATGCCGATGTTGATTGGTTTGTCACTCATGATGAAACTCCTTGCGGGGCGTTGTGTACTTGTTTGAGGGGGTAAAGATACCAATATGGGGGGGATTTTGCCACTTGAGGAAGCGTTTGAGGCGTTATTGGCGAGGTGGGATCTTAGGCGGTTGTTGTGGCTGATATGGCGCTAAATGTGTCTCACTACACGGATTGCGGGGAGTCGGGTAGAATGTATGTATGAGCAAAGATATGAAAACGCTTGCGAACGATAAAGACATGATTCTGCCTGTGTGCGCGATTTTCAGAAGATTTCTGAAGACGCAAGGGTTGAAGTTCACAACAGAGCGGGCGTTGATACTGGATGCGGTGTTGGGTAAGGAAGAAGTTTTCGAGGCAGATGAGTTGCTAAATGAGATGCGTGATGCAGAGCATCGTGTGTCGAAGGCGACGATCTACCGGACTCTGAAACATTTGCTTGAAGCGAATATTATTTCGGAGGTTTTGATCGATTCGCGTCAGGCACATTACAGGACGATCTTCGGGCGTGAGCCGAAGGGGCATCTGGTGTGTGTTGAGACGGGCAAGATTATTGAATTTCCGGTACAAGAATTGGGTGAGATTGCGGATCGGATTGCGAAGGAGCATGGGTATGACCCGGTGTCGCACCGGTTTGTGATTTATGGTGTGTCGCCTGAAGCTCAAAAAGGTGCGCAGGCTGTGGATGGTTGATTGGTTGAATGAAAAAAGAAGGATGAATGAAAAGCCGAGCGTGAAGCTCGGTTTTTTATTAAGTTGTTGGATTCGATTTTAGATCTATCTCGCCATTAGACTTATACGTCTTCTTCGAGATCATCTTCTTCGATGGTGCGTGAGATCATGTAGAGTTCATCACGCCATTTGGCGAGATCAACGGTGCGGCAGCGGTCTGAGCAGAAGGGGTAGTTGGGATTGGATTCATCGGTGAGATGATCGCAATTGGGGTTGGAGCATTTGCGTGACTTAGGTTTTGCTGGCTGATCGTTCATGTTGTGATTATAGGGGTGTAAGTGGGGTTATGGCGTGAGGGTTTGATTGGGGAAGGATATTTCCTGGAGACGTTTGGCCCAGTGTTTGCCTGGGGTGAAGGTGATCTTGCGGCCGGGATCTTGGTGGGCGATGTCGACAAGGAGGGTGTGTTCGTCGAGAGCCCAGTCGATGAGGTTGGCCCATTCGATGGCGACGACTGCACCGGATCGGAAGTCGTGGCCGTCGCCTGTCCAGCCGATGGATGCGAGGTCGTCTTTGGTTTCGAGGCGGTACGCATCGATGTGTACGAGGACGAGTGGGGCGCCTTCTTCGG
The DNA here is from genome assembly GCF_007747445.1 of Poriferisphaera corsica. Taxonomy (NCBI): domain Bacteria; kingdom Pseudomonadati; phylum Planctomycetota; class Phycisphaerae; order Phycisphaerales; family Phycisphaeraceae; genus Poriferisphaera; species Poriferisphaera corsica. The sequence continues at coordinate 2,155,099 of NZ_CP036425.1, forward strand.
TGTCGTATTCATGCATGATGACGAAGGTGGGTGAGGAGACGGCATGGGGGTAGAGGTTCATGCCGGTTGCGAGGCCGCGGACGAATTGGGTTTTGCCAGCTCCGAGGTCGCCGACGAGTGCGATGATGTCGAGGTCGATGGCGTGCTGGCCGATGGCTTGCCCGATGGCGATGGTGTCATCGAGGGTGTCAGATTGAAGTGTGATGGTATTGTCGCTGGCCTGCTGATTCACGAATGATGTTCCCATCCAAGGTACTGCGGGGTGACGGTTTGGCCGTCAGGGAGGTTGAGCATGATAAGGGATTGGTGGCGTGGGACAAGTGAGCCGATGCGTGTGATGGTGTGGCCGTGATAGGAGGTTTGCTGGCTGGGAAAAGCGTCAAGCGGGGCAGAGAAGAGGAGTTGATAATCTTCGCCGTCGGTTAATGCATGGTGATAGGGAGGGTGTGTGGAGGTTTTTGCGGCGATGAGGGCGGCATCTGAGATGGGGATTTGCGGGACATCAATGATGGCGGTGAGATTGGAGAGTTTGGCGATATGAGACAGGTCGCGGAGCAGGCCGTCGGAGATGTCGATCATGGCAGATGGGCGGCGGGAACCCTGCTCTGCGGCGAGGTGCTGCGCGAGATCGAGCTGAGGAGTGAAATCGAGATGGTGAATGGTATTATTGTGATCGATGATGGAGCCGCCGAGGGGACCGGCGACGTAGAGGGCATCGTTGGGTTGTGCTGTGGAACGGAGGATGGGTGAGCCGTGCTGAGGTTGCATGGATGCGAAGACTGTGATGGAGATCAGGAGCTTGCCGGGCCATGCGGAAATGTCGCCGCCGATGACAGGGCAACTGAAGGTTTGGCCGGTTTGGCGGATGTGCTCGAGGAGGGATTCAGCGTGATGGGATGCAAGTGATTTTGGGAAACTGACTGCGCAGATTGCGGCGATTGGGGTTGCGCCCATCGCTGCAACATCGGAGAGATTGCGGGTGACGGCTTTGCGGGCAATGCGTTTGATGGAGGTGGTTTCGAGGGTGAAGTGGATGCCATCAGCGAGTTGATCGACTGTGACGAGAACGGTTTGGTTGCCGATGGTGAATGCGCCCATGTCATCGCCCGGGGGAATGGTGATGTTGGATGGGAGTGAGCCATTTTGCTTGAAGATATTTTCGAGGAGTTCGAATTCTTGCATAGTCGTATTATAGGGTGATTGAGAGATGAGCATGAAAAAAAGCCTCCGCGAGGGAGGCCTGTTGTGATCTGGTTGTTTATCAGATTAATTTTGCTCGACAGCTTCGGTTTGTTCAGGTGCAGGTTCTGCGGCCTGAGGTTTGGTGGCAGGCTGTTCCCAGAGGATTAAGCCAGGGATGACCATGCCTTCGAAGTTGAGACCGCCAGGAACGATGCGGATGGCGAAGCCATATCGGCCGCTCGTGCCAGCATTGATTGAACCGATGAAACGGTATTTGCCGTCACCAAGGTCTTCAGCTACATCCATATCGAATGCATTGCCGGTGAGGAGTTCACCGTCGTTGCCGACCTGGCCTGAGTAGACCTGAACACGCACCTCTTCAGGTTTTAGATCGCCAAGATAGACGATGGAAGAGACGCCGAGTGAATCATGAACGCCGAGCGGTGATTCTGTGGCTGCGTCGACGGATTCGACATAAAGCTTGTCCCAGTTATCACGCAAGCGGTAGTTTTGATGCGTGTATGAGATGGCTTCCTTGAGGTTGTCTTTTTCAAGGACGCGTGTGCGGCGGAGCGCTGGGAGATAGAGTTTTTCAGCGTATTCCTGAACCTGACGGTTCGAGTTGAACATCGGCGCGAGTTGCGAGATGCAGCGTTTCATTTTCTTGACCCAGCCGCGTGGTACGCCGTGATCGTCACGGTCGTAGAAGAGTGGGACAATTTCTTTTTCGAGCAGGTCGTAGAGTGACTTGCTTTCGATATCGTCTGCAACTTCTGGGTTGGCATATTCTTCGCCGCGGCCGATGGCCCAGCCAAGATCGGACTCGTAGGCTTCGTCCCACCAGCCGTCCATGATTGAGCAGTTGAGGACACCATTAAGAGCGGCTTTCATGCCGGAGGTACCGGATGCTTCCATGCCGCGACGTGGGTTATTCATCCAGACATCGCAGCCTTGAACGAGGTAGCGTGCCACGTGCATGTCGTAGTTTTCGATGAAGACGATGCGGTGAGCCACGTTTGATTGGCGTGCGAATTGAACGATCTGCCTGATGAGATCTTTACCGCCACCGTCTGCGGGGTGTGACTTGCCTGCGATGAGGAACTGGACAGGTTTGTCGGTGCTACGCAGGAGTTTAAGGAGGCGTTCTGCATCACGGAGGATGAGGTTGCCGCGCTTGTAGGTTGCGAAGCGGCGAGCGAAACCAATGGTGAGATTCTTGGCGCTGAGCCCGTCACATACGTCGCGGATGTGTTCCTCTGATGCGCCACGTTGCTTCATCTGCTTACGCAGTTGGCGGCGTGCCCAGAGGATCATGCGCTGACGACGTGATTCGTGAACATCCCAGATTTCTTCATCCGGCATTTCTTCAACGGCTTGCCAAACTGAATGGTCGGCGGAGTCGTTTTGCCAACGTGAACCGAGGTAACGGTCGAGTAGGTTGGAGAGATCGCCGGAGAGCCAAGTGCGTGCGTGGACGCCGTTGGTGACGTGTGTGATGGGGACTTCGTGGCGTGGGACGTGTGGCCAAATGTTATGCCACATGTCACGTGAGACGACGCCATGGAGTTTGGAGACGCCGTTGGCCCAATCTGATGTACGGATGGCGAGTACAGCCATCGAGAAGAATTCGTTTTTGTTGAAGACGTTTTCGCGGCCGAGTGCGAGGAGGCCTTCCATGTCGAGCTTGACGTTACCGATGTAATCTTTGAAGTAACGCTTGATCATGTCAGGTGGGAAGCGGTCAATGCCGGCTGGCACTGGTGTGTGTGTTGTGAAGACATTTTGTGCGGAAGCGAGTGAGCATGCTTCATCGAATGTAATGTTCTTTTCTTCGATGAGATCGCGGATACGTTCGAGCGCGAGGAAAGCGGAATGGCCTTCGTTCATGTGACAGACATCAGGCTTGATGCCGAGTGCGTTCAGCATGCGGACACCGCCGATGCCGAGAACGATTTCCTGTTTGATGCGCATTTCCATGTCGCCGCCGTAGAGCTGGCCGGTGATGGCACGATCTGCGACGTCGTTTTCAGGCATATTTGTGTCGAGGAGGTATAGCGGGATACGACCGACTTGTACCTTCCAGATGCCGCAAGTGACATCACGGCCGGGCATTTCGACTTTTACTTTTAATTGTTGTTTGTCTTCGTTACGGACACGCGTGACAGGGAGATTGGCAAAGTCTAGGTCGGGAAGATATTCCTGTTGCCAACCATCAGCGTTGAGGTACTGCTGGAAGTAGCCATGACGGTATAGAAGGCCGACGGCTACGAGTGGCATGCCGAGCTCGGAGGCGGACTTAAGATGATCGCCAGCGAGGATGCCGAGACCACCAGAGTAGATCTGGAAGCATTCGGTGAGGCCGAATTCAGAGCAGAAGTAAGCCACCTTAAAATCGCCGGGCTTGTGATCAGTGCGATCAAGCCAAGGTGTGCGTTTCATGTGGTTTTCAAAGTTCTCAAGTACTTTTTCAAGAGAACTCAGGAAGCCTTCATCCTTGGCCATGGTTTCAAGCGTTTTTTGCGGTAGCATACCGAGCATCTTGACCGGATTGTGATTGGTCTGCTGCCAAAGCTCACGGTCTAAACGCATAAAGAGGTTGACCGCTTCGGGGTGCCAACTCCACCACATGTTGTTTGCGATATCAAGGAGTGGTTTCAGGGGCTCGGGGAGTGAGGGAACAACTTTGAACGACCGAATTCGTGCCAAGTCCGGGCTAAGCATTTTTTCTCTGCTTTCTATCAATAATCCAACGACTTTGTTTCATCAGTCATTCAAGACTGATAAGTGTGTCGAGCAACTCCGTATACAAATGACAAGAGTTGCGTATCTAACGCTATGAGTCTCTATCGACCACAATCAAAGGCGAACTGAGTCCAATTTGCCCCATAATTGGGGGTTATGCCTGACTTTGTACGATAAATCGAAAGTTTAGCGTCCAATAATGCGCGAATGAGGTTCTGTGTGTGTGAGAGTCGGCGAAGTTATGCGGCGAATAAGGCCGATAACTGATTTTTGTTCGTTGTGCTTTTTGTATTGAGTTATTGGATCGAAGTTGTGAAATGTAAATAGCGTGGCGTCGTAAAACTATTCCGATTCTGTTTCGGCGACAGGCTCGTCTTGTGGCGTCAGCGCGGAAGCGGTCAGCGACTCAAGGCGGCTGAGCGTACGCTCGATCTGGGCTTTGAATGCGTTGTAGGGAAAAAGTGTGACGAGCATGACGATGAGGCCTGCTGCGGTGGTGATGAGGGCCTCTGCGATGCCTTTGCTGAGTTCGCTGGTTTCAGCGGTGCCTGCAGATTCGGAAAGCACCTGGAAAGCAGAGATGATGCCGATGACTGTGCCAAGGATACCGATCATGGGTGCAGCAGAGATGATTGTAGAAAGCGTGGGCATGTAGCGTTCAAGACGGTGACGTTGGCTCTCAACGGCGTCGATCATACCGGCATCGTTGATGTTTTTTTCATTGACGAGTCTGGAAACAGCGCGGCCATAAACGGTTCGGTCGACTTCGACCAATAATCGTGCTTTTTCAATATCGCCATCACGAAGTAATCGCCCAACGCGATCAATTTTAGACTTTTGTCCGGGATGGTTCTGCGAGACGAAGAACCATAAACGCTCGAAAGCAAGCGTCATGGAGGTAAGGCTCAAAGCAAGTAGAGGCCACATCATGATGCCACCACGTTGCATGATCATCCAGAAACTATCGGAGAGCGATTGGAACATAGATACAGGATACCATAGAGTCGGTCATGATGACATTCAGGAAGCTTGCTGAAAGCACGTATGATACCTATCGAGCCGAACGCGACTATGGAATCAATGCCCGATATTTATTGGGTTGAAGTCACGGGATTACTAATCTTCAGCTTTGATTAAGAATCGTTTTCCGCAGCGTTTATCGCCTTAACGACCTGGTCAGCAGTGTACCAATCGCTCTTGAGAATTTCTTTCCCGTCAGGTGAATAGACGACAAGCAAAGGAATTGTGGCTCGGCCAACGCCTGTTAGCTTTGCCCAGCCTTGTTTATTATCGCTGCTTGTCAGATCAACCTTCATCGCAATGACGTTGTCCTGGTCGATTGCATTAATGACTTTGTTAGATGCAAGGACGGTGTTCTCGAGTGTCTTACAGTTGAGGCACCATTCTGCGGTGAAGTCGAGTACGACGACGTTCCCGGAATCAAGAGCGGTTTGCAAACGATCGGGTGAGTAGTACTGCCAATCAATAGGGCCTTTTTCAGTGAGTTTTACTGCACCGAAAAGTGAGGAACTGATCGTTAAGATGCCAACAATCGTCCAGCTAATACGTTTGATGCTGCTGGGTGTAATCTTCCATGTTTTGTAAATCACCCAGAAGCCTGCGAGGGCGATGAAGGTCATGACCGGCCACCAGTAAAGTTGTGATGGCTGTTCAAGACCGGTGGTGAATTTGCTGACCAGACCGACACCGATAAAGTATGCGGCAGCAGCGAGCATGAGTAACCCCATTACTTGTTTGATCAATTCGCTTGCAGGCCCGGTGCGAGGCATTTTCTCGACCCATTCAGGGACAGCAGATAGGACGAGATAAGGTAACGCCATGCCAAAACCTATTGCAGTGAAAGTTGCGAGTACGGTTGGCAAACTTTGAGTCAGTGCCCACGCTGCGGCAGCGCCCATAAGTGGTGCAGTACAGGGGGTAGACAGGATTGCCGTCATGATGCCAAAGCCAAAGCTGCCGGTCGCCGTTTCTTGCTTAGGACTTATGCTGTAGACCCAATTGGGCAATCGGATTGCAAAAACACCGCACATGCCTATAGCCATGACTGCGATGAAAACACCGATGCTAAAGGTGAACCACCAGTTTTGGAAAAGGACGCTGATCGCTTTGGTTTCAGCAACAGTCGCGATGATGCCGCCAAGGACAAGCCAGAATGCGACAACGCCAACTGACATCCAAATGCCAAGCATGAGGCAACGGAATCGATTCCCAGCGACATTGCTAAGGCTCATGATTTTAATCGGGATGACCGGCAAAACGCATGGTGTGAGATTGAGTAAAAAGCCACCTGCCATTGCGACTAGCAGAAAGAAAATAAAACCGACACCTTGGCCGTTCAACTCAAAACTTAAACCGAAGACATCAAAGCTAACGCTTTGTTTTGTATTGATTGTGGAGGTCGCTGTTGCGCCAAATCCTGCTGGGTCAAAATCATTAAAAAGGTTGCTATCGCTAGGTAATGTGGTTGCGACTTGCGTTTCTTGTTCTGTGTTTAATATGGTGAGTGTAAGGTCAATTGTTTTAGATGCAGGTGGCAAGCATACTTTGTCATTGCAGGTCTGATAATCAACACGAAGTTTAAGATTGTACTCGCCGGGTGTAGCGTTTTGATTAACGACGAACGGCACGTAAAAAACGGTTTCGCCTTCATATGCAGGCAGTTTGGAAGCTTTGCCTGTAAAGTAAACCGTCACGTCGTGCGCTTCGGGGTATTGAACTTGTTTGAAGTCAACAGGGGCATTGCCATCTATTGGTTCGATAGATGTGGGGATAAGGAAACTGGCTTCTTCTGGAATCTGCTGCTTTTCAGGATTGATATGAAATTTAGGCGCCATGGTGGCAACAACTGCAATGATGCGATGATCGCCGGGTCTTGCGTTTTTATCGCTTAATGTAGCGGAGATTGTGACGGGCTCGGCGGTCAAACCTGCGCCGAGATCAAATTGTTGAGCGGTTGTTATTGTTTGAATGCTGATGACGGCTGCGAAAGTTACAGCGATAAAAAAAAACAACTTGCTTCTAAGATTCATTTCTTGATTCTCAACCATACAGCCTTCTTTCATACAACGATTAGAGCGGGTTATGTTACATCACTAACCACTTACTAGCCTGAAAATATTTCAACTAATTCGTGTCGTGTTATAGACATTAGGGATGCAAAATTATAAAGGTTAACCTTCTCTGTAAATATGAACTGCCCACGATCACTTCTATTCCGACTATATTCTCGGAACATAAATAAAATATCGATTGAACGATTAGACGAAAATGACTTATGCACAAAATTTCAGAAAATACTTGCTAAATATGCGATAAGCGTAGTATTCTGATCTACGGGTGTTTACGGTTTTTGCTTCGGGGGGAAGTTTATCAGTCATCCCTGTCACCTGCATTTCATTCAGGGATTCGCCCGTATTTTGGAATATTGTGCCTTACGGACTGTGTTCTATCTCAGTCTCTTAAAGGCGGTGTTTACGCTAAGTGTTTTACGGAGCGGCGTCGTGCTGCTTGTAGCAAGTATTCGTGCAATTTAATTTCAGGAAATTGCATAGGGCCAAGGCATGTGGTGTGCGTCAAAGGCGGAATCTTCAGTTCATAATATCAGCGCAAATCAGCAACACTATGAGTGTGTTTTTGGGCGCGTTGTAATGTGTAAAAAGGTAATCACGTTTAGATTCATTCAACACAGTTGGTCGTTCAGAATCTCATCCACGCTAATTGATGAGTAAGAAAGGAAATTGAACAATGCCAAGCCAAACTGTTTACATCGTTGACGATGACGAGGCGGTTCGCGATTCGTTAGTGATGCTTTTAACCTCCATGGGTATGGCTGCGGTACCATTCGAATCTGCAGAAGCATTTCTCGAATCCGCGCAGAAATCTCCAGATCAGCTTTCGGGTTGCTGCGTACTTGATGTACGTATGCCTGGTATGAGCGGTATCGAAATCCAGAACAAGCTGGGTAGCTTGGGTATCAACCTGCCATGCATCATGGTCTCGGGATTCGGTGATGTGCCTTCAACCGTTGATTCTTTCAAAGCTGGTGCGGTTGATTTTCTCGAAAAACCATTCAACGAACAGCAACTGCTCGATCGTGTGCAAGCTGCTTTGTTATGGGATGCCGAGCAGCGTGCTTATACCGAAAAGCTTGCTGAAATTTCAATGAGGTATAACCGCCTGACGCCGCGAGAACGGCAAGTCATGGAGCTGGTTGTTGAGGGTAAACTCAATAAGCAAATCGCAGGTGAACTCGGGCTTTCACATAAAACCATTGAAGTTCATCGCGCTCACGTGATGGATAAGATGCAAGCGGATTCACTCGCTCATCTGGTTCGAATGGCCATGATGCTCAAACAGAAAGAATACCGCGTTTTCCATCCACCGATTCGGCCACGATTGAATTAAATTTCAACCATCAATCGGCTGAACCTAGTTCACCTTAACTGCTTTTCAAAAATTCATTCGAAGCACATGCGAATCAGCATCACAGGCATTACTGTCTGAGGCTGATTCGCTTTTTTTACATAACCTCAAGTCTGCCAGTCGGTTCGCCCGATAAGTATGGTGTCAGCAGGCCGCGTGACCGGTTCTATGCCTGCAATTTGTGGATTGAATCAATGACAGACGTTCTTGATCAAAGTGAAGTCGATGCCCTGTTAGCCGCTGTCGATACAGATGATGGTAGCAATGAGCAGTCCAGTGAGTCCGTGAAGGTCTTCGCTTCTGGACGAGGACTAATTGAAACTGACTCTGAAATTAAGAGTTATGATTTCAAACGCCCTGAACGCGTTTCCAAAGAGCAGATGCGGGCACTTGAAACGCTACATGATTCTTTTTCACGATCTTTTGGCGCAGCCTTATCTGGCTTCCTCCGCACTATCATGGAGGTCAAAGTCGCTAATATTGAGCAGATGACTTATTCAGAGTTCACGCACTCGTTGCCCAATCCCACTTGCTTCAACCTTCTCTCTGCAGCCCCTCTTGAAGGCAATATCTGCCTTGAGATCTCGCCGCTGATTATCTACCCGATTATTGACCGCCTGCTTGGTGGCTCCAATGCAGATCTGTTTATCCCTCAACGCCCACTGACTGCCATCGAATTAAGGCTCGTCTCCAAGATCATCGATCGTGCGATTTCAGCCCTTGATGAGGTTTGGTCTTCTGTCCTGCCACTGAAATTCAAGCAGGAAGAATCGGAATCCAACCCAGCGCTTGTGCAGATTGTTGCTCCCAATGAAGTGGTTGTTGTGGTTGGCTTTGAAATGAAAATGGGTGGACGCGCTGGCACAATGTCGCTTGGCATTCCATACGCAGTGATCGAGCCTGTTGTCGATAAACTTTCAAATCAGACTTGGGCTGCTTATAAACGTCACCGTGATGATGATAAGCTGCGCAATCGATTGGCAACCCATCTTGATGCCGCCCGCCTTGACGTATCCGCGATTTTGGCTGACACGACGATCAAGCTTTCTGAACTTATGAATCTGCAGGTCGGCGATGTCATCATGACCGAAAAACCCGCCTCAGCGCCGCTCACGCTTTCTGTCGGTGAAAAACGCAAATTTATCGGCCAACTTGGGCAATACCACGGCAACCGCGCGTTCAAAGTCAACCGCCACATCGCCCCTAAAGACCGCGTCTAAATAATTCCATTTAAATCACAAAGTTGATAAGCCCGAATGGTCTAGCCATTGACGGCTTTTTCTGCATACCGAATTAATGGCTGCACCGATCCGTGACTGATCAAAAGCATCGGATTCATCGTCTTCGTCCCTAATGCCACAACATCCGCGCCAGCAGTCAGAAAATCATCCACATCTGCATTCTGATAGATTCCGCCGCCGCCAATGATCAACGCGTCCCGAAATTCTTTTTGGCTACGCATATCTCGGATGCATTGAATTGCTACAGGCTTCAGTGGCTTTCCACTTATCCCGCCTGCGACATTTGGCAATGTATTGCAGCAATGAAATGCTTCGACACCATCAGCATTGGCATCCTTGATCATTTGTTCGTAATTCACCGGCGGGATCTTTGCCACAACCGGCACACCAGTCGCCACTGCTCTTTTAAACAGGTCCTTGGGCCAATTAATATGCCCCACATTCGGGCAACTCATATTCAATTCCACGGCAAGCGGTTTGATCGCCTCCACCTTCTCCAAAAGTTCATACCACTCACCATCATCAAACCCATGGATACTCAGCAGCTTATCACTTGCATCAATTTTCCCCGAATCAACCCGCATTTTAAGCCAATCAATGCCGGGGTTTCTAAGCCCGATTTTGTTCACCCAGCCCTTAATTCTTGGATAATACCTCACCGTCTTGATGATTTGCATAACGCGACCCCCACGCGCCTTAGCTGTGTACGTACCAAGAGTTGCAGTCGTCCCGCTCGGCTGAATGTAGTTGCCAAATGGCGCAGAAATCACCACCGGCTTTAAGCCAGCGCGAAGGACATCACGTTTTCTCTCTTGATTTTCCATAGCACTTCAAAGTATAACCGTCTCCAGCTTTTTGGCATGTTTCCTGTCTGTTTCGTCAGATTTCCCACAATAATTCGGGCGTGACCATCTGACGAAAACCACAATCCGGTGCAATCATGCAGTTTTTGCCGACTAATATCCCCCCCATTCCTCACTCTTTCGCCCATCCCCTGGTTCGGCTGCGCAAATCCATCCAGCTCGCTGGCCGTTGCCTCATGCCGTCCGTTCTCGATCAAGACAAACACCATTTTCCAGATGACATCGACTGGTCCCCAGATCACCCCGAGGATTATTGTCCACGTTGCGGCCAGACCATCGGGCCATATGCCGCGATAGCCCATGGCTGCTCATTCTGCTATCAACAGCAATTTTACTGGGATCGCATGATCCGCCTTGGCCCTTACAAAGCACCTTTGGACAGGCGCATCAAATCTCTCAAATTCCACCACGTCTGGAAATGGGCTGACTATCTAGGCAAGCAACTCGCCACAGCTCTCCCACAGCCTCATGTCGGCCATGCAATCTATATCACTGCTGTTCCCCTGCACCGCAATCGCCGCCTCAAGCGTGGATACAATCAGTCCGAACTTATTGCCAAACGCATCGCCAAGCAACGGCAATTTAAGTACCACACGCTCCTAAAACGTACCAAAGATACCCTGCCTCAATCTTCACTTCCTCCATCCAAGCGTGATGCCAACGTAACCGGAGCTTTTTCAATTATTCATCCCAACCTAAACCTTGAGAATGCGCACGTCATCATTATCGACGACGTCAAGACCTCTGGTTCAACGCTCAAACAATGCGCCAAACTCCTCCGTAAAGCTAACGCGCTAACCATCACTGCTGCTGTCATTGCCGTTGCTTCTCCCAGCGACCATCAACCAACTGATGATCATGATGCCGACATCTATCAAACAATCCATGCATAAAAAAAAGCGGCAACACTTGCTACCGCTTAATACAAATCATATTGTTTTCAATTTAGCTGCCGCGAACTTCAGCTTTAAGTTCATTTGCTAGCTTATTCATGATCAGTTCCATCTGAGGATCAACCTGTTCATGCCGAAGTGTCTTTGCAGGATCCCGGAACAACATCCTGAAGCTGACGCTCTTGCTGCCTTTTGCGATCGGTTTACCGCGATACACTTCAATAAACTGCACGTCTTCCAGCAGTTCTGGCTTCGAATCCAGAACAACTTTTTCGATAGCGGCCCAGCTCACATTTTCTGTAACTACGACAGACAAGTCACGCTCAATTGCGGGTACGCGTGACAAGTTGCCCACATTCCTAACCGGTGGATAGAGGCCGATCATTGCATCGACTTCAATTTCGCTGCAAACAACATCTGTCTGCAAATCAAAACCATCCTTCGCAATCTTTCCGCTCAACACGCCGACTTCACCAATCGCCTTGTCGCCAAGCTTAACAGTGGCCGCAACCTCGTATCGCTTACCGCCATCGCAAGGTTCGAACATGATTGTTTCGCGTGCCGACACCCCGCCAAGTGTTTCAATGGCTTCCTCGATCGTGCCGCGCATCTCACGTAATGCCGCGCTCTTGTCCACAGCATCTGCCATCATCGTTAGCGTTTGTTTCTCCTGAATAGCATCACCCCGCTTATGCCAAACCGAAGCAGTTTCAAAGAACTTCACGCCACTGTTACCCAAATCTTGATTGATCTTGCGGCTGTTCAGCAAGCTTGGCACAACGGATGGACGCAGCATTGGTTCTGCCTTACGCATATCCTCATTCAGCAGCAGCGCGTCCTCACCATCACTCAAAAACAATCGGCCTTTTTTCTCGGTCACATAGCTATAAGTGATCGTTTCGTGATACCCATGTGCTACAAGCGTATCACCTAACGTTTTCTTTGCCTTCACCTTGTTTTGAGTTGGCTTGATGATGATCTGGATCTTGTCATTCACATCAATATGATCCATCCCATAATGACGCGCCACCTCTTCAATCAGATCAACTTCACGATGCAGATCTAAGCGGAATGTGGGGATTGTACATGTGATCGTATCACCATCTAGCTTCGGTTGAAGCTCAAGATTCCCCAGCATGTCGCACATCTTATCAGCGCTTAGATCAGTGCCCAGCAGCGCGTTGCATCTTGAAACGCGCATTTTCACCTGATGCTCAGATGGCTCATCATCACCTGCGCGAATCACCCCTTCAGCCAACTCTCCGCCAGCTAATTCAATGATCAACTGCGCCGCTCGTTGACTCGCACGTTCAAGACCCTTGAGATCAACACCTCGCTCATACCTGAAACTCGCGTCACTACTCAGTTTCAGCTTGCGGCTTGTCTTTCGCACATTCAAAGCATCAAACGATCCAGCCTCAAGAAGCACATCGACTGTCTTATCTCCAACCTCACTCTCCAAGCCGCCCATGACGCCACCAACTGCGACTGCTCTGCCAGCATCACCAATCACCAACATCCAATCTTGCAATTCATGTTTCGTGTCATCAATCGCAACAAATTTCTCGCCTTGCTTCGCACGACGCACAACAATCCGCTCTTCCTTTAGCAGCTTCATGTCAAATGCATGCAAAGGTTGTCCCATCTCGAGCATCACATAATTGGTGATATCTACCACATTATTGATGCATCGTAGTCCTACAGCTTCAAGCCGTTTCACAATCCACTGCGGGCTCGGCCCAACTTTGACGCCTTTGATCACTCTCGCCGTGTAGACCGGACAAAGATCGTGAGCCTCATTGCTCACACTCGTAAGTTTACTCACTTCCCCCGCTGTGGCCTTAGGCAGCTTAATCCGAGGTTTCATCAGCTTGCGGCCTGTCGCCGCTGCCAACTCCCGCGCCAAACCAACCACGCTCAGGCAGTCACTTCGGTTGCTTGTTACTTCCAGATCGATCATCAGATCGCCATCCGCAAGTTCCTCCATGCCGTCTTCCGGGAAGCCGACCCCAGTCATGACATCGACAACTTCCTGCTTCTCAGCCGGACGATCCAGATACGCATTTATCCACTCGAGACTAATCTTCATAATGACAAAATGTTACCGCCGCCGCTCTATAACGTCCAACCACGCCCATGAGCCCCCTTTTTTGCCGTATAGCCCGCTCTAATATTCATGTAAAAAACCCCCGAAATTCGTTTCGGGGGCTGGGTTTCTCATTTTAATCGCGATATCTCAGAATCATTCAATCAGAGCAGTCTCGCCCTTCAAATCCTTCTCCTCGCTCTCGTATGCCTGTTTGATCTCGCCACGGAGAACTTCCTCCTGCAGCTTCGCACGCATCTCTTGATCCCAAAGCCCCCAATCGCCGAGCATTTTGATCGAGATCAGCCGCCCCTTCACCGGGTCGTCCGAATCGTAGATCCCACCCAGCCGAACTTCACCAGCTACATATTTCAGCACGTCACCATCCATCTCGCCTTTCGCGTTCAGCCAGTGTCCGTACTGATCCACATCTCTGATCACTTGCACATATTTACCAGCCGACAAGCCCCTGTACGTTTCGTTGTTCCAGGCCAACCAACGCTCGTCAAGTTGCAGCAGTTCCACAACACGCTTGTCGTCCATGGTCAGGTACATACTCTGATCGTACCCCTTGTTTTTCATGAGCAGCCAAACCAGCTCTGCTGCCTGCTTCTCTTTCCCCTTCTCAATCATCATTTCAAGCAACCGTTCGAAGCCGTAATCCCCCTTGATCACACGCCGATCCAGCTTGTGCCATCTCGCCACATTGCCAAAACGATCCAGCATCGGCAACTTCGCCAGCATCTGTTTCGCATATCGATGCCGATACGACAGCAGCCGATCGTCACCAAGCACATCCTCAAACATCACCAATATTTTTTCGTACTGCTTCACCGTCCCCTTCTTATCCAAAATGCGCACAACTTCTCTCAGATCTCGTTTCGCCAAATCATGTCGGCCAATCTGTCGCCGTAGCGCCGCAAGCCGGATCTGCGAATCAATCGAGAACGTGTACACCACACCGTAATTCGCCACGACCACGCGTTGCCCCTGACACGTTGGGCACTCGCGACCACTCGCAGGCAGCTTCCCGATCGTCTCACACGTCGGACAACCTACCGCCCGCGGATCGATCAAACTCGCAGGCATGTACCCGCGTTCCGCAGCAAGTAAACGCATCCGATGCGCTTTCAAGCTCGCCTCACGTCTTGCCTGCACCCGCGCCTTGTATGCCCTACGACTCGTTCCACTACAACCGATCACTCCCGTAAGCGAAACCAGCAGTAATCCCATCACCGCCCACCGATAAATGTCCTGACCCGACATTTTATTTATTTTCATTTGATCAATCATGCGTTTCACCATTTCACCTTTTGTGCGTTATCAGTTCTACAAACCCAACAACCGCCGTCGACTTTCCCCTCGCATGACTTACTTCTTAACCTTCAGATCCGGATCAGCCGCATCTTTCAGCTTCTTGATCGCCTTCAGCCGTACAAGCTCATCTGCAAGCTCCTTGTTCTGCTGGAACAATTCCTGCACATTGACTTCAAGCTGCTTTTTAAGTGTCTTAACCGCCCCCTGCCTGGCTGTGCGTTTACGTTCAATCTCACCGATCAACATCTCTGCTACATCGCTTTCAACAAGGTTTTCATACTTCAACCGCGTGATCCGTGTGATCAATCGATCTTCCAGCTCCTGCGATTTTTGATCCAGCAGCTGTGTATTCTTATCAATCAGATCTTCATTCGTATTGATCACCGTCTGGTAATCCTGAATGCGTCTGACCAAGCTCGCCATCTCAGCTTCATTCTCTGTCGTTACGACTTGTACCGGCTCACTCAACTTCGCAGCCGCAATCTCTGACGACCGAATATCTGTCTCTACAGGCCGCTTCACCACATTCACACCACGATCGCGTGTGCATCTCATCTTGTTTCGCGTACACTTCCTACGCTCCTGCTTTCGCTCACGATACGCACGTTTACGAGCTTTGCATTTTTTCTTCCATGCATCTTTCTTCCCCTTGATCCATTTCTTCAAGCAGCCCTTTTTCTTGCCATGTCTGTGCCAATACCCCTGCCCATCTTTGCCTCCATGCCGATGGAAATGCTTCTTCCCGTGCTTTTTGCCGTGATGCTTACCACCATGACAGACGTGTTTCTTGCCATAATGTCGTTGCGCCTTCTCTGCTCGTTCAGGGTGCCGATCCCCATACCAGAATTTCACATACCCATGCTCGCCTAAATCAATTTCGCCATATCCTCTCAACTTACGTTCATCCAAACGCAACTTGATCTTGTCATCACCAATCTTCACACTTCCCAGAATATACCCATCATCACTCCGCACCTTGACCTTCAGAGGCCCGCCTTGCCTTCCTTCTATATCACCTTCCCATTCCCAGCCCGAGTGCGCTTTTTCTTTCTTTTTACATCCCTCATCATGCCCCCACACCGTTTCACCCAAACCGAACCCAGCGCATAGCAACAACATAATCGTCACAATACCAATTTCGCGCATTCTCATTTGTACACCCATCAAACGGACCCCCGTTTGCCCCATAACGACAACCCAAGCTTCACGAACCAACACGTATTGGCACGCAATCGCTTAGTACAACTTCACCGGCCAGCCACAGCCCTTTCATCCCCTTCTTCCGTTACATCCATCCCAAACACTCCATCCACACTCATCCTCGACAACACCCATCATTTTCATGAATATCCTTTCACCTTCACGAGTTACCGCACCTATCCTTTTCGCCCATCGCGTCCAAATATTCACACTTTATCTCATCCGCTAAACCCACCCTTTGATCTTCCCACCTGTCCTGTCATATAATCATGCATACAAACAATAGGCGATGGAGTTCGCCTTCAACCGCCCTCCCCCGATCCCCGGAAGTGATGACAACTTCTAACCTCACGCACCCTCAAACCCGCATCACCGCAAACAGAAACAGGGGGGGGACTGATGACTCCTGTTTAATCCGCGATCTTTCTGCGCCTGATTCATTTCATTCGCAAGATCGCCTGAATAGGTGTCATTCATGCCGCAATTCCAACTCCAAGCTTTCTTACAAAATCAACTCACACTCATCCGCTACATCATCAAGTGGATCGCTTTCGTCATCCCCCTCGGCCTGCTCATCGGCTCTGCAAACGCTCTCTTCATTACCGCTCTCGAAGAAGCCACGTTAACCCGGTATAAGTACCCCTTCTTGCTTTTCTTTCTTCCCCTAGCAGGCATCTTTATTGCCGCTCTATACAAATACTTCGGCCAGGCCTCAGATAAACAGCACGCTGAAGCCGGTAACAACCTCATCATGGACGAGATCCACAAGCCAGGTGGCGGCGTCCCCGCGCGCATGGCCCCACTCGTCCTTGTCACCACCGTCATCACTCACCTTTTCGGCGGATCAGCAGGTCGTGAAGGTACCGCCGTCCAAATGGGCGGTTCAATCGCCGCCGCCGTTCATGGCCTGCTCCCACATTTCATCCGTAAACACCTCACCGCATCCGATCTTCGAACACTTCTCATCGTCGGCGTTGCCGCTGGTTTTGGCGGCGTCTTCGGTGTGCCATTCGCCGGAGCCATCTTCGCCATCGAAGTGCTCGCCATCGGCCGCCTCTCCTACGAAGCTTTCTTCCCCGCACTCCTTGCCTCCATTGCCTCCGACTGGACCGTTCGCGCATGGGGCGTACACCATACGCTCTATCCCCAGGCAACCGCGATAGTCGATGATCTCTCACAGCACGTCGAACTCACCAATTGGCTTTTCCTCCTCAAAGTTCTCATCGCCGCCGCATGTTTTGGCCTCGTCGCTTCTCTATTCGCAACACTGACCCACACACTCTCACGAACCTTCTCACACTTCATCAAACCAACCCTGCTTCGCCCGCTCATCGGGGGCCTCATCATCATCGCTTTCACCTTCCTGCTCGGCACACGCGACTACCTCGGCCTCGGCACATCCTCCTCCAGCCCAGACGGCATTTCCATCCTCTCCGCATTCAATTCCGGCGGCGCAACCCCATACAGTTGGCTTTGGAAACTCCTTTTCACCGCCATCACCCTTTCATCTGGTTTCAAAGGCGGTGAAGTCACACCACTCTTCTTCATCGGCGCCTGCCTCGGCAACACACTCGCCTGGCTCCTCGGCGCACCCGTCGAAGTCTTCGCTGCCCTCGGCCTCATCGGCGTTTTCGCAGGCGCAACCAACACACCCATCGCCTGTACCATCATGGGCATCGAACTTTTTGGTGCTCGTTATTTACCACCTCTCGCCCTCACCACCATCACCGCCTACCTCTTCTCCGGCCACGCCTCCATCTACTCCTCGCAGCGCCTTCATACCCCCAAACACACAACCCACATACCTTCCAACACCCCGATTCGCGATCTCCCCAAACACATCAAACCCAAAAACAAACGTAAACCCAAAAATTAATTAATTGATAAAACATAAGTATCCAATTGCTGCGATTCAACGAGTCGCAGTTTCCTCAGTTTTGCATCTATCCCATATCCCATCTATCTCATGCCTATAGTAAATCATAAGTACATATAAAATAACACCACAAACTAAAGACCCAACCATACAGCAGACAATAAAAAATATCGCAAACCAGAAACTCCCTTCCCGAAGCATTGGTATGCCAAACCCAATGGCAGCTCCTATAAGTCCACCACTAATAGGCGACGTCATAAAAAACAATACAAGCGTTTGATCAACCCTTCTTAGCCAAACCTGCTCCGCAAGAATGTTCGCATCAATCTTAACCTGTATCTGCTCATCAACTTCACGAACCACACCTCGCCCACATTCCGGGCATTCATCTCGCTCGATCATCTGCAAGTCATAACCACATTTCACACATTTCGTTGTCACAATGCGCCGCCGTTCAAAAAACTGCAAGCGGTATTCAAGCATCTGCGCATTACCGATTTTAGTGATGACAACGAACATCCCAATGCCAACCCCCAACAAACCAATTACATGAATCAGCGATTCTCGGATAAACGACTCCATCATCACAAAGACTAAAATCGCAATCCCCATCGTCAGCAGGCACACAAGAACTGGCAATATCATCTGAGGCTGACACGTACACATCTTCGAAAACGAAGCAAAATCTTTTCGCTCTGTCTCATCCAATTCTTTCGTAATCGACTTTCGCCACGACGCCTGTTTCAATTTTCTTAACATGTGCATACCCTCGAAAAGTCTAATTCTAAACTTCTATTGCTTGCGATCTATCTGCGGATTGAATCGCTGACCGTTTCGCTTTTCTGCTACTGAAAAAAGTACAAATACGCCATTGGAAACCTAGTAATATATGGCACAACACAACCACTAATCAGCACTGTAATATCTTATCTCATTATTTTGCCCTCATAAGTTCTTATGTAACTAATGCTCGAATAGATTCAATCTCAAACATTCGCTCATGCTCAACCTCGCCTTCAACCTGTTCATGCACCCACGTTGTATGGAACGGCACGTGCACCCCCCAACCACCAATCTCAAGCACCGGCAAGATATCCGACTTCATCGAATTACCCACCATCATAAACTCGTCCGCCTTAACATCCAGATGTTTTAGCAGACGTTCATAATCCTCTGCCCGTTTCTCACTCATCACCTCAACATGATGAAAATATTCTGCCAACCCCGATCTGCCCAGCTTCGCTTCCTGTTCCGTCAGATCACCTTTCGTTGCCACGATCAGCCGGTACTTTTTCCCAAGCTCACGCACCACATCCTTTACCCCGTCTATCAACACGATAGGCTCTTGAATCTGCTGCTTGCCAAGTTCAATCATCTTCCCGATCGTCGCCGCATCTACCTCGCCCTCACTCACCTCGATCGCTGTCTCGATCATCGACAACGTAAAACTTTTTGTCCCATACCCAAACACCTGAACATTCCGCCATTCCGTCTCATCCATCATCGCCTGTATCGTGTCCGCATCCGCGTACTCGCTCAACATCTCGCACGCAGCTTTGGTCGTATCCATAAAATGATGCAGGTTCCCCCAGAGGGTGTCGTCTGCATCGAATCCGATCACCTTAATTGTGTCATCAATCTTCAGCATATCGTCACCTTAACTCATCAAAATACATCTGGCGAGTCTATTCATTGATTAGCGAACATTGCGCAGACTTTGAACAATCAAAACTATTCGCACTCGCGCGGACTATTGATTTATTGGCAAAGTTTGATCAAAATTGATTAAAGTGAGTGAAAAACTGCCCAAAACGTACAAAAACCGAAAAGGACGCAAATCAGGCCGTGGTATGCGCCCTTTCTTCTTAATCCCTAAGATCATCAGTATTTGCGCTATCTGGGGCGTACTCGCTGCATGCGCACTGCTCATTTTGTGCGCGCCGGATTTTGCGCACAAAACCGAATCCGCATACCTCAATGCAATCCATCAGCTTTTGACACAGATTACTCAACTCAACAATTACCTTATCATCCCCGCACTAATTCTCGCTAACGTTTTTGGCCTGCTTCTCTTCCTTGATGAGCCCCGCATCTTCATACGTCTGCGCTGGTTACAAGCGAAAATGCTCCTCATCATCCTGATCTACCCTGCTCTTTTCGCCTTCCTCAGTTCCAAGCTCTTCCATGCACGTTCAACGATTACCACCGCATTGGCCAACAATTCTCTTGAATTCGCCGTTGGGCTCACACAGAAGAACCTGCAAGTCATTAATTTAACAATCTTTACAGTCCTTGTAATGACCACGGTCATCATCATTCTTGGTCGCCATAAACCCAAGCTTGGACAGAATTGGGCCCAAACTTATGCCAAGATCAAACAGAAATCACCTAAAAAATAGCTCAATTACCACCATTTACGAAAAGCTTCCTGACTTTCTTTCAGTTACTGAGCAATCTTGCCGCACAAAATTGCTATTTCCCAGATCTATGTGCGCATGTTATCGCGAACAATGCGTAAACTTTATCTATCCACTTCATAAGTCCCTTCCGGATCGATATTTGCCCGCCATCACCCAATCGGTATAATACTAGATTCAATATCGACCTCAGCCCAAGCTGTGCGCCGATACATATTCGCACTTCTAACTGATGTGCGTAAAACTGCCAGAAAATTGGAGATCACGATCCATGATTGAAGCTCTTAAGGACGACAAAGTCATCAACGAAATGGGTGGCCGCTTCAAATTTACCGCCCTCGTCCAGCACCGTATCCGTCAACTGATGGACGGCGCACGCCCCCTCGTCGATCGTAAAGGCCGTAGTGACTTCGAGATAGCTGTTCAAGAAATCATCGAAGGCAAGATCACTTATCAGCTCGAAGGCGCTGAAGAGCCTGTCCCAGGCATGGCGGATCCAAACGCCGTCGTAGCGCAACCAATTACCAATACTGAAGTTGCATCCCCATCGGCAGAAGAGCTAACAGCCGGTATCGAAGCGATTGCCGAGGCTGCACAAGCTGCCGAAGCCGAGGACGCTAACGAGCCTCCAGTCGCTGAATAAGCAGAAATTGAGCAATTATTACTTATGTAACTAATTGCCTATTCAGGACATATAGATATGCAATCCAACCCGTCTTCCACCTCGGCCGACCCCACCCCACCCTCCGGCCTTCGTGGAAGGCGGGTTTTAGTTGCGCTCACCGGCGGCATTGCCTGTTACAAAACTTGCACACTTGTTTCACGCTTAGTACAGGCTGGCGCTGAAGTTAAAGTTATGATGACTGATGCTGCCACCCAGTTTGTCGGCCCGCAAACACTGCAATCTCTTTCTGGCCATCAGGTTATGACTTCCCTTTGGGACACTGCCGAAAATCCAGATGCTGAGCATATCGGGCTAGCACGATGGTGCGATCTCGCTGTTGTCGCTCCCGCATCTGCAAATTCGATTGCAAAGCTTGTTCATGGTCTTGGTGACAATTTTGTCAGTACTGTGTTACTTGCGATTCCAACAAGCACGCCGATACTGATCGCACCTGCAATGAATGCGGATATGTGGGAGAACCCGGCCACACAGCGGAACATGAAGTTATTAGCTGAGTTGTATTCTAATGTGCGGTTAGTCGGGCCGGAGGAAGGTTGGCAGGCATGCCGTGCGAAGGGGTATGGGCGAATGAGTGAACCTGAGGTGATTTACGAAAAATCATATCATATTCTCAGTCAGTCATAAAACACCAATGACGTGTATTGTAAGTATGAGTCCTATATCCGGGCTATCTAATCATTAGATATGTTTACTATCTATAGCCGTACGGGTGATTGATTGCATTATTCATATATTGTTCGTTGATATGCATGGCGGCGATGGTGATCTACTGTCTTTACGCCTAATGCGATACCGCTGGCCATAATTACGTTTCACAGAACGCGCTATTTGCAATGATTCGAATGCATTGATTTTCAGGGATATTAAAACAATTGAGTAGGTCTGCATCATTCAACACATGCATAGAGTAGACAATCAAAAAGTAAAACGGAATTCAGATGTCAGGCCAAAAGTTTGATAGTACTCGTGAACTTCAACACGAAAGCCGGTGGTGAGAGAGAAGTTTTTGTTGTTGGTGGCTGTCATTTGGATTTGAACGAGTAGTGCATCCTCGCCGCGTTCTGGTGCTGCGATCGTGAAATCAGTGCCGGCAGCAGTTTTGGCTTCAAGATACTCAGTATCGTAGAAATCGTGTCGCCAACCAAACATAAGCATGGGATTAATTGACCAGTGATTGATGGGGAATTCGCTGGTAGCGCGGAAGAGAAGATCTGAAGTGAGGGTGTCTTCTATTCGTTGTTCAGCGGTGATGTTGTTGCCGGGAGCGCCAGATTCGGAGTATTCATCTTCGTCGATACGGGTGTAGTTGAGCGCGAACTCTGGAGCAACAATCCAGTTTGCGAAATAGAATTGGTATCCAACGGCTGCAGAGGATGCAACGGAATATGCGGAATGCGAAGCTTCGGCTGTTTGGTTAAGCGATGGGCCGATGATTTTTCGATGGCTATCAAAATTGGTATAGGCGGTTGAGAGAGTTGTCGTGGTATACCAGGTATCTGTATAGAAACCGGCATACGTGCCGAGGATAGCAGAGTGTGCTGTTGTGTTGGGGTGATTGGGGCCTTCTAAGATATCGAAGTTTGCATAGCTGTATGCGGAGTTGATGCCAACTGCGATGCGATCGGTTATGTAGTAGTCGAGGCCGAGTGAGGTGATGGTGTTTTGTTCGAAGTACCCTAGGGTTTGATCTTGGGCATCTTGCTTGGTGAACATAAAATCGTTGTGATTGTATGCGTTGAAGCGGGTGAAGTTGGTGAGGTCGGAAGAATCGGGACGGTATGCGCGTAACTCGGCGAGTCGAATATTGAGCGAGCGGGTGTAGTTGTTGAGTGTGTTATAGGGCGAGAAGGCTGCGAGCGTGTTAGGTGAATAGTCTAGCTGCGCGTTTGCTGTGGTGGAGAGTAAGGCGAGGAGTGAGAGTATCAGGATGTTGATACGCGAGTTCATGTTGTTCATCCGTGAAAAAACGTTTGGTTTATGATGCTAACTTGATGGTAACAGGTAATGATGAAGTTTGAGTTAAGCTTGGGCATGGCTTAGAAGGTGTGCTCTTCTTTGAAGCCGAACTTGACGCGTGAGTCGCAGAAGCGGATCCATGTAGGCGTGAAGGCGTAGAATGGCTGAGTTTTCATGAGTTGCTTGATGATTGGGCGGGCGAGTGGTTGCGCCATTTTTTTAGCATAGAGATTGAGTACGGTTTTGTATTCGTCTGCGTCGGTGATGAGTCTGGATGTTCCTCGGATCTGAAGGCCGTGGTTTTTGAGTGCAGAATTAACATGAGCGTAGATAGTGATGGCGGAGCGTGGGTCACTTTCAATGGCGACGGAGTGAGCGGATTGCGTGCCGGAGATCCAGTAGAGATTGAGGTCGTCGTCGTGAACATACATGATGTTACATGATTGCGGGGAACCGTCTGGAGTGAGAGTGGCGAGAGAGCCGGTTTTCCATGCTGCAAGGAAATCGGTGATTTTAGTTTTGAGTGCGGGATCGATTGAATTGGTCGTGGTTAAGCTCATGGCAACTATCTGGGGCTTGGTGTTGTTTTTGGGGTAAAACAGGCGGGTGTGCATTATACAGGTGGCGTGAAGAAATGGGTAGGTATGCAAAGAAAAGAAAAACCGGGAGCGAGAAGCTGCCGGTTTGAGTGGTTGTTCAAAATGGGTAAGCGCAGGTTAGACGGTGAGTTTTGCGGCAATACGATCCATGGCAGTTTGGACGTTTTCGCGAGAATTGAAGGCTGAAAGGCGAAAGAAACCTTCGCCTGAGAGGCCGAATCCTGAACCGGGTGTACCAACAACGTGGGTATCGTTGAGGAGCTTGTCGAAAAAGTCCCAAGAGGTAAGGTCGTGAGGAGTTTTGAGCCAAACATACGGAGCGTGCTCACCGCCAAAGACGGTGTAGCCTTGTGAAGTGAGGGCAGCGCGGATGAGTTGCGCATTTTCGAGGTAGAAACGGATGAGCGTTTTTGTTTGCTGTTGGCCGGCTTCGGTGTAAACGGCGGATGCTCCGCGTTGCACAATGTAGGATGCGCCGTTGAATTTGGTTGATTGGCGGCGAGACCAGAATTTGTGGAGTGCGACGGTTTCACCTGAGGAGATTTTAACGGTGAGCTGCTTTGGGATGACGGTGAAGCCGCAACGTATGCCGGTAAAGCCTGCGTTTTTGGAGAAAGATCTGAACTCGATGGCGCACTTATGTGCTCCATCTATCTCGTAAATAGATAGTGGGATCGAAGAATCAGTGATGAAGTCACGGTAGGCGGCGTCGAAGAGGATGATACTGTCGTGGGCGAGGGCGTAATCGACCCATTGCTTGAGGTAGTCGGCTGTTGCGACAGTGCCTGTCGGGTTGTTTGGGTAGCAGAGGTAAATGATGTCGAGCTTGGTGTCGGGGATTTCGGGGGTGAAGTTGTTGGCTTCGGTGGCGCGGAGGTAATGAAGGCCTTGGTACTCACCGGTATCTGAAGCGTTGCCGGTGTTGCCTTGCATGACGTTGGTGTCGACGTAGACGGGGTAGACGGGGTCGGTGACAGCAATTGTGTTATCGTGGCTAAAGATGTCGAGGATGTTGCCGGTGTCGCATTTTGAGCCATCGGAGACAAAAATCTCGTCGGCAGCGATGTTACAGTTACGTGGGGCGTAATCAA
The DNA here is from genome assembly GCF_007747445.1 of Poriferisphaera corsica. NCBI lineage: Bacteria > Pseudomonadati > Planctomycetota > Phycisphaerae > Phycisphaerales > Phycisphaeraceae > Poriferisphaera > Poriferisphaera corsica. The sequence continues at coordinate 2,179,690 of NZ_CP036425.1, forward strand.
ACTCGACGATTTTTTCGCGTAGCCATGCGTAACCTTTTTCAGGGCCGTAGCCGTGGAATGTGTCGCGTGAAGCCATGTCGTTGACGGCCTTAGTCATGGCGATGCGACAGGCTTCGGGTAGCGGTTCGGTGACATCGCCGATGCCTAATTTGATGACGTTTGCGTCAGGGTTGTTGTCGATGAAGGTGTTGACGCGTCGGCCGATCTCTGGGAAGAGGTAGCCGGCTTTTAGTTTGAGATAGTTCTCATTAATTTTGGCCATGGTATAGGGGTGTCCCAATCTGTTTTTGTTACCACACACAATAACGGTGAATTCTAGATCATCCGTTATTAAAAAATCTGTTTACTGGCTAATTGATGATTAGCCTAATTTTTTGTTTGCAAAAGCGGTTGCTGCCTCGATGGCTTCTGGGAGTTTAGATGCGTCTTTGCCACCTGCTTGCGCCATGTCTGGTCGGCCGCCACCACCGCCACCGACGATTGGCGCGACGTGCTTAACCCAGTCACCAGCTTTAAGTCCTGAAGCGATGAGGTCTTTGGGGACAGAAGCGAGGAGTGCCACTTTGCTGCCGCTGGATCCGGTGAGGAAGAGGGCGGCATCGGGATGATGGGCACGAATGGTGTCCATCGCGGTGCGAAGATCGTTGGCCCCTGCCCCCTCGAAGTTGTGGGTGATGATCGGGCCGGTGCTGTCGGCGGCGACTTGCTTGGCGACGTCGGCGATAGCGCCAGCGGCTTGTTGCGACTGCTTTTTCTGAAGTTTGCGGAGTTTCTTTTGCAGTGACTCGATGCTATCGCGGAGTTGCGTGCGTGATACAGCGGGGAGCTGTTTGTCAGTGATGGTGTTGCTGAGTGCAGTGAGATTTTTAGCAAGTGTATCGGGGTCGGCTTTATCTGCGGAAGCGGTGAGATTGTCGAGCTCGGTTTGGAGTTCGGCGGCTTCGGCTTGAGCTTTGGCGGCGAGGTTGCCGGTGAGGGCAGTGATACGGCGGATGCCTTTGGAAGAGGCGTCTTCAGAAATGATCGTGAAGGTTTTGGCTGCGCCTGTTGAAGGGAGATGCGTGCCGCCACAGAATTCGATTGACATGGTTGCCCAATCATTTGAATCTGGATTTGCGAGCAGATCTGCAACTTGAGCGCCGACGGAAACGACACGAACGGTTGGCGGATATTTTTCGCCGAAGACGGCGCGGAGGCCGTTGATTTTCAGGGCGTCTTCCTGAGGGGCGTACTCGGTAAATACGGGGAGATCGGCGGCGATATCGGCGTTGACGGCTGACTCGACGGCTGTGAGTTGCTCTGTCGTCAGAGAGGATTTGTTGAGGAAGTCGAAACGGAGCTTTTCTTCATCAACAAGAGAACCCTTCTGCATGGTGTCTGGATTAACATGATCGCGGAGCGCGCGGTTCATGAGGTGAGTGGTGGTGTGATTATTCATGATGAGGGCGCGGCGATCTTCGTCGACTGCGAGTGAGACTTCGATTTTGGTATCGCCGGTGGTGTTGGCGAGTTGGCCGTCGGTGACTTCGCCGAGGTGGAAGTAGACGTTGCCGAGTTTGGTTGTGTCTTCGACGAAGATGCGAGCTCCATCGATAATTTGGATGGCGCCGGTGTCGCCGACTTGGCCACCTGCTTCTGCGTAGAAGGGGGTTTGGTCGAGAACGATCGCAACGCGATCACCTGCAGACACCCCCTGACCGGCGGTCAGGGGCTTGAATGCGTGAGATTCGAGTTTGAAGATGGTGATCGAGGTTTGAATATTGTTGAGTTCAGTGGCGTCGTAGCCTTTGAATTTTGTGTCGTTGAGCTTGGTGTGCTGAATGATGTCGTTGAGGGATGCGCGTTCGTCGGCGGAATCGCCGCCTGCGCGTGAGCGGATGCGTGCTTCCTCCATGAGGCGGTTGAAGCCGTCAGTGTCGACGGTCATGCCGCGCTCTTTGGCCATAAGCTGGGTGAGGCCGATTGGGAAGCCGTAGGTGTCGTGAAGCTTAAATGCAAAATCTGCGGTAAGTACTGGTCTGCAATCACTCGGGAATGATGAGAAATTCCAGATAATGTACTTGTAATCTTCAGTGCCTGGGGTACCAATTTTAGTGCCGACTCTATCTTGTACTGCTATTTCAGCAAATCCGATTTTGTTTTTGTCTTTACCGACAAATATCGAACCTTCTTCGCGAATCTGATGTTCAAACAAATCAATACCGCGAGCTAAGGTTTTGCGGAAGGAGATTTCTTCGTCTTTGAGTTCGGCTTTGATGTCTTGGGTGTTGGCTTTGAGTTCTGGGAAGAAGTCGCCCATCTGTTCGACGACGGTGTCGACGAGTTTGTAGAAGAAGGGTTTCTTTGCACCGAGATCGACGTCGCCGAATTTGACTGCACGGCGAAGGATTGAGCGAAGGACGTATGAACGACCGTCGTTGCCGCAGTGTGCGCCGTCTGCGAGTGAGAAGGTGAGCGTGCGGATGTGGTCGGCGATAACGCGGTATGCGATGTCGGTGGGATCGGAAAGTGTTTCCTCGCCGTTTTTATAGGGGGGGGCGCCGGTGATTTTTTGGATGGCTTTGAAGTATGGGGTGAAGACATCGGTGTCGTAGTTGGAGTCTTTGCCTTGTAGGACACGGACGATTCGTTCGAAGCCCATGCCGGTGTCGACGTGCTTGGCGGGGAGTGGTGTGAGGGATGCGTCTTGATTGCGGTTGTACTGGATGAAGACGAGGTTCCAGATTTCAACAACGATGTCTTGGGCGTCAGCGTTGACTAGGTTGGCGCCGGAGTAGTCGGGTGAACGATCGTAGTGCAGTTCGGAGCATGGGCCGCAGGGGCCGGTGTCGCCCATTTCCCAGAAGTTGTCTTTTTTGTTGCCGGGCTGGACGTGGTCTTTGGGCAAGTACTTGAGCCACATGTCGCGGGCTTCGTGATCTGGTTCGAGGTTTTCGGAGGCATCGCCTTCAAAATAGGTGGCGTAGAGGCGTTTGGGATCGAGACCCCAGACGTTGACGAGTAGATCCCATGCCCAGTCGATGGCTTCTTGTTTGAAGTAGTCGCCGAAGGACCAGTTGCCGAGCATTTCGAAGAAGGTGTGGTGATAGGAGTCTTTGCCGACGTCGTCGAGGTCGTTGTGCTTGCCGCCTGCACGGATGCACTTTTGGGTATCGACGGCGCGGGTGTATTCGCGGGAGCCTGTGCCGAGGAAGACGTCCTTGAACTGGTTCATGCCGGCATTGGTGAAGAGGAGGGTTGGATCGTCGTGGGGGACGACGGGTGAGGAGGGGACAGCGGTGTGGGCGGCTTTATCGACGAAGTAGTCGATGAACTGCTGACGGATTTGGCTGCTGGTTGGGTGTGTGGTGGGCATGATCGGTGATCCTGAGTGACGGATGGCCCTTGATGATCGCGGTGTAGCGAGCGAGGGGCACTGGGAAGAAGGAAAAGCTTGGCTGTTTCCGGATACTTTTGTATGAAGACTATTGCTAAATCCAGTCGCAATATGGGATACTGCTACCGGATCGTGCAAAGGGATAGTATATCCGATGGTGCGGATGTGAACCATATTTGGGGAGAGTTGGATAGTGGAGCAGAAAGTGCCAAGATCGGGGGATTCAGGTGGGTATGATTTAGGTGAAAAGTTGCGTTAAAGAGCAAGGTGGGCACAATGTACATGTCGCGTGAGGTTGCGCGGCTAGATTGACCAAGACAGAGGGCATGCCAGGATGGCTTCAGTTTGTTTCTACTTTCAAGTGCATCAGCCGCCAAGGCTGAAACGATACAGCATTTTCGATTCGGGAGATCAGTATTTTGATGATGCTCGCAATCGCGAGATTTTGCGTAAGGTTGCGCATCGTTCGTATATGCCGACGCTGAAGCTGTTGGGCGAGTTGATCCATAAGCATGATGGACAATTTCGAGTGTCTTTTTCACTGACCGGGTGTGTGATCGATCAGCTTAGGCGGTTTGCCCCCGAGGTGCTGGAGGAATTCAAGAAGCTGGCTGAGACGGGGTGTGTGGAATTTTTAGCAGAGACATATCATCACAGTTTGAGCTTTTTGTATAGCAAGCAGGAATTTCTGGAGCAGGTTGAGCTGCATCTGGAGTTGATCGATGAGATCTTTGGGCAGCGGCCAACGATCTTCCGAAATACCGAGTTGATTTACAATAATGAATTGGCGTCGTTTATTGCAGATACGCATTTGTTTAGAGGAATCATCGCAGAGGGGACTGAGAAGATTTTGAATGGTAGAAGTCCGAATCATATCTTTGATCCGCCTGATGAGATTGATATCGCGCTGTTGTTGAAAAATTATCGATTGAGTGATGATATTGCCTATCGTTTTTCGAATCAGAGTTGGCCGCAATGGCCATTGACGGCTGAGAAGTTTGCGGGGTGGATTAATAAGATGAACGATGTTGAGGGGCGAATGTGTAATCTGTTCATGGATATCGAAACGTTTGGCGAGCATCAATGGGAAAACAGCGGAATTTTTGATTTTATGCGCAAGTTGCCAAGCGCGGTGATTGCTTTAGGCGATGATTTTAAGACGCCGGGTGAGTGTTTGGATTGGTATGACTCGTCGGATATTTTTGATAGTGAAGAGATTATATCTTGGGCTGATAGCGAGCGGGATATTACGGCGTGGAATGGAAATGCGATGCAGGGGAGCGCATTAGCTGAAATATATGGCCTGGAAAAAGCGGTAAAGAAAACGGGTGATCCATCGATTATTGAAGATTGGCGTAAGTTAACGTGTAGTGATCATTTCTATTACATGTGTACTAAGTATTTTGATGATGGTGCGGTGCATAAGTATTTCAGCCCGTATGATTCACCTTATGACGGATATATCAATTTCATGAATGTGTTGGATAATCTCAAAACACGTTTACCATCGGATGAAAAATAATCGCCATTATTTTATAGGTTTAATGCACGATTGAGGATCATCGGGTAGTGGCCGATGCTTTGGTGAAATGTGTTTTGCTTGCGATTTGGTTTCAGTCGCGATCACAGAGTTAAAAATATTTTCTATTTGATTGACGATCGATGACCAGCTTAGTTGTAAGGCATACTTGGCTGCGTTTTGTCTTAACGTTTGTATTAGCTCAGGATTCGAGGCAAGCCGGAATGATTCTGAGGTGAATTGTTCGGTGTTATCTAATTCGGGAGCAAGGCCGTTGTGGTTGTGTGTGATGTGCATTGATGTTGCCGCATAGTTATAGGCAACGACGGCGAGGCCTGATGCGAGGGCTTCTGTGATAACGTTTCCGAAGGTTTCGGTATTTGACGCAAAGAGAAACACATCGGCTGATGCGTAGTGTTGAGCGAGTTCCTGGTCTCGTTTCATGCCCACAAATATCACGTTTGGGTATCTTTTCTGAAGCGTTTTTCTAGCTGGCCCATCCCCAACAAGTACGAGTTTGGCATTGAGATTTACTTGGGATATTTGTTGGAATGTTTGGATTACAACCGGAATATTCTTTTCTTCTGCGATGCGGCTTACGCATATAAAAACAATTTCATTATCTGCCGCTCCCCATGATTTGCGGAGATGATCGTTACGTTGTTCTGGGTTAAAAAGATTGGTATCAACACCACGGCCGACAACATGCAAGTTGAGAAAATGTTCTTTTGCCAAAATATTCCGCATGTCATAGGAAGGAACAATGGTGGCTTGAGTAGCATTATGAAAGTAGCGAAGATATTTAATCGCTGCTTGATGAAGGAAGGCGTAGCCATAGTGCTTGGTGTAGGTTTGGAAATTCGTATGGAAGGTCGAGGATATTGGGATTTCTAATCTCTTTGCAGCCCACAGCGCGGTCAATCCGAGAGGACCTTCTGTAGCAATATGCACAATATCGGGGCGACGATAACGCCAACGATTTAGGAGCTTACGTCGAGCTGGAAGGCCAAATTTTAAGCCGTTGTATTTAGGCAACGGAAGGCCAGGGACAGTGACCTGTTCGAGATGACCTGAAACCGATGGGATATCGCCTTTATGTTGCTTAGGCCGAATGATCTCGATCTCATGATGTCTATCGAGTAAGCCTTCGACAATTTTGCTAACCGTCAGCGCAACGCCATTGATTTCAGGCGGAAAAGTTTCGGTAATTATTGCCGCTCTCATGAGCAATAGTATGGCAGTATCATGTTAATATTTAGTGATCAAAGTTTAGAATTGATAAATACAACGCTACCAAGTGTAATTTATGGTTCGATTGGAATTTGGAACTAGCAGTTGAAGTTCAAAGCTATTGCCATTTGCTGAGTATACAACCATTTGCTTGAAATCTTCGGGCAGATTCATATTCACGACTTCAATGTGGCTGGGTAGATGCTCATTTTTTAATTGATATGTTCTAATTGCATTCGAGAGTAAGAGTAAATTTTTCTCGAAATATAATAGTGTTGCGCATGTATTTAGGCTTGTAATCTCAGCATAAGTCACTGTAGTTATTATTGCCCAATGTGGTATTTCCTGAGATTTAAAGATTATCTGAGTAACCGCTTTGTTATGATATTGCACATATAACAGATAGGTGGCTTCGAGGAGTTTTATGATATCATGTGTTTGCCAATTAAGATTCTCTTGCGGCAAGGCGTTATGGTTTTGCGATGGATTGATATAAAAAAGAAGTTTTTCAGCACAAATCTTTACGAGTGATTCTTTCATTATAGAAGATGGGTTGATCTGATTGCAGAGTAATAACAATTGGGGGTCTATTGTGATGTTTAAGTTGCGGTAGTAAGCGTTTAATTTTTTAATCAGATAGCATGCCATCAGAACACGTGTTTCATCGCTTATGCGTGTGTCACTTGTATGAATGTATTTCCAATATTCGTTGAATTTAGTGCTCGTTAATTGAGTGACTAATTCATCTGGCGTTAATTCTATACAGCTGTCAATATACTTCAGCCATTGTCGATAGAAACGATTCGAATCGATCATGCGTTGGTATACGAACCCCTCGCATGTCGTTGCTTCGGTTAGATCATATTGTTCAGCGTACTGAATTAAATCAATTTGCTGAGTGTTCCAGTTTGTCAGTGCGTTTTGCAATCGAGCTTCATTTAAGTAGCTTCGTATCGAAAAAAGTAACAAAACAGACAGAATCACTATTGGTATAATGACATACGATAATTTGCTTGAATGCTTCATTAGAACCCGGCTTCAAATGAATGCAAGTATGATAAAATAACGAACGGTATCTTATCTGCATGTAATGACGTTAGTCAGCAGAAGATATTTCATGCAGATTCAATTAAATTTTATCAAACGCACTAGATACTAATTTATCCGCACCACAATACATACAGCGTTGATGGCGTTGAGACATGGTTCGATTACAAGCACTACACTTTGAAACGGTACGAGTTGCTTTGCCGTCTTCATTTCCATCCATTAAATCAATCACACGAACACGTTCAAGTAAGTCATGTTCTGATAGATCCGTTTTGTCCTGAAGAAGAGACCACATGGCCATGCATACGAGTGATAGGCGATCGATACGATCTTCAAGGTTTCTTGAGCTGTTTGCCTCTGTAGATGAAGCCCGTTTATCAAACATACCTCGAATGGCCATCTCCGGCCAAGGACTATTTTCAGTCATTTTTAGATACTCCGGAAGCGTTTTATTTAAGAAAAACTAGAGGACATCCCGTGCGCGTGGGTATGCACCGAGGACATTAATCTGCAGACAATGTTTCTTAGCGTCTTCTATGGCTTTGGTTACTTTATCGTCTTTGATATGCCCTTGGACATCGATAAAGAAATAGTATTCCCAATTTACACGTTTTGACGGCCGCTTATCGATATGCGTCAGGTTAATGCCATGATCACGGAAGACATTAAGTACATCAGACAGCGCACCCGCGGCATGTTCTGTTGTGAACATAATTGAAGTTTTGTCGTCGCCGGTTGGACGAGAATATTGTTTTCCGATGATGAAGAAACGAGTGGTATTGGATGGGTTGTCTTCAATATTCTCGAAAAGTGTTTTCAGGTTATAGAGTTCGGCTGCAAGTTTCGATGAGATGGCTGCTGAGCCAGGCTCTCTGGAAGCAATTTCGGCGGCTTTGGAGGTCGATGCTGCTGTAATGCGTTCAGCGTTGGGTAATTGCGAGGAAAGCCAATTGCGACATTGAGCGAGTGGCTGTGGGTGTGAGTAGACACGCTTGATTTCATTTAACGGGCAGTTGGCGAGTAGATTATGGTGGATGCCGAGCAGTATTTCGGCACACACATTGACGTCCGTGCCGGAATATGTGAGGAATGAATCGAGCGTGTCGCCGACAGCTCCCTCAGTGGAATTTTCGATAGGCACAACACCCAAATCGATATGCCCGCGGTGTACTTCTTCAAATACGGACGAGATCCCAACGAGATTATCGTATTCAATGGAGGCACCGAATTTTCGACGGGCTGCGAGATGAGAGAAGGTACCTTGTGGACCGAGGTAGCCGACGCGAAGTGGGCGTTCAAGGGCAAATGAGCCGGACATCAGTTCACGCCAAATGGCTTCGATGCAGGAATTGGGTAGTGGCCCTTGATTGCGCTTACGTATTTTGGCAAGCACCTGCTGTTCGCGGTCGGGAGCATAGATTGGAGTATCGGTTTGGCCCGAATTTTTGATATGGCCAACTTCAACAACGACACGGGCTCGCTCATTGAGCAGGTCGATGAGCTGCTGGTCGAGTTCATCAATCTGCTGGCGAAGCGGGGCGAGTGCATCGTCTGGCGCGGTCTTGTCGTTCATGATTCGCGTTTCTCTAAGGGTTTATGCGTGTATATTTCATGGTATTGTAACGGCAATGGGGTTCTTTGGGCGATATATCATGTGGAAGTTTCCCCTTTGTGATCCTGTTCTGCATCTGGGGCGTGTTACAGGAAAACCTTGACGTCAGGATAAATCTGTGAATGGAATTGACTATATCTTGGGGCAGAGCAACATCTTACCGATTGGTTTGACAATTGCGATGGGTGTTGCGATGGCGGTCGGATTAGTACTTTGGCTGATTGGTCGATCGATAGCCAAACCAGCATGTGTCATCAGTGGGTTGGTGTTAGGTGGTATTGGTGGGTTGGCTGCGGCAACGTATTGGCAGTTAGAGGGACTGATGATTCTGCCACTGATCGTTGGATTTGCTCTTGCGGGGGCTCTGCTATCTGGTTTGCTTTTCCGCCTCTGGATGGGTATTAGCGGCGGTATTTTGTTAGCTGTGCTTGGGCCTCTCTGTATGTTCGTCTGGCAAGGTGCAGATGTTACGATTCTAAATGATGAACCACAGACCGATTCTGTACAAAGTGAAGATGCGAGTTCGCTGCTCGGGCCAATTAAGAATGTGATCGCTGAATCTAAAGAACCAGATGCCACAGAAACGCAGAATCAAATCACAACCTTGGTAACAAGCGTGGTTAGCAGTGTTACTAGTGACGATGCAGAAAGTAAGGAAAAATCAGAAGATCCTGATTGGGCTGATTCTGTGATCAAAACTGTACTCAATGCAGACGATCAAAGCTCCAGTATGGATGATGGGGAAGCGTCTGGTGATGCCATATCCAATCCTGTTGATAAGGTCGTGCAGAGCGAGTTAGCACAAAAATTTATCGCCACAATCAATGGCATGCGGGATCGAGCTTCTGATCAGATAACGACTTGGTGGAATGTGAGAACTCAGGAAGAAAAGATGAGTATCGGGATCGCTGCGATGGCTGGCGGTCTAATCGGTCTTCTTTTTGGACTGATTGCGCCCTATTGGGCTGCGAGTGCTGAGTCGGCATTGGTCGGGGCAATACTCATTCTTTTGCCAGGTATGAATCTCGCCGAAGTCTATTTGCCAGTTGCAGAACCGTATTTACCGAACAGTCCACGCTCAATTCTCGTGTTTTTAGGTCTGATAACGGTAATTGGGGTGCTGATTCAGTGGATGATTTTCCGCAGATCGGCCGATAAATAGATCAGCTTATAAAATCCTGTGTCTGTTCTTGCGCAGATATTAGAGAGACGCCGCGGTGATATGAGGGTAACCCCATCCTGATAGCACGTGGCCTGTCAGAAGGAGCTGATCATGTTATCAATCATTGCACAAGCCCAAGAGTCTGCCAGCCCAATACGTGACCTTTTTGAGTCCGTTATCGGGATGTTCTCTAGCGGTGCCCCATTGGCGCAGCCAGATGTACTCGTAGAGAATCTGAAAACATTATCAACAGTATGGGCGGCCATTTTCATCATTGTCGGGCTTCTTTGCCTGTTTAATGGTTACAAGTTTTACAAAACCACAACCATTATGCTCGCTCTGCTTATGGGCCTTTTTGCGGGCTATTGGCTTGGCAAAAAAATCGAAGCACCGTTCATTGTTGGCGGCTGTTTAGGTCTATTGTTAGCGACTGTGGCATATCCATTGATGAAATATGCGGTTGCTGTTTTCGGCGGCTTGGCTGGCGCCTTCATTGGCGGAAACCTCTGGGCGGGGTTCGCTCACGCTCTTAACAAAGGGGCGAGTATGGGGGTACCTGTCGATGCATATTGGATTGGAGCACTGATCGGCCTCATAGTCTGTGGCATGCTCGCATTTATCCTATTCAAACTTTCAGTCGTACTCTTTACCTCAGTGAGCGGGTCGACGATTGCGGTTCTTGGCGTGCTTGCTCTACTCCTAAGTATCCCCCAACTTTCGGATACTGTCTCTGAAGGGCTGACAGCCAATCAGCTTGTGGTCCCACTACTTGTCTTTGTCCCCGCTACTATTGGTCTGATTATGCAAGAAGTATGGACCAAAGGTGATAAGCCCGCAGAAGCTTGATTACGTGTTCACATAACGAAAATGTACGGACGATCCTTGGGTCGTCCGTTTTTTATTATGGAAACCGTTGGTATATTGGTACGCTCATAACACGAGGAAACGGGAGTTCATCCGCATGCGTATTACAACATGGAACGTTAATGGCTTAAGGGCGGCAATTCGTAAGGGATTTGAGGAACATATCAGCCGCGTCAACCCTGATGTTTTAATGTTACAGGAAGTTCGTGCACTACCTGAACAGTTACCGAAGCAGTGGCGAAATCCAGAAGGTTGGCACGTCACGTGGCATCCTGCAGAGAAAAAGGGTTACTCAGGTACTGCCATCTGGACACGCGATCCACATACAATCATTGCACGTGGGATCAACGAGGACGGTTCTGATCCTGAAGGTCGTGTTTTGCATGCAAAGGTTAAGGGCACTGAAGTTGTCTGCGTTTATCTTCCCTCGGGTTCAAGTGGGGATCACCGTCAAGCTGAAAAAGAAAAATGGATGGACGTTTTCATGCCATGGGCAAGGAAGTTGAAATCCAAACGTACACCAGTCTTACTGGGTGGTGATTTCAATATTGCTCATACGCCGCGTGATATTTTCTATGCAAAAAGTAACGAGAAATCATCTGGTTTTCTGCCACATGAGCGGGCATGGATGGGTGATTTTATTCAGATGGGTTATGCGGATTATGTTCGTGAGCAAGCCGGTGATATTGATGGTCCATATTCATGGTGGTCAAACAGAGGTAAAGCGCGTGAATTAGATCGCGGCTGGCGCATTGACTATCTACTCGGCAATAAGGCGGCCTCTCGAATTGCTGGCAATATCACGATTGATCGTGAAGCAGGTTTAGCCTGTTCGGATCACGCACCCGTTACAATTGAATTAGATATTTAGTCATGACTAATGCGTCACAGCAGCAATCATAAAAATGGTAGTTCATTCGACCATGATTTTTCGTTATGCTTTATACAAGCAACTAAAATCAACATTGGAAACAGATATGCATACATTGAAGTATCATCATCAATCATTGAAAACAATTGGCCTCTTGATGCTTCTTTTGGTTTTGCAATCATGTGCTGCGTCACCTGTAACAGATGGCAAAATCATTAAACCAACGAATCCCCAACCTGTAAGCAAAGGCACAATCTATACATCACCTGACGGCTTACGCTATCTTGTATACACGCCACGTGGCTATGAACGGAGCTCAGAAAAAGCGCCACTTTTGCTGTTTCTTCATGGTGCAGAACAGCGTGGTAACAGCTTTGATATGCTGAGGACTGTAGGCCCCAATATCGCATACGAGACCGGTTCCCTTGAATTGCCTTTTATACTTATAGCACCACAACTTGAGGATAATGAAGCTTGGAATCCTCGCGAATTATCTAACTTGCTTGATGAAGTAGAATCTAACTATCGTACGGATAGTAGCCGTATCTATGTAACAGGGATGAGTATGGGCGGATATGGCACATGGATTCTTGCCGGCAAAACCCCCGAACGTTTCGCTGCGATAGCACCGATATCAAGCCATGCTTACGTCGAACAATCATTGGCTGTCCGGCAAGTCACTTCATGGGTTTTTCACGGACAACACGACCCACTAGTCTCTGTAAATGAAGCGATTGATATGGTCAAAGCAATAAAAGCTTTGGGCGGCAATACCCATCTGACTATTTATGAAGATGCGGATCATGACGCATGGACGCGCACCTACGCAGCCAGTGAATTTTACGAATGGCTCCTCGACAATAAACTCCAAAACGAAAGTACACAGACTAAATAAGTCTGCCAAACCTCAGCATTTGTGCATCTTTGCTCAGTCGAATATTCAAGCTACAATACGTCTAATCAAGATAATTGAGTGCTCCCGTAGCTCAATTGGATAGAGCGCGGCTTTCCTAAAGCTGAGGTTAGAGGTTCGATCCCTCTCGGGAGCATTTTTTTATGCGCTTTTCACCACACGTCCGATACCTCCATTACAATATTCCTGCATCAATAACCCAATGGCAATAGCAGGCAATCTATGATCACATCCCAAATATTTACACTTGCTCAAGCAGCAGCTGAACCCGCTCAACCTTGGTGGCACGTCCTCATCCAAGGTTCTTTTGGCCTTACTGTTATCTTCATCTTTATTTCAGCTGTCATTGGCGTGATCGTAACCCAAAGAAAACGAGACAAATGCCTCAAACTGATGCACGACTACCACGTCAGCTATATCAATAATAAAGGTGAGGCGATGTGGGGTGATCTTTTTGTTTTTAGCAGTGGGCTTGAAATCAATTATGACAAGATTCATGAAACCCGTGATGGTCTGCTCAAAGCAAGTTCACTTATTTATGATATAGATCTTGTAAATTGTTCCGCCATTTGCCGTGTCAATTCCGCACAATCAGCTAAAGAGAATTCAGCCCGAGAAAAACAAATCAAACGTACATTCTCACCTGGCTTATTGCGGCAATGTATTCGTGGGTTTCGCAACATTCTCAACACACTCAAAGACGCATTCAGCAAAGCATTTTCACTCTTACTTGGCCAACTTTCTAAAGCATCACCTCAAAACGCTCTTACAGGGCAGCAAGGAAATATGGATCAGATCGGTCAAATGGTTCTTGGTGCAGCCGGCAATGCATACGAACCGTTACTAGAAAAGCATATCGGCCGCCCTGTTATCATGCAGACTCGCTTTAAATCTGGTGATCAAGAAATTATCACCGAACTTCCTGGTTTTTTGGCGGATTATACAGATAAATATGTTGCACTATTCAACCGGCAACATCAGCCGATCAAAACACAAGAAGTCGAAGTGACCGACACCCACACATCCACTTACTTTGCAATATGCCGCAATGAAAATTCCATACAGGTGACCGCCACGTCCACCGACCTCATTGTTATCAATTGGCTACAAACCTCAAAGCGCATTATTAATCTTCAGATCACACTGACCCCCGGCTCGTCCGTTGACTTGCCACATGACAATAGTCAATCAGTCAAATTCAGCATCGATCAAACACGCCGTGTCGATATCGTCTGCCCAAGATCCAACGCTGTTGTATATTTCGGCGGCGACAGAACATGCGTCACCCCGACAACCAAAGATGGCTCCGCACCAGAATCGATAGCCGAGCTGCCAATCGAGTGATACAATCCATCTCTACACGCAACCTTATTCACTCAGAGAAGTATCATGCGTAACAACCTGAAAATCGGAGTCATCGGAACCGGCGGCGTCGGTGGCTACTATGGATCACAACTACAAAAGCAAGGCTTCGATGTTCATTATCTTCTGAACAGTGATTTTGAGTATGTCAAAACTCATGGCCTGAAAGTACTTTCTCCAAATGGTGATTACAGCTTCAACAATGTCAACGCGTACCAATCAGTTCATGAGATGCCGAAATGTGACATCTTAATCCTTGCACTCAAAACAACCAGCAATCATTTACTTTCAGAACTTCTGCCCCCTGCCCTAAAAGACGATGGATTTGTTTTCGCTCTTCAGAATGGCATTGGTATCGAACAACAAATTGCCCAAATTGTTGGACCTAATCGCGTCATAGGTGGGCTTTGCTTTATCTGCTCTATCAAAAAAGGCCCAGGTGTAATTGAGCATCAGGACTATGGCTGGATGTCCGTTGGCGATTATCGAGAAAACAATTATATATCAGGTCTCACGGATCGAATTAAAATGATCGCAGAGATGTTTGACGGCACAGGCATCCCAATCGATCTCATGGAAGATCTCACGCTAGCACGTTGGCAAAAATTAATTTTTAACATTCCCTTTAATGGCCTATCCGTTGTACTTGGAGCAAATACAAAACAATTGACTTCTCATCCAGACATACGTGAACTCGCTTGGCAGCTTATGCTTGAGGTGGGCATTACCGCCAAATCTTCGGTTAATCGAGTTATCTCTGAGGATTTCATGCAAGATATTCTTCACAAAACAACAGTCATGCAGCCATTTGATCCAAGCATGAAACAAGATCATGACGCAAACCGTCCACTGGAAATCGAAGCCATTCACGGCCAAGTCGTCCGACATGCAAAGGCTGCTGGCATTCAGGTTCCAAAAATCGAAACCCTCTACCAGCAGCTTAAGTTCATTAACGATGATAGTTGAGTTTATTTGAGTGTCACAAATACACTCTTTACATCCTTGGAAACAACGCCAACAACCGATTCAGATTTCCCCAGTTTGACACGAATTCGAGCCTTAGCATTTGCGAGCTGAACTTTTCTCGAACCGTCTGGCGTGCCTAAATTATCAATTAGCTTTCCATCACCAGCAATCGTAAACCGGACGTAATTTCTTGAATCAAGGCACATCACGTTGTTCTTGTCATATGCGGTCACTTCAATCGTTACGATATCACCATCACGTTCAATCTCATCAATCTTCAAGCGATTGACTTTCCCCCATGATCGTGTTTCGTAATTGAATTTAATCGTATCCGTAATAGTTTCGCCGTTATATTCACCGACAGCTTTTAGCACATTACTACCCGGCCTAAACACGACCCCCCACCTCAAACCAGCAGCAGGAAAATCTTGTGAATTTCGTTTCTTGCTTCCAACAAATTTCCCATTCAGATACAGCTTCACTTCTGGGCAATTGGAATACACTTTGACAATCTTTTTCTCGCCACGCTTCCCCCAGCGTGTATGCCAACTGTGCCCATAAATCCGTAATGTCGGCTCGTTAGACCAATATGATTTGAAGACGTAATATGATTCCTTTGGCTTCAAATCACGCGTCATGACACCTTTTTGGTTCACGTCTGGAACCGGGTTCTCAGGGCGAACCGGTGTTGCGAAATCTTTGAATACCCAAAAAGCGGTGCCCGTAAGATTCGGCATCGTTTCTTGCTCTTTAAGATGCCAATCCATGAGATTACAGATATAAGTCTCTGACCAATCACCATCCTTCGATGCGCGGGCTGCTCCACCCGACATCAAGAAATCCCCTTCACGTTCATCCGTGCCTTGCCCAGTCGCGATGCCAGCTAACCCTTCATCTGGTTTCTCTGAGTGACGCCCAGCATGACTGCTCCCGCCCCATTCCATATGAATGAAACGATCGTTCTTCGCGATCTCTGCGTTCGATGTTTCCTTATAATCGATAAATTTCCCGCGGTACCAACCCGCCCAGATTGATGGTGAGTAGACATCGACAATATCTGCCGCAAACGCACATCTCCGGATACCCGTCATCCGACTCGGATCCAGTTTATGAGACTCAGTATTCAATTCTCGCATGAAACTTCTGATTGCTTCTTTATCAAATTTTACAAAGTCACCTTTCCAATCATTCTCGTTACCCAGACCCCAAATAATCACGGATGGATGATTGTAATGCTGATTAATCATATTTCGCAGCATTCGTTTCGCGCCTTGCTGATAACGCTCACCGCCTAAACCACCACGACACCATGGGATTTCCTCCCAGACCATCAAGCCTAATTCATCGCACAATTTCAGTACTTCTCGGGATTGCTGATAATGCCCCAGACGAACGAAGTTCGCTCCCATAGCTTTGATATACTCAAGCTCTTTTTTGATCAGTTCATCACTCATTGCCGCCCCAACACCCGCATGATCTTCATGTCGATGCGTCCCCTTAATCAGAACTCGATCGCCATTGAGTTTGAATGGCCCTTTTTTAACGAACTCAAAAAAGCGTAAGCCAAATTTCTCCCGACGTTCACTTTCATCTGATCCGCGAATCACTTTCGTAACACACGTATACAGGTTCGGTTTGTCCGGACTCCACAGCTCTGGGTTGTCAATCTTAAATTCAGCTAAAACCGATTCATCATTCCATATTGGCTTCGAACTCTCTTCAGTCAATATCAAACGGCCGTTTGGATCATAAATCTCAACCCGATAGCTAACTGCCTCGTTAATCTCATCTGGGTTGTACAGCTTAGCCTTCACACTTAAAACTGCTTGTTGCTTCGTGACATCACTTTTAATGTGAACTTGACTCAACGAAACTTGTGGCAAATACAGCATATTTAAATGGCGATAAACTCCGTTGTATTGAACGAAATCGCTCATGTCCGAGGGAACCCGCTCAACATCTCTTGAGTTATCACAACGAACCAAGATTGGCACACCCCGTCCACGGTTAACTTTCTTATCTTTGTATTTTTTAGCCAGATCAGTGATGTCTATTTTGAATTCATCATAGCCACCTTCATGTTCACCAACTTTTTCTGTGAACACATAAACATCTGATTTCTGACCAGCCCCTTCAAAATGCAAAACCGTTCGCCCATTTTTATATGGGTTGTTGATCTTCATGACCTTGCGGTACCAGGTCGGGCCTTGGTAATACTCGACGTCCGGATCTACCGAATCAAGAGCATTCACCGTATGAGGCAGCGTAACACTCTCCCACTCCACAAGGAATCTTGTTCGCCACGCCTCCCAAGGACTTCCCAAATCCCCCTTATGAAAAGACCATCCTTTGGTTACTCGCGTTGATTGCCCTCCCTCTTTCGCACTAACCACACTATGCGAACTCACGAAAGCCGTCATCATGACTGATAGGCACAGCAATAACCTCTGAAATCTCAAGGCAAACCTCCGAATAAAACGAAGTCAAAATGTTTATTTTGCAAACCAAAACCAAATGCAGGCGCATCGGCTCAAAAAATGCTATCAAATCATCTCAATATACAAAACCCATATTCTTCTAATTCCTTAATATATTTATATTTACATTGCCACGATCCCACTCGCATTGCAGTTTTCCAACATTTTTCGTCCGTTATTGATCTATGACTAGCTAGCTGCCATAATATCTCTCTCTATCTGAGGTACCGGCAGATCATGAAACTAGGGTTTCTGCCAGGCGTGGGTCAGATAGAGCAGCCAACAGGCTTTCCTAAAACCCTACCCCACGTCTCCCTTGCTTTCCCACTATTTATCACAGTAAACCGTTCGGTTAAGACAGCTGTACCGTCTGTCGACCCTGCGGGAAGCAAAGGCTCAGACTTATGTCAGAAGCAACCAAAGAAGATCGCCCTGAACTCAACGTCAGCGTTGAAGACAGTGGCCCAGCACGCAAGATGCTCAAGATTGTCATTCCGGAATCTCGCATCAAAACCAAGATCGAAGAGACTTTCGGCACACTCCAGGAAGATGCACAAATCCCCGGTTTCCGCCGCGGTCGCGCTCCACGTCGGCTCCTGCAAAAACGATTCGGCGACAGCATCCGTGACGATGCTAAAGGTCAACTCCTTTCTGAAGCTTACTCCCAAGCCATCGAAGAAAAAGAACTCGACGTCATCGGCGAACCAGACGTGAAAAACGCCGACAAGATTGAACTCCCAGAGTCCGGCGACCTCACCCTCGAAGTCGAAGTCGAAATCACACCTGAAGTTGATCTCCCTGAATTCAAAGACATCAAGGTCACCAAAGTAGCCGCTGAAGTGACTGACGAAGACGTCGAAGAAGAAATCAATCGCTACCGCGAGCGTTTCGGTAAAGCAGCAGCCATCGCTGATGCAAAAATCGAAGCTGGCGATTTCCTTAAAGCAGACGCTCACATCTACCCGCAAGACAAAAAGGGCGACGCAGACGCAGTCATCGTCCACCTCCACGATACCTACATCATGGTCAACGGCGAAAACGCTGAATTCAAAGGCCACGTTGCAGGCATCGTCGTCGAAGATCTCGGCAAGAAGCTTGCCGGTAAGAAAGTTGGCGACGAACTCTCCATCGAGATGGACGGCCCAGCCAGCCACGAAAACGATGACATCAAAGACAAGCCAATCGCGATCGAAATCAAGATCAATGCAATTGAACGTCTTGAGCCAGCTCCAATTGAAGAAGTCATCAAAAACGTCGGCATGGAAACCGAAGCAGATTTCCGTGACAAGCTCAAAGAAATGCTCGTTGCACAAAAAGACCGTGAGCAAAAGTCTGATATGTACACACAGGTCAACGATCAACTCATCGAAAAAGTTGCTCTCGAACTTCCTGAAGGCCTCACCGGCCGCCAGATCGAGCGTGTCCTGCAACGCCAGCGCATGGAAGCTCTCTACCGCGGTACATCTGAAAACGAGATCGCCGATCAGCTTGCTGAGTCACGTAACGAATCCGAAGAAGCCGCTAAGAAGCAACTAAAGCTCTTCTTCATCATCGATAAGGCTTCTCGCGAGCTCGACGTCGATGTCAACGAAAACGAGATCAATGGCCAGATCGCCATGTACGCAATGCAGCAAGGCCGTCGCCCAGAAAAACTCCGTCAGGAAATGCAGAAACGTGGCGAGATCGAACAACTCTACCTCCAGATCCGCGAGCAGAAGACGCTCGACAAGATTCTCGAAGTAGCCGAGATCGAAGAAGTTGCTGCTAAAGAAAAAGAAGCAAAGCCTGCCGCCAAGAAGAAAGCCTCTAAGAAGAAAGCTTCTAAGAAAAAGGCTTCTAAAAAGAAAGCTGCAGCAAAAAAGAAAGATGATGAGTAATTAACTCTCCATTATTCGACCAATAATAAAACCGGTTGCTTCAAGCAGCCGGTTTTTATTTACTTCAACTTAGATATTCTCAAAATCACCATTAACCTTCCCACATTTTGATGTAAAATACCCCAATTCCTTTACTACGATCTCAGGGTACGCTCATGATCTCCATTTTATCTCAAAACATCCCAGCGAAATCGGTCGACGTTCTTCAGATGATTGGCATTATCGTGGGCCTCGCCATTTTCCTCGGTATCGTCGCCGCGATCATTAAAAAACTTGTCTACCGCTCTACAGAAACCTCCAACGTCGGCTACACCCTCTCTGATCTTCGCGATCTCCACAAAAAAGGTGAACTCTCAGACGACGAATTCGCCGCTGCAAAAGCCCTTATTATCGCACAAGGTAAGGCCGCACTTCACACCCCTGAAGACAGTCAGGAGAGTGACAACTGGGACAATATCACCGCAAATGATGATCAACGCCCAGAAGATTTCGACCTTGGCGATGAGTTACTGGACTTGAAAGACGAATCGGACGATGATATTTCCCCCGATTCTTCCGATAAGATGCCCCCCGACAATCAATAATCTGCGACAGCAGAAAAACTGGGCAATTTAGGGAAGCCTCACCCACAACAATCTCTTTTAATCGGATATGATATCTCGATCAGCACGGATAGACTGCAAAATAAACGGTCCGTCCAGCTATTTCACTAAGGGTTGACCGTCAGATAGACGATCACAACTTAGACAATGTAAACGAGAAATACGTGACGCTGCTTTTTTTATGCCCCCAAGCACAAAAATGACTTTGCAGCCTCATGACGAATCAAACTTGCTGACCATGGAGGTAATGGCGGGTTGGCTAATTCCAATTCAAATAACGACGGTAACAACGGCAACTCCTCCAACGGCGGTGGCGGTGACGGCTTCAAAGGCCGACGCGTAACCACTTGCTCGTTCTGCGGAAAAAGCTCTCGCGAAGTCGGCCCTATGGTCGAAGGCCCCAATGATGTTTACATCTGCGCCAACTGCACTGAGCTCTGCCAGAACATCTTTAAACAGGAGCGTCGCCGGGTTCATGCTGGCCGCACATCCATTGGCTCCATCCCAACCCCTCGACAACTGAAAGAGTTTCTCGATCAGTACGTCATCGGGCAGGATATTGCCAAGCGTGCCCTCTCAGTCGCAGTCCACAACCACTACAAGCGTTTGGCCGCAACTGAAAAAGAAACACCCGTCGAAATCGACAAATCTAACGTCCTGCTCATCGGCCCTACAGGCTCTGGCAAGACACTTCTGGCTCGTACACTCGCTCGAACTCTCAACGTCCCATTCGCCATCGGCGATGCAACCACCCTCACCGAGGCTGGCTACGTTGGTGAAGACGTCGAGAACCTGCTACTAAAACTCCTTCAGTCTGCTGACTACGATATCGAAGCCGCTCAACGTGGCATCATCTATATCGACGAAGTCGACAAAATCGGCAAGACCTCCCAGAACGTCTCCATCACACGTGACGTCTCCGGTGAAGGTGTTCAGCAAGCACTTCTCAAGATGCTCGAAGGCACCGTTGCCAACGTTCCTCCGCAAGGCGGACGCAAGCATCCTGAGCAGCAGTACATCCAAATCGACACCAGCAACATCCTCTTCATCGTCGCCGGGACTTTCGTCGGCCTCGAAGACATTGTTCGCAAACGTCTCGGACGCAAATCCATTGGCTTCGCTTCCGAACAGACCGTCGACGACAAGACCTCAGACACCTCATACCTCATGACCCAGATCACACACGAGGACATCCACGAATTCGGCATGATCCCCGAACTTCTCGGCCGTCTCCCCATCATCACACCACTCATGCCTCTGGAAATCTCAACACTCGTCACCATCCTCACAGAACCCAAGAACGCACTCGTACGTCAGTACCAGTACTTCTTCACCATCGAGGATGCCGAGCTGGAATTTACCCAAGACGCTCTCGAAGAACTCGCCAGCCGCGCGATCTCTCGCGATACCGGTGCCCGTGCTCTACGAAGCGTGATGGAAGAGATCATGCTCGAACTGATGTATGACCTGCCCGAACTCAACAATAAGGGTGCGAAATACGTCATCGACGAAGCCGCAATTACTGGCAAAAAGCCTCTCATTGATATGCAAGTTCCCATTAAGGAATCCGCATAAATCAATGTCCGATACGGCTAACATCAATTAAATTACAACGACATCGATCATTGCCGCAGCAATGATCGACTGTCTTTTTAAATTCAGCCGATACTAACTTACATTCACGCTGCTGCTCACGAACCGAAACCACCCTCAAACACGTATGGTTCTTATGGAAGATCTCATACACCTGACCTAATGTTCTAATGGTCAGCAACGGTTTAAATTAAGAATACTAGTTAATCTGAAGATAAATTCGAGGAACGCATTTTGACTACGACCAACAGACTTGAACGTTTTTCCTGCCAGCAAGTCTTTACACGCTGCGCTGTCTTTCTGCTTTCTCTCTTCCTCATTCTCTCACTCTCTCGCACAGCCTCTGCAATTGAAACACCCCCAGCACCCACATCTTCGGATGCCGCCAACTACACCGCTATCATCGACACCGGCAACTACGACGCGCTCCTCAAGCAAATCGATCAACTCAAATCACAAGACCCCGACAATCAGCGATACACACGTCTCGAGCAAGCCATCGAACGCTACCAAGAGCATCAAAACCAACGCTACGATACGCGCCAGGATGCTTATGATGAAGCAATCACAAAAATGGCCGAAGCCATTGACAACCAGCGTCTCGAAGACGCTCTCGTCGCGGCCATTGATGCGCACTCGCTTGCCATTAATAAATCGGACTTCCTCAAAAAACCAGAAACGTTAGAAGTCGTTTCACTCGCCGAACAACGCGGGCAAAATGCCGTTGACAACGATAATTGGGTCGACGCCCTTTCCATGTATCGCCTCCTCGATCTCCTCTTCGAAAATCAGAACATCTACACCGATCAGATCAAAAACGCGGAAGCCCACGTTCGTGTGCTTCAACTCTACACACCACAACAACTCCAAAATCTCTATCAAGCTCGCGCTGAGCGACGCGCCAAAGAAAAAGGCGAAGACGCTCCCGAACCCATCGATATCGAAATCGACTCTTGGAAATCCAAGCTTAAAAACGTAAACAGCATCATGCTGCGTGACTCACTCCGTCAAGCCGTCAGCCGTCACATCGACCGCAACCAACCCGGCTCTAACGGTTACACCTCGCTCCTACGAGGCGGTGTCAAAAATCTCCTCACACTCCTCAACACCAAAGCCCTCAAATCCGAATTCAAAGGCCTCAACAATCAACCGCAAGTCGACAAATTCAAAACCTACCTCACACAAGTTCAAGACAGACTCAACGACCCAGCCAAGCGAATGAACTTCCTCGATGCTTTTAAGCTTCTCGATGAAATTACGCGCATGAACGACATCACCGTCGATCTCCCCAATGAAATCGTCGTCTACGAACTAACAGAAGGCGCTATGGGCCAACTTGATGACTTCACCGCCGTCATTTGGCCTGAAGATATCGAAACGTTCTCTCGTTCAACTGAAGGTAAGTTCTACGGCGTTGGCATCCAAATCTCTCGACAAGACGGCCAACTCATCGTCGTCTCACCACTCGCCAACACACCGGCTCAACGCGCAGGCCTCAAAGCCGGTGACATCATCGCCAAAGTGAATGGCACCAACACCTCCACATGGTCCCTTGACCGCGCGGTTCGTGAAATCACAGGCGAAGAAGGCACCCCCGTCACCCTTACCATCGAGCGTAAAGGCCAAGCCGACCCGATCGACTTCACCATCAATCGTGCTGAAATCGAAATCGAATCAATCCGTGGCTGGGAGCACACCGAAACCGGCGGCTGGGATTACTGGATCGACCCCGATGACAGTATCGCCTATATCCGCCTCTCACAGTTCCTCCCGCAAACCGCAAAAGATCTTGATAAAGCCCTCCAAAACCTACAGAAACAGCATCAAATTAAAGGCCTCATCCTCGATCTACGTTTCAACCCTGGCGGCCTCTTAACCTCTGCCGTCGAAGTCTCAGACCGCTTCCTAAGCGAAGGCACCATCGTCTCCACCGTGAACGCTGCTGGTGAAAAATCAATCGTTGCCACAGCCAAACGCAGAACCACATACCCCAAATTCCCGATCGCCATCCTCGTCAACCAAGGCTCAGCCTCAGCCTCTGAAATTGTCTCAGGCGCCCTTCAAGACTACGGCCGCGCAACCATCATTGGCTCTCGTAGCTTCGGTAAAGGTTCCGTCCAAGATCTCTATCCCCTCGATAGACGATCCGCCTACCTCAAACTCACCACGCAATACTACATGCTCCCAGCCGGCCGCATCATTCACCGCAAACCAACCATGCAATCATGGGGCATCGAGCCCGACATCAATATCGACATGACCACACGCGAAGACGCCGACGCCCTGCTCTACCGCCAGGCGGTCGACATCATCCGTGACAAAGATGGCAACCCCACCGCCGCTATTGATGACCAGACGATTGAAGTTGAAAACCCCGATGCCGATGAGATTGAAAAACTCGAGCAAAGAAAGCGTCTTGACAACGCCACCGCTCAAAAAATCATCATCGAAGGTATCGACCCGCAACTTGAAGCCTCACTTCTGTGGCTCCAGCTTCAGATCGCATCCGAAGATCTGCCGAACACCTCCATTCTCAAAGCCGCACTCGCGCCCGCCGAACCCACAACTACTGAATAGCTCACTCACCCTTGTGGCCAAAATCCGTTAAAATACACATTACACGGAGAAACACCCACAAGGTTCATTAAACGCGAGACACAAACATGGCAGGCAATACCTTCGGCCAAATCTTCCGTATCACCACCGCTGGCGAATCGCATGGCCGCGCCAACACCGTCATCATCGACGGCGTCCCCGCAGGACTCCCACTCTCCGAAGATGACCTCATCCCAGACCTCGAACGTCGCCGTCCAGGCCAATCCAAAGTCACCACGCAACGCAAAGAGGCCGATTCACCCGAAATCCTTTCTGGTGTTTTCGAAGGCAAAACCACCGGCACATCCATCGCCATCATCATCCGTAATCAAGATCAGCGCTCACATGACTACGGCAATATCGCTCAACTCTATCGCCCCGGTCACGCTGACTACACATTCGACGCCAAATACGGCTTCCGCGATTATCGTGGAGGCGGCCGCTCATCCGCACGTGAAACCAATGTCCGCGTTGCCGCTGGCGCTGTCGCCAAAAAACTCCTCAAGCACACCCACGACATCAGCATCCTCGGCTACGTCAAACAGATCGGCCACATCACCGCCGACATCCCTAACCCTGAGTTAGTCACCCTTGAGCAAACTGAAGCCAACATCGTCCGCTGTCCTGACTCTCAAAAAGCAGACGAAATGATCGCGCTCATCGAACAAATGCGCCGAGAAGAAGACTCCATCGGTGGCATCTCCGAACTCGTCGCCACCAATGTCCCTGCTGGTTGGGGCGAGCCTGTCTTCGATAAGCTCAAAGCCGACCTTGGTAAAGCCATGTTCACCCTCCCCGCCGTCACCGGCGTCGAATACGGCGAAGGCTTCGGCGTAGCCATCCTCAAAGGCTCACAAAACAACGATATCTTCGTTAACAACAACGACACAATCACCACAACAACAAACCGTCACGGCGGCATGCTTGGCGGCATCTCCTCTGGCCTCCCCATCGTCCTCCGCTGTGCCATCAAACCCACCTCCTCACTTTCAAAAGCTCAACCCACCGTCGATCAGCAAGGCACCCCCTCCGAAATCCAAACCAAAGGCCGCCACGACCCTTGCCTCCTTCCAAGGTTCGCACCCATGGGCGAAGCCATGTTTGCCATCGTCCTCGCTGACCATATGCTTCGACAACGCGCTGCTCGTCTATAAACAAACCACCACCTACCCGATGAATAGACCGAGATGGCTATGCCAGAAATAGTACCACAAGAATTCACGTCCGAGCTCGATGAAACGTGGCATGCATGGCTCACACGCCGTTTTCTCAGATACTGTATCTTCTCACTCCTTGCCATCTTTGTTATCAGTATCATCTCCCTCTCAATCGATCTATACCAGCACGAACACGGCGAATTCTCACGCCTCACACTCGCATTCCTTATAGGCAATTCGCCTGCAATCATGACCGTTGTCGCAGCATACTTCACAGTCAAACACAAAAAACCTAACCGTGAAAAACTCCTGCGTGCAATAACATGGACCATCGCCATCTACGGCATCTCTGGCCTCGCCATCGGGCCTTATATCGAATATCGCCTCTCAGCAGCTTACACAACAACAACCTTTGCAGAAGCACTTAAGCCAACCGACATTAGCTTCGGCGTTCTCGCCCTCTATCTTCTCGCATGTATCTTCATTCCTTGGCCACCGCGCGAAGCCGTCAAAGCCGTTGTCCCTCTCTGGGTAATTGGTATCTTCATGGTTTCACTCGCCAATACCACCTGGACAGGCGAAACCTTCGTTCGATGTATCACTGTCATCCTCGCCGGTGCCCCTGGCCTGCTCCTCTGCTACGCTCGCGCTCGTAAATATTCATCCGAATTCTACATTGGCCGTCTCACCAGACGTTACACTGATTTAAAGCGTGAACTCCAAGCTGCCCAGCAAATCCAAAACATGCTCTTCCCAGAGCCAATTACCGACGCGCCGATCCAAGCACGATACTACTTCGAGCCTATGCAGCAGATAGGTGGCGACTTCCTCTACATCCGCCACAAACACGACGCCAACAAAAACCTTCTTTCACTCACCGCCACACTCATCGACGTCACAGGCCACGGCATCACCGCCGCACTCGCCGTCAATCGTCTCCACGGCGAACTCGAACGCCTCTATGCCGAAGAGCCCGACGCCTCCCCCGCTCGTGTTGTCCGTGCCCTCAACAAATACATCTACCTCACCATTGCAAAGCAATCCATATATGCCACCGCAATTTCCATCAAAATGATCACAGGCCAAAAACACCTCATCTGGGCAAATGCCGGGCACCCCCCTGCTTTCCTTGTACCGGAAAACATCGACACCAACCCCACTCAACTCGATTCAACCTGCATGATGCTCGGCGTTGTCCCCGACGAACTCTATAAACCCGCTGAAAACACACTCGACATACAATCCACAGACCGAATCATCGCCTATACCGACGGCGTCATCGAAGCCCGTAACAGCGACAATCAAATGCTCCACGTTGATGGCTTCCTCAACATACTCCGCTCCGCTCCCGCCAAAACCGATATCAACGAGCTCCTCGACTCAATCGCTACATCACTACGCGATTTCCGTTCCGGCCCACCCGATGACGACATCCTCGTCCTCGAAATGAAGCAGCCATAAACATTTAAAATTCTGGTATTTCATACCAACCCGGTATAGTATATCGTTAACGCTATATTATACCGGAGTTGCCAATGACATCATTCAAACTAATTTTCGCCTGCATACTCTTCTGTATCTTCATGCTATGCATACCAGCCTCCGCCGCTGACGAGCCAATTAAATACACCACCAAATCCGATATTTTCTATCCCACAGACGAGAACCCGACTGATTACCAAACACAGCTCTGTCGGCTTGATATCTACTATCCAACCAACAAAACTAATTTTCCCACTGTCATCTGGCTACACAGCGGCGGCCTCTACACCGGCAATAAATACATCCCCGGCGAACTCACCAACAAAGGCTTCGCTGTCGTAGCAGTTAACTACCGCTTACACCCCAAAGTCAAAGCCCCTGTTTATATCGAAGACGCCGCCGCAGCCGTGGCATGGGTCTTCAACAACATCACCCAATACGGTGGCAATCCCGACAAAATCTATCTCTCAGGCGCTTCCGCCGGAGGCTATCTCACCAGCATGATCGGCTTGGATAAACGCTGGCTCGCCAAACACAGCATAGACGCAAACCGTCTTGCCGCACTCATCCCCATCACCGGACAAGCTATCACCCACTTCACCATTCGTAAAGAACGCGGCATACCAAACACACAACCACTCATCGATGACCTTGCCCCACTCTTCCATGTCCGTAAAGACGCACCACCCATGCTGCTCATTACAGGCGATCGTGACCTCGAACTCTTTGGCCGCTATGAAGAAAACGCCTATCTCCATCGCATGATGAAAATCGCTGGCCACACACAAACCAAACTCATCGAACAAGAATACTGCAATCACGGCCAAGTCGTCCCACCGTCATTCCCATTCATGATCCGTTTTATCAATGAACTTGAACAATCTGCAGCGCAACATACAAAGCTTCAAAACGAGTAAATGCCAGCAAGCACGCTCCGCAATCACACAGAACACAGTAAATCTTTTCGCCATACATTTTGAAGTAAAACATAAAACCCGTACATAATCCCCCCCTCGAG
Organism: Poriferisphaera corsica; assembly: GCF_007747445.1. Lineage (NCBI taxonomy): Bacteria > Pseudomonadati > Planctomycetota > Phycisphaerae > Phycisphaerales > Phycisphaeraceae > Poriferisphaera > Poriferisphaera corsica. Next base: position 2,207,416 of record NZ_CP036425.1, read on the forward strand.
AAGGTGATGTTCCACACATCACCTTTTCTTTTTACTCAATATCAAAATAATCTTCACAAGCCCAATTTCTAATACCCGGAGATCACGCGCAGTGTTTTTTACATCGCATGACCTTCTCTCAGTATCTATAAAAAAAGAACCGACCCTTTCGAGCCGGTTCTTTTAATTTTTGCAGTTCTAAGCGTTGCTTAGTTGCCGCCACCGAAAGTAATCTTGTCGGTGCCGAGGTGACCAAGGTCGTCGCCCAGACCACCGATGCCGCCTGCACCGCTGTCTGCTGCTCCGCCCTTGCTGCCGCCTTCTGCTTTCTCTGCAGCTGCTTCCTGATCGGAAGTCCACTGAGCACGCTTGAGCGAGAGACCAATCTTGCGCTCGTCGAGGTCGACTCGCAAGATCTTGACTTCCACGTCCTGGCCAACCTGGACAACGTCCTGTGGGTTTTCGACCTTGTGGTCTGCCAGTTCGGAGATATGAAGCAGGCCTTCGAGATCTTCTTCCAACTCGACGAATACGCCGAAGTTGGTGATCTTCGTAACCTTACCCTGCACGATCATACCAGGCTGGTAGTGTGTAGGAATCGCTTCTAACCATGGGTCTTCGGTCATCTGCTTCAGGCCCAGAGCAACACGTTGCTTCTCTTGGTCCACTTCGAGAACGATACACTTGATGGTTTCGCCCTTCTTGAGCATTTCGTTTGGATGCGAAAGCTTCTTGGTCCATGAGAGGTCGGAAACGTGGAGCAAACCATCGATGCCTGGCTCGATTTCGATGAACGCACCGTATGATGCGAGATTGCGAACCTTGCCTTCGACGATCGTACCTGGAGGATATTTCTCGGCCACGAGTTCCCAAGGATTGACCTCGGTCTGCTTCATGCCCAAGCTGATTTCCTGCTTGTCCTTGTTGATGTCCAAGACAACGACTTCGACTTCTTCGCCGATCGAAACCATCTCTGATGGGTGGTTGATGCGACGCGTCCATGACATCTCGGAGATGTGTACGAGACCTTCGACACCTTCTTCGAGCTTGACGAATGCACCGTAGGACATGATGTTCGTGACTGTGCCGCGAATACGTGTGTTCTGTGGGTACTTCTGCTCGATGTCTTCCCAAGGTGAAGCATCTTTCTGCTTCAGGCCGAGAGCGATCTTTTCCTTGTCGTAGTCGATGGACAGAACCTTGACTTCGATCTTCTCGTCGAGCTTGACGATGTCCGAAGGATGGTTCACGCGGCCCCAAGACATATCGGTGATATGCAGGAGACCGTCGATGCCGCCGAGGTCGACGAATGCACCGAAGTCCGCAATGTTCTTGACCATACCGCTGACCAGATCGCCTTCTTTGATATCTGAAAGAAGCTTCTGACGCTGTTCGGTACGACGCTCTTCGATGAGCTTACGACGACTGATGACGATGTTACGACGTTGCTCGTCGATCTTAAGGATCTGAGCTTCGATCGTTTCGCCGATGAAGATGCCGATGTCAGCAGGACGACGGATATCAACCTGTGAAGCAGGCAGGAAGACTGGCACGCCGATGTCGACGAGCAAGCCACCCTTGATTTTCCGCATGACCTTACCGTCAACAGTATCGCCTTCGTCTTTTTCTGTGATGATGCGTTCCCAGCCACGGATGCGATCCGCTTTACGCTTGGATAGCTGCACCATGCCGTCATCGCCTTCGACTTCTTCGAGAAGCACTTCGACGGTGTCGCCAACTTCAACGTCAGCCGCGTCATCGAATTCGTTCTTGTCCAGAACGCCTTCAGACTTGAGGCCAACTTCAACGAGGAAGTCGTCGCCAGCGTAACCGATGATTTTGCCTTGAAGGATTGTGCCCGGCTTGAAATCGCCGATCTGACCTTCAATCAAACCTTCCATATCGCCGTCAGCAACCGCTGAGCCGAATTCGGCAGCCAGCAGGTCAAATGCTTCGGTTTCTTCGATAGAAAGTGAGGAGATGAGACTCTGATTAACCATGTAAAATTGTTCCCTTACATTTATAACTTACCCGGCAACGGCAACTTACCGCTGACAACATTCGGGTCGCCCGTCGGGTATGACGAGCCTTGCCTGCAGTCAGGTTGATACAACACGTATCAATAAATCCAGCTGCAAATCAGTTGAATCGGACATTATACACCCCTTCGTCCAGCTTGCCAGCCGATGAGGGGGGTTAATGAAATTTATATCGTCTTTATTTTCAACGAATTGTACGATTGTCTGTCGTTTGTATTAAACCGTTGCGCCGTTACGATCTTTGACATAACTCACTGCGTTAATAAAGAACTGTAAACCCGCTGGTGTATTGGATTTAACTTCTTCACTCTGGCGTGTCCACTGGGGGTGGTTCGTCGCATCGATATAGCGTTCGGGGTGAGGCATGAGCCCGAGGATGAGGCCGGTTGGATCACAGATACCCGCGATGTTGTCGACGGAGCCGTTGGGGTTATCGTTTTGCGGATAGCGGATTGCAACTTGTTTATTAGCCTTGAGTTGCGCGATAATGTTGTCGTTCTCCGTGACAAAGCGGCCTTCACCGTGAGCGATTGGAAGTTCAAAGCTGGTTAGGCCTTGCGTCCAGATGCATTTGGTTTGGGAATCAACTTCTTGGCCGACCCAACGGTCGAGGAAGCGTGGATTGGTATTGTCGGCGAGTGTGACGGTTTGGACGGCTGCGTGCGGGTCGGGAAGCAGGCCGAGCTTGACGAGAACCTGGAAGCCATTGCAGATACCGATCATGGGAACGCCGCGTTTGACGGCATCTTGAAGCGGCTCTAAAAGCTGATGCTTCAAACGGTTAGCGAGAATTCGTCCGGCTGCAACGTCGTCGCCGTAGCTGAATCCGCCGGGGAAGCCGATGATGTCGAAGCGGGCGATCTGATCGGGATTTTCGATGAGATCGTTGAGGTGGTGCGTCTCGGTTTCTGCACCAGCAAGCTGAAAAGCATGGGAGAGTTCGAGGTCACAATTGGTTCCCGCGGTACGAATAATCAGGGTTTTTGGCTTCATGCGTACATGATAGCGGGGTTGAGGTTGGGGTGAAAATATGTCGCACACAACTGAGCGTTGTCGTGGAATATGGGCAGGATGATGCATCTTGACTGTTGTTTCGATGTTCAGCGCAATCTGATGCTACTACATATATATGCGGAATGAATTTGAGGTTTTTGTGCGCACGTTTTGTTTTGCAATTGGTGCTGAAACACCCTTCTATCCGCACACAAACGCGCTTCTGGAAATTCTTAGTTGTGCATGATTAAGTTGTTACGTTTCTCGGACAACTGAAATTCAAGAAATGCACGTTTTGTATCGTTTTCGCACAGCATTTGCCAGTTTGAGTTCAAAATGAATCCATTTTGGCGAAAAAAAGGCTAACTTTTGATGGTTTGTAAATTTCGTGCGCGCAAAAGTGTGAAAATTGACAGGATCATTTGGCATTTTGCGTGATATGAATGTGTTTTAAGATTAATGCCAGGATATGCGTGAGGATCATGTGCTAATCATGCATAACACGTCAGTTTATTTGTAAGATTGATTTCGTATTGTTTGAAGTATCTAGAAAGCTTTGCAATACATTTCATACGTTAAGCATTTGATAGGCAACCATAACACATGTTGGCAGTTTGCTCTTTAAGGCATTACGACTGATTGCCTCATTTGCTTACGTCACGATATCGTTCGTTATCCAAACGATACTTTTAGGGTTGATGCATTTGCACTTTTTAAGATTTTTAGGGAAGGGCATGAGCGATGAGTTCTCACGAGTTGTATACCGATTTGTACGAGGAGCAAGGCTATCAACAGACGGTGGATTACGCTTCAGAGGTCATGATGCCTGCGGTATTGGATTTTTTACCCACGATAAATTCTGTGGTTGATTTTGGTTGCGGTAGTGGTATTTGGCTTTCAACTATTAAGCGCTTAGGTGTCCATGATGTTTTGGGATTAGATGGCGACTGGGTGAAAGATGAATCACTTGAGATAGATGCTGAACAATTTCGCAGGGTGGATTTGGATCAGAAGATCACACTTGATGAACGTTATGATTTGGCCATTTCGCTTGAAGTTGGTGAACATATCAAGCCGGGCTCTGCTAAGGATTTCGTGGAGTCATTGGTGATGGCTTCGGATTTTGTGTTGTTTTCTGCAGCGATACCGGGACAAGGTGGACGGATGCATGTTAATGAGCAATGGCCGCGCTATTGGGCAGAGATTTTTGCTCAGTGGGATTATGTGCCTATAGATTTTCTACGGCCAATGTTTTGGCATGATGATCAGATACCGTATTGGTACAGACAAAACATGTTGCTGTATGTGAAAAGGGAACGCTTTGGAGAATTAGATTTGCGGCGTGATCTGGATGTTATCACAGGTAAGCCGATGGATTTAGTGCATCCGTTGTGCTTCCAGCAGCATTATGGGCCTGTGAGTTTCAAGAAGCATGCGAAGGGTTTTTGCAAAGCGATCGTTGACAACCTGAAGCTCAAAATAAGATTTAAGTAAGCAATCATGAATACATATGAGAAATATGTATGGTATAAATATGAATAAGCAATCAGAACATTTCGAGCTACTGCTCAAAAAATATATTCAAAGTGATTACGACGATGATAACGTCGCCTATGAAATATTGAATTTGTTTTTACGTGGTCTATCTAAACAACATTTGAAAGACATGTTCAAACAAGAGGGGAAATTAGGCGAATTGGCTGTATTTGTAGCCTCTGAGTTAGGAAGTACAGCGACTGAATTGGATGCGTATCTAGTTAAATACTTATCGCATTCAAAATCACGTGTAAGATTTGATGCTATTGATGCGTTAATGACCAAATTTACAATCAGAACTAGCCCTCAGTTTGTTATTCGTGTGCTCGAGAAGTTGTGTGATGATAACGAATATGTTCGAAAACGTGCGATGGATTATTTATGCGTTGTACCGAACGAAATAATCCGTCAAACATATACATATTTACTCAACAAATCTTCTGAAGATACAGCACAAAAACATTTAGATGGTTTACGTTTGGTCGTCGAACATTCGAAAGAAATGGGTAGCCATAAATTATGGGAACAGTGCGTGTCATCAAATGTGTTGCTTTCAAAGTATGCCGCGGCATGCATGGTAAGACATTATGGCAATACAGTATTTGAATTTGAAGAATATGATTTGGGATTACTAAATAGCGATCTGCAATTATTTATACAGAAAATATACAAAGAATTAAGTGTCTATCCATTGGATCTACCTATCTGAGGAACTGGTAGAAGATGAGGGACGTTTCTTGTTTTTGCGATATGAGGCGCGGTTTTTGGCGTACTCTTCGGGGGAGAGTGAGAGGTCGGGATTGGGGTTGCCTTCAAGGGTTTGTTTGTGGAGATGTTTGAGGTAGGGGACGCACCAGCCGCAGCCTGTTCCGGCGGAAAGGCATTGGGAGATGAGGGACGCGACGGGTGGGCGTTCACGTTTACAGTAGTTTACGATCTTGCGTTTTGAAACGCGGTAGCAGAGGCAGACCTGGTCGTCGTCTTTCATACAGACATCATAGCTGGTAAAGGCGGAAGTTGGTAAGGGTGAGGTGATGGGGTGGAACCCTTGGTTTGGGGGGCGTGGTGGGATGAATTGAGCTAGAATGTGGGGCATGGGAAAAACGGAAAACAAGCGAGCGTTTGAGGTGTTGATGGACGAGCTGCGAAAGCTGCCGGGGATCGGTACGCGTTCGGCGGAGAGGATTGCGTTTTATCTGTTGAGGGAGCCTGCGGAGTCGAGTTTTGGGCTGGCGGATGCGATTCGGAAGTTTAAGACGGACTTGAAGGTATGTGGTGTGTGCGGGAATGTGAGTGAGGTTGACCCATGTCCGATATGCCGAGATGGAAGCCGGGAGAAGGGTGTGGTTTTGGTGGTGGAGCAACCGAGTGATATTGCGATGCTGGAACAGACGGGGAGTTACAAGGGGATGTATCACGTGTTGATGGGGAGGTTGGCGCCGCTGGATGGGATTGAGGCGGGTGATCTGAATATTGAGCCGCTATTAGAGCGGGTCAGAAGTGGGGGTGTGGAGGAGGTGATTTTGGGGATGAATCCGACATTGGAAGGGGATGGGACGGCGATGTATCTGGCTGAATCGCTGGAGACGATGGGGGTAAAGGTCACGAGGTTAGCAAGGGGGATGCCTGCGGGCTCGGTGCTTGCGGGGCTATCCAAGACGGTGTTGTCGGATGCGATCCAGTCAAGAAGCAGGGTTTAGCATGGATAGGTAGGGGCTTATGCTATTGCGGGGTACGAACGAGGGTTGAAAACGTTTTGTTTATGTGTGCGGTTTACGAAGTAGATATAATCAGATGACATAAGGGGATAGGCTTAGGGAGGATATAAAGGGGTGGTATTGGGATCGGCTGCTGACGGATTGGTGGCTGAATGGGATTTGAATCAGTAGTGCATCGGGTTGTCAGGTTGAGTGTCTGGCAGGCAGATGACGGGTTTGAGGAAATGCCTGAATATGCGAATTGATGCAGGACAACATATGCGGTTGAGTCAGCAGATGAAGCTGGCGCCGCGGATGATTCAGAGCATGGAAATCCTGCAGATGACGCAGCAGGCGCTTGAGGAGCGGATTGAGCAAGAGCTTGCGAATAATCCGACGTTAGAGCTGCAGGAGCCGGGGAGTGATGAGAAGCAGATTGCGTCTGAGTTGAAGCAAGAGGAGAGGGATTCGAGAGAGGGTGAGCGGGAGCTGTATGTTTCGGATGATGCGGAAGCGAAGAACACAGGGGATGATTTTGAGCGGCTGAATAATATCTCGGAAGAGTATGGGGATTCGTGGGCAGCGAATACAACGGGGACGGGTGAAAAGATTGATTTTCAGCAGCGGGCGGCGAAAGGAACAGGGGAACGTGATGCAAAGATTGATGCGATGGCGAACACGGCGGCGCGTGGCGCTTCGTTGTATGAGCAGTTGATTGATCAATGGCGGATGGTTGAGTTGCCTGAAGAAGAAATTCTGATGGGCGTGTACTTGATCGGGTTTGTGGATGGTGATGGATATCTGCGGACGGAAGATTCGGTGCTGCTGGATCAGGCGCCGGGGGATCTGAAGGATGAGAAGCTTCTGGAAGGAACGATTTATGCGCTGCAACGAACGCTTGAGCCAACAGGGTTGTGTGCGCGGGATATTCGGGAATGCTTTTTGTTGCAGATTGATGCGAAGATGCGGAATGAGGGTGTGGATCTGGCGGTAGAGCGATTGCTGGTGAATGAGTATTTGAAGGAGATTGAGGGGAATAAGCTGCCGATGATCGCGAAGAAGACGGGGCTGGAAATGGAGGATATTACGGCGGCGATTGCGAAGTTGCGACAGTTCACGCCACATCCAGGAAGATTGCTGGCAGATGAGAGTCCGCAGCGAATTACGCCTGATGCGATCGTTGATTTTATTGAGGACGAGGATTGTTATGTGGCTAGGCTGGCGAGCGAGCGGTTGCCGCAGCTTCAGATTAGCGAGTCGTATGCGGAGATGGCAAAAGACAAAGGGGTAGAAAAGAAAACGAGAGATTTTATCAATAACAATATTCGGTCTGCGAGCTGGATTATTGATGCGGTGCATCAACGGAGTTCGACGTTGTTGCGCGTTGTGAATGTGGTTCTGAATGCACAGCGTGAGTTTTTTGATGTAGGTGAGCAGGCATTGAAGCCGCTACCGATGACGGTGGTAGCGGATCAGTTGGGGATTCATGTCGCGACGGTGAGTCGTGCTGTGAATGAGAAGTATATTCAGACGCCGCGCGGGATTTATCCGCTACGGATGTTTTTCTCGGGTGGCACGGAGACTGGTGATGGTGAATCGGTGAGTTGGAGTGCGGTACAGGCGAAGTTGAAAGAGATTATTGATGGCGAGAACAAGATGAAGCCGTTGAGTGATGATTCTCTGGTTGAGGCGCTAAAGAATGCGGGGATTGATATCGCCAGAAGAACGGTTGCGAAGTACCGGAAGCAGATGAATATTGGTACGGCACGTCAGCGAAAGCAATTTGGGTAATTGACGCTGAAACTGAGAGGCGTGATAGGATTGAGGGGAGATAGATTACCTGTTTTAACTGTTTCCAGAAAATGAGTTTGGGGGTAGAGACTGTCTTGACAGTTGACGTGGTAGCGTAGAGACTAGATGTGTTCACAAGGAGGTGAACTATGACACAAATGGCTGATGGAATAGCCTCTATGAATGATGGATTTGAAGTCACTTCCAGGTTACCGCTGGATTATGTCAATCAGAACAGCGGGCGTGTACAGCAAACGAAGGTACCGGCGAACTTGAGTCGAGAGCAAATACTCGATGCAACGTTGTCGTGTCTGCTTGAGTCCGGGTATGACGGGACAACGATTAGAAAGATCGCGAAGCGATTGGACTGTGCGGTTGGTTCGATTTATCGGTATTTCAAGGATAAACGTGAGCTACTGGATGCGGTATTGCAGCGCCGGTTTGAGCCGGTGCTGGATCAGTTGGAGGGACATCATACGGTTCGACCGTCGGTTGGGATGTATGTGAAGATTGCGCTTGAGGATTTGTCGTTGTACCAGTTGATGTTCTGGATTGCGATGGACGCTCGAAGGGATCGTGCTGAAGCAGTGGCTGATACTGGCAGAATGGGTGTGCCACGGGTGCTGGATGAGATTATTGAGGCGTGGGGAGGACGTTTTACGCAAGAAGATTTAGTGGAAGGGTTCTGGGCGGGGTTACACGGACATATTATGGTGAGTGGTTCGGTGGATGATGTATTGGCGAAGATGTCGTTTCCAAGCGAGAAGCATGTGGCGAGTTCGCCGATGCCCCCTGCCCCGAGATTGACACCTGTGATTGTGCAGTCATCGCCGCCGCCGCCGCGGATGAATCGTGGTAGTGAGAAAAGTGGTGCACCTGAGCCTCGTTTTGTCGATGCAAGGGAACGGGACGAGGAAGATGTGACGCTGTTGTAATACCTGAGTTGTGAAGCAGTGGGAAGTGGATATCAATCATGTGGGGTGAGAAGCCGGAGCAAGCTGATGACAAGCAGATTGACGCATGTTGAGCCATATGCTGAGGCGGAGATGTTGTGCCCTGCGAAAGTAAATTTGGCGTTGTCGGTTGGCGCGGCACAGGAGAATGGTTATCACCCGATTGTAAGCTGGATGGTTGCGGTGGATTTTTGGGATCAGTTATCGGTGCAGTGTATCGAGGGGATTGAGGATCGGTACCACATTAGTTTCTCTGAGGATGCTTCGGTACGACAGGCGGTGGACTGGGATGTTGAGAAAGATCTAGTTTATAAGGCGCATCAGTTGATGAAACGGCGGGTTGAAAAGAAGATACCGCCGGTTGAGGTGACTCTTAAAAAATATATTCCGGCGGGTGCTGGATTGGGAGGCGGATCGAGTGATGCGGCTGGCATGCTGGTGGGACTAAATGAACTGTTTGAACTGGGGATTGGGGATGACGATTTGATTGCGATGGGCGCAGAATTAGGGTGCGATGTGGGGTTTGCTGTATCAGCATTTTTGGGGAAGCCGAGCGCGATGGCGACTGGGTATGGGGAAGTGATTGAGGCGATGACGCATTTGGAGCCTGTGCATTTAGCGCTGATTATGCCGAATGTTGGGTGCGCGACGGCAGAGGTGTATAACGCATTTGATGAAATGTCTGAAGACCATAAAGATGTAGATCACGATGGGGTTTGGTCGCTGATTAAGGGTGGAAAATTGAAGGCGGATGGGCCATTCAATGATTTGGCAGAAGCGGCAGAGAAGGTACAGCCGAGATTGGGTGAGTTGAGAGGCCGGATTTACGAAGCGGTGCACAAACCAGTCCATGTGACAGGTTCGGGGTCAGCAATGTTTGTGATCGGTGAATCGAAAGAAGATGCCCGTAAGATGATGGATATTATTGTCGAGAGGTGTGATGTAGCTTGTATTGATGTGCAAACGCTGAAAATTAATCCGTAGATTAAAGAATGAAAATTGAAATATTAGAACGGCGCTTTGTGCGTCGTTTTTTTATTGTTCGAGTGGGGTGAATTGAAGACGGCTGTTGACTAACTCAAGTTGATTGGAAGTGAGTTGCTTACCGGGATCAAGATAGAGTTGATCGTTGAGCGAAAGTATGTGCCGATAGATATTTTGTGCTTCAGTACGATCGCCAAGTTGGTATTGGATATCGGCGAGTTTGAGGTAATCGGGCAGACTGTAGGGGCTACGATTGACGGCTTCTGTTGCGGGGTGGAGCGAGTCATTTAATGCGTTTGGCAAGAGGTTCTCACGGTTGGCGAGTTCATAAAGTTGGATGAGGTAGCGGTAGGGCGCGGCGCCGCCGGGGGCGTGAATGATGTAGTTTTGAGCGTTATTAATGGCCTGATTTAGATATTTGATTGCGGATGGTTTGTTGTTACGTTGCGTATAGAGGAGGACAATATTGCTGCGGACGAGGATGCGGGATTTTTGTGCGGTGTTAGCGGTGGGCTGTTCGGCGGCAGCCTTGTCGAGCAGATCGAGTGCGCGTGAGTAACTGCGCTGATGTAGGGCTGATTCTGCGTTTACAAGGAGGGTTTGGTATTGATTGATGGGACGGGTGATCAGGGTGAAGGTTGCGATTGCGGTTATTGCGAGAAGTATGGTGGTGATAAGGGCAATGCGCGTATTAGACTTGGGCCGCGAGGCTTTGGATGGTTTGATGGTTGAGGCGAATGCGGCGGTGATGATGAGCCAGGCGATCGGAGCTGAGGTGAATTGGAAAAAGGTCATTTCGATTTGACTATGGGCGAGAATCACGACGGCTGCTGTTATGAGTGCGATTGATTGAATTCGAGTTGGAATGGCGAGTGCATGAGTGATGATGAAGAAAGTGGCGATGAAGGCGATGAGTGAGATAAGCCAAAGAATGGCGGTGTCTGCATATTGCTCTGGTTGTGTGATGTAGAATTGCAAGCCGAGGGTTAAGGCGGCGATGAAAGTTGCGAGCGCGAGTGTGATGCGAGGTGTGAAAGGGTTGGAAGTTTGAGATTCTTCTGGAGTGTTGAGTACTTGCGTGAAATTGATGATGGATTTAATGATGAGTGAAAGTGCGGCAATGGTGAGTAGGATACCGGCGAGGCCGAGGGTTGCGATATAGTCGATGAAGATGCTGTGGGCGCTGATGACGTCTTCAGGGTTGGCTGGGAGTTTATGGATGAGGTATTGGAAACGGAAGTTGTCCGGGCCGGTTCCGAGGAGGATGTTTGTGATGGAATCGGTATAGATGTTCCATGAGCCAAGCCAATATTGATAGCGGAACAGAAGTGAACGTTCGCCTTCATGGGTTTCTGGAGCGCCGAGTAGACCGCGGGCGATGACGAGTAGGAATGGGAAGAGTACGATCGCCAAAGCAAGGCATGTGAGGAGATACTTACTGGATTTGAAGGGTTTTTTTGATGTAATGAAAAACGCGATGAGCAGAAGGAAACCGAGTGGAAGGACACCGAGTGCGCCTTTGGAGTGGGTGTAGTAAAGTGTGAAGAGACCTGCAAGGGTGATGATGGCAAGTGGTATGATGCGAGCTAACTTGCGATTAGATTGGGCGAGCGCATGGAGCGTGAGGGTTGTGGTGATGAGAATGATGGTGACGAGGATGGAGCCAAAAACATTGGAAAGGCCAAAGGAGCCAAGTGCATCGGGTGATTGCATACGGCGGAGGAAGAGTTGGTGTTGTGTGGAGCCGGCTTCCCATCCGCGTGCGAGGAGTTCGGCTTGCTCATTTTCAATAAAAGTGCGAACCGTGAGCGGTTGTTCCACAAAAAGGTACCAGATTGAATCTAGTAGGTACGGAATTAGTAATGCAGCGAAGGCGGCAATGATGATCTTTTGTACTTGTTGAAATTGTGCGAGGTAGAGTGTGGCGAGGGCTGTGGTGAGCGCGGCGATCCATGAGGAGGCGAGGAGTGCGTTGTCGTAAGATTGGGTTGCATGGTAAAGCAGGCAGGCGATAGGAATGAGGATGAATACGTTTAGCAGTGGGAACGATTTTGCACCGCTACGATTGGCAAGCGGGATTGAGAAAACGGCAATGATGATCGCGATGAGGTTAAGAAAGACAATGGCGGACGGGCCAAAGGCGGGTATGGTGATGAGTGGCGTGTTAGGATCGGGAAGTGTATCAAGGTAGAGTGAAGCATAGAAAGGTGCGACAGCGGGGAGAAGAGCAGTGATGAGAAGCGAGGCAGATGCGATGATGGGAAGCCTAGGGGTTGCTTGTTCGATTGTTGGTTGCGGTTGATTTTGCAAGATATGCCTCATGCGAAATGGATAGAAAATACCTTCATATATTGGACATTATACGAAGGTATTTAGAAATTGTTTGAAGTTGTTCTGATTTGAGCTTTTGCGTGAAGACTTGCTGCGTTGCTCTGCCAATCATTGTCATAAAAGTTTTCTAAGCCAGTCTGCTTCAACGTAGTGAATTGGCGAAAGCGCGGTAGTCTTTGTAGATAGGCTGATATTGTTTGTGATTATCTGGGATTGGATTGATGCGGGTGAGTGGGGGTTGCTGAGCGGACATTGCGGTGATGGTTTCCTGCATGTTTTTGAAGCCTGTGACGGAAGATGGGGCGGCGTTGGCGCCGAGCATGGCTGCACCGACGGCTGGGCCTTGGGTTGAGGGATGAACTTCGATCGATTTGCCGGAGACATCGGCGTAGATCTGCATGAGCAGCGGATTGTGATGTGGGAGGCCTCCGGTGGCGATGAGGCGGTTGATTGCGATGTCGCGAGAGGTCAGGCAGTCGAGGATCCAGTTGAAGCCGAATGCTGAGGATTCGAGTAGTGATCGGAAAATGTGGCCGGGGTTGTGGTGGAGTGCGAGGCCTTTAAAAGCGCCGGTAAGGGAGCCGTCCATGAGTGGGGTGCGGCAGCCATTGAACCAGTCCATGCAGAGAACACCATCGGAACCGATGCCTGCCTGTTCAGCAAGCAAGGTGAGTTTGTCGAAATCGGTGTTGAGTGTGCTTCGAAGCCAGGCGAAAGCATCACCTACAGCAGCTTGGCCAGTTTCGTAACCGAAGTATCCGGGGAGTATGCCGCCTTCTACGACTCCTGCGATACCGGGGATGTCAACTTCGTTGGTGCTGTTGAGCATGTGGCAGGAAGATGTGCCCATGACCATGACGAGTATGCCGGGGTCAGCGGCTCCGACGCCGGGTACGCCAGCATGTGCATCGATGATGGCAGAGGAGACGGGTATGCCGGGAACGAGTCCAAGGGTTTTGGCCATGCGCTCGGAGAGTTCGCCGACTTTCTCGCCGGGAGGTTTGAGTTTGCCGGGCATTTTATCGGTGACGATGTTGGCCATGCGTGGATCGAGTGCTTTGAAAAAATCAGTGGAGGGGTAGCCGGAGTGAGAATTCCAGAGTGCTTTGTAGCCAGCTTGGCAGGTTGAGCGAGGGATGTGTTTTTTGTTGAATGACGATGATGCGCCGACGAGTTGCCAGACGAACCAGTCTCCTGCTTCAATCCAGACGTCAGCGGCATTGTAGATATCTGAATCACATTCGAGTGTTTCGAGAACTTTTGGGAAGAACCATTCGAGACCGACGATATTGCCGTAGCGTGAGAGCCAGGGTTCGTTGCGTTCGATCGCAACCCTGTTAATACGTTCAGTTTGAGTTATGGCGCCATGATGCTTCCATAGTTTTGGCCATGCAAAAATATTTGAAGCGTAATCGTTGATTAGACATAAGGGGGTGCCGTCGGCTTTAGTGGGAAGCATGGTGCAACTGGTAAAGTCGACGCCGATGCCAACGATGTCTGCTGGATTGATGCCAGCAATCGAAACGGCTTTTTTAACGGCTTCAGCGGTTTGATCGATCCAGTCTTGTGGGTGCTGAAGAGCGAAATTGTGGGGCAACTTTTCGCCGGTTGTCGGAAGAGATTCAGTGATTTGTCCGTGCTTATAGTTTGCTGTTGCAACACCAACTTCATTGCCTTGAAGATCGACGAGGATGGCGCGTACGGATTCTGTTCCAAAATCAAGACCAAGTGCTGCTTTGTTTGCCATTTTCTGCGTTCTCTTACTGTTGAGTCGAACTTGTGATGATCGACGAATCTGCCACAGATTGTATGTATGAAAGGTATGAAAAAAACAGCCTCTCGGTCTTAAAAACCGTGAGGCTGTTTTGTTTGTATCAATGCTCGGTTATGGCTAAATGGAGATCATAAGTTATCTGGTCTTAGCTACAGCCCATTGAAGCGCCACAGTTCATGCATTTGTAGCAGGTGCCGTTACGAACGGTGATTGTGCCACAAACATCACATGCAGGTGCATCGGCTTGCATTTCACGCATGGCTGCTGCAAGTGCTGAGTTTTGCGTGCCATCGGCGTTGGTTTCGGCCTTGGGGGTTACTGCGGCGGTGACTGGTTCTGCCGTTGTGGTGATGCGTTTTGCGGGATCTGTGACGAGAGAATCGCCGTTGGTTGTGCTTACTTTGATACGGTCGGAGCTGGCGAGTGATTTGGCTTTCGCTTCGCTGGCCTTGGCTTCCTTTTTCTTGTCTTCGTTGGGACGCTTAGGTGCATTGGCTGCACGGTAGCCTGGAATGAATTCCATGCCGAGCCAACGGAAGATGTAATCGACGAGAGATTTGGCGAATGGGATGTCGCGGTTATGGGTCATTCCGGCGGGTTCGAAACGCTGGTGCGTAAACTTGTTGACGAGCGATTCGATTGGAACGCCGTATTGGAGTGCGACAGAGATCGCTGTGCCGAGTGAGTCCATGAGGCCACCAATGGTTGAACCTTCTTTAGCCATAGTGATGAAGAGTTCACCGGGGTTACCATCTTCATAGAGGCCGACGGTGAGGTAGCCTTCATGGCCTGCGACGTTGAACTTGTGAGTCTTGCTGGCTCGTGTATCGGGGAGACGGCGACGCAATGGTCGTTCGACGATACGCTCCACGATTTTCTCGACAGGTTCATTTGTCGTTGCGATGGAAGCGACTTCGGCGGCGACTTCTTCTTGAGCGGCTTCGATTGCTTCTTCATCTTCGACCTCGTCGTCGGCATCAACCTTGTTGTTGAGCACTTGGGAGAGTTTACACCCATCGCGGTAGAGGGCGTTGGCTTTGAGGCCAAGCTCCCATGAGAGGCGGTAGGACTCTTTGATGTTTTCAACGGAGGCTGAGTTGGGGAGGTTGATGGTTTTGCTAATCGCGCCACTGATGAATGGTTGTGCTGCAGCCATCATGCGGATGTGACCTTCGGCGAGGATGTAGCGTTTGCCATCCGGGCCACAGGTGTTTGCACAGTCAAAGACAGGGAGGTGCTCTTCTTTGAGACCAGGTGCGCCTTCGATCATTTGCGTGCCGCAGACGATTTTGTTGAGTTGTTTGATTTGCTTATCAGTAAGGCCGAGAGATTCGAGGAGGTTGAAGGTTGGTGACGTTGCTTGATCGGTGAGACCTAAACGTTCGATTGCATCCTCGCCGAGCGTCCATGCGTTGAGTGCGTGTGGGAGTTCGAAGATGGTTGGGAGGGCATCAATGGCTTTGTCGATGTCATCCTTAATCAGACCATGTTCAATGAGGAACTCGGAGAGCATACGTTGCTGATCGTCTTCGGGGATTGGGACGTCGAGATTGAGCGTGCCCATAACGTACTTCATGATGTTGATGATTTCATCATCGTCGTAGCCGAGCGATTGGAGGGAAGGCCTGAGTGATTGGTTGGCAATTTTGAAGTAGCCACCACCTGAGAGTTTTTTGAATTTAACGAGTGCGAAGTCGGGTTCCACGCCGGTGGTGTCGCAGTCCATGAGAAGACCGATGGTGCCGGTTGGTGCGATGACGGTTGTCTGGGCGTTGCGGTATCCGAACTGTTCGCCGAGTGCGAGTGCGTCATCCCATGCACGTTTTGCGTGATGGTAGAGGGCATCGCTGTTACCGAGCGTGCCGATGATGTCGCCTTCTTGAGCATCGAGGAGATCGGGATTGATTGAGACTGGAGAAATCTTGATATCTTCGTAGTCGCGGAGTTGATGTTGTGCGGCTTCGGAAGCATCGCGTGAGACGCCGTAGGCTGCGCGGCGGTGATTGCGGATGACGCGGAGCATGTGTTTTTTGTTTTTGTGGTAGCCGGGGAATGGGCCGAGTTCGCCGGCCATCTCGGCGGAGGTTGCGTATGAGACGCCGGTGAGAACAGAGGTGATGCAACCACAGAGTGCGCGGCCACGTTCTGAGTCGTATGGGATGCCAGCTTGCATGAGCATGGCGCCGAGGTTGGCATAGCCGAGGCCGAGAGTGCGGTATTCGTAGGAAAGACGCGCGATATCCTCGGAAGGATATTGAGCCATGAGGACTGAGATTTCGAGGACGATGGTCCAGAGTCGGATGGCGTGTTCGAAGCCATCAACGTCGAAGGTGTGATCGTAGTTGTTGTAGAAGGTGAGGAGGTTGAGGGATGCAAGGTTGCATGCGGTGTTATCGAGGAACATGTACTCGGAGCATGGGTTGGATGCGTTGATGCGGCCTGACTCTGGGCAAGTGTGCCAGTCGTTGATTGAGCCGTCATATTGGAGACCGGGGTCGGCACATTGCCATGCGGCTTTGCCGATTTTGTCCCAAAGATCGCGTGCTTTGACGGTTTTTGCGATGGTATCGGAATTACGGTTCTTCAGTACCCAATCGTCGTCTGCGTCAACTGCTTCGAAAAACTCATGCGAAAGACGGACTGAGTTATTGGAGTTCTGGCCGGAGACGGTGGCGTATGCTTCCCCGTTGAAGTCGTAGTCGAGGGTGAGGCCGAGTTCTTCGGCGGCTTCGCGCTGCGGCTTGGACATATGCTTCATGCCAGCTGCCATTGCGGCGACTTTGAGTTCTTCACGCACTTTCCATGTCACGAACTCTTCGATGTCGGGGTGGCTGACGTCTAGACAGACCATTTTGGCTGCGCGTCGTGTTGTGCCGCCGGATTTGATTGCACCTGCTGCACGGTCACCGATACGAAGGAAAGACATGAGGCCGGAGGACTTGCCGCCACCTGAGAGGGCTTCACCTTCACCACGGATATTTGAGAAGTTTGTGCCTGTACCTGATCCGTATTTGAAGAGGCGTGCTTCACGGATCCAGAGGTCCATGATCCCGCCGGGGTTGACGAGATCGTCTTCGATGGATTGGATGAAACATGCGTGGGGTTGTGGGTGAGAGTATGCGTCTTCGGATTGAACGGTTTGGCCGGTTTTTGGATCGGTGTAATAGTGGCCTTGCGCGGGGCCGTTGATGCCGTAGGAAGAATAGAGACCGGTGTTGAACCACTGTGGGCTGTTGGGAGCACACATCTGGTTAATGAGCATGTAAGCGAGTTCGTCGTAGAAGGCTTGTGCGTCACCTGCGGTATCGAAGTAGCCGTGCTGTTCACCCCAACGGCGCCAGCAGTCAGCGAGACGGTCGATGACCTGTCGAGCAGATCGCTCTGGGCCGGTGATGACGTTGCCTTGCTCATCTTTTTGAACGTTTCCGGATTCGTCGAGTTGCGGAACACCCGCTTTGCGGAAGTACTTGCTGACCATGATATCGGTAGCGAGCTGAGACCAACTTGATGGTACTTCTGCGTCGTTCATTTCGAAGACAACAGAGCCATCAAGGTTGGAGATTTTGCTTGATCGCTTGGCCCACTCAATAGCTGAATAGACGTCCTGTCCGGGTTGTGTGAAACGGCGTGTAATCCTCATTGTGCGCAAACCCCTGCGTATGATCTTGTCTTACGAATCAGTGGCGTCCGTACCGCTGACTGGTGGATGATTTTTAACTAACTGATCGACTGCAAATTCCATCTTGCAAGCCGATGACCCCGCCCGCCCCCACTGATTTTGGGCAGACTAGCTGCCGATCCCTTTCCCTGTTGGTTGATCCGCCCTCTTGTCACCGAAATGAACTTGCACGCTAAATATTAGGTATGCGTTTTAGCAAGATCTCGGAAATTTCACGGAAGGCTGTGACATGGCACATGGCTGTGGCGCAAGCGGCGAGCTTTCCGTTGATACTGAGCCCCCAAGTTTTTTGCCATCCGATGGTGTCGATAACCCGGATGTTGATGAGGCATTGTGGATTTGAGCCGCCGGAAGCTTTCTCCCCTCCGACTGTGTCCAACGCAGCCTCGTATTGTTCGATAATGTCCGCATGGTTAGCGAGTTGCGGATCGGTCGCGAGTTCGATGACAAATCGTGCGGCAATAGCATGCGGATTGAGGTCGGTGAGTGCGGTGAGTTCATATTCGAAGAGTTCTAGTGGCGGTGTGGTGTGAGTTTTAATGAGACGTAGGCCGCAATCTCGGAGTGGAGTGATGGTGTGGATTTGGATGAGTGAGGCATGTGCTGCACCAGGCGTGCGATAGATCGCCCAACCGCCTGCTGTGAGGCGAGGCTTGGGGATTGATATCGCAGATGAATGCTTAAGGTGCATGGTGTTACCTGTGTAATTTAATGTTCGTTTTAGTCAACGCGTGGGAGAACGAGTCCGGTTTGGTCTTGGTATTTGCCGACTTTGTCGGCGTAACTGCGTTCGCAAGGCTGTTCGGCTTTGAGAAAGACCATTTGTGCAATGCCTTCGTTGGCATAGATTTTTGCGGGGAGTGGTGTGGTGTTTGAGATTTCGATGGTGATTTTGCCACGCCATTCGGGTTCGAGTGGTGTGACGTTGACGATGATGCCGCAACGAGCGTATGTGGATTTACCAACGCATATGGCGAGGACATCACGTGGAATTTCAAATGTTTCAACGGTTTCGCACAATGCGAAGCTGTTGGGAGGAATAATGACGTGGTCACGGCCGGTGTCTTGGGTGTCGACAGTGACGAAGTTGTCATCGCTGAAATTTTTCGGATCGACGATGGACTGCTCGCCCGTTGGTGAGACATCGGTGAAAATTTTGAAAAGTGTACCTACACGAACATCGTAGCCGTAGCTGGAGACGCCATAGGAAATAGTGCCGGAGCGTTTGATGTTCTCTTCGAACGGCTCGATGGTGACGTATTCCCTGATTTGCGCATCAGATAGCACTGGCATCCGTGTTTGACCTTTCCAAATGTGTTTATTGGCGTGAAACTAAAAGTTGTTTACTCGGTGTTGACTGATGAGTGTCCTTACTCGACAGATTCCGAAATTCGTTCGGCCAAGGGTAAGTTCGATTCCGTGCCGAACATTTGATTTTAGGTGATTGTTAGGCACCTTTCAACATGTATGAACCATGGATCACAATCCTTTGTGTCTTATGTGGCTCAGGAACAATATTACCCCCATATATTGTGTCTGCAACCGTTATATTTCCCAATTATTGTGTATTTATCCTGATTAATGTTGTAAATGTCATTGTTGTATGGGTTTATTGAATATCGTGTGGCATATGGGTATTTTTTCTCTCCACAATACCGACAAGACAAAGACAGGTTTTCCACTAAGATGCCAATATATTCGCGCAAACGGGCATATGGCATATCTTTGTAATTGTTTAATTAGCAATTAGTTACGGTACTATCGGCATAAGATTGACGTTAAATTCATGTTAAAGCTGCCCTGCTGGGAGAGCTGGGGCATGTGGGATATTTCATGTCTATATGTCGTGGTCGAGTTTATTGCTCAAGGGCTTGGATGAGCGTTTCGCGTACGTTTAGAATATTTTGATGGGCTGTGCCTGAAACTTTTGCACCGGCAGCACGAGCGTGGCCTCCGCCACCAAAGTGTGATGCGATGTGGGCAACGTCGATTGCATTAGGCCCGGATTTGCTGCGGAAACTCATACGGCAAATAGTTTGAGAAATGCCATTTTTTTCGATTAATTTTTCGCTAATTAACACGACAAGCTGTACTGTGCCGACTTTCTGTGGGATGTCGACGAGCCGCTCGGTTTCTTCTTCATAAGCACCGGTTTCTTCGAAGTCGCTGAGCGTGAGCGTCATAACAGCAATTCGTTCATCTGCAAGCAGCTCCAGGCTAGCGATCGCTCGGACAAGTAATTTGAGCTTTTCAGGACGCTCTTGTTGTTCGAGGATGTGAAAGAGTTCGGAGTGATTGACACCTTCCTCGATGAGCTGTGCAGCTAGCGTATGCGTTATAGGGCGGGTATTTGAGAAGCGGAACCAGCCCGTATCAGACACGATGCCAACAAAGATGGCTTCGCGAATTGTTTGACTTAGAAAATCCTGTCCAAGTGGTTCATCAAGCAGGTGGTTGACCAATTGCCAGACAATTTCGCAGACAGCGCCAGCTTTTGAATCGATGTATTTGAATTTCGCAGCAATGTCGCCAGACAAATGGTGATCCACGATCATGATATTGTCTGATTTGGATTGCAAGAATTCATCAAGAAAACCAACTTGAGCTCTTGCACCTGTATCAACAATGAGAAAGAAATCATGTTGATTGATTTCTTCGGATGATTGAATCGTTGAAACAAGGTCAGCACCTTTTAGTTCTTTGAAATTATTCGGGACTGGGGGGACGAGGTAGCCGTGAGCATTTATATCTTGCTTATTGAGTGCTGAAACAACTGCGACGACAGCACCGAACGCGTCTCCGTCTGGCTTAGCATGCGTTAGAACTGCGATTGAACCGCTCTGATTTTTAAGTAATGCTGCGGCTTGCTCGATGGAAATATTTGAAACGTATTCGCTCACGTCGTTGACTTTCTAATAATTCGTTAGGCATTCATGCCTGAGGGTTGTTTGAGTATCTCAGCGATCATGGGCTGATCATGTTGAGCTTTGCTTAGATTGCGTATTTGCTGAACATCTCGCTTAAGCTGAGCTTTTAGGTGTTGAATTGAGGGGAAGGGGTATTGATCGCGGATCCATTGATGAAATTCGAGTTGAACTTGTTGGCTGTATAGATCTTTATTGCAATCAAGCAAATGCGCCTCAATGCATAGCTGCTTAATACCGAAAGTCGGCTTGATGCCGATACTTATCGCAGCAGCGTATGATCCTGAATTTTGGAATGTCGCTCTGCCAGAATAAACACCCAGTTTGGGAATTTGATGATCTTTGAGTAGTTCCAAATCAAGATTGATGGTTGGGAAACCGATTGTGCGGCCAACCTTTTCACCTTGTACAACGACAGATTCAAAAGTGAAAGGTCGCTGCATTACGATTCGAGCGTCTGCGACCCTGCCCTGTTCGATAAGCCAACGGATAATGGAGCTACTGGCCCGAACAATGTGGCAGTTGGTCAGAGTGACATCGCAAGTCGGAACAATATCAACCTCGAATTGATGTTGCTGGCCGAGTTCTTGAAGGAGTTGAATATTGCCACGTCGATTTTTACCAAAATGGAAGTCATCACCTTCAATCCATACTGCTGGATTGTAGCGTTCCACCATCTGCACCACGAAATCTTCGGGCTCAAGTTGAAGCAGCTGTTTTTCTGGCTTGTAAAAATGGACTTCATCTGCACCGAGATCCTTAAGGATCGCTTCCCGTCGATTTGCGTTGCATAGCCGTTGAGGGGCAAGTTCGGGCTTGAGCACTGACATTGGGTGTGGGTCGAAAGTGATAACGATGATTTGAGCATCGTTGTTTTTTGCCCAATGCGAAGCGCGCGACAGAATTTGTCGATGTCCACAGTGAACGCCGTCAAAGTTGCCGATTGTGATGATGCTTCGCGGAGTCATAATACGTTATGATACTCATATTTACATTGTTTGCCCGAAATATCGCATTGTTTTATAGCTTCTTGAGTATCGGCAATGCGGGGCCATGAAATCGTTAAAAGCACCGAAAAATTCGGACTCTGGAAGGGTGATTCGCAATGGGTAAGAAAAAAGCAACAAAGAAGAAGGCAAGTACCAAAAAGAATGCGGATTTAGGCTTGATTGAGATTGGGGCTAAAGCACCTGCTATCGCTCTGAAAGATCAGAACGGCAAACTTAGAAGATTATCCGAGTTCAAGGGGCAGAATATCGTGCTGTATTTCTACCCGAGAGACAATACATCCGGCTGTACAAAGCAGGCGTGTGCGTTCCGTGATGAAATCGAGTCATTTGGTGAGCTCAATGCGGTCGTGATTGGCGTGTCTCCTGATGACGAAACTTCTCATACTAAATTCATCACCAAGTACGAACTCCCATTCATCCTTCTAGCTGATCCTGAACGCAAGGCACTCGAAAAATATGGAGTGTGGCAAGAAAAGAATATGTATGGCCGCAAGGTAATGGGCGTCGTGCGAACAACATATATCATTGATTCTTCTGGAAAAATCGCGGCACGATTTGATAAGGTGCGTGTCGCCGATCATATTCCGAAAGTCATCGAAACATTACAGTCATTAACGGATTAATATCTGTATTAGAAGGCTATTCTGCGTTTTCTTCATCATTACTAGAAGCCACAATATCTGGGCCTTTAATCTTCTCAAGCAATGTAACGTGCCCTTGCTCACTCACTTCGGCAAGGCCTAACTCAACGAGAGCGTGAAGCGCTGCTTTTTGTTCCGCTTCTTTCTTTGAGTTGGCCCAAGATGACGTAAATTTTCGGCCATCAATATCAACAGCGACTTCAAAGCACTTTGCATGATCAGGCCCCTTCTCATCAAGCAGCACGTAGATGGGATTGAAAGGCATATGCTTTTGTGCGTATTGTTGTAGCACACTTTTGAAGTTTTCCTGATGCGAGGACGCTTCCGCTTCCTCGATGATGGGGGTCATATCACGCAAGATATATTGACGTGCGGCCTCCATGCCGCCGTCGAGATAAATCGCAGCGATGACTGATTCGTAC
Source organism: Poriferisphaera corsica (assembly GCF_007747445.1). Lineage (NCBI taxonomy): Bacteria > Pseudomonadati > Planctomycetota > Phycisphaerae > Phycisphaerales > Phycisphaeraceae > Poriferisphaera > Poriferisphaera corsica. Next base: position 2,230,169 of record NZ_CP036425.1, read on the forward strand.
ACCGCAGCAGCAACACTGCTGGGTAATGACGGGCGACCGATCATGCCCTTGCCGAGTTCGAGCAACTTCACAAGACCTGTTTGTTCGCTGATCAAGGCACAGGTCCGCCGGCTGACCACTGCACTTTTGATTTTGGTCAATTCACCTTCCAATAACTCGGGGTAATTCGCATAGAGGTATTCACATACAACGAAGCCGAGTATGGCATCCCCGAGAAATTCCATGCGTTCATTGCTGTTGAGCCGACTATCTGCATAAGAGGCATGTGTGAGGGCTTCTTGTAAGATTTCAGGCTGTTTGAAGGTGTATTGGAGAAGACTCCGCGTAACGTCATTCATGGGGCGTCTCATCTGGTCGAGCCGGGCATTGCGACTTATTCTCAAATCGGAATAATAGCATTTAATGTCTAGTTATGACCGGTGACGCTGCGGGACGACGGCTCGACCTTCGCGCCGCTACGTCAGCGGTACTTCGTTCATATTGTCAAGAACGAATAATCATTGTCAATACAATCCTATAAGGATATGTTGTCAGCATCATGGATGATCACATTAAAAAGCACAATTATACGATTTTCACTATATTTCTTTGTACTTTTCTCCTTTTGAGCGGGGTGTTCACCTCGAATACGTTTGGGCAATCAACGGAAGCGACACAAAATACGCCTCCGCCGGATGCTTTAATCCGTGTTCCCGCCAAATCACAGGCAATTATGCCATTGGATGAAGTACGCATCGGCATGCGCGGATATGGCATGACTGTTTTTAAGGGAACAAAGATTGAGCCATTCCCAGTTGAGGTTTTATCGATCATTCCAGACTCGCAGCCAAAGACGGCTTCGATCTGGATTAAAAGCGATGACCCGAGGCTTGCTCAGTCTGGCCCAGTCCAAGGCATGTCCGGGTCGCCGATCTATTTGTGGGATGAGGGCGAAGAGCAAGTTATGGGCAAAGGCGGCCGCCTGATCGGCGCCTTTGCGTTTGGGTACTCAGAAGTCAAATATTGTCTGGCTGGCGTACAACCGATTGAATACATGCGTGCCGTCGGCGGACGAATTGATGAAGACCAGATGCAAGAAGAAAGCAAGTTGGCTTCTGGTATAGAACAGAGTTACAGAACGATTCGCACTCTGAGTCAACTGGCTGATGCCAGACAATTGCCTGCATCCCATCTAACGACTTTTGATGCGATAAGCGAAATCACTAAATCCATGTTGCCTGATAGCTTGGATGATAACACAGCTCTAACATCAACATCTCAAATTGAATCTTTTGGTTCAAAGCTCAACCCACAAATGATGATCCCGGTGTCAGTCGGTAGCATGCAAAATGCGAAAGTGTTTAGACCACTTCTTGAGCCACTTGGATTGATGGCTGTCGCCTCTTCTTCTGGTTCAATGATAAATTCAAAACCACCGCCGAGCATCAACCCCGCTGACGCAATCATGCAACCGGGCTCAACACTTTCTGTATCGCTCGCTTTTGGTGATATGGATATGTCCGGCACTGGCACTTGCACAGATGTGCTGGCTGATGGTACGGTGCTTGGCTTTGGGCATGCGATGTTTGGGCAAGGTGCACTTGCTTTGCCCATGTCTACAGGCTATGTGCACTTTATTGTGCCACGCCAATCGGTGTCGTTTAAACAAGCATCCTCACTGCAAATCGCAGGTACATTAGGCAACGATGAAAATTCTGCCGTTGCTGGGATTCAAGCAAGTTATTACACGACATCGCCTGTCAATGTTTCTGTGAAACTGCCGAATCAGCCAGAACGGCAATACAGCTATCAAGTGGCTGACCATCCCGCACTCACACCTACACTGGCATTAATCACAACGCTGAACAGTATCAACGCGGTACAAATGTTACCGATCGAAAATACGATGTATGCCGATGTGAGAATGGTTTTTGAAGGCAATCGTGATTTAGAAGTGAGCTTAATGCTACCATCAGCACAAGCGATGAGCATGGTCTTTGGCGTGCTCCCTGCTTTGAGCAATATGATGCAAAATCCGTTCGATCAATTAAGACTTGAATCAATGGATGTCAAGATTAATGTAGTTGATGAAATCTTAGCGGGCCGTATGCTTTCAGCGAGAATTAGCAAGGCTGAGGTCGCTCCTGGCGAAGAGATTACGGTCAACTTTGAATTGCAGCCGTATGCAGAATCACCTCGTTCGTATTCGGCTAAGTTAATGGTGCCAATCGATACCCCTGAAGGGAATTATCAGGTCGCGATCACCAATCCAAGATCTTATCTCTCTCAAAAATTAGCAACACGTCCTCACCTCATGAAGATCAACAATGTTGATGAACTGTATGAGATGATGAAACAAACACTAGATGTTCAGCAGAACGCTGTTTATATCGTTATGAATCTTGCAGACAAAGGCATTGCGATTGGCCGTGAAGAATTACCGAATCTTCCCTCATCCAAACGAACAATGTTGATGAGCAAGACGAATACGTATGCTACTCCATACAAAGAGTTTGTTGATACAAAAATCGATACTGAGTTTGTACCTTCTGGCGAATTTCGTTTCCAAGTGAAAGTACAAAAGAAACCAAACGAACAGCCTTGAACACCGAACATTTAATGACATACAAAGCACGTTCAGCGAAGGAACGCAATATGATATTTAAGAAAAAAGGGCAATGCATCGCACTGACAATCGCATGCTCATTATTCACAACCGCATCATTGGTAAACGCAATTCAACCAGAAACATTTTTGCAATCTACCGAAGCTGACTTCAGCAAAGGTGAAAATGAGAACACGGTTGTCACAAATCTTGGTGACATCAAACTCTCAGCTTCTACGACCATCATTGATAAGATTTCTGATGAAGCGAGTATCATCTACGATCTACAAAAAATTGGCGACCGCACTTATCTTGCTGCTGGCCCAGAAGCGAAATTGCTTGAACTCGTTGGTGAGGAAGTCAAAGAGATTTCATCTCTTGAGAATGAACAAATTTTTTCGCTAGCGTTATACAAAGGCAAATTGCTTTTAGGAATATCCGGGGCTAACTCAAGATTAGCCACACTCGAGGATGATGGCTCGATTAAAACGCTAGTTGAGTTATCAGAAACACGCTATATCTGGGATATGATCCCAAACGGACATGGCATCATTCTGGCAACAGGCATTGAAGGCCAAATCATTTCCGTAAACCCTGAAACATTTGATGCCGAAGCCGAAGAAAACCCTGGTATGCAAGTTGTTTTGGATGTTGAGCAGGCGAATGTTCTATGCTTGGCAATGGATTCGCAGAGCCGCATTTATGCAGGTACAGATACAGATGGTTTAGTCTTCCGTATCACACCCAAAGACGATGGCAGCTACGAGGCCTTTGTCATCCTTGATGCGAATGAACCTGAAATCGGTGCGCTTCTCGTCACGAATCAAGATATTGTTTACGTCGGTACAGCTGATGCAAAGCAAGCAAAACCCGGCCGCATCTCGGAAGTCATCGGCCAAGAAAAAGGACGGCCAGATGAAATTGAGAGCGTCAATGTCGAGCCCGCCTCCCCGTCAGACATCCCTGATGTTCCACCGGCACCTGAACCTGTAGACCAAACAGACACTGACATTGAACCGCTCGAAGCACCTGCTGAAACACAAGCCGATGATTCAGCCGATCTAGAGAATGCTCAAGAGGGTGTTGATACTGAACCACAAGCCATCATGTTGGCCATACAAGATCAAGACGATGATCTTCAGCCGATGCAATCAGATCTTGCTGAGCAAACAGAAGCAGAAATTAATACTGAACCCACAGCAGAACAACGTGATCGCCTACGCGAGTTAGTGCGCCAAAAACTATTGTCAGCTAGAAATTCTGGCACACTTCAAGCACCTGCGGGTTCACCATCTGAAGGTGGGCGTAAAGCAGCTCCTTCCGTCGCTCGCGCAAAATCATCTGGCAAGCAAGGCCCTCAGCAAGGCAACGCGATCTATCGCATCGACAAAGATGGTTTTGTTTCTCAGGTCTTCCGTGAATCAGTCATGATCCTCAAATTAATCGATGATAATGGGGACTTGCTCGTTGGTACTGGCAATGAAGGTCAAATATTCCGTATCGATCCCTCGCTTGGCGAAACGACAATTGTCGCAGACTTAGAAGCAGAGCAGATTCCTGCCATGCAAGTCGTAGACGGATCTGTCCTCATTGGGACAGCCAATCCAGCTGAAATCGTTAACCTCACGGAAGCAGGCAAGTCCGTTCGTGGTACATACCTGTCACCAATTCTTGACGCCGGCCAAGTTTCGCTTTGGGGCACATTACGCGTCACCGCCGATATCGCTGAAGAAACATCCGTCACCGTTGAAACTCGATCTGGCAATGTTGATAACCCCGAATTGGCTCCATGGTCAACCTGGTCACAAGCCAAAGTCTTTATGCCGCTTGAAGAGAATCATTCTCCTCTACAGCCTCGCGAAATGCTCGTCAGTTCCCCGCCTGCACGCTACATCCAATACCGCTTAACCCTCATGGGCCAAGCCGATAAAACGCCTGTCATCGGTCGTGTGGCAACAGCCTACGTGACACCAAATCTTCGCCCAAGTGTCACGTCAGTCACAGCAACCTATCCTGAGCCTCCCAAAAACCAACCTCAGAATATAAACAAATTGGGCCAGCCCAATCCCAACATGAATATCAAATGGGAAGCATTCGACCCCAACGGCGACACGCTTCTTTATACCCTTCAATTCCAGCCCTCAGGCACTTCACGCTGGATCAATATTGTCGAAGACCACGCTCAGCCTAGCTTTGAGTGGAACACTGCTTTAAGAGCTCCAGACGGCTGGTACTACATCAGAATCATCGCAACCGACAAACTCGACAATCCCGGCGATATGGCCCTCTCGTATAGCCGCCGCTCTGAGCCGGTGCTCGTGGATAACTCGCCTCCAAAAGCCGAGGATCTTCAGATCAAAATATCCGGTCGCTCTGCCGTGCTTTTTGGAACAGCCATCGACAAATACTCACCGATTCATACAATTGGCTATTTGCTCGATGATGAGGCATTTTTCCACCCAATTCTCCCCGATGACCTTATCTTCGATTCGACAACGGAGACATTCTCCGTTACACTACCCGACCTCACCGCTGGTCAGCATGTGGTTACTGTCAAGGTTAATGATGACCGAGGTAATTTCGTCCTCCAGCGTAAACTATTTGAAATCAAGTGATTTACAGTCGGGTTAATGGATTACAGCCCCGGCATCACGGAGTTTAAAATGGCTACTCACTATCCAAAACGTCGTAGTTTAATCAAGCGTGCTCGTAAATTTGGCTTCCGTGCCCGTATGCGTACAAAGCTCGGTCGCAAAATGGTTAATCGTAAACGCAGCGCAGGTCGCAGCGTTAATGTTCGCTCAAGCTTCTAGTCTTGAGTTAGCACCGCTTGATCCTTAGTTGATCACCCAAGCAGGAACCCATTGGTTCCTGCTTTTTTCTGCGCATACGTAATCCCAGAGCTTTTTTGGCCCAAATTGCGATCCAAACCCACAATTTTTGATCTTAATAACAAACCTTTAACTCCCCTGATTTGTCGCAACCGCCTCATGCGATTAAGATTTCTCCCGAGGCATACCGCCTCATCCTCCTTATTTCACGCTATAACCGAAACAAGAGGTTTAAGATTATGAGCTTTGAAATTGAAATTGTTCATGGCCGCCAGGTCCTCGACTCACGTGGCAACCCCACTGTTGAAGTCGAATGTCATCTCGCCGATGGCACCGTCGGTCGTGCAATGGTCCCATCCGGCGCTTCTACCGGTGAAAACGAAGCCGTTGAGCTTCGCGACGGCGATAAAGACTACTACCTCGGCAAGTCAGTCGAAAAAGCAGTCGAAAACGTCAACACACAAATCGCTCCTGAACTCATGGGCATCGACGCTCGTGATCAGGAATACATCGATGCTGTCATGCTTGAGCTCGACGGCACCGAAACCAAAGCTAACCTCGGCGCAAACGGCATGCTCGGCACATCAATGGCCGTCGCTCACGCTGCTGCTGAAGCTTCAGGTCTCCCCCTCTACCGCTACCTCGGCGGCACAGGTGCTAAGACCCTTCCTGTCCCAATGATGAACATCCTCAACGGCGGCAAGCATGCTGATAACACCGTTGACTTCCAGGAATTCATGATTCAGCCATGGGGCTTCGACGACTTCGGCGAAGCTGTCCGTGCTGGCGTTGAAATCTACCACAAGCTTAAGGGTGTTCTCTCTGACCGCGGTCTTTCAACTGCAGTCGGCGATGAAGGTGGCTTTGCTCCAAACCTTAAGAGCAACGAAGAAGCTCTCCAGGTCATCGAAGAAGCTGTCGGCAAATCAGGCTACAAATTCGGCGAACAAATCTTCGTCGCGCTTGACCCAGCAACTTCCGAACTCTGGAACGAAGCTGAAAAACTCGGCAAAGAAGGCTACTGCTTCTTTTCATCCAACCCGAACGAAGTCATCTCAGCTGACGACATGATCGCCATCTGGGCTGACTGGTGTGACAAGTACCCAATCCGCTCCATCGAAGACGGCCTCGCCGAAAACGACTGGGCTGGCTGGAAAAAACTCACCGAAAAACTCGGCGACAAGGTTCAACTCGTCGGCGACGACCTCTTCGTCACCAACAAGAAGTTCCTCAAGAAGGGCATCGACAGCGACACCGCTAACTCGATCCTCGTTAAGGTTAACCAAATCGGCACCCTTTCCGAAACCTTCGAAGCAGTTAACCTCGCACAGCACAGCGGCTACACCGCAGTCCTCTCTCACCGTTCAGGTGAAACCGAAGATGCGACCATCGCTGACATCGCTGTTGCAACCAACTGTGGCCAGATCAAAACTGGTGCTCCTTGTCGTTCAGACCGTAACGCCAAGTACAACCAGCTCATCCGCATCGCTGAAGAACTCGGCGATCAGGCTGTCTACGGCCGCTGGAACAAGGGATAATCCCTTCCAGATCTCGGAAAATCAAATAACTTCCGATCAAAGTAAAACTAAAACCCGCTCTCATAGAGCGGGTTTTTTAATACACCCTAGCCCTCACCGCTCACAACAAAATAAGTTATAATTAACCTAGACTCTCAAACTAAAAACGCAGGACATACTATGCAAAAAGCAGCCATAACAACATTGATCCTGACCGCCCTCACCGCTTGCGTCACCAACGAAACAGGTATCACCTATCGCTCAGCTAGCGAACAAAATATCAAAATCCAAACCCTCAATTCGCAATCAACTAAATCCAATAGCCAACAGGCCCAAGAATTCTTTGAGCTCGCACTTCAATACGAGCAAGGCAATGGCGTAGCCAAAGACGAAATCCTCGCCATACAGCTATACAAAAATGCAACCTCACTTGGCCACCTTGAAGCTCAAGAGCACCTCAACAGACTCGTAAAGGAATAATCTTCTTTATCTCTTTCCACCGCAACAACACTCACATAAAATCGACGCATGACAGCGCCCAAAACCAATCCAAAACAAAAACCGCTGTTTAACATCAAAGCGATCCGATTCACTTTTGTTTTCTGTCTTTTATTTATCGCACTCGCTATCCCACTCTCATACGTCATTATCCCCAAATACGCACATCACAAATACGCCAATCTCCTCACAGCAACCGAATACGCTCAAAGAAAACAAGCACACGCTTACATCATCAAATCTGTAAAAAAAAGCCCAAGCAGCCTCTCAACATTCCCACTTAGCAAGCTCACTGATTCACAGTTCTTAGAACTTTATGCCGCTCTCAACACCGCATATCTTTGGGATCCCGACACACTCCCACCCAACATCTATCTCCGTTGGCTGCGCATTCAACTGAAAAGTAGCGAGCCAAACAGCCAGATCTTCGCACTCGAGCTCATTTCTCAATCTGATAATGCAAACAATTTCAATCAGCTATTACCAGACATTTTGACATTGGTCGCATCTAACGACGTCAATACCCAGTATGCAACCCTCATGACCCTTTCACGCTTCTACACACAAACATCCGAACTCAGTGCACGCTCAATCGAAAACGCCGTTGCAAAATTAACGCAATCACCGCATCTCCAAACAGCACGCCATGCTTGGATTACACTCGCACTACTGCCTCAGCTAAACGCGAATGCTGAATATTTACTTGACGACCATCCTACAATCAACACACATTCAGACCCTCATGTTATTGAAGCTGCAATCTGGGCGATCAGTCAATCTGGTAGCAATCTTGATCAACTTCTCGAGTATGCTTATACGCCTGAAACACAAATACACACAATCTTCCCGCTAAATAAATTTCTTTATAAGCCACAAGCACTCAACCTGCTCACAGTCATCGCCAGCACACCTAATTTGCAAATCACACCCAAAAACCAAGTCGCTGTTTGGCGTGCCGTCCTGTCTCTCCCAAAACCGGATTTTATGAACAATCCAAGCACCCTGTACGCCCTTGCCAATGCGGAGCACGCTCAAGACCCCGGCAACAATCAACTTCTTCAGCCCTTGACCGCCGCCGCTACCTATAAAGCAGGCATTGCCGTCACCCGATCACGACCGTTCTCTGACCCATTTGGCGCTCTCATTCGCCTAGCGACCGTTGAAGGCCAAACTCACCCCTATATGATTTGGACGGTTACAGAAAACACCCCCCCACTCTTACAAGTCATCACGCAGCGGTATAACGCCTCCCCTACCCCCGCCGCCTTCCTCCCAGCCCTCACCTCTGATACTCCCCCTCAACACGCCCTCGCAAGCCATATCGCGTCTCAAACGTTAACCGACAAACAGATCGCACTCCTCATTTCTAAGCTCAAGCAAAACTCGTCTCCCCATGCCCCACAAGCCATAGCCCTGCTCCACGCATTCACCGGCCTTGCCCCCAGCGACCTCATCAACCAATACATCCAAAACGACGATAACTACACATTGAGCAAAACCGCCGAAATCGCTCGCTGGCTTCAAACCCCCAATGCTCCACTCTCCACCGATCCCAATTTTCTACTGCTAAGCAATCATTACCCTCGAAGTACGATCCTTGCACTACTCTTGCATGCTCCAAAGCATTTCAAGCAAATCGCACTTGACTATCTGCTACTAAATCCTCAAACGACCAATGCTGATCTACTCGAACTTCTAGATTCATATCGTTTTTATTACATTCTGTATGACAACTTGCCTTCATCAGCGCCCCCACTTTGGCTCTGGGCTGATCCTCAGCTCCAAAACTTGCAACTCGATACCCTGCACAGCTGGTATCTACTTTCACGCCACAAAATCACAGATAAAACAGCCCCTTCAAATGATTCATAACATTCAATCATTATTGACACACAAGCTAAATAATCATGGAAAAACCAACTGAGAATATATACCCAATCCACTCACTCATTTCTCGCCGCTGGTCTCCTCGTTCTTTCTCCGAGAAATCAATCGAGCCAAAATTACTTCAATCGATTTTCGAAGCCGCGCGTTGGGCCGCATCCTCATATAACGAACAACCCTGGCGATTCATTATCGCGACACGCGATAGCCCCTCAGCCTACCAAACCGCCCTCGCCTGCCTCGTCGAAGCCAATCAAGCATGGGCCCAAACAGCCCCCGTCCTCATTCTCACACTGACTTCCGATCACTTCTCTCACAACGACAATCCTAATCGTTGTGCACTTCACGATCTGGGGCTCGCTACATCCAATTTGACACTTCAAGCCCTCGAGTATGGAATCTTTGCCCATCACATGGCCGGTATCGATGCAAACAAAATCCAAGTCGCATACAACATCCCTGACAACTACACACCTCAAACAGCTATTGCTCTAGGTTATCCCGCCAACCCACAATCACTTCCTGAAGAATGGATGCGTGAAGCAGAAACTTCACCCCGTACACGCAAATCGCCCACCGATCTCTTCTTTGAAAATACCTTCAATAATCCCCATAGCCTATTCGCCAATTAGATCACTACCCCTCATCACGCCGTCAAACCCATCGATACCATGTGCCTGCGCATCCAGGCCACCGCCATTCTGCACAATCGGCACCTTCGGCAATGCATTAATAAACCGCCGCCCATAAGCCTTTGTCATCAATCGGCTATCCAATACAACCACGCACCCATGGTCCATTTTCGACCGTACCAAACGACCAAATCCTTGCTTGAATTTCAATATCGCCTCAGGCAATGAATAATCCATAAACGCATTCCCTCCCCGAGCCTCAATTCGTTCAATTCTCGCCTCAATCAAAGGTCGATCAGGAACCGCAAACGGCAACCTCGTAATAATCACATTTCTTAACCCATCCCCTTTAACATCCACACCCTGCCAAAAACTATCCGTACCTAACAGCACACTATGGCGATCACCTCTAAAACGCTCAAGCAACTCACCTCGCTGCAACCCTTCCCCCTGTGTCAATAACGGCATTCCCAATCGCCTACAATGATCTTCTAACCATGCATTAGCACGTTTCAACATTTTATAACTTGTAAATAACACAAACGCCCCGCCATGTGTTCGCTCCAAGTGCTCCCATATCACCGGCATCATCCGTTCAAAAAATTGACCGTGGCTTGGTTCTGGTATGCGCCTTTCAACAAACAACTCCATCTGCCGCTCATAATCAAACGGCGAACCCAGCTTTCTCACCTCTGCATTCCACGCACCCAACCTCGATTGAATATGCTCAAATCCGCTTCGTGCTTTCCCATTCCCTTCAGCTTCGCGCGTCGTCGTGGCAAGCGTTGCACTCGTTAACACCACTGGCAACTGCTCGCCCTCTGCTGTTTTCGCTTCAAACAATCTTTCTCGCAGCATCACGCCCACATCAATCGGCGCACAACATAATTTCACCCTTCTAAACCTGCTTTTTTCATTCACCTCCAACCAATACACGCAATCTGGCAACTTCTGCTCAACTAAATGCTCAACCGTTAAACCAATCTGATCAACTTGCTTCGCATAATTCTGGAGTTCAATACGATCATCATCTTCTTTGAGAAAATCTAAGATTTGACGCAGTGAAACAGCCAATTCCTTCATCACGCCCGACAATTGATTTTCAATGACACCAGATCGTTCTATCCTTCCATTAGATCTGCCACATGCTTCTTGCCATGTCACCAGATCCTCAAAAAATGCGTCACTGATTTGCTTCGCCTCATCCACTTTGTAAACCGCACGGTTATACAGATCCATCTCAATCTTGTTTTGCAATATCCGTAACACACCTCGCCGCTTCCGTGGATGATATAGCCGGCGTAATAAATACCCCACCTGATACTGACTCACTGTTAATCCAAAGTAATCTGCCGCCACATCTTCCACCGTATGCCCCTCGTCCAGCACGACAGCATCATAATTTGGCAGTATAGACACGCCCTCTTTTCTCAATGCTAAATCAGCAAAAAACAATGCATGATTCGTCACCAACAGATCCGCGTTATCCATCCGTCGACGCGCCTTTTGAAAAAAGCACCGACCATATTCCGGACATTTTTTCCCTAAACAATCCTCGCTCTCACTTTGTACTTCACTCCACACACTCGCCTGCTCAAGCACCGGCAAACTGGATAATGACCCGTCTTCAGTACGCTCTAACCAATGCATAATTTGCTCAAGCGAACGAAACCCCTCATCTTTATCAAATAACTGGTTCTCTCTGTCATAAGCCCGTTTCGCCCGCCTAATCGATACATAGTTGCTGCGACCTTTAACCAACACTGCACTAAATTCAAACGGCAAAATAGCTTGCAAAAAAGGGATATCCTTTTCTATCAACTGTTCTTGCAATGCAATCGTATGTGTTGAGATCACCACCTTCTTGCGAGGCCGCCCTTCCTCCATTTGTTTCGATAAATGGGCAATCGCTGGCAACAAATACGCAAAACTTTTCCCAACCCCCGTACCCGCCTCAATCATGAGCGTATCACCTCGATCCAAACACCCGCCCACCGCCTGAACCATCTCCACCTGCTCCTCGCGCATCTCATATCCACCCGCCGCATCTCCCATACGCTTGGCGATCAACCCGCCCGGCAACAAAACATCTATTGGATCAAAACTCAAAACAGCTCCTTAATTCCATGTCTCAAACCCACGAACTTACGCAACATCCCACTTAATCAAAACGCTTTTCAGCAAACATAGCACCTTCCTCCAAATCATCCCTCAACGTAAACCCCATCCCTTTCAATAGCTTCCTCATCCTCATATTACCCAGCAATATCTCTGCCTCAATCCCGCGAAGCCCATGTTGCTTCGCGATTTCAACAAGCTCTTCCATCAGCAATCTTCCAAGCCCTTTGCCCTGCCATGCATCTAATATCAATACCGCAAATTCAGCCACATCCAAGCCAACCTGATCCTCCAATCGCCCCACCCCAACAATCTCTTGTTCCCTATCATTTGGATCCAGACTCACGACCACGATCGCGCATTCCCGCTCCAATCGAGGCTCACAAATCTTCATCAAACGCTCATGCTTCGTCCTCGCCGCCAAAGACATCGTGTCAAAATATCGCCGCCGCACAGTCAACGCGCTCAGCCCCTCATGAAACTGCACCATCCGCTCTTCATCATCAAGCCGAATCACGCGCAACAATACCCGCTCCCCGCTCTTGAGATCAACCTCACGCCTGTATGCCGCTTCGTATGCATGCATCACAACTCTATTCTACCCGCACATCCACCAAACGTAATACTACACATTACAAACTATATAAATAAAAAACCGCACACGTTTTCACGCATGCGGCCTTTTTTGCTTTTATCAAGCAGCTTTCAGCAAGTCGATTACTTGACTTCGACTTCGCCGCCAGCTTCTTTGATCTTCTCGGCCAAAGCTTCTGCTTCGTCCTTTGAGATGCCTTCTTTAAGAGCCTTAGGAGCGCTGTCAACAGCTTCCTTAGCTTCCTTCAGACCAAGACCAGTTGCTTCGCGAACAACCTTGATGACCTGGATCTTCTTGTCGCCAGCTGCCTTGAGGATGACATCAAATTCTGTCTTCTCTTCAGCTGCTTCTTCGCCGCCTGCTGGGCCAGCCATAACAACTGCGCCACCTGCTGCTGGCTCAATGCCGTATTCTTCCTTCATGTAGTCAGCCAGATCGACTGCTTCTTTGAGGGTCAAACCAACAAGCTGATCACCGATTTCTTTAATATCTGCCATTTTTCTATACCTTATGGTTATACGAAGCACACCATTACTTGCGTTGTCGAATGCGCCTCGTTCAACATACATCCAAGAGGTCGCCGCCCTTTGCAACGATTTAACCCCGCAGGGCCAGTCGGATGTCAATGTGATTTAATTTCGTCTCAAGCAGCAATACACTGCCAGAGCATCCCTTCCCCTCCGCTACAACTTAGCCAACCTTGGCAATCTCTTCGCCCTTTTCGAGCTTCTCTTCGATCGTTTTGAGGATCGAAGCGATATTCGACGCAGGGCTCTTGATTGCGCCGACCAATGTCTGTGCCGGGCTGAGGATAAGCTGAACAGCCTTCGCATGAGCTTCTTCGCGGGTTGGGTACTTGCTGAGCTTATCGATTTCATCTGCACCGAAAACGATGCCTTCCATCACTGCGCCCTTGAACTCAAAAGCCTCAAGTTCCTTCGACCACGTAATCAACTCACGCGCCACGTTCACAACACTTACACTCTCATCCGTTGGGAAAACGAGTGCCGACGGACCGTCGATCACTTCATCCGCCAACGACATATCCGTGCCTTCAAACACAGCCTTTGCAAGCGTGTTCTTCACCACAGAAACTCGCATCTGCTTTTCACGCAGACCCGAACGCATACGGTTGTTGTCGTTAGATTCGATGCCGCGAATATCGACGACCACTGCGCCGGTAAGCCCATCGAAACGCTTCTTATACGATTCTTTAATCAGATTTTTTACTGGCTTACTCATTGCTTTACTCCGCTACTAGGACGCTTGGGGTCATGGTCGCTGAAATTGCGATCTTCTTGACGTAATGACCTTTCGTCGATGCAGGCTTAAGCTTCATGATGTGACCGATAAATGCTTCCGCATTCTCCGTCAATTTATCATCATCAAAACTAAACTTACCAACGATGCCGTGAATGTTGCCGTAATCATCATTACGGTACTCAACCTTACCAGCCGCGAATTCCTTCACAGTATCCGCAACCTTAGGATTCACAGTCCCCGCCTTAGGCGAAGGCATCAAACCCTTAGGGCCCAGTGTACGACCCAGCTTCGCGATCACTCGCATCATCGCTGGCTCAGCAACCGCAACATCAAAGTCAAACCAGCCGTCTTCGATCTTCTTAACCAGATCTTCAGCACCAGCTTCTGTAGCACCAGCCGCTTTCGCTTCTTCCACTTTATCCATGGAGCAGAATGCAATCACGCGCTTCGTAGCACCGATACCGTTTGGCAACGAAATCGCACCACGGATCTGCTGGTCTGCCTGACGAGCGTCGATGCCCAAATGCATCACCACTTCAACCGTCTGGTCAAACTTTGTCTTATTGTACTTCTTTAATTCTTTAACCGCCTCACCAATCGGAAGCTCGCCTTCATGGCGTTTTTCCAAATCAGCGCGGTAGCGTTTGCCAAACTTTGGCATAACTCTTTCCTTTCGACATTCCCACTGTGAAAGCTCTCATTCAGCCGGCCATCACGTGGCCGCCAATTCAAACTTTCGGGGGGGGGTCTCCCACGATTACGCGTTCGTGGTAAACGCAACGTAATACTGTCTAATCACAGTCCAGTATCAAAAAGCCGAATTACTCGACTTCCATACCCTCAACGACAACGCCCATTGAGCGAGCCGTGCCTGCAATTGTCCGCATCATGGCTTCAACTGAACCGCCGGTCATTTCCTTGACCTTCTCTTCAGCTATCGCCTTGCACTGCTCAGCAGTGATCTTGCCGACTTTGTCAGTGTGTGGCACGCCAGAACCCTTCTCGATACCTGCAGCATCCTTAATAAGAACAGCAGCCGGTGGGCTCTTGACTTCAAATTCGAAGGTACGGTCTTTGTAAACCGTAATCACACAACCAACGACCTTACCGTTCATTGGACGGGTACGCTCGTTGAACTGCGTAATAAACTGCCCAGGGTTCACACCATGAGCACCGAGAGCCGGGCCGATTGGTGGAGCTGGTGTTGCCTGGCCGCCTGGGGCCTGAATCTTAAACTGTGATGTAATTTCTTTCTTGGCCATGTCTGGTTTCCAAGTCTTTCTTTAAAACAAGTGGTAGTCAAAATACCATCACCGTGCAGGGTTATTTGAAGCTCCAAGCACGACTGATCGCGGTAATCTAAAATACCAGGAGTCGAGGTCCAAAAGCCGCTGCGGAGAGGGCGCAACCCAGCTTCTGAAGCGAGTGGGATACTATACATACTTTCTCCACATAATGCCAATTCCACAACGCATCTATTTGACATCACACGTATTAACGATATTCTTGTTGCTCCAAATGGTTAGCCAACACTAGCCAATTGACATCTTAGTAAGCAAAGGCCAGATAGCTCAGTTGGTAGAGCACAGCATTGAAAATGCTGGTGTCCCCGGTTCAAGTCCGGGTCTGGCCATGACCCTAAGTCTTTAATATCAAAGGTTTAGGGTTTTTTAATGCGCACACTTTAAAACCAACCATCCACCAAACAAACTGTCCATTTTGACCACTTTATTTCAGGTTTGGCGCACCTGGCGGCGCACCTCGGCCTATCTCTCGATTAGTCGCAAAAAACCGGCCTAACCAGACCGGCTTTTCGAATTCTAGATATTCATCCTCCGCTTTCAGCTCGCCGCCATTTCCCCCAGCAAAACACGCATTGCCTTCCTCGCCTGTCCAGTGATCGTATCCCATTCATGACCTGATATTTGCTCACGCGTCGCCAACCACGACCCGCCCACGCATTCAACAACTGGCATCTCTAAATAATCCATCATATTTTCCAGACTCACCCCGCCTGTCGGGCACAACTTAACGCCCGTCTCTCCATACGGCCCTGCAATCGACTTCAACATCTTAATCCCCCCCGCGGACTCCGCCGGAAAATACTTCATTAGTTTACACCCTAAATCAAGCCCCCACTCAATCTCGCTCGGTGTCATCACACCCGGAATAAATAACACCTCAGCATCCGCAAATCGCTCAACAATTCTCTCATTCAGTCCCGGCGCAAGCGCAAAATCAACACCGATATCTAAACACTGCTCTGCCTGCTCACCCGTCAATACCGTCCCCGCCCCAACAAGCATCTCCGGCAAAGCCTGCTTAATACGCTCAATCGCCCCCGCCGCGGCAGCTGTCCGAAACGTTACCTCCACCACATCCATCCCACCTTCGAGCAGCGCCTCACACAACCCCACCGCATCGTCCGCATCATCAATCACAACCACCGGCACAATCTTCCGACCAATACCCTTTTGCATATCAACACTCCCATCCCCCCCATCAAAAATCATCCACTCTTACTCATACACACGACATTACAAATCAGCGACGTATCACAACACCTAACTCGCGCTATGACACACTGCCACTCTCGTATCAACATCAATATTTCAGCCACTCCGGCCTTATCTTTCTCGCATCACCAACCTTCACAGCCTCACCCTTCTCCGAACTTTCAATCGCCGCAAACGCCATCGCTAAACTCTTCAGATTATCCCGCGCCCCATGCGTCGGCTCACGCTCCTCTTCAACAGCTAACATCAATTCACTCACCGCCCCATTAAAGCCATCCGGAAACCACGTTCCTTCAAGCTCCGGCCTGGCCTCCCCATCCTCCGTAATCAACGTTACAATTTGCTCCCCCAATCCAGGCCCTTCACTTCTCAACGCCCCCTTCGTACCAATGATCAACGTCGTATCTCGCGCACCAAATTTCGCATTCCCATCAAATAACATTGTGACCTGCGCCCCCTCATACTCCACAATTGCCGTCGCACCTAATGGCGGCTTAGCCTCCTGCCCATAACATTCACACACCCGCCCATAAACCCGTTTCGCCTCGCGGTCGCCCATGTAACAATTCACCATATCAAACCAATGAATCGCAAAGTCATACAACACCAAATGCGGCATCTCATTAAACGCAGTCCCCACCACCCAGTTATGATCCCACGCCACATTCATCGAAATGCTCGTGACATCACCAATCAACCCCGCCTCAATCGCTTTCCGCATGTACGAAACATGCGGCGCCCACCGCCCATTCTGATTGACCGCCAACTTAACACGCTTCTCTTCAGCCAGCGCCGCCAACTTCTCACCTACCCCCAAATCCAAAACAAACGGTTTCTGACTCAACACATGCTTACCTGCTTTAATCGCATCCATAATCAACGTTTCTCTTTCCGCAGGATGCGTTGCAATATCAACGATCTCAACTTCCTCATCTGCCAGCAATTCGTGATGCGTCGCATAAACTTCCCCTTGCGGGTTGTATGTATCACGTCTCACCACAGCGTTCTCATGTTTTAAATCAGCAAACGCAACCACCTCATACCCACCTTGCTCATACCCCTTCATGTGCTGCTCAGTAATCCCTCCACACCCAATAAGCCCAAGCTTCATTTTCTTCTCAACCACGCTCGGTCGGTAAGCAAGTTCAGGCGCATCAATCAGTCCTGCTTCCTTCGCAGCAATCGTATAATCATCCGTACTAGCCATAATCAATATCCTTTCCTTATCCCTCATTAAATCGCAGCTACTTCGCGATCAACCAATTTCACCGTCTGCTTCAATTCAGCACTCAACACCGCCGAATCAACAATCTGCTGACCAATCCGACATACCTCAACTGACAACGGTCCCTCCACTTCCAGATCTTGCAATACACAATGCACAAAATAATCAATCGGCCCAGTGTTCGGACTCATCAACTCATCAACTTTCACCTCACTCCCCACCCGATCCTCTTCAGTCTGCAATCGCACGACACCCTCATAGTCATAGCTCGCAATCGTCCCTTCTGTACCCACCACAACAAAACCACACTTAGGCTGCGGCTGCATAACCCAAGGATCATTAAACGCGCCCCACCTCGTCTCAAACTTCGATAACCCTTCCTCATACCTCACCACTGTTACGGAATGCTCATCTACATCCAGCCCCTCAGGCACGTACATTGCCGTCGTTACCTCAATCGGTTTTTTCCCACCATTAAACCATGTCCCCAACGTCACCCCATATCCCAAATAATCCTGCAATGATCCGCCCCCTTCTTCCTTCTTATAAAACCATGACGTTCTCTTCCGTTTCAATTGCTCCTCAGGCGACACATTGATCTTATCCATATCATGCGCCAACGGCCCTCGGTTCCCGTCATAATAGTGCACCTCAATCACATCTCCGATTTTCCCCTCATCTATCAATCGCTTAGTCGTGCGATGCGGCGGATACCACGCCAACGGCCAATTAACCGCAAACTTCTTGCCACGCGTCCCCTCCATCGCAGCAATCATCCGATCCGCCTGCTCCAACGTCTCAGCAAACGGCTTCTCCACCATCACATGCACATCATACTTCGCCACTCTCTCCGTATACTCCGCATGTGTCGCCGTTGAAGCACAAATAATCGCAATATCAGGCTTCGCATCACACATGCATTCGTCCATATCCTCATAAATAATATCATGGCTCAGCCCCAGCCTGTCCGCCACCATCTCTGGCCGATCACGCTCATGATGCCACATCCCCACGATCTCCACCCGCTCATCTTCACTTGCCTGTCGCAGCAAATCACCCATATGCATGTGGTCAAAGTTAATCCCTACGATTCTCAATTTATCTTTTGCCATCACTCTATTCCTTGATTAGTCTAAATCTGAGCAGCATATTGCATTTTTTCTAAAACTAAACAATTCAGCCGCATTATCAATTAATATATTTTGAACAATCCCTTCGGCGATACCCCGATCAATCAATATTTTTTTTAACCCACTCGCCAACCAACTCGCCCCCCACTTCCCGCCATAGCCCGGCCAATACGACCTTCTAGCCAAATCCATTCCCACAACAATCTGTCCCCCATACGCCTCACCTAGCTCCTTCATCAATCTTATTGAGCCGCTATCTTCACCCTTTGCCAACTCACGAAAATGATTGTCATACTCAAGTCCAACACCCGTCTCAAGCATAGCCCTGTGATACCCCACATCATGCACCTTATCGCAATGCGAAAGAACCACATGACCCAAATCCACACCTTCCTCGGCAAATACTTCGATCTGCTCCATCCCTCCTGCCCCCTGCTCCACATGCGTGATAATCGGACACCCCGTCTCCAACGACACACGACTCGCCGCAACAAACGCTTCACGTTCAAGCGCATTCATCACGCCTGCCCCGTCAAGACCACTCGCAACCTTAATCACCCCCGCCTTAGCCCCCACCTGCTCGCCTGTCTTATCATCAATGGCCCCACGCATAATTTCATTTTTAAAAAGCGCCGCCAACTCCTCGCATCCCATTCGAAGCATCGCATGATCATCCTGATAATACTTGCTTAAGTGCATCCCTGTAGGGCACACGATCGCAACACCGCTCTGTTTCGAAATCGCCTGCAACTTCCGAATATTTCTGCCCGGCCCAGTTGGCATCGTATCAATGATCCATCCACCACCAAACCTCCGGAATGTCCTCAAGTTCTCTGCAATCACATCAACATCATCCAGCAAAAATGACGGATATTTTGCCTTGATAAACGCGCCATCAATACACACATGTTCATGCGCATCACAAATCCCCAGCCCTGCCGCTTCAATATCACCTATTATCGTTCGTACAAAACCCATCGTCTAACCCTTGCTTAGTTTTTCTGTCGCCTACACCCATCACCCACTGCATTCATCCCCCACTCATCCCGCCCGACCGCCGCACGTACACGAGGTACATCAATCACCACCCCTCTCAAATACAACATCTCACGCAACATCCCCACATCAACATCACACGCTCCAATACCATTCTCTAAACTCAAAATCGCTGCGTAACCCGCCGCCTGCCCCATACTCATCGTCTGCCCCATACTCCGACAACTCGCATGCGCATCATGCGACGCACTAAAGCACCGCCCCACCACCCAAATCTCTTCACGCCCCTTCGGCACAAGCGTCCCATATGGCACACCATACACACCCTCACCTTTCACATACCCCCACACCGTTTCATCCTCACCCTCATCATTCTTTCGATGATCTTCAATCGGCGCACCGCACAACAACACCGCATCATCAAACATTCGCCCCTCAATACAATCTTCCTTCGTCAACCGATATTCACCATACACCCGCCTCGTCTCTCTCACTCCAACATGATGCGATAACCCCACAATCTTCGCACGCTCATACCCCGGCACTTCCGCCCTCAAAAAATCCTCATACATAAACGCCTGCCGTCTCCCAATTTTTTCCGCTTCACCCAACTGCTCAAAATCAGTCGCATCAACATCCGCAATGCGGCTCGCTACCGTCGCAACACACCCACCCTGCACCATCTCATGAACACTCCCCCTCTTACGTGGTAAATCCCAACGCCCAGTCTCAACACCCGCCGTCATTTTCGCCATCAGCATCTTCTTGCCACCCGCCTGCTCATACTGCTTCCCGTCAACACCACTCATTCGGAAAGTAGTTGTCAATGTCTGAGCCGGATCAATCTCTCCCGCCATCTCGTAAGCAGCCCCAGATAGATGACACACATCCGCATCGCCACTAGCATCTATCACGCGACTAGCTCGAATCTTATAAAACCCTTTCTTCGTCCAGATCACCACACCCACAACCCGATCCCCTTCCTTCATCACATCCACCAACACCGCATGAAGCCACACCTTAACGCCCGCTTCATCCAAAAGCTCATCCCACACCAACTTCAACCGTTCCGGATTATAAGTCACCCCCGTCCCCGCCCCATACGTATTCGGCCTCAAAAACATATCCCCCGTCCCATACATCCGATTCACCACCATATCAGGCACACCGCCCACAACCTTCCTCACTCGATCTCCCGGCGTAAAGAACCCATAAAACGTATCCAATATCTGTGTGCTCGAACCACCCAAAAAACCATACCGCTCAATCAGCCCCACCTTAACTCCCATCTCGCCCGCCGCAATCGCCGCGCAGCACCCCGCGCTGCCACCTCCAACAACCATCACATCAACCTCGCCCAAGACTGCAATTTTGTCCTTTACCAAACACTCAAACGACATCACACGCCTCCCTGTTCAATTCCGCATACAGCTTCGCCATCCGCCGACCATGCTCGTCATACGCCGCCTCAAATATCTCAGCCGCTCGATCCCCTCCCACAACTGCGCCTGCCGCAAGCGCTCGCGGCGGCTGCCCCGCTTCCGTCAATAACTTCGCCACCTCAGCTTTAATCGTATTCACAATCAAACACCCACCCACCGTACTACCCGGTGCAACCGGCTGCTCCATCCCCTCAATCTGTACCATCGCATCACCCACCGGTGCTCCCGTATCCAATACCACATCCGCAAAATCTGACAGCTTCTTCCCGTCTTCACGTTTGCTCAAACTCGCATCACTATGCGCCATACTCACCAAGGCCGCCACATACACGCCCCGCTTCCGAAATCCTTCCGCCAATTCCATCGGCACAACATTACACCCACTGCTACTCACCACTAAAGCGCTATCCACCGCTTCAAAGTCATAGTTCCGCAAAATGCGATCTGCAAACCCTTCAACGTTCTCCAAAAACATCGCCTGCCGTTGTCCATTCGAGCCCACCACTGGGTGATGAAAACTCAGTGACAACTCCACCATCGGATTAAACCCGGGAAAGCTCCCATACCGCGGCCACATCTCCTCCACCATCATCCGACTATGCCCACTACCAAATACATGCACGCATCGACCCGCCAAAATTGTCTCCGCAAATCGCGCCGCCACTTCACGCACCGCGCCCAACTGCCGCTCAACAGCATCCACAATCTCACGTGATTTTTTCAAATATTCTTCAGCCGGATTCATCCACATTCTCCTTATCGCACACCATAACTTCAATCTATGCTTTGATTAGCTCTTCTTCTCAACCTGACAACACTGCAACATCGCAAACCGCGCCACGCCTACAGCTCCCGCCATATCCCCCAACTCAGCCGCCATAATCTCAACACAACTTCCCCCGTTCATCTCTGCTTTCTCGTCTTCCAGCGGCCGCCACTCAACCTCATCCATCTGTTCCGCCAAGCCATCAAACAATAACCGCCCTGCCTTTGAGATCCCCCCACCTATCACAACAACCTCTGGATCAAACACATTAATCAGTGATGCAACACCACACGCCAACACCTTCAGCCACCGCTCCCAATGCTCGCACGCACCGCGTTCACCCGACTCCACAGCAGTCACAAGCGCCGCCGTCGATACATATCCCGTCCTAACCTCAACTGTGTGATCACCAATCAGATCCTCAAAACTCCCCCGCATCTTCACGATGTCTCTCTCACCATCTACATCCATACAGATGTGTCCCAGATGCCCTGCCCGCCCAATCGCCCCTTCAAGCAACCTCCCGTTCATGATCACGCCCCCACCCACACCCGTCCCCAATGTCAACAGCACCACATCATCACGATCCGACGCTGCACCAACCCACGCCTCACCCATCGTCGCCGCATGTGCGTCATTCAAAACAAACACATCGCGTCCCAGCACCTCAGACCAATCCAGCCCTTCAACCGCTTCCAATCTGCCCCGCATCCAGCGAATAGAACGATGATCTCGCGCCACCAATCCCGGCGAAGAGATCCCGACCGATACCCGCCTCACACCGTCATCCGATTCCCCTCTCTCATCCAATCGGTTCACAATATCTATCACACGCTTAGTCAATTGATCAACATCGTCACAACTTGGTGCATTCAACCGCTCCAACACCACACCCGCATCATCAACACACACCGCCTTAATATTCGTCCCACCAATATCAATCCCGATACTCACAACTTCACTTTTCACAACATACCCCCTTCTCATCTACCGCCATGACGCGCTGCGGAATCTGACCTTCACTCACCGACCACCCACCATCAATCGCGATCACTTGTCCCGTCATATATTTCGCCCCATCACTCAACATAAACACCACCGCCTCATCCAAGTCACTCGCCAGGCCAATCCGTCCCCCGTCTAATGGCTGCTTAGATTTAATAAAATCGATAATCACATCATCCTCCGCCGCACGTTTCGCCATCGGCGTCTCAACCAACGCCGGGGCAATCACATTGCACCGTATATCCTCCCCCGCATAATACGCAGCAATACTTTTGGTAAATCCAATAATCGCGCTCTTGGTTGCCGCATAAACATGGGTCGCGAAATACTTCGCACTCGGACTGTAACCTAACACACTGCCCATATTGACGATCGCGCCACACCCGCCCTGTTTCCGAAATTGAATCACTGCTTCACGATTACTGATGATCATCGATTTCAGATTTAAACCCAGCGTAAAATCAATCCCATCATCAGTCACTTCATGCAATGCACCATCGCCATATCGGCGGCCGCTGCCGCCAGCAACGTGATATAAACCGTTTAGTTGGCCGCCGATACGCACAGCTTCAGCAATCGCGCGGCGTGTTGTTTCAACATCCATCGCATCACCCACAACAGCAGTTGCTGAAATACAATGAACGGTGCGAGCATCATAATCATTGCCTTGCTCATGACTTAACGCCAACAGATCAACCTCCGCTTGCATCGCTGATTCTTTATTTCGGCCAACGACAACCACACGGCCGCCTTCACAAATAATGGCTTTTGCAGCAGATAAACCGAGCCCGGTTGTGCCGCCAACAATGACGATGGTTTTGCCTTCTAATCGCTTATTAGACATCTGTAACACGTACTCACAATTCTGCCTATCTATTGAGTAGGCTACGATTTACAAATTTAAAAGACATGCGAATGGGAAAGTGAAATGCTGCCTGCCCAAATGCTGTGAGGTCTATACTTCACCTCAACAGCAACAAGATTATCGATGCGATAAATCAGTTACAACACTATTGAGAAACTATCTGATATGATGATCCATATGAGCAAGGGCAGCCATACAGAGCGTGTTTCGTGGGTTTTTAAGACTCTTAAAGAGAATATTGACAAAGGCTTATATTCACCCGGAGCGCGTTTTCTATCGGCCCGCGATCTGTCTCATCGCTACGAACTGAGTTACCAAACGGCCGATCGACTGCTGACTGAACTTGCCAAAGAAGGCAGATTGATACGACGCCCCAAGTCAGGAACCTATGTCGCGGGCAAAGCCCTGACATATCAAGGCTTACAGTTGCTGCTTCCCAAACGCGCAAACGAGATTGGCACGTTTTCTCATGAGATGCGCAGGCATCTTGAGCCTATGTTGCAGGCTATTGATGGGTATGATTTGAAGGTTGAAGCGGCGCAACTTCATAAATTACATGATGATATGCTGCCCATTATGTGGATGGCTGATCGTGCAGCGGCTCGATGCATTGCGGCGGGGAGACGGGGCATCTTAATCAATGAACATCCAAGAGTTATGATCGCGGATCTGTTTGATGCGGTCGGTTTGGATAATGCGGTAGGTGGTGCGATTGCTGCGGATGCACTGGTGCGCATGTTTGGGAGACGATCCAAATTGATGGTTTTGGCTGGGCCGAAGCATGATGAGCGAAGCCTGGCCCGGGCGCACGGATTCAGCGCGCGAGCTGGTTGGGCGACCGTGATTCATGCGGGCGGCTGGTTATCATCACACGGCGAACGATGGGCGGCTCGTATTGCGCGCGAAGAAGTCGATGGATTGTTCTGTGCAAATGATCGGCTGGCTGAGGGCGTGATCACATGGCTACAGAAGCAAAAGCGGCGCGTCCCGGCCGTGATTGGCTTTGATAACGCACCTATTGCCAAGCGTTTGGGGTTATCAACGGTGGCGATCCCGTGGCAATCATTTGCTGAAGAAGTACGTTTGATGGCGGAGCGTCGATTGAATGATCCGGGCTCACCAAGGCGGCGTGTTGATCTCGTACCTCAACTTGTTGTGAGGAAATTAGCGGCCAGCGAGTAGGGTAAACACATGCCCGCAGAAACATTATTCTCTCGGCATGTGCGCCAAGTTTTAATCGTTATCAAACAGAATTGACGGATAGGTTTTGTGCGCACGTTTGGCTGTCGAAATGCACCTAGAAATTTTGATTATTTCGCTCAATTTGCTTTAAGTGTCGTAATCATTTGTGGTTGCGTTAAAAACATGCTTTTACGGAAAAAACGTAAAGAATCGTGAACTTTGAATAGAAACAATTAAGAAAACTCAAACAATGGCGCGTTTTGGGCATAGAATCCGCAGTTCAAAATTTTTGTGCGATGTCGGCCCTTGGCAAATAAGCGTAATTGCCAAATAAACTGACAATCACTCATGGTTACTTGATCAGATATTTCCGAAATGCCCAGTGATTGATCTGTACGGTTTTAGGCTGGGTTGTTAGGATGTGCGCTATGAGTGAGCAACCAATTATGCGTACCGGTACGAGTTCAGAATCGCTAGCTGGCAAGATCCGATTTGGGGTTGATGTTGTTCTGACGGACTGCCCGGAGGAATTGAAAACAAAGCGTGTGGGCTTGTTGACGAATGATGCAGCGACAACGGCGGTGTTACCGTGCCCGTATACGGTTGCGCGTAAGGCGCTTGCGGATTCGGAGATGAATGTTACGGCGTTGTTTTCGCCGGAACATGGGATTGGAGCGTCGGCGGCGGACGGGGCAAACATCGGTGACGTGAAGGATGGCTTGACTGGATTGCCGGTGTACTCGTTGTACGGGAAAAATTTCGCGCCGACAGATGAGATGATGGAAGCGGTGGATGTATTTGTGGTGGACGTACCAGACATTGGTTCGAGGTTTTACACGTATATTTGGACGATGTCGTATATCCTTGAGAAGTGTGCCAAAATGGGCAAGCCTATCTATATATTAGACAGGCCGAATCCTGTGAGTGGTTTACTTGAACTCGCGGAAGGCCCGTTATTGGATGAGAGTACATTTAATAGTTTGGTAGGCCGATGGGATATCCCGGTACGGCATTGCTTGACGATGGGTGAGCTTGCTCAGTTATGGAACTCGGAAAAAGAGATCGGAGCTGACTTGCATGTGATTGGTATGCAGGGTTGGGAACGTGGGATGTTCTGGGAGGATACGGGCTTGTCGTTCGTACCAACAAGCCCTGCGATGAACAGCGGTGAGGAAGCGTTGATTTATACAGGTACCACGTTGTTTGAAGGTTTGAATATCTCGGAAAGCCGGGGTACGAGTTTTCCGTTCAGGGCTGTTGGCGCACCGTGGATTGATGGTATCCGATTATCTGACGCGTTTAATGCGCTGTGTTTGGATGGCGTTGTTGCGAGGCCGATTACATATGTGCCTAGTGATAGTTGGTACAAGGGTGAATCCTGCGAAGGGGTTATGATGCATGTGACTGATCGCATGTCATTTAGGCCGGTGGGTTCGATGATTCATCTTGTGAATCTGATATGGATGAATCATAGGGATGATGTGAAATGGGCCGAGTATCCGACAGCCAATAACTATACGGGTGCTGATCACTTTGATCGACTGATTGGTGATACTCGTGTACGTGAAACGATTGAAGCTGGCGTGAGCAGCGAGACGCTGTGTGGTCATATCATGGAATGGACGAGTGTTGGCAACTGGTCTGAGCGTGTGAAAGAACACTTGCTGTACTAGATCTATAATGAATTGATTGAAGATTTGTTTTTAAGGGTGGGATGGTTATGGTATGGGTGATGGATGAGGAAGTAATCACATCTGATTTGCTGTTACATGCGTATTGCGCGGGTGCGTTTCCGATGGGTGACCCGGAGACGGGCGAGGTGCATTGGTACTCACCAGATCCGAGGGCTATTCAGCCAATAGATGAGGGCTTTTATATTCCACGTAGGCTTGGCCGAACGGTACGGAGTGGAAAATTTGAAGTGAGTTACGATCGGGCATTTCGACTGGTAATGGAGCAATGCGCATTACCACGTGAAGGTCGAGAGGAGACTTGGATCACTGAGCCGATCTTGGAGGTGTATGGGGATCTATTTTCGAGGGGATTTGCACATAGTGTTGAGGTTTGGTTGCCGGTTGAAGATAGTGATATTGTTGATGCTTGTCTGAAGGATGTCGAGGGGCATCGCTGGCTTGCTGGTGGGTTATATGGGGTGGCCATCGGTCGCGCTTTTTTTGGTGAATCGATGTTTAGTAATGCGCGTGATGGTTCCAAGGTGGCGCTGGTAGAAACAGTCGAGCATTTAAGACGGCGAGGGTTTGAACTTTTTGATGTGCAGTTTGTCAATCCGCATATTGAGCAGTTTGGTGTGCGTGAGATTGGCCGGGACGATTACATGAAGCAGTTACAAGAGGCGATTGTGAAGCCGGGGTATTGGCGAGACGTATCATGATATTGGTATTCTGATGAGGATATGAGTATTGATATTTTGTGTGAGGTATGATCAAACGGTGGCGTCGCTATGCTTTTTTCTTCTTAGTAGAAGTGCGGATAGTAGTAAGAAGCCGGCCGCAGCGGCGCTTGGCGTTGGTACCGTTTGCGAGGCAAGATATTCGTCATAATTGATGAGTTGGCCGTATGCATTGAAGTTGATTGTTGTTCCTGCAAGACCGGTCGTAAATATTTGATCAATATCGTCTGATGATGTTCCAAAGCCGAGGTATTGCAGGACATATTCATCGCCATCAATTTCTAGAATTGTGTTTTCATTGACGGGGCTATCTGGGATGATGAATGTATCGGCTGAACCGTTTTCACCATTTTCTATGGTGAAGAATGAAGTGAATCGACTGATTTGCTCTCCCTCTGGTTGAATTTGAACAACGTTTCTGAAGATCGAAGGTGTCGTTCCATCAATCACACCAAGTCCATTGGTGTATGTGAAATTACCGATTTGGAATGCTTCATTTTCTTGCACATCCGTGAAGAAATTAAATGTATTTTCACTGGTTAAAATATCGGCATCTGCGCGGTCGCCGGAAATGGTTTCGCCAAGCCAGAGGTTGCGATAATTTTCCCGCTCATAGGTTAAGCCGCTGTTTGGGCCTGCGTCACGGCTGGGATCAATGGAACTGGTGAAGGAGCCGCCGGAGACCGACAAGGCTGATACATTCGCAGCTGATAGGAAACATAAAGTGACAGCGGCAACCATTGGCAACCAAATCATTCGATAGCAGTACGGATTCATAAAAACTCCGATTGTTAAATTATTCAATCTGATTTTTTACCGACTGCCTCAATGTTGATGCGTTGTTTTATGTGTGTTCATATTTAACTTTTTGATGGAGAATGATATTATTCTGCCAGACATATATCAAGTAGCATTTCAAGCGCAAGAAGGCTGATTAAAACTGTCAAATGCGACATATTTGATTTTGGACAAATAAAAAACGGCCACAATTTTGTGACCGTTTTGAGCTATTTGCGTAGTTCAATACTAAGGCAGTCTGATTTCTTTGCCAACGTACATGCGTTTTTCTTTGAGACCGGGGTTTGCATCCATGATGTCGACCCATTTGAGGCCGTTACCGTAGTGCTTATTGGCGATGGACCAAAGTGTATCGCCTTTCTTGATGACGTAGGTAGAAGGTCGGCGTGCTGGCTCGGGTTGTGGAGCGGGCTCAACAAAACTCTGAGCAGGAGTCGGTGCGGTTTGTGTGAACTCGACTTCGAGTTTGGAGTTGGCTGAAGCGGCAGGTTCTTCAACCTGAACAGGGACAATGATTTCGGTTTCAGGCTGAATAGTCGGAGGCGGTGGCGGGGCTTGCGCGACTTGCGGTGGGTTGGTGTTGCAGCCAATGGTTGTGGCAGCGATTGCGGTGGTGATCAGGGCCCAATGGAATTTCATGACAACCTCTCCTTAGGTCGAAGTTATGAAGGATGATGTGTGCAGCGTGTACTGCGGTATTGTGTTTTGTACAGGATGTTAGCGAGATTGGCAATGATGTTAAGGCGTGACTGGTTATTTAGCGATTAGCAATTTCTTGCCAAGCTTGTTTTTCCAATCGTTAGAGATGCCGGGATCGGTGATGATGAGGTCGAGTTGATCGATATCGCAGACTTTGGCGAGTGATTTGCGTCCAAACTTTGAAGAATCCATGAGGCCGATTTTTTGTGTGGCTTGCTGCATCATTTGCTGCTCGACTTCGGCCATACTCATGTTGATATTAAACAGTGCGTTGTCGTAGAGACCAGCAAGAGAGAAGAAAAGGATATCGGCGTGAAGTTGTTTGAGGGCGTTAGTTGCGATCGGGCCAAGCGTGACTTCGGTCCGTGGGTAAAGGACACCACCGATTGAGACGAGCTCGATCTGATCATCGTCTTTGAATTGGTTCGCGATCGATAGACTATTAGTAACGATCTGGAGCGGTCGGACTGCGATTTCCTGAGCGGTGTAGATGACGGTAGAGCCGCCGTCGAGGAGAACGGTCATGCCAGGCGAAATGAGCTGAGCGGCGGTTCGCGCGATGGCTTTTTTCGCAGTGACAGATTCCGTCATGCGTGAGGCGAGTGCGTAGGTGGGCTGAGTGTCGTTTTGGGCATCAATACCTGTGTAGATAGCACCAGCTCGTGTTCGCTGAAGATGCCCCTCCTTTTCAAGGGATTCGAGATCACGACGCACGGTGGATGAAGAAACATCGAGTTGCGCGGCGAGATCGTCAAGCTGCATCGTCTTGTTGCGTCGCAAGAGATCGAGAAGTTTTTGCTGGCGTTCGACAATAAGCATGGTCTGAACCTTTGATGAGGTGTGCAATGAATTAGATTCAAATCATAACATAAAATTGGTCAAAACATTGCAAAACATGTCATAAAAAGCAAGCACTGCAGGATCAAGATCATTGGTGATCAGGTGATTTTTGACCATGTCTCATCGAGTGCTCGTGCGGAGGCTTGCAGTGCGGCGGTTTCCTTGGGCCAAAGTTCGACTTCGTGAGTACGAATGATGCCTGAGCGACCAATGGTTGTGGGAATAGAGAAGCAAGTATCACGAACAGTGTATGGGCCATTGATCTGTGAACTAACTGGGAGAATGGCGTGAGAGTTGAGTGCAATCGCGTGAATGACCTCGGCAATGGATGCGCCAACGGCATAGCCTGCTCCGCCCTTACGTTTAATGACTTCTGCTCCAGAACCTTTGGTTCGAGTAAAAAGTTCGTTTTGCTTGTTGGGAGAGAGGATTGAGGTCAGTGAGCATCCAGCAACGGTGGCGGACGACCAGATTGGAACCATTGAATCACCATGCTCGCCGAGTATGAGAGCTTTGACCTGTTGGGGCGGAAGTTGCTGATCTGCGGCAATCATGGAACGAAAACGTGCTGTATCGAGAACAGTACCGAGGCCTATGACCTGATTAGATGGCCAATCAAGATAATCGAGCACAAGGCGGGTCAGTATATCAACAGGATTTGAGACAACGAAAATGATCGCGTCATGACGAAGCTTATTGGCGCGAAGGTCATCAAGGATAGACTTGAAAATTGACACATTTCGATTAATGAGGTCAAGGCGAGATTCATCTGGCTTGCGGCGCGAGCCAGCGGTGATACATATGACATCAGCATCTGAGGCGGTATCGGGCGTGCCAGATGTGATGATCTGATTGCCGAGGATTGATGAACCATGAAGAAGGTCAAGGGCTTCACCTGCAGCGAGATCTGGGTTCGCGTCGATGAGTGAGATTTCACGAACTATTCCTGCGCATTGGAGGGCGAAAGCTGCGTTTGAACCGACACGACCACCTCCGCCGATGATGGATACTTTGATTGACATATGGAATCCTCGTACGAATTGAGATAGGCGGATCAGGTATTTTGTAAAGATTTAATTATTTGATCGGTGATGGTTTGAACAAGTGTTTCCATCTGCTCAGGATCTAACTGCACATTAGGTGATTCTGTGTTCGTGTTGAGAACATTACCGCTGGATTGGTCGCAGACGGCCGTGGCAGGTTGGATACCAAAGGTTGTTAGGAATTGATCGTTTTCAGCGCCAATGCAGCCGTCGTCTGCACAAGCCACACGATCATCTGCAAAACCGAAGTTCGCTTTAACTTGCAAAAGATCTTTCATTTCCTGCTGGGAGAGGATATTAATTTTTCCGATCTGCTTGGTGAGCAGGAGCATTCTGCAGTATGCGTCAAGAATTTCGAGGCGGTAGTAAGCGTCGGTGAGGTCATGGGAGAAAGTGACCGAGCCATGATTCCCCATCAGAACGGTGCTGTTGTTTTCGGTAATGAGCGGTAGAATGCTCTCGGGGAGTTCCTTGGTGGATGGGAGTGCGTACTTTGCGGTTGGTACTTTTCCAAGAAAAACTTCAGCTTCGGGATGCACACTCTCGGGGAGAGGGACACCGGCGATGGCAAAAGCGGTTGCATGCGGGGGATGTGAATGGATGACAGCATTGACATCTGGTCGTTTCTTATAGATAGCAAGATGAACTTTGATCTCACTGCTTGGTCGCCGATCATTTTGATTAGCCTCGACAAGCTTACCATTATCGTCTGTCAGACAGATATCACCGGGTTCAAGAAAACCTTTACTGATTCCGGTGGGCGTAACGAGGAAGCGGTTGTCTGAGATTTTGACGGAGTGGTTACCTTCGTTGCCGGCACAGTATTGCCGAGTCCAGATCCTGCGACCTATCTCACAAATATCCTGCTTTAACTGCCAAACTGACTTGTCCATGAGATTCTTCCTGTTCCAATATCTTTCTGTGAACTAATGCTTTTAACTAATCATTGATTAGTTAATGTGCAGTTCTATTTGATCAAGTATTGCACTTGCGTAGGCATCAACGGGGACGCGCTCTGGATAAAAGGGCATGGTGGCCTCAGCGCCTTCACTAATGGCGATAATTGAGCCAATACCTGCACCGAGTTCATCATAAACGACGAGCGATTGAGGCATGGGTAATTTTCGAGGCATATGGCTCTCATGATTGTGCAAAGCGTGATTATCAAAAACATCGACGAGTAAAAGGCGACCAGCTGCCAGTGATGGAAGCTTGCGATCTAGGACACAATGACCGATGACTCTGCCGATACGCATGGTTATTTATTGCACCTGCATGGGTGCGATAATTCCTTAAATTTTGATTCAATGGCGTTACTGTTTGGTGTGGTATGCGTGGCCATGTAACGGGTGAGTGATTCAATTTGATCAGCTTTGGTATGAGGATACTCGATGATGAGGAGATTAAGTGCTAGATCACGATGTGCTGTTATAAACGATTGAGAGCAGCGTGACACGGCGGCGCGGATATTTGCACATTTATTGGCTAAAAGTGCGGCGCTAATGGCGTCTGGCAGAAAGAGGATTGCGTTTTTAATGTCGCCATGTGCAAGTTGCTGCGAAATTTGTTTAATGAGCTCTGGGAGCTGTGCTGCGGTTTTGGATGGTGCAATAAGTGTGAGCTGGGTACGTAGCTTGGATGTCAATTGTTGCACAACGGGGCAGAATCCGTCGATCCAAATGGCGGTCGGCTTCGCAATCGGACTGTTGTCTGTGGATTTGATTTGTTTGGTTTGTCCTGTAGAAGCTGCTGTGAAATTGAGTTGTTTTTCTTTGATGAAATCTTGTGCAAGGGGGGTGAGCTGCGCATTCGGTGCGAGCTTAATCAAGCGGTTGGGGTACAGTTTAATAAACTGCGCGAGGTTATCTGCTGTTACGAAACCTGTAAGTTCGGGCTCAGTGATATGTTGTTTAATTTCTTCGTTCGCTCGATGTAGAGGTTGCTGCTTAAACTTTGAAAAATCACCGGTGCATGTTCCAGCCGGTGGGCTAATTGGTGCATTGACTTGTGACATGCGATCGCTGAGCGCGATCATAACTTGATCAGCGATGAGTTTGACGAGTTGTGGATCAAAATTACTCATAATGTTTACTCGAAATTAGTCAACGATGCCGATGGTCCACCATCTTGCCGGGCTATGTTTGTCGTGGAGAACTTGCCGAAGACCGAGACCATCACTGCTGATGATAACGGTGTCGCCGCGACCAGCCCCGAGATAATCAAGAATGAGTACGGGATCGCCTACAGGCTGATTTTTATTGTTGAGTATGTCTGCTATCAAAAGCTTTTGTCCATGAAAGGACTCATGTTTGACGGTACTTGTGGCTCGACCTGTGATTCTAGCTAACTGCATGTTTAACCCTGTTTCATAACATCAAACGATGCGTAATGCATTGCTGACACTAAAGCGACGGAATCGAGTAAAGGTAAGTGGATTGGTGATACCTTCCCCTGTTGGTGTAGCGATCGAATAACTGGGATAGCCCTCACCACCTACGCCTAGCCCGGCTGTACACGGTCCATTAGCAACGAAAATGGTTGTGTTCATGACACGCCCCATACGAGTAATGCGTTGTAGATTATTTGAATGGATGATGGCAGTGTGGCCAAATCCATGCTCGTGTTTAACCGCTAATTGGAGGGCTTGCTCGAAATCTCGAACTCTTACGAACGGAACAAAGGGCATCATCTGCTCTTCACAAACGAATGGGCTATCTTCGAGAGTCTCGCCAAACAGAAGTTCAACACTGGGTGGTACATTGAAACCTGCAAGTTTGCCGAGGATTTGAGGATCCTTGCCAACACATTCTTTGGTCACGGCATGATGATCTTTGACCCAATTAAATGCTACTTTAGTTAGCGTATCGATTTCTTTATTATTCAACCGCAGCGCACCGTTTTTCTCCATTGCTTTCATCATTGGATCAAACACTGAATCGACGACAAATACTTCCTTTTCCCCGATACATAGGAGGTTATTGTCGAATGCTGCACCGGCGATGATTGACTTTGCCGCGTTGTTCAGATCCGCTGTTTCGTCGATAACAACAGGCGGATTACCCGGACCTGCAACGATGGCTCGTTTGGGCTGTTTCATGGCAGCACGCGCAACGGCAGGACCACCAGTCGCAACAAGCATTGGGATGCGAGGATGCTGAAAAACTTCTTCAGCGGTACGTAGCGTTGGCGGATTGATCACACAGACAAGTGGCTCGATTTGATACTCATCATACACCGCTTTGTTGATTGCAGCGGCAGCAATCGCTGCTGATTTGGCTCCAGAGGGATGGGCGTTGACAATCATAGAGTTACCGGCAGCGATCATATTTATGGCATTGGCGAGCATGGTTGGGATGGAGTGAGTGACGGGCGTGATGACTCCAATGATACCCCAAGGAGCAGCTTCGTCGAGCCCGATACCCTCATCACCACTATGTGCAATCGTTTTGAGAAACTCAGTTGCGGGAACATCTGATACCAACTTGAGCTTATCGATTTTGTGAACCAAACGGCCAACTTTGGTTTCTTCTAGTTCGAAGCGACCCCAATTTTCAGCATTTTTGTTGGCAAGCTTTTTAATGAGATCGCAAATATCGCCGCGTATAACTAAACCTGCTTTAACAAGCTGTTGTTGTGATCGAGCGGCAACATCTACAGCCTCGTCGACTGTTGTAAAATGGCCTAAAGAAGCATCTTCCGTTTGCAGCGATTGATTAGATTGCGTCGTGCCATTCAGTCGGTTCATCACCTCTGAAACAACTGTTTGAATAAGCTGTGCATCAAGCGTAGCCATAGATTATTTCCCGATTAATAGCGGCTTAAACTAAGCCAATTTACAACCTGCCACAACAGCCTCGTCAACAATACCCACAACAACAGCATCAGTGGGAAGATTACGACAGCCTTCGGCGAGACGTGCACTGGAGCCTTGCGTGATTAGAACGATTTGCCCTTCCCCTGCACCGATACTGTCCAACGCGACTATGGCCCGTCCTGTCACAGAGAAGCCGGATGCTGTATTGGTTGCTGAAGTGGCGTAATCTACTCTCAAAGGCTCAACAACCAAAAGCTTTTGCCCGGAGATTGAGGGGTCTTTGGCAGTAGCGATGACGTGCCCTTTTACTTTGCCTAAAAACATGACTTGTCTCACTTATGCTATTTGCACAGGATGCAAGGTAAACCCACCGACAAGTGCGCGGCTGTTAATCACATTTTGCCAACGTCTTCGTTGGGACGTGCGATAACATGGACACTGACGACTTCACCTACTCGACGTGCAGCCTCAGCACCAGCATCAATGGCGGCTTTAACGGCTGCAACATCACCTTCAAGTGAAATTGCGCAGAGTCCGCTGCCAACTTTATCCTGACGAACGAATTTGACATCAGCAGCTTTAAGCGCGGCGTCGGTCGCTTCTATTGCGGGGATAAGTCCTTTCGTTTCGATCATTCCGAGAGCTTTGGAAGCCATAAAATACTCCAATCAATGATTAGGTAGTTTGTTTGTTCAATACTTGCACGGTTTGCCGCGCTACGATCAATTCTTCGTTTGTTGGTAAAACCCATAGCTGCGTTTGGCTGTTTGGCGAATCTATTCGAGATTCATGCTGACCATGAGTTTGCTCATTCTTATTGACATCGATATGTATATTCAAGAAATCAAGGTTTTTGAGAATGAGCTTACGTATGTACGAGCTGTACTGACCGATACCCGCAGTGAATGTGATTGCATCGACACCGCCAAGATTGAGTATGTAAGCTCCTAAATAATGACGGCAAGATTCTACGAATGCATCCACAGCCAATTGAGAGCGTTCATGCCCATGCTCTGCCTGTTGAAGCACATCACGCAAGTCTGAGCTGATACCACTAATGCCAAGCAGCCCACCATTCTTACTAAGATCATGGTAGATCTCTTTCTCAGTAAATCCTTGCTGCTTAAGAGCCAAGACGGCGTAAGGATCAAAATCACCCACACGATTATTATGGAAGACGCCTGTCTGTGGCGTTGTTCCAAAGCTATTGGCAACACTTTTTCCATTCTCTATAGCACAAATAGAACAGGAGCCACCAAGATGCAGATTAATGATCTTTCGGTTTTTTGGATCAATCTGTTGCATGCGTGAAGCGATATAAGCATGACTCGCGCCATGAAAACCATAGCGTTTAATCCCAAATTTCTCATACCATACATATGGAACTGCATATATTTGGCGAGCTAATGGGATCGTTTGATGAAAGGCTGTCTCAAAAGCTGCGACCTGCTGTGCATTGGGCAAGCTTAGTTGAAACGACTTCATTGCTGCGATATACGGTGGATTGTGGGCAGGTGCAAGTGGACTGACCTGCTGCATAATATCATGTACGTGTTGATCAACTTCAACAGCCCTGTTGATCGAACCGCCATGCACAGCTTTGAAGCCTATTGCACTAATATCTTCTATCGAATTGATAATACCCAACTCGATGAGTTGATCTAAATGCAGGTCAACCGCAACAGAGTGATCATCCAAATTTGCCTTGCCCGACAGATCGTGATGGTTAGCTTTCACAGTCCACGTACAACCGCCCTGCCCGATACGATCCGCATCGCCCGTTGCAAGGACACTTTCATTACGGCTCATGTCAAAGAGCTTGTACTTGAAACTGGTTGAGCCAAGATTGACTACCAAAACGATCATGCTTCTATCTTCCTAAACTATTGGCTACTTAGAAGCTAGCGACGAGTGCATCGTGTGGACGAGCAATCACGTGAGCTGCGACTAATTCGCCTACTCGGCCTGCTGCAGCAGCACCTGCATCGACAGCAGCCTTAACAGAGCCAACATCACCCTTAACAATGACTGTGACGAAGGCGCCACCAATTGCGATTGTTTTCTCAAGCTTGACGTCAGCTGCTTTAAGCATGGCATCGGTCGCCTCAACAAGGCCAGTCTGCCCTTTAGTTTCAATCATGCCGAGAGCATTCATGATAATTCTCCAATTAATCACTTGTATTTAAGTGTTTTGTATGATTATTTACTTAGATGCGGTCGCTTTTCTTGGCTTAGGCATGATGGCAACAAGCTCATCGTGTGGGCGTGGGATGACGTGAATACCAACGACTTCACCGATCTTACCGGCCGCTGATGCTCCCGCATCAACCGCTGCCTTCACAGCGGCAACATCTCCACTCACGAAGCCTGTCACAAGGCCTGAGCCAACTTTATCCCATCCGATCATGTCGACGTTAGCTGCTTTGAGCATCGCGTCACAAGCTTCGATAAGGGGGACGATGCCCTTTGTTTCGATCATGCCTATTGCTGGTTGAGCCATGTTAGAATCTCCATTAACGCATAGATAAAAATCACGAACGATTAATTCGTGTGTTATTTCAATAGCTCGATACGTGATGCAGAAGGTAAATGACAGGCATTACCTTCATCGGTATCGATATGTACTTCCAGTTTGACTTTCGGGTGCTGCCTGACCAGAACACGATCAAAGACAACCCCGCAAGGGCCATCTATTTTTAGTTGCATGTAATCACCATCATGCACACCATAGTGATCACAGTCTGATTGGTGCATGTGAACATGTCGCTCAGCTCGAATGACACCACGATCCATGTTCAATGCGCCATGTGGGCCAACAAGAACACATCCTGGCGTGCCATCATGATCACCACTGGTACGTAAAGGAAGATCAATTCCCATATAAACACCGTCTGTGTATGAAAGCTCGACCTGCGAATAATTTCGTGTCGGCCCCAGAATGCGAATACCGGGAATAAGTCGATTGCGTGGACCGATGAGATTCACCACTTGCTCAGAAGCAAACTCACCATCCTGATACAGATCTTTGAATTTGGTCAACTGCGATCCGGGACCGAAGAGAATTTCCAAATCTTGTTGACTGACATGAACGTGGCGAGCCGAAACATTGACAACGAGTGGGTTCGGGCCACCGTTATGTGAAAGAGGCCTGATGATCACAGGAGAATTACCAGTAAATCTTTCCTGTAAGGATTTTCTGACCATCTGCTCGATGACAGCTCTATCAACCATTTCCGAATCCCGTCTGTTTACGGCCTGACTAGCAGTAAAACTATAAGGCCTAGCACCCATTTTTCTTGTCGTCTAATATTACACTTTGAATCATATTATTTCAATACTTTCCAAAATTATCCATATTGCTTCATTTATATGCCACTATTATTATCTAAATTACCTAAGTCGCATTACTTAGAACCATGCGAGTGCTTACTTCATGTTTCCGAAATCAATTATTTACCAAGAGTTTGCAAATAAATGTAGGCTACACCGATACTATTGGCATGGAACACCACATGATCCCCAGCGGCGACAGGCATTTGTCTACGTCGATTGATTTTCCTGCTGAACACGGGCAGACCGAACTGCGATACCCCGTAGTCATCATTACTCACGGCCTCACAGGCCAACGGATCGGCAAATCCTACCACTTGGTCGAATTTGCTCGTCGTCTTAATCAAATCGGCATTGCCTGTGTTCGTTTCGATCAATCTGGATGCGGTGAATCTACAGGTGATTTCATTGATCTCACCATCCCCCGTATGAAAAATGATTTGCTGGCCATTCGTAACTGGGTTCGCGATCAAGCATGGTGCGATACCAAGCGTATGGGCTATGTCGGAATCTCTCTCGGAGCCTTACCTACAATCGCGGTTGACGCTGATCACACCTCAAGCGGAGTTGTGCTTTGGGCCCCGGTCTACAATATGCCTCGCGTTTTCCAACAAACCGCCAAATCTGGTCTCAGAGCTATTATGGATATGCAAGGCTGGGTGCCGTTTCGAGGCCTACGAATCGGTAAAGGTTTTATTGATCATCTCAACACCATCAATCCTGACGCGCTCATTAGTAAAAGCTCAGCCCCAATCCTGCTCATTCATTCCCGCGCGGATGACACTTCACCCATTATCGAGAGTTTTAATTACCGTGATACTTGCAAGAAAGTGTCCCGATTATGTGAGCTAATTGAATTTCAAACCGCGGATCATGATTTTTCTGATTACAACGACCGAGGCAAACTTCTCTCTCACACGCTTGATTTCTTTCAACGGCAGCTTGCACCGATCATCAAATAACCAATACCTTGAATTCAATACAAGCATGTAAAGGTTACTCCTCAGTTGTATATATGATCTATCCAATCATATCCTCTATGCATGCAACTCATCGCGATCGACTGGTTAATCATCGTTAGTTTTCTAGCACTCTCTTTGGCCATTGGCTTCGCCGTCGCGAAACGATCCGGCAAAAACACCACTGAATACTTCCTATCTGGCCGCTCTATGCCGTGGTGGATGCTCGGTATGTCGATGGTAGCCACAACCTTTTCAACCGATACACCTAACCTGGTCACTGATCTTGTCAGGCAAAAGGGCGTGGCAAACAATTGGCAATGGTGGGCTTTTCTCATCACAGGTATGTTGACAGTTTTCGTCTACGCCAAGCTTTGGCGACGCTCAAAAGTACTGACAGATATGGAGTTTTATGAGTTGCGGTATTCAGGCAAAGCGGCCTCATTTCTGCGCGGATTTCGCGCACTTTATCTCGGCCTTGCCTTTAACGTCCTCGCGATGTCTGCGGTTACGCTTGCTGCGATCAAAATCGGGCAAGTGATGTTCAACTTCCACCCGATCACGATCGTTGTTGTTGCCGGGCTTGTTACCGTAATCTTTTCCGCACTCGGCGGCTTCCGAGGCGTCATCATCACAGACTGCATCCTCTTCGTCACAGCAATCGGCGGTGCGCTTATAGCCGCCTATTTCGCGCTTAGCCATCCAGCTGTCGGATCGTTCGACAACCTCATTTCACACCCAAACGTTGTCGACAAACTACAGCTCATCCCAACACTAGAGGATCGCGAACTGTTCATCACAGTACTCATCATCCCTATTGCGGTACAGTGGTGGAGTGTATGGTATCCCGGCTCAGAGCCCGGTGGTGGAGGCTACGTCGCACAACGTATGCTCGCTGCTAAAGATGAAAAGCATGCCATTGGTGCGACCTTCTTTTTCAATGTCACCCATTACGCACTGAGACCTTGGCCATGGATTCTAGTCGCACTTGCATCTTTGATCGTCTACCCCGACCTCAATAGTCTTCGTGAAGCGTTCCCCAACATCACAGAAAACAAAATCGGTCACGACCTTGGCTATCCGGCCATGCTCACGCACGTCCCCGCCGGTTGGCTTGGACTTATCATGGCCTCGCTCATTGCGGCTTATATGTCCACCATTTCAACACACCTCAACTGGGGCGCATCCTACGTCGTACACGATTGTTATCACCGGTTTTTCAGACCTAAAGCGAGTGACCGTGAATTGATTTGGATCAGCCGTTTGGTCACCGTTGGCTTGATGATCTTCGCTGCACTCATCGCGTTATCGATTCAAAATGCGAAGCAAGTTTTTGATCTCATCATCCTCTTCGGCGCAGGCACCGGCTTGATCTTTCTACTTCGCTGGTTCTGGTGGCGTATCAACGCATGGGCTGAGCTTGTTGCCATGATCGGCTCCGGCTTCATCTCGCTCATCCTCATCAATATTCTGCCTGATGCGCATGATTTATCTTACCTTCGTATCCCAATCTCAGTCGCACTTACCACTGTGCTTTGGATCACCACCATGTACCTCACACCCGCCACATCTGAAGCCAAACTTCGCAGTTTTTATACACTCATCAAACCCGCTGGCCCCGGCTGGAACGCGGTCCTCAAACGTTCACAAACGACTGGCCAACCACTTGAACCGTCTAACGATCGCCAATCCATCACCTACGGCATCATCTGCACTTTCCTGGGCACCCTGATGGTCTACACCGCTCTCTTCGCAACAGGCTACGCAATCTACCAACACTACATCACTGCATCCATCCTCCTCTCCATCACCCTCATCTGTGCTCTGCTCATCTTTTTCCTCTGGCCAAAAGTTGCTATCACCGAAACCGTAATCGAATAATCCAACAGCGCAATAAAAAAGCCCCGATAGTGATCGGGGCGTAAAATCTTATTTCTATTGCTCGATTAGTCGAGGCTCATCGTCATTAAGAATTCAGCATTTGTACGAACCTTGCCCAATCGCGACTTCAACAATTCCATCGCTTCAACAACGTTCATGTCAGCCAACACCTTACGCAGGCGGTAGACTAATTGAATTTCCTGCTGATCCATCAGAAGCTCTTCACGACGTGTGCCTGATGCTGCAATATCAATCGCAGGATAAACACGCTTCTCAACCAAGCGACGGTCAAGGTGAAGCTCTGAGTTACCAGTACCTTTGAATTCCTCAAAGATGATGTCGTCCATCTTCGAACCTGTATCAACGAGTGCCGTACCGAGAATGGTGAGTGAACCACCGTTTTCGATCGCACGAGCAGAACCGAAGAATTTCTTAGGACGCTGCAACGCATTTGAGTCCAAACCACCGGTCAAGATCTTGCCGGAGTGTGGCATCTCAGCGTTGTATGCACGAGCCATACGTGTAATCGAGTCCATCAGGATCACGACATGCTCACCGAACTCAACCATGCGGCGAGACTTCTCGATAACCATATCACAGACCTGCACGTGACGTGTG
This sequence comes from Poriferisphaera corsica, assembly GCF_007747445.1. Taxonomy (NCBI): domain Bacteria; kingdom Pseudomonadati; phylum Planctomycetota; class Phycisphaerae; order Phycisphaerales; family Phycisphaeraceae; genus Poriferisphaera; species Poriferisphaera corsica. Next base: position 2,271,610 of record NZ_CP036425.1, read on the forward strand.
GACTGCTCATCAAACGTCGAAGCAACAACTTCAACATCGTCAGGCGTATTGTTCTTGAAGTCCGTCACTTCCTCAGGACGCTCGTCAATCAGCAACACAATGACCTTAACTTCTGGGAAGTTTTTGATAATTGAGTTGGCGATCTTCTGCATCAGCACCGTCTTACCAGTACGAGGCGGAGCAACAATCAAGCCACGCTGACCACGACCAATCGGTGTGACCAAGTCCATAATACGCATCTCAATATTGCTTGGATCTTCCGGCGTTTCAAGCACATATCTTTGATATGGATGAAGCGGCGTCATGTCTTCGTAGTTCGGGATATCGTTCAGCTTATCTGGAGCCAAACCATTGACCGCATCTACGCGAAGCAATGCAAAGTATTTCTCAGATTCCTTCGGCGGACGAATCGTGCCTTGCACAATATGACCTGGCTTCAAGCCAAAGCGACGAATCTGTGATGGCGATACATAAATATCATCCGGACATGCAAGGTATGAGTATTCAGGTGATCGCAGGAACCCAAAACCGTCCGGCAGGATTTCCAATACACCTTCACCAAACATCAAACCCTGTGCTGTGATGTGCTTTTGAAGAATCTTAAAAATAAGATCCTGGCGTTTCAGACCAGCATAATTATGAATGCCGTCTTTCTTCGCAATCTCATGCAGTTGGTCAATGTCCATCTTCTGCAGATCGTGAATCGAAAAGTCAGACTTTTTCGCCTGCTCATATCGTTCTTGTGTTTCTGCATCAAGCTGATCATCATTCGAAGCCATCCGTCGTTGTTTCACAGGTGCGGGTTTCGCAACGACTTCTTCAACTTCTTCAACTTCGGTTTCAGCTTCGACTTCAACCTCTTCTTCTACTTCCACTTCCTCAACCGGCTCTTCTATGACTTCAACTGGAGCCTTCTTAGCTGCAGCCTTCTTTGAAGCCTTTTTGCGAGTCACCTTTTTTTTCTTTTTAGGTTTCACTTTTGTGCTTTCTTCTGTTTCTTCAATTGTTGCGTCTGCGGCAGATACAGCCTTCTTGCGACGTGTACGCTTGGTCACTTTTTTACGACTTGTTGTTCCGACAGCCATAGAAATGGCTCTCCTTACGAAGTTGTGGTTGCAACCGATCTAGATACCGGCCGCGGCAGGTCCCATGATGTTCATGGGCAATTCGTCCCTCATTCAGGCAGATTTCACTCCGTTGATCAATCTCACCTATTCCATGCGTTGAACAGTTGAAAGAACTGAACACCAAAAGCGGCGATCTGGCTACAAAAACAGCCAGACAACCTGATTCTACAGTCTCGTAACAGGGGATGCCGCCTATCGGCAGCTCAGAACAATGAACTGTTATACAGGAAAAATCAGGGAAGCAAATCTGCGAACTTCAGCCTCAGTATCGGCCAAACCCGCATCATTACTTATAACATAATCGGCACGCCGTCGCTTCGTGTCAAGCGAACCTTGATTTTTCTCCCTTTTCCGCAATTCCGCTTCATCCCAGCCCCGGTTCTCCTGAACACGTTTTAGCCGCGATTCCCAGCTCGCATCCACATAAATCAGCACATCACACTCCACATCCAAACCCACTTCTAGCAGCAATGGGCAATCTTCCACCACAGCCTTCACCCCCTCATCCGCAAACGCTTCTTCTCTCGCCGCCTCGCGTAATTGCCCCACAACAGGATGTACAACCCCCTCTAATCGCCCCAGGTTAGCCTTATCCCCAAAAACTCGCTTAGCTACAAATGCACGGTCGACCAACCCGTCATCTCCAATCACATCGTCACCCCACCACGCCTTCAGTTCTTCTTGTACACGCTGCTCATTGATCGCATCTTTCGCTAACTGGTCCGCATCAATCACACAACACCCTAACTCCGCTAACACATGCGCAACCACACTCTTCCCAGAACCCGGGGCACCCATCATCCCAATCACTGGCTTCTTATATTTCCAAGCTTTTTTCATCAAAACTTGATACCCCAACATACAAACTCAATAACAGCGATCTAATCAACGATTCGATTCATTTTCGTCTCGCGCTAACAAATCACCTTGACCTTATTACTCCGATGCAGAATCATACGCCTTTAACCCTTGCACCCCAAACGACAAACCAAAACTCTCAACCAAGACTTGCTCATCCACGCCGTAATAATCCTTCAGTGCGACCCGCCACTCGACCCCCGACTTGAGTGAATTAATAAAATTCACATACCGCTTCTTACTCTGTGAAATCATGAACTGTGTTAGCTTTGAAGCAATCCCATACTGAAAGCCTTGAATCTGTGGCGCCTTAAAAAACGTTCCCCCCAAATGCCCATTGCTTTTCATATACGCTTCGGCTCGTTGTTGTCTTCCTCGCAGCAGATTACCCTGCGGCAAGAGCATATCGGCAATCGTATCCGCTAACCCTTCATTCCAACACGACGGCACATGCACTCTTGAACGATACCTGAACAAAAAACCATGTGACGCTTCATGCACCAAAATTTTTGCAAACTGCATATCATCCGCCTGCCTGTAAAACAGCACATGCACATCACCATTTCCTTTTTGGAAACACCATCCTGCCGCATTTTTTAGCGGATTATTCTCAATTTGATATATTTCTGTTTCGCACCGACGAAAATCTTTTTCGCGTTTAAAAACATAGATCAACGCCTTCCCCCGCCATATATTCTTATCTTTTGGCACATCAAACAGCTCCGCCAACTTCACATACATCCGATCCAATTCACCTGCCCAACGCTTCGCCTCAGGCTTCTTTAAATCCGTATAAAACAAAAAAAACTTCGTCTCATGTAACTGCAATTTTATCCCCAGTCGAGCTTGTGTTGATTCTGCTTCATGCTTCAGGGATTTAATCGCATCTTCCGGAACAGTCTTCACTAACGCATCCCAACGCAACGCCATGGGTACCGCCGGTGCCATCTTCATCTCATCTACATCTTGTCCCCCATTGCCAACACCTGCATTCACCTCACGACGACGATTCTTTTTCTCATCCCACATCTGCTTCGCCACCACACGCGGCTCTTGTCCATCAAATTCTTCCGCAAATACTTCCGCATCAATCGCTACCGCTTTCTCAAACGCTAATTTCGCAAACCGAACCCCCTGCCCCATCTCACTCATCAAACGCCCCAATTTCACCCAGCTCTCATATGAATCATCTTCAATAAAATGCTTGTTATGCAGATTGTAAACCAACCCCGCTGGCATTGCCGTCCAAGGAATATCCAAGCTCTCAGCACTACGCTTTAATTCCACCTTCACACCCTGCTCATCTCGCGAAACAATCTTCCCAGCAATCAGCCGCTTCTGCCCCACAATCTTCGTCTTGATAGTGATCGGCGGGTCAATGTCGATCACCTCCGCATAACCCTCACCAGCCATGCAAAAACACAAAATCAACAACACAATCCCGGATATATATTTCATGTCAATTGCTCGCATACACACTTTCTGCCTATCCAATCGTTCACGTTTTGCACATCCACCTAATTTTTCTCCGCCCTTCATCTGTACAGTTTCAGCCCGCAAAACCACTGCATTCCGTACAAATGTCACAGACATCCTTAATTTACTGTCCGATATAACCGATTTTCTCCTTGACGAGGATGAAATACAAGACAAAATCCTAGTCTGAACCTTGTTGTGCTTAAACCAGTATTAAAAAGGTATTTGCGTATTTGGGCCTATGCCCGCATAATTGACGTATACACCCACACCGGCTCGACTTATCGCCGCCCTCCGTGGGGTTTAAGCACACTTTGATATCCCACTACGCTTTTTGTGACGAGGTATGTAATGGCCCGCAAGCGACGCCAAATCGGCGAGATCCTTAAACGATGGGGACTGGTCGATGATCAGCAAATCGAAGAAGCAGCAAAGATCGCTCAGGGTTCGCGAAAGCGTATCGGCGACGTGCTGAATGAACTCGGTTATGCACAGCAAAACGATGTTGCAAAAGCACTTGCATCTCAATTCGACATGGAATTCGTCGACCTCGACCAGCCCAATGTTGTCTCAAAAGACAACTTATCGCTGATCCCAATCGACATGATCAAAAAGTATATCGTCCTCCCACTCGGGAAAGATGGCGATACGCTCAAAGTCCTCGTTCATGACCCTATGGACCTTGATCTGATCGACGACTTACAGTTCCGTCTCGGTGGCAAAGTCGAGCTCGCACTCGGCGCAAAAGCAAAAATCAAAGAATATATCGACTCCATGCTCTCTGAGACGCGTGAGAGTATCGACCAAACTGTCCGCGAACTCTCCATGGACCAATCGATGGACCGTGGCGCCTCACTCGACATCCAATTCACCGGCGATGACAGCCAGGACGAGGATGAAGACGACGGCGGTGACGATGACACACCAATCATCAAACTCGTCAATCAGGTGATCGCTGAAGCCGTCCTCGCACGTTCTTCCGATATCCATATCGAACCCTTTGAAAATCGCGTCCGTCTCCGATACCGCATCGACGGTGTCTGCCACGAACGTAACGTCATCCCCAAACGTGTGCAGTCTGCTGTAACCGCACGTATGAAGATTCTCGCCGGCATGAAAGTTGAAGAACGCCGCATCCCGCAAGACGGCCGAATCAAGATGAAAATCGCCGGCGACCCAATCGACTTCCGTGTTTCATGCTGTCCTGTTTACCATGGCGAATCGATTGTTCTCCGTGTTCTACGCCCCGACGCCGCAAACATCGGCCTCGATCAGCTCGGCATGCAACCCGACACACTCGAAATCTTCAATGATATCATCACACGGCCCACCGGCATCTTCCTTGTCACAGGCCCCACCGGCTCGGGTAAAACCACAACGCTCTACTCCGCGCTCGCCAAGCTCAACCGACCTGACCTCAAGATCATCACTGCTGAAGACCCGATCGAGTACAACTTCAAGGGTATTAATCAGTGCCAGGTCAGCGAAGCCACTGGTATGACCTTCCAGATCATTCTCAAGGCCATGCTCCGTCAAGCTCCAAACATCATTCTCGTCGGTGAAATTCGTGACAAAGAGGTCGGCGAAGTCGCGGTCCAAGCCGCTCTGACCGGCCACCTCGTCTTCTCAACACTCCACACCAACGATGCACCTTCCGCCATCACACGTATGCTCGACATGGGCCTCAAACCCTTCCTCGTCGCTTCATCCGTGCAAGCCATCCTCGCACAGCGTCTGATCCGTATGCTCTGCCAACACTGCAAAGAGCCTGACGAAAATCCTGACGAACGCATGATGGCTCTCTGTGGATTCTCCAAAGACGACCTTGCAGGCAAAACCGTCTACAAAGCTTGCGGCTGCAAACGCTGCTCCGGCACCGGTTACCGCGGCCGTCGTGGTATCTACGAGATCCTCGTCATGAATTCCGAGATCCGTGACCTCGCATTCAACCGCGAACCCGTCAGCAAAATCCGTGAAGCCGCCGCCCTTTCAGGCATGCGTAACTTGCTCGGCGACGGTAAGCTCAAAATCCTCTCCGGCGAAACCACCCTCGAGGAAATCAGCCGCATCACTCAGGTCGAAGGCCTCGTCGATGACGAAATCCACGAAGATGAAGACGCCATCGTTGCCTGATATCATGATTCAAACCGAACCGATCCTCACGAACGCACCCACTCACACAACAAACGCTATTTACACTAAGTACAACAACAGCCCCGACAATCGGGCTGAAGCATTACTGGGAGTTGTGAATGTCAACCATCCATATTGACCGCCTTCTTGACACAGTCGTCAGACAGAACGCCTCCGACCTCCACCTCTCCGTCGGTAAGCCCCCGACCCTGCGTATGCGTGGTCGGCTTGTCGAACTTCGCACCAAAGTCCTTGAGCCAGCCGACACCGTCGCGCTCATGAAAGCCATCACACCTGAACGTTCTCAAAACGAACTTCAGGAAGAAGGCGGCTCCGACTTCGGCTTCGCTTATGGCGACGCGGCTCGTTTCCGTGTCTCCATCTTCAAGCAAAAAGGCAACGTCTCACTCGTCCTGCGTCAGATTCCTAACCGTCTCTTAGGCATGGATGAAATCGGCTTGCCCGGCATCGTCTCAGACCTCATCCGTCGCCCGCAAGGCCTCTTCCTCGTCACCGGGCCAACCGGTTCTGGTAAGACGACCACCCTCGCTTCGATGATTAACAACATCAACGAAACGCAGGACAAGCACCTGATCACCATTGAAGACCCCGTAGAGTATTACCACCCGCACAAGAAATCGATCGTCAACCAGCGTGAAGTTGGTAACGACGTACCTTCCTTCTCCGAAGCACTCCGTCGTGCCCTGCGTCAGGACCCTGACTGCATCCTCGTCGGCGAAATGCGTGACCTCGAAACCATCGAGGCCGCCATCACCGCTTCCGAAACAGGCCACCTCGTTTTCGGCACTCTGCACACCACCGGTGCTTCTGGCACCATCAACCGTGTGATCGACGCCTTCCCTGTTTCACAGCAGGCTCAGATCCGCGTGCAGCTCTCTGTCTCACTCATGGCCGTCCTCTCACAGCAACTCCTTCGCCGTATCGACAAAAACGGCATGGTCGCTGCTTACGAGTTCATGGTCGTCACCCCAGCCATCGCGAACCTCGTCCGTGAAGGCAAAACCTTCCGTATCGACTCCGCCATCCAGACCGGTAAAAAATTCGGCATGCAGTTGCTAGACGACCACCTCTGGGATCTTTACGAAAAAGGCTGGATCGATGCAGGCGATATGATCGACCGCGGCAAAAACGCTTCCTCACTCATCGAGAAAGTTCACCGTGCAGGCGGAACCGTCGGCCGCGTCGAACTCGACGAAGCAGAAGAAGCAACCGCATAGGTTCCTTCCAAAATCAAAACCAAAAAAAACGCTGACCTTCATGGCCAGCGTTTTTTATTCTTTCGTCTTATGCTTGCGTTTTTCCCATCGTTCATATTCACCCCTGACCCGCATCATCTGTGAATCCAGCTTGGCTTGCGAATCAATCCGAACTCCCGCAACACCCTTAGAATCTAAACTTTGATCATGAATCCTTGCAAGCAGCATATCACCCAAATCACCTGTCATATGCAGCGGATCCCAAAAATACTTCATACGAGTTTCGCGATCCTCGTAGGCTGGCACACGTTCCGTTGTGTACTCATTCACTCCAGCAAAATCCCAGATCTCGACGTCCCAATTTTCTTGCTCTTCTGCCAAATCTTGAACCATCTCAACCAATCGTCTTTTGCCAGCTTCCCAGATCGGCCACAAACCATCCTCATCCATCATCTCAAAATATGACACATGCACTGGCGACAAAACAATCTTCACCGAGATACCTTGCTCACGACAAATGCTTAAAAAATCCTTTAAATAAGCCAAGCTCTCTGCCTGCAATCGATAGGATTCTTCCTCCGGCCTGTCGTAATGCACCCGCGCAAAAGCATTCGCTTGCGATCGCCCCTCACTCACGATCGGCTTAACTCGTTGACCACCCGCATTGTAAGCAGGCGCCCCGTCATCCAACCAGCGCTGTACCACATTATTACTATTCTCAATCGATCCAAAACCCAGTATATTCGAAGCATGGTAATCAACCCACGAATAATCCGGATTCAATAACGATTCGCGGTAACCACGAGGCTGATCCTTGTGGAACCAAAACCAATGATTGTCATAATTCAAGACAACACGCTTGACCGGATGCCCCATATCAATCAAGTATTTTAAAGCCTGTGTTACCTCAAACATCGCATTACCATTCAGCGCAACATTCGCAGCATTCTGCCCATCCAATGACGCATGCCCCGCATCATAGCCCACCTCCATAATCGACGAACCCATCAACAATGTTTCCCAGCGATTTCGCTGATAGGATTCCACCCGCCCGCGCACATAAGCCAACGAATGTCTCGCATCATTCAACGCACTCAAATGCACCGCAGGATATGCATTGTAAGGATCAACAAGCATGTTATACCCACCAACCAATCCCGCCAGCAGCGCCGTGATTACCAAGAGTCCTATCAGATATTTTTTACCGAATCGATCCATTAGCAATACCTAAAAGCGGTAGTAAATAAACTCGCCACCGCGTGAGATCTGCACAAGACACACCACAAATAATGCGCCCTGCACAACCATCCAGAACATTTCTGGTCGCCATCGCCAAGTTCCCAACCCCCGAATGCCATCCCATCCCAATCGCTTCCCAAACTGCGGCCGATACTTCCGCATCATCACCTGTACATTCGGCAACACAAACACAACACCTAACAACACCACAATCAAGATCACTTGAAGCGGCTTGTAAATATGTTCACCCCCATCCAAACCATTCATTCCACTCATCGCCGTTAAGAACCGCCCTGCCTCCCCCAAATCAGCAGCCCTAAACAGTACCCATGCAATCACAACCGCCACAAAGGTGATCCCCCTGCATGTAATCAATCCCGTAAGCCCCATATCTCGTTTCCCAAACACCGCCCGCCACGCATGGTTCACCATCAAATAAAATCCGTGCATCCCTCCCCAAAGCACAAACACCCATGACGCGCCATGCCACATCCCACCCAGCAGCATGGTCATAATAAGGTTCCCATATCGCCGCACTTTCCCCTTCCGGTTTCCGCCCAACGGGATATATAAATAGTCTCGTAAAAACACCGACAATGTAATATGCCACCGCCGCCAGAAATCAATAATATTCGTCGCGCGATACGGCGAATTAAAGTTCAAGGGCAATTTCACCCCAAATAAACGACCCAACCCCATCGCCATATCCGAGTACCCCGAAAAATCAAAGTAGATCTGCAATGTATAAGCCACCGCCCCAAGCCACGCAGTCCCAAACGTCAGCAGCTCCGCCTCCCCTACTCCCCCTGCCCCCGCGGCGCCCGGACTCCCTGTAAAAGCTCTACCAACCAGGATGGCTAATTCATCTGCAATCAAAACCTTCTTCGAAAGCCCAAATACAAATAGCGACACACCTATCGCCAAGTTAGATGAATCAAATGACAACCGCCTGCCATAAAACTGCGGCAATATATCCCGATGATGAACAATCGGCCCCGCAATCAATTGCGGGAAAAACGTCACAAACAAACAGTAATCAATAAACTGATGCTCACGCGTCAAACCGTTTTTCGCATCAAATAAATACGCGATCTGCTGGAACGTGTAGAACGATATCGCAATCGGCAGCACCACCGCTGGTACATGCCAACTGAAACCAAACAGCGTATTGACCGTATCTGAAAACATCCCCGCATATTTAAACCAACCCAACATTCCCAGATTGAAGATCAGGCCAACGGAAAAAATAAGCCGTTTGTAAGTATCGGCCAACCCATCTTTTACAAGTACCCGTCCAACGCTGAAGTTCACCAGAATCGATACCGCCAGCGGCAGCAGGTCATTGAGTCGCCAATAACCACAGTAGATCAGTGAGCATAAGATCAGCCAGACGAAAGGGATACGGCGGCTGGGTAGTTTCGTCGCAATAGCAAAACCAGCCAATACAATCGGCAGAAAAAGCAACAAAAATGAGTACGAACTAAAAACCATATACCGACTGTAAACCACGTAAAAACAAGTGCTTGCAGTCGGCTATTCTAACGCCAGCAATGATCGCCCGCAATCAAACCTAGATTGTTTATGTTGTCGCTTGCGATGGGTGGTCAATCACGACATCAAACAGACGGAACTTGCGATTAAGTCGGGTGTGACACTCGCGTTCGATGTTTCCACGACTTCATCAGCCATGTCCCAATCGTACCCTTCGGGAAGCTCAGCAAAGCACCACATATCACGCTTATTACATGCGAGGTCAACGACTGTTCCGTCCTGCATTTTGACTGAGAATGCGACTTCGCCAGACCACATGCGGCCTTTCATAACATTCACTCGTTGTTGCACTTGCGCGGGAACCGCATATTTGGATTTACGGATCGATTTGATGTGCCCCAGAGCCAGTGGCGTCCAAGGCAGGTTGTAGCCGTCATTCTGTTGACGAATATCAGATTCACAGACAAAGACGCATTGAATGATTTTGCCGTTTTTGAGTTCAACTTCCGCTAGCCGCATTTCGGGTCGCCAATGCGTTGCTTTAATGTGTTCACACGCTTCCAACTGCTTTTGTAAATCATCACTTAGAACGGCTGACATGTTGCGTCTCCTTGCACACACATATACGAAATGACCAAACTGCCAAGCATATCAGGCTAAAGCAGAAGATTTAAATATCTTTTACGTCCCTCCCTATTTTTTGATAAGTGTCATACTGTGTATCACAGGCTTGTGAAGAGGTTCGGCTGCACGCAAGGTCGTGGCTTGTTGTTGATACTGAGTTGCTGCGGCGCGACAAGTTTTTGCGCACAAAAACTCAAAACCGGTGATTTACCCGTAGTTAAAACCTGTTAGAAATGAAGAGAAATAGCCAAAAAGTTGAAAGCTTCGGGTGATAACCACGCGCTAAACGAATATTCCGCGCGAGCGAGAAAAGCATCAAATGCGCGTTTGTGCGCGCCGAAAGTTTTTTCCCAAAAACCGTTAGCATGGCATGGTATTTGCAGTGCAATCTCGATGCATATACCCAAACACACCGCTTAGCATAGCGTATTCTAATCGTTGATTAGCACAGCCAATAATCAACATGAAACTGAAGACAAGATATGATTTGCGGTGGTGAGTGTAGTTGAAGTTTTTTGTTTTTTTTTGGGGGGGGTGACTGAGATTACTAACTGTGGATTAGAAATAGCATTAGCTTCGAAGTCGTCTGGACTGCGAAGATGCTTGGAAGTTTATGTGCGTGCGTGCGTGTGTGAGGAGGGGGAGGTGGTGAGGATGGGGGGAGGATGAGGGGGAGGATCATGCATTGGCGAAACGTACGTGCTTTATGATTCGCATATTGATGAACAGGTAATAAATCAACGCGGGCAGTAAAGGCATGACGATTGATATCAACCCAACGATTTCTTCATCGATACTGTAGTCGCCGAAAAACCAATCTGTTCTAAAGAAATAGCGATATTCTGAAAAGGTGATTTCAAAAATCACCCACAGTGACCAGAGTATTGCGGGCATAAGCAGGAGTATCAAAGCAGGATACGTATTAGATATGACTCTATGCGCATGATAGAGTGTTTTCTGGCTATGAAGCAAGCGATAATAGATTGCTATGACGAGGGTTATCAATTGATAAAGAACAACGGCTGCGATCCAGGCTAAAAGGCCGACTATCAATGCGGACGGGATTGTGAATCTGGCAATTTCAACCGCAGAAAAATAGGTCGTTACGTTTTCATCCGTTGCCAAATCATAGACCATTTTCCCCGGATATATAACGCTATATTGAAGAATGCTTAGCGTGACCATAACAGCCAAAGAGGTCAACGCAATCGCGAAGGCGGTGAGGTATGCGATGTATTGATGATGGCAGCTACCATCATGCAATTTTAGTGAATATCCGAAACGTGAAGGTTTGATGATGGGGTTGATGATATTTTTAATGAGTGCTGCAAGAAAGCGGATTGGATATTTGAAAATTGTGAACAAAGATAGAGTATTGGGGAATGCTTTTTGAAGGGGCGAGCCTGTGCGTTTGTTTTGAGAGAGATTGGCGGGGATGGATTGAGAGATGACTTGGCCGCATTCTGAGCAGGATTGTGATGGGGTTTTAGAGGTAAAAATGTTGTAGCCGCAACGCTCACAGGTAGCAGGCCATGGTGAGGCGTGCGGGAGGTCGCGGTTAGGTGTGCTTCGCAGGATGATAGCGATCGGGATGAAGAAAAAGCCCGTAAACACCATTGGGATCTCTATGAGAGCAGAAACGGTTTTCTTTGCGAAGAAGGGAGCGATTTGATCCAGTTGTTCGGATTCACTGGTCTTACGAGCAACAAATCGGCTATATGCACGATTTGCTTCTTCATATGCGGTTTGTATTTTTTGGAATTCATCCGGTTTTGACTGCTGGAGATTAACCGTCGTTGCGTTGTTCAAATCTTGATACGCTTTGTTCTGCGAATCGTTGATGACGCTGTACTCGGCGTATAGGCTTGCCAATACGCGCTTCGGTATGCCGAATAGCTGGTGAGAATGGTGGCTGTCGTCAAGATTGTGAGGAGGATGACAGGGTACAGGAGAACTAGCCGCTTGAGGGCGTGGCTGATGGCGGAGAAGAGGGACTGATGAGGCTTTGCAACTGCGGAGGCAAAGAGGAGGCAGAGTAGGAGATGGATGGCTGCGGTACTGAGGAGGGTGATGATGGGGAAAAGGCCGGGGATGCCGATCTCGTCGTAACCCTCACGAAGGAAACGAATGTAGAAAGTGTAGTGACTGTCGGCGAGGTAAGTCAGGATTGATTGATCGCTATTCAGGAAGCTGGGTAATGTGGTCGCCCAAAAAATGAGATAGGGCGCGAAAAGCGTGAGCAGGAAAGCAAATAGGATCAGGTGTTTGTGGGGGTAATTGTGAGCGAGCGAGGCTGCGCGGGTGGGGCGGAAGGCAGCGGTGAAAAACAGGCGTCGAAGACTGGGGTAATCTCTCTGCTGTGAATTTTGCGGTGAGCATGGATTGGCTACCGCTTCGAATTGAGCTTGGCGATCAATAATTTGAGGATGAGTTGGTGAAGATTCTGTTGTTTGGATGTGTTCGCTCATGGGATAAACATGCCTTTGGTGTATCAAAATAATCGGGTGAAATTTGAGTGTTGCGATCCTCCAGGCGAGCGGCCAGCTATGCGAAACGTTTGGTTGCTATATGGAATAAAGACGTCACCGAACCAAGATTATCTCAGAATTTTCGCGGCTGTAGATGCGATTTTGATGACACGACACGGCTAATCTCTGGGGTGTGAATTTGATGTAAGTCGTGTGATTTATTCTCATTGCGGTGCAATTGTCAGGTTATCGGAAGCATCTGCCATGCCATCCATATCCGTTTTCCAATTGTCTTGTTCCAATTATGCGTTTTTTTGCGTTGCAGTGAGGTTTTTTTACCGATAACATGGTAACTGTCTTATGAGGCAGAACGAATGTCCCGATTATGACGATCGTAACCCCGCCTTTTTGTTACGAGTAAATTCTCAGCATTAGCCATGAATTTGGCAAATAAAGAAAGCTGGGAAAATGGGACATTTGGAAATTCGTTGAATTTAGCGCAATGTAATTTCCGTATTCTGCAAGGCGCTGCTGCTGAGAACCTCGTGAGGTTAGCCGAGAATTTGGGATGAAGCGTGATGAAATTAATCGAAGCTTCATCTATATAGGTTAGTCTGAATGATCTGAGCAGAGTCAGGATTTTGGGGCGTGAGGATTGAGGAAATGGCGTGTTTGGATTGGTCTTCAGCATGCCACGAAGCAAACTGAGATTGCCGCTGTTAAAAGTGGTGATTGAACGCAAGATATCGAAGGGCTTGAGATGCTCTTTATATAGATGGGGCGGTTGGGAGAAAGCTGGGTGACGGCTGGATCAGGAGGGGAGAAAAGGGGAAAAGGTTGAGCGTGTGTGGTTGATCGTGCACGGTAGTCGGTTTAGCGGCCGACATTGACATTCCAAACCCGGTCTTGCGAGGGCGAGACCACGCTGAACTGGAGTATTCATGAGCAGCGATCTGAACGAGCTGAAGGGACGCCGCATTGGGCGCATCTTAAATAAGATGGGCAAAGTGACGCGCGATCAGGTTCAGGAAGCATTGGCGCTTCAGAAGGAACAGAAGGGGTCATTACCTCTTGGTCAGCTTCTGATTGATTTGGGCTATGTGGCGCAGGATGATGTAAATCTGGCGTTGGCGGCCCAATCGGGTATGGAGATCATCGATCTGGATGATTTCGACATCACAGAGGATGTTGCGCATGTGATCCCGGCAGAGACGGCGGAAGCGTACCAGATCATCCCCACTTCTTACGAAAAAGACACGAACACCATCAGTATTGCAATCAAATCGGCGGATAATTTCCGTGCGATTGACGATTTGCAGTTGTTGATGGGTTTTAATGTTAATGCGGCGGTTGCTCCGGCGGAGCAGATCGATAAACGGCTGAAAGCGTTTTACGGCGAAGACGAGGAATCGTTGGCATCGCTGATTACAGATCTGGCGGCAGATGAAGATCTGGAGATGCTTGAGGATCGCGGTCAGTCGATCGACCTGGATGAGTTGTTGCAGGCGGCGGATGACAACAAGGTGAAACGATTGTTGAACCTTGTTTTGATGCAAGCGATTAAGGATAAGGCGTCAGACATTCACTTTGAGCCGTTCGAAGATGAATTCAAGATGCGTTATCGAATTGATGGTGTGTTGTATGAGATGATTCCACCACCACGTCATCTTGCGATGCCGATTGTTTCACGTATCAAGGTTATGGCGAAGCTGAATATTGCTGAGAGGCGAGTTCCGCAGGACGGCCGTATTGAATTGATGGTGAACGGTGAACCGGTCGACTTACGTGTAGCTGTGTTGCCGACGATGTTTGGTGAGTCGGTTGTTATGCGTGTGCTTGACCGCGGCAACGTTTCGCTGGACTTGGATAAGGTTGGAATGCGATCGGATGACTTGGATTCGTTCCGTCAGCTGATCCGCAAGCCGAATGGTATTGTGATCGTGACCGGGCCGACAGGTTCTGGTAAGACGACGACGCTTTACTCGGCGTTGCAAGAACTCAATGAAATTACTGAAAAAGTTTTGACGGTTGAAGACCCGGTCGAGTATGACATCGATGGGTTGTGCCAAGTGCAGGTGAATAGTGAAGTCGGCTTGACGTTTGCGTCGGCATTGCGTTCATTCTTGCGTCAAGACCCTGACATCATTCTTGTTGGTGAAACGCGTGACCTTGAAACGGCTCAGATTGCGGTGCAAGCATCATTGACGGGCCACTTGGTGTTTACGACGTTGCACACGAATGATGCACCTTCGTCGATTGCACGTTTGCTTGACCTTGGTTTGGAGCCGTTCTTGCTGACGGCAACGATCGAGGGGATTGCGGCACAGCGATTGATTAGAAAGGTGTGCCCGAGGTGTAAAGAAGAATACACGCCGAGCGAAGAAGAATTGATGCGTTTACAGTTGACGCATGAAGATCTTGGCGGCCGCAAGTTGTTCCGTGGTTTGGGTTGTGATTACTGCAACTCGTCAGGGTACAAAGGCCGGATGGGTCTGTTTGAAATTATGGTTTTGGATGATGGGCTTCGTGAGCTGATTATTCAGAATGCATCGACACAGGTTTTAGCGGCAGCATGTCGTAAGCGTGGAATGAGAACGCTGCGTCAGGCAGGTTTGCTGGCTTTGTACGACGGTCTGACGAGTGTAGACGAAGTCGTACGTGAAACCGTGTTAGAAATGTAGATTGTTTTGGAACTAACGAGCGCTTAGGCGTTTTAGACAATAAGAGATTGATCACTAAGCATTTTTTGCTCTGTATACAAGGATACGATCATGCCAACGTACCAGTACGAAGCGTTAAACGACGCGGGCAAGCCTCATAAGGGCACCATTTCCGCTGCGAACAGCGAGGAAGCGATCGCACGTATCCGTAGCCAGGGATATTTCCCGACTTCGGTACGTGAACAGAAAGTGAAGAAGAAAGGCGGCGGCGGTGCTGCGGCTTCAGGCAAAGCAGTTACAGCGAGTGCTCCAAAAAAGAAGGGGCAGACGTTTGCGATTGGTGGTGTGAGTGGCAAACTGCTGACACTGTTTACACGCCAATTGTCGACGCTACAGGACGCTGGTTTGCCGATTTTGCGTTCATGCGCGATTCTTGAACAACAGGCTAAACCGGGGCCATTGAAAAATGCGTTGATTGATGTTCACGAAGACATTTCTTCGGGTTCATCATTGTCGGACGCGATGGCAAAGCACCCCAAAGCGTTTGATACTTTGTACTGCAAGATGATCAGTGCGGGTGAGGTCGGCGGTGTGCTTGACCTGATCTTGCAACGTTTGGCTGAATTCCTTGAAAAGGCTGCTAGGCTGAAACGTCAGATCATTGGTGCGATGATTTATCCTGCAGCGGTTATCTCTGTTGCAGCACTGATCGTGCTTGGGATCATGGTGTTTATCGTGCCTAAGTTCGAAGATATTTTCGAAGACTTTGACACGGATATGCCTGCTTTGACGGTTTTCCTGATCGACTTCTCGAAGTGGATTGGTGGGCGTCATCCGGTGTACTCGAACTTTGCAGGTGAAGGATTGCTTTATCTGTTAATTTCGCCAATTGTCATCTTCTTCGCATTTAAGCTTTTCCGCAAAAGCTCGATTGGCAAGTATATCTCTGACTGGGTTGCATTGCGGTTGCCTGTTATGGGCCAACTTGTCAAGAAAACAACGATTGCTCGTTTTACACGTACATTAGGTACGTTGATCAATGCGGGTGTTCCAATTCTTGATGCGATCAACATTACACGCGATACAACTGGTAACCAGATTTACGCAAATGCGTTGGATGCTATTCATGACTCTGTTCGTCAGGGTGAATCGTTTGCTGAGCCACTACGTGTTTCGAAAGTGTGTGACACTCTCGTGATCAACATGATTGATGTCGGTGAAGAAACAGGTGACCTCGATAAGATGCTTCTTAAGATCGCAGACAACTACGATGAGGAAGTTGACGTAGCGGTTGCATCGCTGGTCTCACTACTTGAACCAATCATGGTTGTGTTGCTCGGTGGTATCGTTGGTTTCATCGTGCTGGCATTGTTCCTGCCGATGATCAAGTTGATGCAAGCGGTGATGTAAATTGTGTTCCGTACGGATCGTCAATCTAACTCACTCATAGGGTTAAATCTATGCAGCGAAGTGACAGACACGAGCCGAATAAGGGAGGGGCCGCGAGAGTACATCGAAGTATGGGCTTATCGCTGGCGGAAACTTTATTTACGGCTGTTGTACTCGCTATCGTTTTAGGCATTTTGGTATTCATTAGCCAAAACGTCAGGAAACGAGGTGAGATTGAAGAAACAGAATATCGTCTGTCGGCATTAAATAGTGCATTAAAGGTTTTTTACGAAAAGCCGAATGCCATGTTACCCGCAGATACCTCGAATGTTTTGATTCAACTGCTTGATGAGCCGAGCTCAGCAAAACTATTGAAGGACATTCCCATTAACGTTGTATCTGAAGGGGACACTGGCAGACAGCGAGTTGAGATCCTTGATGGTTTTGACAACCCAATTCGATACATCACGCCGGAACAGCGTGGAAATGAGATAGGGGATTTTGTTTCGGCTGGTGCGGATCGGATGTTTGGAGATTCGACGAATCAGACACAGCATGGCTCGAAACAAAGCGTCGACAATATGTTCGGTTCTGAAACAGAGACGAAGATGGAATAACCATGATACGAAACATTAATAACATAAAGCGAAACGCTGGCTTCTCATTGATGGAGCTGCTGGTTGTGGTTGGGATTGTGGGTGTGATTATGGGTATCGCATTTACCGGGTATATTGGCATGCTGAATCAAGCTTCTTCGTCACAGATGAAGAACACGATGGGCGCGTTAAATGCGGTTGCTGCGAAGTATGAGCTTAAAACCAAAAAGCCTATTGATACATTTGCGGGAATGGGACGCAGAGCGTCTTGGTGGGATAGAACCGCCGATGCTTCAGTCAAAATCAGGAAGAATGTGGTGAAATTGCCTGAACATCCCAAAAATCATGAAGATTTTTTACGAGGCAATTTAACTCCTGAAGAAAAAATTGAAAACGCATCTCAAAATACAGAATATTTTGACAATAATGCAAAATGTGAACTTGCTAATTTATTAAGCGAGCGATTTGTTTGGCAAGTTTTACGTATGCCAGAAACTAAAGACATGGTCAATAATGCAGCAAAGCATTTTTTAGTAGATATTGATGTTGATGAAGAAACCGGTGATGGTTTTCTGGAAATCCGAGATCCTTGGAACCAATGTGTTCTCTATGTATTTGAACCTCATCAGCGAAATACAGAAGGCATCAATTTATATTGGCTTCCTAATCGATCTAATCCATATTTTGCGTCAGCTGGCCCTGATGGATACTGGGGCATTGACCCTAATTCTCCAGCTTTTGAATCTCTTAGCGGTGATGAAAAATTACTTGCCCGCAAGCTTTCATCGGACAACATTTATAGTTTCGAGCTAGATAAGGCGGCGAATTAATCATGTATAAATCATTATCAGATAACGGGATGATTCCCATGCCTGATCAAGAATATAAGCATCATCTTGCTGCGTTTACGTTAACTGAACTGATTGTTGTTGTTGGTATCATTTCATTGATTATTGGATTGACGTTTCCAATGATGCGGATGATGACTCGATCAAGCAGTTCGCAAATGGGTGTAAACACAGTCTCTATAGCGATACAAGCGACACAATCATATTCATTTAAAGATGATAACGTTCCTTTCTTAAAGTCTGACTTGTATCCCAATCCTGGTGTACAACCGTCTGCTCGTGCTGCTGATTCTTTTTCAGAAAATGGTAGCTTCTCCGGGTATGCTGCAATGTTTACGCCCACCGGACGCATTGTCTTTATGGCCAACGATCTTGGTGCTGCAACGACAGAGACTTTGTCAGCTAGAACGGCTGCAGGTGAGCCGTTTGTCCTAAGCTTAGAATTGCGTGGCCCAGGGATTGGTACCAATACTCTTGAGAGAAGAACCTACAGTCATGTTGGCCCTACTTCCGTTGATAAATACGAGATGAGAAGATTGAATGGGTTCAAATCAATTAGTGGCAATACAAACAATTCATTAGATCCATTAGAGCTCCCCAAAGACACTGGTGTCTGCGGAATACTCATGCCTATAAGTAATCAAAAGCCGGTGTTAATTCCACCACCGTTTGTAGTTTGGTATGACAAAGGAACACTCTTTATTACATTGCCATATTCTGCAAGTGGTAATGGGCCAACGGATTATTCCTACGTTTATATTAATGAGGGGACACCGATCAATGCAGATAGTTACAAATACTACGAACTCGATCGTGCGCGGCCAGCAGGTTACAACCCATACTTGTTTGATCAGAATGATGAGTTATTTGACTCCACAAGATTAAACCCAGCAACCGAAAGACCCTATTTACCTTTTGAGAAGGTAGAAGCTGTGATCGGTGTGTTCACATATTCTAAAACCGATTTCCGTGAAGCTACCTCGGAGGGTAGCGAGCAGTATGATGCGGGATTAAGGGATTGGGGGCAAGGAAATCCATTAAATTCTGCTGATAATAATTTGCGGTGGGAATGGATGAAGAAAAACGGACGCATGATTATGTTCAGTAAACAGTCAGGCAACTCACTTCGGAGTGAAGCCCAATGAAAAACGATCAAAGCAAAATCTGGCGTCGTTTGATGCATGACAATCGCGGCTTTACGCTAATGGAAGTTTTGATAGCACTTGGCATCTTTTCAATGGGGATGATGGCTGTGGCTATGATTTTTCCTGCGGCAATCTCAATTCAGCGTGATACTGTCGAGACTACAGATGGACGACGTATTGCACAAAGCGCTCAGGTGATCATGCAGAGTTACGCACGATCCGCTGGCTTGCCTACAACCCCACCATCAGAGATCAAAGGCTTTTTTACATTTAATTATGATACCAAAGCGTTGACAGATCCTGCGAAAACAGAAAATGATCCGTATCAGGGAACGCTCGGTAAATGGCTTATCACCAATGATGAGGGTGATGCAGCAGAAAAAGCAAGTGCAAAGCGTAATGAAGATTTCAACACAAACTATATAGGCAGCAGTGTTCGACCGATGACTGGCGTGCTGCAAACAGCGTCGGTCATGTCGCATGAAGATGTCGAGGATCAACCATTCGCGCCGCTTCAGCATCCATTAGGTGAGCGTATGGGTGTTGTTGAGATGACCAGAGATCAGTGGTTTTCATTTTCACCAACAACGCCAACAGATCAGGTTCTATTTACACCAGAAACGATGACGTATCCTAGTAGCACAGCCGAACCTTGGGCTCGTGATTATATTTGGTACCCATTCCTATCTCATGTTGGGGAAAATGGCTGGCGAGTGTTTATCATCGTCGCGAAAAACACATACAGTCCTGATGAAGAATATTTCCCTGTACCCCTGAAACTTGATGTAATTATTGATCAGCCAAATGATGATTTTTATACCGTCATGAATACTGGCGACAATCAGCTACTCGATTCATCACCCATTTCCGGAAATGGCACAACAGCGAATGATAATGATGGTGATGGTGCCTCCGATCTGATTCACATTGGTGACCAAATTTTAGATAGCCTAGGCAATACGCATACTGTGATTGATGTTCAAGGTGATCGTATTTATACCGATTATATGGTCACGATCAAGCAGCAAATGCTTTGTTTTTACTTTATTGCGAGACTTGATAACACAAGTGGATCTAAGAGTGCTGGAGAGCGTTTGATACGTGAAGTCCGCTCTCCACTAGTTGGTATCTACACATACCCTCTGTTCCCAGCTAAGCCTATTAATTAATAACCAATCCAAAGAATGACGCTATGAAAACGAATCAGAAAAAACAGTATGGTTTTACGTTGACTGAGTTGTTGGTTGTGATTGGTATCGTAAGTATTGCGATGGTAGCCATAAACCAGCTTTTCCAAGAGGTCACTGCCACAGTTCGCCGTACGACACAGACTGGCGAAATCATCCAGAAGGCGAGATCAATTGCAGACCGTGTGAATGCAGACTTTACAATTAAAGATATTGCGAACGATCCTGCCAGTGCGACGACATCTGATTGGGATAGTCGAATGGTTGGGCCAATGGGAGTTGATAGTGTTATCGAGACAAGTGGGGATCCGGGCGAACCGGGTGGTTTTATCGTAGTGATTCAGCATGCGGTCAATGCTTGGGAAACAGTTGAAGACCAAGACAACGACGATTTATCGGCACCAAGTCTGATTAAGCGAATTCGATCTGACCAAATTTTATACTTTGTTCAATCAAACCAAAATGACTATACACCCTACCCTGCATTAGCTCCCTCGATGCCAAATACATATAGCGGCGATCAATCGAATGCCGAAAAAGCGACATATGCAAGAGTTTGGATGGGGCATACGATGAAGCTTCCAGTAGAGGGGCTTACGGGTATTACTGCAGCACGATACCCTCTGCTTAATCTTGGCGTTCCTTCCGTATTACCAGATGGCACAACTCGTGAAAATAACCCAAATGAATTTGCATCACAATGGATGTTAGGACGGCATGTGATGCTTCTTACAGGACTGGATTTGGATAATCCGTCGCCAACTGGAGGTGCCCCCAACGAATATCCATTTAAGCCGCATGGCTTTGCATCATTCCGTCAAGGTGGTGGGCCATCATGGGATCAATTAGATCCTGATGATAATTCCTCAGGTATTGAGGTTGGCGCAAATTCACTCATCAAAATGGTTACGAATCAAAGCCCTGAGGCCAGTGCAACAGATGTCTCATACAAAGTTTTTATGGGGCTGACAGATATTGCAGCTGTTGAACTGGAAGATATTACAGGGAAGCGAGACAAGAGCCCCAGCATTACATTCTCGTATCTCTCGGATAAGGGAAGCGAACTACCAGATAATGGGGATTACAAGCGGCGCGTTCTTGGCCTTGAAAATCAGGGTGAATCCGTCATATTTAACAAAGTACGTATGTTCACCTCTGTACAACCTACAGATACAGATATGGGGACTTACGATGTCGCTGCAACGCATACTGGTTTTGCAAATAACGTCAGTGACTTCATTGTTGAATTTGCAGGGGATTTGTACAGCGTCAGATCGCCAGCCGGTTCGAACTTTTTTACCTATGTAGAAGCAAGAGCCGATGGCGCAGCTCCTACAGATGCAGCAAAGAACACCTTACCACCAACGAATATGGAACCAGATGGGCGATTAGACATTGATGCCAATGGCCGCATCATGTGGTATGCAGCTCCACAATTTGCGAACCATCCGCTTCTAAAGAATCTCTCAGCCACCTTGCCTGCATTTGATCCATCTAGTCCGATCGTATACCCAACGCCTCCGGCACAGGCGAATTTGGACGATGCAGAATCAACAGCAAGTTACCGACCTCTGGCTGAGCAAACAGGCTCGTTTGTATTGGGAGGTACTACAGATCTTGGCCCTTATGCAACAGCGGCGTTTGTCTGGGAAGATTATTACAACACGAAAGTTGATACTGCTTTTGATGACCCTGACGAGCGGGCGACGAAATGGCCTTGGCTTATCCGCATTCGGTACCGTTTGCATGATGAGCGTGGCCAATTTGATGGACGTACGGTTACAAATACAGTGACAGGTAAAGATGAACGTGAACGTGGCAAATGGTATGAAATCATCGTACCGGTCAATCACCAGCCGTAAGTCGATCTGTTCAGTGAGATGTGTGCGAGGGATTTGAAACGAGACATTACTTAGTGTGAGTAACACGAAATGAATAACATGACAACAACAAGCAAACAACATCGTCAACAGGGTTCTCTGCTCGTTCTGTGCGTAATCGTGCTTGTCATCATTGCTTTGCTTGGTTTAGCGACCCTGCAACAAGTCAAGATGGATTCATTTTCCGTCAAGCGACATAAGCGTGAATATGTTGAACAAGTTACCGATCAAATGATTGATCATCTGACTTACGTGATTGGCGAGAATGGTGAAGCTCAGATTCGTGATATGGCCGCTTACGCTGATTACCCCATGACCAATGACGATGCAAGCGATCGTGTCCCGGTGCGTGGAGAGTATGCTAACCGAACGGCAATCAATACTAACCCAATGCTTGTCCCGGCTAACGCTGTTTATCTCAACAGACAAGCTGAACAGCGGCCTGCTCCTCTCCTCTCGCTTACCTCTGGGCAAAGAGAAACCGCTAATAGTCGAGCTGCGAAAGGTGATCATTATTTAGCTTCCACGATGCCTGAAATCGGTTTTTATGGCAGCTCTGAACTTGATAACATCGACAGCAGCGATCATATCTGGCCGCACCTCACTAATATTACTGGTATCTGGCTTGACCTTCCGGTTTATAATCCAGATCCTTCACTTGCAGTTGAATACCGCAGACCGTTTGAGACCGCAATCGATTCTGATAATTACAGTGGCAGCCCATCTACATCAAGAGATAACCGTGATACAAATGTGGACATGGAGTATCTCTTAGATTCGCGAAGTGCGGACTTCATGCCCCGTGGCGCTGATACTGATGGTGATGGCATCCCTGATGCACGCTGGCAGTGGGTTCCTGAAGGCGTTAGAGATATTGGTGGGCGTAAGTATGTTATGGCGTTACGCATTGTTGACTTGAACTCACTTGTCAATGTGAATACGGGAACTATTTTGCCACTAACTAGCGGGAATGACTACGCAATCACAACGTCCAGCACCACAGCCAGTAACATCGATTACGGCTACTCTCCAAGCTCAGCTGTGCTGAATCGCCTGTTTTTATCCGCAGAAGAGGGGTTAGTAGCCACGCCCCATGTTTCAACCGATGTTAGTGTTCGTGAAAGCGAAGATGCAGCTGAAAGCCTGATGCTCCGCCGCTTTAGTTTTAAAGATGATGATTCCAAAATACAAACCAGCGCCAATATATCGAACGGTGACTTCATGGGTTATGAAAGCCGTGAAGATCTTTGGAAATCTCAAGCTTCAATGTATGGCAACATTGGTTTGAACTATAGCACTTTGTCAGAAATTGAATTGCGTCGCTATGGCGGTCTAAATGTTGATGAAACTGAAGCTGAAATTGAATCCAAAGAAGCGAATCCGCATGGCACAGCCGTAACAACGCCAACACTTGGCATGGCCAACATTCTACGTAACAATCCATACAGTTACGTCCTGCCTGAATCCAGCATCCGATACGTTCAGAATGTTGATTCATTTTCCAAATGGTTCACAGGCGTTGATTACCGTGAAGAAAGTATCGCATCTGGCATAACAGCAGGAAGCCGTACCGCACTTGACGACTCGTATGGGCTTCCAGGAATTCGCCATATGCTGACCACAGCGTCTGGGGCGTCAGTTGTTTCACGAGCACTCGGTAGCACGCCAGAAGCTCAAGGTACAGGGCCATCAGGCACTGTTACCGCTATAGGTTTAAACCGTCAATATAAACATGACCTCCGTGAAGAAACGCAAAGCTTTGCGGATATGGAAAATATCGCACATCGCGTGGCACAAGCTTTTAAGCACCCCATTACTGGCGCCGTATCAACTCCTAGCATGTGGTACCTTGGCGAATCCGATGAAGTAGCTCTTGATGATATCGCATCACAGTTTGCTCTAAATGTGTCAGACTATGCGGATGTCGATATCCAACCCGAAGTTTTGACAGCCGGCGCATTTATTTCGCCAAGTGGTGGATCTCCCGGTATACCCACTCAAACATATTATGGCATTGAGCGTTTACCTTACATTCGAGAAGTCTATCTACAGGCTCTTTATGCTGATACAACAGCACCAAACATGAAGTATCAAGATACTAATAGTAACGGTAAGCCTGATAGTAGTGAAGTATTTGATTCATTAGATCCAAGATTTACCGATCCTTCGTCCTTGGTATATTACGATCGTTGGCAAGTCCAAGCAGACTCTGTCAGCTTCGCGATCG
Organism: Poriferisphaera corsica; assembly: GCF_007747445.1. Classification (NCBI taxonomy): domain Bacteria; kingdom Pseudomonadati; phylum Planctomycetota; class Phycisphaerae; order Phycisphaerales; family Phycisphaeraceae; genus Poriferisphaera; species Poriferisphaera corsica. Next base: position 2,296,175 of record NZ_CP036425.1, read on the forward strand.
AACTTGGCAACCCGTTCTCGCAGTTAATCGATGGCACGAATACCACAAGCGCGAGCGGCTCACTGAACGACGGTATTGAAGGCAATGTGCGGATTGTCGTTGAAGTAAATGGCGGTCCCGCTGGTGCGATGATCTTTGACCTTGATCCAGCAGATGTTGGAACTACCCATAATAACAACACGACTGGTACATTAGCCGCAAATTCGTTCTATATCAGGCCGCGAAATGACAATAACGCATCTGATTCGCTAATCCTGGTTTTTAACCAGAGTGGCGCTCTAGCTACTTTAGACGCCGATAACAATGGTGCAGATCTTGTCACCGACTTGAATCTTCCCATCAGCGGAGCAACTGAATCACGCATCATGGTGATGAATGGTACCGCGCAAGCGCACTTCCCTGATCTGCAGGCAACGACATTGGCAGCTCACAACAACATCACTGTGTCACTTGAAGTGCTTGAAGAAGGCACCACAGACCAGTGGATTGAGTACGACAAAATCACCACTAATATTGAACTCGACGCGACAGTTAATCGTCACGAAAGTAAATGGCTTGACCTTGCCGACACATTGGGACGCCGCTTCGCTCAGCTCACAGCTTCGCGCTATTCAGAAAAGGCGCATTTCTTCTGGGATAATGGCAACAACGTGTTGACATTCGAGAAAAGGCCCGACACTGCAGCGCTGCCTACACCAACAGTGCCTCCTGCGCCTACTGCCATAGACTGGTCTCTCTTCACCAATCCTACCTACACACAGTACGACACTGATGTTCCTGCAATGGAAAACCAAAGTATAGATCTATCACAAGATGTTAAAGCAGGTACAAGCATCCCATCATCAAATCCTCTTGATGATAATCAATTCCAGTTACACTGTGCCAATGATGAAATCCGTAGTATCACTGAACTGATGCTGATCCCTCAATTTGCAGGTATCCTCGGCGGAGCCGGTACTACACATACCCCAATATCTGAACGCGTGACACAAATCAATGAGGGGGAGCGTTTCATCGTTATTGATCCACAATTAAATGGCCGTTATCCGCCAAATCAAACATTCGTTGATATCAGCAATAGTGTTTATCCAGTCGCCGGCCTAGGCGTGCCTCATGCCGCGATCATCATGGACCAATTTACAGTAAACAGCCCTCTGAATGATGGCGTCGATAACGATGTTGATGGCACAACCGACGCCGCAGCAGACCCTGATGAAGTGTTCATCCCTGGGTTGATCAATATCAACACAATGCCGATGCATTTGCTAGCTCTATCGTCACCAATCCCAGAGGATTTGCGAGATATCGAATCGCTTTACAGATCTATTGTTGCGTATCGCGATGCTCCACTTTTCCAGAGATTTGATCGCACAGGCCATTTTTTCGACAATCCAACGCTTACTGGCTTGAGATACGATACGATTCGTAATGATATAGCGACCAGTGATTTCTCAATCAGTGGCAGGAGAGAAATCACGCCCGGTATTGCATCGTTAGGTGAATTGCTATATATCAATCCGAATCCAACGAATTCAGTACTTAATATGATGTTCTATGGTTATGACGGAAGCCAAGAAAATGGCACATCGGATCTTGATCTCAATCCATTCCCAATTAACCGTTCTGGTTCAACACAAACGACTGATAGTACTGAAGAGATACTGTATCGTTTCCAATACCTTGCGCAGCTATACACAATCCGCAGTGATAGGTTTGCGGTCTATGGTATCGTTAGAGGTTATGAGAATGATCAATTTAATCAATCACCTGCCGAAGAATTAAGATTCATTGCTATCCTTGACCGTAGTAACGTTTTCGATGCAACAACAACAGCGCTTGGATCACCGGCACCTTATCTGCCACCTCGCGTTCTTGAATATACCCGTATTGATTAATTCAAATGACTTCCGCTAATACAAACCCACTCAAGTGAGTGGGTTTTTTTATGCCATCTCACTGCGTATACTAGTTTCATAAGCTCAGATAATTGAGATATGGAGACAAGCGATGGCAAATATTCATGACGACAACTGCATCTTCTGCAAAATCATTGCGGGTGAAATCCCTTGCCATAAGATTTTTGAGGATGAGCATGTGTTAGCCTTTCTTGATATTGGCCCGATCGCGAAAGGTCATGCCTTAATCATTCCCAAATACCATGCGTCTGAAATCACAGAACTACCTTCTGATTTCAGCGCCGCTTGTGGTCGTGTACTGCCCAAAATTTCTACAGCTATTCAGACTGTAACAGAATGCCCCGCTTTTAATGTTCTTCAAAACAACGGCGCACTTTCAGGCCAAGCAGTCATGCATGTACACTTCCATATCATCCCTCGATACACCACCGAAACCGGGTTGAAATACAACTGGACACCCGGCCAATTATCTAGTGATTTTGCATTAGAATTGCGAGATAAAATCATCGCCAAACTTTCTTAACCAGCCTCAACTAGCCATGTCGCATAAGTATCACGCAAATGAATGTTTGGCTTGCCACCTTTATACATACGACCAAAACACCAAATTTTCTCCATCCCTAGCCGCTTGACTAAGGCAATCCCATCCAGATTGACCTCAGGCACATCAATAATAACTTTCTGGCCTTGCTCAATACTGGCTAACAGCCCATTGATCAAAATAGATGTATGCTCGGAACTCGTTGAGTAAATGGGTCCTATACGATATCCCTCTGTTGATGGACCTATAGAACCAAAACCTACAATCTCGCCATGTTCACGCACCACACAATGTTTTACGTGTGAACAGCCAAGCCATTGTTTGACGAATCTTACTCGTGGCTCAGGTAAATATGGTTTCAAAAACCGATTCAATTCGTCAACCTCATCTACACGAACTGATTCACAAGCAAAATCTTTTCGTTGTTTTTCAGTTATCAATTGATACCGTGCAATTGTACAATCGAACACATAACCATTCTGCTCATATTTTTTCACATTCTCCGGGACACCATCACATCCAAAAATTCTAGCCCCTCGTTGCCTAGCGTCATCAATTGCAATTTTTGCAAGATTTGTTCCAATGATCCCTCCTCGATACTCCGGCAAAACAATATACAAACCAATAAACGCATAAAACTTCTCATAAATTAATACGGATATGCTTGCAATAATGTGATCGCCTACCCTGCTAACCCAAAATCCTCTTGGATCAATCTCATAAACAGCATTCTCAATACCAACAAAAGGGTTCCATCTTTCTCCATCCGCCATCCGATACATTTGACGAACATCTTCCAATGTTGCTCGCTCAATACACACATCTTTGGCTGAAACCTCGCTACGATCCACAATGACCTCATACCAACTAGCCTATTTTTACCGAGAAAAGTCCGAACATTTCATTCATTCTTTCGGGTGGTGTCCCTCCCTTGTACATCCTAGCTAATTGCCCTTTGATATCACCACAACGACTGCGCATTAACCGCGAGCCAGCTTGATTATTTTCTGGCACATCGATCATTAACTGTGCACCGTTTCTTGCTTTACTACCCAAAGCCTCAAATATTTCTGAAGCAATCGTGATATCATGAGCGTAAAGTGGGCCAACACGATAACCTTCAGCCGCTTCACGGATAACGCCATAACCTTTGATTTCTCCGTGGATCTTGTCTGACCAGTAAACAGCTTCAACACCTGGAATTCCAAGCCAATTACGCGTAAAACCCTTTCTTGCCTCTACATCAAACATGTCATCATATGCACAAACATCATCAATCGATTCTTCTGTGACATCCCATACTTTAGCTGTTTGCCTTTCGCCACCATTGACATCATAGATAAATCGATCATGCATATAAGCAACATCGAATCCAGAAGATTGAAATCGTTCAACTTGAGGTAATGTTGCTTCCATAGCAATAACTTCGACTGAACTGACTTCTAATCGTCGCATAGCCTCTTGCCATATCGCATAGCCATATCCCATACCACGATATTTTGGGTGCACGATATACATTCCCATAAACGCATAGCGTTTCTGGTAAATGATTGCGGTCACACTACTGACTAATTCTTCCCCGATCTTACCGATCAGATACCCTTCAGGTGCAGCGTCGTATAAAACCCTTGCATCATTGATGCCTGGATTCCAACCCTCATGCTTTGCCCACAGGATAACCTGTTGAAATTCTTCAAAAGTCATATGATCAATATGAAAATTTTTATCCAACCGTTTTGTACGCATAACCACCTACTCATATCAAAACAGAATCGTGACATGAGTCTATATCGACTTACCGCGAAATCAACATCAGCATCACTGTTCAGCTAGACGTGAAACCCCCAATAATTCAAGCATCAAGCATCCTCAAGCGATCTCCTGCTCCCAATTTATGGCCTTTAGCGAACTCTTCTACGCTCATCAATTTCGTACCTGCTGCTTGCACTTCCAATAACTTGATGACTTCCCCTTGTCCGACCACGACAAACATATCTTCAAGAACCATCCCCACTTCAGCTCTTTCTTGCGCCCGCATCTCACAGTTATCTGTCACACGTCTTAGAAACAGAATCTGCGACTTACCCGTTTCCATACATTCCCACTGCACTCGACATCCAGGCCAAGGCGTCAACCCATGCACTCTACAACGCACCGCTTTTGCACTCAGATTCAAGTCAACCGTACCATCAGATTTCTTAAACTTAGGTGCTCGTGTAGCTTCCATGTGATCTTGTTCAAGTGGCTTCAAATCACCACTCTTCAAATCCTGTAGAACACGCAGTACCACATCAGGCCCAAGCTCCGACAAACGATCATGTAATTCCCCAGCAGTTTCTTCTCGATGAATCTCTAACGACTCAACCCCATAAACCTCCCCCGCATCCATTCGCTGAGCCAAACCAATCACACTAACCCCAGTTACATCCTCACCTTGAATCATCGCCCAGTTAATCGGAGCTGCACCGCGATACTTAGGCAAAAGCGATGAATGCAAATTAACAGCTAACTTACCTAGCTGCCCAATCAATTCTGGTGACAACTTCTGACCAAACGCAATCACAACACTAGCATCGACTTCGTATTCGCCAATTTTCGCAACAAACTCAGGTGTATTAACATCGTCGGATTTTAGAACCTCAATCCCTTGCTCTGTTGCCCATTTAGCAATCGCCGTTGGCGTCATCACACGCTTTCGACCCGCAGGCTTATCCGGCTGCGTCACAACCGCCACAATTTCATGTTCAGCATGCAATGCCTTCAGCGTCGGTAACCCAAACTCGCCTGCGCCCAGATACATCAACCTCATTGCTCAATCCGATCTTCTAATCTACTATTAGCCTTCGTCACATCAACACTTATATCAACTTCAACAGACTAACGATCAATACTTTCCAACTCTTTAATCAGCTTACGATTTGCCATCTTGTCCATCATTTTCATCTTATCAATGATCAATACACCATCGAGATGATCGTTTTCATGCTGCCACACGCGAGCTGGAAAATCGTCTGATTGGAGCGCAAATTCATTACCATGCTCATCTAATGCTGTAATCGTCACACCAATCGGCCGATTCACCTCACCACGAATCTCTGGCAAGCTCAAACACCCCTCATCCATCCACTCCATTTCCTTGGTCGCATCAGATATAACTGGGTTAATGAACACCATATCATCACCAGGCTCAGCAGTCGGGTTACACACGAATAACCGCCAATCCAGCCCGACCTGTGGAGCTGCCAGCCCCACGCCACGATTCTCGTGCATCAGCTCTATCATCCGTTTTGCGACTTCCTTCACCTCGTCATCAATCATCTCGACAGGCTTCGCCTTCTTCCTGAGAACCGAGGCAGGATAATTCACGATCTTCAACTTTGATGCTTCTACACTCATGCCACGATGTTAGATTGAACGCTCTGTGACGGCAAGCAGAGAAGTAAATCTTCACCAATACAGGATTTGGGGCTTGACCCAGCCATAGACAATTGGCATACTGCTATTAGAATTTGGGGAGGTCATTGGGAGCATGGGCTCAGAATAGACCTGTCACCGGGGCTGAAAACAAGTCTGAACCCGACTTACTGAAACGCAGATTGAGAGGCTAGATTCATGGCCAGAACTGTCACAAAAAAAGAACTTGTAGATCGCATCGCTGACGCAACCGGTCAGAAGCGCGTTGTCGTTAAGAAAATCGTCCAGACTTTCCTCGATAACATCACCATCGAGCTGGGCAAAGGCAATCGTCTTGAATTCCGCGACTTCGGTGTATTCGAAGTCAAGCAACGTCAAGCACGCATGGCTCAAAACCCTAAAACGCTCGAACGCGTTGAAGTCCCTCCAAAACGCACCGTCAAATTCAAAGTCGGACGCGTGATGAAGCAGGTACTCTCAGGCGAGATCTCCGAAAGCGAATACATTAGCAACATCGATGACTTCGATGCATAGCCTTGTCATTCGCTAAACCACTATCCAATAGCACGTTAAAGCCCGCTTTTTAGCGGGCTTTTTCATGCTTTATCAAACCTCATCCAAACCCAAGCGTACCACTATCAACGACGCTTCACAGCCAATCACCAACACAATCCGTTATACTCAGCCTTTTAAACCGTAATCACCACAAACAACACGATGGATAACACCACCACTCAATCCAACCTTAACTTACGCGAACAACTACAGTTGGAACTCGATCATCGAGACAGCTTTGCGATGAAGCGGCAGCTCCGTACCATCCACGGCTCAGGCCGCATCGTTCAACATCAAAACCAATCACTCATCAACCTCGCCAGCAACGACTACCTCGCACTTGCAAACCACCCCCATCTCAAAGAAGCCGCAATCAACGCAACCCTCAAGTACGGCACGGGTTCCGGCGCATCCAAAATCGTTACAGGCCATCTCGACATCCATCAACAAGTCGAATCCAAATTCGCCGCCTTTAAGCATGCCCAATCCGCCCTCCTCTTCCCCACCGGTTACGCCGCCAATTTCGCCGTCCTCACCTCCCTTGCAGCTCCCGGCGACCTCATTTGTCTCGATAAACTTTCACATAACTCCCTCATCGACGCTGCAAATGCCTCAAATGCCACCGTCCGCACCTTCCCACACCTGCAAACGGACAAACTCCACAAGCTTCTCAGCCGTCACATGGGCATTTCCAGCTCACCAGAGCCGAAGATGCCCCCTATCGCACAACAAACCGCCTACAAGCCTCTGCAACGCCCTTCACGCCGCTTTATCGTCGCTGACGCCATCTTCTCCATGGACGGCGACGCCGCCAACCTCAACGAGCTCATCGCCATCGCAGAGCAATACGATGCCACCCTCATCGTTGACGAAGCCCACGGCACCGGAATCCTCGGTAGGAATGGCTCGGGCCTCTGTGAAGCACAAAATCTATCCGGCCAGATCGATATCGTCATCAGTACCGCCAGCAAAGCCCTCGGCTCTCTCGGTGGTATCGTCACCGCCGATCGTGTCATCACCGACACCATCCTAAACCTCGGCAAAACCATTATTTACACCACTTCAGTCCCTCCCGCGCAAGCCGCAACCATCGGTGCCGCAATCGATATCATCCAATCTGAGCCCAAGCGTCGACAAGATCTCCAGCAAATGTGCCTCCATTTCCGCACTAAACTACTCAAAATGGGTTGGCAACTCCCACTCCTCCGCTCAGATCTCGAAATCACACCCATTTTCCCACTCATCCTCGGCTCACCCCAAGCAGCACTCGATGCTGCTCAATCCCTCCAAAATGCAGGCTTCCTTGCCTTCGCTTCACGCTACCCCGCTGTCCCACGAGGCACAGATCGTGTCAGAATCAGCCTGCGTGCAGACCTCACGCCAGAAGATATTGATCGCTTACTCTTGGCCATCAAAACACTTACACCTGCCCAGTAAATACCATTCCATCGCTTCCAAGAGCAATTTGTATGAATATACTTAGGCCTTGCCTGCAAATAATGTCAGTAAAGGATCGATAAAATACCTTCGACTTGCACAATCGACCCTCTGATCAACGCATGAATAATTACGCAAGACGCTTTAAAACTCCCTATTTGTCACTTCAGGCCCATTTAACCCGCTCATTTTCTTTTCCACTTTCGATCGCAATTTCAATATTTCCACAATTTTCTAAACATTTACTTGTTATATCACGATACTTTGATATATTGATATTGTAATGTTTTGATTATTACAGGCTCACCCCAAAAACAATGGAGCTTGAAAATGCAATCAGCCTCGAAACCAACCGAACAGGAACTCGAACTCAAAGTTCTTGAAATGGCCGCCGACGTCCTCAAAGTCCTCGCACACCCATATCGCCTCAAGATCGTCGAACTTCTGAGCGAAAACCGTCTCTCCGTCGGCGATCTTGCCGAGCACCTCGATCTTGCACACAACGCTGTCTCTCAGCATCTCAGCCAGATGAAAGCGCACGGTATCCTCGACGTCGTACGTGTCGGCAGAACCGCCTACTACCACGTCATCAATCCCAACGCGACTAACGTCATCAAGTGCATCAAAGAGCACGGCTGCGGTCGGAAACAATAACATCTTCTTCCCACACACATCTCACACGCCTGTATCGATCATTCACCAGTAACAAAAAGGCAAGACCATGAACAACCGGGATAACAATACAAGCGCATCCACAATCGTCATCATCGGCGGCGTTGCCGGCGGAGCATCCGCAGCAACACGCGCTCGCCGTATCAACGAACACGCAAACATCATCCTCCTCGAAAAAGATGGCTACGTCAGCTTCGCAAACTGTGGTCTTCCCTACTACATCGGCGGTGAAATCCAACAGCGAGAAAAACTTCTCGTTGCCAAACCCGAACTTCTAATCAACCGCTACAACATTGACGTTCGCGTCCACAACAAAGCCACTGCAATCGACAAGCTCAACAAGCAAATCACCGTCGAAAATACACAAACCGGTGAAACTTACACCCTGCCCTACAATCAACTCATCCTCTCACCCGGCGCACGCCCCATCGTTCCACCAATCCCCGGCATCGAAACCGAAAACGTCTACACACTACGCAATGTCGAAGATACCGACCGCATCAAATCCTTCCTTGACCTCAACCCCAACATCAAGCACATCACCGTCGTCGGCGCCGGTTTCATCGGCCTCGAAATGGTTGAACAACTCCACAACCTCAACATCGCCGTCACTCTCATCGAACTCCAACCACAAGTCCTCCCCCTCCTCGATCCTGACTTCGCCATCATGCTCGAAGACGAACTCACACAAAACAACATCGACGTCCTCACCGGTGATGGCCTCCAAACCATCAACCCAGACGAACAAAACAAAATCGCCAGCGTCACTCTCAACAGCGGCAAAACCATCGACACCGACATGGTACTACTCGGCATCGGTGTTGCACCTAACAATGAGTTAGCCACTGATGCAAACATACCCATCGGCGATCGCGGCGGTATCAAGACCAATCTCAAACATCAAACCGCAGACCCCGCCATCTACGCCGTTGGTGACGTCGCTGAATATGTCTACAAACCTACTAACCAGACCATGCGCGTCCCACTCGCAGGCCCAGCCAACCGCGCAGGACGCATCGCAGGCACCTACGCCGCCTCATACAACCCCGACAACGAAAAACGCTACACACCACATGATGCTCACAAGCTCGACATGTCGCCAGTCCTCGGCACATCCGCCGTCCGCGTCTTCTCCCTCACCGCCGCAATGACAGGTCTCTCACTGAAAATGGCACGAAACACCGACCAAAATATCGCTAGCGTCACCGTCACCGCCAACCATCACGTCGGTTATTACCCCGGCGCGACCCCCATCACACTCAAGCTCGTCTACAACGCCGACACCGGCCTCATCCTCGGCGCGCAAGCCATCGGCAAAAACGCTGTCGATAAACGCATCGACGTCATCGCCACCCTCATGCACATGAACGGCACCGTCCACGACCTCATCGGCCTCGACCTCGTCTACGCACCTCCTTTCGGCGCCGCCAAGGACATCGTCCATCAAGCCGGCTTCGCCGCGACCAACCAACTCAACAACATCGTCAACGTCATACAGCCCGATGAAATCTCATCCGAAATGCAAATACTCGACGTACGCACCGATTCAGAGCACGCCGCCAATCAAATCCCCAGCTCTCTCCACATCCCACTCGACGATCTGCGAAACCGTATCGATGAGCTCAATGCCGACATAACTTACGCCGTCATCTGCGGCAGCGGCCTACGCAGCTACATCGCCACACGCATTCTCACACAACGCGGCATCGAAAATGTACACAACGTATCAGGCGGCATGACCTCATGGCTCCGTCACCAAAAAGCAGCCAAACCCCAGCAAGCCACCGTATAACGAAAACAAAGACGAACCAACGTCTATTTTAATTTCACAAAAGAACAACGCGAGAACAAGCGAGATGGGCTTTTTGGAGATCGCCCATCTCGCCTAAGGGACAAAATCAAGATGAACACGATCAATCCAACCGAATGCTACAAACAAATCACTGATAGCCCCACCACATCACACCTCATCGATGTTCGCACACCCGGTGAACACGCTCAAATCCACGCCAATAACGCGCAACTATTCCCACTCGACAAACTCAACCCCGAACAAGTGATCAGCACCCTCGGCTGCGCAGATTGCGACACCATCTACATCCTCTGCCATTCCGGTGCACGCGCTCAAAAAGCACAAGCCAAATTCCAAGCCGCCGGCCACGCCAACACCGTCGTCGTCGATGGCGGCACACAAGCCTGGGCAGCAGCCGATCTACCCATCGAAAAAGCTGAAAAACAAACCATGTCCCTTCAGCGCCAAGTTCAAATCGCAGCCGGCGCGATGATCACGCTCGGCGTTGTCTTGGCGTTTTCACTTCACTGCTCATTCATCGCCATCTCCGCTTTCGTCGGACTCGGACTCATGTTTGCAGGCCTCACCAACACCTGCGGCCTCGCCATCTTTCTCGCCAAAATGCCATGGAACAATCCCAAAGGCTGTGTCACAAACTGCTCATGCCCCATCAACTAATACTTGATTAGATTTAATTAAAAAAAAGCTCAACGTGAAATACGTTGAGCTTATTCTTTTTCACTTATTTAATCAGATCAGCTAATGCTAATCGAAGGAGTCCAATCCTCCGGCCCACTCAATGACACCTGATGCGTCAGCCGTTTCGCAACATTCATCAATTCTTCACCCAACTTAGAATCCTCAAAATTCGCCGTCGGATCACCCGCATCAGAATTCTTCCGCAACCCCATATTAATCGGGATCGAACCCAGGAACGGCACACCATTCTCTTGAGCCATCATCTCCGCCCCACCTCTCCCAAAGATATCGTACTCAACCCCATCATTCCCAATAAAATACGACATATTTTCAACCACGCCCAAAATATTTATATCCAATTGCTCGAACATTTTCAGCGCTCTAACAGCATCATCCTGCGCCACCTTCTGAGGCGTACACACAACCACTGCCCCAGCCAATGGCAACAACTGCGACAGGGTTAACGGTACATCACCCGTTCCCGGCGGTAGATCGATAATCAAATAATCCAAATCACCCCAATCCGTCTGCGTCGCCAATTGTTTAAACGCGCCATGCGCCATCGGCCCGCGCCAAATCAAAGGCTTATCATCCTCCACCAATGCCCCAATCGTCGTCACCTTCACACCGTGCATCTCAAACGGCACGATCATATTCCCTATTGTCTTTAATTCCAATTTATCCGTCCCCAACATTGTCGGCAGTGACGGCCCATAAATATCACCATCCATTATCCCAACCTTCGCGCCACTCCTCGCAAGCGCCACCGCCAGATTCACTGACACCGTTGATTTACCAACGCCGCCTTTGCCTGCACCCACTGCAATCACATGCTTCACGCTCGGCAACGGATTGCTCGCCCGCGCAACATCCTGTGGCGACTGTTCCGCTTGCTCTTCAGCTTGCTCCTGACCACCACCATTTGCCGTAGCTGCTTCCTGCTCCGCAGCCGTCAACCGATAAGCAAAGCTCACTTCCACCTTCGCAAGATTAAGCTCACGAAGTGCCTCACGAATCCGCCCTTCGAGCATCTCCTTAATCCCAGCGGCCGACTTCGGAAGTGTCACCGTAATATCTGCCAACCCATCACAATATGCGACATTCGTGACCATATTCAGCGTCACAATATCCCGGTGTAACTCCGGATCCATCACAGTCTTCAATCGCTCTAAAATTGCTGCTTTATCGATCGCCATGCTTAATGACTCCCTGTCCATGCTTATTCAATCGTTACAGATCAACATTCTACCCAAAACCAACATCTCACGCCCAACACACCCTTTCGCGTAATTTTTTCTTCCGAATCTTGCAATATCTCACCGCACCCCCCGTTATCCCATTCAGAAAAGCATGACACATTGCATCGCCCGTTTCAGTTTCCAAGGTTCCCCCAACCAACTAATATGGGCCAATAAAAAGGATGACTACGATGCGCTACAAAACGATAACACTCGTCTGTGCACTACTGATGACAACCTCACTCGCAACATCATCAGCTTTCGCACAACAGCAATGTGAAACCAAAGATTGCCCCGCGCAAACCGCTCGGCAAGGTCAGAAAAATTTCAAACAACAACGTCACTTCCAAGACGGTAAACAAAACAGACCTCAATTCTCTCAAAATAAACGCATGTTCGAAAAAGCGCTGATGAGAGACATCAACCTCACCGCTGAACAAAAAGCTGAAATCGCCGAAATCAAAGAACAATCCATCAGTGATCGCAAAGATTGGTACAAAAAAAATACTAAAAAGATTGACGCACTCGAAGAAGAAATCCAAACCGCCAAAAAGACCGGCGACAAACAAGACCTCGCCAAGCTCCGCTACCAGCTCCGCGATCTCATGAACAACGCCCCCACACCGACCGACACACTCAAAAAAATCAGCGGCGTACTCACCCCCGAGCAACGCAAAGATTTCAAACGTAACCACTCCTCCATCAAAGACAATTGGCAGGGCAAGCACGGCAACCGCGAACAAGCTCGTAGCCGCAGTAATAAAGATTCCTTCGGCTTCAATAGTTTCGAAGGCGATGATCGCGGTTCAGAAAAACGCATGCGTGACCGTGATGGCGACCGTGATCAGCGCATGAAACGACGCGGTCACAACGACTCCGACGGCGATCGCGGCCCCCGTATGCATGACCGTGATAATGACGATCGTGGACCACGCAGCCGCATGAACGATGACAGTAGGCAAGAAAACAGGCACGGCCCCGGCTCCATGCTCCGCTCCTTATTCCGTGATCTTGACCTCACCAGTGATCAAAAAGAACAAATCCGTGAGATCGTAGAATCTGGACGCGAAGAGCATCAAGCATGGCGTGAAGAAAATCAAGACGATCTCCGCGCCCTCAAAGAAGATATGCGTGAAGCGATGCAAGACAAAGATCGTGAAGCCGCTCAAAGCATCCGCGAAAAAATGAGTGACCTCATGTCCTCCGCTCCAAGCCCACGTGACGGCCTCAATGAAATCAAGTCCGTACTCACCAAGAAGCAGAAAAAGCAGCTCGAAGAAAACCTCTCCGAATTGCGTCCCCCACGCGACCGCATGGATCGCCCAAGGCGCGGTGATGATCGTGATGATGACGACCGCCCTCGCGCAAAACGTTCAAGACGCGGCGATGACAACAACGAGCAAGATCGCCCACATAAAAAACGCAAACAACGCCGTCAAGATGACAGCGATTCATAAATCTAACTACGCGTTAGCACCAGTAGAAAAACCCGATCGTTCTGATCGGGTTTTTCTTTATCATTCAATATCAATCATCCACCCCATTTTTTACTGAACCAAACCCTTCGTCAATCGCATAAACGCTGTCTCCAGATTCACCTTCTCTTCTTCCAGCCGCGTCAACGCAAAACCATTCTCAATCAACTTCTGTGCAATCACCGGCGCTCCACACAACTCCGCATCAAGATCTACCTTGATATGCTCGTTATGCAACTCTGCATCATGCACGCCCGGCAAACCCTTCAACATCATCATCGCATCAGCCCGACGCTCCGCAACGTCAATATGCAGCACCGCCCCCGTCTTCGCACGCTCAATGATCTCATCAATCGTCCCAACAAAACGCAACTGTCCTTGCTCGATAATCCCAACCTTATTACACAAATCCGCAAGCTCCAGCAAAATGTGCGACGAAATCAAAATCGTCTTCCCCATCCGGTGCAATTCCTTCAAAAGCTCACGCATCTCAATACGCGCTCTCGGGTCAAGACCACTCGCCGGCTCATCCAAAAGCAGTACCTTCGGATCGTGCAACAACACACGCGCAACCGACAACCGCTGCTGCATCCCGCGTGATAACGAGTTCACCTCAGCATCAATCTTGTACGACAAATCCGTCAGATCAAGCACGTCCTTAATGATCCGCTCTCGCTGCTCGCCATTAATGTCATACGAAGCCGCAAAAAATTCCAGATACTCCTTCACCACCATATCCTGATACGAACCAAAATAGTCCGGCACGTAACCAATGATCGAACGCACCGCACGCGCATTCACCGGCCCAACTGACAACCCATCAATACGCGCCTCGCCCCATGTCGGCTTCAGCAACGTCGCCAAAATCTTGATCGTCGTCGTTTTCCCCGCACCGTTCGGCCCAATAAAGCCAAAACAGTCACCCTGCTCTATCTCAAGATTCAAATTCGCAAGCGCCATCAATTCACCATAACGCTTCGTCAAATTAATCGTTTGAATCATAGCCATCGACATATATCTCCAAAATCTTCCCAGAATAAGTCAACCATCTTCACATCCAACACATCATTTCACAATCGGTAACCACCATCTCACTACCGTCGTCCCCTTCGACGGCAACATCGTTCCATCCACACTTAGCGGCAACGGCAACGAACCGTCATCCATGTACCCAATCACAATCAAGCCTCGCTGTTTCGTCCAGTCTGAAATATCAAACTCACGACCCAACGCACGCGAAAAATAGTTCGCATCCTTATTGTTCTGCACCCTGAAATCAGGCGTCGGCAACATCGCATAAAAACTCAACATCTCAAGCCGCTCTGTCACCTCCACCTTGCCCGGTTCCGAAATGCCGCCTCCCTGAAAACCTCCCAGACCAAGACCTCGGCCAGCATGCTTCACACTTAATTTGCCCAAATAACCTTCCTGTCGCAATATCCGCTTGTCATATCGCGCAATCGGCATAATCAACGGCTGCGCCCCCTTCTCACGCTTCTCAAACTTCAGCGTCTCACCGCTAAACCATTTCTTATCCGTCTTCTGTAATCGCCAAAACCAAAACTCTCGCCCATTCCCTTTAGAATACACAAACGCAACATCTCTTAGCGCAAATGGCAACGTATTTTTCAACTCACCAATCGGCCACCCACGATCATCTAACCGTAAGTTAGCCGTAGGTGTCGGCCAGATATCCTTCAGACCACTCTGCTCCTCACTCAACTCACCATAAAAATCCGCCTCAAGCATCTTCGTCGTCGAACGGAAAGGAACCACGGCCCGGTGCGGCCCACTCGACCTCACATCATAATTCTGCGGATCCAAAAACCTTGACCGCAATTTATCCGAGCTAACCCCAGGCGAACTTAACAACTCACGATTATCCGCCACACCCATATCCGGTGCGACATCCAACTCGACATTCCCAAACGTCGGCATATAAACACTCATCCAAGATTTCACCCGCGATTTACCCGTCACCGAATCCATATCCAACAACGTCAAGTGCGTAATCGACGCATCCGTTGGCCGAATCATGTACGCACCGCCCCACGCAATCCCCACAAAAATAAGGACCAAACCCGAAAACACCACCCATGAATATTTGTGTTTCTTCCTCGCCTTTAGCACAAAGAAACTGATCGGCCCAGCCACCAGCCAATAAACCGCAAACACTAACAACGCCAACAACAACGCTGGCCCCGTCGTGTTTTTCATCGTAATCATCGAACCCCAAAAATCCGTCAGATCGTTCCCCGTGTAGCTCGACGTAATCCGCCCAGCCTTAACCTCTTCCTTCACGAACGCATTGCGATACGTCGGAGATTGCCAACCAAAAATACGATTCCAAATCGGATACAACTCTCGTCCCGGCAAACCCATCTGCCGCAAAGACGCACTATTCATATCAATCCCAAACACCGTCACCGTACCAAACCCATACCGCTTCGACACGATCAACGCATTACCGTTCACATCACGCCCAATCACCGATACCAACGGATCACGCTGATCAACATCAAGCGCCAACATCTGTATCTCACTCGCCACCCTGCCCACAGGCGGACGCCCAACAATATTCTGTGGCGGCTTCGCCGTAATCAATCGCATCCGCGTTTTATCTACCGGCAACAAATCGGCCAAACCACTCGATGTCCACTGCTGACCCACCGGCGGCAACATCACCACCAAATGACCACCACGTTCAACCCACTCACGCACCGCCTGCAACATCGCATCATTCACACGCGATCCGCTCGGCGATCCACCATTCGGATTCCAGATCATCGTATTCAACAACGACAACCCATACCAACGATCAGGCAGTCGATCGAACGACAAATCTCGCACCTGCAAAAAATACTCATGCTGCGTAAAGTACGGCTTATCATTCCCCAACCCCCAACTCTCGTTCGAACTCTCACCCATGTAGGCATTCAAACCCATTGAACCGCCCGCCCCCATCACACCGATCGCACTCGACCGTTCATACAAAACCTTTTGCGGCTTCTCCTCCACTCGCGCCAGCATCACCCCGCTTTCCTTATCCAACACCTCAATCTGAAACGTATCGTTCCGATTGAACGTCATCACAGGCTTCCCATACAACCACATCGACTGCTGCACCTGTGCCTGAAGCGTCACTTCACGCTGCATCAAGACGACGTCACCACCATCATCGCGCATCCGCAACTGACAGATCACTGCGCGCGGCTCGGCCGCATTGCTGACCAGATTCAAACGCACCGGCGTCCACGTACCTGGGCGCACAATACCACCCAAGCCGATATCCGAAGCCTGCACGCTCAGATCAACCGTGTCTAACTGGCCAAACGCATTACTGCTAACAAAGAGCAGCCCGATCAAAATCGCAAACAAATAACGTTTCATAATATTTTCTAGGTATCCCGGCATGCCATTTAGTTTACTTAAATCTCTGAATTTTCACAGTCTTACAATTCAAATTTCAACACAACTCATCCCCCGTCATCCTGCTCCAATTGTCCACAAAGACCGATAAGACAACCTCCTCATCACACCACATACTCATCTCAATTCTGGTCGATAAATACTCTGTGGATTCACAAGCAATGCAATTCGTCATAATCGTCACGCTCATCTGCTCCTACCTGTTGGTTCAGCGGATTCTGGGCCTGCTCGCCAAATTCGCATCCCAAAACGTTGAACGCCATGACCTCATGGTCGATGCCCTCCAGATGCGAAAGAACTACATCGAAGCGATGCAGAAGTGGACACAAGTTGACGAAGAAGATCACGACATCAACGTCGACATCATGTAATCCGCATCCCCCCCTGTTTCGTCTCATTCAATTTTCATTTTCGCCTTGATTTGTAGTGCATTGCTGATAAATGACACTCAACTCAATGATCAGCAAGCACATATCGTTCGTAACCGCCGCTTGCGTCTAGCACTCATACGTTGAAAACTGGTGGCTGTGCGAATGTTGTGCGTGTGTTTGATATCATGATCGCATGGCAACAATTACGATCAAAAACGGACGCGTCATTGACCCCCTCAACCAAGTAGACGAAGTCACTGACGTTGTGATTCACAACGGAAGCATAAAAAAAGTCGGAAATGAGCCAAATCCCGCTACCGGCGAGGATTGCATCACCATCGACGCGGGTGGCTGCATCGTCGCGCCGGGTCTGATTGATGTTCACGTCCACTTCCGCGAGCCGGGTCAGGAAGAGAAAGAAACCATCGCTACCGGCAGCGCCGCAGCCGTCGCAGGCGGCTTCACCTCGGTCTGCTGCATGCCCAATACACAACCCACACTCGATGACGATGTGCAAGTCGATTTTGTATACCGTCAAGCAGAACGAGCGAATCTCGCGAACGTTTACCCAGTTGGTGCTGCGACTAAAGGACGACTAGGCAAAGAGTTATCCGAAATGGGCTTGATGGATCGCGCGGGCGCCGTTGCGTTCTCCGACGATGGATGCGCCGTCGCCAACCCTGCGGTGATGAATAAAGTGCTCATGCAAGCGGCCATGCTCGGCAAAGTCTTCATGCAGCACTGTGAGGATCCAGACATGGGCGGTGGTGCGATGAACGCGGGCGTCACCTCAACGAGATTGGGCCTAAAAGGTTGGCCGCGCGTTGCGGAAGACCTGATTATTCAACGAGATATATTGCTGAACAAGTACATGGGTTTCAAAGCTCAATGGCATGCTCAGCACATGAGTAGTGCAGGCGGGATCGAGATGATCCGCGAAGCCCGCAAGCAATCGGTCAACATCACTGGCGAAGCCAGCCCGCATCATCTTCTCCTAACTGATGATATGTGCGGCAATTATGACACGAACTTCAAGATGAATCCGCCGCTGCGTGGCAAAGACGACATCGCGGCGATCATTGAAGGCATTGTGGACGGGACGATCACGATTCTTGCAACCGACCACGCCCCGCATACACGCGAAGAGAAAGAACTCGAGTTCGCGGCCGCACCGTATGGCATCATCGGCCTTGAAAACGCCCTCGCCTGCTACGCCAAGGCATTGATTGAGAGTGGTGCGATCGATTGGCCTCAGATGCTGGCGATGATGACGATCAATGGCGCAAAGCTTGTTGGGTTAGAGAGTAAGGGTCACCTGAGCGAAGGCGCGGACGGTGATGTGGTATTGATTGATCCGGAGATGGCTTGGACGATTGATGTGAATAAATTCGCAAGTAAAGGCCGCAACTGCCCGTTTGACGGCTGGGATGTGAAAGGCCAAACGATTGGCACGATCGTCGGCGGTGAGCTGAAATTACTTCGTGAGGATGAACGTTTGAAGGCCGGCCAGAGTGGCGCGGTGAGCGATCCGCAGCAACTTCTGAATGCCTTTTACAAGAGCTAAAACACTCTGCTCCGGACTAAGATTAAACTGAAACGATAACACCGCCGGCTTACCAAAGTCGGCGGTGTTGTGCGCACGATTTTTCGATTTTAGTGATTTACCCGTAGGCGTTTTGGTTCACTTTTCGCCAGCTTTGATGCGTTTTCGATCAGATTTGGTCAGAAATGATGAAGAAAATGCGCATTTTGATTCACCAAAACCGCTGCATTTTCGTTTTTGTGCGCACCTAAAAATTATTTCTCACATAATCAGTTTTCAGATGATCCAGATTGTTTTTGCAATCGTGCCAAATGAAGCTGCGTGATTTGATTGTCGCGATCACGTTTGAGCTGGCTGTTTGCGTTGAACTGCCCGAAGCCAAAGAAGGCACATGCGATCATAAAAGCAATGGATTTGATCTGTATGTTGCTACCTAAAAAAAGTGCAGGGATGAAGATCACCCAGATAAAGATCCACCAGAACAGGAAGCGATTATTGATCGTCTTTCGGTTTTTCTCGTAATTTGAAACGATTGATTCGGTGAGCTTGACCACCTTGGGATCATCATGGGATGCGTAATCACGGATCAGCTTTTCGATATGATCGTTTTCTGCGTCGAACATGCATGCCTCCGGTTGTGTGAGTTCAACACTTAACGCTAATAATTTAGCGTATGCCAGAGGATATTGCAATGCTTATCGCTAATTTTTTAGTTTTTACTTTTCAAGCTTGCCTGCTAAGTCAGCGATCTGGATTTGGATCAGTTTTAGTTCTTTTTGAACACTCAATTTTGCAATCGTAATGTAGTACCTGATATAGCCGCCTAATGAGTTCAAGATGATGAGCAAAGCCCATATTTCATTGTAGGTTTTATCTTCGAGGATATATGTTTTGAAAAGAATGGCTGAGATTCCAAACAATCCCCAGCCATAGACCCATACACAGATCCAAAAGGTTGTTCGTTTCTTCTGCTTTCTGAATTCATCAAGAACACTCTCGTGCTTCAAATCATCATCGTCTATCTCAATATCGATTTCATCAGTCATCCAACGTTTCAATTTGGATTCATGTTCCTGCATGCTAGTTCCTTTCAAACTGGTGTTTGAACTTGTTTCTGGCGTGATAGAGGCGAGATTTTGCGGTTCCCGGTGGAATGTTCAATGATTTGGCTATCTCATGGATAGACATTTCATGAACATATTTCATGATGAGGATAGCCCGCGATGGGCCATCGAGCTGCTGCATGATTTCATCAAAAAATTCGCTCTCGGTTTGTCGTCCACGTTTTGCCTGAGAGGTATTAGTTTGTGTTTGGTGTTGCGTGATGTGTTGCTGGTATGTCTCTTCTTTTCGCCAATGGTCGCGGCAATTGTTATTGAGTATGCGCAGAACCCAAGGTCGAAAACGATTGATTTCCTGCAGGGATGTAATTTTTTTGATGACGGTGACCCACGTTTCCTGCACGATGTCATGCGCGAGGTGTTCGTTACGGGTGACCTTGAATGCGTATTGAAGAAGTTGCTTGTGCCAGCGTTTGATGAGTTGGGACATTGAATCCCTGCAGCCTTGTTGAGCTTTGATGATGAGCAGCTCATCGACGAGGTTTTGCCGGAATTTCCTGGACATGACAACTAAGAGACGGGTGTGATGCGATCGTGGTTCAATATTTATTCGATATCAAAGTGATTTGGCAAAGGATTGACCTTATTCGTCGCAAAATCAATCTCGCTGGATCGCATCCGAATCCAAGGCTCGGAAAAACCTTGTTTCTCGATGATCACAGTTTCATGCAAAATTGGTTTGTCCTCGCGATCTTCGATGACCAGCTTTCTGTATGACCTCTCCTCGCCTGGATCTGAGCTATCCTCAATATCTCGCGCTGATGCGTTGTACAACCATTCTAAATTTGCCGCATTATAAATTTTATAGTTTTGCGAAAGTACACCAAAACCTAAATCCCAGATTGCGGTAACAATGAGTAACGTATGCTCGGCTTTGGGTAATGGACGGATTTGTAATTTAGTAATCGCGTTTGTTTTAACGGATTTAATCAATTTCATGTCGACATCAAATAGAGCGACAACCCCAGTACCATTTGGATCAGACGTCGACCTGCTTACGATGTAGAATTTCTGATCGTTCTCAACAAAGGAATATCCTTCTGATTCAAAGCCTGAACCTGTCAGTTTTTGACTTAAATCTAGCTTGGTAATGAGTATGTCTATCTGTTTCTGAGACACGGCTTCTGGTCGATAAAGATAAGGGCTTTGCTTTGCCTGTGCTAGTAATTGACTGATAAGAATATCCCGATCAGCGTTTGTCTGATCATAAATCTGAAATGCGATAGGTACATGAGATAAATCGGAAAGAAGTGCTGCCCATAAATCTCGTATACACAGGTCATCATCGTACTGATCATAACCTTGATCCGATTCGAGCGCATCTATCAGCAGCCATGCAACTTCTAGATTCTGACTGTAATCTTTTGGTATAAAGCCAAATTGCGGTTCAAAATGTTCAACAAAAATTATGGGCGACATCACCTGATAAAATTGCCCGATTTCCCGGTTATAGTCTTCTGTGGTAAGCTCAGCAGCGTATGTTGATGTAAACAAAAAAGGTAACAAGAAAGCAAAGACCAAGGTTTGTTTGAGTTGATTCATTAGATACCCCAAATCATTTACTTTAAAATTACTTTTTATGTGCATACCGGATAACACAAAAAAGCCCACACACATCGTATGGGCTTTTAGTTAAATTATGAAGTGTTTTATGCCGACTGCTTGGATTTGAGATCCTCGGCACTGACTTTTTTACCGTTGACTTCAATACCGAGTTGGACGACGTGGCTCATCGGGCCGTGAAGTTTTTGGGTTTCAGCTTCTAACTGTTGCTTAGCCTTCTGAGATGGGTACTTATTAAATACCATTGCCTTAATCGTGGCGAACATCCCCATCGGCGAAGCAAAGGTATGGTCGACGGCTGAAGGTTCGTAGCCGCAGTGAACCATGCACTGTTGGCAGTTGGTATTGCCGGAGGCGCGGCCGTAGCTGTCCCAGTCGGTTGTCTCCATCAATTCCTTAAAGGATTCGACGTAGCCATCTTGGATCAGGTAGCAAGGCTTTTGCCAACCGAAGATCGAGAAGGTTGGGTTGCCCCAAGGGGTGCATTCGTAGTCGCGTTTACCCATGAGGTATTCGAGGAAGAGTGGGGACTGGTTGAACTTCCAGCGTTTTTTGCGGTTTGAGAGAAGCGTTTCGAATGCGTCAGTCGTATTCTGACGTTCTCGAAGGAATGAGGCTTGGTCGGGTGCTTTAGGATAAGCGTAGCCGGGTGAAACCATCATGCCTTCAACGCCGACGTCCATCATCTCGTCAAAGAAGCGACGGGTGGAGTTGGGGTCAAAGTTGTCGAAAAGGGTGGTATTGGTGGTGACACGGAACCCCATCTCGACGGCAAGCTTGATGCCAGCGTGAGCTTTTTGATAAGTGCCTTCACGGCAGACGGCGAAGTCGTGGTGCTCTTCCTGGCCGTCCATGTGGACAGAAAAAGTGAGGTACTTGGAGGGCTTGATGCGGCCTTCTTTGAGTTTCTTTTCGAGGAGGATGGCGTTGGTGCAGAGGTAGATGTATTTGCGTCGAGCGATGAGGCCTTCGATGATTTCTTCGATATTGGGGTGAAGGAAGGGTTCGCCGCCGGGGATGGAGACCATGGGGGCGCCGCATTCATCGACAGCTTTGAAGCATTGTTCGGGGGTCAGCTCACGCTTGAGGATATGCGCGGGGTATTGGATCTTACCACAGCCTGCGCATGCGAGGTTGCAGCGGAACAGTGGCTCGAGCATGAGGACGAGGGGGTACTTCCTGTTGCCTTTGAGGCGGTTTTTGAGGACATAGGTTGCGACAGTCCACATTTGCGAGATCGGTACGCCCATAGTGTTGTAATCCTTTTCAGGGAGATGCAGCGGCACGGGATTGCGTGGTGATTCGCTGCGGGGGTTGATACCATCCATGTAGCCCACATGTTAGCAATTGCCGAGGGAATAGCGTAGGGGGCAATGACCAGTTGTGGCAAATCAGCGTTTTAGTTTAATCGCGTGCGATTGAAGCTGCAAAGGTTTTGAAAGTCTTTTGTGGTATGTGAGTTAGCCCAATTTTCGTACGTTTTACGAATGTACCTAGAGCGTTGAGCAATGGGTCGTTCGCTGTAATCAGCCATTAAACAGGCTGACTGCTGATCACCCACTTTCAGGGTGTACCGGGAAAACACGAAATTGGTCTATAGCGGACACTGCTTGGGGATGCCGGGAAGGCGGGGATAGTCCTTGGGGGTGGGGCTTTCTTTAAGAACCGAAACCACGACGAGGTTGTTGTCGAAGGATTCGGGGTATGCGTCGAAGATGAATAACTCGCCAGCTCCGAGGATGGAAAGTGCGTCAGAGGCGACAGCTAATTCCTGTTCAACGGCTGGACCCTTCATCGCCAACATGCGGCCCCCCACTTTGAGAAGGGGGAAAGAATATTCGAGAACCTCGGAAATTTTGCCAATGGCGCGGGAGACAGCGAGATCATATTGGGCACGGTGCTGCTTCTCTTGGCCGAGGGTTTCGGCACGGTTTTGGATGGATTGGCAGTTATTGAGTTCGAGGGTGGTGATCGCTTGATTGTGGAAGTCGACTTTCTTGCCGGTCGCATCGAGGAGTGTGATGTTGAGATCAGGGCGAGCGATGGCGAGGGGGATGCCGGGGAGTCCGCCGCCTGAGCCGATGTCGATGACTCGTGAGCCTGCTTCGACGTTTTCGAGGCCTGGAAGGAGAGTGAGTGAATCAATGATCATGCGTGACCAAGCAGCGTCACGGTCGCGGATGGCGGTGAGGTTCATGCGGGTGTTCGCATCAAGGAGCATATCGAGGAATTGAGCGAGCTGAGTCAGCTCGGACTCGTCGATTGAGATTTCAAGGCGAGCGAGGTCGTCACGGACAAATTGTGGGATGTTTGAAGAAGATTCAGTCATGCGGGGAATTGTAGCAGGAATAGAGCCATAGAGGGCTGGATAGAATTACTGGTAGATCGCATCGGCGTTGTCGTATTCGAAGGATGGGCGGGCGAGGATGGCATTGGGGCGGGCGGCGAAATTTACGATCAGCCCGGTGATGATGAAGAGTGAGAGAACTGAGGAGCCGCCGTAGGAGATGAATGGGAGGGTGATGCCGGTGATGGGGAGCAAGCCGAGGCACATGCCGATATTGACTGTTGCCTGAGTAAAGATCATGGCGGCGAATCCGACGCAGGATAGCCTGACAAACGGGTCTTTGGATCGAGCTGCGACGAGCAGAGCCGAGCTGATGAAGACAAAATACAGGCCAAGGATGGCAAAGATGCCGCAGAACCCCCAACGGTTTACAAGCACAGGGAAGATCATGTCGTTGTGCGGCTCGGGGATGCGTGAATACTTAATGATCGTCTGAGATTCTTCCTTTTGGTTCCCAAAGAAACCTGCTTGTGCGATCAGACGCATACCGGTTGCTTGCTGGAAAGCATCGTCCTTATTTGCGGTCATATCGCCTTGCGCGAGCGAAAAGACCGATCGAATTCGGACTTGCTGGTGCGGCTTTAGCAGCTGCATGTTTTCTGGAGCAAGCAATGTAATGGCAACGACGATCACGATCGCCATGACACCTAGTGCAACTAACGAGAACAGATGCCGCAGTTTTGCACCGGCGGCAACAAGCATAGCGAACAAGGTTGGTGCAAAGAGTAATGCTGTTCCGAGGTCAGGCTGCTTGAGGATCAAGACCAGTGGCACAAACATCAAAAGAAATGGCGTGAACAATCCTAAAAATGTTCGATATGAATTGCGATAGCGTAGATAACGGGCCAAGCCAAGCACATATAGAATCTTTACAAACTCGGCAGGCTGCAGCCCCATTCCTGGTAATGAAATCCATGACCTCGCGCCATTGATCGGCCTCACCAACGGCACACCCGGTATCAATAAATATACGAGTGATAATACCGACACCACCAATAGCGGATACGAAGCTAATCCCATCCATCTTGGATGCGGCACCATCACGATAAGCATCGTGATCATCGCAATCGGCAGCCAAATATGAGTTTGCTTCCACGCGTATAACGGCTTGACCGTGTCAATCGCGTATGATCCAAAAATCGTCAACAACACCGCAGCAAAAAGCGTGAACCAAGCTGGTGAAGGCTTGAACAAAGCTCGCAAGTTATCAAACAATGCGTCGGTCAATGATTCCCCCCCTGCTGATTCATCTCATCTTTCGTATTTCTACGCTTCCCTGTGAGATATCCCTCAGCCTTCATCGCGTGCAGCACTTGATTGACAATCGGCCCAGAAGCGCGGCCACCTGACCCACCGTAATCTGTCACAGCAAGCACCACATATTTGTAATCCCGATCATCTTTACGCTTCACCAATGAAATAAACCAGCCATGATCGCCACGCTTGAGAATCTCGCCCCATCCTGCAATCTTGCCATTCTCATCGTAAATCGGTTGTCGCTGATGCCATGATTGAGCTGTCCCTGTTTTGCCTGCAATATCCAAATCGGGCTGGTCAAAGATTTTCTCTCGCACCTGCTGACCAGATGCATCATCATACACCAGTGTGTGACCGCCTCCCTCATTCGTGTTCACCACGCTATGCAATCCCATCAATGCTGTTTTGTAGGCTGTTGATTTGAGGCCAAGCGAACGTGTCGTCTGCGGCTTATCCTTTGGGCGATCTTCAGGCACGACAAATGTAGGAGAAATATATTCGCCGCCTCTTGCAAGCGCGGCGTATGCACCGGCAGCTTGAACGGGCGACCAGCTCATTGGCCCCTGCCCGATCCCCATATTGATCGCGTCTGAAACCGAATAGTTCTTGGATAAATCAGGCAACCCGCCAGCGGTCTCGCCATTCACTAATGTGTTCGGTTTTTCACCAAGGCCAAAACGCTTGAACCAGTTCACAATATTCACCACACCAAACCGTTGGCCGAGTGTATAAAAATAAATATTGCAAGAAACAGCAAGTGCTGTCACCCCAGTTCGGTTTTTGTGTTCGCTCATGAACTGTTTGTGAATCCAGCAGCGGAACTGCTCCGGGCGATCTTTATTAAACACACCGTTGCAATAGATAGACTCTGTTGCCCCAATAATGCCATCAGTCACCGCGGCTGCGTAAATCAACGGCTTCACCGTTGAACCTGGCGCATATGGTTGAGCGATCGGCCTGAATCTTGTCGGTAGATTGTAGTAATCCTCAAGGATCTGCTTACGCTTGATCGGGTCTCGCCACTGTTCTAATGAATAGTTAGGCGCTGACACCGCGGCCAAAATTTCCGAGGTCTCAATATCAAGTACCACCACCGAACCCGCTAGTGGTGTCCCCTTCGGCTGAGGATAATCATCAAATTTATGCCATTGTTGTACCTGGAAAAAACCATACTGAGGTGAAAGCAGCGCTTGAATCCGTCCCTGTAACAGGATATCCAAACTCAAACGGACATCTTTTCCTCGCAATGGCTGCTGTTCTTCGACAACCTCTCCCAATTCCTTAATCTGATAGCCACGCTTCCCACGAAGCGTATCTTCCATTGTCGCTTCAATACCCGTCAAACCCGCGCTATCATTGTTCGCACTATAGCCCCACCAATCGATTTGGCCATCACTCTTACGGAACGGCTTACGTTT
Organism: Poriferisphaera corsica; assembly: GCF_007747445.1. Lineage (NCBI taxonomy): Bacteria > Pseudomonadati > Planctomycetota > Phycisphaerae > Phycisphaerales > Phycisphaeraceae > Poriferisphaera > Poriferisphaera corsica. The sequence continues at coordinate 2,322,963 of NZ_CP036425.1, forward strand.
GATATCCGTCGAGCTTGTATTCCTCAAGTTCCCGACAATATGCAGTCCAACACCCGAGACGGTGATATCTTCTGTCGCATCCGCTCGGATCGGTATTGGCAACGTCGAACGATCCAACGTTAACTGCTGTGTTTCGTGTGGGTATTCACGCCGCCGCGGCCTTTGGATTTTTAATTCTGACCAGATCTGTAATTCTTCATATTCAAGCCGCTTGTCTAATAGGTCTGAACTATCCTCTCGCTTGGCTTCTTCATAGGCATACTTTGCGAGTTCTGCCTCTGCCGCCAGACTGCGGATCGTAGCCTGCATATGTTCCGGGATGTTCTCCAAAACGGTGTGCTTGTAGTACGCAGTCTCTTCAGCCGTCTGCACCTCAGCCTCGCGCCAGGTGATTTCTTGATTCCATTTTTTTTCAAGCACGTACTCACGCCGCCGCATAATGTTGGATGTGTTTTTTTGCAGCCGTGCCAAGATTGCTGTCCTGCGTGATTCCAGTTCGTCCTTGGGCAAGTTTGCCAGCGTGCTTAGGTCATACCACAGCCGATCGAGATATTGCTGAAAGCGTTCAAGCTGTTGGTTATAAATGTCGATTTCATCTTTCTTCGACAGCCCATAATTGTTCGGGTCCGCCACGTACTTGATATAGAACGACGTCGCATCCTTCGCTTTGTTGATTTCCCATTCTCTTGAAAGCAGTTGATAGGACAATGCCAAATCAAACCCCGACACATCTCTCGCAATGGTGAATCCATTACGATCAAGTATACGACCGCGTACGGTCGGGACGAGCGTCGTTGTCTCTAGCGATCGTTGCGTCTGGTCAATCGCAATCTGCTTTGACTCGCCTGAGCCAAGTGAGATCGCACGAGCCATGAGAATGAAAAAAATTGCGCAAACCAATACACCCAGCAGAAGCAATCTGCGATGGAACATGCTGGGAATGAGCTGGCGCAGAGCGCGGCGCATGGGCGATTCCTTGCGGGATTCGGTTGAGTTTCATCCAGCCCCACACAGTGAGGATCAGGCCGCATCTGCGCGAATATCAGAATATCCGCGCATTAAATAATTACAGCAACCTATTGTCTGGTTATCGGCCAGAAGATCAAACAGGCTGCAGTTTGATGGAAACGAGTTACAACCAATTGTGTCCGCTCAATATCTCACGTGACCCAGCGAGGAACGATAAGTTATCTCGCGCATGGCAATCCCTGGCGTGATCGCTTAAAAATCACATCAATCGCAGGTTAGCATTGTTAAAACAAATGCAGTGAGATGGTATTAGTTCGTTTTCGCAACAGCCACACGAGCACGCGCGCGTTGGACACTCTTGTCGTGTTCGTCTAGCTCAGCACCGGTCTTCGCTTCTTCAGCTAATAGCGATTCGAGCTGCTGCTCGGCTTCGGTGACAGTTAATTCCGTTGCCAGCGTTGCTTCGTCAGTGATGATCGATAGGACATCATCCTTCACTTGAACGAATCCGCCACCGATGAAATACGAATCAGACGAGCCATCCGCCAGATCTAGACGCAGGTGGCCATAACCCAGTTTAATCAACATGGGCGCTTGGAGATGCTCAACACCTATCTTGCCATCATGTGCAGGAATGGAAGCATAGACGATTTTCTCATCGAGAATTGCTGCGCCCGGGGTTACAAGCGTGCACTGAAAGGTTGCTTTGGAAGCCATGGGTGAATCTCCGTATTCGAGTCTGATGTGGCTTATGATATCGAGGAACCCCGCTTGGGTCTAGATCCTGCTGCATAACCAAACGAACCTAATTCACCTATCCCAATCACTGATCAACAGAGTGACCTGTCGTGTGAATATCACTGACCTCCTCCAACGCAGCAGCTTAAAGGTGATCACGGAGGAATTTGCCTGTGTATGACTTCTTGTGTTTCGCAACCTGCTCAGGGGTTCCTTCAGCCACAATATTCCCGCCCTTATCACCGCCCTCAGGGCCAAGGTCAATAATCCAATCCGCACATTTGATCACATCCATATTATGCTCGATGACCACCACCGTATTCCCCGCATCCACCAGCCGATCCAGCACATGGATCAACTTCTTCACATCGGCGAAATGCAGTCCTGTTGTGGGCTCATCTAATACAAACAACGTATTACCAGTCGATCGTTTGCCTAATTCTGTTGCCAACTTCACACGCTGCGCTTCACCACCTGACAGCGTTGTCGAAGCCTGTCCAAGCTGGATATACGAGAGCCCCACATCATTCAACGCTGTCAAAACCCGCTTCACATCCGGGAATGCGTCAAAGAATTCAAGCGCCTGCTCAACTGTCATCTCAAGCACATCTGCAATCGTCTTGCCTTTGTAATGCACTTCCAGCGTTTCGCGGTTATACCGATGCCCTTTGCACTCATCACATTGAACATATACGTCAGGTAAAAAGTGCATCTCGATCTTCTTCGTTCCCTGCCCCTGACATGCTTCGCATCGCCCACCTTTAACATTAAACGAGAATCGACCTGGCTTGTACCCGCGAATTTTCGATTCTTTTGTTTTCGAGAACAAATCACGTACCGAGTTAAACACGCTCGTATAAGTAGCTGGATTCGACCGTGGTGTCCGCCCAATCGGCGACTGATCCACTTCAATAATCCGGTTAATGTGCTCAACACCCTTTAGCCCCGCATGCAGTCCCGGCTTCTCCTTCGAACCCAACAATTCTCGTTTCGCGGATCGCAGCAAAATACGATTCACCAACGTCGATTTGCCCGAACCCGACACCCCCGTTACTACAACCAATCCGCCCAATGGGAAACGCACATCAACATCATTCAGGTTATTTTGCGCCGCCTTCTTCACTGTCAGCGCAGGCCCCTTTCCATTCAACGGCCTCCGCTTATCCGGCGTATGAATCGCTTCCATCCCATTCAAAAATTTAGCCGTCAACGATTTCTTATTCTTAAGCACTTCATCCAATGTTCCCTGCGCCACAATCTCGCCGCCATGCACACCAGGCCCCGGCCCAATGTCGATCAGATGATCCGATGCGCGAATCGTATCCTCATCATGCTCAACCACCAGTACCGTATTCCCAATATTCGTCAGATGGCGTAACGTCGTAATCAGCTTCTGATTATCCCGTTGATGCAGCCCGATCGTCGGCTCATCCAATACATAACAACAACCCACCAAACCTGAACCCACCTGCGTTGCCAATCGAATCCGCTGCGCTTCGCCACCCGACAATGTTCCTGTCCCACGGTTCAAATTCAAATACCCCAAACCAACCGACAACATAAACCCAAGCCTTGCCCGTACCTCTTTCAAGATTGGCTCTGCAATAATCGTTTCCTCATCCGAAAGCTTCAAGCTCTCAAAAAATTCCGAGGCATGTTCAATCGTCATCGTCACCACATCATTAATGTTGTACGACTTTACGACTTTTTTATTTCTGACCTTTGTCTCTGTATCAAGAAACACATTGAGTGATTCTTCACGTAGCCGCGCTCCATCACACGTCTCGCACGCCGCTTCCGACAGATACGCTGCAATAAAATGCTTAAAATTCTCTGACTCCGTGTTCTCAAGCCGCCTCTGCAAGTTCGGGATCACTCCTTCAAAAAACGAGCCATACTTCGACTCATCGCGTGAGTTGGTCCCATGCAACAAAATCCGCTGAATCGGCTTCCCCAACTTCTTCCAAGGTGTCTCCGCATCAACCTCAAAATCCTTACAAAATTTCCGGATCGCCCGTGCGTAATAAATCTTCATCCGCTTCCCACCAAACCGCCACGGCTCAATCGCCCCTGTACTCAGCGTCTTATCCTTATCCGCTACCACCAACTCAGTATCAAACTCAAATCGGATCCCCAGTCCTGAACACGACGGGCAAGCACCATACGGCGAGTTAAACGAAAACAGCCGCGGCTCCAAATCCTCAAGCGCGCACTCCGGGTGCTTCGGACACGCATACTTCTCCGAGTACAACGTGTCATGCCAAACCTCCCGATCCTCTGCATCATTCACCGTCACAACAACCAATCCATCCGCTAACTTGAGCGATAGCTCCGTCGAATCCGCGACCCGTGAACGCACACCGCTTTCCGGATCATCTTTCCCCTCGTCACGGATCACAATCCTGTCCACGATCGCTTCGATCGTGTGCTGCTGATACCGCTGCGTCTTCGTCGTGAACGGTGTCCCTGCTTTTGACTCCGCAATCTCCCGTAAATCCATGATCTCGCCATCCACCCGCGCCCTCACAAACCCCTGCCGCGTCATCGCCTCAAAGATCTCTTTATGATGCCCCTTCTTCCCCCGAATGATCGGCGACAAAATCATGATCCGCGTACCATCCGGATTATCCAAAATATGATCCACAATCTGCGTCGCTGACTGGGATGCAATCGGATCACCACACACCTTCCCCGTCTTCTCATCCTTATGCCAACACCGCGGATGCCCTGCCCTTGCAAACAGCAACCTCAGATAGTCATAAATCTCAGTCGTCGTTGCGACCGTCGATCTTGGGTTGTGCGAAGCCGACCTCTGCTCAATCGCAATCGTGGGTGGCAACCCTTCAATCGACTCAATATCTGGCTTCTGCAACTGATCCAAAAACTGACGCGCGTACGCCGACAGCGACTCCATATATTTACGCTGCCCCTCAGCATAAATCGTGTCGAACGCCAGCGACGATTTCCCCGAACCGGACAACCCCGTCACGACCACCATTTGATCGCGTGGGATGTCAATATCCACCGACTTAAGATTGTGCTCCGAGGCACCACGTACTGAGATCTGGGTCTTGGCCATGTGCAGGATTGTATCTGGGTGTTTCGTTCGGGTAAAGTTTGGGTATTGATTCGTCAATCAACACCAAGTTCTTGCTGGTAAAACTAACCCCACAGCCCCGTATATTATTCGCAGCCAACACCAGCTCTCTCTCACCAGAATCTAATCGTTGATAAGCCCATTCATTACCCCATCAGCATTCACAAAAAGCTGCACGATTTTGCAAAAAGCCGATTGTCAGTTTCCTCCCAATCTACTAACCTCTCCTGATATCGCTTTTGATGCTCCTTTTACCATCTGGGCGGTTGATAAAACTCTCGTCGTAGAGTTCACTTTTTATGGATCTATCGGGCTGAGGAAAGGTTTGAATAATGGCTAAAGTGAAATATGGATTTATCGGTGCGGGCTCAATTGCGCGCTGGCGGCACCTTAACGAATGCGCCAAAATCAACGGCGCTGAGATCGCAGCCATCTGCGATATTGACAAAAAGCGCGCCCAAGAGCGAGCCGAAGAATTCGGTGGCACCGTCTACACCGATTACAAAAAAATGCTCAAAGACGCTGACATCGACGCCGTTATCGTCAGCACACCCAACAAACTCCACGCACCCATGACCATCGCAGCGTTCAAAGCAGGCAAGCATGTTCTTGTCGAAAAACCCATGGCCACCACGCGCCTCGAAGCCAAGAAAATGATCGAAGCCGCCAAGGCCGCTCGCAAGTATCTCATGGTAGGCCAAAACCAGCGTCTCATGCCACCTCACGTCCGAGCTAAAGAAATCCTCAAATCAGGACGAATCGGCAAAGTGGTTTCCTTCCGTTCTGAATTCCAACACCCCGGCCCAGAAGGCTGGTCGATTGACGGTGCAAAATCTTGGTTCTTTAAAAAGAAGGACGCTGTCATGGGCGCACTCGGCGACCTCGGCGTTCACAAAGCCGACCTCATGCGTTGGCTCCTCGATGATGACTTCGTCGAAGTCTCTGCATTCGTCTCAACGCTCCAAAAAAAATCTGACGTCGATGATCACGGCATGATCCTTCTTAAATCCAAGAAAGGCATCATGGGCCAAATCACCGCAAGCTGGGTCAACCGAGGCCCTGAAAACAACCAGACCGTCATCACCTGCACCAACGGCACCATCGAGATCGGCACCAACCCCGACTACCCCGTCGTTGTCACTTACGCCCACGGCGCAGGCCGCGAACTCCATGAAGTCGGCGCCATCGCAAGCAATACCAACCAAACCGGCTCTGGCATCATGGACGCGTTCCATGAATCCATCACCAAAAAACGCAAACCCGAAATCGATGGCAACGAAGGCTACGCATCCGTCGCCACAATCCTCACCGCCATGGAAGCTGCAAAGCAACGCAAAACACTTAAAGTCAAATAACGCAACGATCATTACAACAACAAACAAGGTGTCAGGTCAAAAACCTGGCACCTTTTCTTTGACCTCACATACGCCTACATGCTTAAAAACCCATTGCACAAAGGCTCCCGCCGCGCCTTCATCATGGATACACAATCACTCTTTGATGAAATCAAAAGTACATGACATATAAGGTTTACTTGTTTACCTGCAATTTGCTGACCATAGCACCAACCCATCGTTTGCACTCGGCCATAGTGATTCACATTGCACATTACAAAAACCAGCATCCTCAAACATCTCAATTAAAGCCGTGTCTGGATAAGCCTGTGTTGTACTTGTATAAGTTTTAGTTTTCTTACACTGATCCTCTGTTATATGAAAACGTTGTACCGCTATTTGCTGCTCTGAAAACCACTCATTTTTGATGCAACAACGATGTGGCTGATCGGAGAACAAACCACATTCATAATGCTGTTCGGCACCAAAAGACATACCGATGCCTTGAATAGCTTTGAAAATCTGTAATTCAACAAGCAATCGTCCTGTTGACCGCAACGACTCTCGTATATTCTTCAGGATCAATCTCATTTCAGTAGGTGAAAAAACATTAAACTCACCATAAAGAAATATGACCAAATCATAATTCATCCCATAATCACCTGCCCTTATATCTTCCTGACTGAAAGCACATCTTTCCTGCCAACGATTATGCCTTTTCGCATACCCGATTGATGCAGGTGAAAAATCAATCCCCTTTATCTCATGCCCTTTCTTCGCAAGACGGTGTGCATACAACCCGGGCCCACAGCCAAGATCAAGAATTTTGAGGAATCTCTCATCGCCTGCAATCTGATTAATCCATTCCACCTGCCGCCCAATGATTTCGAGTCGCCGACTGGCAAGATCATGTTCTTGGGTTAAATGCTCACGAAGCATACGCTTACTAAAATCCGCTTCATGCCATGGGATTTTATACTCATGATCCCAGAAAGAATGTGAGATTGTATCTTCAAAATTATCAGTGTTCATAGGTATGAACTCCTCGACTGAATAATGATTCAGTGAAAATTGACATCGAATATGAATAGCCACGTCATCTATCGTGGCATCGATATAGAAAATGTAAATGTGCGATCATGAACCACGCTAGTGGATATGAAAACATACAAACGCAATGGATTTTATAACGCTATCTTGAAATCCATTGGGCGAATTGATTCATTAGTATTCTGAATGTATTGATTAGCGATTCATAACAAGCTCATACTAGCACCAGACCAGATGAAACACAAAGCTTAAACAAAGCAATTTCACAAGTTCATTTGAATATTGAATTCCCACAACACATCCTAATATGAAAACTCAAACCACCAACATCCCACACAAAATATTTCGAATTCGACAGTTTATACGCCCACAAAAAAACAAGGCCGACTCAATGAGCCAGCCTTGCATTTATTCTTTCGTCTAATCAACAACTAGAGAGTCGCGGATGTGTATGGCAGAAGTGCCATGTAGCGAGCACGCTTGATCGCTTGAGCCATCATACGCTGTTCGCGAGCGGTCAGACCAGTTTTCTTACGACCCTGGATCTTACCGTTAGGTGTCATGAAACGACGCAGATCGTCAGCACGCTTGAAGTCAATGAAGTACTTGCCGTTGGTTGAACGTTCTGCAACTTTGAACTGGCCTTTAACGCCGAATTTCTTGAAATCTGCCATGGGTAAATCTCCGTCTTGGCTTTGTAGCTCCGATCCTTGCTTCCCAATCACATCCGGCAGTCGTGCTTCACAACTGGGGAAAAAGGGGGGATGGAGCGACGGTTTATGGTTTGTTTGAGAGCGAAATATAATACCCGACAGCCCGTAGGAGGACAAATCGCCCTTCCAATGGGGCTAAATTGTGGGTATTCAAGGGTTTGGATCCCCCCAGCCCCTGATACACCATCTCACTTCCTCCCGATCACACGACCTCTCCCGGCGAGCGATCCGCCTTCGAGATCACCCATTCCACATCCCCCCTGCCCATTTCCCGCGTCTGTGCCTTGATCTGTTTCCTGTAATCCGCCAAAAACGGCCGCTCTGTCCGCGTGTGACCCGCCAAAATCACCGCTAGCCCCGAACAAACCGCCGCCAACGTGTCATGATGCCGCATCTCACCTGTAAAAAATACATCAAGGCCTTCCCCTTCCCCAGCATCCTGCTTCACTGCGGCTCTTGCTTCCTCAATCAGCGACTGCCCTGCACCAGCGCAAAGCCCGATCCGCTGGATATTCTTCTTCGCCATCGTCGAACCCTCAGCAGGTGCTACTTCGAGGTAATCGAGCTTTAATATTGCCTTGATCCGGGTCACGAGCGTTTTGAGCGAAATCGGCTTCGCCAACTCGACCACCCTCCCTTGACCTGTCATATCACCCGATTTTGATGTGGGGCCAGCGATCATTGGATACACATCAAACGCAGGTTCTTCGTAGGGGTGAATATCCCGGAGTGCAGTAACCACTGCTACCAGCTTGTTTTTGGGCAACACCATTTCAACGCGCATCTCAGCAACCGATTCGAATTCAGTCGCTTGTCCGATGGCTGGATTCGTGGATTCATTACCTTTGAACGTACCATGCCCACGTGAGGTGAAGGAACACTCGGAGTAGTTGCCAATATTTCCAGCCCCAGCTTCTGAAAGCGATTCGCGGATTGCATGAACACTTGCTTCAGGTGCAAACGTGACGAGTTTGTATTGCTCTGCTCGATTATCGTGCGGCCGAATGGGCCTGATAAACACAGCATCATCGCCTGCAATGCCTTCTGCTAGAAATTGATTCACGCCAGTCGAGGCCGCGTCAAGTGCGGTATGCGGCGAATAAATTGCGATATTGTTCCGTGCTGCCAGCAGGATGATGTTCTGTTTGTAATCACTGCGAGTAAGTGCGGTTAGCGGCGCAAAGATCGGTGGATGATACGCAACAATCAAGTTCACTTTCTTCTCGATCGCTTCCTGCATGACGGATTGCGTGAGGTCGATGCAGAGCATGGCGCGTTTGATGCGTGCGGTGGACTCGACATGCAGCCCAACCTTGTCCCATGATTCAGCCAGGGATTCGGGGGCGATTGAGCGGAGAACGGTAAGCAAATCGTTGAGCTTCATGGGATTAGGATATCAGGTGCTACCTAAAATTGCAGCCGCTAGTTGGGGAATGTCGATAGAACTATCGGACGTTTGTATGCCCGTACTTTGTTGATGTGAGTCATCCTTATGAATCAGCAAACTGAAGTCATGAAAAATAATGTTGTGAAGGTTGCCGCGCAGAGCGGCCAGCTCAGCGAGATGTTGCCGGGCAATCGCCTGCCTATGGATACTGGGGAGCAGAAAGCCGCCTTGAAAAAGGCTCAGCAGGCGGAGAAGCGGGTCAAATTGGGGATGGAGCTGCTTAAGGCATCGGAAAGCCGATTGTCAGCGCAAACGCAGATGCTCAATGCGGTGCGGCGAGAACAAAAACAACTCCGCGAGCAGGTGCATGGCGACATGGCCAAGAGCCTGCAAAGCTACGATCAGTGGCTCGGACAGATCGATGAGAGTTTTAGCAAAGCGATCCAAATGCTTGAAGAGAAGGTCGATACGGTGATGGGGTTGTGGGAGAAAAAAGAAAAACAGCTTGATGATATGACCCGCCGATTTGAGCGTTTGTTCGAGCAAAATCAGCGTACGCTGATGGATATCAAGATGCATCATGCTGCGGGAGCGAATGGCGGCGAGGCGATGGGATCAAGTGGAAGAGATCGCAGCATGGGCGATGAAGAGGAGATGACAGCAGAGGAAGAAGCAGAGATCGAGATGATTTTGAAAGGTGAGTTGGTCGTTGAAGCTGGGGCGAGCGATCCGGCTGAAGAGGTAACGGAACCGATTGAGGCGGAAGAGGTCGTTGCTATGAATGATGAGGTCGTGATCAAGAAAGACCCGGCAGCGGCGCTGGCTGAACTGGCCGAGAAACGAGAAGAAGAAGCGATCTTTTCGACGGTATTGCGAGACATGAAGAACGCTCGAGAGCAGGAATCTGACGACTAGATTTCTCTGATGTTCATTTCAGGTTTGTGCGTAAAAAGGGTTTTATTTAACAGTGATAAATTGAGATGAATGCGCGCACAAAGGCGCGTTTTTTTGTTGTTTGTGCCGGGTATGTGCGCACAAAATCTTCAAATTAGTGACTTACCCGTAATTAAAATGAGCGCGTTTTGATCAGAAATGATTGGAAAACGCAAAGTTTTCTGCGATAACCGCGCGCTAACTGATCTCAGGCAGATTGAGGACCACGGATCGAGTGTCGAGATGATCAAGAATCTGGATTTTCTGTATAGCGAGTTCCTCATGGAGTTCTCGCTTGAGTGCTTGATGATGTGTTTCGTCAGGTTCGAGTCCGCCGCCGGGTGTGATCCAGTAGTGATTGATGTGTGGCGTTTTTGGGTTGACGGGCTGTGTGTCTTTACATTCGAGTAAGAGGACGTTGTTATTTTCATTGAGGATGACGGCTCGGGCTGCGTATCGTTGCTTCATGGTTTTGCCTTTGATGGATAGAATTGACTGGATGGATTATATGAGAAAAATATGTTTTGAATTGAACGATAGGTGAGATGAGCGGATACAGGAGTTCCCGACAATCGGTGTTGCTGACTATTGGTGTTGGAAAATTTGTGTTGATGGCAAAACCCCACGTTGATTGGCGTGGGGGTTGCGGTCTATTCGATTGATAGGTTGTTGCATCAGTTATTGAGGACGCGGGTGAGTTGGCGGATGGCTTGGCGAATGCGCTGGTCGTTTTCGACGAGTGCCATGCGAACGTAACCTTCGCCGAGGTCGCCGAAGGCGGCACCGGGGGTGAGGGCGACTTCGGCTTGATCGACCATTGCTAAGCAAAAATCGTTGGTGGAGCCGTTGTATGGGATAAGGTGTTTGGGGTTGACCTTGGCCCAGACGAACATGGAAGCTTTGGGGGTATCCACTTGCCAACCGAGCTTACGGAGGCTTTTACATAGGAGCTCACGGCGTTGAGCATAAACACGATTTTGCTGTTCGATGTGCTTATCGCCTTCACGCATAGCAACAATGGCGGCGATCTGGACGGCTTGGAATATGCCGTAATCGTAGTAGCCTTTGACGGTGGAGAGGGCTTTGATCATTTGAGGGTGACCGCAGCAGAAGCCGATGCGCCAGCCGGCCATGTTGTAGGGTTTTGAGAGTGTGGTGAATTCGACGCCGTATTCTTTTGCGCCGGGAGCTTGGAGGTATGAGGGGGCTTTGTAGTTATCGAAGCAGGTCTCGCCGTAGGCGAAATCGTGAAGGATCATGACTTGATGCTTGGCTGCAAGATCGACGACTTTGGCGAAGAAGGTATCATCGACGGTCATGGTCGTTGGGTTGTTGGGGTAGCAGAGGATGATGACTTTGGGTTTGGGCTGGAGGTGTTTGAGGACGTCGTCGATGCGCGCGAGGAATGCTTCGTCGTTGCCAACGGGTACGAGGAAGACGGAGCCGCCGGCGAGGATAACGGCGGTGGTATGGATTTGGAAGGCGGGGTCGGTCACGACAGCGCAGTCGCCGGGGCCCATGATGGCGAGGCACATGTGTGAGAAGCCTTCTTTTGAGCCGATGGTTGCGATGACTTCGGTGTCGGGGTCGAGTTCGACGCCCCATTTGCGTTCGTACTTGCGGGCCATGTCGCGGCGGAGGTTGTAGACGCCGGCGGAAGCGGAGTAACGAGAGTTGCGGGGGTCGGTGACGGCTTCGCGGATCTTATCGACGACGGGATCGGGTGGGGCGTCGGAAGGATTGCCCATGTTCATGTCGATGATATCGGCGCCGGCTTTACGGCGTTCGTAGATCAGTTGTTTGAGTTGGCCTAATACATAGGTAGGCAGCCGCTCTATGCGAGAGGCAACGTTGATATCCATGTTGATGTCCACCTGTTCAATCTATGTCCCCTGCCCTACTCATCCCAATGAAACAATCCCAATCTGATTCACAAACCTTGGGGGTGATCTGTGAGGAATTATTATACCAATCATGTTTTTATGCGGTCACCCGAAGCGTTTGGACTCAAACACCCTGCCACCGGCGATGGCAGGTTTGAGGAGTATTTGTAGTTAAACGATGATGGATTTTATTGACCGGAAGGCGCGTCGGTGTACTCATTTTTCTTGCGTAGCCAACTGTCGTGGAGTTCGGGCTGGAGGACTGTGACTTGCGAGGAGGCGATGTATTCGGAGGCCTTTTGTCGCATGAGTGTGGCTTGTATGCGGAGACGGAGTGACTTGGCGATCTGGTCTTTTACCTGGTCATATTGTAGCTCGGATTGGGGTATGATGCGCTCAAGCTTGAGGAGTGCGTAGCTGTTGTCGAGGACGATGGCTTGGGAGATTTGGCCGGGCTGGAGCTTGATGAGTTCCTGAAGGATGACTTGGGGGTAGTTCGCATCGACAGGGGAGATCGGTGAGAGGAGGCCGCCTTGACGGTTGCTGATGTCGGTGGAATTGGCACCTGCAAGGTCGGAGAAGGATTCACCTTTATCAAGCTGGCTATGGATGCGTTTGATATCGCGGAGGTTGGGCATGACGATGATGCGGGGTTGGTATTTGGGGCCGAAACGGAGTTCGTATTCCTGCTGGAGGAGTTGGGGGTTGAGGTTGACCTTGGCAGCGATGATAGCGCGAAGGGCTGCGTTGCGGTGTAGCATTTTGTTGAAGTTGTACTCACCGAGACCACGATCAAGACGGAGTTGCGAGAGAAGACGGACGGCTTCGTCTTCGCTGGAAGGCGAGAGCGCATCGATGATGAGCTGCTTTTCGGCTTGCATCATCTCGGGGGTGATGTTGATCTTGCGGAGCGCGAGATCTTCAGTGATCGAGGCGTCGATGACGGCGTTGGCGAGTGCTTCGCCGCCGGCGAGTTCGTACATGGATTTGAGTAGCGAGGATTGAGAGATCGGTTGGCCGTTGACGTAGGCGACGTTCTGGCTGACTTTTGCGACAGATTTAGGGGCTGTTTTAGTACGATTAACGGCAGGCGTGGATTTGGGGGATTGTTTGTATGGGTATGTTGAGGCGCACGCGGAGAGTATGAGAGTGGCAGAAAGCAACAGAATACTGGTGGCTGTATATTTCATGCAGCCACGCTAAAGGCTGAACGAAACCCTGTCAACATGCAGATGCGACACTAGTATTGAGTATGTTAAGATTTGCAGAATATGGGGTAGTGGTTAGTCTGGATATTGCGTTTTGACGAGGAAAATGGACAAAGAGGAGCTTTGTCGTGAGCAAGCGGATTTATATGGATAATGCGGCGACGTCGTTTCCCAAGCCGAGTGCGGTGATGGAGGCGATGACGGATTACGCGACGAGGTTGGGTGCGAGTCCGGGGCGAGGTGCGTATGCGGAGGCGCGGGAGAGCGGGGAGTTGATGTATCAATGCCGCGAGCGGATATGCGAGTTGATTGGTGGGGACAATCCGGATCATGTGGTGTTTACGCTGAATACGTCGGACGCGATTAATCTGGGGATCAGAGGCTTGATCCACCCTGGAGCTAAGAAACGGCATGTGATCACGACGTGGTTGGATCATAACTCGATCTTGCGGCCATTTAATATGATGTCGGAAATGGGGGATCTTGAGCAGACGCGAGTCGAGTGTGATCCGATGACGGGGTTGGTGGATCCTGATGATATTAAGAAGGCGATCCGGCCTGACACGGGTTTGATTGCGCTTTTGCATGGGTCTAATGTGAGCGGGACGGTACAGCCTATCCGAGAGATAGGTGCGATTGCGAAAGAGCATGGTGTGCCGTTCTTGGTGGATGCGGCGCAGAGTTTGGGACATATGCCTTTGGATATTGAGGCGGATCATGTAGATTTGCTGGCGTTTCCGGGGCATAAAGGATTACTTGGGCCTTTGGGGACAGGTGGTTTGTATATCAAGCCGGGGCTCGAGAGGTTGATGCGAACGGTGAAGGAGGGGGGCACAGGGTCTGTGAGTGAGTTAGATGTGCAGCCTGAATTTATGCCGGATCGGTTTGAGCCGGGGAGTCATAATGCGATTGGGATTATCGGGTTGTCGGAAGGTGTGAAATGGATTTTAGATCAAGGGGTTGAGACGATCTGGGCTCATGAGCAGAAGCTGATGAAGGTGATGGTTGAGGGGTTACAGGATGAAGAGCGGATGCCGAATTTGACGTGGTATGGGCCGCAAGGCGTGGCGGATCGGTGTGGGGTGTTTTCGATTCGGATACAGGGATATGATCAGCCTGTGACGCTTTCGGATGTGCTGGAGAAGCGGTATGGGATATTGACGCGATCAGGGATTCATTGCGCACCGTTGGCACATAAGACGATTGGAACGCATGAGCTTGGTGGAACGACCCGGTTTAGTTTCGGGCCATTTGTGACGGTGGAAGATGTTAGGGCGTCACTGGATGCGATACATGAGATTTGTCTTGAGACGAAAAAACGTGGGACGATCTCTGCTGGGACATAGAACAATATAAAACTGAAGTAAAGAAAGAACGTCCGATATGTCGGGCGTTTTTTTATTTTGGATGGTTAGGTCTAAATAACTGTTCTCATCGTGTCGAAAAGTTGGATTGTAGGGGCTATGCCGTTTAACCAGTATTAGTGTGTACTATGAATAAAATTGCAGCATTAACAACGACGTTTTTAATTGCCGGTTTGTTGGCGGTGTTGCTTTTGTTTTGGCATGGCCAGCCTGCGAAGCAGATGATTTTCATGCTGGGGGTAACCATCGCGTGTGGGTTTGCAGCGTTTAAGGTGCCGTTTTGGGGTTTTTTCTTGTATTACTTTTTCGCGGTGCTTAGGCCTCAGAATTTGTGGGAATGGGCTTTGCCTGGTGGGATACGCTGGTCGCTTTTTGCGTCTTTGATTGCATTGGGCGGCGTTGCACTACATTACAACAAGATATTTAAAAATGGCCAGGTTACGGGGATGTTTCGATTGATGGTCATGTTTGCAATACTGATCTTCATCAGTATTGTGCTCGCATATGATCCGATGGTCGCACAGAGATGGGGAATTGACTACGCGAAGATTTTCGTCATTGCGATCTTGATGCTGTTTATCGTCAACGAAGTTTGGCAGGTTCGTGCACTAGCCACCATGATTGGGCTGTCGATAGGATACATCGCTTGGGAAATCAACTATTTATATTTCTTCCAGAATGGTCGGTTGGATATTCTTAATTATGGTTATGGTGGCTACGACAACAATGGTGCTGCACTGCTGATTGCGATGGGTATGCCCTTTGCGTATTACATTGGTGTATGTAAATGGGAACGCTTTCCGAAATTATCGCTGGTGTTTGGTGGGTGTATTGGAACGCTCATGCTTCACGCAGTGATGATGAGTTACTCTCGTGGTGCAATGGTTGCATCACTTGTAGGCATTGTGTGGGTGATATTAAGACATCGATCCAAAGCTCAATCTGCAATTATCATTGCTATTCTTGTGGTTATAACCTCGGTTCTTGCAGGTAATCAAATTCGCGATCGTATTGTATCGACAGCCAATTATCAGCAAGATGCCTCTGCACAATCACGATTTGAGGCATGGGGAGCGGCATGGAAAATTGCGTGGGACCATCCATTCTTTGGGCAGGGTGTCAGGAACTCTAATTTGTTCTCATTGAACTATGGTGCTGACCGGGCTGGCCGTACGATTCATAATCAATATTTGCAAATCGCTGCGGATTCTGGAATCCCTGCAATGATCGTATTTATTATGATGATTGTTATGTCACTTCACAATTTAGGAATGACAAGAAATCGTTGCATACGACATATTAAATACGATTTAAGTTCTGATTCTTCAAAGAATAAATTAGATCATATAGAAAAAATATGCCTTGCTACACAAGGTTCGCTAATCATATTTGCGATCGACAGTATGTTCCTGTCTCTGGAATTATTCGAATTACCTTGGTTGCTCTTTATCTTAGCTGGCGTCATTGGCATTATCACTAGCCCTGTCATCAATGCTAGTGCGGTTGAAAACATGAATGCGATCAAGTCAATGTCTAAGAATCCTGTACGCGTTCCCCCACGTAAAAAACGACATTTACAAAAGAAATCTAAGCGGACAGATAAAACTGACCCAATAATCCTGCCGGGATACCTTAGTACGGAATAGATACACGGACATGTCAATATTAACAACACAAATCGATCGACATCTAGCGTATGTCACACAGAAAACGCAACGTTTCCATAAGCGTGCGAGTCACAAGCGATATATAAGTAAATTCACATATGTCGTTGATTATGCTTCTCGTGGTGTACATTATGTTTGGCGTAACTATCGTTATCTTTCGGTACGTAAAGTGCTAAACATTGGCTTGTCCAAAGTTGAGTATAAATTAAAACGTGAGAAACTATATAGTTTGCCTTATAAGTTTAAGATTGAGTCGACAAATATATGTAATACGCAATGCCAGCTATGCCCTACCGGAATTGGCTTAAAGGGGCGTTGTAAAGGTAAGCTTGATCTTCAGACATACAAGGGCTGGATCAGTAATTTGAAGTGGCACATGCTTGATCTTGACCTATCAATGTGGGGTGATCCGCTAATTGTGCCTGAGATTTACGATATGATTGCGTATGCGAGAAAGAATGGCATTTGGACGTATATCAGTTCGAATTTGCATGCATTCAAAATTAAACCTGGTCGCAATGAAAGTAAAGATCAAGCTACAAAGTTAATTGAGTCTGGTTTGGAATTGCTGACATGTTCACTACATGCAGCCACACAAGAAACATATGAACAATATCAGCCTGGTAAAAAGCTTGATGAAGTCATTACAAAGATCAAACATATCATTGCTACAAAAAAACGATTGAACAGTAAGTATCCACAGATCCAGCTCAACTATGTTGTTACAAAATACAACGAGCATGAGATTGATGCTTTCAAAGCATTAGCAAAAGAATTAGGTTGCAACCCGGTTATTAATAAAGCCTCATATAACACTCGCTTTCTAGGTCAAGATAAAAACCTGCAATCATTAGGCCTAGCCAAAGACATTTTGGCGAAAAAAACTACTGATCATATAGAAAGTTGGATGCCTTCAAACAAAGAATATGTGCTTGAATCATATGTTGATTTGGCTAATGGATCATCTAAACACAGTAATTACAATGGTAAAAAACAATACGATTGTTCATGGCCTTGGACATCCTGTGTCGTCAATTGGGATGGTAGTATTTCTACGTGCTGTGGTTCATTTGATCCCAAACATGATTTTGGGAAGATTGATTCTGACCAATTCAGACGTCTTTGGAACAGTCCCAAGTATCGAAGCGCGAGACGTAGCTTCAAATCAACTGTTACAGAGAATGTAAAAGATAATCCTTGTATTCACTGCCCTGGATATATGCTATAGAAATGTCACGCATCAACGTTTTACATGTCAGAGTTATAGCTAATGCTGGTGGTGGGCCAGACAAGACTATTCTTAGAAGTGAACGATACATCGATTCACAAAAGTTTAATCTTCAAGCTGCCTATATCTATCCAGCTGGGACTGATTGTTTGGAACAATTACAACAATCATATTGTTCAAAGATGGAGATATTTGGCATACCTGAGAACAATGGTTTTTCACTAAAAACGATTAAAAATCTAATTCAGATTTGCCGCGATAACCACATACATATTTGGCATAGTCACGATTATAAAACTGATATTCTTGGTCTAATTATTAAACGATTCCATCCCATGAAGCTTGTAACAACAGTTCACGGATTCACTTGTGAGAATATGAAAACACGTTTTTATGCATGGCTAAACAAACAAGTCTATCGATACTATGATCATGTAATCTGTGTTAATGAGCAATTACGAGAACTATGTCTTTCAAAGCGTTCGAACGGATCAAATACCACATATATACCCAACGGTATTGATACCAAAGAGTACTTGTGCATCAGCGATTTAGCGAAACCGAAAAAAAACCAATTGAATATTGGCGTTGTTAGTCGTTTTAGTGCAGAAAAAGGTGTGGAACGATCACTGCTGTGTTTACGCCGACTATTAGATAATGGTATAGATGCGAAATTGCATTTGGCAGGTGATGGGCCTGAGAAAGAGAATCTAAAGAAGATCGCTCGTGAACTTGATATCGAAAGCAACATCGTATGGCGAGGTTGGCTGAATGATCTGCAAGCATTCCATACTTCTCTAGATTTACTTTTAATACCGAGCTACACAGAAGGTTTTCCGAATGCTATCCTTGAGGCATTGCTACTGAAAACGCCAGTTGCGGCTACTAATGTTGGTGCAATACCGGAAATTCTTGATGGAGAATGCGGATTGTTGCTGGATAATAACGATGCACCGCAGACATGGGCAGATCAAATCAAAACAATTTATCATGCGGGATTGTTCTCTGAATATGTACAGCGCGCATACGAGAAAGTTACGAGCAAATATACATTTCAAAAACGATGCCACAGAGTCGCTAACGTATATGAGACTGTTCTGACGTAGTAATATTTAAATTGATTTTTCTGTTACTCGCATCACTTCTTCAACGGTCGTGAAACCTTTAACAACTTTTTTCAAGCCATCTTCACGGAGTGTGGTCATACCGCTCTCAATGCACATACGCCGGAACTGAGAAACATTTGGGTTATTAGATATTTTGTCTCTTAAATTATCGTTCATAACAAGAAGTTCATAAATACCGACTCGACCTGAGTAGCCAGTTCCGCGACACTTGTCACAGCCTTCCCCTTGCCAAATTTGATCAATGCCTATGCCGTACATGGCTAGATGTTCGGAAACAGCATCTGTTGGCTGGATCTGTGTTTTACAGTGATCACAGATTTTTCGTACAAGACGCTGAGCAAGTGTCGCATTGACTGAGGCACCTATCAGATAAGGCTCAACGCCGATATTAATCAGACGTGTCACAGAACTTGGGGCATCGTTTGTGTGTAGTGTTGAAAGTACTAAGTGACCTGTAAGTGAGGCTTGGATAGCAATACGCGCGGTTTCAGTATCACGTATCTCACCAACCATAATGACGTCTGGGTCTTGACGAAGAAGAGAACGTAGAGCCGCGGAGAAACTCATGCCGATCCGTTCATGAACCTGCGTTTGATTGATGCCTCCGAGATGATACTCGACAGGGTCTTCGACTGTCGAGATGTTTAGTTTCTCTCGGTTCATCTGACCAAGCGAGGAGTACAGCGTCGTTGTTTTACCTGATCCCGTTGGCCCGGTGACGAGAATAATTCCGTGAGGCTGATCAATCTGGCGTTTCCAAATTGTTAACGCTTCTTCATCCATACCGAGTTGGTTGAGTGTAACCTGGATTGATTGAGTATCCAGAATACGAAGAACGGCTTTTTCACCACTAGCGGTTGGAAGCGTAGAAAGACGTAGATCTAATTTTCGGCCATGGATCATGGCTCGGATGCGGCCGTCTTGAGGTAAACGCCTTTCTGAGATATCTAGATTCGCCATAATCTTCAGGCGTGAAATGATTGCGGCATGCATTTGTATCGGAGGACTTACAGACTCAAAAAGTATGCCGTCGATACGTAGACGTATTTTAACGACTTTTTCTTGTGGCTCGATGTGAATGTCTGAAGCACGTTCCTTAACGGCATTTGATATGAGATAATTCACATAGCGAATAATCGGTGATTCTTCAGCAATCTTTTCTAAGTCTAGATCTTCTTCTTTCGATTCGACGATCTCAACTTCATCTTCATGCATATCACCGATAACATTTTCAATATCCTGCTGATCTTGCCCGGATGAAGCTGCCAACTCATCGATGACACGATTGATAGCTTCATCTGTTGTAATGACCAATTTCACAGAAGCTTTCAGCTTATGACTCACCTCGTCAATAATCACTAAATTGTCTGGATCAACAACACAAACAAGGATTCGTGCTCCCTGCTGATCTAGGGGTAGAATTTGATGGCTCTTGCAGAAATCCAGGCCGAGTTGATCAATGTATTGTGAATTAACTACATCTTCGATGGACAGCTCAATGTACTTCAGGCTCGCATTGTAAGCTCTATATTTCTGCTTGATCGTAACATTGTCACTGGCTTGAATGTACTGCTCAACGGAGTTTATATCAAGATTGCCAAACTGTTCATTAATTTCATTGCATATATCGCTGTCTATGATCTTGTTTGCTTTGAGATTATTCAACCATTCATTATTTTGGTCTTTGATAATTTCGTCCGGCTGCCAAACGTTATGGTGCGGATTTGATGTTGCATCAGAATCTTGATTACTTGATATAAATGGATCATTAAAAGACATATACCGCGTTCCTGCTTTTATTTCATATAAACAACAAAAGCATATTGCTTTTTCTTGACAACGATTTTGTTACTGCTGGTTTCGATTTTTATAATGGCAAAATCATCAATTTGATCACCGATACGATAGATTGTTCCGTTTATAACTACGGTAGGTTTTCCCCCACCAGCGATTGACTGGATAATATTCATTCGTCGCCATTGTTTGAATTCGCTGATAATCTCATCTTTACTTTGATCAATGAGAATATCTGGATTACTGTCATCCTGTGCTAGCGTAAATGGCTTTGAGTTATCATCATCAATCGCAATTTGCGAAGACACTTGATTGTAGTCGATTACCTTTAAAACCTTATTAGTAACGGTGTATTTGGCGCTATCTTGAAGCTTTGCATCTTTCTTGTTTTGTTTGAGATACTCTTCGACCTTGCTGACGTTATCCATTTTCGAATCGTCAGCTTCAGCGACATTAGTCTTGGAGTATATAAACATGACCGAAAGAACAAGTGAGACGATAAGTAAGATAATCAAACTTTCTTTTTTATTATCAAACGTCTCTTCTGGTTGTTCGATCATATTGATCTCATCACTCATATCTAAATGCCTTATCTCTCAAATTTCAGCTGATATCATTTGAACAATAAACGTTCAGGTAGATGTTCGCTTGAATGGTACCATCATGATTATTAAGTGACTCAATGGTCATTGTTGGAATTTTGATAATACGTGGCAAAGATTCCAATTGCTGTAAAAATTCATAATACCCATCAAAATCACCCGTGATTGTCATTTCGATAGGTACGCGCATGTAATTATCGATGTTCTGTATTTTGTCAGTGCGGAAATTTCTGGTTTCGAGATTATGCTTTGTAGCAATATTCCAAACATTACGAAGAACATTCTCTACGTTTTTCTGATCTGGCAATTTTGCTTTTAAGCGAGTCAAAGATTCCTCGACTTTGGCAATCTCATCTGAAAGTTCCGCGATATCTTTCTTTGATGCTTCAAAGATCTGAAGCTGCTCATTCATTCCTGCGATATTATCTTCGATCTTTTGGATTTCATATGCTCTCGGCTGAAAGAGAAATACATAAGATAGTACAGGTGTTGCAAGTATGATTAGGATGTAAAAATATTTGTACATAATTGTATACCTTATTTGCAATCAAACATATCAATCACACAAGACCGTCAACGATCATTTCATTATCAATAACACACTCAAGGTTGAACTTCCTGTACTTGGCATTATCTATGATTGAATCTTCGATGTACTTGATTTCTGTGCTGGTAAAAATCATGTTATTTTTTAATTTCGTTACGATCTCAGCGATCTCAAGATCGTTTGATGCATATCCTTCAATGATGACTGATTGCTGCTCTTGTTTTCTCGGTGCCATCGCTTTCTTCTTGTTTTTCTGCTGCTTTATTGATGAAACATTACTAAGCCGAGCAACAGTAACTTTCTTTGTTTTAATTTCCATACCACTTAAGGTCATCTTATCAGGCATACAATTGACGATTTCTGCGATAATTCGACTTCGTGGCACAACCTCAATAAGTTCGCCTGCAATTTTTGCTACACCAACAATCTGTTTTTTCTTTTCTTTAAGCTTATTAAGTTGATCAATATCTGATGCGGCACCGGTGTATTGCTCAAACATGTTGGATTGCTTTGCGCGTAAATCGTTGATCTTGCTATTCGTCACGAGATACACTGCGACGATACCAAGAAAAATGATTGAAAAAGCCGCGACAAATACAGTGGATGCTTTTTTAGTAGCTTGATAATCTTTATATTCATCCGGCATCAAATTGGTTGAATTCTTCACAACTATTCTCCGGCTGCATTGTTAACCCGCTAATGACATACACATGCCAATAGGTACATTCCAACCGGGTTGCGGTACATCTGCATTCAATCCGATCAGTTTTTCTTTACTCAATTCTGAGAGGTCTAATGTCTTAAATGGATCTGAAATAACTACTGTGATACCTAACCTTACTGCAAGTTCTTTACAAATTTCATTTTGCATCGAATTTCCACCAGTAAAGGTGATTTCTTTAATGACATCTTGTGGATAGAGGGATCTGTAGTATCTCAGACACATCTGTATTTCGTCTGCGAGACACTCGACTGCTTCGTTGCTGCATTGCGTGTCATTTCCGCTCTGGCTGATTTGATTGATCGACCAATTTTTTGGCTCAATCTCTGGCTCTTCGCATTGTAATTCTGAATCTACTTCGCGATTGTCCTGCCATAGACGATGATCGATATTGATATTCTTGAAATACAGAACATTACTGCCTTGGTGTATCATCAAACGCGCTCGGAGTGAGCCGATATCCACAGTACATTGCGTTTTGTCGGCATGCTCATTCTCCAATTGCGAGTTTGTCATGCTGCAAATACTGCTTGGTTCGGGTACAACATCACTGACATTGATACCTGCCGATTTAGCAATACTGACATATTGATAAACAGTGCTTTTCTTGACTGCGACAGTGATAACGTCTGTGAGCTCTTTGCCTTCACGCATCCGCTTATTTGTCGAAAGTGTACGGATCACAAAGTCAGACATGTCTTGTTCAAGACGTTGTTCAAGGCGCATTTGAATTTCTAGTTCAATCCCATCTTCCGAGCCGCCTTCAATCTCGAAATGTTGGATAATGGTTTCATGTGCAGGAATGCTGATGACAGCAGATCGACCTTTCACCATTTTGGCATTTAACATACGTTTGAGAGTACTACGATAAAAATCCAAGCGCTGCGGATCATTGTCACGCTCTTGTTCGGACATTTCCACGCAACATGCAGAAAGGAGCTTGGCTGGTTGCCCAAGTTCAACTTGCATCAGCTTGATGGTGCTTGCACCGAAATCAATTGCAATCGGCCTGTTTCTTTTCTTATTGAATATCATTTATGGATCTAGCTCTTCAACGAATCGTGCTTAAAGGGTCCATTCCGCGAATATCAAATAAAGCTATCGTTGGTATCATCGACCAATAAATTCTCTCGATTAACCACTTTACACACTTCCGCCAAGCAGCCTATGCGTTATAAGCATCACATCCATCATGAGTTGCCTAATCGGCAAATTCGGATGCAATCGTTTATGGGCTGACTTTGAATGTTTAATGTACGCACCTAAGATATGTACTGCAGAACACTAAATTGACTATAGATGGGTAGATACATGATCAACCTTACGCCAAAGCAAATTGTGAGTGAACTGGATAAGTATATTGTTGGCCAAGATGACGCTAAGCGTTCCGTCGCGATTGCGATTCGCAACCGTTGGCGGCGACAGCAGTTAGATCCGGAGATCGCTCACGACATCTCCCCCAAAAATATCATCATGTCAGGGCCAACTGGTGTTGGTAAGACTGAGATCGCCCGAAGATTGGCAACCCTGACCGATGCCCCGTTCATTAAGGTCGAGGCCTCAAAATTTACAGAAGTGGGGTATCACGGCCGAGATGTCGAATCGATGATCAGGGATCTACTCGATCAAGCGATTTCGATGACGCGCAGCAATCAGTCTGAACTTGTTTCCAAACAGGCAGCAGAAATTGCGAATGAGAAATTGGTGGATCTACTTTTGCCAGGTTCTCACACAAATGAGCCTACTCCCGATAACCAGTCATACGTGGAATCACACGAATCGGAAGAAAGAAAAAATCGTATCCGTGAGCGGCTTATGGGGCAGCTCAAATCGGGCGCACTTGATGACAAAGAGGTTGAAATCCATATCAAGCAAAAACCTCAAACATCATTCATGCTTTCAAACATGGGGCTGGATCAGATGGATCCGGATCTTTCAAATATGTTCGAAAAAATGATGCCGGAAAACAGGAAAAATCAGAAACTAACGGTCAAAGAAGCTCGCGAGGTGTTAATCGCACAAGAGACAGACAAGTTGGTGGATCAAGGCAAGATCACATCAGAAGCCATTGAGATGACTGAATCAAGCGGTATCATTTTCCTTGACGAAATCGATAAGATTGCCGCAACACAAACAAAAGGCGGCGGTTCACCTGATGTCTCACGGCAAGGTGTTCAACGTGACCTACTGCCGATTGTTGAAGGCTCCGCGGTTAACACAAAGCATGGCATTGTTCATACCGATCACATCCTCTTCATCGCTGCGGGCGCGTTTCATACAGCAACCGTGAATGACCTGATGCCTGAGCTTCAAGGCCGCTTCCCGATTCGAGTCGAACTTTCATCTCTAGGTAAGGATGATTTTGTTTGCATCTTGAAGGAACCTAAAAACGCACTCACAAAGCAGCAAAAAGATCTTCTTGCTGTCGAAGGGCTGGACGTCAACTTTACTGACGATGGGATCGACGCGATAGCTGATCTTGCTGCAGACGCAAATGCGAAACTCGAAAACATCGGCGCAAGACGCTTGATGACAATCATCGAGAAAGTGTTCGAAGATATTAATTTCGATGCGCCTGAAATTGCAGATACAAGTAATGCAAAAACAGTCATCACCGGTGAATTTGTGCGAAAGCAGCTTGATGAGGTCACGAATGATCTCGATCTCAGTCGCTTCGTTCTTTAGTGAATGAAGCAATCTCACAATACTCACTTGGATTATATTTCTTTACAAGCTATACCATGGATTTATACTTGAGAGATGCTTTCTCAGGTATATAGCTTTATATTGCAGGGTATTGATCCAATCCTGTGTGAAATCGAAGTCAGTATTTCCAAAACCGGGCTTCCCAAAGCAACGATCGTCGGCCTTCCGGATCTTGCGGTCAAAGAATCTCTTGAGCGGGTTCGCACCGCAATGATGAATTGTGGCTATGCGACTCCCATCACACGATTGCTTATTAATCTCGCGCCTGCGGATACAAAAAAAGAAGGCCCGCTCTACGATCTGCCAATTGCAATTGGCACGCTCATTGCTGCCAATATTATCCAGACGAATAAGCATCAAAAACTACTATTTGCAGGTGAACTCGCGCTTGATGGTCGCGTTCGGCCTATCAACGGCGTTATCAATCTTGCCTTACTATGTAGGCAACTGAATTTTGAAGGAATTGTCGTACCCGCAGACAACGCCCTTGAAGCAGCAGCTGTTGACGATATTGCGATCTACCCTGTCAAACATCTCACTGATGTTGTAGGCCTCCTCAATGGCAGTACATCCATCTCACCCTTGCATCAATCCACACTGCATGATCAATTCACACGCTCTGTCGCGGCGGTTGATTTTTCTGATATCAAAGGACAGGAAGAAGCAAAACGTGCAATGCTCATTGCCGCAGCAGGTCAGCACAACATCCTCATGATCGGCCCTGCAGGAACCGGTAAGACACTACTCGCCAAGGCATTGCCTGGTATACTTCCGCCACTCTCTCGTGAAGAGGCGCTAGAGGTCACACGCATCTATTCAACACTAGGAAAAGTGCCGCATGGGCGTTCCCTTATCATCGAAAGGCCCGTGCGTTCTCCGCACCACACCGCCAGTGCCGCCTCTCTAATCGGTGGCGGCTCAATACCACGTCCCGGGGAAGTTTCACTCGCTCATCATGGCGTCCTTTTTCTTGACGAACTTCCCGAATTCAGCCGCACTGTCATCGAAACACTCAGGCAACCACTTGAGGACGGTGTCGTCACCATCGCACGTTCCCAAGCGACCTATCAATTCCCCTCTGAGTTTATGCTAGTTGCAGCGATGAATCCGTCACCACGCGGTGATGTCTCCGCAGATGAAGTCGGCCATCGAGAAATGACCAAGTACATGTCTAGAATTTCTGGCCCGCTTATCGATCGTATCGATATCCATGTCGATGTACCGCGTCTGCCATACGAACAGCTCTACGAGCAACGACCCACTGAAACCAGCCAATCAATTCAAAACAAAGTGATCCAAGCTCGCGAAACACAGCGCCAACGTAACGGTTCATACCTCAAACCCAATCACCAACTCTCTCATAAAGAACTCGACCGTCTTGCACCATTGTCAGATGATTGCCAATTGCTCATGAAAGACGCGATGTCAGAACTCGGTTTGTCTGCAAGAGCATTCGACAAGATCCGCCGTGTCGCCAGAACAATCGCCGACCTTGAAGAGTCACATGATATTACGGCCAATCATCTTGCCGAAGCCATCGCCTACCGCCTCCTTGACCGAGAAATGGTCAATTAAATCAGCGCATAAAAAAGGTCTCGTCCGGGGAGGCTACCGGCACGAGACCCGATCCAGGGCATAAATTATTCTTCACTGTTACTACTAAGCTTGTTTCGTCACTCGCTTCATCAGTAACACTTCAGTTATCCAATTCAGCCTATCTTCACGCCACAATATCATTCACTTTTATCTCTCACCCGTTACTTCTGTAACGGTTAGCCAAACCTGTCCTATTAGCCCGCCCCTAGCCATCCCTGCTATACTTACTCCCAAGGCTCACAGACCAGCAAACACAGCAAAGGCACGCAATATGAGCAAAACCCAGAAAATCGGCCTATTCCCCGGCACATATGACCCCATCACCAACGGTCATCTTGATGTAATCAAACGAGGCCAACACCACTTCGATCGACTCGTCATCGCCATCGGACACAACCCCTCTAAAAACCCTCTCTTCTCTCTAGAAGAACGTATCGCAATTATCCAACAACTCATCAACGAGCAATGCGATCCAACGATCGTCGAAGTCCAGTCCTACATTGGGCTCACCGTTGACTTCGCTCGCCAAATCGGCGCAACCGCTATCCTTCGTGGGCTTCGCAACGTCACCGACCTCAACTTCGAGTTTCAGCTCGCCCTCACCAACCGCGCTATCGCGGATATCGAAACCATCTTCATCATGTCCGGCGAAGTCCACGGCTACACCTCATCAACACTCATCAAACAAATTGCTTCTGCGGGTGATATCCAGCGTCTTCACACACTCTTGCCACAAATCGTTATCGATAAAATGCAGAAAAAGAAGGATGATGCTGGCGGCAAGCTGCCATGGCGCACCGTCGACCACTTCACTGAATCTTCCGACAACTAAACCCCTAACTCATCAATAGACACACCTTCATAGGAACACATCCAGCATGGACTACCGCATCATCAGTATCGGCACGCTTAGCACTCACGAACTCTGGGATCACCCAACACCACCTCGCACCGCTCACGCCACCACCACACTCATCCGCTCAGGCGATCGCACGATCCTCGTCGACCCTGGCCTACCTCCGCAGATCATCACCGCTCGACTCTCTGAGCGCACAGGTCTCACCCCCGACGACATCACCGATGTCTTCCTCACCAACTTCCGCCCATCACATCGCATGGGCCTCTCCGCTTTCGAGCAAGCCAAATGGTTTATCTCCGAACGCGAACGCGAAACCATCGGCCCTGCTCTCATCGAGCAATACCAAAACACCGAAGACGAGGACGTTCAACAGCTTCTTCAATACGAAGTTTCACTACTCAAGAAATGTGATGCGGCGCCCGATACACTCGCACCGCAAGTCGATCTCTTCCCCTGCCCCGGCTTCACGCCCGGCACTTGCGGTCTACTCCTCCTCGAAACCAACACGACCACACTCATCGCCGGCGACGCCGTCGCTACAGCCGAGCACTTCGAGCAAGGCCGCATCCTCCGAGGTGCCAACGACATCGAACTTGCCCAAGAATCATTTATCGAAGCCGTCGAAATCGCCGATGTCATCGTCCCCGGCCACGACAACCTCATTATCAATAAATCAAAAAATCGCTTCTAAACAAAAAGGCCTAACTTACTGTTAGGCCTTTTTCATAACTCATTTTTTTCTTACCACCTCTGAATCATTTCCAACCGATTCGACCGTTTCCCCGTCATCGGCCCGCGCCGCAGCGTATATAACGGCATGTGCGACGGACAAAACAATCGCCAACTCGTAACAAACGGCATCCCCGCATAACCAACCCCACGCGACACACCAATCATCATATCTCGATGTCGCATTAATCCTGAACTTAATCCCAGCGGCAGATCACTCGAATTAAAAAGCGCCCGCCCACCCGGTAACCGTATCTGGCCGCCATGCGTGTGACCCGACAACATCAAATCAACACCCAAATCAGATGCCAACATGAATTTCTGTGGATAGTGAAGCAACCCCAATCTCAAGCGATCCTCATCACGCCCACCACACTCGAGCGTCGCATCCATCGCCACCTTCATCCCATCAGGCCCCGACCCCTTCGTCACATTAAAACCCAACAAATCCAGCGGCCGATCCTTCACACTCACCGCATGATCACTCAACCAGTGAATCGGTAACTCCTCGCCAGCTCGCTGCCTGAACTCATCAAAATCATGATTACCAAACACACCGTACATCCCCATCGATGGATTCAGCCGCTCGCAGATCTTCTTCATCACCTTGATCGACGCATCCTCATCCCCCGGATACGACATATAGTCGCCGGTAAACACCGTCAGATCATGTCGTATCGAAGTCAACTGATTGATCAGCCGACTAAATAACCGCCCATGCCGCCTGATATGAAGATCAGAAACATGCAAAATCCGCATCCCATCCAGTTCATGCGGTAAATTTGGCAACTTTACGTCAACTGGTTGTATCAATCCATACGCTAGCGGCATCACAAGATTCCATTCTCTACTCCCCCATCGTCTACCCGGCTCAATCACACCATATATCCCGTCCTGCCCCATTTATAACATTTATTCACGCTCATTGACTACCCATAAATACCACTCCACAACCTGCCCCCATCCACAAACGACCAATCAAAACCCACCTCACATCCCTCCATATCAGTCCCCAATGACATTCATGTCACACCGATGAACACTGATCACATTCCCCCTCATGAGAAATTCAATACACATTAATAAAAAACCTTGCCATTTTAACCAGAATATTTATCCTAAATGTACCTCAGACCGGTAATTACTGCAGCATCCGCTCGCAAAATCAGTTATCATACTGAGGTCTTTTGACTCTTTTATAGACCCTCCCCTCCGGTTCCAGGAGTAGTTTCATGGCGAAGATGTTCTACACTCTTGAAGAGACGGCAGCGAAGCTTGGCGTCAGCGAACAAGAAATTAAAGATATGGCTGCAAGCGGCAAGCTACAGCAGTTCCGTGATGGCGATAAGCTCATGTTTAAATGCGCTGAAGTCGACACGATGGCTGGCAGTAGCGGCAAAGATGATTCCGCAGCACCAATCCCTCTTGCTGATTCACAAACCAACGACGCTGTCAGCCTTCATGACACAGCCATCCCACTGATGGGTGACACAAATGCTGGCACCGGCCTCGGCCTTGGTAGCAACGATTCAACCGGCATCTCCGTCTTTGACGCAGGTGAAGTTGACGCTGCTGACCCACTCGCACAAACCGTTGCGAATCAGGGTAGCCAAATCTCACTCGAATCAGTTGGTTCCGGCTCCGGTCTCCTCGACCTGACTCACGAATCAAATGATGCCTCACTCGGTGCTGACCTCTTGGAAGATATCTATCCAGGTTCAGGCGACACCGCAGCCGGCACAAACATTGACTCCGCCATCGGATCTTCCGGCATCTTCGATGCTGGTCTGTCCGCTACCGGCGCCACTTCAGGACTCGAAAACCTCGAAGGTTCAATGTCCGGCACCATGACCCCTCCATCCATGAACGCACCACTCGCGGGTGCTGACTCCGGCTCTGGCATGGTCGATCTCTCAGACAGTTTCGAAGCACCATCCGGTTTCTCAACCGGCATGCTCTTCGGCACGGTCATCTCACTCGCCATCGCACTCATCGTCATGGTCGGCGCTCACGCAGACGTCCTCACCATGATCACCGGCATGCTCCGCAACTCACGCGGTGCATACGAAATGGGTAACACCTTCTACATCCTCACTGGCGGACTCTTCGTCCTCACACTCATCTGTGGCGGCATCGGCGCTGTCCTCGGCAAAGCCACCTCATAAAATTGATTACATTGAGATATACGCTGGCAGGTCTTCGACCTGCCAGTTTTTTTATACAACTCAACACTCACGCAAACATATCTCAAACCATAGTTTTCCTATAGCATCAACTCACGCTAAAATAATCTTTCAACTGACATGACGTCACGAAATCATGCCTTGGTTTTCAATGAATGGAGACGCCCTTGAAACTCAGCGGATACGGCAAAAACGAATGGATTACCGCCATCATTATCTCGATGCTCCTCGCCGCAGCCTCCATCCTTTTTGACCTCTGGTACCTCATCATCCCCATCTTTCTCGCACTCGCCTTTGTCATCAACTTCTTCCGTGATCCCGACCGCCGCATACCCTCACAACGCGGCATCGCTGTCGCCCCATCCGACGGCCGCATCACCTCCATCCACGATATCGAATCCTACGAACCATTCGACAATCAACCCGCAACTTGCATCCGCATCTTCATGTCCGTCTTCAACGTACACGTCAATCGCTCACCATGTCACGGCCGAATCGCTTCCATCACACACACACCCGGCAAGCACACCAACACACTCAACCCCAATTGCTGTGAAGTCAATGAGCGCAACCTCATCCTCATGAAGCACCCCACCAAAGGGCATCCCGTTGCAGCCGTCCGCCAAGTCGCCGGCCTCCTCGCCCGTACCATCTGCTGCGCTGTTGAAGAAAACGCGGTCATCCAACGTGGCCAACGTATCGGCATGATCAAACTCGGCTCAACCACCGAACTCTACATCCCAAAATCACTCCTCGAAAAAGTCACCGTCGAAGAAGGCCAATCCGTCAAAGGTGGCCTCACCGTCCTCGCTCAAGTCAAAGCACAAGACAACAACCAACCATCCACCCCCACAGCGGCCGCAGAATCACATGACACCTCAACACCTGAAACCGAACCAGCCGAATAGCAATACAACCAATATCAAATACAAACAAAGGCGACTCAACGAGCCGCCTTTTTTATTGCTCAATTCATTTCAACAATCACTCATAATTATTCACTATCCCATTCGGCACACGCGCCTTATCCAATCCCTTCGCCACAAGATGCGTCTCATCACTCATATTCAAACATCGCGGTGTCGCTTTCCCACCATCTCGCTCATCCATCAACACCGTCGTCAAAGATGCCGGCCGCAAATAGAAGCTCGTCCAAAACAGCGGTAACGGTATATTCAAAAGGTGCGCCAACCATGTCAATCCCAACCCGTTATGGCAGAACACCGCAATCGCCACTTCATTCGGCTCATCATGCCGGTATACCCCACACGCATCCTTCACATACCCATGATCAGCCATAAGCAAATCTGATCCCGTTTGGATCACCTCAAATTCCCGTCTGATCCGCGGATCACTAAACCATTCATTTTCATGCCACGTCCCCCAAGTCGGTTGAGGCTCCATCTCTCTCACCAAAAAACCATGCGCGTTATATACCGCCAACGGATGACCGTTATATTCATTCTCCGACCACCAATCGACTTCTGCCAACCAATCCAAAACCTCAATCTCAAGTCCCTTCCGCTTTGCCGTATACTCCGCCGTATGCACTGCTCTCCCTTTAGGCGAACTATAAATCCGATCAATCCGCACATCATCCAATCGCTCACTCAGTGCCTCCGCCTCCTGATGCCCGAGCGCCGTAATCGTTCCATTCTCATAATCCGGGTCTGCATGCCTGATCACATAGATTCGCATCGCCAACTCCCATTTAAAATTCAAAACAAAAAAAACGCCCCAGCACCTTTGCCAGAGCGTCCATTCTATTCCCAATCCTCTCACCAGACTATTCAGCGACCGCAATCCGCCTCAACTCCACCTGCTTCTCAAGCTCAACAATCCTGCGATAGTTCTCCCTGAAAAACAAAGTCCAGGCCAACCGGTCCTGCAACTTCAAATCCGGATTCTTCTTATATCGCCCCTTCAATCCCTTAACAAAACCATCCAACACACCAAGCACCTCATCCCTTCTCAAATCATCCTCATCTTCAAGAATCAGCAACCATTGATCTCGCAACTCATCGCTTGGCCAATCAACCACCAACTCCTTTGGCATCGCATCAAACAGCCTCAACATCTCACCTTTCACTGGATTTCCATCCTCAACCCGATTGATTACCGCCCAAGCCGCCTTCAATTCTTCATGAATATCAATCGCCATCGCATGGCTCACCAACGCCACAAATCCAAAATAATCCGGCACGCCATCCACAAACGGCTTCGCCACGCTAAACGGATCCAATTCTCGATCCGCCCAATCTACCTTCCCATCAATGGTAAACATATCTCTACGAATCGGCTGCCTTCTCAACTCACTCGCGAGCGGCCCACCTGCCGTACCAATCCGTTTTTGCCAAAGCCCCTGTGCATCTTTCGTCAACAGCCACTCAATAAATTCTTTCGCAATCGCCTTATGCGGTGCACCCCGGATCACACTAATCGGGTCTGGCGTTATCGCTGTCATATAGGCTGGATCAACATACCCAACACGAACGTCATCCGTCACCGCCGCCTGAAATCGGCCATAAAAATCTATACACATCCCTAACCCAGCTTCACCACTCGAAACATCCACTGGCACCTTCGAGGAACTCGAAGCAAAATACCTTGCATTCGCAAACGCTCTACGAAGCAACGACCATCCATCCTCCCAACCCTTCCTCATCAAAATCACGTTATACGTCGCCGCAATCGAACCTGAATGTGACGGATCTGCCAACGCCGCCCAATCACGAAACTCCGGCTGCGTCATATCTAACCATGTCTTAGGCTCTTTCACACCCAACATCTCAACCACATCTCGGTTGTACACAATCCCAAAACTCGAAAGCGCCGTCCCCACCCACAATAGATCATCCCGATACAACTTCGACCCACCAATCATCTGTCCCGGAAACGCATCTTCAATAACAGCCTCATTCAACCCCGCCGGCACGCTTACCGACAACTTCCGCTCCTCACCATCGCGCTTGAACTTAATCCCCTTCGCTAATTTATTATGATCATATTCCCCGCCACCAAAAAACAGATCTACCCCAACCCCCATCTCCTCTCGCCCATCCTTCGCTGCATCCACAAACTGCGTCAATAACTGTTTCCGCAGATCCGATGTCCCTCCGCCAGCACGCCAATCAAATACCACCGTCTCCTTCCCCTGCTTCAATCGCCACTGATTAAAAGCCGTCGCAAATTCATATCGAATCTGCTCGTTATGAGGCGTCATAATAATCAACTTAGTATCACCCGCCCCATTCAATGCCACCACCTCTCCCCCTGCCTCCCCTTTAGCAGGACGCAACAGCATCGGCACGCCCACCACGATCAACAACAACCCAATAATCACGAATTTCGCTACATGGTCTTTCATAACCACGTAAGATAAACCCACTCGCTCCTCACTAAAACGTCGCTAACACATTCTTTACAATTCTCGCCGTCCCTTCACGCACCAGCTCCTTCGCATGCACCATCGCCCATCCCCGCTCATGCCCCTCACTCACCGCAATCCCCCCTTGCATCCCCCCCTTCATTCCCTCTTGATGCCCACCATTCCCTGCCCCCAGATCAACACCTGTCCCCACCGCGCCCACAACCACCCACATCGGCCTCCCCACTCGCTCACAAGCCCGTTCAACCCCCCACAACACCTTCCCTTCACTCGTCTGCCCATCCATCTTTCCCTCACCTGAAATCACCACATCCGCCCATTGCACGCGTTGCTCAAAATCCACCGCTTCAAGCACCAACTCAATCCCCGATCTCAACGCCCCCTTCAACATCGCCACCGCGCCGCCGCCTAATCCACCCGCCGCTCCTGCCCCCGCCATTCCCATCACATCCACCCCACAATCCCGCGCCATCAGCGCTCCAAGCTGCAGCATCCACGCATCCAATTCGCCAATCTCAACTGCATTCGCCCCCTTTTGCCACCCGTACACCCGCGCCGCACCATGCTCGCCACAAAATACATTCCGCACATCACACGCCACCTCCAACTTCACTTCCCCATTCTTCAGCCGCTCATCCAATCCCTCCACATCAATCCGCGATACCTTCCCCAAGAGCCCACCACTAATCTGCTGCTCAATGATCTCCCCACCATTATCATAAAACACAACCCCCAACGCCTGAGCCGCACCGCACCCACCATCATTCGTCGCGCTCCCGCCAATCCCCATAATGATCCGTTTTGCCCCCGCATCCATTGCTTCCTTCAAAAGCAGCCCCACCCCATACGTGGTTGTCCGCATCGGGTTCCTTTCCCCTTCACTCAGCAATCCTAAACCCGCAGCCTCCGCCATCTCCACGATACCAGTCTCGCCACACAGCCCCCACCTCGCCACAATCCTCCTGCCCAGCGGCTCAGTCACTTCACTACGTCTCACCTCTCCGCCCATCGCTCTAACCAGCGCATTGACCGTCCCCTCGCCGCCATCCGCCACAGGACATACATCCACCTCAACACCGCGCGCCATCACCTGCGCCGCATCCATCGCCCCCATGCGCATCGCCTCCGCAACCTCTTCCGCGCTCAGCGACTCTTTAAAACTATCCGGCGCAACCAATATTTTCAGTACCTGATCCATTTCACTCTTACTCTTATATTTCGCCAAAATTTCTGCACAGGTATCGAGGAAATAAATGATCTAGATCTTCTTCATTATCACATTCAACCAAAATTCATCTGCTCGCTTTGATCGAGCATCAACCGTTTTTAGCATCTCAACGATTTGAAATCCACCCACACTTTCGACCAATTCTCCAAAACTCGCCTCATCGTAAAAATTAAAATGCCTCCCCCGCCTTACCTCTTCTCTATCCCCGTATTTGAAGGATGAATAAAACACACCATGATCCACCAAAGCCCGATGACAATTCCGCATCACCTTCGCGATGTCATCCCGGCAAATATGAAGAATCGACGCACTCGCCCAAATCGCATCAAATGCAGACGTGAAGGACAATTTTCTCATATCCTGAATGATCACCTCATTCCCGATTACTTGACTCGCCATTTCAGCTAGATTTTCTGAAAAATCCAGAGCCGTGACCTTGTATCCTTTGCGCTTAAAATACAAGCTATCACGACCTGACCCACAGCCCAGATCTAGAACCGAATCATGCTCTTTCAAATACTTTTCAAACCGCCCATATAAATGCTTCATATCAACCTGCAACGTATCCTCAACAAAAGACGCGGCATGTTCATTGTAATACGCTTTATTCACGCGATTCTCCTTCAATCTACAAACAAAGTACTCAATAACCCCACCTCAATCAAGACGACGCTATAGATCAGCAAGCATTTCATCTAACCACATCATCCCACACACATCTACCTCGCAACACATCCTCTATAACCCTAAAATACCCGTATATGACGAATCAATCCTCAGAATCCATCTCACCCTCTCCCGAGCAAGCCGCCCATGATATCGCCATGATGCGCCTCGCCATTGAGCAAGCCCAGCTCGCCTATGATCTGCACGAAGTCCCCATCGGTGCCGTCATCTACAAACAAGACCCAGCCGACCTATTCAATCTCGACAAAACCACCATCCTTGCCGCCGCTCACAATCTCCGCGAATCCAACGCTGACCCCACCGCCCACGCCGAAATCCTCGCCCTAAAACAAGCCGCTCAAACCCTTGGCACATGGCGTCTCGACGATTGTGGCCTCGCCGTCACCCTCGAGCCCTGCCCCATGTGCGCAGGCGCCCTCGTCAACGCGCGACTCGGCCATTGCATCTACTCACTAACCGACCCCAAAATGGGCTGCGTCGACACCCTCTATTCCCTGCTTAGTGATACCCGCTTCAACCACCGCCTCCCTTCACGAGCAGGCATCCTCCAAGACGACTGCCTCGCACTCTTACAATCCTTCTTCAAAGCCCGGCGCAGCAAAGACAACCGCCCACCCAAACCTAAATACAATTCTTAATCACATTTGGTTCGCTTGCATGCGTTTGTGCTGCATGACTCAAGCAAACCCTCCCTCAAGGCATCTGTTCTCTTCATCGTGGCCGCAATTACCAGCCAATCGATCATTATCGAAATTTATCGAAGACGTAATCATCACTAACCGTCCTAAAATTTCCGGTACGCGATCTC
The DNA here is from genome assembly GCF_007747445.1 of Poriferisphaera corsica. Lineage (NCBI taxonomy): Bacteria > Pseudomonadati > Planctomycetota > Phycisphaerae > Phycisphaerales > Phycisphaeraceae > Poriferisphaera > Poriferisphaera corsica. Next base: position 2,359,509 of record NZ_CP036425.1, read on the forward strand.
CAAACCTCGCGCCTCATACGCGACTCTCACCGCTTCTTCATACCCGTCCATCACATTAAATAAATGCCTCGACCTCATTCTATTCACCAAATAGACTTCGATCTCAGCCTGACTCATCAGGTCCCCATCCCCCATCACATGTGACACCACCGCACCACGTCCCGACAACTCTCTCGCCACCAAAATCGCCCGATGGCAATCCCACGGCTCGCGCTCGGCGCACATCAGCGCCAACCGCCTCCCCCCCTGCGCCATCTCCATCACACGCTCAATCCCCTCATGAAATCGCGGCAACTCCGCCACCTGTTCATACACCGCCACACCCTCTACATAACATCCCTCCTCTTCTCTTCTCGCGCCCAGTTCCCCTCCCAACCACTCATATACAATCCCCTCACTCCGCAACGAAGCCGCAAGCCCCTCACCCACAAACTGTTTCCACCTGCTCCAAGGCCGCGACCTTACATCAACCAAAACATCAATATCGTACTTCTTCAACAGGGACATAAACTTGTCTAATCTGTGATTAGAATGACCAATCGTATAGATCATCTCGATATGCCGCGTACTCATCTAGAATCACTTTCCGTCCGCCCCATTATGAGACCTCAATTGGCTCCAATCACATCATCTTTATATGCAAACGCCGTGCCAAAATTCTAAAATTTTCAAGGCGCGCACAAACACGCTTTTGCCCCGCGCGCTTGCGTGAAAGTTCGTGTATTCTTTTCAATTTTTTGCCTATTTCTCACCAAACTCTGGCCCAAACCCACCCTTTTTGCCAAAATTGACTACAGGAAAACCATCGATTTTTATTTTTTGTGCGCAGATCCGCGATAGGCATCCAGTCACATCTCGAATTAAACCGCACTCTTCTCTTTCATCTCTTCACGTTTTTCTCGCTGTCTTGTCCGCAATTCCAAGCACGTCGGCAAGATCATCCAACAAGCCAGCAGCGTCATCCCAATCCCCAACATCATCACAAAACCCAGCCCCGCCATCCCCCTATGAGATGAAATCATCAGCGATCCAAACCCGATCATCGTCGTGTAACTCGTTAACGACACACCCTTTCCAACACCCCCACTCAAACCCAACGGACGCGTAAACCTGTCCTGCCGGTACCGATGAAGAATATGCACACCAGCATCCACACCAATCCCAAACATCAGCGGCAAAACAATGATGTTCGCCGGATTAATCTGAATCCCAACCAGATACAAAATCCCAAACGTCAGCGCAAACCCAATCATCACAGGTGTTAAGCACAATACCGTGTCGTTCATCTTCCGGAAATCAATCCACAGCAATATAAACACCAAACACAGCGCATATACACCCGCCTCAAGATACGATTTCCAAATCAAAGCCCCTGATTCGTAAATCTGTACAATCACCCCAGTTACATCCGGGTCCACCGCCCGCATCTCCCCAATAAACGGCTTCAACACCCCCTCTGACAACGGGCCCATCATCTCGTATTCATGCTCTCGCATTTCTGCATCATCAGATATATCCGCTGCGTTATAACCGTTGAAAGTGTCGGTCTTCGGAAAAACTTCTATCGCGTAAAGTGTTTGCCCATTAATGGTTGCAACATACGGGCTGATAATCTCCTCAGGCAAATCCTCTTCAGTTAATGGCTCAGTACTGAGTGTTTGATCAATCAGAGCAGCACTCGATCGCTGCCAAACAACAAAATCCTTCTGCAACGCGGCAAGCCTTGATTGACGTTCCACTTCATCCAACGCGCTACTATTGCGGCTGAAATGAGTTAACGAATCATCCAAATTCTGTAAACTCATACGAATATCAGGCGGAGCAGAATAGATCGCTGCATTAAGCAAAGCTCGAAGATTATTAACCTGTTTCAGCAAGTCTTCACCATGAGCGGTTTGGCTTGCGTCTGATGCTTCATTCTGTGCGTTTACATTGGAAGAATCACTGTCACCATCTAACTGATGATTAGAACTAAGCACTTGATTAAGCGTCGGTTCCAACTCAGCGCGAACATTTTTGATCTGTTCAATTTTTTGCGCATCATCCGGCGGGATTAATAGCGCAATTCCAGCCAAACTCCCGACCGTCGGTAATTGCCTGAAACGCTCCGATTCCTCACGCGCCGCTGTCAAGCTATCCACCACACTTACACCGAAGTAAATCGATTGATCCCCTTCTTCAGTGATCTTTTCCTGCCAAACGACTGAGGGGACATTCTCAGGCAAAAGCTCTAAAAGATTGTAATCAAAGGTCATACGTGAGATCGCAAATCCCGCTGCGGCAGTAATGCAGGCCGCAATACAAAGCGTGATCCACGGATGCTTCACAAACGGCATGATCCAGTGCTCTTTAAAAAAGTCCACGACACGCGTATCAATCGGCGTGATGTGTCGGTGCTTATACTTAAACAGCCGCAATAAAGAGGGATATACCGCGAACATGGAAATCAGACAGAGAATAATCCCAGCCGAGGCAATCTGCCCCATCTCGGCCACACCGGCATAATCGGTAAACATCGTTGTCGCCAACGCTGCGGCGGTTGTAATAGCGCCGGTCACGAGGCCAGGCCCAATGGTTTCGAAGGTGTCTCTGATCGCGTCGGCGAAGCCGTCGATGGTGTCGGGGTAGTCGTGGCGAACAAGTTCGAAACGTGTGGTGATATGGATTCCAAAATCGATACCAAGGCCGAGAAGGATGACGGTGAATATGACACTAATCAACTGTAAGTGTCCGATTGTGAGGGTGAGGTAGCCGAAGGTCCAAGAGATGCCGATGGCGAGTGTGAGGAGCATGAGGAGTGGGGATTTGAAGGAGTGGAATGAAGTTATGAGGAGGGTTGCGATGAGGATGGCGGCGAGGATGGAGGCCTTGATGGAATCGTTGTTAGCGGCCTCAGTCTCATCGGTTTCGACGACGTCGATGCCGGTGAGGCCGAGTTCAATGTCGGGATGTTTCTCTCGGACAAGGGCGAGTTCGTGTCGGATTGATTTGATTGCGTTTTCGTAAGGGGTGAGTGCACCGTCCGATTCACGGGGGGTGATGCGGAGGAGGAGGAGGCGCTGGTTGCGGGTCATGAGGTACTCCCAATGGGAGATACCGTTTTGGGATTTTGTGATGGCGAGGAGATCAACATCCTCGGCGGCGGGTGTTTCGATACGGGTGTTAAATGCGTCTACGAGCGCAGTGAGGTTATCAATACGTGCATTGAGTTGATTAACATCTATTGGTGCGTTAGAAGGTTTCTCCCGCATCTTGAGAATGGTGCGTTGAAGAAGGATTGCGGGCGTTGGGCTTTGCAGGAGTGATTTTGATTCAGCAATATCATCCATCTTTGCTGAAAATTCGTTGGGAGGGAGGAGACGAATGGTGCGCGGCGAGACTTCGGAAGGGTCAAAACCCCAGACGGCCTGTGAAACGTAAGGAAGGTTTTGCAGTGTTGGGCCGAGTGTATCGACGAGCGCTTTGACGCGTTTGACTTTGTCAGGGTCAGGTTGATTGTTGTTGTAGGTATCGATTGCGATGATGAAGTCGGCGTTGCCGGTGAAGTTCTCTTGCCATCGAATAAAGTTTTGGTTCCAGGGGAGATCGCGGGAGATAAGATCGTTGCGATTCGGCTTAAAAGTGATGGTGGTGAGCGTGTATCCGATGCAAATGAATGCGATCAGGCATGCGATAGAGAGGATTGCCCACGGGTGCGTGCTGACGATGCGTGACCAGCGGGTTAGTAGATGATGGCGAAAACGTTCGAGCATAGTGTGAATATCGTATGAATGAGGGTTGATTCTGGCAAAATAGTGCTGGTGCTAATGGTTAGTGCTAGTCGCAACCGCGGCAACTGTGTGTGTTCATGAAGATCATCATAGCGTGTGTCATCATGTATGGGGGGGGATTGGGGGCTAGCCGACATCGATGAGGCCGAGGGTGTGGCCGTGGGTTTTCAGGAGAACGGATTTTAAGAGGGCGTTGGGTTCCGATTTGAGGAGCGGGTCGGTTTCGATAATGGATTCGGCGTCACGTTTGGCTAGCATGAGGAGGTCCATGTCTTGTGGGATTTGGGCAACGCGGAGTGGTGCGGCTCCGGCTTGTCGTGTGCCGAAGAAATCACCCATGCCACGGATTTCGAGGTCGAGTTCCGAGATTTTGAAGCCATCGTTTGAGGAGGCGATGGCTTTCATGCGTTTTTCGCCGTCTTCAGTTGTGGGTTCAGCGATGAAAACGCAGAGGGACTTGATGCCATGGGTGCCACGCCCGACGCGGCCTCGAAGTTGGTGAAGTTGCGCGAGGCCGAAACGCTCGGCGTGCTCGATGATCATGATTGTTGCGTTGGGAACGTCGACGCCGACTTCGATGACGGTGGTGGCGACTAACACATGGATAGAGCCGTCACGGAATTGCTTCATGACTTCTTCGCGCTCTTCGGATTTGAGGCGGCCATGGACGAGTCCGACTTTTGAGTCGGGGCAGTATTTGTTTTGGATGAGCTTGGCGTGGTCGGTGACATTGCGGAGTTGTTTTTTGGGGTCGTCTTCGAGGCCAGAGTTTTCGATTGCGGGGAGAACGACGTAGGCTTGCTCGCCGCGAGCGAGACGATCATTGAGATAGCGGTAGACGTCATCGGTTTTGTTCATGTCAACGACACGGTTGATGATGGGTGAGCGTCCGGGGGGTAGGCCACGGATGGTGGAGACGTCGAGGTCGCCGAAGACGGTAAGGGAGAGAGTACGAGGGATGGGCGTTGCAGTCATGACAAGATGATGCGGAATCTTCCCCCCGCCGCCCCCCTGTTTTCCTCCCTGATTTTTGTCATCAGTGGTGTTTTTCGATTTCAAGAAAGCCCTTTGCATGACACCGAAACGGTGCTGCTCGTCGATGATAACGACGGCAAGGTCTTTGAACTCGAAGGTGTCGGAGAGGACGGCGTGTGTGCCGATGACGATGTCGATGTCGCCGGACTGGATTTCGTCGTGGATGATTTGGCGTTTTTGCTTTTCGGCTTTGGTTGTGCCGGAACCTGTGAGGAGTGCGACAGACACGTTGGTGTTGTGGAGCATATTACAGATGGAGAGGTAATGCTGCTCAGCGAGAAGTTCGGTGGGTGCGAGCAGGACGGCTTGCTTGCCTGAGGTGTAGGCGGCGAGGAGCGCGTAGAGAGCAACAGCGGTTTTGCCGGAGCCGACATCCCCCTGAAGAAGACGATTCATGGGTGATATGCGGGAAAGATCGTGTGCGATTTCTTTAACGACAGCGTTTTGATCGTCGGTGAGTTCAAAGGGATAACAATCGCGGATCTGTTTGTCGATTTCTGGCGTGATGGTGAGCGGTGGGGATTGAAGACGATCGCGGACGAATGCTTTTTTCATAGCGATGCCGAGTTGGAGAAGGAGAAGCTCGTTGTAGGCGAGACGGCGGCGTGCGGCTTTTGTTTCGTCGAGGTCGTTGGGCTGATGCACCATGCGGAGCGCATCAGCGAGCGGGGGCATTTCATGATGTTTGAGAAGATCGTCGGGAAGCGGGTCGATGAGATGAGGAAGGACAGCGGGAAGAATATTCTCGATGACACGTTCGATGTGCGAGGAGGCGAGTTGTTCGGTGGCGGGATAGACGGGGCGGAGTTTGTCGTCACGGGCTGGCTCGAGGTCGGGTTCGGCGAGTTTCTCCCATTTAGGGTTGATGATCTGGGTGTAGTTGCCGAAGGATTTGGTTTTGCCTTGAACGCGCAGGTAGTCACCGATTTGGATACGGCGAGAGAGGTATTGGGCGTTGAACCATGTGAGAAGCAGTGAGCCTGTGTCGTCTTGGAGGGAGACTTCAAAGCGGCCTTTCTTGCCGAAGCGTCCGGGAACCCAGCGGAGTTCGGCGACCTGACCGCGTGCGGTGGCGATGGCGTCTTGAGAGATGTTTTCGATTTGATCTTCAGCAGCCTCGTACTCATATCGCATGGGGAGATGGCGAAGGAGGTCGGAGGTGGTGCGGATGTCGAGGCGTTGGATGAGTGTGTTGGCACGTTTGGGGCCGACGCCGGGGAGCTTGGCGATGGGTGTGGACATGCGGATGGATTGCTTGGATGAAGACGCGGTCATGAGGCTATTGTAAGGGAGGTGAGGGGGATGAGGGAAGTGCGTGTCTATGACATACTATTTGCTGTTTCTTTTCGATGAGTGTTGGTGAGGTCGTTAGATATTGTGTTGCAACCAGGTTGTGAAATCTTGAATTGTATGAAACAAGAAATCTGGCTTCAGTTCAAGTAGCTTGTCTGGATTTGTGGTTGAGGCCCATGCGGCGGCGACAATGGGAATGCCGACGGAATGACTTGCGGTGATATCACTGGGCACGTCGCCAACGTAAATCATTTCTGTCTTGTCCAGCGGCTTCAGGTAGTCAATGACGGCTTGAATTCCGTCTGGTTTTCTTGGGCCGTATTGGTGACCGGTTTCAATCATTTCAAAGAAATGCTTGATGCCAAATTTACGTAGTGATATTTCAGTGCTGAGTTTGCCTTTACCTGTCACCATTGCAATTCGAATGCCTTTGTTTTTGAGTAGAGTCAATAAATCGATGATCCCTTCAAAAGGTTCCAAGCACATATCATGTAGATCTTCGTAATGAGAAAGATAGCTGGCCAACCCCTGCTCATAATGATCTGGGGCTAATGCCATAATGGTCCCTTCTTCTGAAGGACCAAAGGTTGCGATAATTTCGTGATCTGAAATGGGTTTATTCGTCAATGGCTCGACAGATTGTCTGAAGGCTTCGATGCAAAGAGGCAGAGTATTGGCAATAGTACCATCGAGATCAAAAATGATTGCTTTGATTTTATTCATGTGAAATCTAAGAAATCTATCTTGGGTTGATTCTATACAACTTTACAGTAACACGGCCATGCGAATCGCGTAACTGAATATGCTTAGGATAACACGGCTATAGATGTGATGTAAGAGTGGAAGAAACCGAGACACCTTTTTGCCGAAGCGTCTGTGAACTCAACGGAGTTTGGCGACTTGGGGGATGTTGACGGCAGCTTCGTACTCGTAGCGCATGGGGAGATGACGCGGCAGGTCTGAGGCGGTGTGGACGTCGAGGCGTTGGATGAAAGCATTTGCGCGTTTAGGGCCAACGCCGGGCAGTTTGGCGACAGGCGTGGACATGGGGGTATTGTACGGAAGGTGAAGGAGTGTGTGAATTGCGAAAAAGTTCTGTAAATAATATCTAATATATGCATTTTAATAAGTTACTTAATTTTGCTTCGGTTAACTAAATGAAGATATTTCAACTATATCGCTGGTATCCACCAACTCGCTACCTATTCTTTCCGCTTTATCGACGTCTTCGCCACAAGATGCATTTCCCCATCGTAATTTCATACTTTCTCGTTTGGATAACTAGCGCAATTCTTCATGGTTTGCTAATTCTGATTACAGGCAATGTTATTGCAGCATTATTTTTTACTCTGACTTTTATTTGCTTGGGAACTCTAGGATCTATTACGGCAATTGCAAAACAACTGCAGGCCAGAAAATCCTATTCGTAATTCCACGTCTAACAAATTTTGTGAATGTTGTCTCTCAAGAGCCTGCAACCTGTCAGGTCGCAGCCATTGGAGTTGTAGTATTTTTTCGCTGGTTGTTGCAAACACCCCACGACCCGCGGTCGTGGGCTTGATGGGTCATATCTAACCAAGTATTAGAGCGTATAGAAAAATCGGCTCACCGGAATTTGATCTTGGCGGCGAGCCGATTGTGGTTGCACGGTTATTCTGTTTTACTTAGCTCATCCCAATCTACAGATGAACTGACCCACTACTGTTCGAACTTTAAAACCGTGCGGGTGTTGGTGTATGCTCAATTTAGCCTATTTTTTAAGGGCATCGCGGTGAGCGGGGAGATAGTACTGGCTTGTATAGTCTCCGAGCATGCGGTGCGTGCTGAACTGAGCACAGACAGTTTTCATTGATGCTTCCATCATGTCGACCCACTTGGTGGCGACGCCTTCCTTGTTGGTCTTGTAGAAAGTCGGAAGCATTTGTTTTTCGAGGATGTCGTAGAAGGAGTTGGCATCATAGGTGTCTTGCTCGGATTGTTTATCGAACTGTTTGCCACCGATGGCGTAGCCGTTCTTTTTGTTGTATGACTCAGGCCACCAACCGTCGAGGATGGAGCAGTTGATGCCGCCGTGTAGTGGTGGCTTCATGCCTGAGGTGCCTGATGCTTCCATTGGGCGAAGTGGGTTGTTGAGCCAGACATCGACGCCGGAGGTGAGCATACGGCCGACTTGCATGTCATAGTTTTCGATGACAGCGATACGACCACGGAAACCGGGCTGCTTGGAGAACTCGACGATTTGCTGAAGGTACTTCTGACCATCCTTGTCGGCTGGGTGAGCTTTACCTGCAAAGACGAACTGCACGGGGCGGTCGGTGCTTGCGATGATGGCTTTGAGACGCTTCATGTCGTGGAAGATGAGCGGAGCACGTTTGTAGGTTGCGAAGCGACGTGCGAAGCCGATGGTGAGTGTGTTTTCGTCGAGCATGGTTTGAGCAGTGACGATGTCTTCGAGAGGTTGGCCGTGCTTGATGGCTTGCTGAACGAGACGCTCGCGGACGAAACGGATGAGACGTGTGCGAAGCATTTTGCGTGTGTTCCAGAGAACGTCTGCTGGGATTTTGTCAGCCTTCTTCCACCAGTCTGAATCGGCGTTTGGTGAAGCCCAGTTTGGCTTGAGGTATTTGGTGTAGAGCGGCTCGATTTCAGGTGCGAGCCATGTTTGTGAGTGGATGCCATTGGTGACGTGACCGATTGGAACTTCGTCTGGATCGGAGAGGCCGAAGTGGTCGATCCACATGCGGCGTGATGTGTCGCCGTGAAGCTCTGCGACGCCGTTGGCACGTTCACAGAAGTTGAGTGCGAGAACAGTCATGCAGAAAGGTGCGTTCTTGTTATCGAGGTCTTCTGAGCCGAGTTGGAGAACGTCGTTGACGGAGAGGCCGGTGTCTTCACCTGCGTACTGTGAGAGGTACTTGCGAGCCATTTTGACGTCGAAGCGGTCGTGGCCTGCGGGGACTGGTGTGTGTGTGGTGAAACAGCCACCTGCGCGGACGGTTTCCATTGCTTCTTCGGAAGGGACGCCTTCTTTGAGGAGTTCAGAGAAGCGGTGGAGGCCGTTGAATGCGGCGTGGCCTTCGTTGAGATGATAGACGGTTGGTTCGATGTCGAGTGCTTGAAGAGCGAGTGTGCCGCCGACGCCGAGGATGAGTTCTTGGCGGATACGTGTTTCGTTGTCGCCGCCGTAAAGGAAGTGCGTGATTTCACGGTCTTTTGGTGTGTTTTCTTCGATGTCGGTGTCGAGGAGGTAGGCTTCGATGCGGCCAACTTTTGCGAGCCACACTTTGGCGTGGATACGACGACGACCGACAGGGACAGGAACGATGATGCCTGTGTCTTCGATTGGGAAGTCGTTGAAATCGTATTCTGGGTAGACGGCTTTGGTTGAGCCGTCGGCTTCGATTTCCTGGCGGTAGTAGCCGTGACGGTACATGAGGCCGACGGCGGTCAGTGGGATGCCGAGGTCTGAGGCTGATTTGAGGTGATCACCAGCGAGAACGCCGAGGCCGCCGGAGTAGATGGGGAATGATTCATGGATGGCGAATTCAGCACAGAAGTATGCGATGCGCGCTTTTTTGTCCTTGCCTTTGACGGTGCGGTCGAACCAAGTCTTTGATTTCATGTAGTCGGCGAATTGTTTTTGTACGGCCTTGAGATTTTTGAGGAAGGCTTCGTCGGAAGCGAGTGTGAGCAAGCGGTGGTCTGGTGCTTGTTTGATGGTTTGGAGTGGGTTGCGTTCTGTGGCTTCCCAGAGCATGGGATCGATGGCGGCGAAAAGACGCTGCGCGGAGGAGTTCCATGTCCACCAGAAGTTGGAGGCGATATCACAGAGTTGGTCGGCTATCTGCTGGATAGATGCTTGCTGTTGACGTTTGGTTTGAGCTGCTTTAGTCATTGTTAACACCACTTAAAAAACAGTTTAAAATCCTAATCGTGTATTAGTTTGCCTGTGTACGGCCGTAAATATCGGTTAGTTGAGCGAGCCGTTTGGCGATACGTTTATTGAGCTGGCGAGGTTCGAGTCGCCAGGCCCAGTTGTTTTCGATTGTGCCGGGGAGATTCATGCGTGATTTACCATCGAGGCCGAGGAGGTCCTGGACGGGGAAGACGGCGAGGTTGGCGGGTGAGGACATGGCGAGACGGATGAGATCCCAGTGGATTTCATCGGTTGAACCGAGCGAAACTTTTGTGCGTTGAGCGGTCGTGAGGCCGTTGGATTTTGATTTATCCCGTTTCGTTTCGACCCACCAGCCGCATGTCGTGTCGTTGTCGTGTGTGCCGGTGTAGACGACGGATTGTGGGGGGAAGTTGTGTGGCGCGTGATAGGAGTTGTCGTCGCCGAAAGCGAATTGAATGATGCGCATGCCAGGGAAGTTGAATTGGTCGCGGAGCGCTGCGGCTTGTGGCGTGAGGATACCGAGGTCTTCGGCGATGATGGGCATGTTGCCGATGGCTTTTTTGAGAGCATTGAATACGGATGGGCCGGGGCCGGGGCGCCATTTGCCGTTACGTGCGGTGGGTGCGCCGTATTTGACGGCCCAGAAGCGGGCGAAGCCGAGGAAGTGATCAATGCGTACGGAATCGAAGATAGAGAAGGTTTGTTTGAACCGTTCGATCCACCATTTGTATTTGGTTTGCTTATGTCTATCCCAGAGATAGAGTGGGTGGCCCCAAAGTTGGCCTTCATCGGAGAAGGCATCGGGGGCTGCGCCGGACACTTCGCGTGGCAGGCCGTTGGCTTTGAGGTCGAAAAGATCGGTGTGTGACCAGACGTCTGCTGAGTCGTGTGCGATAAAGATGGGGATGTCGCCGACGAGAGATATACCCTTTGAATTGGCGTATTTTTTGAGTTTCATCCATTGTTTGTGAAAGATGAATTGGATGAAGGTGTGATAGGCGATGCCGTCGGCGTATTCTTCACGCGCTTCTACGAGTGCTTCTGGTTTATGCTTTGCGAGTGGCTTGGGCCATTCCCACCATGGGAGCGATTCGTGGGCGTCTTTGATGGCGCAGAAGAGGGTATAGTCGGGAAGCCAATGTTTTTGTTCTTTGAGAAATTTTTTGTAGGCGGCAGTGTTTTGTTTTTTCTTTGCGATGAAGCGTTCGAAGGCGATGCCAAGGCGATCGGCGCGGAACTTCATGACGCGGGGGTAGAAGACTTTTTTGTCAGAGAAGGATTTAAGCGGTTTTATTTCGGCTTTGGTGAGCAAACCATCATTGACAAGGTCGACGAGTGAGATGAGGAGGTATGAGCCAGCGAATGCGGAGGTAGAGTTGTATGGAGAGCCTGAACCGTCGACTGGGCCGATGGGAAGCATTTGCCACCATGCCTGGTTGGCCTCGTTCAGGAAATCGACGAAGTCGTAGGCAGATTGGCCGAGGTCACCGGAACCATGCTTACCGGGTAGGGATGTTGGGTGCATGAGGATGCCGCTGGAACGACGATCAAGTTGAGGCAATTTACGCATTGTTGGGAACCTTCTGAAACTGCGCGAGGATTTTATCTGTCAGGGAAATGCGAATGCGTGAATTCATGAAAATGAATGATTCGCAACTTAGTCCCATGAGCGGAGATTGTAGCACAGTTTAACCGTTTAACCAGTGTAAAACAGACGTTAAGCGTACTTTTTTTGCCAAATTTGTTTAACACACAAACCTTGTTAAATACGTATGTTATGTTTATCGGCTAGATACCAAGTATGTTTGACGATGTTTTAGTCTGTTTTTAGTCACTGATTTTAGTTATGCCCGGTGGTTAACAGATTTGAGGCACTACGGCCAAATGGCGACGCAATCGGCAGGGACAGAATGATTCAGTACAAGTTGCATGTTGGGCTGATCGACATGACTCACATGCTGATCGATTTGCGCTTGGGGCTTGGGATTGGCGGATTGGGCGTGCCGATTGAGAATGCGAGCGGTGCAGATATCAGCGGACGTATTAATGAAAATGGAGAATGAAAACAGAGACTGGAGTTGAGTCCAAGGCGGTTGATCGAGTAGTAGATAGTTGCCTTCAGTGATGATGAGATGCGTCTGCGAATGAATCTGGTGCTCAGGAGACTGGCGTGCAACGGGTTCGTGAAGATCACGGTCATAAAAAGGGATATAGGGGGTGGCGGGTTTTAATTGGGCTTGTGTGAGAAGTTTTTTGTATGAAGAGAAGTCAAAAGTGCTGGGAGAGCCTTTGATTTTTGTAAGGTGTTGCTGGCTTAATTGCTGGTTGGTGAGGTGGAAGCCGTCCATGGGGATCAGTGCGGCGTAATGAGCGGCCGTAAGGTTATTGATTTGGCTGGCGAGAGAATGAGCGAAAGTTGATTTGCCTGAGGCTGGCGGGCCGGCGATGGCGATGACGGGACGATGCGTGGCTGTGGGAGGAAATTGGTTGACAAGAAAAGTGGCGAGCTGTTGTGTCGCTTGCGAAGTGATAATGATATGGTTTGGGGACGGGTGCATAGGATAGTCAGATTGATCAGGAGACTCGTTTGATGATACCAGAGAATGTTGTTGAATTGTTACAGGTGATGGTGCGGTGCGACACGGTCAATCAGTCGGTGAGCGGCGTGCTGAAAGCTGAGCAGCGATTGGCGGAGATATTAAAGGGGATTGCGGAGGAGATGGGGTTTGAGACGCGGTATTTGCCGGTAGATGACGGGCAGGCGGATCAGTTATTGGTGACTTATCAAGTTGGCGAGGGGAAGCCTTGGGTTTGGTTCGACAGTCATATGGATACGGTGAGTGTCGCGGGCATGACGATTGAGCCGTTTGGCGGCGAGATCAAGGATGGGAAAATGTGGGGGCGCGGGACGTGCGATACGAAGGGTACGGGGGCGTGCATGTTGTGGGCGATGCATGCGTACAAACAGAGTGGGTGCGCGGAGAATAATATTGCGCTACTTTTCTCGATTGATGAAGAGGAAGGAATGACGGGGATACGATCATTTGTAAGAAAAGATTACGAGGCGATAGGGATCGAGCCGGTGGGTTTTGTGGTAGGCGAGCCAACGAAATGCGAGCCGATTGTGAGGCATAATGGGGTGTTTCGGGGCGAGGTTTGGACGTATGGCAAGGCGGCTCATTCGAGTGAACCTGAGAATGGTGTGAGCGCGATTAGCGCGATGGCTCGGTTATTGCTGAAGATTGAAGGGGAATATATTCCGACACTGAATGCGCGTGATGAACTGACGGGCAAGGCGCAGATGAGTATGAACAAGATTTTGGGAGGCGAATCACTGAATGTAATCCCGGATGCTTGTTTGGCTTATGTCGATCGAAGATTGGTGCCGGGAGAAAAGGCGGCAGATGCGTTTAGAGAGTTTGAAGCGTTCGTCGCGGATTATACAAAACGAGAAGACGAGGGATTGAATTACGAGTTAAAAATGACGCTCGCGGTGCCGGGGATGGATGCGGGCGAGGACGAGCGGCTTTTGCGTGGGATACAAGGGGTATGCGAGGAACTCGGGGTGCGTAACGAGGGATTGGGTGTCGCGTATGCGACGCATGGTGGATATTTACGCGAGACAGGGCAAAGCGTGGTCGTGATCGGGCCTGGGGATATTGCTCAGGCCCATACAAAGGATGAATATGTAGAGCTTGAGCAAATCGAATTGGGAATGAAGCTATATCTGGGGATCATGAAGGCTGAAATGGGATAAATGCGGGGTGTTGCGTGATATGTTAAAATGGTGATTCGTCAATTGGGGCGGGCTGTGTCGTGGCTAGAGGCTGGGACATCACTATGATAGGGATTGACGGATGTGGAGGTGGGTTTTTTGACGGCGGGGCGAGCAGAATGAAGGATGAAGTTATGACAGAACAACTCAACAAATATTCAGCAACAATCACACAACCTGCGTCACAAGGCGCAAGTCAAGCAATGCTATATGCAACAGGTTTGACTGAAGAAGATATGAACAAGCCCCAGGTAGGTATTGGGAGCATGTGGTACGAGGGGAATCCTTGCAACATGCACTTGCGTGACTTGTCGTCACTCGTCAGCGATAGTGTAAAAGAAGCTGGCATGGTGAGTATGCAGTTCAACACGATTGGTGTGTCGGATGGCATCTCAATGGGTACTAATGGGATGTGCTACTCACTGCAAAGCCGCGAACTTATTGCGGATTCTGTTGAGACGATCATGGGCGCTCAATGGTACGACGCGTTAGTCACCCTGCCCGGTTGCGATAAGAATATGCCGGCATGTGTGATGGCGCTTGCCCGACTCAATCGTCCGGGGCTGATGATCTACGGGGGAACGATTAAAGCAGGTAGCGCGGTGATCCGCGGCAAGGAAGAGAAGCTGGATATTGTTTCGGCTTTCCAAGCTTATGGTCAGGCGCTTGCGGGCGTGATTACCGAAGATGAACGCAAAACTATTATCCGCAATGCTTGCCCGGGACCGGGAGCATGCGGCGGGATGTATACGGCAAATACGATGGCTTCGTTTATTGAATGCCTTGGTTTGTCGCTACCTGCATCATCATGTGTGCCTGCTGTTGATCAACAGAAACGTGATGAATGCTTGAACATCGGACAAGTGGTTTACAGATTGCTTGAGACAGATCTTAAGCCCAAAGACATCGTGACGAGACAGTCGTTCCTAAATGCGATGCGGTTGGTGATCATTACGGGTGGTTCAACAAATGCGGTGCTGCACTCGATTGCGATGGCACGAGCATTTGATATTGAATTGACCATCGAAGACTGGGCGAAGATGTCGAAGGAAACGCCGATGTTGGCTGACATGAAGCCAAGCGGCCGGTTTGTGATGGAAGAATTGAATGAAGTTGGCGGCACACCGGGCCTCGTGAAACTGCTGATCCAGAGGGGTTTGATGGATGGCGAGCAGAAAACGATCACTGGAAAAACGTTATGGGAAAATGTGAAGGATCTGCCTGACTTCCCAGAGTACGGTGAGGGCGAAGGCAAGCAGTTGGTGATCAAACCGTTTGAGGATCCGATCAAGGAAGATGGCCACATTCAGATTATGCGTGGCAATCTGACGCCGGGCGGTTGCGTTGGCAAAATCACGGGCAAAGAAGGTACGAGCTTTGTCGGCACAGCTAACGTGTTTGATTGTGAAGAAGATATGTTACACGCTT
Source organism: Poriferisphaera corsica (assembly GCF_007747445.1). NCBI lineage: Bacteria > Pseudomonadati > Planctomycetota > Phycisphaerae > Phycisphaerales > Phycisphaeraceae > Poriferisphaera > Poriferisphaera corsica. The sequence goes on from NZ_CP036425.1 coordinate 2,374,708, forward strand.
TGGAAGATGGAAAAATCCAGAAGGGTGACGTGATCATCATCCGATACGAAGGGCCTAAGGGTGGGCCGGGTATGCCAGAAATGCTGACACCAACGAGTGCAGTTGCTGGTGCTGGGCTTATTAAGGACGTTGCATTACTGACTGATGGTAGGTTCAGTGGTGGCTCTCATGGTTTCATTGTGGGTCATATTACACCTGAAGCGATTGAAGGTGGACCGATTGCATTGGTTAAAACAGGTGACAAAGTGACCATCGATACCATTGCTGGCGAAATCAATATGGATGTAAGTGATGATGAATTAGAAGCACGTCGCAAAGCATGGATGAAGCCAGAATACAAGGTTAAGCGTGGTGTGTTGCATAAGTACATCAAGCTTGTGAAGGACGCTTCGACTGGCTGCGTGACTGACGAATAAGGTGTTTTTCACATGTGATGTGTTATTCGCATGGTGATACAGAAACACTTATAATGCTGATCATAAAGGGTCCGTAGCTCAATTGGATAGAGCACCGGTCTTCGGAACCGACGGTTGGAGGTTCGAGTCCTCCCGGGCCCGTATAAAACCTCGCAAGCAATGCTTGTGAGGTTTTTTCATGTACAAGTTGAATGAAGAATGAGGAAATAAAAAAAGCCTCGTTTAATACGAGGCTTTGGAGATTGAATATTCGGGTGTTTTATGATGTTGACTGAACAGCAAGGCCATACTTATTGATGGCAAACTCAACGGGCGATACGACACGGTGATCGGTACGCTCGATTTCAGCAACTGCTTCTAATGCTTCGAAAACACGCTCACATGCAGTCGCATAGTCCGTGTCGGTAAGCTCTGCGATAAGACGCGTGCTTCGATCGACCAACTTCTTATTTGACGCTTGAACACACGTCATCCAGTTACTTGTGACACGTCCAGCGAGAGCCATGGTTGCCGTCGAGACCGTGTTCATAACAATTTTGATGGCAACGCGTTTCCAAAGATTGAGTGGAGATTGCGGCGTTTTCGTTTTGATATAGAAGTATTTACTAACAGCATCACCCAGATCAATTGGCGATTCACCGATGCTGATAATGCCAGTCTCTTTATATTGAGCGGCCATTTTGTTGAAGCCATCAAGGAAGCCTTCGTTCTTGATGTAGCTTTCTTCACAATCTGCCGTCACCATTACAAAAGCATTTGCTTCAGTTTCGGTACGAGATGGCGTATCTTCAATTCCGATCTGGAATTTGTAAAGTTCATCGCAATCGAGCTTGGGTGGATTTGCGGTGATATGCTCAGGTGCATTAATACTGGCATAAACATCTGAGGTCCAGTTAAGGCAGCGTGGATTGCGGCCTAACAAACGGAACCACGTATCTTTGGTCGAAAGCATTGTGTGCTTTACGAAAGCCCAAGAGACTGCAGATTCATTATCATCACATTTACGGAAAGGTGGCAACGAGAATGTCGGGGCCCGTTCGGTGGTGTCTGTGAGAATATCGATAAGGAATCTGTTAGAAGCGTATGTAACACGCCCAGATGCAGCGTAAATATCGTTTTCGAATTCAACGAAATCACAGAGATTTTTCAGATTGTCATCACTATTAAATTGATGAAGGAGATTGCGGAATATATCAGCTCCTTCTGCAATCATTGGTTCGACAATACCCAAACCTGCAAGTTGTTCTTTTGAAATATGATCACTGAGATATTTATAGAGTGCGGCTTCAAGCGCAGAACCCACGATCATCAATTCAGATGTTGTGGCTTGCATACGTGTTGAGCCGGCGATGGCCATAGGACCTGTTGCGAGATCAAGGCATGTTATGTCTGGTGACTCAATAACTTCACGCGACCTTTTCACATGCTTACAAAGTACATCTGAAAGATTGTTATAGACGAAGAATACGTTTGCACCAACGTCTACACCCTGCCAAGCGGTACCAATGACAAATGATGTTTCCCCGCCTTCAGTGATTGCGACGACAACATCGTCTTCAGCAACTCCCACACCTTTGATTTGATGACGACCAAAATCTGGGAAATCTTCAAAACCTTCAATAGATTTAATCAAAGCATAGTCGCCGCCAGCCATCACGCTGAAGGTGATGTCTTCACGGTTAGGCAATGCGTTATTTGCCTTATGCAGCTTGCTTCCGAAATCTTGCCAGAACGTGCGCCACATTGAATCTAGTTGAATGCTAAGACGACCTGTCGCACCACAACCGGTAAAAATGATTTTTTTACCTTCGGTGATAGCCTTATACATCGCCGATTTAAGCTGGTTAAATTCAGTACTTACAAGCAGTTTATCTACCATTGGCGGAAGATCATCCTCAACTGAGAGGAGTTGTTTCATCCCTGAGGTGATGTCGGCTTGCAGGTTCATACTTAGGCCGATGGTTTTCGCATGTGGCTGCTCTGTATGCAGCGCCCCGAGATGAAACGCGGTTTCATGAGCGACAAAATGTGCGGCTTGCTCTTGGACTGATGGCATCGATGAGACCTCAATTGGGTAACAGCATGGCAACCTAGCGCAGGTTTGCTACGGAGTATTAGACCGATCGGTTATAATTATATAACAATATGGATATTTATTCTAGTTTTAATTGTTAGGGGATTATTGAACCGCACCAAATGCTTTTAAAATGGTATTTTATAAGGACAACCGGTAACATTAAATTTTTCACATACATGGTTATATAAGGGCAAAAATGGTAATTTGTACTCAAATCTGAAGTATTTCGCTTGCATGCAACATGAAATATATGACAGACAAAGTTGCCTAAATCGCCTTTTTGATCAAATGACATGCATATTTTTGCCTTCCCTGATCATTTCTTCACGACTTTGCAGAATCCGTCTATGAGGTAGACACAAATTTGGGTCTCGATACGGCTCAATCTTATATTTTGGTGCAATAGCTTTTTGTGGCTCACTGAATAAGCCGCGTTTAATTTGACGAGCAATGAACCCATAAATGCCATCAAATTGGATAGGTGTGATTTCAAAACCCAGACTTGCGAATGTGGATAATACGGCTTTGTCACGTGTCGGCACAACGCAGAAGCCGCTGGACGCCAAACGCTGAACAACACGATGTATAAAGTCTTTCGTGTAGCGCGTTACATCGTGCGAAACCGCGTTCGTGTTCCATACCGCAACATCATATTGCGATGTATGATCCAAATTAATTGACGTCCATCGAGGATCACCAAATACAGGCCTTAGATGCTGATCGGCGTTACGTACTCGCAATAAATCAACTTGCGATTTTGCATCATCCCAGACTGCCCAGGCAATCGGTTTGATTTGAGCGAACCATTGAAACGCGTCTGCGTGACAACTTCCTATCATCAAACCTTGCTTCCCAGCACATATATCCGATTGAACTGCACCCTCGCCAGGTACATCTATATGACATAAATCACCTTGCTTAACGCCACGTCTTTCCATTTGCGTCATAATCCACTCTATAAATTGGCCTTTACTGATATCCCAACGCGGTGCGATTAAATCAGAATCATTTGAATCAGTCAGCAATCGCAAAATTGGGCGATTGGATGGCGTACGACGCAGGAAATCAATGACATGCTCGCCATATTCAAAAGGATGCATAACCTGAATATGACCTTGTTTATAATCTTGCTCAAAACGTGTGTTTTTCAGAATATGCAAATTATGTAGCTTAATCGCATCAATGCTTGATTGAGCCAAACGTACTGCAGTCTGATTTATCATATGAGCATCTTCACCAGGTAATCCAAGAATAACATGTGCAGCGACACGAATACCTCTGGCTTTGAGTTGATCAATCATAGCTAATGATGACGCCCAATCGTGTCCACGGTTGATCTGCTTTAATGTGCTATCATGAGTCGTTTGCACGCCTAATTCGACCCATACATCCAAGGTATGATTGAGTTCCGCTAGGTAATCTAGAACTTTTGGTGAGAGACAATCTGGCCGTGTCCCAATGAAAATCGCCTCAAAAGGAAATTTATTGAGCACATAATTGTAAGAGTGCTTTTGCATTTCTAGTGATGCAAAAGTCGTTGTATATGCTTGAAAATATGCAACAAAACCCTCTGCCCCATATCGCTCAGAAGCAAAAGCGATTGATTTTCGGATTTGCTCATCGATTGTATCAAGCCCCAAAGTTTGCTTTGCTCTTGAGCCGTCAACTGGACAAAATGCACAGCCACCGCTGCCGTCAGCGTTACGATTGGGACAGCCAAAGCCTAAATCTATAGGTACTCTATAAAGAACCTTGCCGTAACGTGAGTGTAGGTAACTCCTAAAATCAAGATATGGTTTTTCTGTTATTGCCATATTAACCTGCCAGTCCAAAAGTACTGCTTAGTGCCTAGCGATTATACCGCCTCTCTTAGACCGATAAAAAGTGCAATGCAAGGCACGGCTTTACTAACACTTTCTTAAATCTCCTCGAAATAGCAATCGCAATAAATGGCATTCATTTTATGTTACTACTAAATGATCCGCCTCCTATACCGTCCGATAGTTACATATCTAATATCCGGATCAATCGAAAAGTATGTGTTATTCGGCACAAATGGTACAGGATGCTTAAGTGTTATATCTAACGCGACGATAGCACTTCAGTAAGCTGATTTACAGCTTGAGGAATACTTTTAGGATGAAAGATCTACAAACACAATCCAATCTCAAATCCGTACCATCAACAGGTGCCATACAACGAGTGTTGTTGTACCGAATAGGTAAACGAATCATTGATATTAGTGGTTCATTGGCTCTGTTGTTAATGTTCATGCCAATCCTGATTGGCTGCGGCATATGGATTAAAAGTAGAGACGGGGGATCAATCTTTTACAAACAATGGCGGGTTGGCCGCAATGGTTGGTTATTTCGGATCTATAAATTCAGGACCATGAGTTTAAATGCTGAATCTAAAGGTATTCAATTAGCCAAAAACAACGATCCACGTGTTCTTCGCGGATGTCATTGGATGCGAAAAAGTCATATAGATGAATTACCACAGTTAATTAATATTCTTTTCGGAAATATGAGTCTTGTTGGACCACGACCGGAAAGACCCGAGATATTTGAAGAGTTGCGAGGTGATCTGCCAAGTTTTTCTAGGCGATTAGCAGCTAAACCGGGCTTGACCGGCCTAGCTCAAGTGCTCAATGGCTATTCGAACGATCTCACCGGTATGAGAATGAAGCTTGCATACGACTTGCAGTATTTACGAAAGCGTTCTGTTTTAGGTGATTTGAAGCTAATCTTCTTAACAATACCAAAGTTTTGGGATAACACAGCTTGCTAATCACATGGAAAGAGAGAATCAGATGAGATTCTATTCAATCAAAAAACTCGTTCACAGCAAAATGCTACATATCGCTTGTAGTATAGCATTGGCTGGGGGTTGCGCAGCTCCACAATATACTGATTACAATGCGTTTATTAACGATCCCATGCAATTGGTATCGTCAGAAGAATATCGTGTTGCCCCACCAGATACGATTGCCATTTCCTCAAAACGAGTCAGAGAAGTTTCAAATCTTCGAGAGCAGATACGTCCTGATGGCAGGATCAATCTTCCATTACTTGGAAGCATCTTTGTTGCAGGTAAAACATGCGAAGAACTCAGCGTAGAATTGTCTTCGCTTGCTCGCGAGTACTATGAAGATGCAGATATTACTGTGCATGTAATAGGCTTTGCAAGCAAGAAGATATTCATTTTCGGTGAAGTGTCTGGGCCAGGTTCATATTCATATAACGGTACAAACACTGTTTTGAATATGCTTGCAAAATCGCAGCCAACACGCCTTGCAGATCCTACAAGGATACAGGTACTGAGGCCAGATGCCGACGGAAACATGCGTAAGCGCATGACCGTTGACTTAAACAAAATGGTCAAAGAAGGCGACACATCACTCAACGCTCTTCTTGAAGAAGGTGATGTCATTTACGTTCCGCCAAATCCATTAGCATCAGTAGGTTTAGCATTCCAACAATTACTCTTACCGCTTCAGCCAGCTGCTTCAACAGTTAAAGGGCCGTCTGATATTTATAATAGTACACAAACAAGTGTATACGGTAACAACCAATAATTTTACGACTGGTAAGTCACATGAATGAACGTCAAGAACAATCAAATACTATCCTGGAGGCATGGGATATCCTACTCCAGTATCGTTGGCGATTTATCCTGCCCGCCTTCATTATTATGTCGGGTGTGCTGGTCGTAGGATTCGTAATCCCACGCAAATACAAGGCAATTGCTCAGTTTGAACGGCGCACTGACATGGTTATGACCGAAATCGGGACCAAAGGTGCAACACGTTCATTCCAGGATCCCAAGAGTATTCTCACAGAGGAGCTCAAAGGGCAACCAGCAATAGATGAGTTATTTAAATCTATTGATCCGAAACTACCTAAGCTGGGTATACCAAATAGCAGTAGTGATATGTCTATGCTACGTGGCAATGTCATTAAAAAAGTGAATGTCAGATGGGATATCTCGACAAATACTATTGATCGAGTACGCGTTGACTACGTGGACAATAATCCTCAACTAGCAACGCTAGTCGTTAACACATTGATCGAGAACTACATCAAACGTTCTAGAGAAATCATGAACGGCCGATTAAATCAAACTGCACAATTCTTTAAAGATGAAGTGGCTGGTAATCGCAAAAAAATTGAAGAATATGAGAACAATGTTCTCGAATTTGAAATCAAATACAGTGAGCTTTTACCTGAAAATCCAAATAACATTCAAACTAAGATAACGACTTTACAAGAGACATTAACCGAGCTCATCAGTGAACGAGAAGCCGCTAGAGCTCTCACCAAAGCTTTAAAACAATCTATTGATACAGAGCCGGAAATCATTCCTTCTACAATTCTCGGACAAAATCCTGAGTATACACAGCTATTAGACAAACAAAGAAAACTGCGTGACCAATATACTGAGTTCACAAGTACATTAAAGATGAAGTCGCGACACCCAGATATGATCGCGCTGAAAACTGAATTAGCCGCTATCAAAGAGCAACTCAATACGACACCATCTGAGATAGTTATTGAGAGACAAACACAAAATAATCCCAAGCTTTCTGAGTTGGAAATCCGTCTTACGACCGCTCAAGGTGAATATGAGGCGCTAGCTGGCCACACAGCAGCAATGGAAGATCAGTTGAAGGGACTCCAGCTAGAAGCAAACAAAATCTATGAAGTCCGCAGTGCATATCGCAAGCTGCAGAGGCAAGTCATTGAGACTGAACGACAAATCACTTTTTGGGAAGACAATCTACGCCGTGTCGAAATGGCGTTAGCAGCTGAATCTGGGAATAAAGGTATTCAATTGATGTTCCTGAAACCAGCGTCAATTGTAAGCAAACCGGTTTCCCCAAATTGGCTACAGTTGATAATCGCTGCCGTAGGCATGGGTATATTCTGCGGTGCACTAAATGTGTTCGTTTCGCATCGTACAAACGACTCGTTTAATGACGGTGAACAAGCATCCAGCTTTTGCGACCTACAGCTCTTTGGCGCAGTCAGCGAAATTATCTCAACACAACAACGCAAGGTCCGAAAGATACGGAATATAATCCTTTATCCGACCAACGCAATTATTATGGGATCGATCTTACTATCACTGTCTACGCTACTGTATCTTGATCTGGAGAAGCCTGATCTTTTCAAAGATTTAATGCATCAAGCAAATCAATATACAGCACCACAAAAAGCCATAGCAGATGACTCGAAGAGGCTCAATGGACAATCAAATGTACAAGCTACAACACATGACCTTACTGGGGATACCAAGGAGTAGTTAGTCTATAATGTACCTCAACCGATACCAACTTCATACACCCCCATTCGAGAATATCCCGGACCCTCGCTTCTTCTTCGCAAGCGAACAACATCGGGAAGCACTCGCGGCTGTGGAATACACCATACGCATGCGAAAGGGGATAGTGCTGGTAACCGGTGACATCGGTACGGGTAAGACGACTGTTGGGCGTGCCATGCTAGAGCAATTTGCGAGCACTAACACGATCGCTCAAATTCTGCATGGGCATAAAACCGGAACCGAGCTAATACTTCACATTGTCCGATCATTAAATATTGAAGTTGAGCGCAAGTACGACCACGCTTCATTGCTCGAATCACTTAATCACTATTTAGCACAGCGTGTGGCAAATGGGAAACCTGTCGTACTATTTATTGATGAAGCACAAACACTATCCAATGAGGCATTAGAAGAAATACGATTACTTAGTAATTTCGACACCAATACCGAAAAATTACTTCAATTAATTTTGATTGGCCAACCCGAGCTAAGAGATCGTATCGCTACAGATAATTTAAGTGCATTACGTCAGCGTATCGTTTTAGCCAAAGAACTATATCCAATGAGTTTCAATGATATGACTGGCTATATTGATCACCGCATTAGCGTTGCGAGCACAAATCCAACCAGCCCTGTCGTATCGTTTGAAAACGATTCGTTTAGGCATATCTTCCAGTTCACGCACGGAATACCTCGACTTATCAACGTGATCTGCGACAACGCACTTCTACTAGGATTAGTAAAAGATCGTGACATTATTACGCCAAGCATGGTTCAGCAAGTACTGTGCGATATGGTACCAACCATTGGCCAATTAGATGACCTCAATCATCAACCCACAAAATACAAACTGGCAGGGAATCAATAATGGGTTACATATTCGATGCTCTAAAAAGAAACAAACAACCTGAAGACAAGCTATTGGCCTCAGAAGACACAACGGCCAGGCCTTCAGATGAAACTTGCCATGAGATCAACATCGATGATGTCGAAACTCTTTCAGCTTGCCGTGATGACCTTGAAGAAGCTGTTGCTGCTGAGGCGTTCACCGCTTCAGATAATCTCATCATTGAAGCCACGCCTGAGTGGATCAATTGTGTCGATGATCGGCTGATTGCTTTACGCGAACCAGGTGCAGTTATGTCTGAAGAGTACCGTTCAATCAGAACATCTCTATTAGCCAGATGGAATCATGAAAAACATCTTGTGCACACAATCACAAGCGCAACACCCCAAGAAGGCAAAACGATTACATCGTTAAACCTTGGATTGAGTTTTGCAGAACTACACAATCGTAAAGTGATTGTGATTGAAGCCGATTTGCGTCTGCCCACTTTTGAAAAGCTACTTCACTTAGGTACAAAGCGTGGGCTAGTTGGCTATCTACGCGGTGAATATGAGCTGGACGAAATTGTTCATGAATTATCACCAAATGGCCTCTTTGTCATACCAGCTGGTGGAAGAGCCAATAATGATTCTGTACAGATGCTCAGCAGCAAACGTATGCAAAATTTACTTGAGCATTTACGTACTTCATTCGATCACGTAATCATCGATACGCCACCTGTAATCGAACTCGCTGACGCTGGCATCCTTGGCTCACAAAGTGACGATGTTATTTTGATTGCTCGAATGAGCAGAACCCCTCGAGCATTAATTGACCAAGCAAAGAAAGTACTCTCAAGCTATAACGCGCCTGTTTCCGGCATGATTGCAACCGATCAAAAGAGATCTCGCCACAAACATTATTACTATCGCTATGGCTACGGATATCGTTACCACAACAGATATTACACCAAGCAAGCAGCCTAATTTTTTGCTACAAGCTGTACCAACTTCTATTTGAAAGTGAGTTATTTATGACTGAATCTTTTACTGCAGAAGTAGCACAGCGGGGCGGATGGGGAGAAATTCGCCCGATTGATTGAACTCTCATTGAATAGGATTCATTTTAATATGACGTTGAATCAATCAAGCAATATTTTTGTTGATGCTTATCATCAAGATCGCCAAGGAATTATCATGGTGTGTGAGTGTATTCCTGACGATCTTGGTGATGCACAACAAAAATATATTTGGAATATCATCGACCGCATACATTTCGAATGTGAAATACATTTATTGATCACTGCAAGCTCGGCACTCAATCTCATCCAGTGGCAACGTTTGAACAATCTGGCTAGCACACTTCATATTTTGCCACGATTCACATTATCCAAGTTAGCACATATAAAAGCAGCTATTGCCAATTACGATCAAGACGACAACATGGTTTATTGCCAGAATACGAAAATCAACAAATACTTAATACGGTCTTTCAATTTCCAGGTCCTGTATGATCCGTCCGACCATCAAAATAGACCAGAAATTCAATCAGAATCTATACTGGCTTCTATTCAAACCCATCTGAACGACCGTGCTACAGATACAACTTTCAAAGAAGACCATATGTATTTGCCAGACTGCAACGTACCACTTCATCAAGCAGCTTAACGTCACTGAATAAGTCAATACATTGCCATCACTCAGCAATCGCTAGTATGATGTAGACATGATTGCACCGGACACAATCCATCGATATCGAAAGCTTGCCATCTCCGCAACGATGTTTATTGTTTTCAGCATCTCTTGCCTAGGGGCCTTTTTGATGGCTCGTGACGATCAATCCGTCAAATCGAGCGATAAAAACACCCAATCTTCGCTATTTAAAAATAATACGAATCAAATTATTTTGCAGCCAACAAATAGCACCCCTGTATCGCTATCGATACCAGGACATTGGGGTGAACTGAAGAAATTGACCAGTTTCTGGCGAAAAGCTTTCCAATCCTCTGACGTTTGGACGTTTATTGATCCGGAATCACCTCAGCTACAGCTCTGCGTAGCATCTATTAAACTCAACAAAAAAGAGCCCCCACAAAAATTGATAGAACAGATCGCGAAAAAGATCTTTTCCATAACAATGCCCGTCAAAATAAACAGCTACAGAACTGTGGAAACACAAAATCGTGATGGCTACAAGGGTCTGACAATCCTGACTGAGGGTGATACGAAAGCTGATAGTCAACAAGATATCCAACTACAGTGGATTTCTGTGATCACAAAAAACCAAACCGATTATTGGGTTATATACATGACCAATGCGGTGAAAAATGAGCTCAAGTTCCCAGCTTTTGCGACTGACAACCAAATCATGTCAGGCATACTCTCTAATTTCCACGAATATGAGTCAAAATCGTAGAAATTGAATGCCTTCAATCATCCTAAGTACACATTGATACGTATATACAGCATGCATAAAGCACTATTTTCAATCAAGAACGATCTGCTTTTCTTACTGATCACCTTATTGATTTCTGGCGTGATCTTCACCCCACGATCAGTCTTCTCACAAGATGCCGTCACCTCATTTGAGCACAACCAGCGTTGGCAGGAATATGCGTACGGACTTTCGTTAGCACCACCACCTGATACGATCCAGCTAAATAATACGAGTGATGGCTCACTCGTTAAATACACTCGTTCCGGGGATTTTTTAATCTCGGTCAAAATCCTGACTCCCCCCAAAGCCGTTGAATTAGCTGATATTGCGATTACAGCAGATCTAAAATTTATGTTCGCCTACCCTTCTGCAGTCCCCACGCAAGATACTCTCTTGAAGCTTGGCGGCAAAGTGGAAGCTCTCCAGCGATACCTTTACGTACCAGACAAGGAAAAAGGCGATTGGGTATTCGGTCAAACTTTCATCAAAATTGATCCAATGACGTTTGCTATGATCGATTTTGAATGCAAAGCATCCGACTTCGATACATATACCTCAGTTTACAATCAAGTTTGCGATTCTATCCAGCTTACCTCTCCTGACGAGCTAGAAAACTATCGTTCAGACCTAATTGAAAATGGCTTGGCTTTACGAGAGCGTATCGATTACGCCACACTGTCTAAATCATTACTCTCCGAAACTGAAAACAAAGAGCAATGGTTTCGATTAATCAAGAACAATCAAGACATCGGCCACATGCGCATCAAAAAGAAGCTTGAAGAGCAGCTAGGCCAACTGGGAATACGTATTGAGATCAATGCACACGCAGAATTACCATCGCAAACTGTTGACACCAAGCAAGATTACTTCGAATCATTAGACCGTCAGTTTGAAGTTTGGTCATTTCGAAAAACTATCAGTCATCCCAACCAGGGTATCGAAGTTACAATACGGCAAAAAGAGAAAGAACGTCTACCTGATACCACCAGCACAGCCATGACCGGCACACGATTTGGCGAAAACCTAACCGTCACAATTGACAAAGACTCAAAAGAAAACATGCTTGAGTGGAAAGTGCCTCTCGATAAATACCTCTCCGAGGTAGAACGTATCTTAGTTTTTGCCAATCTACCACTGACACAGAAACAAGATTTCGCGTTCTATGGCTTCAATCAAAATAAAGAAAAACTTGCACTAATGATTGGAAAAATCTATCCATCTGAAGATGCAAATAATCAATATTGGCTTGAAGTTATGCCCGGTCTTGATGCCAGCCCCGTTCTCTCATGCTATGATGATAAAGGCAATCTGCTCCAACAAGAACGACCTGATGGCCTAGTGATCATCCCTGCTCCTGTTGAATACATAAAGCTTCTTCACGATCAAAAAGCAAAATAATCTATTCCGCCATTTTTTCCTTCAAATACGCTAGAATATTCAGCGGATTATGTACCTAATCTCACGCTTGATTTGAGGCAAAGGAAACTCGTCGTGGAATTGAATATCACATTACCAGACCCTACTTACCAAATTCCAGTGATGGGGATATCTGACCGAAATCTAAAGATCATCCGTGAGTCTTTAAGTATCAATATCACTGCGCGTGATAACACGATTCGCATGACGGGCGATTCTGAGCCCGTTGGCAGAGGAGCCCACGTATTAGATAAGCTCATCGAAGCCGCTAAACATGGCAAGCCCATGTCACGTGAAGACCTACTTGATACGATCGCGACAGCTTCACGTCATCGCCATAGTCACGCCACAAGCGCATCTGAACCGATTGCAGCTACGCCATCCAAGCACCACATCAAACGTTCTTCATCGGATCAATTAGATGTCTACCTTCGTGGCAGGAGCATACGCGCAGCAACCGATGGCCAAAAGACATATATGGATGCCATCCTAAATCATGACCTCACATTCTGTGTTGGCCCCGCAGGAACGGGCAAAACCTACCTCGCTGTTGCCGCTGCTGTCTCCATGCTCAAGCACGGTGAAGTCCGCAAGCTAGTCCTGGTACGACCCGCAGTTGAGGCTGGTGAAAAACTTGGTTTTCTACCCGGCACGATGCAGGACAAAGTCAACCCCTACCTGCGTCCCCTGCTTGATGCACTACATGACATGATGGAATTTGATCACATCGAGCGTTTCATGGCCTGTGATTTGATTGAAATTATCCCACTTGCATTCATGCGCGGCCGCACACTCAATGACGCTTTGGTCATCCTTGATGAAGCACAAAACACGACCAAACCTCAAATGATGATGTTCCTTACCCGTTTAGGTCATGGTTCGAAAATGATCATTACAGGCGATACATCTCAAATCGACCTTGAAAAGCCAAACGATTCGGGCCTCATTGACGCCATTCGCCGCCTAAGACGCGTTAAAGGCGTTGCTCAAGTCGCACTTCAACCCACCGACATCGTTCGCCACTCACTTGTCCAAAGAATTGTTCGTGCTTATGGCCAACAAAAGCCAAAGAAATCGGATCTAAACTTCATTGAGGACGAGGATTACGACAATATCAGCACTGATGATAATTTCACCCCAAATCAGACTGATACTAGCCAAAGTGACTTTTCGCAGTAAAATCTATACGAACTTTGCTATCGCACGGGGTCCAACCCCCTAAAGCTCAAGTAAGCAATTTACAGCTTTATAGGACCAGCAAGTAACCCGTGCATATAACCGATGACCATTCAGTAGGCTATATAATAAAGCCTCTGTAACTTCGGTTACTGTACACACCCAATGGAGTCGCCTTCAGGCAACTATGGCCAACGGTAAATCATCAACTGCTCGCAGGCGAGAAGTACGTCGTAATATTGGCAAGCAGAAATCTAGTTTTTCTAGATGGGCTGAAATGATCGACCGCAAAGATTTATTCTGGGCCTCAATCTTCATCATCATCATGACGCTTCTTGGCGGTTTCATTACCATTCAATCTGTCGAGCATCCCAATTACGAAGTCGGCCAACTCATCACTCGCCCCATTGTCACACGCGTTTCCTTTGAAGCCGAGAACAAAGAGCAAACCGAAGCCGCAAGACAAGCCGCCCGCAATCAATCTCTCAACATCTACACCCCAAACATCGCCTATCTAGACAAGCTAAGCAACCAATTCAACAAGCTCATTCAGTACGCACAAAACGATCAAAAAATAGCGGACATCCCTCAAGCTGAGCGTATCATCAATGGGCAGGAAATACCCATCACTGACGAAACGATACAGACCCTCAGAAAAGAGTATGTCAACAATAACAGTGAGATTAGCCAAAACTGGTACAACGATATCGATAACTTCCTAAGACGATTCTTTGGAAGTGTTCCGATTATTCGTCCCAATCGCTATCAGGCGGAGCTCGGCTCAATTCGGCTTCAAAATCTACCCGGCCCAAACGGCCGATTGCCTTCCGCTAATGACGAACGCAATACACGTACATTCTTTGATCTGTCTAACCAGCAGCTCATTCAAGAAGAACTCCGTGAACTCGTCTCTCGTTTCGACAAGAATATCCAACCCATTCTCATCTCATACATACTTGCCGACAATGAGCCGAACTACTTAATCAATCATCAACTCTCTGCCGATCGCAAGAACGCTGCTGCCGCCGCAATTCCACCTATTAGTGATCCTTACGACGCTAATCTCGTGCTGGTGCCTGCAGGCCAAATCCTGACCGACAAGCAAATATCGCTTATCAAACAAGAGCAAGCAGCCTTCCTCGGCACATACCCTCGAGATGAACTCGATTCCTTCACACCTCAGCAACTTGAAGCTATCAACAACCGCATAACCACCATCACCGTTACACGGCTTGGTATATACGGCATGTTTTTCCTCATCACGACTTGCATCTGGATTTACATCTATACCTACAACCGCCGCATAGTAACCAACCCAATGCGAGGCATCGCACTAACAACCATCCTCATCACATGCCAATTCGTTGCTGTCTTCACCACCCACCTATGGCCTAATAGCCTCTACTTCACAGCAACATTCCCCGTCATCCTCGCCACCATTATCGTCTCAATCGTATACGACCAACGCTTTGCACTCGCAATGGGTTCCGCACTCACCGCAGCCATCATGCTCTCACTCAACCTCGCAATATCAGTAGGTCTCATTATTTTTGCAGGCATCGGCATCTGCGCTGCAATGCTCCCTAGTGTTTCAACACGCTCAACGATCGTCAAAGTTGGTACCATCGCCGGCGTCGTAATGGCTGCCGCTACCATTATTGTTGGCCTCGCCACACAACCGCTTTATCTCAGCGGTGAATATACAGCAATCTTCATCGCATCCGCCTACGCTCTCACGTCCGGCATGATCGTCGGTATGTGCGTACAAGGCTCATTACCATTCATTGAGACTGTGTTCCACGTAACCACTGCCATGACACTTCGAGAACTCAATGATGCGTCCAAGCCGCTCCTCCAGCGTCTTGCCCAAGAAGCACCCGGAACATACCAACACTCACTACGCATCGCCGATATGGCCGAAGCCGCAGCAGAAGCAATCCATGCTGATCCCCTGCTCTGCCGTGTAGGTGCCATGTACCACGACATAGGCAAAATCAATAAGCCCATGTATTTCATTGAGAACCAAGGTGGTGGCCCCAACCGTCACGCCAAACTCTCGCCCGCCATGTCACTCCTCATCATCGTCGGACACGTCAAAGATGGCATCGAAATGGCTCGCGAATATGCACTCCCAAAACCATTGCGCCACTTCATAGAATCTCACCACGGCACAACACTCGTTGAGTACTTCTACCACGCGGCGAAAAAGCAATCGGAAGCTGAAGACGAAGTCGCCCCTTCCGAATTCGAATTCCGTTACCCTGGCCCAAAACCACAAACCAAAGAAGCAGCCATCCTACTTCTTTGCGATGGTCTTGAAGCAGCTGCTCGCACACTTCCAGAGCCGACTCCCGTTCGCCTCGAACAACTGGTTTCCAATATCGCAAACAAACGTCTCATGGATAGCCAATTCTCCGAATGTAACCTTACCCTCTCTGAACTCAATAAGATCGAGCAGGCCATCGTCAAGACCCTCTGTGCTATCTATCATGCACGCATCAAATACCCAACCGACAAGCCGCAGCAAGAAACAACAGATGACGCCGCCAACACATCACAAGCCAGAACGGGCTCCGCATAACCAACCGAAATCGCTTCTCCCTGCATAGATCAGCTAAGATACTCCCCCAATCTACCTCATCATTTTTGCCATCCACGTGACTTCTAAATTTTGCTTGCCAATAATTGACCATGAAACTTAGTAAGCAGCTTAAAGTGCGTCCTGTCATCGCAAATAATCATCACATTTGGCTCAACCTCGCCCAATCTTACGAAGCAGAACTTTCACCCTATACCAGCAAACTACCAGACCTGAACGGCCTCTTTCAATTAGACTCTGATATCAACAATCAAAACGACGGATATCTCCTCTATCAAGGCATGACACCAATCGGCTTCAGTATCGTTACAAAAACCAACGCAAGTAATTTCGATATCCGTGAATTCTATGTCTGCCCCTACGCACGCAACCGTAACATTGGTAAATGGTTTGCGCATACATTATTCGACATGTATTCAGGTAATTGGCACGTCAAACAAATCGATGGCTACGATAAAGCAACCTTGTTCTGGCAATCTGTGATCCGTGAGTACACCGGTAACAATTACTCACAACACAAACTCTCAGACGCATACTGGGGCCGTGTCATTGAACAACGCTTTGAAAATCCATCACACGACGCTGATTCACATTCATTAGATCAGAGCCAAAAAGATCGTAGGCTCTCTATCCCGCGCTGGTCGCCGCATGACCTTCCTCGTCGCTAATAACAAGCTTATCACAATCAAGACGACTGATGATATGCCCACACTTTTTCGGCTTGAGTCATAAACCGCGCATGAACATCTTTGATACTGAAACTTTCAATCCCATTAAAATAACTCTGAATTGTATCGCCAAATGGCTCAGTCCAATGCGCCGGTATCCCATCCTTACCGACAACCGCACCAATCAAACTCCCCACTGTCGCCGCAGTACAATCATTATCCATACCCATCGCTACCGTCTGGCTAATCGCTTTCGTAATATCCAATCCACCTAAAGCAATTCCAAATACAACCAAACACGCATTGTTAATCGCATGGACAATATTCATATCCTTAAATTGCGCCTCAACACGATCTCGTGCATCTTGATAATCCGTCACATCATCCGCAACACTTAATGCCCATCGAATCGCATCTGCAAATCGACTTTTCGCCGGTATCTCCTGCAACCCTATCTCAATCGCTCTCAATGGGCAGTCCAACGTAAATGCTGCAGCAATAGCAGCACTAAACATCATCTCACCATACACACCATTCCGCCTATGACTAACCACTGCATCACGGTACGCCATCTCAGCCGCAACCTCCGGCCACCCCGCCGACATATACCCCCATCCATCTGACCTAATCCATGCACCAATCCATTCAACATACGGATTATTCACTTCACCAATCTTCTCAACATCAACACCCGCTCGGTAATTCTCAAGGGCCCGTTCCTCAGCCGTGTACGCAATGGGAATTAACTCATCCCACATCGCCACAACATCTGCAGTACCAAAGCACGGACCAAAACGTTCAACAACCATCAATCCCATCAATGTATAGGCAATATCATCATCTACAGGCACACCGCACATGCGATCTCTTGTGTAATCAATAAAACGGTTTTTCGTATATCGCAACACATCACCATTCGTCACATACTGCCAATAATCCATCGGCGGCCATTCATCACCACCAATCTCCGCCAACCCTTTCATTCGATCAATCTCTAGCAGCTCAACCGCAGCACCCAACGTACAACCCGCAAAACGACCCATCATTGCCCCCATCAATCGATCATCGAAATCCGCAATATCAGCCAACCGTGCAACCAACCTTCGGTCTCCTTCCGGCCGCAGCAACTTAATCGCTTCCAGATCATCCGGCTCTTGTGAAGATAACCTGCTACAGATCTCCATTTCCTGAAATTGATCCCTCACATGAGCCATCACCCCGTCAAGTTCACCCATCAATTCATCTACACCCAATCCACCTCCCTGATCCTGCCGTAATTCATACCAATGAATGATCTCTTCAAGCTGCTTCTTCATGTCAGGCGCACCCAAATAACTCATCAAAAACTCCTATCGAAACAAATCCAACCCGACATTCATAGTCAAGCCGTCTTTTGTGATCTCTGAATGTTCTTCATCAATGACTATTGATGCCATCACCTCATCGATTGTCATATTTAAGATACGTCATATCAGGTATGACATACATCATGAAACAATACTTTATTTGTTCCACTCTTGGCATACTAATCCATACATTTTCTCATTATATCGAAGTGCTTTTTTGCCATTTTTCTATCGATCACATCAATATACCGCAATATTTTTATCCAGAATGTGTGTAATTTTCATATATTCCTACCATTACCCTTCCTGATTGCATTTATAAGGTCATTTATATCATATACTTACAATGCACAAGCTATTCACTTGTTTGTGTATTACTATTACTTCCATATAAGATATTGAACTGTTCCATGATTATTATAAAATTACATTAGGTTTTATACGTATTGGCAGTCATCTTCGGATCTATTTCCATGAGACTTACTTACCCGAGCTTCATCCTATGTGCTTGCACGCTGCTGTTTACAGCAGCCGTAAATGCGCAGGTTCCGTCTGGTGCAGACGGGGAACTGAGCAAAGCCTTAGCCTCATCAAAGCCCGGCCAACAAATCAATGCACCCCAATTAAACCTAACCACAACATCAACACCCATCATCGAATTAACACGCACACCGATTGATGGCCCACAATTCCTCCTCTCCGACATGCCCGAGTACTTCCACATCGGTAACGGCATCGCAATGCAAGAGCGCGTCAGCGCAGGTACTGTCCGCCTCTACACATACCATGTCCCAACGCCTGCATCACCCAAAAAGAAAATTTCAGCCGTCATCGAAAACCTCGGCAATGAACCGCTTATCTTCAAATTCACTCGCTATGCCTTCCCAACACCTGGCTCTTACTATCAAAAAGTAGCTAAAGAAGGCATGACTGATTTCTTCAAAGCAGCCCCACCTTTCAAGCGTGCAAGAAGACTCAAGCCCGGTGAACGCATGGTCATCGACCCGCAAATGGATAAGTACATCACCAAGAAAGATGACCTCGTCCACGCTTGGCATGAATTCACAATCTCCCAAGGCGCACGCATTACCGTCTTCCAAGCCGATCCCGAAGACAACCCACTAACCGTCATCGACACACTCCCCAAGCTTCCCCGCCAATTCAAAGACCATCCTCGCTCAGGCGCTGGCAGAGGCCTCTTCAAGCAAGCTGACTACCTTGTCACACCAGCAGAAAAAGATCATGTTTACGACACTGCTGATGGCATCAAGCAACTCATCCTCGCCGATGGTAAACGTGACACATGGATGACCGGCTATGACCATATCGCAGACCTGCCTACAACAAACAAAGGCAACTACGGTGCTATCTATAACATCAAAATAAACTGGAAAAGTTCTGACAAGCGTAATCTCGCCCTTATCGCCTACACCCCAGAAGGGACTGGCAAATGGTGTCAAAACCGCGCCATGGTTCTCAAAGTCAACCACGGCTCCCAACGCGGCGGAACAATCCAAATCCCAAGCAAAAACATCACATGGAAACAATTTCCTGAAGTTGTTCTCATCCAGAATTTTGCCCGTAAAGCAAACAAAGAAATCCAAACCATTGAACTCACGTACACACCCCCCGGCGCTAGCTGCCTCCCCATCCCCTTTGTTTTGGTCCCATACGACCCTAACCCGTAATCAAAGGACACATGTCCAGAACCGAGTCACTTGACTAAACATTAAATGCATAAAAGTTGCTAAGAAGACTTTTAACCAAAGGAAGGTATCGCGATGCATGCAAACCAACTTTTAAGAATGAAGAACACCGGTCGTTCTGCATTCACCTTGATCGAACTTCTCGTTGTCATATCTATTATTGCCCTTCTCATCGGCATCCTGCTCCCCGCTCTCGGCGCTGCTCGTAGAACAGCTATGAACATTCAATGTAAGAGCGGCATGCGTCAGTTTACAATCGCAATGGTTGCATACTCTGTAGATAACGACAGTAAATTTCCAACTGAGATGGGTATTGATCCAAATTCAGGCGCTACAGGCAAATTTCGCGAAAGATTTTGGTACAGCGAACCTGTCATCGGCAGCTATGTTCCAGGCGATGTCCAGCCTCTCGACGGCAACTCATACGGCGGCGGCATTTTTAGATGCCCAAGTGATGTTGATGACGCACAACGCTCCTACAGTATCAATATCTTCTCAACATCAGTGCCTGACTTTTACAAAACATCATATCCTGATGTTAATGAAGAAACCGTATTCACCGCTGACGCTAAAAAAGCTACAAGCGTAATTCTTTTCGGTGAAGCATATTGCCCATGGTGGAATGACGCAGGCGGTGGCGGTTGGTACTCCAGCCCATTCTTCGGTCACGTAGCACGGACCAGCCGTTTCGTCGGCATCGGCTACAGCGGTGGTCGTCTCGCGGGCAAAAACGTTCAATCTATCGTAGATTACAGCCGCCACATGGATATCGACGAGTTCACATGGAAAGGTGGCAGCAGTAACTGGTCATTTGTTGATGGCCACGTAGCAAACTACGCACCCGAAGAACTCATCGAAACTGATTCACCTCACCAGAGCCTCTACGAGATCCTTTGGTACCCAGACGAAGAAAGAATCGAAAGCCCATAACTTTCACATAATGGCTATAAAAAAAAGTCCATCATCATGATGGACTTTTTTTTATAGCCATACCTCAATCCAAAGATCACCACTCACAAAAAAAGCCACAATAATATGCGGCTTATCAAATACTAAATAAACGATCACCCCACCGGAGGCCCCGACGATTGCCGAATCACCAACTCTGCTCTCAACAACTGATTAGGCTTCACGCTCGCATCATTACGAAGCATATCAATCAGCGACGACAGTGCTGCATGCCCAACCTCAACCAAAGGTTGCCGCAACGTCGTCAGCGTTGGCGACAAGTACATCGCACTAGGCGGATCATCGACACCAACCACTGACAAATCTTTTGGTATTTCCAATCCCAACGTGATCGCAGTTTCATAAACATCAAGCACAAAATAATACCCAGCTGCAAACACTGCTGTTGGCCTGTTTGACGAAGCAAACACCGTACTCAATGAAATCTTCTCATTACGATCCAACCTCGCCCCATTAGCTTCCAACATAAAACGATCATTAACCTCAATCCCAAATTGCTCACACGCTTTTCGGAACCCCGCATAACGATCTGCATTATTACTCAACCTATGTGTACCACCCACATACGCGATACTTCGATGCCCTAATTGATACAGATGTTCAACCGCCTGATAGGCCATATCAACATTATCCACATCGATCGCTGGTAATTTCAGTGTCTCCCCCTTCGCCGCCACCACAACACCATTCGTCCCCTTATCCAACCTAGAACAAAAATAGTCCAGTTCATTTGCCGTCGGATTTACAAACACAAACGCATCATTACTCCCCATCATCTCGCTATCAAAATGCAACATCGTGAGTTCAGCATTCAACAAATTTGCTGCCTGACGAAGCCCATCAACGATCTGACTGTGAAAATAATCCCCGATCATTGATTCACGATGAAACACCAAGCCAATCTTGCTCAGCCGCTTCTTCCGCTTTTCTTGATCCAACTTATCAACTACAAATGTCCCCAACCCTTGCTTCCTATCCAACACACCATACGTCACCAGCTCTTGCATCGCTCGATGAGCCGTCACAACCGACACCGACAACTGCCGGCTTAGTTCCTTCGTACTACATATCCTCTCCCCCGGCTTAAACACCCCTTCATTGATCGCTTCAACCACAGCCTCCTTCACACATTCATGTAACGGCTGATTTTTATTTTGTACTGGTAATTTCAACTGATGCATAATCAAAATGCCCCTCAATGATCCCGATCAGCTCGTACTAAGACACGAATCTAGCACTCACCAAGCGCCTATCAATCCAGCCACACCGTGTTTATTTCAAACACTACCTGACATTCAGTCAGCCCTATCCACCCGCGAGTAAAATGCCGCTGCATACAGCATCCCCTACTTGAAGAAATGCCGATGCAGCCAGCGGTTCCCATCCTGTCATTCATGCATATTGCATGATAATTTTTCATCAATACAGGCCATTTAAACACCCCGCAAAGCCTCTTCGTAAGCTTATATGCTCATAAATTGACACAAAGATACAAGAGAAACTTAAGCCTTAAACTAACATACATTTAACGATCAAAGTATAACACCTTCATAGGTCTTATACTAGAATCTTTAAATGAATTTTTGACATTTTCCTATAACACTAACACCCTCAAATGTTTCAACAATAGGCCGATCGCGCAACAAATGTGACAATGTTAATCACTCATTGGCAAATGTTTACGTCATATATTTCTCACATCTGCTACCCCGTACCGCCAACCAATGCATGTCGTGACAATAGACCGCATTATCCACCATTTTATGATTGAAACTATAAGGCTTCACTGTTACATTGTTATAAATTCCATTGTTTTTCATGCCCACAATCCGGCACTCAAAACGAATAACGATGGAATCAAGATTGCAACACTGTTCGTTACTAAAACGCTTCCGGGATTTATTGATGGGGCCACTTTCCCCTCAGGAGATGTTTATGCTTTTCAAACGCTTCATGATCCTATTCATGACGCTCGCACTGACGATCTGCGGGCAACTTTCCGCTCAAGAAACCACCAATGACACACCGTGGGAATTTACCCTCAACGGCAAGGGCCTCGCCATCCGTTACGATGGCATCCCCATCACATGGAAATCCAGCCTCTACGTCGTCAAACCCGGCTGGACCGGCCTGATCTACAATCAAGGATCACGACCATTCCAAGTCACTCAAACAACCAACGAGCAAGGCCGACCCGTCTACACTGCCGTTGATCAAGATCCTAACTACCGCTCAACTTACACCATCACCAAAGTCGACAACGAAACACTCCGTGTTCAATACGACGGCGTCATGCTCACCGATCGCCCCGGCGAAATTGAATGCAACCTCGGTTACTTCAACGCCAACCTTTTCGCGAACCGCCCCTACAAAGCCTTCACCACCAAAGGCTACAAAACAGGCCACGTCCCCATCTTTCCCAAAACAAACAATCAGGTTGAGAACGATCTCGCTCAACATTTCAAAACCCTCACCTTCGACACACGCCTTGGCAAGCTCACACTCGACATCAAAACCGACCGTCAAGTGCGCTTCTTCGATGCGCGTCTTGATCCTCAGGAATGGGCCAAGCCCGTCCCACTCTTCTGGTGCGGCATCGGCGTTCCCGCTCGCCCCATCAGCCACGACAATCCACTCAATGTGGTCATGACCATCAAGATCACCCCCAACAAAAAGAACGTCGCTCCCACCAAAGAACTCACCATCACCCCTGCCCTCACAAAAATCAAAAACGCACGTACTTTCCCTGAAAAACAGCTTCTCGTTGTCCCACAACCAAAATCGATCGAAACCGCCGCAGGCACGATCTCGCTCAACGACAAACTCAATATCGCTATCTCACAGCCTCAAGGCGAAACCCGCCTCGAACCTGCCGCAAAGCGCATCCTCAAAACATACAACACAATTAGCCTCAACCCCGCCGTTATCACCAACTCTTCCGACAACACCACAATCATACGCATCAGCAATGATGCTCTAAGCGCTGATTACACAACAGACTTCGATCGTAATGCTCACTGGTTCAAGAACGAAGAAGGCCAGCAAGTCACCATCGACAACTCAGGCATCACTATCATCGCCCCATCAGCCCGCGGCGCCTTCTACGGCCTCCACACGCTCCGCCAAATCATCACACGCGACGCAGACGGCAACGCCTACGCTCAAAAACTCACCGTCAAAGACTTCCCAACCATGAAACGCCGTGGCGCACACTGGTTCCCATCTCTCAAGGGTGTCCCATTCCACGAAAAACTTATCGAACGCGTCATGGCCGGCAACAAGATGAACTATGCTGTCATCCAAGTCGACCACGCCACATGGAATTCATTCCCCGATCTCGCTGACAAGAAAAACGCTGTCCTCAACGAGGATCTCAAAGGTCTCGTAAAGCTCTGCCGTGAAAACTTTATCGAGCCTATCCCCCTACTCAACGTGCCCGGCCACGGTCAGTGGATGTTCCAGAACGGTCAAAACAAAGACATCGTCGAAGACCCCACCACTCCATACGCTTACTGCACCAAAAACCCCAAATCATACGAGTTCATTCAAACACTCATGGAAGAAGTCATCGAAGTCTTCCAGCCCAAAACCTTCCACCTCGGGCACGATGAAGTCACCATGCGTGGCCAATTCCCCAACCCCGACTGCAAATTCTGTGGCAATGAAACAGACGAAGAAGCAGCTTCTCGTCTCGTCGCAAACCATCTCACTAAACTCACCGATTGGCTCAAAGATCGCAACATCAAAACCATGATCTGGGGCGACATGATGCTCCACAAAGGCACCGACGACAACTTCGAAGCTCTCGCTCGTACCGCAGAAGCCGCCAAGTACATGCGTGATCATCTCCCCAAGGAAGTGGTCGTTGCCGATTGGCACTACAACGACAAAGGCCAATACCCCTCACTCAAGCAATTCCGTGATATGGGTAACAAAGTCATCGCATGCACATGGTTCAAACCCATGAACGTCTACCTCTTCACCAACGCTGCAAAAGAAGCCGGTATCGACGGCATCATGCAAACCACTTGGTGTGGTTACTACCCCACTGAATACACGATGGAGCGTGACTTCTATCAGTTCACTGCCTTCATCCTCGCAGCCGAATACAGTTGGTCTGACCGTACTGAAAAACCAACCGAACTCCCATACCTCGCTGCCGACATCTACAACACCGTCTACTCACCACGCGACCTACGCCCTCAAGACGGCCTGCTCGTTGATCTCCGCAAAGCTCAAACAGTCAACAAAACCAAATGGACCAACTTCGCCCCCGGCTGGAACGTCGCGTCTCTCCCCGGCGGTGAAAACAAGCTCGAAGGCATCACCTTCAATACCTCAGGCTCCAAAGCTGTCGTCATCGGCAACTCTCTCATGTCCCCCAAAGAATCACTCACCAAACTCACGATCAAACTCGACAACGTCAAAGCCAAGCAACTCGCCGTCCTCAATGGTTCACTCTGGGCTCTCGCTCGCGACACCACAATCACCAAAGTCATCTACAACTACGCAGACGGTTCAGCCAACTCCCAATCACTCATCACTGAAGTCAACTCCGGCGGCCTCATGCAGACCCTCGAAATGCGTAAAGCCGTCAAAGCTTGGAAACACATCACCCCACAAAAACGTGAAATGCACCTTTGGCTAACCGAAGTCACCAACCCTGAACCCGACAAGGCGATCTCATCCATCACCTTCGTCCCAGGCTCACGTATGTCCGGCTGGTACCTCGCAGCACTCACAATCCTCCAATAACTCAACTTCTAACATTAAATTAGAACCTCCATAAAGATAAGACCTCCCACATTTCAGGGAGGTCTTGTTTTTTTCTATCATTTTCACACGCATTTCCGCTATATACCCAATCTCATCAATTGGCTAAACGGCAGCAGCGTCATATCAATCACAAACTTCTGCCATTGGCTCAACTCTTTCCGCCAACGCTCATCCGTCAAACAAGCAAGATCTTGCTTCTTAGAGTACGTCGAAAAATCCCATTTAATATCACCCGACTGCTGATGTTTTTTCAAAATATGCTCCCCTTGTTTATCTTGCTGAACCAACATGTTTAGCAGTGTTCCCCGATTCCCACCAATATAGCAATGATCTTTTTCCCAGTAACTCAACTGCCCCTCATCAAACGCAACCCCCAGCTCCTGACTCACCCGTTGCAATTCACCGGCAGTATCCGCTTTTAACTTCTCATACGACAACACACTCACCGGCTCAAACCCACTACGCTTAATAATTTTCCGCATCCGCACTTCTTCATGCGCATACGACCGTAAAGTTTTCATAAATCCACCATGAACATTCTTCCGTAACGCACTTGCAACCAATGCCCGCATATCTCTCTGCAAATACAAGACCACCGGCCGTATCCGTTGGTGACGTTGCCACTCAAACGTTTTCCGACTCCCATTAACCACCAACACCTTCTTTCCCGTCACTTCCGCCAACTGCAAAAACACATCCGCACTTTCATCATTCACATCTACCTTTGGCCACACCTCACAACCTGTATCATGTGTCACACACTCCGCATAGCCTTGCCCCTTATAAATCACATCCCGGTACTCACCGATCGAAAACGCATCCTCGCCAGCACCCAACATCAGATTCAACCATGTACCACCCGAAAACGGCAACGACATAACATTAATAATGGTGATCACAGGTGCAGACATGAAGTACTCATCCCTCTTCAAACTGTTTTGACAACTGACTTTTATTTAATCTCAAGCGCACGTCTCTCGACAGAACGATTGCCCTTCGCCCCTTCAACGACATCAAAAAGCACCTGTTCATACCCATCAACCATTTTTTCAAACACGAACTGTTCACGTGTACTCATTGCAATCTCACTCATCGCATCTAGATCCGCATAACACATCTCACCCAATTTCTCACAAAAATCATCGACGCTCCCCGACTCAAATATCCTCCCCCAGCCATACCGCTCTATCAGCTCCTCATGCGGCCCAATCCTCGATCCCAACATTGGCAAGCCATGCGACATCGCTTCAATCGTCACATTACCAAATCCCTCTTCTCGGGATGTCGATACAAAAAACTCAGCATTCTCATATAACCACGCTTTATCCAAACCAACCCTTGTTCCCAGCATCTTCACCAAGTCGCCTACCCCCAGTTCATCTATCAATCGCTTAGTCGATTCAAACGCCCCGCCATCCCCTACCATCAAATACACAAGACCTTCCTTCTCAAACATCTCGCGCATTTTACTGACACCTCGTACCGCCAACTCGGGCCGCTTCACCGCAGCAACCCGCGCTAAATGCAAAATAAATTTCCGCCCACCAATCTCCTCTAAAAATTCAGGCTCGTGTTCCTTCACCAACTCCCTCATCCGATCCAACTCATCCAAATCAATCCCGTTATACACCGTCTCAATCCGAGGCCACGGCTTGTCCATCACCTCATGCAGCCGCCCCGTTAACCAATCCGAGATCGACACAATCGCATCCGCGCCCTCATACCCACGCTTAATCACACCACTAACGCGCATCTTCTTCAAACCATGATAATTTGGATACAGATCCCCCCCTCGTGGAGTCGTTAGCACAGGTACACCGCTTAATCGCCGAAACAGATTCGCAGCATATCCATTCGGGTATGCATAGAATGACAAAACTACATCAAATCGATGACGGCGATGAGCCTTCAATAGCGGCCACACCAATACCTCCGGCCACATATTCTGCTTCGGTGGCCTTAAGTACTGTATCACCTCATAACTAAACTCAGGCATCTCCCCCTTTGACTTCCCAGCCAACACCACAACCTCATGTCCACGCTTCCCCAATTCAATCGCCAATAAATCTACATCTCGTTCCGCGCCACCTACCTCTGGATAAAAATTCGGTGTAAACAAGCATATCTTCATATGGAGCCTAACCCCCCTTTCTGTCATTAGGCTCATCCTATATTTACACTAATTTCTTCGCCCCGTGTTATTCACCTAGTCTCTTTCCCTCTCTTTCCAAACACACAAAGACTATATCGCTCTCCTACATTATCAAACACCAACATCCACACCGTCATACACAGTCGCCATCTCCTTCACTAATCCTTTCACCTTCTCCACCAACTCACGCGGCTCAATCACTTTGCAATGCGGCCCCATCCCCATAACCCACCAAACAATCTCATCCAACCCATCCACCTCACATCTGAACTCCAATCCGCCATCTTCCAAATACACCAACTCCTGCGTCTTGTGCCATCGTGTATCCGCTACAGTCTCCGCAAAACCCGCATCAAAACGCAAAACAACCTCATGCCTTTTCTTCCCACGAATCATCCGCCACGCATTCCCCAAGTGCGTCGCCACCTCAAAATCTTTTGGCATCACAAATTTCTTGTCTAACTCTTGGATAGTTGCAAACCGTTGCAACTTCAAACATCTCACCTCACCGCGCCCACTATGCATCCCATACACGTACCAAGCCCGCTTCCCAAAATAAAGCGTATAAGGCTCAAACTCAAAAGCCCCCCCCTCACCGCCACCCACCGATTCGTACTCACACTCCAACACCACACGATCCACAATCGCATCCCTCACGCGCTCATACACATCCCTCACCTCTTCCCCCTCGCTACTCGCCGCCAGATGCACCCCAATATGCCTGTCCATCTCGCTCAGCTCTCGCCTTAGCTCATCACCCATCTGACTCTTCAGCTTCATCACCGCCCGGCTTGCCGGCTCGATAAACGGAATCTGACCACCATCCGCAATATGGCTCAACAATGTACACACTGCCAACCCTTCCTCATACGTCAACTCAACCGGCGGCATGAAAAACGCATCGCTCACACGATACCCTCCACTCCCATGGTCAAAAAACACCGGTATCCCCGTCTCCTGCAACGTTTCAATATCACGGAAAATCGTCCGCTTCGCCACGCCATAACGCCCAGCCAACACATCCGCATTCACACCATCTTCCGCACGAATCATTGTCAGCTCACCCAATAAACGGTAGATCTTCTTGTATTCTTTGCTCATCGCCAAATACTCCCATACTGAATACCCACATCATACCGCCACCTATATAAAACAAGAACTCCACTTTTCAGTAGAGCCCTTGTCTCCCCCACACCATCCAATCTCAACCCAATAGCCACTCAACACATTGGCCACAATCTCCCCATCTTCTCCAGCCACGTCCCCTTTGCACCCCGCACTTGCTTACGCTTTCTCTACGTACTCCCAACAACCTACGCCTTACCACCACCATCCGCGAATATCACTTCCAATACCTCTCGCCCATAATCTTCCGTCACCAACACACGCCGCTTCCTCAAATCCGCATTCGGCAAAAGCTCGCCCAATTTCTCAATCACCGCTTCACCTGTCCCCGCCTCACACACCATCTCACCATCATGCATCACCCGTAACGTTGCAAACTCATTCATCACCGCCAACTGGCGATTCATTTGGCTTGTCACCAATTCAATCCCATAATCACGCAGCACCTTATTCGCAATATCAACCCCGCTTCGGCTCGTCACCGAACGACTATTAAGTGTTACCATCACATCACTCCCTGATTTACGCATCAATACCATATGCAGCCTCGCTGTAGATCCAAAATAATTACTTCAACTTACCCGTTCCCCATACACACACGGGCATCACACAAACAACACAAAACAAGCACAGTTGCATCCTAAGCAAATCATCATGCTTACAAGAAGTAAACACAACAAATCTGCCGTAAGACATAACTGCCTCACACAACACACACCTTCATCAGCAACCAACAAATATGTACGTCAACATGAACCGTCGAATCATTTAAATGATTCTCACAGAAACAGATAGTGACACCACTCCCAGGCTTTGCAGCCATACTCCCTCGTGACCAACCAAACTATTAAACCAACCAAAACCAGCTAGAAAATGATTCGCAGCAACGCCGCGTTTTGTCATTCATTATTTTTTTCTACAGGCATTATAACAAGTGAAACCCATCTTGTAACCTTTAACTCGATCATTCCACAACTCTATTTTACCATACCTACACGATACCCCTATTTTTACAGCTTATTTACACATAATTATAGAATATTTAGCCTAACCTTCTGTTAGACTTATCAATCACACTCAAGACCACACCCCTCACAATCTCTTTTCTCCGCAAAAGCAATGAAATACCTCAGCAGCCCTGACAGTTACATTACCATGACCTCACCACATACAGACGAGCCAGCCACCATGATTCAATCCACATGCCACACACCCGCCATGTTCAATACCGCAAACATCAACAACCTCACCTCACTTTGGCAAACCGCTGCCGCACCCTTCAACAAAGTCGAGCACACCCCGCACTTCTCCTATCTCTTCACCCCCAATTCAGATTGGCCCAACCGCCTGTGGCTCACCGTCGATTCATCTACACACCCCATCAAGCAATCACTCACCAAAATCAACCAAATCCTCCCCTCGATCCCTGCGCACATGACCATCTCCTTTTTCAACCTCACCTCCGATCACACCCACGAGCAGGCTTTCCTCGATGCCAGCTTCACACGTCGTTCAACCCAAACCGCCATGGTTCAGCCACTCCACAACACACCTCAATTTCCTGCCCCCCACACCCACCGCAAACCACTCAACATCATCCGCGTCAACACACCCGCCCTCGCCCACCAATGGTCATCCATCTACCCGCACGCCTTCAAATACCAGATCCCTGAACACCTGCTCAGCCAAACCTATGATGACATCCAATACTACCTCGCCCTGCACGAAGACGCCCCCGTCGGCACAGCGGTTTTGCATATCACACACCATGCCAATACCGAAAGCAACGACGAAATAACCTACAAAATCGCAGGGATTCACTGTCTCGGCATCCATCCCGATCATCAACGCAACGGCTTCGCGCGCCAACTCATGCACTTCCTCCTCAATCAGGCCATCTCCCAAAACGCCACACACGCCACCCTCCAAGCCTCAGACGTCGGCCTCCCTCTTTACCAATCACTTCATTTCACCCCCCAGTTCACAATCCAAAACTATCAACGATCAACCCCATAATCCCCTCCCCCCCATCATTTCACCCTCATCCCATTCTATCCCCACCTCTACCGCCCCCCCCTCTCCCTCACCCCCCATCTCACATCCCCTCTATACGAGTGATTTCCAGCGAGCTACTTAATTAATAAACCCAGCGAATCAGCCATTCACCTCCAAACGATTGACCACCTGTCCCATTCACAATCAGATCACATTGATTGGCATCACCCCATGACAGCAATCAAACATTCAAACATCCATCTATCTAATCATTAGTTATGGCGTATCAACAACATGAGACATCAATAAGCCGTGCTCTGCGATCGCCACGCAATCCAATCAACTCGGACAAATCAACGACTCTCACCAGCCACCCCTCATTCCCAGCAATTCAAACGCCAAATACATCTCATGCCGCGACAGAATTTGGAATTATTGATCCATCTCACCACCATTCGCCATGACCGATTCATCATCTTCAGTCAGCTTACGAGCGTACAAAACATTAACTCCATCCGTCGTATACATGGATACAGAATGCGCCGAGCAAATCGCATGCCACTTCACGATAAATTTCAAACGCGCGCACAATGCAAAACTACAAATCAATCCTCGCACACTTTGACCCCAACCCACACACAACCTGACAGCCAACATGTGAAACTCAAATCAACGCTCAACAGGTGCGCACAAAAAAAGCCGCCCTTTCGTAAAGGCAGCTTCTTAATCAAGTTAATCGGGGTGAAAGGATTTGAACCTTCGACCTCACGCCCCCCAGACGTGCGCTCTAACCAAGCTGAGCTACACCCCGCTATCAACACGTTGAACCAATGGGCACACGAATATCGCGAAATCCATCGATTAAGTTAACAGTCTAGTGACCCCACTCACTTTCGGCAAGTCTCACCTAAATATCCACAAACCTCTGAATGACAACTATTTAGCAGGTTTTACCCCGCGATAACACACTGCAATCCCAAACGTCATCGCCTTCTGTTTAATCCCCTCAAACCCCGCCTCGTTCATCATTCCCACCATCTGCTCTCGCCCGATGAATGTATTCACACTCTTCGGTAAGTACTTGTAAGCACCACTCTTATCACGAGCAATCATCGCCGCCGTCCGCGGCATCACATGCCGAAAATAAAAGTTATAACCCATTAAAAGCAAAGGGTTTGTCGGCAAACTGAACTCCAAAACAATCAACCTTCCCCCAGGCTTCAGTACACGACAAAACTCACCCATCGCCACCTTCGGCCGCGCAACGTTACGTATGCCGAATGCAATACTTACAACATCTACACTCTCATCTTCCGCCGGCAAACGCATCGCATCTCCCGCTTGATATGAGATGCGGTTCTGGTATTCGGTGCCCATACTTTTATGCCGAGCAACTTTCAGCATGTTTTCTGTAAAGTCTATGCCAATAACCTGTTGCGCGCCGCCGTCGATGAAGGCCATCGACAAATCTCCCGTCCCGCACGCCACATCCATCACCACATCCCCCCGCAATGTCGCAGCCGTATCGACAAAACCCCCGAAATTATCACTAACCTCTTGTTCACACTGCTCTTGTGTGCGAAGGGTTGCCATCTTCACCGCCGCCCGACGCCATGCCTGATCTCGCCACATCGAGTGAACCCGATTATTGATGTCATAACTCTCAGCAATTGCGCTGAACATCTGCTCAACCCGTATTGCCTTATCTTCAGCTTCATGCGGGTTTTGCGCTAAATCTCGATCTGTCCACGCCGGGTCTTTTTCCATCGATTACCTATTCCCTGCAGCGTCCGTTGGTGTGAAATCAACAACACAAAACATCTCAAACATTTTAGCATCTACCGCAAATTCCTGCACTTACGTTCTTTCTTAACATTCTAATCGTTGATTAGAAGGCATATCGTGACACCCCTAATAAAAGTAAAATCTTTTGGGTAAGGATTTGGCATTTTCAACAAGCAATCCAATGTAAACATACACATCATGCTGTCACAAAAATCGAGACATAAGTGAGCTGAAAGTCGATTCGCACTATAAATATAGAGGTATCTAGACCATACTTCGTGGTTATTTTCGGTGTTAATCTATGCTGCAAACAACAGCAGATTTATATGGGAAGTGTTTGTTGAAGTAGCAACGTAACAGTTTAATAGTCAACGCGACGGGTATTTGCGAAAAATTCCCTATTTTTTGGCAGGTAACTTCGCGTCGGGAAGTTTCGCGAGTTCATTCAGAACGCTGATTTGATAATTCTTTTGAGCATAGATGTATCGGCCGGGCGTATCGTAGTCTGGATAGTCCTTCCTAATGTAACCCGTCAGTTCTTTGATTCGCGTATTGGGGATGGGGTGGGTTTGTAGAAATTCAATCCCCATACCCGCAGCGGCTTCTCGTCTTAGAATTTCCATCACTTGAACCTGAGCGTACGGGTTATAGCCGATGCGGGTCATGTACCGGAGACCGAGACGGTCAGCTTCGAGTTCGTGGCCACGTGAGAAGGCGAGAACCGTGAGATTGCCACCAACACCGACGCCAACCCCCATCCATTCCAAGGTTTGGTCATCATTAACACCGCCCGCGACACCGAGACCGATGGCGGCGCCTGTGACGAGTAGATGCTGAAAAAGACGGTCATTTAAGTGACGTGCTGTAACATGCCCGATCTCGTGACCAAGGATTCCGGCAAGCTGAGCTTCGTTGGTGAGTTGCTGAAGCATGCCGCGGGTGACAAAGACTTTGCCGCCGGGAAGGGCGAACGCATTGACGATATTGTCGTTGACCACGAAAAATTCCCATGGAAGCTCTGGCTCTTCGCTGACTGCTGCGAGGCGATTGCCGAGATCGGTCACATAGGTGCGGATTTCATCGGAAGGAATTTCACCGCCAAGCTGCTTGACGAGTTTAGGGGCCTCAGTCGCACCGATGTCGCGTTCTTCTTGGGGTGAAAGGACATTAGGCTGAGAGCGGCCGGTTGCTTTGTTGGTTGAGCAAGCTGCGAGTGTGAAAAATAAAAGCAGGCATACTAATAAGGGGACGATTGATTTGAAAAAAACTGATTGAATCATGAATGACGACTCCGAAGCTGGATGGTGCCCTGCTCTGCTGTGATATGTGATCGTACATGTCTGTTTTACTACATCATTTTTACTGAAGTGAACGGTAGAACAAGTGGCGGATTACGAGCAGTCGAGGGTAAAAATGGCGGATCAGATTGGGCGTAAAAGTGTGGGTTTTATTTCCGGATTACAAAATCACAAGTCATGATTTTTTATCGGTTTAGGGAAATATTGAGGCGAGTATGTTATGGGATATGTCCAGAAAGATTATTGGACGTGAAATGGTAGGTGGATTGCGTATAACAAGGCGGTTTTAGGGCAATTTGAGGGGGGTTTAATATATATCCGGACGTGGAGAGCGGGAGGGAAGATGGCAGTGGAGAAAAAGTGCGGATTTGATCGATGAATATGGTGTCAGCAATGACGCCTCTCTGACCAAAGGAATGGTCACTAACAATTTGGAAAGCGGAATTAAACAAGGACGTTTGCATTCGCTCAGGAATCGGCCGCAAGGCTTAGGATTCACAGATCTGGAGTGAGTACCTATGGCGAACCGTCGCAATGTCCTTCAAGAACGTTTTTTCAACGCACTGATTAGTGGTGACCGCACCGAAGCAAGAAGTATTGTGAGTGAAGCACTGGACGCTGAATGCTCAGCGGAAGTGATTTTGTCACACCTGTTCTGGCCTACCGTTGAGATGGTCCAGAATCTACACCGCAATGATCAGATCACGAACCTGTCTTACCACTATGCAACACGCCTACTTCGCGGTTTAGTGGATCAGATGCAGCTTCGTCTGGAAATGAAAGCATCACGCGGCGAGATTATCTTGCTGACGTGTGGTGAGGAAGAGTCAGAAGAATTAGCGGCGCAGATGGCGTCGGATCTTCTGGAAGCGGATGGCTACACAGTATTCTTCTGTGGTGGCGGAATCGCAAACGATGAATTGGTTGAGCAGTTGGGAACGGTTCAGGCAGACAAGCTGCTTGTGTTCGGTGCCATGCCGGCAACGGTTCCTCAGACGCGTCTGCTGATCGACCGGTTACACGAAATTGGTGTCTGCCCGAATGTCCAGATTATTGTTGGCGGCGGTGTGTTTAACCGTGCTGACGGATTGGCTGAAGAAATTGGTGCTGATCTTTGGGCGAAGACGCCAAGCGAGTTGGTCCAAGTGATGAACGACAAGCCAGCACGCCGCATGACAGACGACCAACGTACGGTTGGCCGCAAGCGTCGCCCGGGTATGGCAGCCGCCTGAAGGGCATAGCCCATCTCCCCCCACCCCCTTTTCCCCCTTGCCTCTTTTCTATTACTTCCATCCGGAAGCTGGCAACACGGCGAAATAGGTTTTGGGTTGAAGTTCGCAAGACTTCAAATAGGCTGGATGGGATAACAAAACGAAATACAAGGGGCTGGGATAAATCCAGATCAAGCAAACGTCGCATCCATGATGCGGCGTTTGTTTTTATAGACCATTACGAGGAAATACTGTTTTTTAAGAGGCAATTGGCGTGATGATGGTTTCTTCTACGAGCGATTGAACTTGGGATAGATCATACTCGGCAACGCCGATCTGGGCAGCGTTTGCAGTGGCGATCGCGAGAGCTGATCGCAGGAGTTGATCTGCGGGGAGGTTTCGCATCTGGGCATCGATAAGGCCTGCGAGCATCGTGTCGCCGCAACCGACGGTGTTGATAATCTGATCGGGATTGATATCGACGTGACCTTTATAGGCATTGCCTTGTGGGTCGATGAGGATGGCGCCATCTGAGCCGAGGGTGACAACAACCCACTCGACACGTGTGGCGAGAAGACGGGCAGCATTCAGTATTTCATCAAAGGTATTGAATGAGGGAAGATTAAGCAGGTCGGCGAGTTCCTGTTGGTTGGGCTTGGCCATGTAACAGATTTTTTGAGCGGGTTGGGATGGAGAAGATTGGGACGAATCGATATTCAGGATATGCCGAAGGGCGTGGCCGTCGATGTCGAGGATGACACGAGAGCCTGCGGAGAAGGCGATGTTGACGAGCGTATAGAAATCGGCGAGATCAATACCTTCTGGGAGGGAGCCAGAAAAAACGAGGATGGATTCGGGCCGCGCGAGAAGGCCGATTTTTGTGGTGATGCGCCCGAGATTGTGGGAATTAATGGTGTAGCCTTCGGTGCGGATGTGGGTGTCGGAATTATTGGCGGTATCGATGATGGTGATATTTTCGCGTGTGGAGCCGGGAACTGTGAGAAGTTGGTTCCTGATAGAGCCGGGCTCGGCATCCCGAAGCGACTGTTCAAATTCATCGGCATGCTGCTGGCCGACAAAGCCAGTTGCGACACTCATCCAGCCGAGCCGCGCAAGGGTTCGGGAGACGTTGATGCCCTTACCGGCGGGGTAACGTAGAAGTTGGGTCGCCCGCGTGTGCGAGCCGACGGTGAAATTGTCGGCTTGAAGAACACGATCGCTGGCTGTATTCAGCGTGACGGTGATAATGGAAAGGCTTTTGCTCATTGAAAGATGATTTTATCACACCTTGGCAAAATATGCGGGTTAAGTGGGATTAAGCAGGGTATCCCTGATAACCGATATAAGTGATAGCGTTTAACTTTGATCATGATCAGGGGTATGCCATGTATCACGTACCTGAAAGACGGAAAGATTTACGAATTCGCATTGCGAGGTCGGTGAAGATTTACAATCACCTGACAGGGAAGTATCTGGCTGGAAAAACGCTGGATGTTTCTGCTGGAGGAGCGATGATTGTGTTTGGTCAGCATGCGAAGCTGCATCCAGGCCAGAGGATACAGGTGGGTATCGCCCGAGATGCGAGACAAGCATTGCTTGCAGCGGAGGACATGTTGGATGCAACCGTTATAAGAAGCTTGTCGCAGTCTTTAGGTGTGAGGGTTGCAATAGAATTTGATGAAAGACGTTCTATGAGTAAGGCTGCGTGATATTGAAGCAAAACGAAGTGAATATGCATTAGATCAGATTTTCCTTGATTTATAATGGTATAGCGCTTATTTTGCTTTTAACGCAACGCTGCAAAAATCGCACTAAATGCGAATCCAACCTTAACGTCCTGCTGGACGAACCAAACGCATCAACCTAGGAAGAGGGCACGATTGCAAAGATCGTGCGGCGAGACTGCAGCCATGATAAGTCAGAAAATTTTCGAGACGACGATCCGTCATTACCTCGCACCCATCATTGAATATCTCGATGATCCGGGTGTTGCTGAGGTTATGGTCAATCGATTTGATGAGATTTACATTGAGAAGAACGGTGAGCTAATCAAGACACCGGCGCGGTTTGTAGATCTTGAGCATTACGAGGCGGCAACGAATAATATCCTTCAATTTACGAGACAATCGCTAAACAGTGACAAAACGTTGATGGATGCGAGGTTGCCGGATGGCTCTCGTGTGCATGTGGCTAAATCGCCATGCGCGAGACGCGGAACTGTGATGACGATTCGAAAATTCAGTAAGGAAATGCTGGATATCGATTGGTTAGTAGAACTAGGTACGTTAACGCCCGAAGCGAAGGATTTTATTCGCCTTGCAGTCGAAGGCGAGATGAACCTTCTGGTGACAGGCGGCACGTCATCAGGCAAAACATCTTTACTGAACGCGCTCTCTGTATTTATCCCATCGGAACAGCGGATTGTTGTGATTGAAGATTCTGCTGAGTTACAATTACAAAAAGAACACATTGTTTCGATGGAAACCAAAGCGCCGGATCGCTTCGGTCATGGGGGTGTGTCTATTCGTGATCTATTCCGTTCATCGCTTAGACTTCGACCTGACCGGATCATTATTGGCGAGGTGCGGGGCGGGGAAGCACTGGACATGATTCAGGCGATGACATCGGGCCATGGCGGATCGATGGGGACATTGCATGCCAACAATCCAATGGATGCGATGAACCGCCTTGAAACAATGGCGATGATGGCGAAAGTGGATTTGCCGTTGGTTGCGCTGCGAGGTCAAGTCGCATCGGCGATTGATTTGGTGATCCAGATGTCTCGGCAAGAGGGCGGGAAACGAATGGTTACACAGATCTCGGAAATTGGCTCATTGGGTGAGAATGGTAGACACGTTTTACGGGATATTTATAGGCTCGAATCGTCTAAAAGCGATGATCCTCAAAATAATTCACACAAACTGGCATGGACAGGTGAAAGACCTGAGCTAGCAGACCGTCTTAATTATAAGCAGTTGGATCAGTGCGGCGATGCACTACGCAAGGTGTTTGGGCTGGCTGCTGCGGAAACCACTTGAATGGAGCTCGCATGATTTTGATGCTGGCACATTATCACGTACGAAAGCTTAAAGTGTCGCTCAGACGTTTTAAGCGTAATCAACGTGGTGCGACAGCACTGGAGTATTTGCTTGTCATTGGTGCGATCGTGTTGCCAAGCTATGTGATTATTCAGATGATGCTTGACCTATTAGTTACGCATTACCAGATTACGGTAGACCTGAATGGCATGCCGTTTCCTTAATGAATGTTGATATGTGTTCGGCGGGCAAGCGTTTTGGATTTTGTTAAGAATATTGTGAATGGAAGGATGAACATGCTAACGACACTAAAGAAGAGATGCGAGAGCGGTAAGAATGCCTTGTTAAGATTGCATCGATCTGAACAGGGCGCAGAAGGTATTGAGAAGTTGTTAATTATTGGTGCGATTGTTTTGCCGCTCTTGATCGTACTTGTAATCTTCCGAAAAGAAATTTCAACCTGGGTACGTGAGAAATGGGATAACGTGCAGAGCGAATCTGAGGCAAGTGATTTTTAGTTGAATGATTAGCCTTGCTTATTAACTCGAGAGGTTGAGACGCCAAATGCCATACGTTTCTGCAATTGCTTTTATTGCATTAATCACTCTGGTTGTAATCTCTGCGATTACAGACATCAGAGAAGGTCTGGTTTACAACCGCGTCACATACTCTGCAATTGTCTTAGGGTTTATGTTCTGGGCCATCGCAGGTTGGATGGATTATGGCACGGGTCTTAAAGCTGCAACGCTTGGTTTTTCAGCGGGTTTGTTGCCTTATGCACTGATGTTC
This sequence comes from Poriferisphaera corsica, assembly GCF_007747445.1. Taxonomy (NCBI): domain Bacteria; kingdom Pseudomonadati; phylum Planctomycetota; class Phycisphaerae; order Phycisphaerales; family Phycisphaeraceae; genus Poriferisphaera; species Poriferisphaera corsica. The sequence goes on from NZ_CP036425.1 coordinate 2,413,837, forward strand.
TTCTTGGGTGGATTAGGCGGAGGTGATGTCAAGCTTATGGCTGCAGTTGGAACAATCAGTGCGTCGTGGCAATGTGTTCTGTCAACCACCGTGTATGCTCTAATCATCGCGATGCTCTTCTGCATATTCGTGATGTTTCGCAAGAAAATCATATGGCAAACTCTCTCGAAAATTCTTGTTGCATTTCTGTCAGTTCGGGCAGGTACAAAACATAGATTCGAAAATGCGGGCGCTCAAATTCCATTTGCCGCTGCAGTGGCTGTGGGGGCAACATTAGCTGGGGCGGAACAACTATTGGGACTGACTACGCCGTGGTCGTGGCTAAACCCGTAAATATCCATGAATACTTTGTGGTGATGCTAATCGTCAGAACCATGAAGGAAAGATTGAAGCATGAACTCACCTGATTTCAAAAAACCACAATTATCTCCACTCAATCCCGGCGATCGAGTCGGTGCTTACACTATTATCGAACAGATCGGTTCGGGTGGTAGTTCGATTGTATTTAAAGCACAAGATACGCTTTTAAAAAATATCGTCGCTGTCAAGCATATCATGCTCGACCCAGCTTCGGATGATGAACATTTGCGCCATCGCGTTCAGCAGGAAATTAGTATCCATAAGCAGGTCACGAGTGATCTTCCCAATTTTTTAGTAAAAATGATCGACTTCATTGACGACCCGAGAGGAATTTTCATCGTCATGGAGTACATTGATGGCCCTTCGCTTGAGCAAATGCTGACAATGTCAACTATGCCAATGCCTCTACGACAAGCACTGGGGATCATAGCGGGTACAGCGGTCGCATTGAATCACATCCATTCGAAAGGGATCATCCATCGTGATCTTAAGCCTGCAAATATTATGTTACCGCGGACAGGTGGTCTGAAGCTAACCGATTTTGGCCTTGCAACCGTAATCGCTGAGCAAGAAACCATGTCACTAGGCTCTGCTCGGTACATGGCTCCCGAGATGCTTAGTGGTCAAAACTTGGACGTCCGCTCTGATATTTATTCTTTAGGTTTGATTGCATATGAATCAATCATCGGGCGATCTAATTTTGAAATCGCCTTCAGGCCAATATTGCGCGACAATCGAAATCAAGCGCTTCGCTGGATGAAATGGCATACGAACAATCGTGCACAAATACCCGCTATCAACCAATTCATGCCTGATATGGATCCAAAAATTGGTGAATTTATCAATCGATTGCTCGCGAAGGAACCGGACAAAAGGATACCGACGACGGTAGATCTGCTCAATGCGATACGTATGCATTTCTTGGAGCTGAATATTCCAGACAGCATGTTCGATCAAAACAATACGATCGGACATGACACACCTGTTTCTACTGCACATGATACTGCCCCTCTACCCCAAGTAGGCAAACGCTATAAAATCCTTGCCTCAATACTTGGCATCGTCGCTCTATCCGGTATAGCGACAGGAATCATACTGTACAACAAACAAAGTTACGCATTTAAGAAAAAAATTTCCACATCAACAGAATTAATTGAATCTGCACAACAACACTATAATTCAGGTAATTTTGATAGCGCACTAAACTTCTACCGAACTGTCTCAAATGATTGGGGCGTTGATTCTAAACTGGGACGTAAGGCAAAATCGGGTATCAACCTATCAAAGGGCCAAATAGCATTACGTGAGAAAAATTTCAATGATGCGATTGTTGCTTTTAAACAGGCACTTGTGCTTGAAGGTTTGGATAAACGTCAAATCAATCAACTGATAGAAGAAGCAAAGAAACGACGTGATTTTTACGATGCGGTGAATCGCATTGAGCGAGATATTACTGAACTTCGCTTGCCTCAGGCCCAGGCAACACTCGAACAATGGCGTGATCTTTCTCTAACGACTGAAGAAACGGATCTCATCAAAGAACTTGAGATCAGACTTGGTGATCAAAGATTACAAATCGAAGTGACAGCCATTATTAAAGAAGCCGAAAAATTAGTGGCTATTGGCAGACGAGATCAGGCTATTCGTGAATTAGAAATTGCTAAATCTCGTATTTCCAGCTCCCAATTACGCCAGCAATATGAAAATCTTTTGGCGAATGCTTCCTACGATTTAGCGATCATTGAGGCGCAACGAGCAGAAGCTGACAATCAATATGGTAAAGCCGTTGAGTCATATATGGGGGCGTACAACATCAAAAAATCTGATGATCTTCGAGACAAGATCAATCAACTACAAAGTCGATCTGAGCTTGAAAAAGGCTTGCTCTTAATGCAAGAGGGCGATTACAAGCGAGCTAAAACTGCACTACTCAGTTCGCTAGGTTATAAGAAAAATGCTGCTGCGAATGAAGCACTTAAGCGTATTGATGCTGAGGATCAGTACCAGCTCTTTATGCAAGCAGGCCAAAAAGCAATGAATGAAGTGGATTTTGAAGTAGCGATGAATCACTTCAAGCAAGCTGTTGATCTAAGACCAACAGAAGCCGCGAATGAACAATATACAGAAGCATCGATTTTCTATTGGGCTGATCTATGTAAAGAGGCCTTACGGAATCGTGATCTTGATAAAGCTCAATCAATCATTGCAAAAACTGAGGCAATTGATTCGCTTCATGAACAAATTGATCCACTTCGCGAACAATTCAGCATTACGAGCGAATATCTGAAATTTCTCAATACAGGTGACAAGCAACGACAAAACTCAAGATTCTCTGAAGCCAAAATAAACTACCGCAAAGCGGCAAAGATTATGAAAACGGTCGAAATCGATACTAGGCTTCAAGATATTGAATTCGAGCATCTTCTTGCAAAGGCTCGAGCTTTGATCTTAATCGGCGACCGTAAGAATAGCCTTGCTGTTCTGCAAACCGCAAGTGAGATCCAAACTACACCAGAACTACACGAACTCATGAGACAGGTTCTGATCGAAGATGAAAAGCAATAATCTGTGAACAGGCAAATAATATGAATTTCACACAAAACCAATCCGCAACAGCCAATGCACCGACACCGGTTATTCAACCGAAAAAACCACAGCAAGGCAGTACCAAGCTTGTCATCATAGCGATCATCATCGCATTATGTGTAACAGTATTGAATTTCCTTTACATACAATCTCAGCTTAGTAAATCTGAGAAAAATTCAGTCGTCTTTTATCGCTATAAACACAATATCAAAGCCGGTAAAATCATTCGTGAGAATGATATCGAAATATGCAAATTATCCGATACCTATCGTAATTCGCTGCCTGAAGCATATATTGATGAATTCAATAAAACCGATTCATTGGATGTTATAACGAACAAGCCGCTCATGCGAGATGTGTATGAGAACCGTATTGTTTTCTTTGCTGACTTTACTGAATCTTCTTATGACCGTATTGATAAGAAAATTTCAATGGGTAAACGCCTGATCGCATTACCTGTTAATTACAAAACACTGCCGGGGATTCTTCGTCCAGGAATGTTTGTTGATATTGAAGCGCCATTCATGCAACCCCGCTCTATGATGACCAAAGTGATGCCAGTTATGGAGCGCGTCAAAGTCATTGCTGTTGGCAAACAAAGCTTGTCTGATGAAATGGTCGCTAGCAGCCGTAATGCCAGAATTGGGAACTATTCCACCATTAGCATTGAGGTTACTCCGGAACAAGCAACGCAGCTCTCAAGCATCGCAAAAATCACAGCAGGTGATTTTGAAATTCATCTCCGATACCCCTCGGATAATGAACGCCCTAAATTGCTTGACATAGGCATCAATCCTGATGTCATGGAACTCATCGGGCGTACAACTAACGGGCAACGATAACCTCGTAACGTGAGATTCACCTATGATTTTCTGGGTTTACGACCACAGCACCAATACACGTAACAAGGTCGAAGTGAATAGCACGATCATCAATATTGGTCGTGATGCATCGTGTCAACTTCATCTTAAGAGTGCGTTTGTCGCAAAGAAACATGCTCGCATCATCATGCGTGGCAACCAAATGTTTCTTGAATCTACCTCTCTTGCTGGTACACGAATTGCCAACCAGGAAATTGAGAAAGGCGAGCCCAAACTCTTTGATTTCGGCGATGAAATACAGATTGGACAATTCTCACTGACTGCTGCTGCGAAGGAACAGGTCAGCGAACAAGACCGTAGCACAAAGCGAAATCAACAAGATTTAATGGCTTTCGAGCAGAAAATACACTCTAGGCTGCTCGATCTAATGAATCTGCGTGTAACGGGCCATCTCAACAAGCAGGACGCAAACTTTGTCACACAAGTTCAACAGCACTTAAATGAAATCCTCAATCAAAATATTGAGCAACTCAGCGAAGATGTCATATGCTATGCCTGCAGTTTAGAAATATACAGACTCGTTTCATCCGAAGTTGTCAGGCAATGTCGCGGCCACATCCGTACAGAATATCAAGCCGCCGATGACGCCATGCTCGATCCATTAAAAGAGCAAGACATCGTTAACATTGTCAATTCAATTGTCGATTTAATGCCATTACTATTCGATCCGACGACGATCAACGAAGACCTTGCTGTCGCCGATGAGTCGTTTGAAGAACTATTTACACAACACTATGCATCTATTAGTTTACCGCTACGTCGATACATCGTTTATCGAAGCTTATCAAAGGATATTCTTGACATTCTGTTTGGCCTTGGGCCATTACAAGATTTATTAGAAATGCCATCGGTCAGTGAAATCATGGTTGTTGGCAAAGACAATATTTATATTGAAAAAAACGGTATTATTCAGAATACTTCCCGTAATTTCTTTTCAAACGAGATTTTACTTTCGATCATCGAACGCATATTGGCACCTGTAGGCCGCCGCGTCGATACATCCGTGCCGCTTGTTGATGCGCGACTTTCTGATGGTTCCCGTGTAAATGTTGTCATCAGCCCTCTTTCATTGACCGGCCCGTGTTTGACCATACGTAAATTCGGTTGGGTGCCTTTTACGATGGACGACTTGATTGACCGTGGCTCAATCAGTGAGCAATGCGCACGCTTCCTACAAGGTTGCATCATCGGTAAAAAGAATATCATTATCTCTGGTGGAACTGCATCAGGTAAAACAACACTCCTTAATGTCCTTTCCGCCTATGCCCGACAAGAAGAGCGAATCATAACTATTGAAGAATCTGCGGAATTAAGCCTCCCCCAGCCTCATGTCGTTCCATTAGAAGGACGCCCAGCAAATGTCGAAGGTAAAGGCGCATTCACTATTCGTGAGCTTGTTCGCAACGCTTTGCGAATGAGGCCTGATCGTATCATCGTTGGTGAAGTCCGTGGCTCTGAAGCACTAGACATGCTCCAAGCAATGAACACCGGCCACGATGGTTCTCTGTCTACATTACATGCTAATTCACCATATGATGCAGCTAAACGCCTCGAAACACTTGTCCTCATGGGTGTTGATATGCCGATCCGTGCGATCCGAGAGCAAATCGTGTCAGCGGTCGATCTTATTGTTCAGATTTCACGCTTTCCAGATGGATCTCGCCGCATCGCAAATATTTCCGAACTCACAAGCATTGATCGTGATACAGGGAAAATCTTCCTCGAAGATATCTTCACTCTGAAGAATCCGAAACAACCTCGCCTTCGCCATACTGGCTACTTGCCTGCATTCTCAGATGAATTGATCGAAAAAGAAATCTTTGATGTAGGGGTCTTTCTATGATCGATCTGTCCTCTGAACTCAACCTTAGCGTCATTCTCATATTGACCTTTGCATCGACTTATCTACTTATCAGACATGGTCATTCTGTATGCAAACGTTATTGGCAACAACAAATCATCAAGTACGAAACCGTCCTTTGTAAGCAGCTACTACTTGATATCAAACCTCAACACGCGATGATTGCAACATCTGCAGCCATCACTTTCGCTTTTCTTTTTGGCACCTTGACCACAAGCAGCCCAATCCTCGGCACCATTCTCGCCGCGATCACTTTTGCCATCCCACACTTTCTCATTAAACATCTAGAAGCAAAACGGCGTAAATTGCTCGACAGCCAACTCGTTGATGGCCTAACCACCCTCGCTTCTGGCGTCCGAGCTGGTCTCAACCTCATACAAGCAATCGAGCTCCTTGTCCTCAACCACACTGGACCAATCCAACAGGAATTCAATCATTTACTTCGTGAATATCGCATGGGTCTAGATCTGAACCAAGCGATGCGTAACACCGGCAATCGTGTTGGCTCACCGCTCTACCGACTTACCTTTACCGCCATTGAAATGCACCGTAAACGTGGTGGTGATTCTGGTAAAAGCTTAGATCGAATTGCCGAATCTATTCGCGAGATTCACCGCCTTGAAGGTAAGCTTGACGCCATCACAGCACAAGGCCGCTTTCAAGCAGTCATGATGGCTTGCATGCCGATCCTCTTTTCAATCCAACTCTACATCATGGATCCCGAAGGCTTCGAAATGTTGTTCATTCTCCCTACAGGGCGCATGATCCTCCTTGGCATCATTGCCATGCTCATTCTTGCATTCGTCTGGATTAGAAAAATACTAGCGATCGATATTTAATCTAACTCAATATTAGGCATTCATATGTATGATCTTGTCACACAATCCGTCATCAGCCTCATGGTTTTCAGCAGCATTTTTATGCTGATATATACCATTTTCAGATTCCCGGTCAGTGCAGCTCCACCCATCCATCGCCGTTTTGCCGGCGCCGTTGCAGAAGCCGAATCAACTATTTTTGATAACACGTTCCTCGCGCCCATCACTGGTTTTTTTCTCGCTATTGCAAACCAATTCGGCATCCAATCGATCCGTACACGCATTTGGCGTGATCTTAATGCATCTGGAAACCGATCTGGCTACAGCGTCGAAGAGTATCTTGCTATATGCCTCATGACTTGTTTTTTGCTCGGCATGGGCACCGTCTTCATCCAACTCATCGTCAGCAGTACAATTCTAATTTTATTAATCCCTCTCGTATTTTTCGCGGGCTTTTACATCCCGCTATGGACACTCAGGGATGCTGCCAAACACCGTCTGTATCGCATCGCCAAGCAGCTCCCCTACACACTCGATCTGATATCCCTCACTATGTCATCAGGAGCTTCATTTACCGAAGCCATTGAAACACTCATTAAAGATAATCCTGATGAAGATCTCAATCAGGAACTGCAACTCGCCATCAATGAAATAAAGTTTGGCTCCACGCGAGCTAAATCTCTCACGAATCTCGCCAAGCGTATACCAATTGAATCCTTGCAATCAATTGTCGCCGCAACCAACCAAGCGGATAAGCTCGGCTCCCCTCTCGCTGCGATCTTACAAACACAAGCCGACATGCTTCGTGTACAGCGAAGTGTTAGAGCTGAAAAACTTGCAGCATCAGCATCACTTCGCATTCTAATCCCCTCAATGCTCATACTTATTGCTGTAGTGACACTTGTCTTTAGCCCGCTCCTAATCCGATTAATTCAAGGCGATCTCTAATGCCAGACATCCCTTCCGTACAAATCCGTCTTCTCATCGGACCTCAGGCAGGTCGTGTTGTTACATTACAACAATCACCAATATCATTCGGACGCGCACTCGATAATACAATTTGCCTCGATATCGAAACGCTCAGCCGTAAGCATGGCGAGTTTTTATTCACCAATAATCTCTGGCATTTCACGAACCATTCCCCCAATGGAACACGGATTAATAACAAAAAAATCTCTAACCAACCATTTGATTTCTTCTCACCGATCAAAGTTAAAGTTGGCCGCGATGTTCTTTTCGAACTTGAGCCGCTCTCTCATGCTGAACAAGCATCAACCGCCACCCAAAATGGTAGCGAGCCGGAAGTAGAAAAATCCTCTGCCAAACGCATCAAGCTCTTCAGTATTCTTGGCAGTGTGTACGCTGCTGCGCTCTTGGCACTCGTCCTAATCCTCAGTTCACTCTCTTCCTCAGATTCAACAATGGGCAACACAAAAGGCCTCAACATCACCGAGACCGCAATCCGCCAAGAACTCTTCAAAAATCACCCTAAAGAAACGCCCAACCCCAGACAAGTTGCCGAGTTCATCAATCATGCCAACGAGCGACTTGCCCTCAAAGATTCAGAGCCTGAAGCACTTTATGATGCGCTACGTGCACTCCGTAAAGCGCAAGCATACACCGACCAGCGAACCTTCTCCGATCCCATCTACAATCGGCTTCTAACCGAACTCCAGGAGAGCATGACCAAGCGACTTTCTGACGATATGCAGCAAGCCTATCTCCTGTTAACTTCACGTAAATATCAAGCCGCAATCGACCACTACAACGCCATCGAACGCTACTATCCAGCCAACAACCAAAGCTCCATCTACCGCACACTCCAAAAGAATCTCGCAACTGCTATCCGTGGCAGAGAACAACGCAAATAACACACACACCCGCCAGCTTGCATCTCACCTTCCTCATGGCATAAAGTATGCCTATGAACACGGAATCCGAGAAACCATCCAAGTTGTCACACCTGCCCTCTGAAACCGGCCATTACGGCGATTTTGGCGGTGTTTTTGTGCCTGAAACCCTACATAACGCTTTGGTACAACTCACCAAAGCATATGAGGACGCCAAGCATAATCCAGAATTTCAAGCCGAATTCCAACGTCACCTCAGCGAATATGTTGGCCGCCCAACACCACTCTATTATGCCGAACGACTCACCAAGCACGTCGGCGGCGCCAAGATCTACTTCAAACGAGAAGATCTATCCCATACCGGCGCTCACAAGATCAACAACTCAATTGGCCAAGCCATGCTCACAGTCTGCATGGGTAAAAAGCGCATCATCGCTGAAACCGGAGCCGGCCAACACGGCGTCGCCACCGCAACCGCCGCAGCTAAATTCGGCCTGCAATGCGACGTCTTCATGGGCACCGAAGACATGCGTCGCCAACAACCCAATGTCAAGCGCATGCAACTTCTCGGCGCCAATGTGGTACCCGTCGAATCAGGCTCATGCACACTTAAAGACGCGACCAATGCCGCCATGCGTGACTGGATGAGTACATCCGAAACCACGCACTACATCATCGGCTCTGTTGTTGGCCCGCACCCATTCCCACAAATGGTTCGAGATTTCCAGTCCGTCATCGGCATCGAATGCCGCGCACAATGCCTCGATCAAATAGAGCGTCTCCCCGACACCGTCATCGCCTGCGTCGGCGGCGGCTCCAATGCTGCTGGCATTTTCTACCCATTCATCGATGACAAAGACGTTCAACTCATTGGCATCGAAGCAGGTGGTCGCTCCAATCAGCTCGGTGATCACGCCGCCCCACTCTCCTTTGGTGGACCCGGCATCCTGCACGGCTCACGCAGCTTTATACTCCAAAACAAAGACGGCCAAACCTCACCGGTTCATTCAATCTCTGCGGGCCTTGATTACCCCGGCGTTGGTCCTGAACACGCCCACTGGCATAGCAGCGGCCGTGTATCATACGAATCTTGTACCGACACCGATGCCCTCAAAGCATTCACTACCATGTGTCGTATCGAAGGTATCATCCCCGCACTCGAATCATCACATGCCATCGCAAATGCAATCACACACGCCGCATCCATGCCATCAGATCAAATCCTTGTCGTTAACCTCTCAGGCCGAGGCGACAAAGATTTGGAAGAAGCAATCCGCCTGCTTGATGATATGACCTGAACCCAATTCCAAGCCAAACAAACAAAAACAGCGATGCTTCATGCATCGTTGTTTTTTTATCACTCGTCCTGATTTATTCATACGTGCCGTAAGTTATCTTCTGATTCAGAACCGCCGGCCCATCCACCTCACGCACACCCACACGTACCGAAAATTTCTTTAATGCCTCTTCAACATCCTCGAAATAAAACCTTCGCATCACCGTCTCACCCGGCATCAACTTCGGCACAGGAACCTCTTGCCGACGTTTGCCCTGTATACTCGCAAACGAATACAACGTCACTTCATCTAAGCTTCGATTAGATATCAAACAAACCAGCACCGCATCCGTCGCCCCCTCCTGCAATCCAGGCCGCAATGATAATGTTGCCGAGAAATCAATCCCCTCAAGCCCCAATTCCATCGGCGTCCCCATATCAATCTGATAATCCATATCTGCAGTAAATTTAAACCTCGCAACCAACTGTTTATCACCAGACGTCTCTGAAAGCGGGAACCGCAACTTGATCGACAAACTATTTTTCTGACCTGCAGGTATCGAGAAGAATTGACGTACAGGCTCCATCTTCCATCGCTCTGGCCCTTTGACTTGCAGATACCCAGAGATCGTACGATTCCAAGGATTCTTCAGCAAAATCTTCCGCTCATGCATCATCTGCTTTGATTCAATGAACGGCTCAGATAATTTAAAACTAGCCCTAAACATCGCCAACTTCGTATCAATCCCTTCAACAAAAACCGGCACCTTGCTCAGCTTAATATGATGCTTTCCACCCTTTAATTCCAGCGATGTTCTGTTCCCCCACACATCAACCAATACCGGCGATTCGCCCAAATACATCGACAACTCTCGTTCCCGACCATCTGCCAGATCATCCCATACCGCCAGCATCCCCCCTTGCCGACCATCCAAAACAAGCCCCTTCAGCCCCCTCTCCAATGGCAACTCTTCAACGACCTGTCGCTCTGCCAACAGCTGCCCCAACTGACTAAACGCGCCCAATATTGGGTCAGGCAATACCGCATTTCTACGCTCAGCCGCCCTCGTCCATGGCCGGCGTATCGCAAGTACATTTGGATCTTCACGCCATGCATAAAGCATACGCTTCACCAAATCACTAACGCGATCAACATGCCGATACCGTGACGCATCTAACGACGGGAAATACACCCAAAACGGCGGGCGATCCGTCTGCCATTCCTCTAAATACGCGCCCAATTCATTTGGCGCAATCCCCTCAGATGCGCGTAGCAAATACGTAACATCCTCTTTATCATCCACGTCCATCGGCCGAGCCTGATTCAACTCCCAGGGCAACATCAAATCCGGCGTAGGCACCATCGACCTCAACCGACTGCGTGCCCCGCTTACTTTCTCATCCAACTTATCAAAATAAAACGCATCTGGATCTTCACTGTAACCGATCTGCCAGTTAGAAATCCGCTGCCCCAATCGCATCATCATGGGTGCGATATGCTGCCGCCACAACGCCTCTTCACGCTGAAACATCACCAATGATTGCTTCGCATCTAGCTCCTCAGATTGCGACAACAACTTCGGCAAAGGATCCAGCGACAATACTAACTGACCACCGCTGCGATACACATCACTCGCAATCTGCTCAATCTGTTTATATCGCGCAACAATCCCATCCGGCGATGTCTCTTCATCCCACACATTCAATGTCAACACCTTCACACCAACACGCAACAACATCTTTGATATCAACCCCAACTGATGGCTGTCCGCATCATCATTAATAATCGCAAACCGCCGCCCCTCAGCACCCACCGCATTCCGCAGCTCTGGCGTCCACAAAAACGCGCTCCGCGTCCATGCCACGGGAACACTTTCTCTATTCGATCGATAGAATTTTTGTTCATAGATCCGCATGTCAACCAAATACCAACCAAATTCCTTAAGCCCCGGCTCCCACGTCCAACTCTTCGGCATGCCGCCGCCAACCACCCTTCGCTGACTTGCAACTTCCTCTAACCGATAATCATAAACCTTAACATCAGCCAGCAATCGGTGACCCGTCAAATCCCTGATCTGCAAATCCAACCTCGGCCGCTCCGGCCAGTTCACCACATTCACCTCCGACTGAGTCTTCACCTGAATATGTGGCACCTGCCATACACCAATATCATCAAACCAAGCCCCACCCTCAATATCTTCCAACACAATCTGTCGTTTGCCCAACGGATGATCCACCTGATCCGTTGGCTGCTCAATATCCAACTCCATCCCCAAATAGGCTGCTCGATCATAATTCCCCAACAGCTTCAACTTCACCAGCGTCCATTCTCCCTGCGTCCGTATCGCCTCACTCGCCACGACACTCTCACCAATGCGTTCACCTTTTGTATCAACAAAGTACACCCGCACGCGCGCATTCGCGCGATGCAGCGCTTCTGTTTTCACATGAAACGTCATCAGATAATCACTATTCGGCACCACCGGAATCGCACCCACCTCCAAAAACATCCCGACATCCCCATCCTTCACCTTCATCCCCAAGCTATACTCGCCCGACAACTGATGAGTCTGATCAAAACCTAGCTCATTAAAAATCGGATACCCCATCCGCCCTGTCATCTCCCGATGCAGCGGCTGCATCATGAATGATTGCACCGCCGTCTGCGCATCGCGCCCCGTCTCATACCAATACCGTGGCATCTGCTCGAAGTTATTGCTTGCCCGTTCCTCAAAATCAAAGAAATGAATCAACCGTCTCGACCCAACACTCACCTGCGCATCACACACCCCCGCGCCATACACACTCAACAACAACACCCCAACCAGCCACAAGCAGGTTTTCCTCATCGCCTCTTTCACACCCTTATTATCGGATCATTCCCCTATCTCCCCCCTGTTTTTTTCCCCTTTTTCACCGCGAATTCCCGCACATCACAGCGCCGCCAAACGCTTCGCTCGATCTTCCGCTATCAAACTGTCAATCATGTCTTCCAACTCACCCGCCAATATCGATTGCAGGTTATACGACTTACTCAACCGGTGATCCACTACCATATTATCTTTGTATCGATACGTCCTCACACGCTCGCTTCGCCCGCCCGTTCCGATCATGCTCGCCCGTTCTTCCGCCCGTTCCTTATCCTTCTCACGCTGATACAGATCATGCACTCTCGCACGCAACAACTGCCACGCCTTCTGCTTATTCTGCGCCTGGCTCTTGCTCTCCTGCATCCTCACCTCAATCCCTGTCGGCTTATGGATCATATGAACCGCCGTCGCCACCTTATTCACATTCTGCCCCCCCGGCCCCGTCGCCGTCGTCACATGAATATCAACATCACTATCCGGAATCTCAATCTCCAACTCCTCAGGCTCAGGCAACACCGCAACCGTCGCCGTACTCGTATGCACACGCCCTTGCGTTTCCGTCGCAGGCACGCGTTTCACACAATGCACCCCGCCCTCATAACCCAGCCCCTGCCACACACCATCACCCGTCACATTCGCCGTCAATCCTTTCAACCCGCCCATATCTCCCCCACTAAAATCCATCAGCTCAATCTTCCAACGCTTCTTTGTCGCCCATTTCTGATACATCTCCCACAAATCCCCCGCCCAGATCGCAGCCTCATCCCCACCAGCCCCCGGCCGAATCTCCATAATCACCGATCCCACCGCCTTATCATCCGCCGTCACCAACTCATTCGCTACTCCCTCCAACATCCCATCCACCTGCTCTCGCAATTCCTCCAACTCCATCTCCGCCAACTCAACCAACTCCGCATCCTCACCCTCCTCAACAATCTCTTCATTTTCCGCGATCTGCTTCATCGCATTTTCCCACTCCCGAAACTTCACAACCACATCCTCAAGCGCCTTTCGTTTCACGCTGATCTGCATCACCTTCTTATGATCCGAAACCACCGCAGGATCATTCAGCTGTTCACTCAGTTCATCAAACTGAACCGCCAACTCCCGCAATTTCCCGATCAGATTCGCATGCTCATCAGCCATTTTTAGCCATACCCTTTAATTCCCCCCCTGTTCGTATTATCAAACTTTCAATCTCGCCCCTTAGTTGCAGAATCCCCTCTTCTCATAATTGCTCCCACCAACGCCAATCCTACAAACTCAAGCCGCCGATCGTCACACCCCACTACGACATCTTTCCACCCAATCAACGCCCATTACCAAAACCCCTCGCCTCCATCTAGCAACAGCCCCTGCACTCCACCACTTTCCCAGGGAGAGGGGGGGGGATGATGCGCATAAAAATACCGCAGCTTGAATCACAAACCGCGGTATCCATTTTCGTCTTGCTATTTCTTGCTGAAATAACCACCAGCAAATTTTCTGTTGAACTTCTCTACGCGGCCAGCAGCGTCCACAAACTTCTGCTTACCAGTAAAGAACGGGTGACTCGCACTCGAAATATCCACCTTCACCAGCGGATAATCATTGCCATCTTCCCATGTCACGGTTTCTTTAGACGTAACAGTCGACTTAGTGAGGAATTGAGCACCATCTGACACGTCTTTAAAGACTACGGTGCGGTATTCTGGGTGGATATCTTTCTTCATTGCCGTTACCTGTATTTCTTAAAACTATGCAGTTACTGCATTTGCGCGGATATTCTCAGAACGTCAACGTACGTTACTGTCCGTAGAGTCCATAAGTCTACCGCACCCCCCTAATTAGGTCAATTTTATCCCCCCAATCCCCCCCCTGTTCGTGTCATGCAATTTCCAAAGCCGCCCCTGATCCTGCACACAACCCCTTCGCAAGAATAATTTATCAAGCCCATGACCGCCGGTCATGAGGTGCTTCGCATTCAAATCACACATTGCCTACAAACCCACACCCTCTCTCCCAACCCATTCCTTCAACACCAATACACGCTCAGCGCACTCCCAAACCTAATGTCGCAATACCCCCAATCCTCACAACTTCCCTCATCCCTTCACACTCATTACCATATTTGCCATGAGCGAATACCAGATTTACCACAACGGCTCCTTCCACGACCCCGCAGCACCCATCCTCTCCGCGCAGGACGCCGCATTCCAGCACGCCATCGGCCTCTTCACAACATTCTCCGTCTACCACAGTCAACCCTTCCGCCTCGAACAACACATCAACCGTCTCGAAGCCTCCGCCATCGATCTCGGCCTCGCCCCCGCTCTTGACAAAGCCCAACTCTCCGACGCCGTTCATCAAACCATCGCACACAACAACATCGACCGTGCCCGCATCCGCCTCACCTTCACCCCCGGCAACCTCTCCCTCCTCCGTCCCAACACTGACGAAAATTCTGGAACTTCAGGGGGGGCCGCCCAACCAACACCAACCGTCATCATCCAACCCACACCCGCCGTTGAATACGACCCCGCCTACTTCAATAAAGGTATCCGCGTCGTCGTTGCCCAGCCCTCCGCCAACCCCTTCGATCCCAACGCAGGCCACAAAACTCTCGCCTACTGGTCAAATCTCCGCTCTCTCCGCCAAGCCGCAGCAGCCGGCGCAGGCGAAGCTCTCCTCCTCAACATCACCAACCATCTCGCCTCCGGCTCAGTCTCCAACATCTTCCTCATCAAAGACGGCACCCTCCTCACACCAATCGCCCACGGCGAAGAAGTCGAGGACGCACTCCCTGCCCCAGTCCTCCCCGGCATCACCCGCGCCGCTATCATCGAAATCGCTCAAAAACTCGACATCCCCATCAAAAAGCAAATGCTCTCCATCAACGACCTGCTCGAAGCCGACGAAGCCTTCCTCACTAACTCATCCTGGCTCATCCTTCCCATCACCTCCGTCGAACAAAAAGAACTATCTAACAACAAAATAGGCCCCATCACTCAACACCTCCGCCTCGAGCTCTTGAAGCTCATTGAGAGTGAAACCAACCCCGACGGCAACCTGACCGACTAAATCCTTGCCACTCAGCCTACTTCCCCAATCCGATTAAACTCCCCAAATTAACAATCGCAATTTCTTCTTGCGTCTTAGCTATTCCGCACCATAATTAACTTACATTTTATTGCTTTCATTATTGCCCAACCAATGCCTCGAAATCTCCTCAGGCATTCAACGTTATACCTATTCTCCAATGGCAAAAGGAATCCGGAATGGCGAAAAAACACCTTATCCACACCGCTACGTATCTCAGCATCCTACTATCAACGACAACCCTGCTCTCCGCCAGCTCATTCCAAGGCCTCGGCGACCTCATCGACAACACCGGCTCCAACGTCATTAACAGCACCGCCACAGCCCTCTCAGCCAACGGCCAAACCGTCGTTGGTTACGATGGCAAAAGACTCACAGACTTCAGCGACTCTTACGCGATATACACACGAGCCTTCAAACACACATCAAACAGCACAACAACCCTCGGCAACCTGAACCCCGATCGCCCTATTAGTGTCGCCTATGGCGTCTCAGCCGACGGCCAAACAATCGTCGGCACCGCCAGAAATACCTACGTAGACACCGCCTTCCGTTGGTCGCAAGACACCGGCATACAAGCTCTTCACGCACCCAACCTATTCATCAGCAGCTCCGCATACGACGCATCCGCTAACGGCCAAACCATCGTCGGCCGCGTCGTCACTGAACCTTACGACAATTTTCCTACTGAATTTAAACCCTTCGTATGGACCGCCGATCAAGGCCTTCAAATCATCGCCCAGTCACCAAACAACGATTTCATCGGCCATGCCTCTGCCATCTCAAACGATGGCCAAACAATCGTCGGCACAAACTACATCACACCCACACACCAACAAGCATTCTTCTACACACAACAGCAAGGCATCCAAACCCTCGAATCGCTCACACTCGACTCAACACACACCTTCGCACACAACATCTCAGGTGACGGCAACGTCATCGTCGGCGAAGTCTATGTCGAACAACAAGCACTCGCCGTCAAATGGGATGAACTCGGACAAATCCAACCACTCGACGCACTCAGCCCATTATTCGATCAAACCATGGCAACCGCCACCAACTACGACGGCTCCATCATCGTCGGAAACGCATGGAACGGTTCCGACCAAACCACATTCATCTACCACGACAACGTCGGCATCCAATCACTAACCGCATACCTCCAAGACCTCGGCCTCGAAGACCAACTAGAAGACTGGACACTCACCACCGTCAACGACATCAGCGATGACGGCCTCACCATCATTGGTATCGGCGTCAACCCTGACGGTGACACTGAATCATGGATCGCAACCATTCCCGAACCCGCTACCAGCCTCCTCTTGCTCACCGCCCTCCCCCTCTGCTTGGGAAGAAGGAAACACTAAAACGACATCAACATTCAACACATAAAAAGCCGAGCATGACTCGGCTTTTTATCTTTATTTATAGGCTTAAATGTATTGTTCTAATTCATATCGATCGTGGATCGGCGGCGTCTCCGCACTCCATGCAATACACACAATCCCATCAATCCCCAAACACTTGGCTCCGGAATCTCGACCGCAGACATACTCAACGAATAAAACTGTATCTCATCATCTGCCCCATTAATCCGCACATAATAATCTCCCCCATCAGATAACTCATAACCAAACATCGTCTCTACCCCACCACGCGCCATCGCATCAATATGCTCCAGCAACACACCTTGCTCGTCGAATAAATCAAAACTCAAATCCGACATCGTCTGCATATCAATCACGTACTCAGGCTTCGTATCACTACGAATCGCCCGGCTATACTCAAAACCAGCCGGCGTTAAAGCAATGTTCAACATCGACTCGCCTTCAACCGAAAACCGGTAAAAATCTCGATCCGAATCATCATCAATCGATACAAAATCGATATCTTCCTTATAAAGCAAATCACTCTTGCCCCGCAAACCATCCGTACCAATTGACCACACAACCCCATCAGTCAACAAACCCACGTCCGTAGCCTGATCCAGTGAATCATTTCCACCATTCTTTTCCAACACATCCCCATACAACCGTTGAGCCATAAAAATATCATCCATCTGCGGCCCAAAGAAATTCGTAGGACGGTAAATCTCCATCACCGCCAATGTATCCTTCGACATCGCATGACGTATCCCAATTCCATGCCCAATCTCATGCTGCACGGTGTTAATAAACGCCGTACTATTCGAACTATTAATGTACGGCAAGCTCGGATCATAAACCTTCCAACGCGAATCATGATTCGCATTGATAAACATATCACCATTATCTGGATAATAATTATAAGCATACGGCCCACCCGAATCCCCATAATGCGTTCCACCAATCCGTATATCAGCCCGAACCCCCAACACGCCAGCCGGCCCTCCCGAACCATGCTTGTCATGCGTCGCGTTCGCATGGTAATTGAACGTCAACCCCGTCAACTCCTCCCAACGATCGAACGATAATTGAAAAATCTTAAACCACTCCCGGTCACGCAAATCTCCTTTATCCGCCGTCCCAACATTAAAATGCTCATCCATCAGTGATATCAAATCACTTTGCCGCTTCGGTTGCCCGCTCCGATTCGTCTCCGTACCATCCGGAATGATCGACCACGTCAACGTCACCGGCGTACCATGCGCCCATCCAACATAGCCATCCGTTGCCGTGCGCGACCATCGATCCAACTCACTAAAATCTTTATAAACACCATGCACCTGTCCAGCGTGAAAAAGACCTATCACACCAGCCATTACGCCTATCACATGAATCTTCATGATTTACTTTTCCCAGAAACATAACTCAATATTACCCACAGAACATTCAACCACACGCCGCTCTCGTTTAGCATCCATTCTAACGAAACACATCCGTACACAGAAGATTTTTATTCAATTATCGCACTCTCACAAATGATCATCCTCACGCTATCACACACCCACTCGTCCAACCTGCGCGCAATCCAAACGCTCCATCTCCACATCCCCGATCAATCACAGTGCAAAACTCATACCAAAACAAACTGATTTCATTTTGTGCGCACAAACATGAAAAACCACTTTAAAACCAGTCATTTTTTCACCATTTCTAGCCCATTTTTCATCCAAACTAATCATTTTCCACTGTTTTCTCCTTATTCTTCAAACGAAATCCATCAGATAAGTCTGGCAATTTTCTTTTCCGTGCGCGCAACACAAACACGCACCCCCTTTATCAACTCAAAAACACGCACATCGTATAACCTATTTCACAATTCCAATCATGAACTTTCTCATTTCGCACATCTCCACATTCATCATCCCCCATTTTAAACCACATATTTTTTTAGCAATCAATCAAAATATGCGCACAAACGCACTCAAGCAAAACCAATCCAATAAAAAACCCGCTGCACTTGCAGCGGGTAGCACAACATCGCATCACCTTAGTGTCTACATTCTTCAAATCTCAAAAAACGTCTATCCCCGTCATCCCCATACTTTCTCAGCTCTCCTTACCCTCCCCTGTCATTCAGCTTTCATCATCTCTTGTGGCTTACGATGCATGCCTCTCTCCATCCCTCCGCCTCACGTATTGGCAAGTGTACGGTCTTTTCTACTTTTTCCCGCCACCGCGGCCGCCAAACTCAATCCCACGTTGTTTCATGCGCGCATCCATCGCGGCACGATATTCGGTTCGCAGCGCCTGTGATTGCGGATTACCTGTTTCCGCTCGCTGCTGCCCACGTTCGGTCATGCGTTCGCGCATCTGTTCGCGACGTTTTTCACGGTCTTCATCACTCATATTTTCTCGCCCGCGCCCCTCTGGTCCACCCGGGCCGCCTCGTCCACCACGCATCCCCTGGAACTGATCACGCATCGCAACAATACGATCAATATCCGCATCTAAAATCGCTAATCGATCCTCTGGCGAAGCTGCGGCAAATTCTTTTGTGCGTTTTTCCATCATCGCCCGCATACTTCCAAACACTTCGCGGCGCACTTCACGATCACCCATATTGGCCCGTATAAAATCACCGCGTTGCTCTTGTTCCATCCCTTCCATCAATTCACGCATACGCATTTGGTATTGCTCTTTGCGTTGCGGACTCAGACGCTGATATCGAGCAGACTTCATCATCGCGATTGCTTCGGCTGGCGTGGATGGCAACCCGGGTGGGGTCATCAACCATGTCATATAACTACCCGCGCCTAGTGCGCCAACTGCGATCACAACCAGCAACCCTGTCATGATTTTCTTTTTACGCTTTGCCAATTGTTCTTTGCTTTTTTTGCTCGATTTGCGATTTGATTTCGCCATCATTTATCCTTTCACATGTGTACGCTTACCACATGCTCATTTCATTTCGTTGTTGATGTCACCGATGTGATTCAGTCATAATTACCGACATGTGTATCAGCAAACAATAAGTTACGACGATCATGGAAGAATCCCACTTCAATCGTTTCACCCGTTGAAAGTTCAAAAGCTGCACCATCATAATCGCGGCTGACCCACATTTGTGATGGGTCGCCCATTGATCTACGCCAATGGCCGCCATGCCCACTACCGGCGCCGAAGACTTCATCCAGTGTTTTTCCGCTAAGCCGAACCTGATAGTTGTAGCTCATCCCAGATACGTCATAGACCTGGTCATCACCACTGCATCGGTATACTTCGTTGGGCTGATTGTCGTCTCTGACAAGGTAATCTTTCATCGACCAATCGAGGCTCGGCCAAACGGAAGCAGAGATGAAGGGGGCTGGCATGTACTTGGCGACAGGATACATTTCCTTCCAGTCAGAGCCGTACATATCGACTGCGTACCCGATTTGCTTCAGGTTTGATGCGCAAACAACTTTAACAGCGCTAGAACGAGCCCTGGCAAGCGTGGGAAGCAATATTCCGACGAGAATGCCAATAACGGAAATCACAACAAGAAGTTCAATGAGTGTGAATGCGCTGTATTTTTTCATCTTTTCAATCCGTGAAAAAGCTGTTTTTACAGTTGTCATATAGCTGTAACGCGGCGAAAAGCTGGATATTGCATCAAGAAATAAAAAAAGCACACGCTCTGAGCGTGTGCTGTTTCGTGGGGCATCTATAAAACTATAGAAAGGTTTGTATCCAAATTTAAAGCGTTTTGCGTGGCTATTCTTGCGTTGACCAGTGGGTCGATTACATGAAACGAAGGTATTTAATCGATCTCTCACTGCTGTTATGCATTGGCAAGATCTATGAGCATTCACACAAACTGCTCTCGCGCTATCACGGTCTTATGACGCAAGCTTAAACTGACTGACGAGTGCTTTGAGCTGATTTGCATTTTCACTCATCTGGTTGGCTGCTACCGCCATCTGCTTGGCACCTTCGGAACTTTCCTCAGTACCGGAACGGATGGCAGTGATGTGCCCAGCGATTTCACTTGCAGCGGCTGACTGCTCCTCAGAAGCGGCAGCGATGGACTGAACCATCCCTTCAACTTCCCGAGAACCCGAGAGAATGCTGCTGAGTGCATCACCGGCCTCGTTGGCTAGAGTGACACCTTCTTCAACACTTTCGGTGCCTGACTTCATTTGATCGACAGCGGCTTGCGTTTCTTGTTGTATTTCATTGATAGAACCTGCAATCTCTTCGGTTGCTTTGGTGGTTCTGTCTGCAAGTTTGCGGACTTCATCGGCGACGACGGCGAAACCTCTGCCATGCTCACCGGCACGTGCGGCTTCGATTGCGGCGTTGAGTGCGAGTAGGTTTGTCTGATCGGCGATATCATTGATGACATCGATGACCTGCCCGATTTGTTCGCTCTTGCTGCCGAGTGTATCGATAGATTTAGCTGAATCGTTGACGAGCTGTGCGATGGTGTTCATGCCGTCGATCGTACGCCCAACGACTTCGCCGCCGTGCTCGGCTTGATTGCCTGCTTCGACTGAGTTTGCAGAAGCGTCGGTCGCTCGATTAGAAACATCTTTAACGGAACTGCTCATCTCTTCAACTGCACTGGAAATTTCAGTGGTTTTCTGAGATTGCTCTTCCATACGGCTGGCGATCTGCTCACTGCTTGCAGCAATCTCAGTTGCGGCACCTGATACGTCGGTGGTGGCGTTGGATACTTCAGCGATCGTGTCGTGGATCTTGCTGACAAAGGTATTGAACCAACGACCAAGTTCACCGATCTCATCTTTACGTTCTTGATCAACACGCTGGGTGAGGTCACCTTCACCTTCGGCGATATCCTTGAGGCTATCGACCATCGTTTCGAGAGGTTTGACTGCAAGACGTCTGGCAAAGATACCGAGAATGATGGCGATGATGACACCGGCAATCACTGCGGAGATGGTGAT
Source organism: Poriferisphaera corsica (assembly GCF_007747445.1). Taxonomy (NCBI): domain Bacteria; kingdom Pseudomonadati; phylum Planctomycetota; class Phycisphaerae; order Phycisphaerales; family Phycisphaeraceae; genus Poriferisphaera; species Poriferisphaera corsica. The sequence goes on from NZ_CP036425.1 coordinate 2,435,730, forward strand.
TAGAGCGGCACGTTGCGCGGCGACTGTGCCGTCATTCGCAGCTGCTTCAGCAACACCTGTGTTGAGTTCTAAGATTTCTTGAAGCCGTACGATGGTATCATCGCCGATGACTTGGTTTTGCTGAGTAAATTGAGTTCGAGCTTCTTTAACTTTGTCTTGTCCTTGTTCAGCGATTTTGCGTAGTTTCGAGAGGATGTTTGAAACATTTTTCGAATTAGCAATGATTGTGGTCTGATAGATATCTTCAGCTTCTTTTGAGCCGGTGGTCACAAGAGCTTGCTTGAGTTCGGTCACACCCTGATGGTAATCATTATGGTAAGGATGTATTTCGTCGACGAGCGCGGCAAATTGTGGGTTTTTAATGTCGACAGATTTGAGCCATTTACCGAGTGAGCAAGCGGTCGGATCATCACCACCTTGAATGTGCTTGCCGGTTTTGATCATGGAGTAGATGTTTGAGCAAAGCTCGAAATGATCGCCACGGAACTGCTCCATTCTTTCGCGTAGGACATAGGGGTTGCCGATGTCCATGCTGTCGAATTCTTGCATGAGTGAGATGTATTTATTGTTTGCGTTCTTCCATAAGTCCCATTTAGGAACGAATTCGTTCCACATGACAGATTCTTCTTTGGTCTGCGGGAGTGGAGCGTAGATATCCCATGCGGTTTTGATATCCTTGCGAAGAACAGGAACGTTATCGTAAATTTTCTTCCGTTCCTGTTTTGTCAGAGACATATCGAGAAGGGATTTGAGATCACCCATCAGGCGCGTCGCGTTGATATCGACTTCTTGGAGGCTTGTGACGCTGGGAAGCCTGACGTCGTTGATTTCGCCGATACTCGCGGTTGTTTCTTTGAGCCCCATGTATCCGATGGCGCCGATGAAGCCACATAATCCTGCAACCCCTAGAAACGATGCCATTAACTTGTGTCCGATTTTCATAAGACTGACCTTTACGTATATAAACCCCGGCTGGCTATTGCCCGCCGTCCATTCTGTTGTTTACTAACTCACTGTTAGCTGTGACATGAATCGGCCAATCTTGTTTTTTGTTTAATCATTTATTGTTTTTTATGAACACATTTTCTTTCCTGTGCAGACTTGCACATATGATCTACTCTAATTATTTCTGGATCTATATTTTATTATTTGTTGGTATTGTGATAGTTATAACTTTAACAATTATAGATATATAAACTCCGGTATAGTTAAACCAAAAGCTAATTTATTATGGCGAGTTATCGGCTTGTTTTACGTTTTTCCCTTTATTTTATGTGTTTTAATGGCATCAAATCGTTCTTATATGCGTGTTATTCTGTTCATATCTTCATTGATTTGCGATTAAATCTGATCATGCGTGCAATCATAGCGTCATCAAAATTGTATGATTTAAGCGATCTATTATTAATTTATAGTTAATTTTAATTTATACATTTGATTTATTCTAAAAGAAAAAACCGCAATCAATAGTTGATCACGGTTCTAATACTTTATTATTATTCCAATGTGCTGCTGCTTATTTGGCAGGTTGGAATCTCATGACTAGGTCATAAAGCTCACCGCCTACACCCTCGGCAGAACCTTTATCTTTGAGCATTGCAATCTTCAGGCAATCGCATGACAGATTGGCATCGAAGTTACTTTCGACAGCACGGCCCATGCCTTCAAGAACGACGAGATCGACGTTCTCACGGCTAACGGCTTCGATGAGCTGATCGGAAAGCTTGGTGAGGTCAATCAAGGGGGCAACGTTGCCGGATTCGACAATTTGCAAATCCCCTTCTTCGATTGCATCACGAAGTACGGGGTCGAAGTCGCAAATTTCGTCGAGGATTTCTTCGAGTTCATGGACGATGACATCGTTAAGTGAGGGGCCTGAGTTGGCTGCGATAATAACTTTGGTACCACGTTGGATAAGGAAGCGGCAGAATGGGATCATGCCGAGGGCGATATCGGGGCCTGCGTTGTCGACGAAAACGAGTGCTGCATTGTGAACTTCGTCCTGCTGCATACGATCGAGCCAAAGATCGTAGTCATCGACGAGCCAGGGCCGATCTTTAAGTTTTGTTTTGGTTTCGTGAAAGCAGACGGAGCCGCCATCGGCGAAAAGTGATGAGGTTTTGGTAGCGCCCATATCAAAGATATTGCCTGCAAAGACGCCTTTGATGATCTCGAGTGTGAGTGTGTCCTCGTCGAGCTCATCGTGCTCATTGAGGAGATCAGGGAGGAGCTTGAGTGCGGTGTGGGTTTGTTCGTGCTTTGCGAGGCGATAGGGATCGGGGATATCGCAGTCGATGAGTACTTGCTCGCGAGCGTAACAAATGTCGAGTACACCGAAGAAGTCGAGAGGCTGGACGAGGGTATCGATCGAGTCGAGATAGGCTGCAAATTTGGCTGTGGCAAGATCGCATTTCTGATTGTGTTGATTGAGATTGCGTTTAGCGGCAATGGCTTCACGTTTGGATTGCTCGACAAGTGTCGGGAAGTGATCACGGAAGAGCTCAACCCAGTAGGCACGCTTTTCGTCTTCGCCGGGGGCAGCGAGGTTCCAAGTGCTGCCGTGGTATGAATCGAGATTGTTTAGTTGTGGTAGCGGATTATTGCCATGCAACATCGTAGTGGTCGCTTCCATGAGTGTACCTATCGTGATTTTAAGAGCGTTTTGCGGACTTAATATTGACCGGAGGGTCGATAACGCAGATTGCAGTTTATTTCAGCTTATGACTGCTAAAGCATAAATTGCATTCTGCGGAAGTTTTACCGCATACTGCTGTAGTCAATCGGTGCTCACTGCAGCGAAACGAAAGCGTGCAGTGAAAGGATTGTGGTTATTGTTTGTCATGTACCGCAGGGTGGCTGGTTGTATACAGACCCGGGAGGGATTAAATCGCGGCGAAATTTTGGAGAATCTTGAGGCCAATGCGTTGGGATTTTTCGGGGTGGAACTGAGTTGCCCAGACGTTGTCTTTCCAGACGGTGGCGGTGAAGTCGTGGCCGTAGTCTGCGCGGGCGGAGGTGATGGGTGTGTCAGAGGTTTCGGTGGGCTGAACGTAGTAGCTGTGTACGAAGTATACGTATGCGTCCTGCTGGAGACCTTGAAGCAGAGGATCATTGCGATCCCAGTGAATGGCATTCCAGCCCATCTGCGGGACTTTGAGGGGTGAGGGCGAATCAATATTCTCATTAAAGCGAACAACCTTGCCGGGGAGGATGCCGAGGCCGGGAACGAGCTGGCCAGGAGCGGCTTCTTCTTCAGATCCTTCGAAGATGAGTTGCATACCAAGGCAAATACCTAGGAAAGGATTGCCAGTTTTGATGTGCTGCTTGATGGGGTTAACCCAGCCAAGCTTATTAAGGAAGCCCATGGCAGCGGCAAATGAGCCGACACCGGGGAGAATGAGCTTGTCGACAGATGCGGTTTCACTGGGATGGCGCAGGATATGTGCTTCGGCACCGAGAAGCTCGAATGCTTTCTGGACTGACCTAAGATTGCCTACGTGGTAATCAATGATCCCAATCTTGCTCATCTGTCATCCTAAATGAATGTGGAATGTGAACGAAGGAAGCGGCATTGCTGCTTCAAAAGAGATTGTAACGCCGAGAGAGGTGTCGTTGTGGCGAGGGGCGGTCAGTCGGATAGTTTTTTTGTGCATGAACATAAAAAAACAGACCTGCTGCGATGAACAAGTCTGCTGAATAGTTGAAATAGTGCAGGGATTTAGTCGTTAATGACAACGATCTCGACGCGACGGCTCTTTTCCTTAGTGGATTGAGCTTTGTTTGCGCCGAAGCCGGCAGAGTACATGCTACTGGCGCTTACACCACGGGTCGCGAGGTAGCGTTGGACTGCCATGGCTCGCTCGGCGGAAAGTTCTAAGTTGTCTTTCCATCCGGACTTACGGATTGGGTCTTTGTCGGTATAGCCTTCGACACGGATCATATTGCCGCTGTAGTCGGACTTGATGATACTTGCGACTTGAGCGAGTGTGCGAGTTGCTTTGTCTTTGAGGGAAGCTTTGCCCGAAGTGAAGAGGACATCGCCGGGAATGCGGATCGCGATGTTGTTGCCGCTTCTGATCACGTCAACGCCTGCAACGTTGTTAAAAGCTGAAGATTCAGCGGGATCACGTTCGACGACGACGGTTTCTGTGACAATTTTTGGTTTTGAGGCCAAGAGTTGCTGAAGATTGTCGTTTTCCATCTTGAGACGATCTTCTACGGCACGTAGCTCTTGGTTTTCGACCCATAGCTGATCCCGCTCTTTTTTGAGGCGATCAACGGAGCAGCCGGTGAACATGGAGACAGTGACGGCGGCGAGGATCATGGTGAGGAAGGTGCGTTTCCAAACGCTAATCATGACAGTCCCTTTCCCCCCGGTATTTGCGGCAGCAAGAACATGTGCTTTGGTTGCCAGAACCGGGGATATCAAAAGTCGGTATATACGAATCGTTCTGACGGAGCCAGAGTATCAGAAGAGATTGTAATAAAAATTGCGCATTTTAACTTCATTAAATCGGCGTTACGGGCGTTTTTTTTGGATTACTCGGTTGATCTGTGATTGTGGCGAGATGAACGATTACGAGGCGAGGAAATTCCACTACAGGAGAGTCAATGGGTGCAACGGCATGGATATTGTTGTGCCGCGAGTATCGGCGAGGCCAATCTATGCGATAGATAGGTTTAATACTTGTTTTGGAGCAAGTCCCAGCGACCGACGACTTCGATCAATATTGCGCGGATCATGTTTTCGTCGGCATTATCAAGAAGACTGATGAGTTGCGTGGGAAGGTTAACAATATCGTCGAGTTCAGGGAGTGGCTCGCCGAGAAGATCAAGAAGATAAAGAAGCTTGGCATGCGGACTCAAGTGTTCGGATGGCGTGCTATCAGATAATTTATTGCACATAGTGGCCTCGATACCATTAGGTTAATCTACTGTTTGACAAAAAATGAGACAGATAAAATGTTAATGAAACTGATTAAAAAGCTTTTACAGGGATGCGCGCAACAGATAACATTTGAACGTGCTTCTAAGAAATACGATCGAAGCGCAAAGCGCTGAATAGATCACGCACATAGATTGACATGAAATACAAAATCAATCAATAGATATTTATAGATTTTCATATATTTCATTACTTTGACTAGACGTAAACGCACATAGACAATAAGAATATGGTTCAGAAGAATTTTGATATCGATCGTCAACTTGCTGAAGAATTTAGTCAGTTTTGCAAAGAGCGAGGGATGACTTTGGGTGCTGCTGTTAGCGCAGCAATCCTATCTTACATGCAGTTAGATGCAACAGAACGGGAACAGGCTAACCTAAATCTAAGCAATTGGCTTAATGAAGGGCATCATGCAAGCGAATCAAAGCGATCGCGTGCGGCGAAGCCTTTAGGTGGATCAAAGGGCAAGAGGTATTCGTCATAGATAATCATTGTCAGAGTCGTGTTCGCTCAAACAGTGTGTTCACTCTCTAAAATATTTCATCAATAAAATAAACAAATGATTTAACCAAATTACCTATAAATTTAGTTAAATCCATGCGCGATCATGGTGTGCATATTGGGTTACATTTGCGATTGCGACGGACTTAACATGCGCGAGATGGTTTTTGATCTGAGAGCAATTGAAGAACTGGAATGGGCTGTTCAAGCTTGGGAGACATCATGACGGCATCACAATCGATACCTTGCAGCATATAAACGTGTAAACGAGCGAGAGTCATCGCGTCGAGTTGAGACATGGCAAGACCAATCAGGTTACACATGGATTCTTCGTCGTGTGTGTCGGATTGTGCGATATCTAATTCATAAGCAAATGCGTGGACAAGTTCATGCCAAAGAGTTGAAAGCCGCTTGCTTGGCTTGAGCTGGCCGGAGATCAGAATGGTCTGATGATCGAAAAAGGTTAGCCCGCAATACGGGTCTCCGGCTTCGTCGCGAACAATACCCTTGGCGAGAATAATTCGGTAGACGTGTGGGCCAACTTTCACTTCCATCGTATGCACCTCATTTGATTCACATTACGCGACGAACAGAAATATGAAGTATGGTAAACAAGGCGAGTGCCAATAGATTGGCACTGATGCTTACTTTCAATCAAAAATAATATTGAGGCTGATATGACGTATCTCTATTTATTTTCGACAATCATTTGTGAAGTGATTGGTACGATCATGCTGAAATCGAGTGATGGATTCACGAAGTTGTGGGCAAGCGTTGTGGTGGTGATGGTGCGGCCTTTTGCTTGCTGTCACTGACGCTGTGAGAGATGAAGATTGGGGCGGCTAAGCTATATGAAAGATGTGATTGTTTTCTGATGGCGGTCTAGTTGCCGAGCGGCAGGTTCAAGAGTGTGAGTAGCTCATTGCGAAAGATGAGGATGACGTAGGTGGCACCGGCGAGGTATGGGCCGTAGGGGATGACTTTAACTTGGCCTTTAAGGAGAGTGCTGGCTCCGATCATGAGAACTGCCGCGATGAGGCCGATGAAAGGGGCAACGAAGAAGATGAGTGTGGCTTCGAGCGCGCCGACGACAGCGCCAATTGCACCGAGGAGATGGACGTCGCCGAGTCCCATGGCTTCTTTGCCGAAGGCGAGCGTGCCGAAGATGCGTGTATACCAAACGATGCCGCAACCGACGAAGTAACCGCAGATGCATCCGGCAAGAACGTGAAGCCAAGGGGCTTGGGTGAAGGAGGCGGCGGTTTCTTGTGAAGGGTCGTTGCCAGCAGCGACGAACATGCCGAGGAATATGCCGATGGTTGGGAAGAAGACAAAGGCGAGTTCTTTAAGAACTTCACGACGAGGGTGTGGATAGTAAAAAATTTCCTCTTGAACTTCTTCAGCTTCAATGCGGTCTTTGTGTTTACGGGTTTTATTTGAGGCTTTTTGCTCGGCTTCGAATTGCTCCATGAGGGTATCCCAGTCATTGAAGGAGCGTTTGAGGGTGCCTTGTTTGAGGAGGACGAAAGCAAGGCCGAGGCCGAGGATTCCACCGATGGCTGCGCCGATGCCTGCGCCGGTGGCGATGGGGAGCGGCTGATCGTTGAGCATACCTGTGAGAGCAAGGAAGTTTGGCGCGTCGAGCGCAACACTGAGCGGAAGCGCGATAAGCGCAATGATGAGTACGAAGTAAGGGATTTGCAGCGGGATGATGTAAAGTTTGGAGTCAATAATTGTCGCAGCGATGAGTGCGCTGATCATGATGATGTGCGTCAGGAAGATGGGCCAGGTTGCATCGAGGCCGAGGAAGCCGAAGCCGGGGCGCAGGTCAGTCATGTAGTAGGTGTAATAGAGGAGCGCCCAGAGGAAGCCGGTGATGAATTCGATGACGGGGTATTGGATGGAGATGGGCGTTTTGCAGTATCGGCATTTACCTCGAAGCCAGAGCCAACCGAGAATGGGGACGTTGTCATACCATGCGAGTTGATGATTGCAGTTGGGACAGGCGCTGGGCGGTGAAACAATGGATTTGCCTTCAGGCAAACGATAGGCGACGACATTGAGGAATGAGCCAATGTTTGCACCGAAAATGAAGAAGACGATTAGCCACATGATGTCGGGGTTCATTAAATGCCCTATTCTCTATCTAATAATTTGATATGGTTGAGAGGAGATGAGAAAAGAGGCTTTTTTATTCGTAGTCCTCATGCTCTTCTTCAATTTCAGCACTGGTGGATTCACCTTCGACGGCGAGCTTGCCTGAGGGATCTTCGGTGAGTTTGGCGATCTTCGCTTCGGCTTTATTGAGAATGCCTTTACAGTGCTTGATAAGACCCATGCCAGCCTCATACTGGTCGAGAGCTTGTTCGAGGCCGATCTGGCCCGATTCGACTTGATCGATGATAGATTCAAGTTGCTGGATTGCGTCTTCGAATTTCATGTTTTTTGAAGGTTGTTTCTTGGCCATGGTTTTATTTTATCTAATTAGAGGTTGCTTGTGCTGTTTGGGGCTGACGATTTTTTGTTAAACAGATTAGAAAAGCAAACCCTCATCGGCGTTGGGCTTAGGGTTGCTTTTCGTTTTAGAGGCTTTCGTTTTGCGCGTTGATGAAGTAGTTGTTTTGGGAGTTGGCTTTGTGCCCTGCCCTGCGGGGGTATTTTTATCGTTGACAGTGGAATCGATCGTACCGTCAGCGAGATGGGTGATGAGAGGATCGCCTGGAGAGACATCTTTGGGTGAGCGGATGAGCTTGCCAGTATTGGTTGTGGTGTAGGAGAAACCACGTTCGAGGACGGCATTTGGGCCAACAGCGCCGAGCTGCTTTTCGAGGGCAGTAAGCTTGGCTTTGGCGCGGGCGAGGTCATTGGGGAGTGTGGTGGTAAGACGTTGCGTGAGGATATTGAGCTTATTTTGATGTTGAGAAATTTTCTGTTGCGACAAATTGCGTAGCTGAAGTTCGGACTGTCGAAGCTTCTGAGATTCAGAGGCAAGACGGTTTTTGAGCATCGGCAGCAGGCGGGCTTGGAGGTGATCAAGTTGGAGCGATTGCTCACGAACCAGCGCGGTTGGCGAACGGAATAGTGGGTGACGAACAACATGACGAAGGCGATCGGCGTTGTGACGAGCGATGCGTTCGACGAGAAGCTTGAGTCGAGATTCGAGTTGCAATGCTTGTTGCCAAAGTGCGCGGGCATCGGGGACAAGCGTCATCGCGGCTTGGGTGGGTGTGGCGCAGCGATGATCGGCAACAAGTTCGGCAATGGTCGTATCGGTTTCGTGGCCAATGGCGGCAACAACGGGGACGTTACATGCGAACAGCGCGTCGGCGACAATACGCTCGTTGAATGCCCAAAGATCTTCGATGCTGCCACCACCTCGCGTGAGGATGATGGCGTCGATGTTAAGCGAGCGATAGTCAGCAGAGATTTTGCGGATAGCGCGGGCGATTTCTGGGGCAGCTGGCTCCCCTTGCACTCGGACATCGGCGAGTAGAAGTTTGCATGCCGGCCAACGACGATGCGTGGTGTTAATGACATCTTGAAGAGCAGCTGCTGCGCGGGAAGTCACAACAGCGATGCGGCGAGGCATGGCGGGGAGTTGTTTTTTACGTGTAGGGTCGAAATAACCGAGAGTGCGCAGCTCTTCCATACGGGCTCGGAGTTCGAGTTCGAGATTGCCGAGGCCGACGGGTTCGAGCTTTTCGACATAGATCTGAACGGAGCCTTGCGCATCGTAATAGTCGACTCGTCCGGTTGCGACGACTTGGAGGCCATCTTTAACGGGGAAATTGATGCGGCGAGCATTGGAAGCGAAACAGACACAGCGGATCGCAGCCCCTTTATCTTTCAATGAGAAAAACCAGTGCTGGCGATTGGAGAGATTGGAAATCTCGCCGATGATGCGAATTTTGGCGGGGAAATGGTTGGTGAGGGCGGATTTGATCTGGGACGAAACCTGCGTGACAGTCAGCGCGTCATCCGCAGCAGATGCCGAGGAAGAGGGAGGGGAAGATGATGGGGATGAGCGTTTTGAGGCTGAGGGAGCGGGTTTGGCGGCTGTTTGGGGTTTACGAGATCGCTGGCCGCCGTTGGGCTGCTTGCCCCACAACCCGTCATTTACTTCATTTTCATTAAAAGGCAACTGGTTCATATAAAATAAGATACTGCCCCGAACCGCGTTGTGAGTCAACCAAGGGGGTTTTACCCAATTGCTAACTGGAGGCCAGCTTGACAAGAGCGTGCAACTTCCTACCTTTTACTCTGTTATTCATGCCCGATCCTGGGCGCTTAACACTCAAGAATCAAACGTTAATCGTTTTTTTGGAGAATGAGCAATGGCTCTTAAAGTTGGTATTAACGGCTTTGGTCGCATCGGTCGCTTGGTCTTCCGTGCTGCCATTAATAACCCGAACATCGAATTCGTCGGCATCAACGACCTTTTCCCAGCTGAATCACTGGCATACCTGCTGAAGTACGACACCGTTCACGGTCGCTTCGACGGTACCGTTGAAGCTAAAGACGGCGCACTCGTCGTCAACGGCAAGACAATCCCAGTCTCAGCTGAACGTGACCCAGCAAACCTCCCATGGGGTAAAGTTGGCGCGGACTACGTTGTTGAATCAACGGGTCTATTCACCGATGGCGACAGTGCTAAGAAGCATATCGCTGCTGGCGCTAAGCGTGTTGTGATCTCTGCTCCAACCAAGACTCCTGACACCGTCAAGACTCTGGTTATGGGTGTTAACGATCAAGAATACACCATCGAAGACGTGGTCGTTTCTAACGCATCATGCACCACCAACTGTCTCGCACCTGTCGCTAAGGTTCTTAACGACAACTGGGGCATCGTTGAAGGTCTCATGACAACCGTTCACGCGATCACTGCAACGCAGCCTACTCACGACGGTCCTTCTAAGAAAGACCTCCGTGGCGGCCGCTCTGGTGGCTTCAACATCATTCCTGCATCAACCGGTGCTGCGAAGGCTGTTGGTCTGGCTCTCCCAGAACTTAAGGGTAAGCTCACAGGTATGGCTTTCCGTATCCCAACCGCAGACGTTTCTGTTGTTGACCTCACCGTGAAACTCGGCAAGGCAACCACATACGCAGAAATCTGTGCGAAGATGAAGGAAGCTGCTGAAGGTTCAATGAAGGGCTACCTCGCATACACAGACGAGCCAGTCGTTTCTAGCGACTTCATCACTGACCCAGCATCATCGACTTTCGATGCAGACGCTGGCATCGGCCTCAGCGACACCTTCTTCAAGGTTGTCAGCTGGTACGATAACGAATGGGGTTACTCAAACCGCGTTATCGACCTGATGAGCCTCATGGCTAAGAAGGACGGCCTCATGTAATTCACCCTCGCCCCCGGAAGTGTTGAGTTCGAAACACCGAATCTCTTCATGACCTGAGGTAAGAATTACTTGAAGTAATAATAAAAAAACCACGGCCTTAGGGTCGTGGTTTTTTGTTGGCTCTATCAAAAAAATACATCTAAAAATCCTTGCAGTAATTTAAATGCATATTGCTATAAGCCCGCTTCCAAATTCTGTAATAGACAGTTCACTAAAAGTATCAGTTGGTAAATCACTAAGTAAGTTGTAGTCGTCCATACTCAAATAATCTTTTTCATATACAGTTTCAATCTGAAAAATGCGTAATCGTATAAAATTGTCTAAGTATGTACAGGCTTGCTTTTCATCCACTCCCTCGATCGATCTACATATACTTGAGAAATGTACACCAAAAGAAATTTGGTGAATACCATCCTCTTTATGTCTAATTGTAAATCCATCATTAAACTGGTTTGTCATACTATTTAAAATCAATGCTTCATCCGACGATAACTGCTGCAACACATGCACATACGATGGATGCACTGAATCCGCTCTCTCTTTGTGCATCGCCGCCGCTAACAGATTTGCATACATCTCCTTCAAATGTTCTTCTTCATATGCAAAATGCAAATTCATCATAATCGGCCCAGCTATCGACAACTTAGGCGACTGAATATTTGCAGGATCTTCAGCTGTAAACTTCTCTAATACCTTCGAGCATATCCAATCTTTAATACAATCATAACCCCATACTGCACCTTCGAGTGGATCGAATGCTTTGCCAAGCGCATTTGCAACAATGAATAGCTTTTGTCCTGCCAACTGAGTTGTTGGCTTTAACAAATCCCGATAAACCTCTGGTAGTATCTCTTTAACACCAAGTGCTTTTGCAATTTCAATTACCGTTCCTGGGGTCATATCTTCGCCTCCGATTTTGTATATAAAATGACCAAAATCATTATATAAAGGCACGTACATTTACTGAATGTAATTCTTATTTCATCAACAGCACAAATAAAACAAGACGATTTTTCTTTTTCACATTAATACGAATTTTTAGTGTTTTTCCGTATATTCCCTATTTCATAGTCTTTTCCGATTGATAAAGTATCTCATCGCATTTGCGACCAAACCGTGGGCTAAATGCAGCCATGCTACATTTGAAATCTCCACAGCAGCATGTCTGTGATAAATGCTCTATACACTTTCTATCTTATGATTAGGGTAATGCGTAGTTGCTATGCATATATTCTTGAAAGGGAAAAAGATGAACCGTTTGTGTTACCTTGGCTTGATATTAATCGTCAGCTTTATGTCAATCTATTCAACCCCTGTTAACGCCGCTATAGTTCGAACTGGCAGCACCGTCATCAGCGTTAACAACCCACCATTTGATGCTGGAGATTGGAGAACCGTTCGCCTTGGCACCAGCCATCCATCCAATCCTACCTTTGGGGAACTTAGAATCACCGAAGGCAATGATGCAAACGCTGAGAACACATACATTGGCAACAGTACTGGCATCGAAGGCCGACTCTTCGTCGAAGACGCTGGCTCAACTTACTCTTCAACCATACTCGCTGTAGGCGCAAATGCGAACGGCTCATTGACTGTCCAGAACGACGCTACAGTCACCACTGCCAACCTCTGGCTCGGTGTCTATACAAACTCAGAAGCAAACGTCACCGTCACAAGCAACTCAACACTGAACGCAAGCTTGATTTCACAAGGCACCGAAAGTGAAGCAAATATCTATATCAGTGATGGGTCAGAGCTCAACGTCTCATCTGACAACTGGTCAATTGGCAACGGCTTCAAACACACAACAACATCACTCAATCTCTACAACAATGCAACAGTCAATGCAGGCGACATTTCATTCAGCCCATGGACAAATACAACACTAAGCATCGAAACCGAATCCCGCTTAGACATGAACGATCTCGTGCTCTCCGCTCACTCATCCACAACCCTCACAAACAGATCCCATCTCCGAGCAGACAGCATTCTCTATGCTGATCGCCAAGCAGGTGCGACCAGTGGAAGAACTCGCAACATTACATTACGTAACGGATCTTCAATTGGCACCTATGAATTTACGATACGTGGCCAATCAAATATCACCATTGATGATTCACAGTTACTAACCTGGAATTCTGCTTCAAGCATTGCTATCCGGGCTGGTAACAGTGATCTCGACAGTGAACTTAACATCATCAACGGCGGCAGCTTGAATTCCGGAGCATACATCTCTTTATGGGGCCACGAAACATCAACTGGCAGCTACACCGTCCGCGTGCAAGGCAATGATTCTCTTATGAGAGCACGCTACGATATCAGCTTCGGTATTGGTGGAGGAACTAATTTCAATGCTTTCCTCGATGGCGGCACTATCTACGCAGGTGACGACTTACGACTCAGAAACGGCGCAACCTTCACACAAAACGGTGGCTCGGTCCAGGTTGACGACATCTTCATCTACGATGACTCAACCTACAACTTCAACTTCGGCCACATCTACTTACGCAATGTATCTGATCTCTTCAGTAGCCATGTCCTCATCGACAAAATCCTCACCAACAACAGCATCTACGCCAATCAGGAAATCGAGTTCGCAAGCGATCTCAACATCTACACGCCACTAGTCGTACGGGGCGGCACACTCGCTGCTAATCAAATCAATAACACCGCAGCACTCTACTTCCAAACAGGCACCATACGCCAAGGCTCACCACTAACTTCCCAAACAATGCTCGGCATACTCAAAGGCAGTCAACTCAACTCTGGCATGACCTTTGAATCAGGCCAACAAATGGATATCTTCATCAATCACCTCATCGACATGAACGGCGGCACACTCGCAGCACCACAAGGTATCGTCAACAGCGGCATCATCGAAGGCCGTGGCAACCTCAACGGCATCGTCGCAAACCTCAACGTCGCACAAATCCGTGCACTCGACGATGACACACTCCGCGTCAACGGCCAACTCTTCAACGAAGGCCGCATCGAAGTCGTCAACGGCCATCTCGATGCAAGCACCAGCCCCGTCATCAGCTCTGCCAGCGCTGACATCATCATCCGCAACGGCATCTTTCGTGCTAATCATCTCACCAACGATGGCAGTCTCGCTGTAACCTTTGGTACAACCGACATCCACGGCGACATCGTCAACCAAGGTACCGGACGCATCATCATCTCCGGCAACTCCAACGTCACCATCTGGGATGACATTCAGCAGAACTCTAGCATGCACATCGCTGACGGCTCCACACTCGTCGTCTTCGGCTCATACGCAGGTGCTGGAACCACAGGTACAGGTACCGTTTTCCTTGAAGGTGACACACGACCGGGTTTCTCTCCTGGTGAAACAATCATGGGCGGCGATGTAGCGCTTGGTAATAATCATGAACTCACAATCGAGATTGGCGGCACTATCGCTGGCACGGAACATGATGTTTTCGGTTCGCTACAAGAACTGAAACTCAACGGTGACTTGATCGTTGAATGGTATGATGGATTCGCAGCAGACGCAGGCGATGAGTTTGATATACTTGACTGGGACACACTTGTTGGTTCATTTGATAATGTCGATTTGTCAGCAGCAGCATTAGCACCTGAACTTTCATGGGATACATCAAGTCTTTATACAAGTGGCGTGATCAAAGTTGTTCCTGAGCCAACATCATTACTGTTGTTTTCAGTACCAATGTTCGCATTACTTAGAAGACGCTCAGCATGAAATTCGCTTAACAACTAAAAATTGCAAAAGCTGGGATGAAGTATCCCAGCTTTTTTTATACCCATATCGTTATTAGCCATAATTATGCGACAGCCATCTTGCTACTTTTAAATTTTGACTTCCCCAATACAGCGAGGGCAAATGAGAATAGTTTGCGTATCTCATTTTTTTTATGATCTGCACAAAGCGGTGAATTCGTAACAAAGAACCATGTGATATTTGTATTAGAGCATGGCATGTACCGCAAGAACTATTTGAAAGCTCCTACAAACTTTCAATCAATTGAACAACCTGATGGATCTAATCAAGTATGAGAGGGAACGATTATGCTACGCGCTTTAACTTATGGCTTTCTGACGTGTTTAACCACAACCGGCTTTTTGATGAATCATGCTGCGATGGGAGGAATCTCAATTTCCGGACCAACATCAATCAGTGGTTTTAATGACACGCCAATCGAAGACGGTACATGGAATGTCGCTTTACTTGGAACTGCATTCTCTCTTGATGATGCAATTGTATCAGTCACTAATGGGCAAACAGTTACTGCTATATCAACGATCATTGGTTCGAGTATGAATCGTCACGCTTATCTTAATGTGTTCGGCGAAGATTCCGTGTACTCATCAAACTACATCGCTGTTTCTAAAGCACAAAGTGTGCCATTCGAAATAACCCAAGGTTACCTCTATGCCGGCAACGGCGGAACAGTCGCCGCATTCAATTTCGACACCGGCACAGTCAAATATTCAAACGGCCACATCGAGATCGCCAACGATTCTGTCCTAAGTGTGATCAATGACTTCAATGCATCGCATCATTCGTTTAGCGAAACAGATCTCATCGCGAGCACACTTTTTGTTGGCGGCAACATGATCTATGGCCAATCAGATAACGCCGAAGATACACCATCGGCACGACTTTATTTACGTGACAGCGAAGCGACAGTCGAGGGTGAAGTAACATTTCACAACAACTTATTCGCAAACTTTACTCTGCACAACAATTCGAGACTCAATGTCGGATCACAAATGTTTCTCGGCTACAACACAAACCTCAACTTGAGCGACAACTCCGTGATGGTCATCGACGAATCATTAAGACTGGGCGGTTCTATCACTGATTCTGCATCAAATCGAAGCACACGTATTAACAATGGCAGTCATCTGCAAGCATTCAGCTTCCGATCAGCAGATTCAAATCGAATCTTCATCACAGACCAAGGATCCGAACTCAGCACCGCTTCAGAAATCAGTATCTTCCGATTTACCGATGAACGTGTTGACGTCAACATCCTGAATGGCGGCACCATGAGCTCAGGAAGCAGCATCGCATTCTCGGATTATCTAGGAGCAAATGACTTTGACATTACCGTCCACGGTATTGATTCACGAATGCAAGCCAACAGCTACATCTCATTCAACGGCTCCGACTTTTATACAATCGACGTCACACTCGATGCAGGCACCATCACAGCTGGACAACACCTATCCCTAAATACAGCCAACTTCCAACAATACGGTGGCGTGGTCGAAGCATCACGAATATTCATGAATGATTCGGTCTACGCTTTTCATTTCGGTACAATCCGCTTTACCGAAGAACAGGATATATACAACGGCCACGAACTCTCACAGATCATCAGCAAAGCAGGCATCCTACAAGGCCAAAACATCGAACTCACAGGCGAAACCAATATCTACATGCAACTGCCCATCAACGGCGGCTCACTCAAAATCGGCAACCTGCTCACCCCGCAAAACGCCAGCATGCTTAAAGGTCGATTCACACAAACTGAAGAACTCAGCTCCTATGCCATCCTGGCAATGCTAGAAGATCGCACCGTTGAAGCAGGGATGCATTTTGCATCTGAAAGCAACATTGATATTGCAGCAAATACACGAGTAAAAATGACCGGCGGCTCACTGGGCACAACATTTAGAATTGGTGGAAACCCAGAACACCCTCAATTACTTAGTCCATTAGCAGGCATGATTCTTCTTGCTGGTGTTATCGAAGGATCTGGTGAACTAAACGGTGCGACATTGATTACACCAACAGGTGAACTACGGATTCTTGAAGGTGATACGATGCGAGCAATGAATATCAACAACACTGGTGTCATTGATATTGTTGATGGGCATCTCGATGCGCGATTCGGTGTATTGGTCAATAACAACAATGGATTGGTGAGTATTCAAAATAGCAACTTCAGAACTGATCTCATTAAAAATGAAGGTGATATTGCAATCACTTTTGGAACCAGTGCAATACGTGGCGATATCGAAAACAATGGTCGTGTAATCATCTCAGGCAACTCAAACATGACGCTATGGGATGACATCATTAACGACAAAATTTTGCATGTTTCAGATGGCTCCACATTGGTTGTTTATGGATCCTTCTCTGGTAATGGCACAAGTGGAACAGGAACCATCTTCCTTGAAGGCGATACACGTCTTGGCTTCTCCCCTGGCTACACCGTTAACGGAGGCAACACTATCCTTGGGAGCAATCACGAATTAACAATTGAAATTGGCGGCACCCTGCCCGGCTCCGAATACGACGTCTTCGGTTCATTACAGCAGCTCGCACTCGACGGCGACCTCCTCGTTCAATGGTACAACGGCTTCAACGCTTCTCTCGGTGATAGCTTCGATATCCTCGAATGGAATTCGCTTACCGGTACATTCGACAACATTGATCTCGCAGGCGCATCACTTGCTGCAGGACTCCAGTGGGATACATCAGACCTCTACGTCACAGGCACAATCACTGTCATCCCAGAACCCGCAGCGATCACCCTACTTCTCGCCGGCTCATTACTGCTTATCCGAAGATCGAATCATTGATCGATATCGCTCAAGTTAAAATAATAAGGAAGGCATGTACGAGACATGCCTTCCTTTAATGCGCATAAAAAGAAGCTGCTAGCCGTGCCGCTACCGATTACCCCAAGTACATGCATGCCACATGTTCTTGTCAATAACAGATGATACAGAACGTAACAGTACCGAAGCGCTGATTAGATTGTTTTTATGTTCATCACCCACCAACGTCCAAGCTGATAGATAGTGAAGGAGATTCACAACACCGTATTTAGCTTTCCTGACACGATCTTGCTTGACCCATTATAACTGTGTCTCTTCGAACACAACTATAACCGATCCACTCCAGCCGTATGTCATGGCGATCTCATTCGAGTGTGCTCACTTGCAAGTAAACACATCAAAAGGCTTCGCATCATCTGTGGGCCTGGCCGCAGTGATCCGTGTACACGACCCGATGGCATACCGAATCATTTATACACGTTTCCTCGCGGCGAAAACCTTCTTACAGTTTCAGCTACACGTCGATCATTGCCAGTGGGGTTGGCATACCGAATGCATACGCATCCAGCCATGACTTTGGAATCCCACATTATGCATCCGCATTGTTTCACGAATCAACCAATATCAATCGCACACCAGTACAATCAACATCAACCGATCAATGATCACAAAACATCTAACACAACGCAGTACTCCAAGGAAACTGCCGCCCTATCCTGTATGCGGAGGGGTGCAACAGGCATTCAGACGAACCCGAGCAGGCAACAGTTCCAAGCGGAGAGGCTCCATTGAACTGTTCCAGTTTCCTTCCCTTCAGTCTCGCTGCCTCAAATACACATTGCTGTATACCGAATCACAAAACTGATTTATCAGGGGGAATAAACCGGGGGTGGCCTACGGTTCAGCGGATCAGATCCATCTACTTGCGTAAACAAACCCAACGGGCTGAAAGGTAAACGACCGACGGCACGGCTCATCGCAGCTTCATCTCATAGATCATCACGTCGATCACGTCCCCGCAATCGCACACCAGCACGTCATCATCAGCCCTTGGCTAATCTGAACGTGCCAGCAACGCAATGATTCGTTTAATCCACTACGACACAATCTTGATGAGCTTCACCTTCCCGATCACAGTTTTTGCCGTGTGGGGTTAGGTTCACCCATCTTCGTTCCATATCACTTGCCAAAGAGCATTCGACCACAAGCCTCTCACTAGCAGCTCCCAGTCAGCCCAGCGAATTTGTCATCCGCCCGACTTCTTGTTCTATCCCACTTCACAAACGCATCATGCCGTCCCCAGCAATCTGTCGCAAGATATTTCCATTTTGTTGATTTACGGTGCATTTCAGGAAAATAACCGGTGGATAAGCTGACATCTTCATTCATGTCAAGGCCGATTTTCACCCAATCACCCTCAGCCTTTTCACAATCCCAATTCGGCCTCTCACCACACAAGATATCGCCCCGCCTTATGAGTAATATTGTGAGTAACGCGTCCCCTATTCGTCAGAAACATCAAAAATCTGTAAAATCCCCCCCAAGATGCAAAATCAAACGAATCCTACCGTCGATCTCAAAACTGTTCCCGCACGCCTCGCCCTTGAGGACGGCTCAGTCTTCCATGGACAAGGCTTTGGTGATGTATCATCACGCACTGTCGACGCCGAGGTCTGCTTCAACACCTCCATCACCGGCTACCAGGAAATCCTCACCGATCCCTCCTATGCCGGCCAGATCGTCACCATGACCTACCCCCTCATCGGCAACTACGGCACAAACCCCGCCGACCTCGAATCCTCTAAAATCCAAGTTTCAGGCTTCGTCGTCCGTGAACTCGCCAACCTCGCCAGTAACTTCCGTTCAACCGAACGACTTGAAGATTGGCTCGCCTCACAAAACGTCACCGGCATCACCGGCATCGATACCCGCGCCCTCACCCGTAAACTTCGTATCAACGGTGCCATGAACGGCGTCATCACCACCGACACTAGCAAATCAGACGCCGAACTCGTTGCCGAAGCAAAAGCATCCACCGGACTCGTCGGTAAAAACCTCGCAGAAACCGTCTCAAGATCCGAAACCCTTCAATGGGATGAAGATCTCGGCGACTGGGCTCCCATCCAAGGTACCGTCGAACGTCCCACCAACGCCTTCCGTGTCGTCGCAATCGACTGCGGTGCCAAGCTCAACATCCTCCGCAACCTCACCGACTCCGGCTGCGACGTCATTGTCGTCCCATGGAACACCTCCGCCGAGGAAATCCTCTCTCATCAACCCAACGGCATCTTCGTTTCTAATGGCCCCGGCGACCCCGCTGCCGTCTCAGAAACCATCGAAACTCTCAAATCCCTCACAGGCAAGCTTCCCATCTTCGGCATCTGTCTCGGCCATCAACTCCTCTGCCTCTCACTCGGCGCTGAAACATACAAGCTCAAATTCGGCCACCGCGGCGGAAACCAGCCCGTCCAGAACCTCGAAACCGGCAAAGTTGAGATCACCAGCCAAAACCACGGCTTCGCCGTCGAAACCGAATCACTCGAACACGTCGGCGCAGAAGCAACCCACATCAACCTCAATGACCGCACACTCGCCGGTTTCCGTCACAATGAAATGCCCGTTTTCGCCATCCAATACCACCCCGAAGCTTCGCCCGGCCCACACGATTCTCGCTACCTCTTTGATTGCTTCATCGACATGATGCAGTCCGGTAAGTCACCCACTGGCGAGCAAATGGACACAGCCCAACGCCGTCGAAATGACCTGCTCACTGCCACGTCTCGCGATCAGTAGCAATACCATTTGTTAAACTAGGCAAAATATAGCACCCCGAACATTCGCAAATTTTGGGCAAACCTTATCAATTTAACAACTTATATCAATACCGCAGTCCATAACACAGTTAACCTCAATTTCATAATATTTAGTGTTATACCTATATAAAACATGTTGCAAAGCATTTGGTAAGCGGTTAACTTTAGAACTGTTCAGATGAGTGAATATGAAATGGTTTTCAGCGACCACATCTATTCACCCTGTGAACGCCGGAGGATTGGAGATTGCAAGGATGTATGTGCAACCCATTTCTTTATCGGCATCGCTGATTTTCTTTCAGTCAGCTTTGTAGTTTTTGACGATACTTTTTGTACGACGAACTTTCTACAACATATTGCTTAGATGGATACGCTCCTACCTGTATCTAGTCTCGGCAACAATCCGCAGTCTGCTTTTCCTACACGCAGACGCAGGAGGGCTTGGGTAATGCACAACTTCGCCAGCAAATCTATACGTTTTGCCACAGGTGCCACAATCGCCGCCGCTATGACATTCTCTATTGCAGGTGTCTCCACAGCAGCCATCGTTTGGGACCTCGACGCAAGTAACCCGTCAGCAGATGTCACCATTCAGGAAATCATCGATAACGGTGGTCTCCAAGTCGAAGGCTTATTCTTCGATGATTGGCTCGTCGCTTCCACCAGCAGCGATGTCGACATCAATGCAAGTGAAATCAAGGTTCGCGCCTTCACCAATGGTGATGGCGGCGTAGGTATCACCTTCCTCGCACCTTGGGTAGCCGGCACCAACACACAGTACACCACAAACATTGAATTCAGCATCGACGCCGCAACTGCCATCACTGGCGTGCAGCTCTGGACAACTTCATACGCCACAACCGGCGAAGGCGTTGTCAGCATCGCTGAAAATATCACAACCGAACCCCCAACGGTCTTCGATCCCAACAGCGTTGGTGAACTTGGTGTCTACTATCAAGAAAATGACCCTTCCAACGTCACCGGCGATCAAGCAACCTTCGATCCAGAAACCAAGCTCTACATCAGCAAGGACATCTCAGTCCGTGGTTCTGCCGATCCAACAATCGCTGGCAATGCTCACCTGAGCAAATTCAACCAGTACTACCTCGTTGTACCTGAGCCAGCCTCGCTCGCTCTCTGCAGCTTGGGCATGATTGCTCTACTTGGTCGTCGTCGTACCAACTAAGCATCAAGCAATAGATTACCCAACCATCATGGAAGATAACGTGCCCGCTCATCGTAGCGGGCATTTTTCATGCTCACATCGTCAACCCAATTGAGCTTCACCTCACAACTCACCTATAATACGCCGTCCATCATTCACACCACCTTGAGGCTTTTTGGGATGCGCACATTCACACAACACACAACTCAATCCACCGACTGGTCCCTCCAACAATCAGCCGACCTCTACCGCATCCCCGCCTGGGGTAAAGGCTACTTTGGCATCAACGATTTAGGCCATCTCACAGTCCACCCCAAACAAGACGCTCCCCCCCCTTCTCTCCCCCCCTCCTCCATTTCCCCCTCAGTCGCAGCCCCATCTTCCGCTGCTATCGACCTAAAAGAACTCATCGATCAACTTCGCAGCCGCGATATCCATACCCCCATCCTACTTCGCTTTACAGACCTCCTCCGCGAGCGGCTCGCCGAAATCGCTTCCGCTTTCCAAACAGCCATCACAGAAAACGATTATCAAAGCAACTACTGCGCTGTCTACCCCGTTAAAGTTAACCAACAACGACACGTCGTCGAAGAAGTCCTCGGCTTCTGCAAACAACATAACTTCGGCATCGAAGCCGGATCAAAACCCGAACTCCTCGCCGTCCTCGCGCTTGTCACCGACAATGACACCCCCATCATCTGTAACGGCTTCAAAGACGATGCCTTCATCGAAGCCGTCATACTCGCCTCAAAAATCGGCCGCAACATCATCCCCGTCGTCGAAAAGCTTTCCGAACTCCGTCTAATCATCCGCTGTGCCAAAAAGCACAACGTACGCCCCCGCATCGGCGTCCGCGTCAAGCTCGCCACCACCGCCGCATCCAAGTGGGAAGACTCCGGTGGCATGCGATCCAAATTCGGCCTCTTCATTTCCGAACTCCTCGACGCCATCGAAATCCTCCGCTCCGAAAACATGCTCGACTGTCTCCAGCTCCTCCACTCCCACATCGGCTCCCAACTCTCCGACTCCGCCCAAATCAAGCGAGCTGTCAACGAACTCGCGCGCGTCTACTGTGAGCTCCATAAATCCGGCGCATCAATGCAACTACTAGACGTCGGCGGCGGCTTCGGCGTCGACTACGACGGCTCCCAATCCACTGCCCATTCCTCAATCAACTACACCCCTCAAGAATACGCCAACAACATCATCTTCCACATCAAAGAAGCCTGTGACGCCGCACAAGTCCCACACCCCACCATCATCTCCGAGTCCGGCCGCGCCATGGTCGCATACTCCTCCGTCCTCGTCTTCGACATCCTTGGCTGGTCAGGCTTCAAACGCTTCCCGCTCCCCGAAGCAACCCCCAAAAACCTAGAAGACCTCATCAAACCCGTCCAAACGCTCTACGAAACCTTCGCAGAAATCAACACCGACAACTACATTGAATACTACCATGATGCGCAGATGAACCGCGACGAAGCACTCTCACTCTTCAACCTCGGGTACGGCTCACTCCAAGAACGCGGCCTCGCCGAAAAACTCTTCTTCGGCATCTGTTCCAAAGTTCTCACCATCGTCAAAACACTGCCCGACATGCCCGAGGAATTCGCCAACCTCGAAGCCATGCTCGCCGACACGTACTTCATCAACGGCTCCGTCTTCCAATCACTCCCCGATAGCTGGGCCATCGAGCAAATGTTCCCCATCGCCCCTATTCACCGCTTAGACCAGGAACCAACCTGCCGCGGCAAGCTCGTCGACATCACTTGCGATTCTGATGGACGCATCGAAAAATTCATCGACGCCACAGGCACAAAAGACGTTCTCGAACTCCACACCCTCACCGACGACCCCTATTACATCGCCGTCTTTCTAGTCGGCGCATACCAAGAAATCCTCGGCGACCTCCACAATCTCTTCGGCGATACCAATGCTGTCCACGTCTCACTCGATGACAACAACCAAGTCTCCATCGACGAAGTCGTTGAAGGCGATACCGTTTCCGAAGTCCTTCGCTACGTTCAATACGAACCCGAAGAGCTTCGCCGCAACATGCGCCGCATCATCGAGCAATCCATCAAAAACAAAAAACTCACCGTCAACGAAGGTAAAGCCCTTCGTCTCTTCTACGAGCAGGGCCTCGCAGGCACCACCTACCTCAACCCCGACTCAAACACTTAAGTTCATCCCGATAAATTCGTCTCTTCACGTCGCACCAGCCGACGACCAACAAGCCCTTAGGCACAAACTGCCTGCAATAGCGCACTTACACATTATCACACCCCACTCCCAACCCACCTACAAACCACTAACCAACCATTAGACTGAGATTCCAGTGTTCGACTTCCTTCCAACCACAATCCCCCTCTCCATCGTCATCACCATTCTTGCCATCGCTGCCATCATCATCGGCATCAGCAAATCCGGCTTCGGCGGCTCCACCGGCGTCATCGCCACACCACTCGTCGCCAACCTACTGCCCATCGAGCAAACCCTCGGCTTCATGCTTCCTATCCTCATGATCGCAGATATCATTGCCATCAAACAACATTGGAATAACCAATCATGGAAGCATGTCCGCTGGATCGTCTCCGGTGCAACCCTCGGCGTACTCGCGTCAACAATCCTCATCTTCCTTCTCGCTAATAACACTGCAACACTCGATACATACATCAAGCTCGTCGTCGGCATCCTCTGCCTCTTCTTCGTCGTCTTCCAAATCGCGCGAGACCTGGGCATGCCCCTGCCCCACATCCCCGAAACACGCAACGGCGGCATCACCTGCGGCACCTTCACCGGCACAGTGTCAACACTCTCCAATGCTGCCGGCCCAATTGTCGCCATCTACATGATTGAACAAAACCTTGGCAAAAAACGCATGACTGCTACCATGGTATTCACCTTCGCCATCATTAATTGGCTCAAGGTACCAGGTTTCCTCTTCCTCGGAATCCTATCTCCGGGTGCAGTTCTTTTGGCTCTCTGTTTCCTGCCTTTCATACCCGTCGGTTCGCTTCTCGGGATCTGGATGCATAAACGCGTCAACGAGACACTCTTCAACGCAATCATATACGCTGCTACCGCGCTCTCATCTTTCTCGCTCGTCTACAAATCCATCGCTCCCTAATCAACGACGACACCATGGGCAATACAAACAAATCGCACATCGCCATACTGAAAAAAAAATACATCGATCTCATCCTCACCGGCGTCAAATCCGTTGAATCTCGCATCACCAAA
Organism: Poriferisphaera corsica; assembly: GCF_007747445.1. Lineage (NCBI taxonomy): Bacteria > Pseudomonadati > Planctomycetota > Phycisphaerae > Phycisphaerales > Phycisphaeraceae > Poriferisphaera > Poriferisphaera corsica. Next base: position 2,460,306 of record NZ_CP036425.1, read on the forward strand.
TCTGCATGCGCTCCATTCAACCAAATCGACGTCGGTGATACCATCTTCCTCAAAATCTCCAGCGGCCCATTCGTCGCCAAAACACACGCCATTCAAATCGAGCAGCACCAAAATCTCAACCCCGATCAAATCATGCAGCTCTACCACCGTCTCGATGCAGATGTCTGTGGCGGCATCGACTACTGGCAATCAAAAACCCCCTGCCAATTCGCCACCTTCATTTGGCTCAGTGATCTCATCCCCATCACCACCGGCCCCGACTACCCCAAATCCATGAAAGCATGGCACGTCCTCCACGGCTCCACACACCAATCTCAATCCCCTTCTCCCAAAGCCCTCAATCGCCTCACAGGCCTCAATCGCGGCCCGACCATCTCACACACCCCCAACACCTCAACGCACCCGCACAGCAGCTTCCCCGCCTCACCAGACGACTTCACCATCACCCTCACACCCGGCGCCCTCAAAAACGGCTACATCCGCATCCCCCCCCTGCTATTAAGGCAATCTTACACCCCAAACACCTCCCCTACCTCCCTCAATCTCATCCTCCCGAATGCCGATCAAATTACCACTGAAATCATCCCTCGCCGCAACATGATCCGCTGGCGTGGCTGGCCGCAACTCTTCCAATCACACAACCTCACCCCCGGCGACGAAGTCCGCTTTGTCTCCCTCGGCAATGGGCGGTATCGTGTATTATTCGTAAAGCAATCCTGATTGCTCATAGCACATCAAACCCCGCTAACACAGTTTTTTTCACACCAGGCCCTACAGGTAACACGATGGATATCAACCTCAACGATTTCGTCACAGACAAGCAACTCGACAATCTCATCATGACCGCCATGCAAGAAGATATGGGCGTCGCTCATCTCGACGTCACCAGCGAAACCTTCATCCCCGCCGACCTCCGCGGACAAGCCTCCATGGTCGCCCGCGAAACCGGCAAGCTCGCGGGCATCGCCCTGCTCCACAAAGTCGCCGCCGCATACAGCGGCTCAGAACCTACCGACCAAATCGAAGTCGAACTCCTGCTCCCCGATGGCTCAACCATCACGCAAGGCGATACCGTCGCACGATTCACGGGTTCAATGCGTCGCATCCTCTCCATGGAACGTGTCGCCCTCAACCTTGTGACCCATCTCTCCGGCGTGGCTTCCCTCACATGGCAATACGCAGAAAAATGCCTCGACACGAATGCCAAAATCTACGACACCCGCAAGACCATCCCCGGCCTGCGCGGCCTGCACAAGTATGCCGTCCGTTGCGGCGGCGGCGCAAGTCATCGCATGGGTCTCTACGACGCCGTTCTCATCAAAGACAACCACATCGCCCATCTCGGCATCGACGATCTTCACCAGGCTCTTACGGAAGCTGTGAAGCGAGCCCACTCGAAGTTCGATAATCTAAAATTTATTCAGGTCGAAGTCGACACGCTCAATCAACTTAAGCAAGTACTTAACACCGGCATCGATATGGTGTTACTCGACAATATGACCAACGAACAATTGCGTGAAGCTGTTGTGATCCGCGATTCGCAGGACCCGGGTGTGCAGCTCGAAGCCAGCGGACGCGTGAACTTGCAAACCGTACAAGACATCGCAAAAACCGGCGTTGACCGCATCTCCGTCGGCGCGTTGACGCACTCAGCCCCTGTTTTCGATTTTGGGTTAGACATCATCGAACAATAAAATGACTCATAGACAAATATTTGCCGATAGTTTAAGTATTGGCGATTTAATAAGATGCAAACGCGCGAGGAGGTTCGATTGCATCAGACCAAACCCATCAACATCGGCTTGCTTGATTGCTTACTGCAAAGCAAAACCGCGATCACGCGCGAGTCACTTGCACTCACCCTAGGCTTGTCACGGGATCGTATTGCGGACGAATTGCATGTCCTAACTCAATATGGCTGCGAGTTTAACGAACACCCACAGCACGGCATTGTCATGATTCAAAGCGGTTTGGGCGTGTGGTCAGATTACCTCGAAAGCGAATCGTCTGTCCTTCGAAACGTGTTGGTTTATGGCACAACTGGCAGCACGCAAGATATCTGTAAAGACATCTCTAACAGTATCACCGCTAATCCGCAAGACCTTGATCACACGCTGGTTATCGCCCATCATCAGCAAAATGGTCGCGGGAGGTTAGGCCGAAAATGGATCGCGCCGGAAGGCAAAACGATTTCTTGCAGTATGATCAAGACGATTAATCACCAATCAGATGCCGAGGTGATCAATCGGCTTACATTGGCGGTTTCCGTTGCGATTGCGCGGACGGTTGAGTTCTTTTTGCCGGAGAAAAAAGGGGTTACACAGATCAAGTGGCCGAACGATGTTTGGGTGGATGGACGAAAAATTGCAGGGATTTTAGTTGAGACAGTACATGCGAACAGACAGCCGACAGGTTTGGGCTATCCATCGAGTAGTGAGGAAGGTTTGGCGGCTGCGATTATCGGGATCGGGTTGAACGCGGGGCTGGATGAGGGAGATATTAAAAGCGCAAAATTGGATGGCCCCAAGTATTTACCGACGAGCTTGAAGATATGCGGCTGTGATGTTGATCGGCTTTTGGTGCTGCGAAAACTGCTTGAATTTGTGGATGAGATGATCGAACGCGCGGATGATGAGGCGATTATGAACGAGTGGCGCGGCCGATGTTTGCAGTTTAAGCAGCAGGTGAGATTGCGTAATGGGACGCAGGAAATTGTGGGTGAGGTGGTGGATATTGATCCGGCATTAGGGCTGATTGTTCGCAATGATCGTGGGATGCTGACCCATATGCCGGCCGCGTCAACAACGGTAATCTGACTGGTTGCACACTTCGTTTTTGCGCACAAAATTTTTATTTTGCCTGTTTTTCCACATTTTCGAGGTCAAAAATCGGCGACTTATCATGTGTTTTGATGCGTTTTCGATCGGTTTTGGAGAGAAATGACCCTAAAACATTGCTCATTTTTTTGGCCAAATCGCTTTCATGCGCGCGCCCGGAATTTTGCCTTTTTGGCACGGCGTTTGCATATCCTTGATGCAAGAAGAATGTTTGGTACATAAGTTGGGTGTTGTGCGTGATAGGCTGAGGGTGGCGTTTATGATTAATGCGCAAACTTCGACACGATCATCTATTCATCAATTAGCTCGAATGATATTTCGTACAGTTAAAAATGATCCGCCATGGTATACTTATTTTATGGGTATGTTTTGTAGAAAATGCGAGTACGATTTGCAGCAGATTCCTTCGCGTTGCTGCCCGGAATGCGGCACACCATTTGATCCGGCATATGAGAGATCATATAAGACGACACTTGAGAAGCCGTGGCGCCTGGAAACATTCATCGCCTGGGCATGTTTACCGGCCGCATTTATTTTTTACCCTTTCCATATCAATTGGATTTACTTCAGCAACTATTTCTACTTACCTATTATCTTCGTCTCTTTCGGCTTTGGTTTTAGCATGTCGGGCTTACGCCGAGGTTGTAAGACTAACCGTCGATTAGCCTCTATTGCTTTTTTGTTTGCAAACTTATACCTATTCTTTATTGTAGGTTCGCTATTGGATTGTATGATTTTTGAAGAATATCGTTTTCATGTTTTTCGCCCCATATTCGAAGTCGTGACACTTTCAGGAGCGAGACGCTAATTAAACCACAATTATCGAAATTTGTAGCCAATATACACTAAGAGATTACGCTCACTCGCCAGTTCAACAACCTGTGACCTGTCAGATCGCGGCTACTTTATAGTAGTTCGATGTGTATCAAATTATATATTTGGCGAATATTCATCCGGCGGTGGCAGGCTTGAGGATGGTTCGATTAATTTCTTTTGGTTGGTATTTGCTAGAATTAAAAAAAGACCTGCAATTGCAGGTCTTTTTTGTTGGTATAAGTTGTGCTGATTATTTTGCGGCTGCGCATTCATTGGCGGTTTGGACGAGTATGTCGAGGCCTTGCTCGAGTTTGTCGTCGGCGCATGCGTAGGAGATGCGGAAGTGTGTGTCTTTTTGTGAAAAGACGTTGCCGGGGATGACGAGGCAGTTCTTGGCGATAATTTTTTCAACAAATTCAGCGCCGGTAAGATTGAGTGATTCGGGGACTTTGGGGAATGCGTAGAAAGCGCCGCCGGGGGTTGTGAGTTCGAATGTGCCTGCGAGTTTATCGACGACCATGTCGCGTTTGCGTTTGTAGGCTGCGACGAAGTCGGACATGTCGAGGTCATGAGCGATGACGCCGCCGAACTGGGTCATGGATGGTGCGCAGACGAATGAGTATTGCTGAAGTTTGGTCATCTGATCGAGGACGGCTTTGGGGCCGACGGCGTAGCCGAGACGCCAACCGGTCATAGCGTAAGTTTTGGAGTAGCCGCGCATCATAATGAGGTTGGGTGAGTAGGCTGCGGGTGATGGGCAACGATCTTTGCCATCGTGATCGGAAGGCGTTTTTTCATAGCAAAACTCGTCATAGATCTCGTCAGAAAGCATGAGGATGTTTTTGTCTTCGCAGAGTTTGACGACGGCTTTACAGACTTCGGGTTTGGCGACGACGCCTGTCGGGTTTGAGGGGGTGTTGAAGAGGAGGACTTTGGTTTTGGGGGTGATGTGTTTTTCGATGCGGTCTGGTGTGAGCTGGAAGTCGGGATAGGTATCGACGAAGACGGGTGTGCCGCCTGCGAGGGTGACGAGGTGCTTGTACATGACGAAGTATGGGTCGGGGATGAGGACTTCATCGCCGGGGCTGATGGTGGTGAGGAGGGCGAGCATGAGGGCGCCGGAGACGCCGGAGGTGATGAGGAGGCCGAGGTCGTCGTTGTTGAAGGTGCCTTGAGCGTTTGCATAGGTTTGCGGGAACTCGGAGATGAGCTGGTTCATGACCCGTTCGCGGAGATCGGCCATGCCTTGGGTTTGAGTGTAGGAGTTTTTGCCGTCATTGATGGCTTTGATGGCGGCTTGCTTGATGGTGTCGGGGACATCGAAGTCGGGCTGGCCGATGGAGAGGTTGATGGGGTTTTTGAGGTTTGCGGCGAGGTCGAAGACGCGGCGGATGCCGGAGGCGTCGATGGCGTGGAGCTTATCTGTGATAAAGGATTCGGGGTTGAACATGGTGTAGGTTCCGGATTTATATGTTTCAGGACGAATCACAGGCGTGTGACGGAAAGGCGAAGGGTCAGTCATGAAAAGACAAAGCCCGATGCTGCGAGGGGGTTTGGGAAGCCCCTTGTAGCATCAGGCTGGTCATTTAGATCTGGTACCAGCCTCCGTTGCAAGGAGGCGGTGATTGACAGCGGAGCCTACGGGCTCGGCAGGTCAATTATTTCTTTTTGCCGGTGACGAGCTTGCGTGAGCCAACCTTTGGCAGACCGAGTGGGTCGCCGGAGTTGGTGTCAAACTTGCCGTTCTTGACGAGCTTTTCGATGCGCTCTGCACGCGTGAGGACGTTGCGGTGCTTAGCGAGGCCACTGCCCGACTTAAGGCTTGGGTCGATACTCATGGTGATGTATCCTTCTACAAGGCTTGAAATTATTGTCCGTAATATTCTTGGTAGCGATTGATGTACTGCTGACGATCGTTGTCGTCATATTTGTTGTAGTACATGTCACTTAACTTACTGCCAATTCGGCTGTTATATTTCCACCAGTCGATCCCAATGCGAAGCATGTCGGATTTAAACTGGTAGCCGGGGGTCTGGGGGGATTGTGTATCCTTGAAACCGTTCCGGGCTACAACCGTGACAGTCTTACTATTATGCGCGGGATAGGCTGCAGTTTCAACTCCACGGGTTTTGAAGAAGTCGATAAGGTCGACTGCTTTCTCATTACTGCAGGTTGTGATCTGAAGGTAGTTTAGGCCGATCTCGCGGGGATCGAGGTCTGGAGGGACGACGATGTCGCCGGTGACTTGAATGACACGTTCAGTGAGTGAGAGCGAGGCGGTGGCGGGGTCGATAGGGCCAAGGGTGTTGTTGGGAAGTGGCGCGATTCGGCCGGTGTTGAGGTTTTGGAGGCGTGCTTTGGTGAGCTCGGCGAGCTCGGCGACCTGGTTCTCAGCGTATTTGATACCGCGTGAGTGGCCGACCCAGTAGGACATGCCGATGAGGGCGAGGATGGCGAGGCAGATGCAGACGAGGAAACCACGGGGGACCCGGAAGAGGACAGGCTCATCGAGAGCGGCCCACCATGCTTTGTGTGCTCGGCCTGAGGGGTGTGGATCACGTTGCTGGGCGGGCTCGGGAGAAGCGTGTGGCGAGGTTGAGGGATCAGCGGGTTTTTGAGTGGAATCTTCCGAGGGAGAAGGATCTTTTTGGAATTGTTTTTCGAGCTGAGCTTGCTGCTCGGCCTTGCGCATGATCTCGAAGGGTGCGATGGAACCTTTGCTTTTAGGGGGCATGGCTGGGCTCGGGTATGGGGGAATGGGGTACGTGACTGAGGTATTAATATAACAAGTGGGTGAGAGGTTGGGGAGGTGGTGTAGAAAGGGTTTGAGGTAAAGGTCTGGGCGCAAGCGAGGGATTGATTTGAATTGCAGGTGTGGGAGATTTAGTTGTAAGACACCCCACGACCGGCGGTCGTAGGCTTGAAAGAAAGTTGCGTGTAAGAGGGATGATGAGATTAATTGGGGGCGGATGATCCGATGGCGATGGCGGAAGCCATGGCGTGGGATTTGATGTGGGATATGGAGATGAGGACGTCTTGTATGCCCTGCTCTGCAGCGAGGTCGGCAGCCATGTTGTGGAGGATGACTTTGGGTTTGCCGTTGCCGATACGGAGGACTTCGACATCAGTCCAGTTGATGCCTTCAGAGATACCTGTGCCAAGGGCTTTGAGAACGGCTTCTTTGGCGGCGAAGCGACCGGCGAGGAATTCGTCACGTCGGGCGGTCATGCCTTTGGAGGCAAGCTCTTGTTCGGTGGGTGTGAAGCATCGGTCGAGGAAGTGCTGACCGTGCTTTTGGAGCATCTGTGAGATGCGTGGTATATCGGTGAGATCGATGCCGTGTGCGATGGTGTGCATGGGGGTATTGTAACATGGTGTGGGGCGAGAGGGTGAGGTATGATATGCGGGTCATGGATGAGAAACTAAAGAAGATATCGGAGAAGGTTTATGCGGGTGAGCGGCTGTCTTTTGAGGATGGCATGGCGATCTTGCAAACCGAGGATGTGTGGACGTTGGGTGAGCTGGCGAATCATGTTCGGCAGAAGATGCACGGGCGGGTGACGTATTACAACGTGAACCGGCATTTGAATTACTCGAATGTGTGTGCGCTGTCGTGTAAGTTTTGCGCGTTCTATCGGAAACGTGGTCAGGATGGTGCGTACGAGTATGATCTTGATCGGGTGAAGAAGGAAGCCAAGGAGGCTGCGGAGGCTGGGGCGACGGAGATACATATTGTTGGCGGGTTGCATCCGTACTTGCCGTTTGAATATTACACGGAGATGCTGGAAGCGATTCGCGATATTTCGCCACAGATTCATATCAAGGCGTTTACGGCGGTTGAGATTGTGCATTTTGCGCGGATCAGCAAGCGGCCGAAAGATTTGGTGGGTGTGCTGGAAGATTTGAAGGCGGCGGGTTTGGGGTCGCTCCCTGGCGGTGGCGCGGAGATCTTTGATGACCGCGTGCATGACGAAGCGTTCAAGGGAAAGATTCGATCGGATATGTGGTTCAGGGTTCACAAGACGGCGCATGAGTTGGGGCTGATGAGCAATGCGACCATGTTGTATGGGCATATTGAATCGCTTGAGGATCGGGTGCAGCACTTTATGCAATTGCGTGATGCGCAAGATGAGGCGATTGAGAAGGGACATGGGGGCAGATTCCAGACGATCATTCCGTTGCCGTTTATTCCGGATAAGTCGGAGCTGGAGCATCTGCCGGGGCCGAGCGGTTTGGATAATTTGAAGATGCTTGCTGCATCGCGGTTGATGCTGGATAACTTTGCGCATGTGAAGTCATTCTGGATCATGCAGACATTGCAGCTGAGTGAGTTGGCGCTGAACTTTGGCGTGGACGATATGGATGGGACGGTTGTGTGGTATGACATTACGAAGGTTGGGGGGAGTGATACGCATCAAGAAGTGACGGTGAGTGATTTGCGGAAGTCGATTGTTGATGCGGGTTATGAGGCGGTGGAACGCGATACGTTGTACCGGCCGATTGAACGGGATGGTGCGGAGTGGCGGCTGGCTGAGGAGGTTGTGGTTTCGTAATTCTGGGAGTTTTTTATGTGCGAAGTTGATCCCACTAATGGCAAGATAGATAAGCGTTGGTTATTGAGCGGCGATTTGCCGTGCTTGGGGTGTGGTTACAATTTGCGAGGATTGATCGGGCCGGTGGTGCAGTGCCCGGAGTGTGGGAATGGGAATGATTTGAGAAATCCTGAGCCTTGGAAAGAGGTGGAGTTGCCGCTGGGCGTGAAGCAGCGGGAGCATTGGCCTGCGCTGGCGCCGGGATTGTCATTAATGGTGGCAGTGGTCGTTTTGATTGCGGGCAGGGAGTTGTTGTACTTTCTTATGCAGCTAAATGTAAGGGGGTTTACGCTGTCGGGTGTTGGTTTGAGAGGCGTATTGCCATTCGGGCTGATTGCTGTTTTTGCGGGCGGATGGTTGTGGCTTTGTATGAAATGGTTGAAGTCGGCGGATTGGAGCCGCGGCGCTTGGAAAGTGTTGTTGGGAACTCATGCGGGGACGTGGATGATCTTTTTGGGACTGACGGTTGGGCCGAGCAATTATTTTTTGCGAGTGCAGCCGCGAGTTGACGCTTGGGTGCTGTTGCCGTTTGTGATGTTTCCGGCCGGTTGTGCGGCATTGATTTGGGTGAAGGTGCTTTTGAAGAAGGCTGATGGGGAGAAGATGCGATACCGAGAGGATTGGGCGAATTGGTTGTTGCCAGTGGGTGAAGGCGGGGACGCTCGAGAAAGTTGAATGGTGGGTTGATTGCGGTGGATGCCACTCCAAACACCTTAGCCACAAATATGAGTATATCGTTACTATGTAGCCGATATATAGAGACCGATGGTTTATGTTGCAAACACCCTGCCACCAGCGGTGGCAGGCTTGAGAATGACAAAGCCATGCGTCTAACTGTTGATTAGCGGCGGTTCCAAGGGTCGAAGCGGTATTGATTTTCTTGCTGGGCCATGATTTGCGAGACGCGATAGCCGTTGTAGGCTTGCCAGCCGACGAAGATGGCGATGATGAAGAGCCATGTGCGACCGGACATGAGTGCGAGGATGCCGCCAACGATGGCGCAAACGAGGCCGATGGCGGAGGTGATTTGGAGTGAGCGAGAACGGCCAATAAAGAACCAGAGGATGGCTTGAAGGATTTGGCCGCCGTCCAAGGGGTAGATGGGGAGCATGTTGAAGATGAGGAGGACGAGGTTGATGGAGTTGAGCCAATAGACGATTTCGATGAGGTTTGAGCCGAGGATCGTGGTGGGTATGCCTTCGGGGGTTGTGGGGATGAGGAAAGCGGCGAGGAGATAAAGGCCGAAGAGTATGGGGAGGAGAACGACGTTGACGAGTGGGCCTGCTGCGATTGACCAGAGGACGGCACCGGGGCGTTGAGGCGGTTGTACGAAGGCGATACCGCCTAGGGGCCAGAGCATGATGGTGTCTGCTTTACCGCCAACAGATCGGCAAGCGAGCGCGTGGCCGAACTCGTGAATGAGGACGATGCCGAAGAGGCCGAGATAAGTGAATATCCCAACGAAGATGTTTTCTGAGAAGATTGTCCCGGGCAGGACAAAAAAGATGCCAGCGACAACGAGCCATGACCAGTGAAGCCAGACGGTGATGCCGCGGAATTGGAAAAGACGCCATGAGCCGTTACGCATTTCTAACATGTTTGGATTATCGTCGGTTAGATGTAGGTGGGTCAATTTTATAAGGACAAGCGTTAATCTTTGTGTGTAACGTGGGAATGGTCGATAATATTCCGTATGGAAACAGATCATCAACAGGTAGCGATCGTGACGGGAGCCGGCTCGGGGATTGGGCGAGATACGGCGATGATGCTGGCAGAGCATGGTTTCGAAACGGTGCTGGTATCACGTACAGAGAAGAATTTGGACGAAACGGCGATGCTGATACGTCAGGGTTGCGAGGGGGCTGAGCCGTTGGTTGTGGCGGCGGATCTGACTGAAGCGGGAGCAGCGAAGCGGGTTGTGGAGGCAACGATCGACAAATTCGGGCTGGTAGATGTGGTATGCAATGTAGCAGGGAGTGCACCGTTATTGCAGATTGGCGATATTACGCCAAAGATTTGGCGGGACTGCGTTGATATTAATTTGAGTGCGGTGGTGATGATGACGCAGGCGGTGTGGGCGCATTTTAAGTCGAGGCAGAATGGGATGATCGTGAATATCTCGTCGATGGCGTCGATTGATCCTTTCCCGGGTTTCTCGATATACGCGGCGGCGAAGGTTGGAGTAAACATGTTTACGAAGTGCACGGCTGATGAAGGGGCAAAGCTGGGTATTCGAGCGGTTGCGATTGCGCCAGGCGCGGTTGAGACGGAGATGTTGCGGGAGAATTTTAATGAGAAAGTGATCCCCACTGAGAAGACGCTCGACCCGAGCGTGATTGCGGGAAAAGTGTTGGAATGCGTGACTGATCACGAATCATTTAGTTCTGGGGAAACGATTGTTGTGGCAAATCCATGATGAGAATTGCGTGATCAGGCTAGCACGGCGAATACTGAAAAAGGTTGCGATTGTATTTTTTTCTTTTCAAAGCGTGATGAATCGTGATAATGGAATCAATTAGAACGTTGAAGCTATTGGTTTTGGTATGGTCGCGCAGCTGTGTTCTTTAAAGAAGCCTTGAATTATTTTTGTATTCATTTTCCGTCGAGGCTCGTTTAATAGCTGGTTTCATGGTTGAAATTACGTGTTGGCGTGTGATTTGTGATTGCGCTTACGTATTGCACCGCTGGCTAATCAGTAAATAGAAGTTACGTGATTATTCATTCAACGACTGTGTTTGTGTGTGAATTAACGAATATTACTTTTGCTTGTGGGGTTTGCCATGCTTACTGTTGGACAAGAACTGCATACGTATACGTGGATAGACAATTGGGTCAAGGTGCCGGAGGTTTCGTCTGCTCGAAAAAATGGGCGAACGCTGGGGATCGTCTGCACGGATGATCAGAAGATTGTGGTGTTTCACCAATCAGATCCGGGGATATTGATTTATTCGCAATCAGGGAAACTGGCGAAGTCGTGGGGCGGCAGGTTTTTGGGCGCGCATAGTGCGAGCTATGTGAAGGAAGGTGATCGAGAGTATCTTTGGCTGTGTGATGAAAATAGTTGTGAAGTTGTAAAGACGACGATGGACGGGGAAATGGTGATGCAGCTAGAACGTCCTGACCATGCAATGTACTCGGAGGGTACCGCTTTTATACCGACATCCATCGCTGTGTTTGAGGAAAGATACGGTGGGAATGGCGATATCTGGGTGTCGGATGGATATGGTGCATCACTGGTGCATCAGTATGACAAGTTTGGGAATTGGTTAAATACGATCTCTGGGGATGAAGGGAAGTCAGGGCGGTTTTCTTGCCCGCACGGTTTGGCGTTTAGATACGACCGCGCGGAGCCGGAGCTGTATATTGCGGATCGTGGACATGAACGGATACAGGTTTACAATCCTGAGGGGCAGCATATGCGAACGATTGAAGGGATGTTGCATTCGCCCTGCTCTTTCACTTTTTTCGATGGCTGCACTTATATTCCTGAGTTATTTACGGGGATCAAAATATTAGACCCAGATGATCAATTGATTGCATCGATTGGCGATCATGATGGGATAACAACAGCGCCGGGTTGGCCGAATATGGGCGGAACAGATTGGGTGAAGCCGGGCTTGTTTAATAGCCCGCATGACTTGACGGTTGATGCGGCGGGAAATGTTTATGTCGCAGAATGGATCATTGGCGGGCGTGTAACAAAGCTGGAAAAGGTGATCAGTTAACGAACGATTTGGTGTAGGGATAGAAAAAGCTGAGCGTTATGCTCAGCTTTTTTCATGCGATCATTATCACTAACTGACGATTAGATCGGTATGATTTCGCAGTTAAGTATTTGTTTCCCTGCAGTTTTTACGGCGTCAGGTGAGCCGGTGAGGATGTGTGTGACGGACGTGCCTGAACGTTTGTTGGGTGTACCTTGGACGACAACACCGGGGTCATGGTATTCCATTTCACCGAAGGGGCCGTAATTGCCATCATCGTTGTAGGCTTGAAGGACGTCACCGCCTGTAATGCAATCTTTGTCGTTGGAGATCGGCTGGTCAACGTATGGGAGGCCAGGGAATGAGGGAAAAATGCGGATGATGAGTGTGGCGGTGGAGCCGATCTCTCGGTAGTAGCCCATGCGGCCGGTGGTTGCTTCGGGCGGTATACCCATTTTTGTGCGTCGATTGGCGTCGATGAGATAACGAACTGCGGTGTCGTCCCATTGCACATGGAGATCGCCGAAGTCTTCGTAATAGGAGGTGGGTGTTTCGATGGGTTGTGCGAGCGGACAGATGAGTGTGCCGCGAGGTGGGACTTGTAGGATATCCCATGCACCGACGACGGCTTGTGGATCGCCTTGGGAAACTTGTATCTCATTAGTAATGCTGAAGCTGGTGCAAGTGACGTTGTCGGGAAGCCCTTCAGGTCGGGGGCAACGGCCTATGAAACGTTCGATGTCGAATTGAATCTTTTTGTTGGTACGGCCATCCGTCAGTTTGATGTCACGGTTTTGCAGGCAAACATGTTGCGAGCCTGCGTCGGCGGTTTGATAGTTGCCGGGGTCGACGTTTTGTGGGACGGCTGCCCATTTGATAGCGTCTTCACGCGCTTTTTCGAGTGATGGCCAATAGTAGGCGATTTCGGGAGCGACCCAGACACGGTCACCACCGCCGTAATAACCGGGTTCGATTTCGCCACCTGAGTAGAAAAGGTTTTCATCGATACCGTCGATCTGGCAGGCGATGATGCGTGCGGCCTTTTGTGTGACGAGTAGCTTGCCGCCTTCAAGTTGAATTTCGAATTTGTCGAGACCGGCGTTGTTGATGTTGCCGACCATTTGATTGAACCAATCGTTCATGTTGTTACCTCGTTGTGACACACTGAAATATCCCATCTGACTATGAGGATTGGTATTAATCTAGCGTATGGATGTTCGGTTCGCATGTTTTTATAGGAAAAAGCATGAAAAAACCCACTAAGTAGTGGGTTTCGGTTAGTTACATTTGGTTTTGAGAGATCATCAATCATGGAGATGATGCTTGCTGTCGATCTCAGTGATCTCGTAGGTGTCGCCCGTGTTGAAGAGATCGTCGAGCGTGCCGATACCACGGTGGTCTTGCGCATCGGTGATCTGTTTGGCGAGAAGGTCTTCGTAATGATTACCTTCGACAGAACGGAAGATGCCTACAGGCTCAGGGAAATCGGGTTGCTTGAAGCGGCCGAGAGCATAGGCAAGTGATGCGTCTGTTTCGTCGTGAACAGCAATGTCGGAGAGCGTGATACCACCCTTGCCGATGGTGACGACTTCGGGTTTAGCATCGGTGAACATGATGCCTTTATCACGTTCTTTGCCAAAGAGGATAGGCTCGCCGTGTGTGAGCCGAATGACGCTGTCTTCTTTGGTTTGTTTATCGGTTGCGTAGCTGTAAGCGCCGTGATTGAAAACGTTACAGTCTTGGTAGATTTCAACGAAGGCGCTGCCTTCATGCTTGGCGGCGCGTTCGAGTACTTCGCTGAGGCTTTTATCAACGTCGATAGCGCGGGCAACAAAAGAAGCTTCTGCTGCAAGGGCGATTGAGATGGGGGTGAGTGGTGGGTCGATTGAACCCATGGGTGATGAGGGGCTGCGTTTACCGATCTCACTTGTGGGTGAGTATTGACCTTTAGTGAGGCCATAAATGCGGTTGTTGAAGAGCAAGATTTTGAGGTTCACGTTACGACGCAAGACGTGCATGAGGTGGTTGCCACCAATGGAGAGCGCATCGCCGTCACCGGTAACGACCCAAACGTCTAACTCTGGGTTAGTTATCTTGACACCTGTAGCGATGGCTGGCGCACGGCCATGAATGGAGTGGATACCATAAGTGCCCATGTAGTATGGGAAACGGCTGGAGCAGCCGATGCCTGCGACAAAGACAGTATTTTCTTTCTTGGCCTGGATTTTAGCAAGGACGCGTTTCACTTGGTTAAGGATGGCGTAATCGCCGCAACCGGGACACCAGCGAACGTCTTGATCGGAGGCGAAGTCTTTGGGTTTAAGGACAGTTAGTGGCTGGTTCATGCGTTGGCCCCTTCCTGATCGGTTTGAAAATCATAATCCCATTGATTGGGGGTGACTTGGTGTTCACGAGGCATGATGAATTCCTGATTTCCGAAGCCATCAGCGAGCATGAGGTCGATGGCTTGTTCGATTTCTTCTACAAGGAATGGTTTGCCTTGGATTTTGTTCAGGCCACGAGCGTCGACGAGGTATTTTGAGCGGACAAGCAAACGAAGCTGGCCGGTGTTGAGTTCGGGTATGAGAACACGCTTGAAACGCTTGAGAACATCGCCGAGATTTTGTGGCATCGGGTTGAGGTGACGAAGATGTGCAGAGGAAACTGAGAGTCCCTTAGCGCGAGCACGTTCAACCGCGGTGTGGATCGAACCAAATGTGCCGCCCCAACCGAGAACGAGTAGATCACCGGCGTTGTCACCGTGTGGCTCGATTGGTGGAATCACATCGGCGATACGGTTGATTTTCTCTTGACGGACCCGGGTCATCTTCTGATGGTTTTCCGGATCATAGGATACGTTGCCTGTGACGAAATCTTTTTCCAAACCACCGATGCGATGCTCAAATCCGGGCATGCCGGGCGAGGCCCAAGGACGTGCAAGTGATTCGTCTAACCGCTTATAAGGCTCGAATTGCTGATCTTCTTCCAATGGCGGAACTGTTTTAATGGTGATCGGATCAAGGTCATCCGCTTTAGGGACGGGCCAAGGTTCTGAGCCGTTGGCAATGTAGCCATCGGTGAGAATGATCACGGGGATCATATGTTCCATGGCGATGCGTGACGCCTCAATCGCGGCATCGAAACAGTCGGCAGGTGATTTAGGAGCAACGATGGCCACAGGACAGTCTCCGTTGCGTCCCCAGAGCGCTTGTAGAAGATCGGATTGTTCTGTTTTTGTGGGCAACCCCGTTGAAGGACCGCCGCGTTGAACGTTCACAATGACGAGTGGCAACTCAGTCATGACGGCGAGGCCGATGGCTTCACTTTTTAGCGCCAGACCGGGGCCGCTGGTGCCGGTCACACCCATGCCGCCAGCATACGAGACGCCGATTGCTGCACAGACGGCTGCGATTTCGTCTTCGGCTTGAAAGGTTTTTACGCCGTAATGCCTCATACCTGCAAGCGCGTGGAGCACGGTACTGGCTGGGGTGATGGGATACGAGCAATAGACTAAGTCGCGCTTAGATAATTTTGAAGCGGTGACAAGACCCATTGCGGTGGCTTCGTTGCCGACCACTTTGCGGTACCGACCGGGGGTGATGTCTGCGCGATTGATCTGATAGCGTTCGGTAAAGAACTCTGCGGTTTCACCGAAGTAGTAGCCAGCTTTTAGGGATTTGATATTTGCCTCAGTGACTTCAGGCTTTCCCTTTTTATCCGTGAAATAGCTGGTGATGTATTTAATGGTGTTATCGAGTGGACGATCGTATAGCCAATAGATAACACCGAGTGCGAACATGTTTTTGCAACGGCCGATGTCTTTAGCACCCATACCTGAATTGGCTAGCGATTCTTCATTAAGACGGGTGATCGGAACGGCAAAGACTTGGAAGCCTTCGAGGAAATCATCGTCGTCAAGTGGATTGGAGCCTTCGGGATAGCCAGCCTTCTTGAGATTAGTTTTCGTGAATTCACTTTCGTTAACAATAACGATGCCTTCACGTTTAACTTCTGAAAGGTGGGCTTTGAGCGCGGCTGGATTCATGGCGATGAGCAGATCGACTTTGTCGCCGGGGGTGTGAATATCTTCACTGGCGAAGTTGATCTGAAAGCCTGAGACGCCGGCAACAGTACCGGCCGGAGCGCGGATTTCTGCTGGATAATCGGGCAGCGTCGCGATATCGTTGCCGACCATTGCGCTGGTATCTGTGAATTGAGTACCGGCAAGCTGCATACCATCGCCTGAGTCGCCAGCAAAGCGAACGACAGCGGATTGCCGCGCAAGGATTTTGCGCTTGCCATTAACGTTATTCAATTGCTCGGCCATTTGGCCTTACTCCTCGTGAATCTTATGCGATAAGACCGTGTTTAAGCGTGACAGTGTAGCGACCGCTGTCATTTATGCCAACGTCAGTAATAGCAAATAATTCCATGAATTTACGCTTGTTTTAAAGACGATTCGGTCTTTATATAAATACAGATAGACGAGTGTGATTATAAAACTTTGCACCATTTGGTCAGCATATAAAATCACATCACATTGATTAATAATTATTGAGTAAGAGAGGATAAGCATTCGTCACTCGCAATACTTTTATACTCAAAGCAGTTTGCTAATTGAGCGTCATGGGATTGATCGCTAATCTATGTTGAGGAACGTGACAGAAGATTCATAACTTAAGGTGCAATATATGATTCGCAGCGTGAGAATGTCCTTCATCGGTGGATTGCTTATTGTGGTTATGGTGGGGGGGTGCGAGGAAGAAAAAATCAGTCCGTATTATGCGCCAAAGGATCCGCCGCATCTGAATGATCATACAGGACATAACCATCCAGTTAATGGCGAAATCGCGAATCAAACTGAGAATGAGACGGGGCCGGGTCAAGCCACTGTAAATAATGGGATCACATACACGGTTCCTAAAGCTTGGGTTGCTCAACAGAATATCAGTAGCATGATTGATGCGGCCTACAAAACGGATCAGGGTTTAATGATTACCGTTTCGAAGCTGAATGGCGATGGTGGAGGAATGCTTGCCAACCTGAACCGCTGGCGAGGACAGCTCGGGCTCCAGACATTACGATCACTCGACCAGCAGGATTCACAAACACTAGACGTTGATGGCCAAATTGCCACGGTCTTTGTGCTAGGCGATTCTGAACAGACACAAGGCATTGTGATCGCATCGATCGCGGTGCCTGAACAGGGACGCACTTGGTATATCAAGATGACAGGCCAACCTAATTTGCTGAACCAAAACAGTGAGGCATTTGCGACATTCCTGCAATCTATTCATTTCCAATAATTTTGTGCTTAAGCATTGGAACAAACCAATTCAAGGGTGGGAGCGTACAAAGATCGGATCAAACGCAATCATGGGTAAGAAAACAACGCCTGGCATGATGATTTTCAAAACACTCGCTTCATTGAAATTGACGGTGTTGCTTTTTGCAATGTCGATTTTTCTTGTTGTCGCTGGCACGCTCGCTCAGCGATTTGTTGGCAACTGGGAAGTTGTCAACGATTATTTCCGTTCGCTGATCGTCAATATCCCGATTCGGGATATTATGCCTGACAACTCCATCTTCAGCGATTCGACATTCTCGTTTCCATTCCCGGGCGGCGCATTGCTTGGGACCCTTGTGCTGATTAATTTGATGGCTGCATTTATTGCAACGTTCAAATTTAATCGCAAACGTCTCGGTATTTTGGTGATCCATAGTGGGCTTGTCTTGCTGTTAGCAGGTGAATTCGCAACAGGTATTTTGGCTGTTGAATCGCAAATGCTGATCCCTGAAGGATCGTATGCCAATTTCTCCGAAGACATACGAGAGGTTGAATTAGCAATCGTTGACAAGTCTGATCCGGTGCAAGATCTCGTGATCCCGATCCCTCAATCGGTTCTGGTCAACTCAGCTAAAAATCTCCGTCCGATCACACAAGCGAATCTCGCTGAGAATGCAATTGCCAAGTTACCATTCGATATACGTATCGATCAATATCTGAGCAATGCAATCTTGGTTCCATTGTCTGAACCAAGGCTTCCGAAAGATTGGCAAAACCCAGCAACGTATGGATTGGGCCTCACGGAATATGCAAGTTTTCCGATCCCCGACGTCACGGGCACAGATGTTGAACAGAAGGTGAATACACCGTCCATCTATTTAACGATTAGTAATGCGGATGGACGATCTGAAACATTATTGCTTTTCAGTCGTTTCGACATGCCCCACACGTTTACTGTCGGCGAAAAAGTTTACGAACTCTCGTTACGATTCAAGCGTCTCTACAAACCATACACAATACACTTGACAGATTTCCGATTCGACCGCTTTGTAGGCACGAATATACCACGGAACTACTCCTCAGATATCATCCTCAAAGATCCGACAAACAACGAAGAACGACCCGTTAAAATCTGGATGAATCATCCGCTGAGATATCGCGGCGAAACTTTCTTTCAATCCTCCTTCACACAGGATGAAAAAGGCACGGTTCTCCAGGTCGTCGACAATCCCGGCTGGACTGTTCCATATATCTCATCAGCCATTATGTCACTGGGTCTATTGCTGCATTTCGGATTGATGTTTACGAAATTTGCGAATAGGCAAACGCAAGCTGAGAAAAAGGTCAAAAAAAGTCCCTTGGATGAATCAGCCAAACTTGGGCATCTACCCAAAAAATATGTCATTGCCACTACAATCGTCGCGCTATTGGTCTGTACATACATCTATGCACCGCTCATGCAAAAACCGGCGCAACCATCTGATGTTGCCAAAGCTAATTTCGCCCGCCTACCGGTCACGGCTGAAGGCCGCGTCAAGCCAATGGATTCGTTTGCTCGTGCGACAATGATCAAGCTCATGGGCAAACAAACCTTTAAAGATGAGCAAGGCAACAAACAGGACGGCAATACGTTCCTGCTGGATTTCATTACGAATCCGCAAGTCGCGGTGAAACACAAAGTTTTCCGCATTGATAACCCGGATATTAAAGCGATGCTGGGTGTTACGGATGACAAGGTAAAATACTTTTCGATTGAGCAACTGCAGCCATTCATTGAGCAGATCGTAACCGATGCTCAAGAAGCCAATAAAATACCGGATCGTCAACGCTCGCTATATCAAAACAACGCCATCGTGCTCGCCTCGAATTTGAGCTTGCTCGCAGATGTCCAAGCGATGCGTACGCCATACCTGATTCCGCCCTCGGACCAACGAGATTGGGAACCAATCACAGACCCGATCACGCGCACTATTCATGATAAGAAAACAGATGTACAGGAATCTGTCGCATATTGGCAGAACATCTTCTCTTCATATGCTGGAACATACAACGCAGAATCAACACTCGCTGTACAATCGCAAGTCAGTTTTAGCCAATCAGTCAATGCTTACACGGAATATCTTGAAGTCAAGCATGAGCCAATGGTCGCGAAATCTAACTTTGAGTTTGCCTTCAACAAAATGCAGCCGTTCTATCACGGCATAGTTCTTTATGCCATCGTTTTCTTTCTTGCCATCTTCACGCTTGTTGTCTCATTACTGAAACATAACACGGATAGACCGCGTTCAAACTTTTTACGATTCCTCGCAAGAACGGCTGTGGTCATTCTGGTCATAACATTCCTCCTGCACACATTTGCGATTGCATCACGTATCTATATAACAGGACGCCCACCGGTAACGAATCTATATTCGTCAGCTGTTTTTGTCGGATGGTTTGCCATCATCATGGCTATGTTAATGGAACGATTCTTTAAGAATCTAATTCCAACGCTTGCCGCATCTGTTATTGGTATGCTGACACTCATCCTCGCTCATAACCTTGCTACGGGTGACACGATGCAGATGATGCAGGCTGTCCTCGATTCCAATTTTTGGCTCACCACACACGTCATCACCATCACCATCGGTTACTCTGCTGTATTCTTAGCCGGCCTATTCGCAATCATTTATATCGTTCAAGGTGTCTACACCAAGTCACTCACCAAAGAACGTGCAAGAACGCTCACGACGATGATCTATGCCACAACCGCATTTGCTTTATTTTTCTCCTTCGTTGGTACCGTGCTTGGTGGCATCTGGGCGGATCAATCATGGGGCCGCTTCTGGGGTTGGGACCCGAAAGAAAACGGCGCGGTACTCATCGTTCTAATCACAGCATTGATCCTTCATGCTCGATGGGGCGGCTTGATACAACAACGTGGCATCGCCGTCCTCGCAATTGGTGGTAACATCATCTGCGCTTTCTCATGGTTTGGAACCAATCTACTCGGTGCTGGCTTACACTCTTATGGCTTCATGGAGTCCGGATTCTTTTGGCTCTGGATATTCATCGCCTCACAAGTCGCCATGATGTCTGTTGGCATGATGCCGATTCGCTCATGGGCCTCTGCCCCCAACTTCCTCACGCCCAAACGGAAGCCGCCACGCATTAAGCAGCCTGTATGATCGATGCATATGATCCCGCCACATATTCACCGCGACTTCTTCAACCGTGATACTGTCACCGTTGCCCGCGCCTTGCTCGGCCAACTGCTTGTCCGCAATCATCCTGACACCAAAGAACCCATTGCTGGCATCATTGTCGAAACCGAAGCCTATCTAGGCGTCAGAGATAAGGCCGCTCACACCTATAATTATCACCGCACCGATCGAGTCCGCACGATGTGGGGCCTGCCCGGTCATGCTTACGTTTACTTTACCTACGGCTTGCATCACTGCGTCAACTGTACCACCATGCCTGAAAGCACCCCGCAAGCTGTCCTAATCCGCGCTTTACAGCCCACCCATAATCTGCCCTTTATTCATTCCATGCGTCCTAAAGCCAAATCCGCCACCAATCTTTGCTCAGGTCCCGCAAAACTCACCCAAGCCCTCGATATCGCCCGTGCACTCGATGGAGCAGACCTCTGCTCAGATCAATCCCCCCTTTACATCGCTCAGGTGAGAAAACGATCCCATTCAACGTCAAAAATCACCGCTTCACCCCGAATTGGTGTCAATTACGCGCAAGAATGGGCAAAAAAACCATTAAGGTTTCATTTAACCGGCAATCTGCATGTTTCCCGCCAATAATCCGCTAGAATGTCTCCTATATATACCAGCCCGCTATATACCCCCTCGGATTGGAATTTAAATGTCCCCGCGGGTAAGCTGTAGCCCATAGCAAGCTGTGTGAATACGTGTTTCTTAGCAACCGCCAGATCGGCAACAGGGTCCGCCATTTAATTAACGACCCCGTGTCAGCCTCATACAGCCGCTCGAGCAATTTACTTTACTCTTTGGATTTTCTTTATGGAATCGAATCAAGGCAATTCACAGGAACAGGCTCCCGAAATTCAGGCAACCGCGGAGCAACCCGCTCAGCCGACACCAGAGCCAGCACCTGCTCAACCCGAGCAGACTGCAGAACCCGTCGCCGCAGAAACCCCAACACCCGCCGCACCTGCACCTGCAGAACCAGCGACGGAAACCAACCTCGAGAAAGAAATCGAAGCAGCGCTCGGCGGCCAATCTCTCGACAAAATCATGGAAGCCGACGAAGCCAAAACCAAAGAGCTTGCAGAAGCCGCTTCAGCTGACTCAGATAACAAAGATCCAGGCGAGTTCCACTCTACCGTCCGTCGTGGCCGTATCGCTGCAATCCGCGGCGACGATGTCTTCATCGACCTCGCTGGCGAAGAACTGAAACTCCAGGGTGTTGTCCCTGCCGCTCAGTTTGATCGTCCTCCGCGTATCGGCACCATCATGGACTTCGTAGTTGACCACATCGACGAATCCCAAGGCCTCGTCTTCCTCTCACGCGAAGGCGCCGTCTCACAAGCGAACTGGCAACAGCTTAAAGCCGGCATGTCAATCGAAGCTCGCTGCACCGCCACCAACAAAGGCGGCCTCGAACTCGAACTCGTCGGCTCTATCAAAGGCTTCATGCCCGCATCACAAATCGACACACACCATGTCGAAGACCTTGAACAATTCGTCGGCCAAAAGCTCACAGGTGTCGTTCAGGAAATCGACCATAAAGCCAAACGCGTCGTGCTTTCACGTCGCCAACAGCTCGATATCGAACGTAAAGCAGCCAAAGAAAAAGTACTCGCTGAAATCGAAGTCGGACAAGTCCTCACAGGCAAAGTCCGCTCAATCGTCGACTTCGGTGCATTCATCGACCTCGGCGGCGTAGACGGCCTCGTCCACGTCACCGACATGTCCTATACCCATGTCAACAAACCAGCCGACTTCGTTAAAGTCGGTGAAGAGGTTGAAGTCAAAGTCCTTAAGCTCGACAAGGAAAAAGACCGCATCTCACTTGGCATGAAGCAAGTCAAGCCAGATCCTTGGTCACTCGTCGATGGTAAATACAAGGTTGGCGATCAGGTCGAAGGCAAGATCCTCCGCACTGCGAACTTCGGCGCTTTTGTCGAACTCGAAGCAGGCATCGAAGGCCTCCTCCCCATTTCTGAAATGTCATGGGGCCGTGTCCGCTCTGCGAACGATGTTGTCAAAGTCGGCGATAAAATCCACCTCGCTATCATCTCACTCGATCCAGAAAAACATAAAATGTCGCTCTCGATCAAGTCATCGCTCGGCGACCCTTGGGTTGGTGCAGAACATAAGTACGCGAAACTTTCCGTCATCAAAGGTAAGGTCCTTTCGCTTACCACATTCGGCGCATTTATCGAACTCGAATCTGGCGTCGAAGGTCTCATTCACATCTCAGAACTCTCCGACAAGCGTGTCCGCTCTGTCGACTCCGTTCTCAATGTTGGTGAAGAACATGAATTCCGCGTAATCGAAATCTCAGAGTCCGAACGCAAGATCAAACTTTCGATCAAAGCCATCGGCAAATCTGAAGAAGAAATCGCTAAATCATCTGAGCCACGTGGTGGCAAGCGTGACCCACGCCCATCACAAATGACCTCCAGCAGACGTCCCAAACGCGACGACCTCAAATCAGGTCTCGGCGATGTTGGTGGCATGGGACTTGGCGGCCTCAAGCTCGAAGATTTCCTGAAATAAAAACCGCCCCCACAATTAAACACTTCCACGGCAACTCTCACGAGTTGCCGTTTTTCTAAACGCGAATCACACGCATCATGACACATATCAACAAACCAATCTCATCGCTCACTTCACCCGACGTTCTCATCATCGGCGCTGGTGCCGCAGGCCTCTTCGCCGCGATCCACACTGCACGCATCAACCCAAACCTAAACATCCTCATCCTTGATTCAGCGAAGCAAGTCGGCACAAAAATCCTCGTCTCAGGGGGTTCACGTTGCAACGTCACTCACCACAAAGTTTCGCCAAAAGACTACGCAGGTGCATCGAAAAACCAGATCAATAAAATTCTCAAATCTTACACTATCAAACAAACCATTAATTTCTTCGAACAGATCGGCATCTCTCTCAAACAAGAACCCACCGGCAAAATGTTCCCCACAACCGACTCGGCTCGTGATGTGCTCAACGCACTACTCTCCGAATGTAGCCGCCTTGGCATAACCATCCTGACCAATCACAAAGTCTCATCTATTCAACCACTGCACTCACGTCCTCCTTCCTCACCTCAATTTGAAGTCCGTACTGAGAACACTCATCAATTCACACCTCGTACCATCATTCTCGCTACTGGTGGCCGCTCCTTGCCCAAATCCGGATCAGACGGCTCTGGTTACACCCTCGCCCAGGCACTCGGCCACACCATCACCAACACGACCCCTGCCCTCGTCCCACTCACCTTCCCAAAAGGCCATTATCTCACTTCCCTCTCTGGCCTCTCATTCGACACCACTCTCACACTCTCCGCTTCAACCGGCAAAACCATCCATCAGCACTCCGCCTCACTTTTACTCACACACTTCGGTCTCTCCGGCCCCGCCGCCATGGACATCTCTCGACACTTCATCGCCGCCACGCAAAACGACCCTCACGCCAAACTCACCGCATCACTGATCAGCGATCAATCCAATCACTCATTCGAATCACTCGAGCAACAACTCATCGCCGCAGCAAAACAATCCCCCACCTCCCACCTCATCAATCACATCACCAAAAACTACCTCGCCCACATCCCCGGCTCATCCAAGCTTTTAACCGCTATTTTCTCACACCACCTCAATATCGATCCCACAACACCGCTCGCCCAACTATCACGCGATCATCGCCGATCACTCATCCACACCCTTCTCGCACTCCCCCTCAATGTGACTGGCAATCGCGGCTGGAACTACGCCGAGGTCACCGCAGGCGGCATCCCTCTCACCGAAATCAATCTCAAATCCATGTCCTCTCGTCACACCCCCAACCTCCACCTTATTGGCGAAATCCTCAATGTAGATGGTCGTATCGGCGGGTTCAATTTCCAATTCGCTTGGTCCACCGCCTATATCGCCGCTCAAGCGATCTCCGCTTCCATCGATTAAACCGATCTCAATTTCATCCACAGCACCTTTTCAACCCCTCACGCTCCCCTCGCCGATACGCTACAATAATCCCGTAACCCCTTATTCGGCAACGAGACACAGAGAAGGAGCCGCCCACATGTACCGCCAACTCCCCAATGCACTCACCGTCTCACGACTCTTCTTCGCCGCATTCTTCTTCCTCACACTCAATCAATACCGTTACGGCACCAACACTGACATCTACCTCATCGCCGCCACCGTCCTCTTCGTCATTGGTGCAATCACCGACGCCCTCGATGGCTACTACGCCCGTAAATGGGATGTCGTCTCAAAATTTGGCCGCATCGTCGATCCATTCTGCGACAAAATCCTCGTCGTCGGCGCTTTCATTTACCTCATGGGCGCCCGCTTTGTCATCCCCGAAAGCGCAGCTGATGGCGATTTCTTCAATATGGTCACAGGCATCTACCCCTGGATGGTCGTCGTCATTCTCGCACGCGAACTACTCGTCACAGGCATCCGTGGCGAACTCGAAGGTGATGGCATCAACTTCCAAGCCAACTGGTGGGGTAAGATCAAAATGATCCTCCAGTGCATCGTCATCCCCATCATCCTCATCATTGTCTACCTCGACCCCAAGCAGCCTGGCCGCGAGTATCTTGCCATCATCCGCGATATCCTCGTCTACGCCACCGTCATCGCCACCATCATCTCCGGCATCCCCTACATCACATCCGCCGCCTCACTCATCAAAGCAAACAAACCTCAATAATTCCTCCCCTTCATTTTCATCTTGCATTCATGAAGCCCATAACGCTATCCTGCATCCTCATCGTCACAAAAACCAAGGGCAAACATTGAATCATCACATCCTATCAATTCTTTCCATCTTCCTATTCACCCTCTCACCCGCATTGCACGCGCAAGACACAGCAAACGCGCAACAACAATACAACGAACTGCTCGAATACATCACATCCGTCGACGAACCAATCACACTCGAAGATTTTGCCTCCCGCTACCCCACCTCACCCGACAACCAAGCAAACAATACCCTTGCCGCACTCAAGCTGATCAAAGAACCAGAACCAAATAAAAAACCTAAAAACGCACTCCCATTCGTTCAATACGAATCATCCATCGAGAGTATCCTCACCCCAATTCCCTCTCACCTCAAGCCTATTATCGACGAACACTTAGCCCGCAACAAACCTGCCCTTACCGCAATCCGCAACATTGATTTTACAAAGCCCTGCCAATACCCCATCAAATACACAGACGGCATCGCCGCTCTCTTGCCCCATCTCAGCCAATTGCGTCAGGCAATGCATTTGCTCCGACTCGATATCTACAACGCTTACCACACGCAAGATCACGCTCGCGTTTATGACAACATACTGACCATCCTAAACCTCGCAGAATCGCTCAAAAATGAACCTATCGCCATATCACTCATGGTTCGTATATCCATTATTTCAACCGCCTTACAACTCATCGAACCCATCACCCACAACGAAACAATCCCAGCAGACTACAAAACCAAAATCATCACATCCCTACAGCCAATCGATCTGCACAGTATCATCCCAGACGGCATCATGTTCGACCGAACAAGTCTCATAGATATATCAATAGACGATTTTAAGCTCGCCTTGGAATTGGGAAATAAGCTTCCCGAAGACTTGGATGAATCCTACTACGTCGCCAGCAAGCACTACATCATCTACTACTACACCACACTGATCGACATGCACCGTAAAGGCAACGTATCAATTGAAGATTGGCGTACCACGCTTGGCGAAATCCCCCTCACCCACATGCCCGCAAAATTCCAACTCCTCCACCTAGGCGGCGAAACACGCATGTCCAACATAACTAAATGCAATATCGATCAAGCGATCAGCGCAATCAAAGACAACAAACCATTCACTTTCAACATCTCACTCGATCTCAATCCCTCAGATGCTCAAGAAGCCACTCCTTAAACTTCTTCGCGTCAACCCCATACACATAACACACCTCTTTACATGCCGCATCCTCATCCACACCCGCAACAACTTCCCCTACTTTCCTAACCGTCAGATAGTCTTTCATCTTCATCTCCTCACCCTTCATATCACTGAGCCCACGTTCCACTCTTGCAACCACCTCTTCGGTCTCAAACATGCCCGGATCTACAACATATCCCAATGCCAACGTATCAAACGGATTAAACCCTTTCTCCTTCCCCGCCCCAAATTCTTTCTCCCACGCATCAAACCAGTGTTGCGTGGTTGCATAAATATAAATCCCTCGTCCGCCGCCTTCCGCGCGTAGCTTCTCTAAATCATCTCGTGTCAACCAAACCTGACTCGCCACCTCCCATGGCACCAACACCAACTCCACCTCACTCCGCAATAATACCTGCATCCCTTCTACATCATTCTCAAAATTCAAATCCGTAAATCTGATCTCATCCATCTCGCCTGATCGTAATTTTTGGCCCGGCCTCCGCCCTGCAACAACCACAATTTTTTGTATCTTCTCCTGCAAATCCGGCCTCTTCAGCAACACCGTCGCCACATTCGTTACCGGCCCTGTTGCCAACACCACCATCGACTCATCCGCTTCCAAACCCTCCAAACCCGCAATCATCGCCTTCACCGCTTCCGTCTCTTCTCCTAAATCACGATCACTTTCAGCCCCAACATGCACACCTTCCGACCATAAATACTCTGGCCCAAACGCTCTCACAATATTCCCACCGATCGCCTTCCCATACACCACCGGCGAATTCCCAAACACAACACTCACCCCACGGACGTCCACCCGCTCACTACTAAACCCCGCAATCATCATCAATCCATCATCAACCTCACCGATTCCGTTCGCCGGGTCAACATCCATCCAAACCTGTATCTTTTCCCCACCGCCCTCTACTTCACGATCGCTCACACCACCGCAACTCATCAGCCCATAGCTCACTAATACAACGACAACATACAATAGCCATCTCATATCATTTCACCTTTCTCATCAGTCGTCTATCGCCATAGCGCCCGCCAATCACCATTCACAATAGCCTCACGCGCTCTCACCAACATTTCTGCTCGCCATCCATCACTCTTCTCAATCGGCAACTGCGCAACCCCAGCCAGCCGACGAATCACTTCATTCCCCGCAAAGCCACTCATCACCGAATCTCCTACACTTTCATACACAGCCAAAAACCGTTCAACCACATCTATCTTTTGCTTAGACATCGCTGCATGCCCGACAAAAACACCCAGATCCACACTACGATGACCCACAAAACTGAATTCCCAATCCAGCACACCCCGTCTTCCGCGGATGCTCTCATTCCTCACTTTAATCGGCCTGTGCCAACTGCCCGGGTAATAATCACCATGCAACAGCACGCCCCCTCTTCCTTCAACATCCATGTATATCTCACCTAATTCTCGCACACCTTCACGCAACGGCTCATCCCGCCTTAAATCTTTCACAACCGCCAACAACCCTTTCTCAAACCCATCTAGTCGTTCATCATTTTCACCGCCTCTATTCAATGGCTGCACAAACAGATACTCATAGTTCAACCGCCGCATATCCTCATTCTGCAACCCTTCCCGTACTTCCTTACTCAATTCCGCTCCATGCAACCGCTTCAACACACCTGCTAACCAATCAACTTCCTCTTCATCCATCCCCTTGCCTTGATAAAACGCATCGATCCCCAAACCTTCGCCCAGATCCTCAAGCCCCAGCATCCGCATCCCATCATCATACCCCACAACCCCCGGCACCCATTCCCTCACACCCACAATATCCCTAATTACACGATAGACCTCATACTCCTGCCCAACACGCTCCCACGGCGCAGCGATCTCCGGATATTTCTCAACCCAAGGCCGCCCCTGCTTTAAAATCATCCGCCGACCACTTTCCCCCCTGCCCTCGTTTCCCTTCACATACACCCGCATTACCAAATTCATATTCCCCTCACCCGCCTGCTCAATCTTCTCAACCTTCGCTCGCCCTCCAATCCATCCTCGCCTACGCAGCAGATCCTCTATCAATGCAATATCACCACCACCCTCCAAATCCAGCCACACAAAACCCTTCTCTCGATCTAATTCCTGCCGTCTGACCATTATTGATTCACTGAGCATTATTTGTTCCCCAATCACCGCGCACATACCGACCGGCTACCTATATTTCAGCAACTTTCACACCCAACTTCATCATCACTCCCCCCGTCATGATTAACCCTCTGTTATTCTGCCAACCCTCAGGTTATCATGCTCATGTACCCTTTCCGGAGAATGTCATGCGCTTTATCATCTTCATTTTTCTGCTGATGTCCCCGCACATTTCAACCACTGCACAGCAACTCGAATACGATCTCCCCACGCGGGCAGCATTGCAAGAACTCAAAGAAACCGCCACGCCCAGCTTCCCCACAGATCTCAACGACTATTACCCATCCGTACCCGATAATCAAAACGCCGCAACCCACTACCTTGCAGCCTATGATCTTCTTCAACCATTTTCACGCACAAAGTATTCAACTTCTATCCCCCTATTCGACCCCAATGACGCGACCATTTTCCACGCATGCGATCGCCTACCAACCCACACCGCCGCTGCGTCTGAAAAATTTCTCCTCGATAATCAAAGCGCAATCAACCAACTCATCACCGCTTCAAAACAACACGACTCGCGCTACCCATTAACATTCACCACTGATGATGCCCCCGACCTCTCTCATCACATTAAGATCCGCACACTCGCAAAATTGATCGAACTCCGCGCCATCATCGCAGCTCACCACCTCCGCAACAATGAGTTTTTCGAGAACATCCTTCTCTACCTCCATCTCACGCAATCTCTCTCCAACGAGCCCACCATCACCGCCCATAACCTGCAGCTCAACCTCTACGAAAATCTCTTCAATCAGATCGAGCGTGCCACCGTCTATCAGCGTCTCACCGCAGAACAGCTCCAAACTCTACAGAATAAACTGGAAGACATCAGCCTTCTCTACACCTACCGTCGCGCTCTGATAGGCGAACGAGCCCTCATGCTTGTCATCACCAAGCACGACCCCTACCAGTACATCGGTTCCCTTGAACAGCGATCTGCCATCAAAACCAACCTCGGCACCTACCTTGATATCATGCAGCAGCTCATTGACGCCCCAGAATACCCCGCCGTCAATGCTTCCGATTCTGTTAACCTCGTCATTAATCTCCCAGACAAACTCGCACTAATACGTGAAATTTTTATCGACTTCACCAACTCCCTTCAACAAACCCGAGATCTCTACACGCGGCAGCAACTCACCATCACCGCCCTTGCGATTGAGCAATACCGCCTCATCCAGCATGGCCAGTTCCCCCCAACCCTCAATTCACTCATCCCCACACACCTTCTTCAAATCCCACGTGACCCCTATCTCCCAGCCCGCCCACTGAAATACCGCTATGACGAGTCCGGCGCCGTCGTCTACTCCATCGGCTTTGACCTCATCGACAATCACGGCCGCGAACGTACGCCACTCGGTGATCGCCTGCTCGGCCATCCCCCTCTCACCATCACCAACACCTCACCGGACAATCCTGATCTCACCGATATCACCATCTCCTTCCTCGACTACCAAAAGACCCATTTCCCAGTTCAACCTCCGTCTCATCCCAACACACCTGCCCTCCAAGAACCAACCGACGAATCTTCTGTTCTTGACGAGCTCATGATGGATTTCTAATCCCACTCGAAATTCTCAATGCACTAACATCTAACTCATCCTTAGACAGCTATCCACCGTGCTGTTCACCCATACACCCATTTGCTATAATCAAATCAGCCATATCAGTCTTTCTTTTGGCCTTTTCTCGCCGACTGAAATTCTTTCACAGTACGCGATTTCAAAACCACACACGGATGTACGTGCTATGTCAGGACGACACTTCATCATCATATGCCTGCTCTCGATCGCACCGATCCTATGCGCACAAACCTCCTCCTCACCTGACACTCAAACTCCTAATACCGCACTCCCCCCCGTTAACGCCACCATCACCAACGCCGCCGATCATTACAACGCAGCCTTCAATCTGCTCACCCTCTCAGCCGATCAGCAATCCCTCCTCCACACACTAATCACAACCTATACCCTCGGCCAAACCCTCTCTGAGTCCGACCTCTCCGCAGCTCAAAACCTCTTAAAATCCAGTCAAAACGCAATCATCACCCTCCGATCGATCAACCCAGATCTACCCACACGTTGGCCCCGTGATCTCACCAACGCATCCACTTACAATCAGCCCCTCCCCCATCTCCCCAATATCAAGCATACCGCCTCGCTCATCCATCTCGACGCCCTCATTGCCGCACACCTCAAGGACAACCGCCGACTCACCGCAGACTTACTCCACCTCATCACACTCTCTCAATCTCTTGCCGCCGACGAACACATCCCAGCCGTCAAAACCCGTATCGAAATCCTCCTCATTTTTGCGCAACTCGAACACCTCCTCCCCCTCAACATCCTCACCCCCAATCAGCTCCGCGACATCCAACGCAAACTCTATAACACCCAGCTTATCCCGCAGGCCAAAGCCGCCATACTCTACCAACGATCCCAAGCCCTCATCTACACACGCGACTACATCACCGATCTCATCGACCCGCAAGCCAACCTCACACCCGATGAACTCTCCTCAAACAAACAAACCCTCACCCGCCTAACAACTGAATTCCTCCTCCGCCTCGACAACTACGATTTCAACTACTCCGATCTACTCAAGCAAACCCAGCAGCTGCCCGATTCTGAAATACTCAGCAAAAACCTACTCCCTCAATACATCCGCCTCGTTTCACAAGACCTCGCCACCGCTCAAGCCCGCCTCAACACATTCATCGTTGCCCTCGCCCTCCAACGCTATCAGCTCACCAACGGCTCCTACCCCACTTCACTCGAACCACTCACACCTGACCTCCTCCCAAACATTCCCATCGACCCCTTCAATCGCTCACCACTCCGATACAAGCACACCCAAAATGCTGTCGTCATTTATGCTCTTGGCCCCGACCATCTCGATAACCAAGCTCGCGCCTACACCTCAAACGCCACCCCAACATTTGGCTACCTCCCCGCTTCACCTCCCCCCTCCTATATCTACACCGACATCACATTCAATCTCGGCCCATACCAGCAAATAAACTTCCCTCAATCTCTCGCGCCCTCCCCCTCCAAATAACCTTCCCCTCACAACACCCGCTCTCCTCAATAATTTGCCCACCCTCAGCAACATAATCCTTTCTATAACAGCATATAACTTTTCAAAACTTATCACGAATTAGCTATACTCATCACGTCTATTTGTTCGATCACTCAGTAATTATGTTGCATCTTCTCACCGCGGAGCAAAACCATGCCCAACCCTCTTGGCTTCATCGCTTTCGACCTCGGCGCAGAGTCCGGCCGCACCATTCTCGCATCCCTTCAAAGCGACACCATCTCTCTCCAAGAAATAAACCGATTCCTCAACCTCCCGCAACACACACCTTCTGGCTACCACTGGGCAATCATCGAAACTTGGCGACATCTCCAAGACGGCCTCACCAAAGCCGCCGCTCATGCCCGCAAAAACAACATCGACCTCATCTCACTCGGCGTCGACACCTGGGGCGTTGACTACGCCTTACTCGGCCCAGCCAACCAACTCCTCGGCCTCCCCTTCGCCTACCGCGATGACCGCAATCCTCCCGCCATGCAAGCAGCGCTCCAAACCATTCCCCCCAAAGATCTCTATGCCGCCACAGGCATCCAATTCCTTCCCTTCAACTCCCTCTTCCAACTCCTCGCCCAAAAGCACGCCAACCCCATCCCACTCCAGCACGCACAGCACATCCTCTTCATCCCCGACCTGCTCCACTACTTCTTCTCAGGCATACCTGCCAACGAAGCCACCATCGCCTCAACCTCTCAGATGCTCAACCCACGCACAGGCAAATGGGCCACACAGCTCTTCGCCAAACTACACCTCCCCACCCACTTCCTTCACAACATCCGGCCCGCCGCTTCAACCCTCGGCCCAATCACCCCCGATATAGCCTCACGCTGCAACTGCCCACCCATCAAAGTCATCCTGCCCGGCTCACACGACACTGCCTCCGCCATCGCCGCCGTTCCTGTCGACACTCAAAACTCAAGCAATTGGGCCTACCTTTCCTCCGGCACATGGTCTCTCATGGGCGCCGAAATCGATCAACCCATCCTCACCGATGCCGCACGCGAAGCCGGTTTCACCAATGAACGCGGTGTCGAAAATAAAATCCGCTTCCTCAAAAACATCGCCGGTCTTTGGCTCGTCCAGGAAGTCCGACGCGACTACCTCACACAAGGCACAACCTACGACTACCCAGAACTCACCACCGCCGCCGCCCAAGCCGATCCTTTCCGAACACTCATCAACCCCGCACACGCACCTTTCAGTACCCCCAATAACATCCACCAAAAAATCGCTGACTTTGCCACCACCACTTCCCAGCCCATCCCCCAGACCCATGGCCAGCTCACCCGTACTTGCCTCGAATCCCTCGCTTTCGCCTATCGTGATACGCACCGCAAACTCCAAACGCTTCTTAAACAGCCCATCGACACACTCCATATCGTCGGCGGTGGCGGTAAAAACGACCTCCTCAACCAAATGACCGCCGATGCCACCGGCTGTACCGTCATCGTCGGCCCATACGAAGCCACTGCCATCGGCAACGCGCTCACCCAAGCCATCGGCTCTCGCCACGTCCGAAACCTACATCATCTCCGACAAATCGTCCGAAACTCATTCGATCTCAAAACCTTCTCCCCCCAGAATACCACCGCCTACGATCACCAAGCAGATCGCTTCGCCGATCTCTGCCAAACCGATACAAATTGTTAATTACATCGGCAAAAATTTAAAACTTTTTTCTAACCACTGATTAGCTTTCTGGACGCTTTTCGTAATTAACAATTCCGAAGCTCACCTCCATCACCACACCACTTTCCCCCCCACCTTCTCGCCCGATCTAACACCCTCGACCACCCCCCAATCCCCTCACAACCGCCTATCACAATACCCCACGTATCTCACACCAAGCCTCTCAAACCGATTCCCACACACGCCTCCGCTATTTCTTCCGAAATCCATATCCACTTTGTCCGACTTTCGTATACCCCGTACAACACATTTCCCAAATACCGTCTGGACACACTTCAATTTCGTTTTATCATGACCGCTTAAATTTTTTAGTTTTTCGTTAAAAAACAGTGAATCTTATTGGCAGATCCCCGCAACGATTGCCGATAGATTTGAGAATATCGGACAGATACCCAAAACGCTCACACACTCTCATCTGTTCGCTCCGCTTGGCTTGAGTGGTATTAAGCAGGCACGCAAAACCATGACTTTCTTTCACAACTCAACAACCATGACTCACTCCCCCCATGTGACAAGAACACTCACAACCCCACACGCGCCTGCTCCAATTACCCCAAACCCTACAGACCAACTTAATGTTTTTCCTGCAGGGCAAATTAGTACCGACCTAGTGGCCTAAAGTTAAAGGCTGCCTTACGCAACGCCGATGTTGCGCCATAGCGTTTCATACAAGACCTCGACTCAGCACCGAGGCAAACGCAAACTACCGCTGGAGATCAAGCCATGCGTCCACTTAAAGCTGCAAACGGTTCTGCACTCAAACAACAACCCGCCGATGACCCCGGCCCCAATCTTAAACTCACAACCTCACCACCCAACAATGTCAGACCCGTCAGTAAACCCAATCATCTACTTGATCAGAACAAAGAACACCTCAACTGGACTTCTGACGACCACTCAGAAGCCGAAATCCACGAAGAGCAATCAAACGTCGGCGACATGATCCTCGACTCCAGACCCATCAACCTCTTCAACGAAACCTTCGATCAAACCTGCCTCAGCATGCTCACCCCCGAGCTCGCTTGGCAGAACCTCGTCCTACCCATCCGCATGCACGAAGGCACCCTCATCTGTGCCACCACCAAGTCCATGCTCGACGCCGCACTAAACATGCTCCAACAGCACCTCACCGAAACACCCTTCAAACTCACACTCGTCGAATCGCACCTCCTCGAAATGTTCATCGCAGAACGTTACGACTATGAAGGTGTTGATGAAGCCTAAAGCAGCCTGCACAACTGCCTATCGCATACTAAAAAGAAAATATAGATAAAGCACATAACTGCTCAGAAAAAACCCTGCTTCACCGTAGGGCTTTTTCATATTCACCCTCATACGACATGACCACACACACACTATCGCTTAACATTTACGCATGAAAAGCACAACAATCCTGATCTGCCTCAGCATCAGCATCATCCTTTTCTCACCCCTCAACCTAACCGCTCAACAAGCCTCAAACACCTACAACATCATCCCTCAGCCTCAAAAAATCGAGCCCATCGGCGACCCCTTCGTCCTCACCTCTCAAACCTTCATCCTCGCAAAAACACCCGACACCGAACCCCTCGCCAAGCAACTCATCGACTACATCCTCCCCTCCTCAGGCTTCGCGCCCATGATCTCCAACCATGAACGCGACAGCAGTGTCATCATCCTCTCAACTGATAACCCAGACCCCATACTCGGCGATGAAGGCTACACACTCACCGTCACTCCCAAAAACATCACCATCAACGCCAACACCACCACCGGCATCTTCTACGGCATACAAACATTCCGACAACTCATGCCCGTACAAGCCTTCTCTCCTTCCGAGGATGACGACGAGCATACCCACTGGGCCATCCCCGGCGTCCGTATCACCGATACGCCACGCTTCAAATACCGCGGCCTCATGCTCGATGAGGCCCGCAATTTCCACGGCAAAACATTCGTCAAACGACTCCTCGACATCATGGCCATCCACAAACTCAACCGCCTTCACTGGCACCTCACCGACGACCAAGGTTGGCGCATCGAAATCAAACGCTACCCCCTCCTCACTTCCTACGGCTCCATTCGCGCCGAATCACCATTCGCCAACAATCGCAACCTCGGTAACGACACCGTCTACGGCCCACACTTCTACACACAACAAGATATCCGTGAAATCGTTGACTACGCCAAAAAAAGACACATCGAAATCCTTCCCGAAATCGAAATGCCTGGCCACGCCCAAGCCGCCATCGCATCCTACCCATACCTCGGCAACAGCATGGACCCCATCCCCGTCCGCACCACATGGGGCATCTCCAGCCACATCTTCAACCTCGAAGAACGCACCTTCCTTTTCCTCGAAAATATCCTCGATGAAGTCGCCGAATTATTCCCCTATCAATACATCCATATTGGTGGCGATGAAGTCCCAAAGAATGAATGGGTCAACAACCCGCTTGCAAAGCAGATCATGGATCAAAATGGCTTCACCAACATCGAACAGCTTCAAGGCTATTTCGTGAATAGAATTGAAGAGTTCCTATTAACCAAGGACAAATACATTGTTGGATGGGACGAAATCCTTGAAGGCGGCATTCAACCCTCCGCCACGATCATGAGTTGGCGTGGTACCGAAGGCGGCATCGCCGCAGCCAAAGCTGGACACAACGTCATCATGACCCCGACCACACACGTCTACCTCGATTACTATCAAGCCCGTAACACTCGACGTGAACCACCCGCTATCGGTGGTTACCTCCCCCTGCAAAAAGTTTACAGTTTCAACCCCACCGAAGGTATTGAACCCGATGATGCCGAACGTGTACTCGGCGTTCAAGGCAATATCTGGACCGAATATATGCTGGCTCCTTGGCAGGTGGAATGGATGGCCTTCCCCCGCGGTATTGCCATCGCTGAGATCGGCTGGTCACCGCAAGATAATCGCGACTACACCAACTTCCATGATCGCCTCAAAACCCACCTCAAGCGGCTCGACTATATGAATGTCTACTATCGCCCCCTCGATAGTGAAACCGAACCCCATACCCCAAACCCTAAACCATCAGCCAATCAATAATACTTAAACCCTACAAATATAGTCTTAATACGACTTTTCATGCGATCTATTTGTCATCTCCAAATGCATATGCGATAATACACTCTTACTGTCATTGGCATGCCTAACCATTGACTGCACACGATAAAAATATAACCGCCTGTGTTCCCTTCCTGTTCATCACTTGCAATAAGTGAGATGATGTAGATCAGACAGGGACAGTAAAAGGTCAGTTATGAAAAAAGTCGGAATCATTCGTTGCCAACAAACAGAGCATCTTTGCCCAGGCACCTCTTGCTTTAAAGCGGCATCAACAGGCAGGTTCAATTTTGAACCATTTGGCCCATGCGAAATCATCGGTTTTATCAGTTGCGGCGGCTGCCCCGGCAAACAGGCGGTTGCCCGTTCGGCTGAGATGGTGAAACGCGGCGCGGAAGCGATTTTTATGGGTACTTGTATTGCCAAAGGTACGCCGATCGGCTTTGCTTGCCCCCACTGGGAACAGATGAAACAGGCAATCGAAAAGAAGATCGGCCCGAACATCCCGCTCATCATCGGTACCCATCCTGCCCCGGGTGATAAGGCCAAATAAAGTCAGTCTCTCATTTACGATTAGATTGAGTACGGAGCAAAACGTGCGTACAAACATGATCTGTGCGCACGTTTTGCTTTGCTTTTAAACAATTCGCGAAGCGCGCACAAACACACCCCTAAATGCCTTTAAAGCTTATAAATCAGACAGCGGCCAACATTTAGAGCACATATTCAAAACACTCAGAAATCGACACAAAACAGTAAACTTTGGTTAGAAACAGGCAAGGTTTAATGAGCTATTGCATGTAATAACCCAAAAAGTGTGTTTATCCACAGCTGATTTTGCGCACAGATGCGCGTCTCAGAAAATTTCCGTGCGCTCAAACCCGCCTCACAGCAGCGATTGAAACTCATTACTCATTCCACTCTTTGTATCAGTTCTATGGATTATCCGCGATCTGCTAATACTTCTGTGCGCACAAAAACAACGTCCACCTCGCTTATCGCATTCAGCTTGCGAATAATCCAATATTCTGTTTTGCGAATACCCTTGGCTGATCAAAGAATGACAGGAGCTGAGAATGAGTAACTCATCGAATAAAATCCTTCTCATCACTGGCGACTTCGGTGAGGATTATGAGTACATTGCCCCCTACACCATGCTCAAAGCGTTAGGTTTTGAGGTTGAGGTTGGCTGTCCAAGTAAATTGGCAGGAGATACGGTTGCTTCTTGTGTTCATGATATGAATGACAAGTACCAGACGGTAACGGAGTGGGAGGGGCATCGGATCAACCTAACCGTGACGCTGGATGAAATTAATGCTGAGGATTACATCGCGTTAATCGTGCCGGGCGGCCGTTCTTGTGAATATCTTAGAACCTATTCGAAAGTTAGACACATTGCGACTCATTTTATCGAGAGCAATAAACCAATCGCAGCGATCTGCCGCGGGCCACAGATCCTGCTGGCAACGGGGTTGATGAAGGGGCGGCGGATGACTGGTAATTTTGTCGTACAAACGGAAGTCGAGTTAGCCGGTGCTGAATATGTGAAGCTAGGGCATGAGGGGGTTGTCGTTGATGGCAACCTCGTGACGGCTGTCGAATGGCATGGTATGTGGATGTGGTTAAGAGAGTTTATGAAAGTGCTTGGTATTCAAGTTACGTTGTAATTCTAGAGCGTCTTGTGTAAATCCACACTTGTTGACCAGAAAGTCGTTTACGATTGATGTATCAATGATATAGAATTCTAACATGCAAGTAAGATTGACTGATCATCAAGATTCGATAGAGATATTTGAAGGCAAGCTCCCTTTTACTCAGGGCAAAATGTATCCTGTCATTGGCATCTGTGCAGATTATTATCGTGGTTTTTGGGGAAGATCGGAAACCGAGCTTGTATCCGTCACATTTATTTGTAAGCAATGGCGCAGCAGTACCAAAGCATTGGATTGTTACGCACGGCAGTGAGGGGGAGATCTATGCTGATCCGCCGGGCCTGGATAAAACAGGGTTTTATGAAGATTATTTTGATGGTATCGATGAAGCAATAACGACGTTTAAGCTGAATTAGAAAAATAAAAACGACGACCATCCGGCCGTCGTTTTTTAATCTTGAATCTGTTCACTCATATCAGGCGAGTCGCTTGGTAGCGATGGTGCCTTCTTTGGTGGTTTTAACGTCGTAGCCGAGTTCGTTAAGTTGGTCACGGAGCTTGTCGGCGGCTGCGTAATCTTTGTTAGCGCGGGCTTCGTCGAGCTGTTTACACATTTCATCAGGATTATATACCGTTGCATCCGCGCTAAATCTTAGCGGCATTCTGAAACACGCGATTGCTTTGTCCTCTAACAAGCACAAGACGTGATCAAGTTTCTTTAAAACCGCAAGGCTTTCTGCCGGTGATTTTGAATCCTCTTCTGGTCGCTTAATAAACTCGAACACGACTGCGAGAGCGCCGGAGACGTTAAGATCGTCGGCTAAACATTCGAGGAAACGTTTGACGACTGGGTGGTTGCGATCGACTTCGGCTATCTCACCATTAGATTGAGATGAGAAGTTGGCTGCGGCGTTGCGGATTTTTTGTACAGCTGAGCCGGAGTCTTTGAGCCCCTGCCTGGTGAAGTTCATGTTGGATCGATAGTGGGCTTTAATCAGCTCGTAGCGGAGGACGGCTGGGTCTTCAACAAGCTTACTCTCACCGTCAATGAGATCGCGGATGGTGTAGAAATTGCCTTTGGATTTAGACATTTTCGTGCCTTCGACGAGTAGGAAGCGAGTGTGCATCCAGAAACGAGCAAAGTGTGATTGGCCGGTAGAGCAGCATGACTGAGCGATTTCACACTCATGATGGGGGAAGATGTTATCTTCGCCGCCGGTGTGGATGTCGATGACGTCACGCTTAAGAACAGAGCGGGCCATGGCAGAACATTCGATGTGCCAACCGGGATAGCCGACGCCCCAAGGCGAATCCCATTTCATCTTATGGGTGGTGTCGGGTTTCCAGAGGAGGAAGTCGCCGGGGTGGCGTTTGGAGGCTTGGTGAGTGTCTTCGACGCGGCCGCCCGCACCACCGCGGAGGTGGTCGAGTGTGTTGCCGGAAAGCTTGCCGTATTCGGGGAATGATTCGACGGAGAAGTAGACAGCGCCGTCATCGGCAACGTAGGCGTGATCGTTGTCGACGAGGGTTTGGATCATGGGGATCATGCTGTTTTCGACGAAGTCGGTTGCGTGGGGCATGTGGGTGTCGTGTTCGTCGGCGATTTTGATGCTGAGTTTTTGTGAATCTTCGAGGAACGCTTCGGTGAAGAATTTTGCAACGGCATATGGATCATCGGGGTTGTCGATGTCGGCGATGCCGGACTTTTTGGATTCTTTGAGACGCTTGGCGGCGGCTTCCATTTTGTCTTCCCCGCCGCCGTCGGCGAGGTTGTCTTCGGTCATGTGGCCGACGTCGGTGATGTTCATGACTTGGGTGACATCGTAACCGGCTAGCTCAAGGAAGCGGCGGAGGATGTCGGCGAAGACGAAGGCGCGGAAGTTGCCGATGTGTGCGTAGTCATAGACGGTGGGGCCACAGTTGTACATATAGACCTTGCCGGGCTCAATGGTGCAGAACGGCTCGACAGCGTGCGTGAGGGTGTTGTAGAAATTGATGGGGAGGATGTCAGGTGTGATCTGTGTCATGGTGTACAACTGGGTTTGGGGGTTGAAATAAGTGCTCGTGGCTAGTGCTCGTTGAGGGAGGCGGCGTGAGGGGTGAGAGTTGGCTGAGTTAGCGGCAGCAACCACTGGGACACCCCACCACCGGCGGTGGTGGGCTTTGTTTGGGATGAGGGTGAGAGGAGGTATGAGCGATGCGTACCGGCGACCTGTCCCCCCGAAGGTGTTGCGGCTATCTGAGAACTAAGTTATCAGGATAAATATTCTACTGGTCGAGAGGTTTTGTGTCAGGTGTGAGTCTTTCGAGGCGTATGGAGAGGACTTTTGTGCGTTCGGCAGCGGTGACGGTGAAACGGAGGTTTTCGAAGTCGAATTGCTCACCGACGTTGGGGATATGGCCCAAGGAGGAAAAAACGTACCCGCCGATGGTGTCGTAGTCTTCGTCTTCGGGGAGT
Organism: Poriferisphaera corsica; assembly: GCF_007747445.1. Lineage (NCBI taxonomy): Bacteria > Pseudomonadati > Planctomycetota > Phycisphaerae > Phycisphaerales > Phycisphaeraceae > Poriferisphaera > Poriferisphaera corsica. Next base: position 2,500,814 of record NZ_CP036425.1, read on the forward strand.
TCGATATCGAACTGGTCGTTGATGTCGTCAATGTGGGTACGGGCATCGATGTTGGCTGTATTGGAATCGAGGATGATGATTTGCTGGGGTTCTTCTTCGAGTTCGTATTCATCCTGGATGTCGCCGATGATCTCTTCGACGATGTCTTCGACGGTGACGATGCCAGCGGTACCGCCGTACTCGTCGATGACGATGGCGAGATGGATTTTCTGTGCTTTAAATTCGGCGAGCAGGTCGCGGACGGTCTTGGATTCTGGAATGAGGAGGGGGTCACGGATGATGTTTTTGAGGTTGAAATCTGAGGGGGATTGGTCGACATATTTGATGAGATCTTTGGCGTAGAGGATGCCAAGGATGTTGTCGAGGTTGTCTTGGTAGACGGGGATGCGCGAGTGGCCGAAGGTGATGATTGCGTCGCGGGCTTGTTCGAGGGTTGAACTGACGGAGATGCCGTGGACGTCGGTGCGTGGCGTCATGACTTCGCCAGCGTCTGTGTCGGAGATATCGAGGATGGCTTCGAGCATTTCTTTTTGCTCTTCATCGACGGTGTCGGATTCGTCGTGTTGCTCGATGGTCGAGAGGACTTCCTCGGCGATTTCGGGGTCGTAATCTTTTTCGAGATCGACGCCGGAGATGCGGCGGACGATGGGATCGAAGATAGAGAGGATGGCGATGACGGGCGTGAAGATGAAGGTGAGGAATGAGAGGATGGGGATCGACCAGGAGAGGAGCCATTCGGGTTTGTAGGTTCCCCATGATGAGGGGATGGCGACATTGAAGATGATGAGGAGGATGCCGCCGATGATGAAGGCGGATACGTATTGGAATTGTGCGTCGGTTGGGAACTCGTACTGGCCGAAGTAGAAGGATGCGAGGAGGATGATCATGGAGAAGGCTGTGCGGAGTATGCCTGTGACCATGAGCATTTTGGGGATGCGGTTGGAGAAGGATTCGAGTCTGGTTTCAGTGTTGGCAGATTTGAGGAGGTCGCCGAGCTTTCGCTTGGAGTATGCACGGAGGGCAACTTGTATTGCGGCGAAGTAGCAGGTGAGTAGGCAGCTAACTGAAGCGATGATGATCGCAGATTGCAATGCTGTAAACCTTCAAAACCCCGTGAGTTTGGTAATGTTTTGCCTTGAGCATGACATCTGCTGGGCGGGCTTGGTCAGTAACGGGGTGGCTGAACAAGTGTGCGGGATCGGAATAGATTAAGTGTCTAACTCATGATTTGATGGGTCAGATTTTGGTCGATCGTGTGGAGATAGATGGAAGACTTTACCGATGCCGATGGCTTGGAGGATTTGGTCTTCACGTTTGTGCATGTCTTGGAAGTCTTCGAGTGTATGGTCGTCGTATCCGAGGAGGTGGAGGATGCCGTGAACAGCGTAGAGGAGGACTTCGGTGCGTGTGTCGTGATTATGTTGTTGGGCGTGGCGTGCGGCCTCGTCGATATTGATGATGATGTCGCCTTCGAAGGGATCGGTTTCATCTTCACACATATCGAAAGTAAGTACGTCGGTTGGGCCGGGGATGTTCATGAATTGGAGATGGAGCTCAGCCATGCGATCGTCGGCGACGATGTTGATGCCAAGCAAACCGGTATTGACATCGGCGGCGGTGAGGGCTTTGACGATGAGCGGTTGAAGCCAATTGTCTGTGGGGGGATCGGAATCGGGAGCTTCACGAGAGATGTGAAGCTCGACGCCTGATTGGAGAGGATCAGAACCGGGTTGAGGTATGGGGTCGTCATCGGAGGCTGCTTGTTGAGCTGCGTCCGAGGCGGGGTTTGGGTTGTCGTGTTGCTGATTCATATCGCTTTATCTTTAAGAGAAATACAAAACCCAATGATATCGTTAATTTGGGATTTATCCAATATCGGCAATACGGATTGATGGACAGAAATCGGGAAGGATATTGCGGAGGACTAGAGAGATTCGCGGTTGGATTTTTTGTGGGCATGTGGCATGGGATGAGGCTGAATCCAGCCGTGCGTGAGGCGAATGAGGTCGGAACAGAGCTCGCGGATACGGTCGTCGATGTGTGGATCTATAGAGGAGGCTATGGGGGCAGCATCAAGGTTGGTGGGGTCTGGGTGGTTGATATTGGATTCGAGGGCGTAAACGAAGCGTGGGAGGATGAGAGATCGGAAATCGAGCATGAGGGAATTTGCTAAGGGCATGACGGACATGTAGGAGCCGTGGCCGCCTGCGGAACAGAGGAAGCCGACGATCTTCTCGGTCCATGCTTTACCTGTAAGTTCGATAAGATTCTTTGCTGCAGCGTTTGCGTCGTAGTTATAGATGGGAATCGCAAGGAGGACGGCGTCGGCGGCTGTAATGGCATCTGTGAGTTTTTGGATGGAAGGGTGAGCGTAGGCAGATGAGGCGTCACAGAAAGGGATGTCCCATTCTCGGAGATCGAGGAGGGTTGTGTCGATATTAAGATGCGTGAGTATGTCACTGGCATGCTGCGCGAGAATAGCGGATCGGCTTTTGGGGTTCAAAGAGCAACTAATGATGAGCGTATTCATGGATGACATTATGCGGTATCCCTTGGTATTCAGACGATATTTGATGTACTAGAGTCACATTGTAACGGTTATTGTGTGAATGCATGGAGAATCATTATGTTTAAGAAACGATTTGCGATGACTCTGGTGGTGTTTAGCACCCTGTTATGGATTGCTGGGTGCTCTTCGGGTTCCTCGAAGCAGGGGGAGCACAATTATAAGGAATTGCATCGGGATCGGCCTCGCTTTGAGACAGAACCTGAGTACAACTCGTATCAACACTATGGGTTTGCGGACCCGAAGGTCTCTTTTGTGGTAATGGCGAAGATGGCGATGTTGCAGGAAACGGATGGCGGAGAAAGAGAGAGTGCTGTGGGGGAGCAACAAGGGGGTGAGGTGGTTGAGCCGGATGGGGGGCCGGGGAGTGACGTGGTTGTAGGAGGCGATTCGGAAGATCAAACGGGTATCCCAGCGCAGAGCCGCGTTGTTGGTGGTCATGCTGATTCTGATAATACTACCAATGAAGTTTCCGAAATGCCGATCGAAGAAAAGTCAGTAGACGGTCCACAGAATAGTGAGGCAGATGGCGGGCCGGGGAGTGGCGTTGTTGTAGGAGGCGATTCGGGCGATCAGACAGGTATCCCTGCACAGAGTCGAGTTATTAGTCGTCAGTCTGATTCTGATAATACTGACTCCGAAACGAATGCTGCAGTTAAAAAGGGCGAAAACGAGGTGGATAAAAAAAAGGATGAGGTACAGGAATTGAAAAATGAAGGGGTTCAGGCTGATGCACAAGAGGATCATGAGCCGCGTGGGTTTTGGAAAGCAGTATCGACGTTTTTGAGGGGCGGATCAGGGCAACAGCAGAAGGTTGTGCGTGGTGATACGGTTGAACAACGTGCGATTGATTCAGAGAAGATTGGGCCGAGCGAAGCCTTGGACGAGATTGTGCGTGATGATGAAAAGGCGATGACGGATGCGGAATTAGATCAGGCAGCCGATGTTGACGTGCCGATTGAGGGGCCACATGGGCGGAAAGTGCTGCGAGAGGGATGGGGGTTACCACAAAGCGGGCCGGTGGAAGATTGGACAGGCGAAACGCGAGAAGGCGAATCATGGGCAAGAGCAAATCGTGCGATTATGGAGAGAAGCGAACAGAATGCGGCAACTGATGCGGCAACGCGGCCGGAGTTAGATCCATCGGATCGTGAGAAGGTACTGGAATTTGAAGAAAAGGTTGCAGAAGGAAAGATTGATCCTGAGGAGAATGTGTTTTTCGACAATGCACCTGTGCCATATGACGAGGTGGCAGATGATGATACGAGGACGGTGAAACTTGAGGAGCCTTCGGGCGTGAACTTTCCTGGTGATACATCAGGGACAGATATTTTGTGGCCGGAGGAGATGACAGCGAATATGAAGCGACTACAGCGTGAGAATTGGCCGCCGATTCAGTTTGCGCCAGTGGATGGACGGACGGTGCATTTAACGACGTATCGGTTTGGCGAAATACCCTTGGGGAATGACACGCGTGATCCGTTGGATGCGAATACGGTAGCGGAACAGATGGGTTTGGCAATGGGTGGCTACAAGCCACAGGAGTGGAACAATAATAATTGGCAGGGTCTTGCGGCGGCGGGTTTCCGAACATGGGCGTTGATTGGGTCGATGCCGATACGAGGATTGTTTTTGAATTCGCCGTTTGATCATGTGAGAACTGCGAAGATAGATTTTGATGAGAGTTCAGAGAGTCCGAAAGCGGTGCTGTTTGAACCGGGCAATTTCAACAATACGTTGCCAGGAACTCAGTTGCTGAAGAAGGGAGATGTTGATAATCCGCCAGATCCGTTGTTGCCGCAGACCGAATCGTCGGTGCGTGGGCGGATGATGGAGATGGGCACAATGGGCGAGATGGAGACGATCTTACCGCCTGCGGATACAGAGGAAGACGATCAGGATGAGGCGGAATTGCAGAAAGGTATCATCGAGGAAAACGCTGCACCATGATGATGCAGCGTTTGATTAGATTTAAGATTTATATAGCACCCTGCCCTAGTGGCGGGGTTTTGTTTTAATTGCCTGAAGCTGTTGGATTGCGAAGCAGGACACGGTCGCCATCAGCGAGCCCTTCGGTGATTTCGACGAATGTCTCGGAAGCGCGACCGGTTTTAACATCACCCGTCTGGTTGGGGCCGGTGTAGACGAAATGCTTGCGGCCTTCGGTCCAAACTGCCTGAACGGGGATGGCGATAGCGTCTTCGACGTGACCAATGATGATGGTGCCGTTACAACGCATGGCAGGCTTGAGTCCTTCACCTGCATCGCCGGGCAGTTCAACTGTGACGACATACTCGCGTAGGTTGGGATTCATCCAGCTGCCCTCTTCTGCCATGACAGCGATCTTTGTAATCTTACCGGTGACGATTTCGCCGGGTCGAGCGTCGATGGTGACTTGGACCTCCTGATCCATCTTGACTTGCGGGAGCATCGCTTCGTGGACTTTGATCTTGGCAACCATGATGGATGTATCAGGGAGGACGAAGATGGTTTCATTGAAACGGACTTGGCGGCCTTCCTTGATGGGGTCTTGGCGTGACCAGCGTGAGCCTACGGATGTGCCGTAGACAACGAGGCCGTCTTGAGGTGCGATGATGGTGGTATTGACAAGCTGCTCTTTGAGCTCTTTCAAGCGTGTTTCTTTGATTTTGAGACGGCGTTCTTTACTCTTGAGTTCAGCTTCAATGCGCGAGAGTTTGGAGGTGTTAGAATCGATGGTTCTTTGGAGTGAAGACTCGGCGGTTTCAACCTTAGTCTTCATGTCCTCTTCTTCTTTGGGGAAGGTGTACTTTTTGTACATATCGATATTGTTGTTCGCTGTAACAAGCGAATCTTTCGCTTTTTTGAGTTTCAGCTCGTCATCTTCAAGTTCATTGAGTGAGATGAACTGCTCTTTGTAAAGCTCTTGTGAGGAGACCAGATTACGCTCTGCACGCTTGAGTTGATATTCGGCTTCTTCGAGCGCGAGCGCGAGCTCACGTTGCTTTTTAGGCACATCGCCGTTGAGCCATTTTTCGAAGTCGAGCTTAGCCATCATGAGCTTAACTTCATCACTTTTCTGTGACGCGGCTGCTGAGTTCTTTTCGATTTCGAGATTACGCTCCGAGTTGGTCAGCTCGGTTTGCGCTGACTCGACGGCCAGGACTTCGGTTTCGATACGCTCTTCGATTTTGGCGGATTCGAGTTTCGCGAGGGTGTCACCCTTCTTGACAGATTTACCTTCAGGAACGATCTCGACGATGGCGAGGCGTTCTTCGACTTCGGACTTTATTTCGACCTGATTTTTTGCGGCAAGTTCACCTGAGGCAACCACGGTGAGGTCGAAGGATTTTTTGGCAACATCAAACCATTCGTTTTTCATCTCAGAGACGGAGCTTCCAGATGCGTTGCCAACGTTGGATGAGCCGGTGGCTATCCAGACAATGATGCCAGTGGCAATCAGTACGATGAAGAGGATGCCAAAACGTTTGATTTTTGATGACGATGTGGAAGTATTCGTGTTCATAACCGATCCAATGGAAGGTTTTTGGTTTTAATAATCGTTTGGGTTAGGTATTGCGGGGTTGTGTTATGACGGGGTTTGAGGCGATACCGTTTGATCTGTGTTTTCCTCAAAAGGAGGAAGTTGGGGATCGAAGTTGTCGTTGACGGGTGCTTCGAGGTCTGCAGGTGGAGCTTCCGGCTCTTCTTTGATCGGTGGGAGTTGTGGGTCGAAGCGGAGTTGGCCGGGCGAGATCCAGCGACCTTCAGGTGAGACGCGCATCTGACCGGTGGTGAGTAGGAATGAGAGGATCGAGGTGCGGAGATTGGTGATTGCGCGGTCACGTTCTTCACGGGCATCGTTGAGTTCATCGAGGACGTCGATCACTTCACGTGGGCCTAGTGTTCGCTCGCGGAGACGAACGGCTGTCAAACGGCGTTCGGTGATCTTTACGTTCTGTTCCTGAAGCTGGATGCTGAAACGTGCTTGTTTGATGTCGCGGATTGCAGAGCGGACTTGCTGAGCGATGCGATCTTTCTGGACACGGAAGTTGCGTTCAGCACGTTCAAGGTTGATGAGAGCTGAACGGTAGTCGGCGGTTTCAGAAACACGGTCGAGGGGTATTTCGAGTGATGCACCGAGATTATAAGTGGATGCACCGGCATCAAGCTGAAAACCTGCTTTGCGGATATCTGGATCGGAGTTGAGGCCAACCGAGCCGGACAGGTTGAGGTCGGGGAGAAGACGGTTTTTCGTGTTTTTGAGGCGACGACGAGTATCATCGACACGGTCACGCTGAGTTTGGAAATCGAGACGGTATTCGTATGCTGCTTGTATTGCAGCGATTGGTTTTAGCGCGGGCTCAGGAACAACGATTTCAGCAGGCTCAATAACAGCAGCTTCTTGTGTGGGCATGCCGATGGTGATCTTGAAGTTATCGAGCGCGTTTTGGTATGAGTCGATGGCGTTGGAGAGTGAGGATTTGCCGGAGAGGACTTGGCCTTGCGCACGTTCGTATTGGAAGAATGGCTCGCGGCCTTTTTCGGCGAGCATTTTGAAGCGGCGCGAGAGACGTTCGAGGTTTTCGAGGCGTCGCTGGGAGTTTTCGATGGACTGCTGCTGTCGGAGTAGGTTGAAGTATGAGGTGCAGAGATCGACGATAAAGGAACGCCGAAAGCGTTCAAAATCACGAACCGCGTAGATCATGCTGCGTTCTGCAGCGATGATTGATTCTTGAGCGACGAGACCTGCACCGCGTAGAAGCGGGAGGTTGAATGAGACGGAAAGTGAAGATTTTTGCGTTTCCTGATTATCTGCGGTGTCGGAAGCTGAGCGGAGGTAGTTCACGTAGTTGACGAGTGCTTTGATAGAGACATCACCGCCATAGGGGAGTTTTTGCGTGACGCGGAGGTCTTGGACGAGATCGGCGACGAGGTCGTGATCACCGGCTTCGGGTGTGCCGCTAATTCCACCTGAGAGTGTGGAGAAGAAACGCGGGCCCCATTGATGACGTTCAGTGATAAGTGAGAGTGCTTGAAGGTAGAGGCCTTCTTTTTCGTTTTTGTACTCGGGGGAATTTTCAAGTGCATAGGCAATGATGTCTTCGAGATTCAGACGGGTTGCATCTTTGCCGGGATCAATAGATTTTTCAGAAGCCTCGCTAATGATGTCGGTATTGGGATCGGTTTTATCGACAGGGAGATCATGAGCATCAGGGTTGTTTGTGCGGGGTGACTTTGAGTAGATATCGTTATTCAGCGACTTGCTTTTGAGGTTGTCTGTGTTAAGAGGTGAGGTGACGGCTTGGCGGCCTAGGATATCTTTTTGGTTTTGCGAAATGATCTCTTTCGCATCCCAGTCGAGATCGGAGAAGGGTTTGGCAGAAGTACACGCATAGAGCGAGGCGATAGCTAGAGTAAGGGCGGGGAAGTAAAGGAATTGCCGTACAGACATCATTGTTTGTGTCCTGAAGATCAAGCTGAAATAAAGGTAGCTGGAGAGCGACCGATCCGGTGGAAGCACCCGGGCCTTGAATGCCAGACAGAACAAACAACTAGTAGAATGTCACCAGAGGCTAAGGTTACCCGATCATCGTCATCCGATACGTACAGAATAACGAATTCTGTTAGTTAGACGTAGTACAAGATGAGATATTGCAGAAAAGAAGACGGATTTTTCTGAGAATCGGATCTAAGGTATCGAAAGATTTTTGCGAAAGCATATGTTGTGCACCTCTCGTTGGGGTAAGGGGATGTCGCAAATGGGGGGTTTTCTCTGGAAGAAAGGTGATGGGACGATAGTATTGAAGCGAGAAACAGGTCGTAAAACAGAATGATTTTGCAGTGATTTTTCGGCAAAACTGTTGATGAATGGAGAGATCATTTGAACAGTGACCATAAAACACAGTCACGAGAATATCGAGCGAACTGTGCTGTTCTGACCGTCAGTGATACGCGTACAGAGTCCGATGACCGATCAGGCCAACTGATCATGGAAATGCTGGAACAATCTGGGCATTCGGTAAAGGGGTATGCGATCGTGAAAGATAACCCAGCAGATGTGGAGGATCAGTTGCTGGACTGGCTACGATCAAGCAAAACACCGGTACTGCCGTTGGATAAATCTGGGAAACCGGCGGGGGATGCTGGATCGGGGAATGGAGGGATGGGTTCTGCGATTCCGAGCAAAGCACAAGCTGAGATCAATGTCATTATCACGACGGGTGGAACAGGGATTGCGAGACGGGACAGGACGGTGGAGGTGGTAAGCCGATTATTGCAGAAAGAACTGGAGGGGTTTGGCGAACTGTTTCGGATGCTATCATATAAAGAAGTGGGTGCGAGTGCCATGTTGTCACGAGCGGTGGCTGGGTTAGCATGCAGTGCGGGGCATGAAACCTTTATCTTTTCGATGCCGGGCTCTGTGAATGCGGTGCGATTAGGGATGGAGAAGTTGATCCTGCCGGAACTGCCTCACTTGCTATGGGAACGTCAGAGGTGATGAGGTATGATGGCCCTTGGTTAACGGGACATGTGAGAATTGAACCGAGGGCAATGTGATGGCGAGAAAAAGCAAGGCGGAGTGCGTAGGGGAAAGTCGTTTTCTTGGTACGTGGTATCAGAATATCAGCTCGCTACTCATTTTGTCACCATTTCTTGCAATCATCATTCAGATACTACTGAGCATGCTTGGTTTTGGCATTGGATTCTATTTTGCTACGGGCTGGGTTTTATTGTTTTGTGTTTTAGTGTTTATGCCTGCCGGTATTCTTTTCCGTTGTTTGGCGCAGCCATATTTTCGGATCACTGATAAGCGATGGCAGCTGAAAGGTGAATCGCCGGAAAAGGTGTTTAAGTGGCCGATACGTGGGCCGTATTGGCTGTTCTCCCTGCTTGAGTTTACTGGTATATGTTTCTTTGCCCCGCTTTTGTATACAAAGCTTTATTGGAGCCAATGGGAATGGGACGAAAACCTTTGGTTGATGGGCTTTGGTGGCGGAGTCATGCTTGTCGGCTTCATGATCTTTCCACTCTTATTTATGTATTCGAGATGGCTACACAAAAAAGCGAAGGAAACCGCAACGTGGCGACATATCTGTTACGGGTGCGGATATGATTTGCGGGGAAATCTTGAAGCAGAAAATTGCCCTGAATGCGGACATGAGATTGAACGTGAGCGGATGGACAAGTTGAAAGCCGCGGGTGTAGAACAGGAAATTACGAGGGCCATGAGTGAGTAAAGATGATGCATCGAGCAATGCGCTACCGCACGAGATCGAAAAACGATATCCGTAGTATGTTACGCTGCCAATTTGGATGATCGTTTTGCCCACACTCCTAACAGTTTTAGTTGTTGTCCTAAACACATTCTACGGTTACTTTGATGATTTTCATCGAATCCTGATGCTATGCATTGCCATCTGCTTGATGCTCTCATATAGCGGGGGTGTGATTTTCTTTATGTTTGTGGCCCCGGTTTTTGCATCACGTGATATGTTTCTTGCGTATCCACGCACCCCAAAAAGTATCGCAAGAAGCTATTCATTAGCACCTTGTTATCTTGGATACGTATCATGCTTTGCGGGTGGTTTCATCGTTATATTTTTTATTCTGCTTCTGTTTTACGATGCGGTTTATGATGGTGATTGGAAGATTATTACAGTCGGTTTCGGATTAATCTTGTGTGGTCTGATATACATCGCGATAACAACACCAATTCGCCGTTGGCTTATCAAACGTTTCAAGCGGACAATAGCTGATCGTCAATTATGCTTTGAGTGCGGCTACGATCTACGTGGCAATGAATCCGCGTTAGCGTGCCCGGAGTGCGGTGAAAAGGTCTTAAAGGCCGATGATGTGTAGAGAAGAAAGTCGAATGGAGCGATGGGCTGAAATCGCCTAAAATAAAGTGATTATGAGTCAGACAAGTAACAACGAAAGACAGACATTGGAAACGGTTGAACCGATCGGTAAACGTGTGCTTATCCGAAAAGATGAGGACAAGAAACAAACAAAGTCAGGGATTCACTTGCCAGACAAGATTGAGATCCCCACAATCACCGGCCGCGTGGTGACTGTTTCGGCTGAAGTCGCATCAGACAGCAACTATCCGATCGAGCAATATGACCGGATTCTCTTCGATCCCAAAGGCGCTATCCCTGTGGATTTTGAAGGTGACAACCGCTTGTTTGTTGTGCCTGTGGAGAATGTGGTCGCTGTATTCAGGCGACAATAGTGTGCGATGTCTGGCCCTTTAGCAGTAAAAGCAGGTATTTGTGCAATAGAAATGATGAGCGTGTGCGAGTGCACGTCCTTATTGCATATTACAGCAATTCAAGGGACAATATAAGGTTATAATCAACAGCTCCCAGACGGGGGCTGTTTGAGTATGGTTCAGTCAGAAAACCGTACTGAAAGTGATGTTTGAAGGATTAGGAAGCCTGATGAGCCGAGCTTTACCCGATAGATTAATGATTGTGCCTTTTTCGAAGCCGTTTGATGCGACCGGCGATCGTGCGGTCATTATCCCCGGCTCGAAAAGCTTGACGAACCGAGCATTACTATTAGCAGCTTTGGCTGATGGTGAAACGACACTCCGAGGCGTGCTGTTTTCAGATGACACGGAGCGGATGCTTGAAGGCTTAGCATCGCTGGGATTTCAGGTGGGAATTGATCGTGAAAAGTGCATCGTCAATGTCAAAGGATGTAACGGCCAGATGCCGAAGCGTTCCGAGCAAGACGTGGAGTTGTTTTTGGGTAATGCCGGGACTGCGACACGGTTCATGACCGCAGCCATGACGCTCGCATCAGAAAACACCTCAGCAATCATTACAGGCATACCTCGTATGCTTGAACGTCCTATCGGGGAACTTGTTGAACCACTCCGCCAACTTGGCGCAAAAATCGAATATCTGGGCGAAGAAGGCTATCCGCCGATTAGAGTTCATGGATTAGGCAAGGGTATAATGCGTGGTGGCGATTTAGTCATGAAACCAACGGTTAGCAGCCAATACCTATCTGCATTGCTGCAAATTGGGCCATACCTACATGAAGGCCTTACCATGATCTTTGATGGCCCAGTGACCAGCCTGCCCTACGTCAAGATGACAGTTGAGCTAATGCGGCAGTTCGGCGCAAAAATAGACACGACTGATGACTGGTCGATCATCAGCGTAAAGCCCGGCGGATATCAAGGTAACACCAAAGATATTGAGCCCGACGCATCTAACGCAAGTTATGCCATGGGCATGGCCGCTGCGACCCAAGATGCAATTGTAGAAATCAAACATCTCAGTGAAAATTCATTACAAGGTGATGCGGCGTTTGCTAAAGAACTCGCGAAAATGGGCGCTGATGTCCAGTACTTGGATGATGCGATCATCGTACGCGGTACGGGCAAACTAAAAGGTATTGATGCTGATTTCAATGCGATCCCCGATATGGTGCAGACGATTGCGGTTGTGGCGCTTTTTGCAAAGGGCGAAACGACCATCCGCGACGTAGGCAATCTCCGCATCAAAGAAACAGATCGTATGGCTGCCCTTAAGAATGAACTAACCAAGCTCGGGGCTACGGTCAAGATTGTCGGTGACGATATCACGATCATCCCGCCTGATCAGAACAAACTAAAACATCCAAACGGTCAACCGATCACTGAATCAAATCCAGCTGTGATTGAAACATATGATGATCACCGCATGGCGATGAGCTTTGCAATTGCTGGCACAAAACAGGTTGGCGTCGTGATTGATGACCCTGCCTGCGTGAACAAAACGTTCCCAACTTACTTCGAACAACTGTCGCAGCTTAACACAGCCGCACAGAGGCAATAGAACACATGAACTTATTCTGGACATATGCAGCGCGGATGCTTCAATTCCGCAAACAGATCGTTATTGCGGTCGTCGCGGCAATCTTCGATGCCATCTCAGCCTTCGCTGGCTTCAGTGTTGTGATGTTGATCATCAATCAATTGTTTGGCAAAGATGACACGACAATACACAAATTGCTATCGCAGAAACTTCAAGACATAAGCAATCAAGATTGGATGGGTTTCATTCATATTGGTGATTTAACACCACTCGCTGATTACATCCCCACCGATCCCTTTACCGGCTTAGCTTACGTCTTTGGCTTCATTATGATCTTGAGTATTTTTGGCGCATCGATGCGATACGTCTTTCAAGCAACCGTCCTCACCATTAGTTTCCGCACGGTCATGATCTTACGCAAAGAAGCGTTTCAACGTTTACTACACGCGCCTTATGAAATTCTGCTTGAACAAGGCTCGATTGATTTCATGAGCCGAATTACACGTGATACCAATCAGCTCGCCCGTGGTTTTAACACGATCATGGGGCGTGCAGCTCGCGAGGCATTGCTCTCAATCGTCTTTCTGACATTAGCATTCGTGGTCAATTGGAAACTCACGCTACTGTTCTTGCTTGCCGCTCCACCCATGGCATTTGTGATCCGCAAATTAAGCAAGAGAATTAGAAGAGCAAGCAAAAAGGCAATGAGCGCCTACGGCGGGATGCTCGGTGCTGTATCCGAATCCACCCAGGCAATTCAGGTCGTTAAAGTACACAACGCAGAAGGCTACGAACGCCGACGCTTTAATGTGATCAACAAGCAGGTTTTTCGTCAAGAAATGAAAGCGAGAGCCGCACGTGTTCTTGCATCACCGCTCACCGAATTAATCGCGATCGCAGGCATGATGGGCGTCGTCCTCGTCGCGGCTTACCAAGTCTACTACCAAAATACGAACCCTACGGACATGCTCAAAGTCCTCATGTCACTCGGTCTTGCTGGCGCAACGGCGAAGCCACTGGCTAAACTCAATAACGACCTGCAAGAAGCCGCAGCAGCTGCAGAACGCGTCGACGAGTTGCTTAAACTGCCGATTGAAAAAAACACACGAGAAATCTACAAGCATCTCAACGATCACCTGCCTCCACATCTGGAATCAATTGAATTCAAAGATGTGTCTTATACCTACCCCAGAGCAGATCAGCCAGCCATCAGGCATCTCGATTTGCAAGTAAAATTTGGGCAAAACATCGCAATCGTTGGGCCAAATGGATCGGGCAAATCAACACTTCTTAACCTGCTCCCTCGTTTAGGTGACGCACAAAAAGGCCAAGTGCTGATCGATGGTCACGATATCACTACAATTTCAATTCGCAGTTTGCGTAAGCAGATAGCCGTCGTCACACAACAGACCTTCCTCTTCGAAGGCACCATCGCTGACAACATCGCGTATGGCCGCCGACACACCTCCCGAGAAGACATTATCGCCGCAGCGACAGCCGCTCGTGCGGATGAATTTATCAGCGTCCTCGACAATGGGTATGACACATTTCTCGGCGAAGGTGGATCTGGCCTTTCAGGTGGCCAAAAGCAGCGTATCTGCATCGCTCGGGCAATCCTGCGTAACCCACGTATCTTGATTCTTGATGAAGCAACCAGCCAAATTGACGCTGACTCTGAGTATAAAATCAATCAAGCAATGGCTGAATTCCGCAAAGGCCGCACAACGTTTGTAATCGCCCACCGTTTAAGTACTGTGATCGATGCCGATCAAATTATCGTCATGGTTGATGGCGAGATCTCAGACATCGGCTCACATAACGAACTACTCGAGCGCAGCACAACATATCAAACACTAACACACACACAATTGCAGCCATACGAAGATCTAGATTAATTGCGGCATTTGATCTGCAAATCTGGTAAGATCGTTTTCATCATCAATTGCTTCAAAAAGGTGTTTGCTGAATGACGACAATCACGAGACGCAATACGGGCAAGACCGCTTTTACGTTAATCGAACTGCTTGTGGTGATCAGCATTATTGCAATCCTCATCGGCATCCTTTTGCCTGCACTTGCTAAAGCACGTCAAAGCGCACAAACAGTCAACTGCGGCCAAAACCTCCGCCAAATCGGCATCGCGATTCTCGCTTACACCGTCAACGAGAACGGGCATATACCACTCAGCGAGGCCCCGGCTAATTTCAACCCGCCCAACTTCTATCAAGGCAAAGATATCCCAACGAGCCAAATCCAAATCGGCGGCTCCCCAAGTGCACGCGTCGGTATTGGCATTCTTTTTAATACCTATCTATCTGATAGTCGTGCTTATTTTTGTCCAGGAGATGATGATCTCGACAATGCGGATGAAGAGCTAGCTAAAGTTGTAACCGGTGATGCTGTCTATTGTTCTTACTACTATCGTAACGTCCCTGAATCTAAGAATACAATGATCGAAAATCTAGGGACTTGGAAGAACGATGACAACGAATCCATCCCTATCTCTGCTTTGGCATTGGACCGCAATTCATTGCCTGAATTCTCCAATTATGGTGTTTACCCACAAACCAATCATTTCGGCACTGCTGTCAACATTCTTCATACAGATGGGCACGTTAGCCTAAACAGTGACGATGGCACACAATTCAGTATCCCTGCCGACACAAACATATTTAATCCTGTCGAAACGGTTGCTGCCTTGGAAACAATCTTTCATAATGCAGATCAGGCTCAATAATCCCGATTACAACTCTCACAGACCAAACATTTCAAACATTCTTCCCTATTAAAACAAGCTTATTTTCACTCTATCGCCCCGTCCGATATTCGCATGTCCGGTAATCGCAAGAAATGATGTTTTTTCGAATCATCTTGCATGCTTTGTCGATCTTGACTCTGAGACACGTTACTAGGCAGTTTCATGTAACGGCATATTAGGGTTCAAAGTAATGCTTCTAAAATACAAGCTCGCTCTCATACCATGCATGATCGCAGCCACAACGCTTATTATCGGCTGCGGGCAAAGCCATCGCACATCTGTCTTGATTGAACCAACCTATTCATTCGTCAAAGAAGGCATTCAACTCGTTGATCGCTCCGACACACGGAATATGCAACACGTTCGCTTTGCCAAAAAAGATCATGACGAACAATCAAACGATTGAACCTGCTTTCAATCAATACCTAGACAAAACAAACGCTGACATAAGTCAGCGTTTTTAATTGCTAACCATTTCCTCTTGGTCTGATGAAGTTAAATCTTGCTTTAGCAATGCTGCAAGCAAATGATCTTGTTCAATTAACTCAATCCATGTTTGCGTATTAGCCAGATCAGGATATGCAACCCCCAAAATATGCAGCTGTGAAATTGCCGCATCTTTCGATCCCATCAAAGCGGTAATGATCGCAACATTCAACTTTGTCTCAAAAGTACGCTCAATGCGATCCTTCACGCTCCAGATCTGAACATCGCTTAGCCTTGATTCAAAACTCTGACGAGCCTTTTCTAATGACCGCACCGCCCCTTCATCATCCGCTAACTTATAGTTCGCAAACGCTTCTCCCAACCACGCCTCCGCATGATCCGCGTCAATGCGGCACGCACTGTTGTATGCTTCCTTCGATTCAACATACCGCGCCATGTCGAACAGAATATTGCCCTTCACATAAAACGGCATCGCCCGCTCGTATCGCGTCAATTCTCCATCCGAACCAGTTGATTTGATCGCCTGTACACGTTGAATTGCTTCGTCAATTTTCTCTAGCGCTTCATCATATTTACCCTGCCCCGCCAATCGACCGGCCATCGAATAGATCTTCGAAAGCGGTACAGGCTTATTCCAAGGCCGCTCAATACAAGATGGAAACACAAACAACGTTGCAATCAACAATAAACTCATCACAACACGCTGTCTCATGAAAGCCTCCTTGCTTCCCACAACCCCATCTACGCTTCTCATTACACCCTCTAGTTATACCGCAAACACCCCCATGCAGATACCACATCACGTATCGCGTACAAAAAAGAAACGCAGGCCGAAACAATCGACCTGCGCATCATTGATCAAGCACAAACATTAGGTTCTATCGATGACACTCACTGATTGACTGCCATCAATCGATCTTAGAGCTCGACATACTCCAGATCAATCCCTTCTTCTTCAACCTCACTTGGAACGTGAACATCAGTCACAAATTCACCGCCAATGGCCGCACGAACGGCAGCATCGTCATAAATGCTTAGTTCAAAATCAGCACCAGCGTAACGCATCAGATCCATCGCAATCTGACCTTCCGACTTCACGTAATCCAGCGGTTTAATCGCCTGCACAAAACGCTGCAAACGGTTATTTATATTCTCGAATGTACCAGCCTTCTCAACCCATGTTGCACCCGGTAACACAACATCCGCTGTCTCGCTTAGCTTGCTTGGCAGCGTATCGACTAATACCACATATTTGCCTGCAATCATATCCGCAAGCTTATCTTCAACCCACGCATCAGCGTAGTTACCTGTCACGATCACAGCCTTCGTTTCCGCAGCCTGAGACACGAATGAATCATAATCAAGAACATTGTCAGTCAACTTACTAAGCACACGTCTCACACCACGAGCGTTCGGAGCTTTCTCAGCATAAATCGTATACCCGCCTGGGAATGATTTATCCTCGCCTTCCATCGGAACTTGTCCAACACCCAGCTTCGCTTTCGGATCAAGACTTACCGCCAACTTGCCGAGCAAATATGCATCTTCGCAAGACAGCATCGGGCTAACTAACAGTGAGATAGCACCCTCGCCGCTTTCCTCTGCAATCTTCTTCAAACGAGCCGCAACAGCTTCTACCGCCGGCTTCCACTCAACATCTTCGCGTCCACCTTCAGCGTTCAAAACACTAGGCATACGCAAACGATCTTCACGTTGCACAAACTTCCAACCATAACGGATCTCGTCACTGATCCACCACTTATTGACGTCAATATTCGTCCGTGGCTTAACGCGGTAAACCTTGTCCTGATTGTATTCAATCGAGATGTTGTCACCCGATGCCGTAATACCATCAATCGAAGACGCACGCTCAAGATTCCACACACGCATCGACATCAAAAAGTCTTTATCAAGCAATGCACCCACTGGGCAAATATCAACCACATTGCCCGACAATTCATTCTCCAACGGCTTACCCGGGAACACATCAATCTGTTCGCTCGAACCACGACCAAACACACCCAACTCACTCGTCCCTGACACCTCACGTGTAAAACGCACACAACGCGTACACATGATGCAACGATCCGAGTACAGCAGTACATTCGTACCGATGTCCTTCTTAGGTTGCTTAATTTTTGTTTCTTCAAACCGCGAGCAACTGCGGCCATACTTATATGAGTAGTCCTGCAAAGAACACTCACCTGCCTGATCACACACCGGACAATCCAATGGGTGATTGATCAGCAGGTATTCCATCACAGCCTTCTGATTCGCCACGCTCTTTGGCGACTTCACATAAACTTCCATCCCATCCGCCGCAGGCGTCTGACATGTCGGCACAAGCTTCGGAATCAACTCAACTTTATTATCGTTCCTCGGATTTGGCTGCGCCACCTCCGCAAGGCAGATACGACAACTCGCAACGATCGACATCGAAGGATGGTAACAATAATGGGGGATTTCAATACCATTCTCTACTGCAACCTGAAGTACTGTCTTCTTTCCTTCAAACTCGCATTCTTGGCCGTCAATCTTCAGCTTGGGCATGTTGGCTACTTCCGCAATTCGCTGTTTGTTTTTCACTCAGCCGTCGGCTTCTCCGCCGCGACCCGGGGCGCCGATGCAACGATTGGCCATGCATCAACTTATGGTCACATAGCATAACCTTTTTCGCTCGCTACGCCGAACTCAACTAACCTCTCCACTTCAACCCCCATTCAGCAATCCACGAGTTCAATCAATCCTATGCTCTGCGTGACTTATTTTTAGCGCGCCATCCTATTCCAACCAGTAAAAACCGTCCAGCCGCACGTCGAAATCCAGAGTCAACTTCTCAACACCATCATCATTCATCTTCCAAACAATAACACCATCATCTCTCCTGACCTTCCCTCTGATCCTTAAATCCGTATGTATCGCATCTCAAATTCTTCATTAGATCAAAATCTCACGAATCGCCCCATTTAGCTCAATTACCTAATTAACGTAACTCGTTACTATTGTGAAAATTCTATAATTCGTCCTGTACGGAATATGTTCCTTTCTGTTAAACTATGGCTGACGATATGCCTTTCAAGACAGATTTTCAGGCGTCCTATCTGATTTTAATCATTTGAATTCATCTATTTTTTATTTGATGTGAGCAACGCGTATGGAAACCACACAAGTCGTTAATGTATCTACGAAACGCCATCGTGGCCGCCCTGCCGGCGCTAATGCCGAAATGCAGAAAAACCGCATTCTTCAGCACGCATGTGATGCTTTTGCTGAGTTTGGCCCAGACTCAACCCGGCTGCAAGACATCGCCGAACGTGCTGGTGTCGACCGACGGCTCGTCTATCACTACTTTAAGTCCAAAGATAGACTTTACTTAGATGTTCTCCGCGACATCTTCAGCAAGCTCGTCAATCTCAGCGAGGATATCGCTGCTGGCCAAACCAATCTTGATGTCGTCATCGAGCAACTCATGACGCGCTACTACCACTTCTGCCGCACCAACCCCGCCTACGTCCGTTTGCTCATGTGGGAAAACCTCCGTGACGCACGCGGCCTCAAAGAGTATGCCGAGAAGTGCGAAATGATCCGCCACAACTTCGAATTCATGAAGCCGCTGATCCTAACTGCTGCTCGCGAAAAACGTTGCCGCATTGACCTCGATCCCACCCTCCTCGTTCTCTCATGCCTCGGGCACTGCCTCTACTTCCTCTCACACGGCTCATCGCTCGAACTTTTCTTCCATTGCGATGCGACATCCGACAATGCACAGGACCGCTGGCTCGCCCATTCCATTCAAATCATCCGTGATGGCATCCGTCCCGTTTAGCTTCAATACTTGTTCAATCTGCGAACGTCACTCAACCTTGATCCAACACCTCTACGAATTCCCCCATTTCGCAGCACGCTGTCTCCTCGCCCGTACCATTCACGCTCCACCCTCCAAACCACACCTCCAGCCACAGCTCAATCTCCTTAAATCCCCTATCCACGGCAGCATAGAGCTTCAACCTATCCACAAAATCACCCCCGATTGTTTGCAATCCTCCCACTGCACTTTTATCCTGTCCACATAAGTTGTGCCTTTAATAGTGCATCTTGCAGACGTCCCCGCAAGACACGGTTCGACTGCCAAGCGCTATAGCTTGTCGAATCGCCCGTGATATTGCTATGGACGCTCTCACTCAACCTGCCTGAAGCCCAAAAATGTGCACACGACTTTCCCAGCGGCGCGTTGCCGAATGAGACAATCCTCCTTGCTCCTGCCTCTTGCCGTTCATACAACCGCAACGCAAACCAGCGCCCAGCCGGTCTGACCAAAGGATTGACTCAGCGAGAAGCTTCAAACACTTCTCCTCTGAGATAAACCCTTGCTAAATCTCAAGATGTCCGGACTCACCCAAATGTCAATGACACTACTAAATGTGCTCGCTCAGACTGCCACAGGCACGATCGAGCAATCAAGTCCGATCGTTATCTATATCGCCTCCATCATCGGCGCGTTGGCCGTCTATTTCGCTATGCCCAAACGTCGATTCAACTGGCCATTCATCGCCGCAGCCCTCGGCCTCGCCGCGATCGCCATCCTCTGGGGATACCTCGTACGTTTCATCACGTGGGAAAACCTAGGCATCTCCAACGCCGCCTACGTCTACTACTACGTCTTCAGTGCCATCTCAATCCTCTCAGCCGTCAAAGTCATCACCCATCGCAAGCCCGTCTACTCTGCTCTTTGGTTCGTCCTTGTCATCCTCTCATCCGCTGGCCTGCTCATCACCCTCACCGCTCAATTCATGGCCTTCGCCATGATCATCATCTACGGCGGCGCCATCCTCGTCACCTACATGTTCGTCATCATGCTTGCCTCACACTCCGGCGACCCCGAACACGAAGATGAAGGCACTATCTACGACAAGCAAGCACGCGAACCGCTCCTCGCCATCATCGCCTCATTCCTCCTCATGGCCGCCCTCCTCAACGTTTGGTTCACACCCGCCAACTCACAAACCCACGTCTCTCCTATATTTGCAACCAACGCCGCCGCACCCGCCGACGACGTCCTCATTAATAAATTTCTCGCCAATCGCAATGAGTCTTCCATCGCTGAAGCCATTATCGCAACCGAAGGTGAAGACAACCTCAAGAACTACAAAAACGCTGACACCCAATCACTCACCAATATCGAAAAGGTTGGCCTCAACCTCTTCAACTCACACCCTCTCGCCCTTGAGATCGCTGGCGTCATCCTCCTGATCTCCCTCATCGGCGCGATCGTCATTGCAAAAACCATCGTCCCCGAAGAACAACACCTGAAATCATGATCACGTTATGACACCGCTCATACGTGATTTTTTTCTTTTACAAGCGAACGAATCCCGCCGACAACCTCGGCTTCAACACGGATCAATAACATGAACACGCTTGCTCAAACCGGACTCCAATACCCTGTACTGGCACACTTCCTGACCACCGGCGCCATCCTCTTCGCGCTCGGCCTCGTCGGGTTCCTCTCCAGACGTAACCTCATCATCGTTTTCCTCTGCACAGAACTCATGTTCCAAGGCGTCGTCGTCACACTCGTCGCCCTCTCCAAGTACCACATGAACATCACAGGCCAAACCTTCGTGATCTTCGTCCTCACCATCGCCGCATGCGAAGCCGCCCTCGCACTCGCACTCGTTGTCCTCCTCTACAGACGTAAACGCACACTCGACTCACAATCCCTCCAAGAACTCTCCGGCTAACCCCTCCTCATCCCCTCTCTTCTCAACCCTCCTTCCTCCTCAACGCCTCACGTCCCGTTACCTTAAACAGACCATCAACCTTCTACGGTTTGAACAAATGACTACATTTGAACTCGCAAAATTCATCCCCTGGTTCCCCGCAGTCGGCGTCATCTTATGCCTCATCTGCTGCACCAAACCAGCACTCCGCAAACTCGCAGGCCCCATCTGCGTCCTCTCCATCCTCACCTCCTTCATCGTCACATGCCTCGCCTACAAAAGCGTCCCCGGCGTCGTAGGTACCACCGTCGACGAAAACACAAAGTTCGCCGTCCTCAACCTCTTTGACTGGATCCATGTTGGCAATTTTAAAGCCAACTTTTCCTACTTCTTCGATCCACTCACCATCATCATGCTCTTCGTCGTCACCGGCATCGGCACGCTCATCGCAACCTACGCCATGGGCTACATGCACGGTGAACGTGGCTACGCCCGCTTCTTCGCCGCTGTCGCACTCTTCATCTTCTCCATGACCAACCTCGTCATGGGCGACAACCTCCTCGTCCTCTACCTCGGCTGGGAAGGTGTTGGCCTCTGCTCATACCTCCTCATCGGCTACTACTACGACCAACCCATCGCCGTTGAAGCCGCCAAGAAAGCCTTCATCGTCAACCGTATCGGTGACCTCGGCTTCGCCCTCGGCATCTTCCTCACCTACCTCACCTTCGGCTCCATCGAATTCAACGTCATCATCCCCGCCGCTCAAGAACTCCTCGCCAACGGCTCACACGCAGCAACCGCTCTCTCAGAGCCCGTCAAAGCCGCCATTGCTCAAGCACAATCCGTCAACCCCGCATACCTCACTTGGATTCCATTCCTTCTTATGCTTGGCGCTTTCGGCAAATCAGCCCAAATCCCGTTATTCGTCTGGCTTCCAGACGCCATGGCCGGCCCAACACCTGTCTCCGCACTCGTCCACGCCGCAACCATGGTCACCTCCGGCGTCTACATGGTCGCCCGCCTCACACCAATTTTCCAACTCTCCGAATACGCACTACCAGCCGTCGCTCTCGTCGGCGGCATCACCTGCATCTTTGCAGGCACAATCGCTCTCACTAACAACGACCTTAAAGGTGTCTTCGCCTACTCCACCGTCTCCCAGCTCGGCTACATGTTCATCGGCGTAGCCGTCATCTCCGTCGGTGGCATCTTCCACCTCACAACACACGCTTTCTTCAAAGCACTCCTTTTCCTCACCGCTGGCTCTGTCATGCACGCACTCGCTGGCAATCTCGACATCCGCACCATGTCAGGCATGCGTAAGAAAATGCCCGTCACCTGCTGGCTCATGTTCTTCGGCTGCCTCGCCCTCGCAGGCTTCCCCTTCACCGCAGGCTACTACTCCAAAGACCTCCTCCTCGGCGACGCCATCCTCAGCGGTATCAAAACCAGCGACCCCATCGCCGCAAAGATGTTCTACATCGCAGGCATCCTCGGCATCATCACCGCTTTCATGACCGCCTTCTACACCTTCCGCCTCTGGTTCAAAGTCTTCATGGGCCCATACAAATATGAAATGGGCACCGACGCAGGCCACGAGCCCGTCGACGATATGGAAGTCATCACCGACGCTGTCGCTAAACAACACGAACAAGAACACGACCACACACACCATCACGGCCCGCATGAAATGCCACTCTGGCCGATGAACCTCCCACTCGTTCCCCTCGCCCTCGGCTCCATCATCCTCGGCGCACTCGTCGTCAGCGGCCTCGGCATCCTCGACTCTAAATGGTTCGAGTCCATGCTCGAAAACTCAACCCAGTTCGCAGCCTCACACATCGACCACTCCGAATTCGCTCATCACACTCATACCACCGTCGCCATCATCTCCATCATCCTCGCAGTCCTCGGCATATCCCTCGCCGCCATCTTCCACTGGTGGAAACGCGAATGGGTCGCACCACTCTGCAAGCCAATCACCCCGATCATCAACATCCTCGTCAACAAGTATTACATCGACGAACTCTACGAACTACTCATCCGCCGCCCACTCCACACACTCGGCCGCGTCCTCTTCGTCTTCGACGACTACGTACTCGCTAACCTCGTCAACTTCGCAGGCTTCGTCCCGCGACTCGTCGGCTACGCAGTACGACCCACGCAAAACGGCGTCCTACAAAACTACGGCGTCGGCATGGTCATCGGACTCGCTGTCGTCATCATCATCGCCTTCTACGCATGGCTCGGCTTCTAATCAACCATTAGCCACTCCGCTACACATTGTTTTTCTAACACTCACAACCTCAACCCGCTGCTCCTCAACTAGCACGAGCAATAACCACTAGCACTTTACTTAAAGAGCAAAACGAAATGACCATCGACCAACTGCTCATCCCAGTCATGATCATCGCACCCGCGATCTTCGCTTTCGCGCTGCTGATGCCCGGCAACGTCTTCGACTTCAAGAAGAACATCGTCGCCTTCTCTCTCATCGGCACGCTCGTTAGCTTTGTCGCTTCGCTCGTACTCGCATACAACTTCAACTGGGCACCAGAAAACCCAGCCATGCAGTTCGTCGACCAGATCCCCTGGGTCCCAGGCTTCGGCCTCACCTTCTCATGGGGCATCGACTCCATCTCTCTCTGGCTCATCCTCCTCTCAACATTCCTCATGCCCCTCATCATCCTCGGCTCATACTCCGCTTTCCAAGGCCGTGAACGCGAGTTCTTCTTCTGGATGCTCATCCTCGAAACCGCAATGCTCGGCACATTCGTCGCCACCGACATCATCTTCTTCTACATCTGCTTCGAATTTACACTCATCCCCCTCTTCTTCCTCATCGGCATCTTCGGCGGCAGCGACCGCCTCAGAGCCGCTCGCATCTTCTTCCTCTACACATTCACCGGCTCGATGCTGACCTTCGCAGCCATCCTCTATGTCGCATGGAACTACTCCCTCACACACAACGGTGCATGGACGTTCAACATCGCTGAACTCTACACCGCCGCACAAGCACTACCACTCCAACAGCAAGGCCTCGTCCTCGCAGGACTCCTCGCAGGCTTCGCCGTTAAAGTCCCGCTCTTCCCAGTCCACACCTGGCTCCCACTCGCTCACACCGAAGCCCCCACCGCAGGCTCCGTCATCCTCGCTGGTGTCCTGCTCAAGCTCGGCACCTACGGCATCCTTCGCTTTGCCATCCCCATGACACCACAAGCCGTCATCGTCTTCGCACCATGGATCGGCGCTCTCGCCGTCGCCGGCGTCCTCTATGCCGCACTCGTCTGCTGGGTACAAACCGACGTCAAAAAACTCGTCGCCTACTCTTCAGTCTCCCACCTCGGTTTCTGCGTCCTCGGCCTCTTCGCCTTTGACCTCGACCAACTCGGCTCCGTCGGCTCCGTCATGTACATGGTCAATCACGGACTCTCCACCGGTGCTCTCTTCCTTTGCATCGGCATGATCTACGAACGCTTCCACACACGTGAAATGGCTAAAATGTCCGGCCTCGGCCGCGCCATGCCCGTCTGGTCATTCTTCATGGTCTTCTTCGTCGCTTCCTCCGTCGGCCTCCCCGGCCTCAACGGATTCATCGGCGAATTCCTCACACTCATCGGCTCATTCACCTCACCCGAAACACTCGGCTGGCGCTTCGCTGCTCCCGCCGCAGCCGGCATGATCTTCGCCGCAATCTACCTCCTCTACATGACCGGCAAGGTCGTGTGGGGCCCACTCAAAATTCCACACGTTCACGGTGAACCAGCAGGCCAAAAACCAAAAGACCTCACCGCCCGTGAAATCATCGTCCTCACCCCCATCGCCATCGTCTGCGTCTGGCTCGGCTTCAACCCCAACCCAATGCTCAAATCACTCGAAGCGCCAATCGCAAAACTATCAAAACCAACCATTGACCTCATCGAAAGCCGCAAAGACACCGACGAGGTCAAACACGCTGGCACAACCACCCACCCTGCCCCCCCGATCCTCACCACCCAACCCCAGGCCAAAGCATGGGAATCACAAACCCTCATCAGCAACTAATCACAAAATAGACAATAATCCCATGCCCCCCAGCATGGGATCACACTCACCCCTCACTCCCTCACCACTTACTAGCACTAGTCCCAAACACTAGCACTAAAGAAATAAAACAATGATCGACATCATGACCACATTAACAACGCTCGCTCAGGCAACCTCGGTTGACGCGATCAATCTCTCTGATCATGTCAACAACCTCATCCCAGAGCTCATCCTCCTCATCGGCGGCACCATCTGCCTCATCACCGGCCTCGGTCGTGAATCTGGCACCCGTAAATTCACTGCCGTCATCGCAGCCATCTCACTCATACTCGCCATCGCGTTCATCCCCGAGTTCTCCAAACTCAAAGCCGGCCTATACGAAATCACCGACCTGCGAAGCTTCATCAAGCTCGCAGCTTGTGGCATCGGTTTCCTCCTCATCCTCGTCTCCGCATCCGTCCCCGACCTGCTCCCGCAAACTCAAAAAGCCGAAGAAGCCAAGAAGTTCGAACCCGGCAACATCTACCGCGGCGAATACTACGCATTCTTCCTCTTCTCAATCGTCGGACTCATGCTCACCGCAGGCGCAAACGACCTCGTTTGGCTCTTCCTCGCGCTCGAACTCACCTCACTCCCAACCTACGTCATGGTCGCTACAGCCAAACAGAACATCAACGCCCAGGAAGCAGCCGTGAAGTACTTCTTCCTTGGCGCTCTCTCCTCCGCCATCTTCCTGTATGGTTTCGCCCTCATCTACGGCGCCACCGGCTACACCGATCTCGCCGAAATTAAAAACGTCATCGAAGCGCAATACGTCGCAAACAGCGGCCTGTCCGGCATGCTCCTCATCGGACTCATCTTTTCCATCCTCGGCTTCTGCTTCAAAATCGCAGCATTCCCCATGCACTACTACGCCGCCGATGTGTATCAGGGGGCCTCATCAGCAGTTACAGCGTTTTTGGCATTTGTGCCAAAAACCGCAGGTTTCGTTGCCTTAATCCTCATTCTCTCAACGGTCGGCTGGAACTACGGGCCGGATCAGAATCACCTGCCGCAGGTCATTGAAATGCTGCTCTGGGTCATCGCAGTCATCACCATGTTCCTCGGCAACGTGCTCGGTATGATCCAGACATCCGTAAAACGTGCACTGGCATACTCTTCGATCGCACACTCCGGTTACATAGTCGTTGGCTTGCTCGCAGGCGCCCCCGCGATCGCCGCAACCGCCATCGCCAAGTACGACGGCGACACAACGCTCGGCCTCGCCATCGGTGACGGCATCGCTGCGGTCATGTTCTATCTCGTCGCATACGGCCTCGCGACCGTTGGCTCCTTCGCAGTGCTCGCCGCACTTCGCAAGCCAAATGGTGAAGAGATCGACAGTTATGCTGATATCGCAGGTTTGATTAAACAGCACAAAGTACTGGCATCCATCTTGGCATTGTCTGTATTTTCACTGCTTGGCATGCCACCTTTGATTGGCTTCTTAGGCAAGATTTACATCTTCGGCTCAGCCTACAAAGCGGGCTATGTGTGGCTGGTCATCATCGCGGTTGTAAACTCTGCAATTTCCGGTGCTTACTACCTTCGCATTGCGAATGCGGCGTTCTTCGGCAAGCCTGCTGAAGGGATCACCTACACCAAGACACCGGGCCGTATTGCCGGCGCGTTGATTGGCGGGGTTGCATGTTTGGTGCTGGGATTAGCTGGTGGGTTCCTGGTCGACACGGCTGGCCGTGCTGCGGATCAATTGCCGACTGAGATCAAGATCAATGATGAACAAACAGCGGCTTACGCACCATCATTGATGACTGACACAAAAGGATTTTCTGAAATTGTCACTGACTAAGTCGGTAGACCAATCAAGTCATAGATAAACAAACGCTCACCACTTAACAGTGAGCGTTTTTCTTATATTGATCTTGTGATTCTGGCGGCCATTTTGTGCGCTCAGGCAGAAGGAATCTTTCGTAAAGCCACTGATCCGCTTAGAATAGACGTGGAGATATTGACGAGGTGCGCAATCATTTTGTGCGCGATAACACGGGAACCAATGCATTGAAATCGAAAAAAAGCAGATTGTTTGTGGGGCTATTTCTGTTAGGAATTTTGGCATTCTTTACGCTAACAGCTTGGATTTTCACGTCGATCAATCGTGATACGTCTGAAGAAGTTCTGCTGAAATTTAGCGATGGGAATACGGTGACTGCATTTATCAATCCGATGGGTGACGTGACCGTAAAATATGTTACACCAAACAATACTGAACGATTATTTATCTATTCGCCAAATAGTCTGGATGAGAATCTTACAAAGACAGACTACGAGCCGACATCAGGATTACTCACCTTTACAGTCGTAAGCGGCAATGGGCCTGACGCGGAAAAAACGGTTCATCAATTTAAAGTTGAACCAAATACAAAGATCGTTGAATCAGCGAATCAAATTGGTAAATAGTGGCCAAGCCTAATCAAGTGTTAGTATAGCCACTTTTAATCAGGTCTTTTGAAACGTGATGATACGGGGGAGGCGCGGGCCGGAGGAACAGCGAAACATGTTAGAGAGACAGGGGTGATGCAGGGTGATAAGGGTGTGATAAAGGGGAGATAAGGGGGGAGGTAATTGAGAATGTGTTGCTATGGCGCGACGGCTTTGTGCGCACGGAAAACGATTTTCGGGGGTTTTCATGTACATCAAACAACCTTGTTTTTGGCTAAAGATGCCAAACTATGAAGAAGAATGGTCCAACATTCTGAAGTTTCGATCGGCTTTTGCCATGCAATATGGGGGCATTTTCAGGTTTGTGCGCGCATTCACATAAGTAGGGATTTTAGCATGGTTTTTGCATGATATGTGCTTGCTGATAGAGCAATCTCGGATTAATTTAGATGTGTTAAGTTTTGATTTTCTGAACAAGGAGTTTGCTTATGGGCTGGGGCAGAACACTGCTGCTGGGCGATATTGGGAACCGTATGGATATTGCGGATACTGAACGTGATATCAATTTGCTGAAAAATAAGCTGTCACGGCAATCCTCAGCAATGAACGAAATTGCACAATTGAAAGACACGTTAAAGAACCAATCTGCGGTCGATCACTCGCAAGACAAGATGTTGTATCGGCTGCATCAGGAGAACGCGGAATTGAAGCTGTATTTGGCGTCGCTGATCCGATTGCTGTCGAGTAAAGGGCTGATCAGTGAAGAGGAATTACAAGCAATGGTAGAGCAGATTGATGCGAGTGACGGGGAAGCGGATGGACGGTTTGAGGGGGATGTGATTTAGGTGATGAGTCCTCAATGAGGCGGGGCTGAACTATGTGGGGCGAGGTGAATGAGGTTTGTGCCAGACCATTGTTTTACATTCAGTTCATGGAGCAATTGCGATGTTGTTTTATGTGATCATTGAATGGCGGAACTCGGCGGCGACATGATGGATTATGAGGTTTCGCTAGCTCGTAGATGTTTGGTGAAATTGAGGGATTTGACGGAGTGGTTTTTGAAGTGGTTGTCTTGTTGCAGATGTGTGATGCTGGCAGTTGAAAGATTGAAATGGACGTGGGTGGCGTTATCGAGTGGAAGACCGATCCAGTTGGCGATGATGAAGGTGCTGGCGTAACCGTGGCTGATAAGGATGAGGTTGTCGATGTCTGGATCACTAAAGAGTTGGGTCGTACACTCGTAGATTCTTTGCGCGAGTTCACGGGTGGTTTCAGCGTTTTCGATTGGGCGATGATCTAGGCGATTGTCATTTGGACGTGGAAGCCAATGAGCATCGAGCCATGCTTGCGGTTTACCTTCTGCTTTTCCGTAGCTAATTTCCCGGAGGTTGGGGTTTGCTGTGGATGTGGTATTGAAATGCTGTGCGATGATGTCCGCGGTTTGTAAAGCGCGTTTAAGATCGGATGAGATGATGGTTGGGGATTGGGCTGTGACTAGTTGGGTCAGTTGTTTGGCGATTGCGATGGCTTGAGATTGGCCGTGTGCGGTGAGAGAAGAATCGAACCAACCGCCGACAATTTTGTCGAGATGATGGGTTGCTTGTGCATGTGTGACGACAAAGATATTTTTCATGTTCAATACTGCACTATTGATTGATTATATTTTAAAAAGAATTTGGCGGTTGGAGCAGAGGTCATCGTTCTGATCACCTTTGGATTGGTGGTTGCTGACGGAGGTATGATCGCTTTGTGTGTGAAGTATGATGTGGGCGAAGCGTTGATGATCTTGGGCGCACCATTTTATACAGGGTGGGCAAACATCTTGATACGTCATTGATGCTTGTCTGTTAGATTCATAATAAAGGTGCTACTTTTTGCTTGCAAGTTATTCGTGAATATACGTGAAGTGTGTTGTCGTTTATTTAGTTTGGTTTTGGATGAGCTGCTTTGCGATATGCTTGGCGGTTTGTGCTGCATTGGGTTTGCTTGATACTTGCGCGGTAACGATAGCGCCCTCGAGGAGAAGGCTGAGTTCATCGGCGATTTCATTAGGATTAGAGAGGTTGGCTTCTTGAGCGAGGGTGAGGATGTAGTGATGGATGAGCTGTTTGAATTGTTTGCAGATTTGCCGAATGGTGGAATCGTCGGTGGCAAACTCACTTACGGCGGAGATGAACATGCAGCCATAAAACTTGTCGGCTTTGAACCAATCTTCGGCAACGTCGAAAAGAATAAGGAGTTGCTCAGCGGGGATATGTGAGCGGTTTTTGATTTCTTTCATGAAACTGTTACGAAACTGGCTATCATATTTTCTAAGCGCGGCATAGATGAGTTCTTCTTTGGATCGGAAATGTTGATACATTGTTTTTTTTGAGACGTGGGCGTGTGCGAGAATCTTATCGATGCCAGTGGCGTGATAGCCCCGCTGCTGGAAGAGCGTGATGGCGGTATCAATCAGATGTTCTCGTCTGCTGTTTTGCGTCATATCGCCTCAT
The DNA here is from genome assembly GCF_007747445.1 of Poriferisphaera corsica. NCBI lineage: Bacteria > Pseudomonadati > Planctomycetota > Phycisphaerae > Phycisphaerales > Phycisphaeraceae > Poriferisphaera > Poriferisphaera corsica. The sequence goes on from NZ_CP036425.1 coordinate 2,531,056, forward strand.
ATTTAGAAACAGAGTGGTTACCTAAAAAATGGTAGGCGGGTTTTAAGAGAAAGTCATTAAGAGTCATTAATAACGCGATATTGCAGATTAAAACGTGTTTTTGAGTAAATATTCTGAATATATCTCATGGTTTGTTGATTGTTATGTCGGGCAAGGCTACAGTTCTGCGCAAAGTGAGAAACAGATCTGTTTCCTTGCTGCAAGAGATTAAGTGAGGGTAAGAAAGCGGATTAGCAACTGGGGAAAACAGGGTATTGCAGAAATTGGTTTGTGATATGAAAGGACAGAACGATGAGAAAGCTAAAAATTGTGATGATCGCGTATTTGTTGTTGGCAGTTACATCGCTTGTATTTGCAGCTAAAGATGAAGCGGTGAATACGGTTGGTGTCGAAGGTTATGATTTGATTTCGTACCATGATGTTAATGGGCCAATCGTAGGAAACGGGAATCACGTTGCGGTATATGATGGAACTACTTATCTATTTGCAAATGATGAGAATAAGGCTTTATTTGAGAAAGATCCGGAAAAATATATACCCGCGTATGGTGGATTTTGTGCGTATGGTATGGCGAATGGATATCGGTTTGCTGCAGATCCGATGGTTTGGAAGATGGTTGACGGGAAGCTGTATTTAAACTTTAGCCAAAAGGTGCAGGAGAACTGGGAGGATACACTTTCTGAGAATATAGAGAAGGCTAATATCGCTTGGGATCAGATTAAGGATGACGGACCCGACGCGAGTGTTTTTGGTGTGCAGGGATATGATTTGGTTTCATATCTATCAGGTGAGCCGAAACGTGGAAGTACGGCATATTTAGCGAAATATAAGGGCGTAACTTACCTGTTTGAAAACAGACAGAATAAGAGTACGTTTGAAAAGGATCCAGAGAAATACTTGCCTGCGTATGGCGGATATTGCGCGTATGGCGTTTCGGTCGGCCAAAAATTTGTGGGTGATCCAATGGTTTGGAAGATCGTTGACGACAAGCTGTATTTGAATCTTGACAAAAAGATTCAAGGCGTGTGGTCTGAAGATATCCCAAACAATATCAAGAAGGCTGATGTAGAATGGAAAAATCTGAAGAACAACTAATCAAGTATTAGGCGTTATTCGATGAAGTCAATATGGGCCTGCGCTGTTTGATCGGCGCAGGCTTTATTATTTTGAGTTAAGCGGTTGTGATACGGTCCATGATATTGAAAAGCGGGGTATGGTCGGAGAGATCGGAGACGGCGGTGTCGGCACCGGATTTGAGGAGGTCTTCGACAGAGAATGGGCCAGTGGCAACGGCGAATGCGTAGCAATCGTGAGCTTTGGCGCAATCGACATCTTTTGGGGTGTCGCCGATGACGATGATGCGTTTGGGGTTGGCTTTAACACCGATGAGAGATTCGTATTTTTGCATGGCAAGAAGCGTGAGGTCGGGACGGGATTGAGCTTCGTCGCCACAGGCTGAGATCGCAAACCATGCGGGGTCGATGCCGACGGCTTGTAGTTTGAGGTGAGCGCCTTCGGTGTAGTTGCCGGTGAGGAGGCCGAGCATGATGGGGGCACCGGTCTGGGCGAGATGATTAAGTTGAGCGATGAGTTCGTCGATGCCTGCATGTGATTTTACATCGTGCTGATTGAGTTCTTCATGAAGTGCTTTGAGGTATGCAGACTTGAAAGCTTCGTGATGCTGATGGTGGTCGGTGATGTTGTTGTGTTCAGCGGTTTGGCGGTAGATGATGGAATCGAGGTTGCCGGCGAATTGAACTTGCTTAATAGTGAAGTCGTCACCGAAGTGTTGCTTGGCGGTGCGGGACCATGCTTTGCCGCCGGCGCCTTTTGCGTCAAGGATTGTGCCGTCGATGTCGAATAGGAGAAGAGTGTGGTGCATATTTTAGTGCTAGTGCTAGTTGTTAGTGCTAGTTGGGAGTGAGGGAGGTTGAGAGGCGAGAGGGTGGTGAGTTTATATGGTAGCGGGGGAAGTGGAAAGTGTCAGGTATTAAGCGAACATCTACGAAGCGGCGCCCTTTGGGTGACGGCAATAGGATTGAAATTTGCTATGAAAAAAGCTCGCGGTAACGCGAGCTTGTATATGTTTGATTTGAGGCATGCCGTGTGTGATCAGGTGAAAAAGCTGACGGTTTGGTAGGTGATGAGTGCCAATCCGTATGCGAGTGCGGACATGTAACCAAGCTGGAAGATGGCCCATTTCCAACCGCCTGCTTCACGTCGTGTAACGGCTTGTGTGGGGAGGCATTGCATGGCGAGGACATAGAAGACTAAGAGAGAAAAAGAAGTTGCGGTGGTGAAGACTTTGGATCCATCTTCGCGGGTTTGGCGATCGAGCACCTTTGCGAAGCTGTTGCCATCTTCGGCGACATCTTCACCGACACCGTAGACGATGGCGAGCGTTGAGACGATCACTTCACGAGCGGCGAAAGATGAGAGTACGCCAACATTAATCTGCCAATCGAAGCCGAGAGGGCGGAAGACGGGCTCGAAAACCTTACCGGCACGGCCAGCGACGGAATATGCGAGTGCTTCTTTGGCTTGTATTTGTTCAATTTGCTGGGTGAAGTCGGCGACATTCGCTTCGTTTGTTGTTTGAAGAATTTGCTGATCAAGCTGGGCAATGCGTTGTTTCGCTTGGGCAGATTCTGCACCTTCGGGCATCTTGGGATACGTTGACGCGGCCCATAGAAGGATGGAGAGAACGAGGATAACGGTGCCTGCTTTTTTGACGAACATTTTACTGCGATCAAGGGTGAGCAGGAGAGCGTTTTTGATGGATGGCCGACGATAAGAAGGAAGCTCGATGACGAGTGGTTTTGATTCGCCGGGGAGGATGGTCTTCTTAAAAAGGAATGCCATGACGAGGGCGGCGATGATACCGAGCGAGTAAGCGGCGGTGAAAGCGAGGCCGGCGTAGAGCGCATTGCCTGCAAAAAGCAGAGCGATGAGCATGACGTAGACAGGGAGACGTGCCGAGCAGGTCATGAGTGGGAGCACGAGGATGGTGACGAGTCGGTCACGCCGATCTTCGATGATTTTGGTGGCCATGATGGCGGGGATGGCACAAGCGTGTGCGGAGAGCATTGGGACAAATGCGCGGCCGGGAAGGCCGACACGTCGCATGAGGCGGTCCATGACGAAAGCTGCACGGGACATGTAGCCGGTGTCTTCGAGGAGTGTGAGGAAAAAGAAGAGGATGAGGATTTGCGGGAGGAAGACGAGGACGCCTCCAACACCGCCGATGATTCCATCGACGATGAGTGATTTGAAGTCGCCGTCATCGAGGACAGAACCGACAAGTTCACCGGCGTAACCGAAGCCGCCTTCGATCCAGTCCATGGGGTATGCGGCTAACCAGAAAATCATAATGAAGACTGTAGCCATGACGGCGAAGAATGCGCCGATGCCGATGACGGGGTGCGTGAGGATACGGTCGATGGCCTCGGTCATTGGACCATGGGTGTGGTGTTCGGAAGAAGCGCCGGCACGATCGGAAACTTGCTCGGCCCAATCAAAGCGAGCGGCATATGGACATTCGCCACATGATGAACATGCGGTCAGTGATTCGGGGACAACGGCGGGTTTGTAGTGCTCGATAGAGATATCGAGTTGTTGTGTGAGTTGTTCAACACCTTCGCCGGTACGTGCGGAGATGGGGATGACGGGTACGGCGAGATCTTTGGCGAGTGAATCGAGATTGATTTTGTTGTTTTGCTTTTGTGCGATATCCCACATGTTGAGAGCCACGACGGTTGGGAGACCGAGCTCAATGACGCGTGCGGCGAGGTAGAGATTTCGCTCAAGGTTGGTTGCATCAAGAACAAGGAGGACGGCGTCTGGCTTTTCCATGCCGGGAAGGCGACCGAGCAGAACATCCTGCGCGACTTTTTCGTCAGGTGTGGCGGAGTCGAGGCCGTAAAGGCCTGGGAGGTCGAGGAGCTCGATATCACCTTTGGGAAGTTTGATGCGAGAAGCGCGGTGATCAACGGTCGTGCCGGCAAAATTGGCGGTTTTGGCGCGAAGACCGGAGAAGCGATTGAATAGCGTAGTTTTACCAGCGTTTGGGTTGCCAATGAGTGCGACAACCGGGAGCTGCGGCTTGCGTTGGTCGGCTTGCTCATCGACGACGGGCAGTGAGACTTTGTTCACAGGTTTTTCCTTGGGTAATTCGGTGGGCATGGGTACTGCTTTCAGGCGAGTTGGCGAGAGGCGGGATCAGCAACCGCTGCCAGTGCGGCGGCAAGGTTCTGTGTAAACAGATTTGGCGAGTCTGGCGGAAACACCGATGCGAACGCCAACAACTTTGAGAATGAGAGGGTCGCCCGCTTGAATGAGCTGAACACGGCGACCTTGGCAGATGCCCATGGCTTTCAGTCGATCGATATCATCGTGAGATGCGTCAACGTGTTTAATCTCAGCGATTTGGTGCGTATTGAGTTTGTGGATAGGGGTGTAGGCAGACAAGTCGAGCTGATCTGTGATGGGTTTTGGCGTGCTGGATTGCGACATAGGGCTGATACTCCAGAAGTTATGCCACTTTAAGGACATATGTGACGCAAAGACAATATTGATATTGAGAACCGATCTCATAATATAGGATAAGGTCCTGAGAGCTGCAAGCAGGATGGCGTATTTACGTGGAGTTTTTGATACTGGTTCTCAAAAATCTCGAATTGAGTGTGGAGTGAGCGTGACGGGGTGTAGGCATGAAAAAACCGGCGGATGCCGGTTTGGAGTTCTTTAAGTTTCAGTGTGAGCTTACCAATCGATCTTCTTGGGTTGCTGCTGCTGTTTCTTTTGCTCTTCAGCGGCCTTGGCACGAACATCATCGATGTATTGGAAAGTGTCGCTCATGGCTTTGGCATAGGTTTGAATGGTTGGGTTTTCGCTGCGAAGTGCGGCGATGAAGCCGGGATCGCTTTTGTCGGTGATATGTGTTGCGAGATACATAATGCGAACCATGATGGAATCGGAGCGTTGAGCGTTGTCGATCACACGCTGGAACTGGTAATTCTCAAGATTAAGCAATTTGACGGGTGTGAATCGGAGGAGCCAAGCTTTGGTGAGTTCATCGGCTTGGCTGTAGGTATCGTTGATGATTTGTGCGATCTGATCCTCGGTCTGCTGCTTGTTGAGATCCGGGTCATCGCTGGGGAGAACCTGCGTGATCGTGCCAAGGTATGCCAATGATGTGAAGTAGTTTGCTGAGTTGGGGTCTGTTGCGGCTTGTGTGCGCGATTCGATGATGGGCTTGGATGGGTTGTTGCCAAGAATCTGTTGAGAGTTGAGGGAGTCGTTGAGGCCGATGATTCCGGGAACGAGGGTACCGTTGAAGCTGGGGATGGGATCGGTGATGGCGTTGAGGTTGTAGATGATGGGGCTTTGCGGGTTATTTTGAGTGAAGAGGCCGAACATGGTTTCGGTGAGGTTGTAGGTTACGTCGATCTCATCATTTTGCGCGAGCTGAAGCTTGCGTTTGAGGTTGATGATGGTTGGCGGGGAGAGAGGAACGGGCTGGCCGAGAACGTACGCTTGCGCGGTCAGCATGCTTTTGCCGGAAACGGTGTAAGGCGTATCCATGGCAAGATCGATAGGCGCTTTGCTTTTGAGGCGAAGCTTAACATTAATTGGATCAAGGTAATTGATTTGCGGTTCCGCGGTTTCAACAAAAAGCTGAACCCAAGGATCATTGATGGGGTCGGCATTCCAGAGGCGGTTTGTATAACGATCCATTTGCCTGCGGATTGCGTCACCGACTGCGGTGGCTTTGAATTGTGCGTTTGCGCTTTGGAGTTGGTGAACGGCGAGGAGGACGGTGATGGCGTTGCCGCTGTAAACCACGTCTTGGAGAGCGGCTGTGCGAGCGGTCGGGTTCGCGGCTACGAGCGCGGAGCCGAGCGAGGCGTAAGGGTTGGTTTCTTTGTAAGCTTCGAAGGAAGTGCGAGCGGAGTCGAAATCGTTTTTGTCGTAGGCGATGAAACCACGAGCGATTTGAGCCAGTTCGTTATCGACAGGGAATTCTTTAAGTGTGGTGGCGACTTGATCAACATCAAACTTAAACATGGCGCCGAGCCATAGGTAATCAAGCTTGGCGAGTTCATCACCCTGCCCTGCCTTGGCGAGGAGTTCGGATTTGATGAGATCGAATGTTTCTTGAGGACGATCGCCTGAATCTATGGGGTCCATCGTGGAGAAGATGGCGAGTTGCGCGATTTGGAGTTCGAGTGGGAGTGGGATGGAGGGAAATTGTTCGAGACCGACATCGCCGGGGTTACCGCCAGACATCAGGGCTTCACGCTGCTTTTCGATTTTGAATTGGGCGTTAATGAATTGCTGGTATTGATCGATGATTTCGATCGCATTATCGCTACGGCCTGTAGATGCGGTTGCGATTGCCCAGAGCTTGACTTGCTGTGGATTGAGTGTTTCGGAAGACATTGCAGCAGCAGCTCGGTATTGTTCGGCTGCGCGAGTGAATACGCCTTGAGCCATGAGTAGCTCTGCGAGTTGTAGGCGCGGCTGGGGATTGTAAGGCATGGTTCGAACGAGTGAAATGAGTGCGGAGCCGAGTTGTTGTGTGGTTGCGCCGAGATCACTAATCAATTGATAGGTAAGAAGAGCGGCATCAGGATTGGATTCATCAAGGCTGGAAGCTTCGCGAAGCCAAAAAAGTGCTTGGCGGCGTTGCCCCATTTCATTCGCAGAACTGGCGGCATAGACAGCAAGTCGGCTGCGTAATGGTTTTGAGAATTGATTGGCAGATTTTGATTTGAGAATATTCTCGATTTTGGCAGAGCGGCCATCAATGGTTTGCTCTTTGTTCACAATCTTGATGATGAGATCGTATTGTGCGGCATCGTCTTGTGGAACGAGTCGAAGATAATTGCGGAGTGCTTTGATCGAAGCATCGGGATTGTTTTCGAGGTTGGCTAGTTCAGCGCGAAGAAGCCAAAGATTTGGGCTGTCGGGGTTGAGTTGTGTTGCGAGGTCAAGGAGGATTCTTGCGCGAATGATTTGATCTTGCCGAACGTCATCTTGACCAAAAAGAACGAAACTCGCGAGCTGCGCATATTGCGAAGCGAGCATTTGTTTCTGGGTTTGCGCGGGGGGGGAGGCGGTTTGTGCGTTGAGAGAAGTCAAGCAGAGGCATGCGAAGAGTGCGACGGAGAGTGTGGCGATACGTTTGCGTGAGAACAATCGAAGGTACACGGATCCAATCCCTTTCAGCGCGAGGTACGCGCGAATCTGAGTGATACTCGGCGTATGGCCGAGATGTTTCTGAAGTATAGCCTCCGTTAAGACATGCACGAAGTGTTGGCTACTCAGGTGGGAAAAGACGGACTGAGAGACAGTGATCGGGCTATATCCCATTGAGGGCGTAGGTGCCGATTGCGGATGCGGTGGCGAGGAGCAGCGTGGTGATGGTGATGAGTTTTGCGGCTGACGTGTATTTTACGTCGGCTAGCGGGCAGAGTTCGTCTGCGACCAATGTCATGGTAATGAATTCGGCGGCAGCAATCATGGCCACGGCGACGAGTTTAATGAGTGGTGAGTTTGCGTGGGCGAAGCAGCTCAGACCAATGACCAAAAGCATGGTCGCCCAGAGAGCTCCGAAGATAATTGAGAGAGAATGTCGTACTGCCTTTGAAACCCGCATCGGCAATCCTCAGCCCCGGCTATTGAGGTGATTGAGGTATTCGACCAATACCAAGGTCGTGACGGGGTTATAACCGTCAGTTTCGCGATACACAGACAGCAGTTACAGCCACTACAGGCTGCAATGTTGACCTATCTTAACATCAGATGTGTGATCAGGTTAAGAGGAAAATGAAATGAATGTGCAAATTGCATGAGGGTGGTTATGGACGCAGGCCGGTTGCTAGCTGGGCGGTAAAGTCTTCAGCAGCTTGTACGACTGCGTCGGAGCCGTTTGCTCGGTTTTCCGAGACGCGCCGAACCAGTGCTGAGCCAACGATGGCGGCGTCGGCGACGTCAACGACGGTGCGTACTTGTTTGGCGCTGGATATGCCGAAGCCTACTGCGATGGGAAGATCGGTCACTTTGCGTAGCGCGGAGATACGTTCAGGCAACTCTGGCGGCAAATCAGTAGATTCGCCGGTGATGCCAGCACGTGACATAAGGTAGACGAAGCCGCTGGAGAGCTTGGCGATTTCCTGAGCTCGCTCGATCGGCGTATTGGGTGAAATGAGCATGCTGATGATCAGGCCGGCGTCTTGGACGCGTTTGGCAAGGGTTATGCTCTCCTCAATGGGTGCATCGGGGATGATGAAGCCATCGATACCGGCTCGGGCAGCACGGTCGATAAAAGCTTGATCGCCCCAACGATGAACGATTGAGTATGAGACCATGGCTACGAGGCCGATGTCGAGCTGCGAGCGGCGTTCTTCAACCATCTCGAATATTTGCTCGATTTGGAGATTCCGTGACAGCGCGTAATGCATGGAACTTTCAATGACAGGGCCGTCGGCGATTGGGTCGCTGAAAGGGAAACCGAGCTCGCAGATGGAAGCACCGCCACGCTGAAGTGCGGAAAGAATTTTGCCAGTGGTTGGCAGATCGGGGTCGCCAACGGTCACATAAGGCATCAGGGCGCGGCCTGATGCTGGATCAGTCGTGCGTGATTCGGCCAACTTGCGGAAAATGCTCTCAATTCGATTCATGTGAATAGTCTAAACTGGTGCGGAGATTGATTCAACGCGTCAATCAGGATGGTTTGATCTGAAATTCTTTTTTGAGGCAGCCATCGAAATTGAGGATGTGCTTGAGAGCTATAAATTGAAACATTTGTTACATGAAATCCACATTTACCACTTGCGATCGCAGTAATCACATAAATACTAGCTGGGTCACAACGGTGCGATTACAATAGATTGTGGGGAAAGTGACAGTCGGGATTCTATAAGATTAAGCATGTATTAAAGAGCATGTTCCGGGACATCTCAATGCAGGTCAAGTGTGGTGTGAACATCTCTATATTAGAGAAATGGTTTTGTAATGATCACGTCAAGGAAATTTAAATCGAAAGCTACGTTGCTTCTTCGTTCGTGCCAATCGATTGTGATTACTTCGTTTGAAGATTTTGAACATCGTTCTGTACTGATTGCTGATTTGGAAAATAAACGGCAGTTGAGTATTTGGGATAGGCTCATGTTTATCGCGGCGACTGCGACAGCACTGCTGCAACTTGAATCACGGATGAAGGCAAAGGACTTTCAAGGGTTTTTCAAGGTGCTGTGCGAACAGCTTCGTAAAGTGGATCCGAAGGGTGACGAGATGCTCACGCATTTGGTGATGTTTATTCATCAGCGGGCAGAATATGGGGTGCCATTTGAGACCTCAATTGGGAGCTGGGTGATCTCGAATATTAAAGGGGCAGCCCCTACTGAAGCTGAATTGATTGTGGCACCTCAAATTGGCGAATATTTGGCAGATTCACTTAATTCATGGTGGACAAGAATTTAGTCCTTCATTGCGTGTTAAGTGTTGGGCGAGCAGTTTTACAAACATCTCTAAAAAGCTTCACACCTGAGCAGTTTTTTCGCGTATAGTCTTGATCATGCGAGAGCGATTACTCAAGCAAACACCGACGCTGATTGCAGCGTATTTCTTGTTGGGATGCCTAGCACGGCTTGCATCCTCACCAACACTTGAAATGGATGAGGCTGAACAGGTTTTGCTTTCGCAACTGCCGATGCGATGGGTCTATGGTTCACAACCACCTTTATACACATGGCTACAAAAAATAGTGATGGCCATGTTCGGCCAATCATTGTTTTCATTGATTGTTCTAAAAAATGCATTATTAGCGTCAACGTTCTTGCTGACCTGGGCAACGATCAAACGACTCACACAATCGCATCTTTACGCTGCAATTGGCGCGTTGATGCTGATGCTTGTGCCGCAATATATATGGGAATCGCAACGAGATTTAACGCATTCTGTACTGGTGACAACGTGTACCGCATGGACAGTTTATCTGGTCGTTCGCATCTACCAAACGCAATCACTGAGTAGTTACATGATGCTTGGTATTGCGATTGCGGCAGGAATGTTGTCTAAATACAACTTCGTCTTTCCTGTCGTAGGGTTAATGGTGGCAGCCTTATTTTTCAAGAACACTCGTGAATGCATCTTTAACTACAAAGCGATCAGCACGGTAGGTATTGCCGCCCTTGTAATCGGGCTGCAGGTCTATTTTATCTTAGACGCAAGAACTGAAGTACAAACGAATATTTCAGATTTCGCAATCTCTGGTATCTCTGTGAGTAGTATTTCGAAAGGCATCTATTCGTTTATTAGTGATTCCTTTGCTTTTACGATCTTACTGTTCGGGGTTAGCTTGGGCGTCTTGTATGGCACGACAGAACATGAGGAACTTGATGAGGATTCATTTGAGATAAGACGTTATTTTGGGATGTCTTTAATCGTAATTGTGCTGCTACTGGTGATCGCGTTTGCTGTGACAGGTGGTACGGATATTAAAGATCGCTGGTTGCAACCGTTGTATTATTTGCTGCCACTGTATCTTTGCTTGCGTTTGGCGCCGTATTACGATGAACATCGCCAGAATGTTGTGCTGCTCATACCGACGGGTATTGCGTTGATCATCTTTATCGTATTACCACTGCAGCCATTAATTTCAGCAGCAACGGGTAAACCATCACGCAGGAACGCGCCCTATCGCGAATTGGCTGAACAGTTGATTCGTAAAGGTGATAATAAACCCCAGATCTTGGCAGCCGACCGGAAGATTGGTGGGAATTTGAAGTTGATTATGCCGGGGGCGACCGTGATTTCGGCTGATTTACCGTCGTTAGATATGTCGATCAATCCCTCGTTGCCGACACTTGTGATATGGGAAAAGAAGGATACGGGGATGGCTCCGCAGCGATTGTTTGATCTTGTGAGTCAAGGGTTGCAGGTTACGTTGCCAGACGTACCACTTGATGCGGTTATGGCGGATCAGTATTACACTTCAAAGCATCAGATGACGTTGAATTATGACGTGATTGACCCGCAATGATACTGAATCACTTCTCAATATTCGGGTTACATGAATAGTTAGATTGTATGAATGCGAAATGATCAGCTTTTGATTGTATGGAGAAGGTATGCGCTGATCGGAAGATTGATAATAACGGGTAGCCAAGCGGCGCTGGCAGGCCCGAGATAGCTGCTTCCGGCTTGAAGGACGAGAATACCACCAGCCCACGCACCGACACATGCACCGGCGGCTTTGAGACCTTGCTTGAGCATGTTGCCAGGGATACGAGTGAGGAAGTATGGGAGGCCGATGACTAAGACGATGACGTTGAGGATAACGAGACTGAATCGGCTCCAAATGATTCGAGTTATGCCTTCGGCCGCATTGCCACTTAGTGCAGGGTTGCTGCGCATGGACTGCAGATTACCGATGGACAGAAGGTTGCGATAAAAGCTGGTTTGCCGCAGTTTCAGAACCGTGGGAGAAAGGTCCGTTTTGAAGAAATCAATCGCTTCTGGCGGCGAAATTTCCATCGGATTGTCGGGTGTCACAAAGGCGACACCTTGGACAAGCTTCCAACCGCCACGGTTGTCATCCCACGAGGCCTGCGACGCGCGGATCTGCTGAAGCGTGAGTCCACTGTCATCACGAACCAGAATACTGATGCCTTTATCAAATTGCTCTTCGTCTTTGAGGAAGTTCGCACCACTGATGAGATTCCCTTCGCCATCGCGTGCAAAAACGATGGGGATATCACGGGTTTTGTTTCGCTTAAGGTCGAGTTTATCGCGGGTGATGCGTTCGGCCATCGCGGGGATAGCGTATTCTTGAAGCGGCAGATTAATGATACTAAGAACACCACCCACAAGAACGATTGGCATGGCAATGCGATACAGGCTAATACCACTTGCGATAATCGCAGTGAGTTCGCGCGCGCGGATCATGGCTGAGAAAGTGAACCCCATGGCTGCGGTGACGATGAGCCCCGAGAAGAAGATGTATATCAAAAGCATAATGGGCGTGTAGTAATCAATAATGTAATACATCACGCCGATAAAACTCATAAAGCTGCCGGGCTGAATGGCATGTTTAATTTGCGAAACCTGATTGACATTTAGATCGAGCTCACTGGCAATCAGTGGATTGCTTGCCCCATCATCAAGTAATTCTGTGAGCAGTTCGCCTGAGACGTTGTATTCGCTGGCAACCGAAGTCACATTCTGCATCTTTGCCCAGTTACCACCGGCTTTGACAAAGTCATCCATATTGATGGTCAAGTCAACCAGAATAAACAGCAGCATCAACACCGAGAGCAGGATCACGAAGTTAACGAGGAAGTTCTTAATGATGTAAAGACTCAGTGTCTTCATTGATTGTTATCTCATGGCTCATCCGAGCAGTCATTCGTCCATCCGTTAATTTCGAGCCAAACGGCAATAGCTCACGCTAATCACAGCCAAAAGAATGAGGTTACCTGTCCATAACAGGCCAAGACTCATCGCAAGCGGTACTTCGACACGACCAGCCATATTCTGTCCAGAGTTCATGACGATAATGCTCAGTATGGCGAGCATGAAACTCCAGAAGTAAACGACCAGAGGCATTTGGTGTTTGAAGAGCAAACTGAGGATCGCACCGAGCAGCAAAAGGAGACTACAGGCGACTGCGGATGCGGCTCGTTCGTGGAGGTGGCCACGTATTCTGTGTGACAGCTTTTTCAGGCCGTCCGTCATACGGGCATAAGCGTTAACGACAGTACTGGATCGTTGGTACTGCGTGGCACCGGCTTCAACACGGTGCATCACATCGCTGACTTTCATATCTTTGGCAGGCATATCCAAGAGCGAATCACCGGCCCAGATAATTTTGGGCAGATCAAAGCTTTTTCGTTCGCCTGATCCGCTGTCGTTGGCGACCTGAACACCATCACCATCATCACCTAACTTGAGTGTCAGATATGGAAGGCCTGGCATCTTATCATTCACATTGACTTTAACTTCTGCTCGCTCGGCCATGAACATACTGCTGGGGTAACTTTGGCCTTCCAGACGCTCAGCAACAATGACTTTATCATCACCCATTGAGCGTAACATCAGCTTGTTATCAAAAACGACTGCTGAGGGTGCGCTGACTTCATAGAGTTTGTTTTCATCGTAACCAATACCTCTGAAGAGCAGTGGTTGCCCTCCCGGTACAGCGCTATCTTTGATTCGCTGCTCCAGATCTTCCGCTGCTAGTGCTTTAATGAGGTTTTGTTTTCGGTTGCCGATATCTTCGAATCGTTCGGGATTGCGTTCAAGTTCGAAAAGCTCAGGAAGGGATTGAAACTTCGGTTTATCACGGAAAAAACTTTGCTGCACCAGTGGCGGGAGCTCTTTCCAACCTTCCATTTCTGTCCTTACAGAGCCGGGATCATTGTAGTACGCATCAACCAGTACGACTTGTACGGTTGATTGATCTTGCTCATTATCGTGACGCATGTACAACCATGCTTCACGCGCACTGCCATCGTTATTCATCTGCCCATCTCGATCCATTTGAGCGACGGCGACGCCTTTCAAACGGATAATCTTAGTGAGCATTGGATCTTCGGTGAGCGTTTTATCTGTGATGGGTATTTGATCAGCAGAATTGGCATATATCGCAAAACCATTTTGAACGTACGGTTGGCCCTCGTTGAGACTTGTCACCAAACCGGTAATGAGGTCTTGCTGTATGGTTTTTTCAGCCTGCTTAAAGAAGGCTGGAATGACAAAATTGGAAAGCCCAAAGAGGCCCATCGTGAGTACAACCCCAAGCACGATCACAGGCATGAGAATCGCTCGGTAACTCATACCGCTAGCGCTACACGCGGTAATTTCGTTATCTTGCACCATGCGTATAAAAACGAGCGTACTGGCAAAAGCACCCGCGAACGGCAAAGCGAAGCCAAGCATCGTGGGAGCGGTAAGGATCACAAATTTTGCAAATAAAAGAGGAGTAAGCTGACCGTCACTGAGCGGCTTGATTGCTGCGGCAAAACTGATGACGAGCATCAATGTCAACACAGAAGCTGCTAGTAGCTTCAACAACTCACGCAGGATGTATTTATAAAATGTCCAAGGCATATCAAGCTTGATCCACCAGATTCTCGCTGACCTCTGATCACTTTCCTGTTGTTCACCCCGATCAAGCTGTTGCCTGACCCGATGATTGAACCTTACCTAAGCTCACCCCATCCTTAGTTGAATGATTCGGCTGACTGTAGGCCACGGTCATAATTAAGACCAGTTTACCCGCTCATATTTCTTTATGCAGCTTTTATCCCCGCCGCGACTTATTTCCCACATTGTCTATGCAGACAAATGGCAGCCCCTCCAAACGGGCCTGCTGATCATACGAACACCCTTCTTCACGAGTTCGAAAAAGATTCATATCCTCTTACAAACCAATAAATTATGATTTCAATGCCGCCTTTTGGACCTTAATGAGCTTCTTGATACCCTTTTCTGCCAAATCCATCATCTCATCGAGCTCAGCTCGGCTAAAGACACCAGCCTCTCCCGTCCCCTGTACCTCAACGAATTGCCCCTTGTGGTTCATCGCGACATTCATGTCCACCTCTGCACGCACATCAAGTTCATAATCTAAATCGAGGAAAGCCTGCCCGTCGATGATACCAACGCTAATAGCTGCCATGGGACCTTTGATAGGGTTCTTTTCAATCAATCCCTCTGACATCGCCCATTGGACAGCTTTGCTCAGCGCGATCCAAGCCCCAGTAATCGAAGCGGTACGCGTACCACCGTCAGCTTTAATGACATCACAATCACAAGTGATCGCAACACCCGGCATTTTTTTCAGATCCACAGCGGCTCGCAGAGCGCGGCCAATCAACCGTTGAATTTCTGTTCCACGCGAATCATTTCCACGCCGCTTACGGTCTGGCGTACTGCCGGGAAGCATATTGTATTCTGCCGTCACCCAACCCTTGACGAAATTCCCCTCTTCATCCTTAGGCAACCAACGCGGCGGATCACTAGCCACACTCGCAGTACAGATGATTTTTGTTTCTCCCATCTCGATCAAGATACTGCCGGGAGCAGCTCCTGGAAATTGACTGACCTTAACATCTCTTAGTGCATTTGCACGCCGTTTTTTCTGTGTGGTTGTTGCCATGCATCACATTGTCACGAATCAGAACACATCTGCAACCCCTGCCCTGATACCCAACATGAACGATCACTCAATAAATTCGATATCTTCGGGAATCTTCATTTCAAAAAACGATTTATCTTTCATCTCAAAACTTATGGGATCAATTACAGCTTTAAACTGTTCACGCGAGCTCATATTGTTCACGGCATACTCTGTAATCAACCACGATTGATCGGGACGCCGTACTTGATTTCGAATCATAATATCCATCTCTGGCACAGATTTTCCTTCAGCAACACCCATTAAGAAAATCACTCGCTGAGGCACAATTGGGTTTACTGCCGGATCAATCCAATACTTAAACACATCATCCGAATCAAATTGCGTTAATACAATGATTCGCCTGCCATCATGCTTCAGTTCCTCAACCTCAAATCGATCACCCGATTCGAGTAAACTTCCCAGCCCATTAGCCCCCAGTTTCTCAATTTCTGGTAACAAACCACTCGGCAAAATCTCAAGATCCTGTGGTACCATTCGTTTACCCCTCTTCTCTTGCTGGCTGAACATATAGCCATTTTCCCCATCCCATATCACATTGAGATCTATAATCATGCTTCCTATTCTTTTATACATTACAGATTTTTTATACCGCCAAAGAAGTGATTTTTCTTGGCGATGAATAACGATTTCTTCAACAGTAGCTGAGTACGGCTTCTTGATACCGATCCAACTGTCTTCGCCAATCACATCAATAATCTCGGTATGATTGTTATGAAAACTAATACTCTCATGACGTACATGTGCATGTAAAGGTAAATCAGATTCCATTGACTTAGCCATCAATTCAGCTAATTTTTTTGCGTCTGAATAATCGTATTGGATTGACTGCTTTTCTCGCTTCTCATCCGAATCTTCAGCATACAGCAATGCTGAATAAAATCCCAAAGAAAGGCTAAATATACACACAAAAAAACAATTGATCTTCATCATATTTTCTCGAATTCAGGATGATCTCAATTATAAATTAATTGCATATTAAGAACTTTGCGTGTTCGCTAAACTTTTCGTCTCTGCTACCTCTGGCACGCTGTCCCATATTGCACACAAGACTGCATCCTTCTTTACACCGCCCCATAAGCCTCGCTCATTGCCTGATCGTAACCCTTTAAACAACTGAATCATCTGCTGCACTTGTTCGTCCTCTGGGCTCTCCATGCCCCAAACCCGAATACTTTCATGCGGTGTTTGCCCCATCATCTCACCATCATAAGCTAACTCTTCAAACAACTTCTCGCCTGGCCTCGCCCCTGTCACATCAATCTTCACATCAACATCTGGCTCGAAACCCATTGCGATGACAAACCGTTTCGCCATATCCATAATTCGAATCGGCTGCCCCATGTCTAGCAAAAACACTTCGCCACCCTCAGCATACGCCCCCGCCTGAAGCACTAACCCTGCGGCTTCAGGTATCGTCATGAAGTACCGCGTCATACGATCATCCGTCACCGTCACCGGCCCGCCTCTGCCTAACTGCTCACTCCAGATCGGCAACACGCTACACGCACTACCCAAAACATTACCAAAGCGAACCATTGTAAAGATCGTTTCGCTCTGACTATTCATCCATTGCACATAAAGCTCTGCCAACCGTTTCGTCGCCCCCATCACACTCGACGGATTCACCGCTTTATCCGATGAGATCATCACCATCCGCTCAACACCCCACTTAGCCGCAGCGTCCGCCACATTCTTCGTGCCAAAATAATTATTCTCGACCGCCTCACTCGGATGCCCCTCCATCATGGGCACGTGTTTATGAGCAGCCGCATGGAAAATCACATCCGGCTTCTCCGCCCCAACTAAATCACTGGTTCGCTCACGCTTGGTAATATCACCCAACACCGTCCGCACTTCCACCTCACCGTATACCCGCCGCAGTTCACGATCAATCTCGAATAAGCTGTTCTCCGATCGATCCATCAACACCAACTTACTCGGCCTGAACCTGCAGACAATCCGCGCAATCTCACTGCCGATTGAACCACCCGCCCCTGTAATCAACACCGTCTTACTGCTAATAATGCTTTCAATCGGTTTCTCATCCAACGGTCGCGGCTGCCGATCAATCAGCTTTGCCACATCCAGCGGCTCGCGGCTATTCAGTGACACCTTCCCACCACCCAGATGCAGATGCTCCGCCCCACGCACATCGCTGCGACCATTGAGCTGATCACTCAGCGTTGGCATATAACACCAATTCACCCCGATTCTATCTAAATCTCTGGTCACACCCCGTAATTCTTCCCCCATGCTCATCGGCAAACTCACCAAAACTAACCCCACACCCGACTTCTCAAGCACCTCTCTAAGCCGCTCTAAACCGCCTAGTAAACGCATCCCCAACTCAGCCTCTTCCCCCGCTCCGCGAACCGTCAAACAGCCCAATAACACGGGGCAATCATCAACCACTTTTAAGCAATGCGATAACTGCCCCACACTCAACGCTGTCCCCACGACCAATGCAACCCGCCCACGCCCCCCATAACCACTCATTTTCACGTTTACTGGCTCTTCCATGCAATATTTATCGGCCTCCCCACCCCGTATCCTCCACCCACCAAACACCCTTCTAAAAAAAGTCCATAATTTTCCGCTTTTTTCGCCTGTAACGTCTAAACCGATTACCAGTTCTTGTCGATACCAAAACTATCAGGCCATAATCTGATACACGTCATTGAAATATTGGTGATATCTGTAATCTCTCTCGTTTGCCAGATTCATCCATTTCCGGCGCAAATATACGGACGAGATTTTGTGGATCCAGGACGATCCAGGAGTATTGAATCATGCCATTAACTTTAGGCCCACAAGCCCAGCACGAAGGACGCGAACACCCACGCATCCCCCTTCCCGCTATGTACACCCTCCTTCGACTGCGAAAGCTTGACGCTCCTCATTTTGACAGGACAGGCCACATCTACGACATCTCAATGTCTGGCATACGATTCGAACTCGACTTCCCACTCGAGCCCGGCGAACAGGTAGAAGTCAAAATCATGCTACCCGGCTCATCACAGCTGACCTTCTCCGCGTCCGGCACCATCATCAGAATGCACACCGACGACGAATGCGGCCCCGTACGCATGGGACTCGCATTCAACGAGTTCGGCTCCATCAATGAACGCATCAAGTTACAACAATACATCAACTACCGCGGCTTCCTCCCTGAAGACGCTCCATCACGGGCCGCCTAAACAAACCGAACCAAGCCATCACTCAAAAACGCTGCCATATGGCAGCGTTTTTTCTGTCGTATCTATAGCCTACACGCCATACACCCCAAACCAATCATGTGGCTTTTGAATACACTAAATTTTTTGCTTGTCATGCAGTACTTTATTCAAGTCAAAAAATCGTTCAGCATTTGCATCAACAGATAATATGAAATTATCAATTGATATACCTCGTCTTTTTGCTAAAAACGCCGCTGTATGCACCACGTACTTCGGTTCATTAGTTCTAATCTTGCGATAGGGCACAGGTGTCAAATACGGTGAATCCGTTTCAATAAACATTCGATCTAATGGCACGAGATCACTGGCCTCCGCAATCTCAACCGCATTCTTAAAAGTAACAATCCCAGTAAAGCCGACCATTGCTCCCAAATCCAGAATCTTTTTCACGTCCACCACATCCCCAGTAAAACAGTGAAAAACAAAACGCTTCCCATCAATCCCAGCTTCTCGAATCATACCGATCACATCATCCGTCGCCTTCCGATTATGAATCACAATCGGCAACCCACAATATTCCTGCTCTTTCGCTAATTCCAACTGCCATGCAAAAGCACGTCGCTGATCTTCTGCAGGTGGGTCAGGATAATGCCAATCCAATCCCATCTCCCCTAGCGCAACAACCTTCTTGGCTTGCCAATTGTCCAGAACAGATCGTAAACCCGTCTTAAATGCCGCTTCATCCTCAGAGCCCTCAGCATAATGCGGATGCACACCCACCGTTGCAAAGACACACGAATGCCGCTTCGCAACTTCAATCGCTTTCGCCGCATCCGCTGCAGTCGTCCCAACGCTAATCATCCGATCAACACCAGCCGAATTCGCATCCGCAACAACTTCCACTTCGCGTTCAGCCAATCCGTCATACGTCAAATGGCAATGTGTATCTATCACGTGTTCACAACCTCTCAGCCCCCATCTTTCACTTTAAATCAATTAGTCGTTGCACCGGCCCCATACATTGATTATCTCTACACAACTGATATTGTAAAACCGCACTTTCTAAAAGCCCCTCTCCACCACAGCTAATCTCCAATTCAACCACAACTTCCCCTTCATAAACCTCAATCTCCATCATCGTCGCCCCATCCCCTATCCGTTTCGGATGCGTCGGAGGATAGTTCACACCCACCGCCCAACCGCGTTCAATATCATCCTTTGACAATGTCACATCTAACCCAATAAAGCCACTCTCCTCTGCTTGAGAGCCGTAAATATATCCACCCTCGGGCAAGTTTAGCCGAAGCTCATATTTTCTTTCATTCTGCTTTCGAACACCAACCATAACCTGCCATGCGTCCGTTTCATCTTTTGTTTCCACTGAATTTGAAGTATGCATCAATTGATCCAAGAAATTTGATGGTAGGATTTGTTGACTTCTAATCAGCGATTGGATTAATCCCATAACACCCGAGCCGTATCCATGAATTTCTTCACTGTATCGTCGCAAATCTTTCACGACGCGATTCGCATACTGATCCTCTCCTGTTAAACCAAATAAATCCAAACCATTTAGCACCATCATACCGACCCCACTAGGCATCGCTCCATCACTTACGGATTGGCATCGCACAAACAATCCACCATCATCCTCAACATCGTAATACCCACCATTCGCTTCATCCTCAAATTTTCTTAATACCTGCTCATGCAAATCTTGCAGCATAGTCTGATATTGCTCTTTAGATTCAACATCAGCTCTGATCAACCTAATCAATCCATGCATTAGCGTTGCGTAATCTTCAAGCATCGCCTTTCCGCTCACACACTCACCATTCTTAATCCGATTCAACTGGCCATCAACAACCATATACTTCATCAAAGCACCAATGCATTTTTTTGCAGCATCGACATATTTAGCCTCACCCAAAACCCGCCCAGCATCAGCGAGCCCACCTGCAATAAGGCCATTCCAACTCACAATCACTTTCTCATCGCTCATAGCCTGCTTACGTTGATCTCTAGCTATCTTCATCAATCGTACAATTTCTGCATAATCAACCTCATCAATCTCTTCATAACCGCCATCTCTCAAATCAACGCGTACAAGCACATTCGTAGCCTGAGCCTCAGGATGATGTGGATCATTAAAGTTCGCACCAGATCGAAAACCAAAGAAGCTCAGTGCCACTTTCTCTAAACGCTCATCTCCAATCGCCTCATGAACCTCTTCCTTTGTCCAAACATAATTTTTTCCTTCCCAACCATTAACTTCAGCATCCTCAGCACTAAAAAACAAACCATTCACGTCTTGCATCTGCTCTATCAAATACAAACACGTCCCATGCATCACACGGCTATATTCACGCTTTGCGTTTTCATTTTCTTCAATCTCAAATGCCCGCGCATATAAACTCAGCAATTGCCCCTGATCATATCCCATCTTCTCAAAATGCGGCACCACCCACGCTCTATCCACTGAATAGCGATGGAACCCGCCACCCAAATGATCGTATATCCCACCACTGGCCATCATCAATAGTGTTTCTCGCACCATCTCCCACATCTCACCTTTCACACCCTCATCTTCCTCCCAACCCCACGCCTCAATCAGTCCCTCTAATATCACGGGTTGCGGAAATTTCGGGCCGCCCCCTCCTTGACCACTCCCACCATCAAACCCACACCACTCCGTATCGTATCGCCTCATCAATCCTCGTATTGCCTGAACAATCACGCCATCATCCAAACCCCTGCCCTGCATCCCACGGCCACGCATCGCCTTCTTCACCGCATCCGCTAGTTTTACCGCCTGGTCTTCCACATCTATCTTTCGATTAGCCCATGCATCACTCATCCCCAGTACCACATCGCCAAAGCCCGGTTTTCCCCATTTCCCCTCAGGCGGAAAATAAGTCCCACAATAAAACGGTCTCAATTCATGATCTAAAAACACATTCATCGGCCACCCCCCACTCCCCGTCATCAACTGCGTTGCCATCATATACACCCCATCCACATCCCCTCTTTCTTCCCGGTCGACTTTCACACAAACCAGTCGCTCATTCATCAACTCTGCAATACGTTCATTCTCAAATACCTCTCGCTCCATCACATGACACCAATAACAAGTCGAATACCCCACACTCACAAAAAGTGGCACATCTCGTCGCTTCGCCTCCTCAACAGCCTCCTCACCCCATGCCCACCAATGCACTGGATTCTCCGCATGCTGGCGTAAATACAAACTTCCCTCTTGACCAAGCCTGTTCTGACCTTTATGCCTATTCATAAGTTAGAATCCTAGAATTCTGAGATTAGTTTAAATTACCGTACATGCAGCAGTGTTATACTCTACCTGACAAAGGAGATAATGGCCGACTGATGACAAGCAACACGACTACTAAAAACCCTTACCTCTACCCTTTATATCTGCCCACATCACACCACGCTCTGACTCAATCAATTCCTCTAAGCTATCCTCAATCTCATGTAAAAAATCCAATCCTGTCATCGCCTCCACCTCATCAATACTCACCACATACCTCTGCAAATCTATACCACTCACATTACTTCCCTTCTGAGGCAGGTAGAACGCCAGTACTTCTATGCCTCCATCCTTACTTCCTCTGACCAAGACCTTATAAAACCCATCAGGCCCCCAAACCTTTCGGCCACTCAAAAATGCGCGACCAATCGTCTTTCCTTCACCCTCAAACACAGGCCCCGTCAAAACCCAAACCACACCATAATCACGTGCATATTCCGTACAGACCTCTTCTAATCTCAACCATGCCCGCTGATTTAGCACTCCCAACTGTGGCCAGACATTACTCGTATAAAACGAATCCCGAGCACTTGCTTCCCCCCATCCACGCGAATCATCAAACGAAACCATATGCCCTCTATCCCAAACCCGCTTCCCCTTCTCATTATTATAATCCTTATGTTGACTAACCTGATACCCCTGTTTTTCTAGCCAACTATCCTTTTTAAAACGCCAGCCCTTTCGGCTAATCTCGCCCCCGCGATCCACCATCTCAGCGGTCAATTTAATCCCTGTCCATCGTGACCCCAAAGCTCTACCATCATAATAGACTGAAAATCCATGATATTTCCTGACTCGCGTCACACCCTCAAGATGCCCCCTATACCCCGGCTCGCCAAACACCACATGCGGATACTCTAAACCTTGATCAAAGCTACCATCACCCCAATCAACCTGCTTTTTGATCACCTCTTCAGTTATACCATCACGATCCTGATTCAAGCTTGGCGCCTCTACAAGCTTTTCAACTGAAACCGAGGCCCTACGATGATCCTGATTCTTTGAAACACGCTCATAATCTATCCGCGTGTTAGTACCTTCAAATGCACATCCGCTTAAAGTGAAAATAAAAATGGTTACCAGACACATCCATACTTTTTGCGATCGTTTCATCCGAATATCCCTTAATGAATACAGCCTCTGATTTCCCTCAGTAATTCAGAGTTTAACCCATTTTACGCGAGACCGTCCGTTAATATCGATGAAATTAATATCCTCCTCCAAACCCATCGAATCAACTCCATCTTTAACGCAAGTTGTCTACACACACTTCAATCCCAAAGCTACAATTCACCATGAGATTGATAAATACAGATTGGTCTAGCGGAAGATCCACCATGAAGCCAACCAATGTCTCGCCATGCGTCATAACCGATAAGCTAAATGAGTGCCGTAAGTTCTATACCAAGCACTTCGGTGCGACTATTACTTTCGATTGCGATTGGCTGATCAATCTGACCTTGAATACCTCAGATCGAGACGTCACCTCAATTCAATTCATGTCCCCTCGCTCCCCCCGGCAATCCCTCTTCCAGGGAAATGGATTAGCCTTCAACATCGACGTCCCATCCTCAGATGAATTTCACAAAAAACTTATCATACAAGCCGGACTTGAAATTGTCATGCCATTAGAAGATCATCCATGGGGCGATCGCGGCTTCTCCGTCAAAGATCCCGCAGGAATTCACATCTACATATATCACCTCATTGAACCTTCAGATGAATACAAGCAATTCTTTACTGAGCCTGAAGAAACAACCTCATAGCCACTTGAGTATCCCTTTCACACTCACACATACAAACAACCTCAAAACCACTCTTAATCGCATTTAAATCGACACTATCTATCGATTAGATATTATCGTCTACGCATCTACATAAATGGTCATTTCTATACGCCAACCATCAATCTTCTAGTCAACCCGATATACCCTTATAGAAGATAAAGAAATATTAATATTGCCTTAATTGTCTATTGCTTCAGCACCTTAACAATGGATATTCTGCACACATACAAATAACAGTTTGAATGTATGAGTGACGACAGGCGACTCACCCTCTTGTTCACGGCGATCCCGCGCCAGTCCACAATCACACTCAATAATTTCTTTTACTTTCCTACAAGAGGACACTCAAATGAGAAGTACCCAACTGCATAAACTCGCATACCTAACGATCGCAACCATCACACTCCTTGCAATAACGACAAAATCACATGCCGGTTTTATGTTCGAATTCGACTACATCAATCAAGACGTCAATGCCACCGTCGCTAATGTCGGCGATGGAACACAAAAAGTCTACGCATACTGGAAAGATAACACGCCTGATCTCAACCAACTCATGGGCACAAACAGCATGCGTGCCAGTCTTTGGCGTACTGACAAAAACGGTGATATCTCCAAACACTACGCCAGTGTCGTCGCCGACTTCGGCCACTCACTCGACAATACATTCATGGACGGGTTCGCTCGCATGACACTCGCCCGTGACACCCGTCGCGGCATCTACCAGAATTTTGATTTCACTGACGCAGTTGCACCACTGAAAAAAATCGACGAGAAACTCGAATACATCTTCTCCAAATACATGAAGCAAAACGGCAAAGGTTTCCTCGGCTGGTCTGAAAATATGGTACTCGGCGGCGTCTGGGCCATCCTCAAAAAAGCCATCCCCCAACTTGAAATCGCCGCACCCATCATCGACCCTCTCGCATCCGGTGCTGGCTGGGATGCCTACATCCCAAGCTTCGACGCACTCTACGACAACTACGATATTACCGGCCCACCACTCAATATCATGCCCGAACGAACCTTCGTAGAGCTGCCTAACACACCAACCCCCGCAGTCCCCGAACCCGCATCCGCCACACTCATACTCCTCGGCTTCTCTGCCCTCATCACACGCCCTCGCCGATCATCTCGCCTCGCAGCATAGACGCTCTCTCTCAAATCTCTTCGCACATAAGAGCCACTTCTCGTGGCTCTTTATCATTGAAAGTAACAAATTAAAAACCCGCTCATTGCAAACAATGAACGGGCCTTATATTCGCTATTAAATTAGAACAATTTTCGCTCTAACCTTAGCTCGCAATTTACATCTCAACGGGATCGAGCCAAGGCATCATGCTGCGAAGCTCTTTGCCAACCTGCTCGACAGGATGATTGCGATCTTTTTCTTTCTGCTGTTTAAACCAAGGGAAGCCCTTTTCATAGTCATCGCGGAACGCTTTCGCAAAGCCGCCATCCTGAATATGCTTCAGTGCATCAGCCATACGCTTCTTCGTATCAGCATCAACAATCTTCGGACCGGTGTAGTAGTCACCGAATTCCGCCGTGTTTGAGATCGAATAACGCATGTAGTTCAAACCACCGCGTTTGATCAAGTTGATAATCAACTCAAGTTCATGACAAACTTCAAAGTATGCCATCTCTGGTGGGTAACCAGCTTCAGTCAAAACTTCAAAGCCATTCTTGATCATCTCACTTAAGCCGCCGCACAGAACAACCTGCTCGCCGAACAAGTCAGTCTCGCACTCGTCCTTAAAGCTAGTGACCATGATGCCGCCCTTGCCGCCGCCAACGCCAATAGCCCAAGCCATCGCAACATCTTTCGCCTTGCCGTCTGCATCCTGATGGATCGACATCAAGCTAGGCACGCCGCCGCCTTTTTCAAATTCCCAGCGAACCGTGTGACCCGGGCCCTTTGGAGCAACCATCACAACATTGACATTCTTAGGGGGCTCAATTGTCGTGAAGTGAATATTGAAGCCGTGCGTAAAGCCAAGCGTCATGCCGTCCTTCAAGTGTGGAACAACTGACTTCTCATAAACTTCAGGCTGAACTTCATCCGGAAGCGTAAAGATCACAACATCAGCCTGCTTCACAGCCTCATCGACTGGCAGCGGATCAAAGCCATGCTCGATCGCTAGCTTACCGTTAGCCGACTCGCGGCGGTTCGCGACGATGACCTTAACGCCTGAATCACGAAGGTTTTGCGCGTGAGCGTGGCCCTGACTGCCATAGCCGAGTACAGCCACAGTCTTGCCAGCCAGCCCGTCCAGAGAGCCGTCTTTGTCATACAGTGTTTCGATTGCCATTTTGGTAATTCTCCGTAGTCTGATCCCTGCCCCATCCATTTGAGTCACACAATCTATACTTGATACGCCATTTAGACAAATCAGCCGCTCACTTTTCCCAATTCAAGACTACCTCTCATACCCCAAAATCATACCCAATTCATACCCTCAATCGTGCCATAAGTGTTTGCCGGTCATCAACATGAGGCAAGCTCGACATACAATATTTATCGCTCTCACTCCCCCTGCCACCATCCATTTACCTACTCGCCCAACAGTGCCGGATGATCCACATACCAGACCAGCTCACCGAGCTCAGGCTTAATCCCCGAAATCGGCACATTATGCACGTCCTGATGCCCCAATTGATTCAATGTCGCGACACGCTCTAGCGCATCAAATTTTTTCTTCCCCGTCACCAGCACAGCCAAATATCGCGCAGCATTCAATAACGGAAACGTCATCGTCACCCGATCCGGCGGCGTCACATTCGCCCCCTCATTGATCACAATCAGTCGATCCGTCTCATCAATTGCCCCTGAATTCGGAAACAGCGACGCCGTATGACAATCATCACCCATTCCGAGCACCACAAAATCCAAACGCAACTCCCCTACCTCACCATCAGCTTCACCAAACACCTTCCGCAATTCAATCTCATAATCATCATCCGCATGATCCGCCGCCGCATGCATCGAATGGATCTGCTCATCCGGAATTGGCACGTGAGCCACCAATGACTCCCTAATCATCTTGATATTCGACTTATCATCATGCTCATCCACCCGTCGTTCATCCACAATCCACACATGCGTCTGCTCCCACGGTATCCCACGGTACCTCGGATCAATAATCAAATCCGTATAAAACGGCTCAGGCGTCGACCCACCCGACAACGCTAAATGAAACACACCACGATCCTTTATCGCCTTCTGCGAATGCGCAATCAGTGCAATCGCCAATTCATGATAAAGATCATCTTTCTCTTTTGTGTGAACGATTTTTCCTGGAAGTTTCAGCATGTTCTTAATTTCTGCAATCTATGCCTTAGCAAGCTTGTCGCCTGCTTCTTTCATCTCAATACTCAACCTAATCAACGATTAGTTAATAGTTATGCCAATACCGGTTATCTCTCGCCATCATAATATCTGCTGCCGATGGCCCCCATGTCCCTGCATTATAATTCGGCAAATCATCCTGCGGATTATCCTTCCAATAATCCAACACCGGCTGCACAGCATTCCATGAAATCTCAATCTCATCACGATGCTTAAACAGCATCTGATCACCACGCAGCACATCATTCAGCAAAATCGCATAACCATCCGATGGCTTCACCTGCCACTGCTTAATGTAATCAAAATCCATCACCACGTCTTTAATATTCATCCCAAGCCCTGGCACTTTCCCCTCAAACCTCAGCCGGATCCCCTCATTCGGATGCACATTGATAATGATCTGATTCGCCTTCAACTTCTTCGTCTGTTCCTTAAACAAGCAGTGCGGCGTCGGTTTAAAGTAAATCACAATCTCCGTCTTCTTCTCAGCCATCGCCTTCCCCGACCTCAAATAAAACGGCACACCACCCCACCGCCACGTATCAATATACAACTGCAACGCCGCAAACGTATCCGTCTGCGATTCCTCATCAACACCCTTCTCATCCCGATACCCAATCACAGGCTCCCCACCAATCTGTCCCTGCCCATACTGACCCCGCACCGCAATCTGTGGCACATCGTCATACTTCGGAATCCGAAGCGCCTTAAATATCTTGTTCTTTTCCGTCCTGATATCATCCGCTTCAAACGCCACCGGCGGCTCCATCGCCATAAACGACAACACCTGCAATAAATGCGACTGAATCATATCGCGCATCGCCCCACCAGCAGGTGAATCGTAATACGCACCCCTGCCCTCAACACCCACCGTCTCTGTCGCCGTAATCTGAACATGATCAATATACTCACGGTTCCAGAGTGGCTCGAACAGTGAATTCGCAAACCTCACCACCAACAAATTCTGTACCAATTCCTTACCCAGGTAATGATCTATCCGATAGATAGACTCTTCATCAAATACCGCCGCTAACGTCTGATTCAACTTCACAGCCGACGCGGGATCAGACCCAAACGGCTTCTCAACCACAATCCGCTGCCATGGCACATCATCCGACAAGGAACAGAACCGTCGCCCCTCCGTCACCAACTCCGCCTTCCCAATATTCGTAATGATCGGCTCAAAAAATTGTGGGCCAACCGACAAGTAAAATATCCGGTTATCACCTAAATCATGCTTCTTCGCCAGATCGCACATATACCCCTTGATATCGCCCCAATCAGCCTCCGCCGTCGAGTCCCCCGCGTGATAATAAAGATGCTTCGAAAACTCACCCCACTTCGCCTTGTCGTAACTCCCCTCTGAAAACTCATACAGCTCGTCACGATACTTCTCATCCGAGTATGCTGTGCGCGCAATACCCAAGATCGCAAAATTGGCCGGCAACTGATTCGTATCCCACAACGAATACAGCGCAGGAATCAACTTCCGCTTCGTCAAGTCACCCGACGCTCCAAATATCACAATCAAACAATTCGATCGCGGCTTCGTATTCTGATTAGGCATAAATTTTCTCGCGTTTCTTTTACTGCGTTCCCGCGTGGATCATAAACCCCTGTGACCAGTCCGACAAGGCAAGCCGACTTTTGCGCACGTTATAGGCCCTCACCATCAGGATCATTACACTGATGACTTCTTTTCTATCGGTTTTATTTCAATCACTCGTAAAGAACCAAGAAATGCCCCATTCCCTCACTCACTTCAAGCCCATGACCGCCGGCCATTGGATGTCGTACAACCAACACCCCCTCCCGTCAAAGCCAATCCCAATCAACCTCAAACCCACGCCCCCATGCACTTCCAATCCCAAGCGTTTCTCGCACTAGCACTAACAACTAGCACTTCCTTCAAACCCGCGCAAGCGCCACTGAAACCACCATCAAGTCCGCCGGCGTCACACCCGCCAACCGCGCCGCCTGCCCCAATGTCGCTGGAGCAAACTTATTCAGCGTCTGCGCAGCCTCATTCCGCAACCCCGTAATATCCGTGTAATCCAAATCCATCGGAATCGGCATCGCTTCCTGTGCCGCCAACTTATCAATCTGACGCTTATGCCGACCGATATAACCCGCATATTGCAAATCAGCCAACACCGTCGTCACCAAATCCTCATTCAGCGACGCATCACCTAACCCATGTTCCATCCCACCCAGCTTCGCAAGAAACTCACCACAGCTAAGCTGCGGCCTGCTCGCAGACCGCATTAGCGTATCACCATCTAATCGCGTGTTAGTCATATACGCTTCCAAAGCCTCACGCGCCTTCCTCTTTCGTTCAAAATGCTCATACCGCGTATCATCCACCAACCCCAACTCCCTCCCCAACGGCGTCAGTCTGAAGTCTGTATTATCCGCACGAAGCAACAAGCGATACTCCGCCCGTGATGTAAACATCCGGTACGGCTCCCTGGGTATCTTCGTCACCAAATCATCCATCAACACACCCAAATACGCCTGATCGCGTGTAAACCGCACCAAATCATCACCACCATTAAACCTCACCGCATTCATCCCCGCCAACATCCCCTGCGCCCCCGCCTCTTCATACCCTGACGTCCCATTGATCTGCCCCGCCAAAAACAGCCCCGGCGCAGTCTTCACCATCGTCGTCGCATCAATCTGATGCGGCCACACCATGTCATACTCAATCGCATAACCATGACGCAAAATCACCGCCCGCTCACACCCCGGCATCGCATTCACAACCTGCTGCTGAATATCCGCTGGCAGCGACGTCGAAATCCCATTGCAATAAATCTCGTCCGTCGACAATGACTCAGGCTCTAAAAACACATGATGCGAATGCCGATCCGCAAACCGCACAACCTTGTCCTCAATCGAAGGACAATACCGCGGCCCAGCCGTCTCAATCTGACCGTTATACATCGGCGCACGATCCAAATTCGCCCGGATCAGTTCATGCGACTTCTCACACGTATGCGTAATCCAACAATCCACCTGCTTCTGTTTCGGAAACCCGCTCCGTTCCGTCAAATCTGAAAACGGCACAGGATTCTCATCACCCGGCTGACGTTCCAATGACGAAAAATCAATCGTCTTCACATCAATCCGTGGCGGAGTCCCCGTCTTCAACCGCCCCAACTCCAACCCCAACTTCTGTAATGCGCCTGAAATCGGATACGCAGCCGCCTCACCCACTCTTCCCCCTTTCGTCTGACTTTCACCCGTATGCATCAGCCCCCGCATAAACGTCCCCGTCGTCAAAATCAACGACTTCGTTCGCAGCGTCACGTTCTTCCCACCACTCGAATACGTCACCCCTTCAATCCGTTTCGTCACCGCATCAAAATGGATGTCGTCAATCGTCCCCGCAATGATGTCCAGATTCTCCCGCGTCCCCAATAACCGTTGCACCTCGGCTGCATACAAATATTTATCCGCCTGCGCTCGCGGCCCACGCACCGCCGGCCCCTTCGATAAATTCAAAATCCGAAACTGAATCCCCGTCCGATCAATCGCCAACCCCATCAAGCCCCCCAGCGCATCAATCTCCCGAACCATCTGCCCCTTCGCCAAACCACCAATCGCCGGATTACAAGACATCACCCCAATCGTCCCCGGATCGATCGTAATCAGCGCAACTCTCCCCCCCTGCTCTCTCGTCAGGTTCGCCGCAGCCCACGCAGCCTCCGCCCCCGCATGCCCGCCACCAACGACGATCACGTCATAACTGTCCAGTTGTTTCTGATTATTAGTCATGGGTGAGGGATTATACAGAGGATCTGCCCCCAAGAAAATCAATCCCCCCGCATTCCCACCACAAGCCCGTCACCGCCGGTGGCGGGGTGTTCTCCCAAACATCTTCCTATCCCCTGCAACTCCACAAAACTCCCGACATTCCCCACCCGCCTATCATTCCCCGCCGATTCTGCCGATCAGACCCATACAGCGGTTCAATCTCTCTCAATATGAAGGAAAAGGTGAATGGGGCCAGATATTCTCGATCAACCAATCAGCACGTACATGCATGAACCCCAAACGGTTGTCTGTGCCAATGAAACCGTCCGCGACGCCATCCAAACACTCCGTCAATCCAAAGTCGAACAAACCATCACCTACCTCTACGTCGTAGACAACCACGAAAAAAGCCGCCTCGTCGGCGTCCTACCAACCCGTAGACTACTCCTCGCAGACTCCGACGACACCCTCCTCGGCGACATCATGCTCACAGATGTCCAACAACTCGACGAAAACACCACGATGGGCGAAGCACTCCGTATGTTTGACGCCCACAAGTACCTCGCCCTCCCAGTCATCAACCACAATGGCCGACTCCTCGGCGTCATCGACGTCGGCGTTTTCATGGACGAAGTCGGCGACCTCGACCACATGGAACGACTCCAGGAATCATTCCAAATCATCGGTATGCGTGTTCAGCAAGTCGAGCAAGGCAACGCCCTCCGAGGCTACGCACTCCGCATGCCCTGGCTCTTCGTCAACATCGCCGGCGGCCTCATCTGTGCCGCCATCGCCACCGCATTCTCCGAAGTCCTCGACAAAGTCGTCGTCCTCGCCGCATTCATCCCCCTCGTCCTCGCCCTCAACGAATCCATCTCCATCCAATCCCTTTCCATCTCACTCCAGCAAATCGGCACCATGCGCGAAACCATACAGCGCCTGATTAGAGAATTCATCAAAGAATCCAAAACCGCCGCAATGCTCGCACTCACCAGCTGCCTCGTCGTCGGCATCGCCTCCATCTTCTGGCCCGGCAACCACTGGCCCCCCATCGTCATCGCCTTCAGCATCCTCCTCAGCATGGTCGTCACCGCGCTCTACGGCCTGCTCATCCCCAAACTACTTCACGCACTCAACCTCGACCCCAAAGTCGCCGCCGGCCCCGTCGTCCTCATGATGGCCGACGTCACAACCCTCATCGTCTACCTCGGCATCGGCACAGCCATCCTCCTCTAAATCCCCCCTCTAATCAAACACTACAACCCCACCGACACATCCAGCACCAACGGATAAATGATCCGCATCGGGTTCTTGTAAAACGTAATCCGCATCTCCATAATCTGTGGCCGCTCCCGCAACGCAAACTCCTGCTGAGTCGTATCCAATAACGCCGTATACGCCGTCCGCGAAACCGTAATATCCTCACCCGCCTCATTCATAAACCTGATTTCCGCAATCTCATCCGACACATCCAGCGGCACAGTCAACGCCACAACCACATCCGCACCCGTTAATGACGCCGGCCGTATTGACGCAACCCGTATCCCATACTGATTCAAATCAAAAATCGGCCCCGGCTTCAACGGCAACCCCTTAAACAATTCCTCCCTTTCACCCTCTGCAACCTTCAGCGACAGCAACGCAGTAATCTTCATCCCGCGCGCACCCTTCATCGACAACTCCCGTCCATGAAATTCCAACACCATACGCCGTCCATCTTCCGACATCCCCCCCTTCGTACGCATCACTTCCTTCAACAACATCCCAGTCATACTCCCCGCTTCACTCGCAGCATTCTTTTTCACACCAATCAGATCTTTCCCCCCTGAATCCCTGAAATCCAACAGCTTCGAGTTCTCTGGCTCAAGCTGAATTAGCTGGTACCCTTCATTCACAACCGACAACACCGCAGTCACCGTCGTACCCACTTCACCATCAACCACAACCTCATCAAATCCTAACCCCTCTGTCGATTTCACCACCGATAAACCAACCACCTCTGCCTCAAACAATACCGGATTCGCCCGTTCATTGCCTAAATCCTCATCATCATTCTGTGCACTGATTATCAGTGGTAAGCTCACCACAATCACAAGCGACAATACAATCGGCCACTTCCGCAATTTCATAGCAAATCCTCATTTATTTACGATCACAAACAGATCCTCATACCATCCATCGGAACAAACCCCATCTCCCCCTATTCGGACATCACCCCACATTATTGGCCACACCCGAAAACCCATAAAAAAAGCCCAGATCTTTCGACCTGAGCTTTAAAATTTCTATCAACTAATCAACGATTAGCTTGGGCGAGTCATCTTATCTGGATCGAGAAGTTCTGCGAGCTTCGCTGGCTCAACAAGCTTCTGCTCAGTCGCGAGCTGACGGATGGTCTTGCCTTCTTTGAATGCCTGCTTCGCAAGAGCTGCTGCTGGGTCGTAACCGATCTCAGGTGCAAGTGAAGTACACATCATCAGTGACTGATCGATCAACTCGGTACAACGCTCTTCGTTCACTTCAAGACCCTTGAGGAGCTTGTCAACGAACACGTTGGAAACGTTAGCAAGCAGTGTAACTGACTGCAGGAACGCATCAATCATCACAGGCATTGCAACGTTAAGCTCGAAGATCGAACCCACACCGCCGAGTGCTGAAGCGTTAACAGCTGCATCATTACCGATCACGCGGCAAGCAACCTGCATCATCGACTCACAGATAACTGGGTTCACCTTACCAGGCATGATTGATGAGCCCGGCTGAATCGCTGGCAACGAAAGTTCAAAGATTGAACAACGTGGGCCTGAGCCGAGGTGGCGAATATCGTTTGCAATCTTCGTGAATGAAGTTGCGATTGTTTTCAGGTGACCGTGAGCAGAAACGAATGCATCCTTCGCTGCTTGCGCTTCACAGTGATCTTCTGCTTCGAGGAATTCAACACCGAGCTTAGCGGAAAGTGCGGCACAAACCTTCTTCGCAAAATCAGGGTGAGTGTTGATACCAGTACCAACAGCTGTACCACCGATTGGCATGTTCACGAGCATTTCCTTCAACGCCCATGTTGCACGATCAATACCAAGTTCTACTTGGCGAGCATAACCAGCAAAGACCTGACCCACACGAATCGGTGTCGCGTCCATCAAGTGTGTGCGGCCAATCTTCACAATCCCGTCCCATGCCTTCGCCTTGGCAGCCAACTCAGCATGAAGATACTTCAATCCAGGAATCAAGTTTTGGCTGATTGTCAAAGCACCCGCAATATGCATACCCGTTGGGAATGTGTCGTTCGATGACTGCCCCATGTTGACATGGTCGTTCGGGTGTACAGCACCTTCTTGACCCTTAGCACCAACACCGAAGCCGAGCTTGTCGTTCGCAATATTTGCGATCACTTCGTTGCCGTTCATGTTCGTTGAGGTACCAGAACCGGTCTGATAAATGTCAACCGGGAAGTGCTCGTCATATTTACCTTCAGCAACTTCGTTCGCTGACTCGATGATCACATCAGCAATCTTCGCATCAAGGCGGCCCAATTCTTTATTCGCCTGAGCACAAGCAGCCTTCAAGTGACCAAATGCATGGATCACGTCCGCTGGTACAGGCAAGTTAGCGATGGGGAAGTTGTCAACAGCACGAGCCGTCGATGCACCATAAAGCGCATCCGCTGGCACCGTCATTTCGCCCATAGAATCTTTTTCAATACGTGTTTCACTCATGACTGAGATCACCTTGAATAGAGGTTTCAATAAATTTCACCACATACCACTAAAGATATCTTGGTATGTATATGGTAGGAAGGTACAAAACAAGGCCCCAGAACGCAAAATTCGGGGCCTCGATTCATTTTCTGTAAAATTCTACGCCACACTCACGCAGCCTTCTCCACCCCTTCTTCACCCGCTTTTTCCTCCCCTGACGCCGCTTCCGTCTCAGCAGACGAAACGCCCGTTTCGCAAGCCGGTTTTATCGCAGGTTTTGGCGTGTGAACAATTATCTGCTGTGAATCCTCGTCCCCGCCTTCCACCGGCACAATCCGTGCCGCCAGATCCACATCATCCAGATCCTCAATCGTCTCCGCCGCCGCCCCGCTGCTCACCTCGTCCAGTTCTTGCTCACTGCCTTGCTCAGACAAATGCAATCCCGGCTCATCACCCTCAACCTCTGGCGTCGTATGACCCATCCCCGTCAGCTTACCATGCAAGTCATGTGTCGTCGTCGCCACATCGCTACGCATCGGGCTCAAGCTCGTCTCCACCTCACACTGCAACTGATCCAACTGCTTACGCAGCAAGTTCTGTGCCTCATGCACCGCTTCCGTAATCCGTGGCTCCAACTTCGACACGCGTTCCGCAATCTGCTTCTCAATCATATTCATCAACGATTGAGCACCCTGCTGCATCTCAGATACGCGTTCACGCAACTGCTTCTCAGTCTGCTCCAATTGCTTGTTCGCCGTCGGCGTCACCGACTGCAACTTACGTGTAATGTGCTTCTCGACAAGCTCCGTCATCGCTGTGATCGACTTCTTCTGCTCCGCAAGTTTCACCTGCATACGCGTCGCCGCATGATCCGCCGCGTCATCCGCAAGCGTCTGCATACCAGCCAGCTTATTCGCAAGATTTTCCATCACCGGCGAGATCATCTTTTCGGACTGTGTTCTAAAATCTGCCGCAGCTTTCTCAATCCGATCTGCAACCTCACGATTCACTTTCATAATCAGTGAATCAATCTCACCATTCGCCTTGCTGCTGTTCTCCGCAAGCGACTCACGGAACTTTGATTGAATCGTGTCAGTAAAGTTTTCGATCCGCTGATCTGCTTTAGCCAGTTCTTTCTTAAATGAACCTTCCAAATTTTCCAGCTTCTCACTCGCACGGCTCGTTGCCGCATCAGCCTTGTGATCAATCGTCGATTCCAAAATCGAAACCGCCGCCGCAGCATGCTTGTCAGCCTTGCCACGCAGATCTGCCAGCTTTCCTTCCAGATCTGAAGCAAACCGCTTCTGAGTCCGTGTAAAGTGCTTATCAATTTCCTCTTGGCTATGCGTCAAAGCCTTGTCCAGCTTACCTGTCGCATCAGCTAACTGATGATTAGACTTTGTTTCGATCGCTTCACGTAGCATCGTTTCTTTCGCCGCAACAAGCTCATGCAATTCACTTGTCGTCGTCTTGATCGATTCTTCGATCGCACTCGCACGCGTATTAAAGTCGCCCGCATGCTCATCAAATTTCGCTTCAAAATGCGAATCAATCTGCTCAGTAAAGTTATCGACGATCTGCTTCGCATGATCATCAACATGATCATAAGCCGCCTGCAATTTTTCATACACCGGCATCATCAATTCTTCAGCATCCATTTTCGAACGATCAAAAATCGTATCCAGCTCAGCTTTCACCGCGTCAAACATCGGATCCAAACGCTTCGCATAATCTTCAAACTTCGCTTCAAGACGTGCTTCTATCGGGCCCGTCAATTCTTCAACTTGCGACTTCGCCGCATCAAAAGAAGCCTCCAACAACTGGTTATAGTTGTTCAGCGACTCGCCCGTCGTCTCGGTGACAGATTCCTTCGTCTTCGCCATCTCGTCACGCAAGAACGCGACCGCCTGCTCAATCTGAGCATCAACGTTCGCAGTCGAATCTGAAATCTCTGATTTAATATGATCCGCATGCGATTGCGCAGCCATCAGCGTTTTATTCAAGTGTGCATCAATCCCCGCCACAGCAACGGCAACCTCAGTGTTCAACTTCTCAAGCTGATCCGTCAATTGTTCTTCCGTATCACGCAGCTGCGTAATACGGCCATCAATCCTCACATTGATCTTCTCTAATCGCGTACTCGCCTTACCCAAAGCCTTATCCGTCGAAGCGTGAATCTGCTTCGAGATCTTCGCCACATCCTCATCAATATTCTGTGCACGGTCGACCTGATTCTCAACCCGCTTCGCCATATGTGAAATGGACTGTTCCAAACGAGAAATCTGTTCCAGACGTGATTGCTCCCGCGTCTCAGATAGCTGCAACTGTTCAAAGCGTTTATTCACCGCTTCGTCCAGTGCATTGATCCGAACCGCCAACTTCGCGGTGCTGTCCGCAACCGTATTCGGCCCAGACGCAGCGGCTCGCGCCTCACAATCCTTCACCGTCCGGATTAGGCGAAAACGCTCTTCCCGTGCGCGTTCAAGCATTGCATTCAGCTCAGCCATCATCCCCGCCATCGCTTGCTGATCGATATTTGTTTGATTCGTCTGTCTTGCTGTGGAGTTCATCGTTGCCACGTCATCTCTCCGAGTTCGTTGATTGCTGTCTCTGAAATGTGTTGCGCCGCAGATCAATGCTCAATACAGAACACTTTTTTCCAGCATTGCAGAGCCACATCGGGAGCGCACCAGGTAAACTATTTTTCGTGGTCAGTCGCCGGATCCGAATTTTGCCGCGAGCAGCAGCAATCTCATCAGCTAGCGATCTCACCTCATCGACCTACTGGTCAACGCGGCCAACTCCACGTAAAACGCTTATAGCGCTTCCACCGGATGTATCGTCTGTATCAACTGGGCTGATAAGCCCGTTTGTAACTTTTTCTCAACCCCATTTTTATCCGGACCTTATCCCCCTGTTACGTCCCTTTCAACTTACACATCCGCCTCTGATTCGGCGTACATCGGTTATCATCAATAATCAACACATAACAATTCCCTCAAGCCCACACGCTCTGTGTGTGGGGCACCTTGTAACCACCTCCCAACCTAGCACTTCTTCCCCACCACCTCTGCAAAGTCTGATAAACTCATGCCATCTTGAATCAGCACACATCAACCGCTCAGGAGATTCTCCGGTTTGCATAACGCTCTAAATATTTTTGAAATCGGCGCGATCCTCATCAGCCTCGTTGCGATCCTGGCATACCTCAACGCAAAAATCCTCAAACTCCCCGCAACCATCGGCCTCATGCTCCTCGCCCTGCTCTTCTCATTCGGTCTGTTCGCCTACGAAAAATTCGGGCCCGCCGGCCACGATCTCGAACTCTGGATCTCAAACCTCCTCAGCGCCATCGACTTCAATAAAACACTCCTGCAAGGCATGCTCGGCTACCTGCTCTTCGCGGGCGCGCTGCACGTCAATCTCGGCGACCTCAAACAACAGCGCTGGGTCATCGCCCTGCTCGCCACCGTCGGCGTCCTCACCACCACCGGCATCGTCGGCGCAGTCATGTACTACGTCACAGGCCTCATGGGCCTTGAAATCAAATTCGTCTACTGCCTGCTCTTCGGTGCGCTCATCGCGCCAACCGATCCGATCGCGGTGCTGTCAATCCTCAAGTCACTTGGCGCACCCAAAACACTTGAAACCAAAATCACTGGCGAATCGCTTTTCAACGACGGCGTCGGTGTTGTCGTCTTCCTCGCCATCCTCGGCTTTGCGATCCCAACCGGCGGACATGAAGTGGGCGGCAAAGAAATCGCGATTCTCTTCTTCAAAGAAACCGGCGGCGGCGCACTCTTTGGTTTACTGCTCGGTTTAGTAGGCTACGTCATGATGCGCAGCCTAGATGAATACAAAACTGAGATCCTCATCTCACTCGCAATGGTGACCGGCGGTTATGCGCTATGTACTGCATTACATATCAGCGGACCGATCGCGATGGTGGTGGCTGGGTTGTTTATCGGGAATCATGGCCGCGCGTTTGCGATGAGCGATACGACTCGCGAGAACCTCGATTTATTCTGGGAATTGGTTGATGAGATTCTGAATGCAGTTTTGTTCGTGCTGATCGGGATTGAAGTATTGATTGTGAAACTGACAGGGCAATACGTGTTGGCAGGTTTGATTGCGATCCCGATCGTGTTGGCTGCCCGCTTCATCAGCGTGAGCGGAACGGTGAAAGTGGTGAAAACTGTTCGTCAACGCGAGTTTACGAATCACGCGGTGAAGGTGATGACCTGGGCAGGATTGCGAGGCGGAATCTCAGTTGCGTTGGCGTTGTCGCTGCAAAACATGCTCAAAGCAAACAGCGGCGCGTTTGATCTGCGCGGCGATGCGGCAGCGGGTGATCTGATCGTCACGATGACGTATGTCGTGGTCGTGTTCTCGATTCTGGTGCAAGGTTTAACGGTGGGAGGGATGATGCGCAGGTTGGGATTGAGCAGCGGGGCGCGCACAAAAACGCATTAGTGATAGGCAGATTTAGGGTTGGAAAATGAAACTGCGGATGGATGGTTTAGTGAAGTTGATGATTGATTATGTGAAATGGGATTTGGGGGTGCGGGTTTAAAAGATGTGAGTGAGGGTGGTGGGAAATGGCTGAGCGCGATTTGTCGCACGATTTGTGCACGGGTTGTGTTTTGATATGAAAAAATGGCTTAAAATGAAGTGGTTTTGAAGAAAAGTGACTTGGTTTGGTCGAGAAATGATTCGTTTTGCTGCTGTTTGAGGGTGTTATAGCATACGAAATGCGCGTTTGTGCGCGCGTTTTGATTCGTGTGTTTTGTTGTGTGCGGTGCATGACTGTACAACGATGACTATCGTATGAAGCTGAAATGAGATAATGGGTATATTGCGTTGGTGGACGCATAAAAATCGTTGGCTAAAAAATAAAACATGATGTAGCGCTTTAGATGACTTGGCGATGACTTTGAGCGGTTGTATTGAGAGTCAGGCTAACTTGATGACGTTATATTCATGGACAATTCTTGGTTAATTCACCAAACATTAAAAACTCACGGATAGATTTCATTTCTATAAATCGATGAACTTATTTGGATAAGCAAGAATCAATCTTGCCTGGCGTTGCGTGTGCAACCTTGGTTTCTGATGTAGGCAGAAACAAGCGGAAAGACTTGTGCTGAAATTGGGAACATGTCCTGTTGTTGAATGTTGTAGGAGATGAAAGCGTATGAGGAAGAGATCAATATTATTGTGCGCCATGCTAGCTGTTGTTGGTTTAGTTGGCCCTGCGCAGGCAGATATTATTGCGGGTTTTACAGTGGATACGAGTGCGACGGGGTGGAAGCCGGGCGATTTCCCATTGGATGCTGAGTACGGATCGGGGAGTTTTACCGTTAGTCATTTCGACCAAACGTTACAATCTAACGGCGATTATTATGCGATCGATCATTTCTCTGGCACTACTTTAAATCGTCTAGAGGGAACGGGATCTTCAAGAGGCATGTACATTCGGGGTACATCCAACGGCGCTCAAGCGATCTGGTCTGTGTCGACTGATGGGTATGAAGATATTCAGGTATCTTGGGCTCAGAAAGGTACTTCCACGGGTTTTGATAGCCGCGTAATTGAGTACTCGGCGGATGGTGGTAATCAATGGACACATGTCGAGACACAATCGGGAACGTTGAGCGGTACCTGGGCAGCATACAGTTTGGATTTAAGCAGCATTACGCAAGTAGACAATAATGCGGACTTCCAATTCCGCATTACTTATGACGGTGCTACTGCGGATACTGGAAGAAACCGCTGGGACAATTTCTTCGTGCAGGGCGCGGTTGCGGCGATTCCAGAACCTGCATCATTGATGCTGATGGGCCTTGGCTCGCTTGCGCTTGTGAGACGTAAAAAGAAGTAATAAAAACCAGTGAGATGTGCAGATTCAAAGCCACCTCTATGCAGGTGGCTTTTTCGTTGGCTGTATCTGGGAAGGGGCGTATGAATGAGGGAGGAAGTTTCCAGCGATCAGTCAGGTCGCGGCTATTGGAGTTGAAGGAATTGAATTGTGTGTTGTAGGTAACCCACACGCAGAGCGTATGGGCTTGAGATAACGTAGAAATTATCTTGTTGCAGGCAATTGAAAAGTTTAGGGGGTAACACCCCGCCACCGGCGGTGGCGGGCTTGAGGTTAATGAAATGGATGAATGAGGATGAGTAGGGACAGGGAGGGGGTGATGGGGGGGGTGATGGGGGGGATGGATCAAAAAAGCACACGATGGATCGTGTGCTTTTGAAAGTTTGTTCTGGTTTTTATTATTGGATGATAATCAGGACACTCGGCGGCGAAGGAGCAGCAAAGCGGGCAAGCTCATTAATAGCATTGATGCGGGCTCGGGTACTGAGGACACATTTAATGTGAGGCCATAGTTGCTTAGATTTGAAGCGGGGGTGTTGATGTTGCCTGAGATATCGGATGTCATGGTCATGTACAAACGGTAGGTGTGGCCTGCGGTTAAGGTTCCGGAGTAATCGAGTGTGCCGTCGTAGCTGGCCTGCTCGGTTAGGTTTAATGGCAGGTATCGCTGATGGGTTGTTATATTGTTAAACAGAATTGCTGAGGTTGTATCGCCTGATGATGCATCGAATGAGCCTGATAAATCAAACGTTGCATCCTGTGCGCCAAGTGTGAAGGAAACGTCGAAAGAACTGACCTGCTTAGAGGTTGCGGTCGCGGGGGTTGCGGTGACGATGGTCGTGGCAGCGGCGGCTCTTGATGCGGACAGTGTGAGTTGTGATCCGCTGCCTGTCAGCGAGACGTTGTCAGTGACATGAATATTGCCGGTGGATTCGGCGGCCCCACCTAATGAGAAAGGCGAGGTTGGTGTGACGATTTTTGTATCGAAAAGATTGAATCCAAACGCGCCGGCCAGAGCGGTTGTGGCATCGTTTTCGTCGAGTAGGCCGGAGGCGCCGCCAGAGCCGGCGTGAACACGCAGGCGGCCATAACTAGAACGGCTGTCCACGGTGATATTCGCGGCCAACAAATCGGTCGCGGCCATCGACAGACCGATAGCGATCACAGTACTACAAAGCTTTATATTCATCTTTAACCCTCTCCTATGACTCAAAGAATATGAGTCCAAAAGTAATCTCTCCAAGAGCGACTCGGTCGCTTCACGTTTCGTGACCTTAACACATGCCGCACTATTTCGCTACGCATTCACTCAA
The DNA here is from genome assembly GCF_007747445.1 of Poriferisphaera corsica. Lineage (NCBI taxonomy): Bacteria > Pseudomonadati > Planctomycetota > Phycisphaerae > Phycisphaerales > Phycisphaeraceae > Poriferisphaera > Poriferisphaera corsica. The sequence goes on from NZ_CP036425.1 coordinate 2,572,552, forward strand.
AACGAGCATTTCATTCTATTGATGAAATATGGGGGGCTGCTTGTTCACCTTACTCACATGGAAGATGCTGATCCATGCACACTTGCGTTGCAAACACCCCCGCACCGGCGGTGCGGGGGTTGAGGAATGCGAATAGTAAGCGGGAGTGTGGGGCGTATGGGGCATGAGAGAGATAATGGGGGATGAGGGGGATCGAGGGGGGAATCGGGGGAGAATGAGTGGGGATGGGAATGGTAGTAAGATAGAAATTTGTGCGGTATATTGCGCGCTGATTTGCGATTTGGGGCTATGATTGGTACAAACTGCAGTCCCTGAAGTTGGAATGATGTCGGCATTGCGCTATGAATGTGCTTGCTGACGGTAGATTTTAAAACTGATTATCTATTTATAGGTATATGAACATGTCAAAAGAATTGGAAAGCGGCCACTACCTGTTTACAAGCGAATCTGTGTCCATGGGACACCCAGACAAGGTTTCAGATGCTGTATCTGATGCGGTGTTGGATAGTTTGCTTGCTGTTGACCCACAGGCGCGTGTTGCTTGTGAAACACTATGTACAACGGGTTTGGTCGTAGTGGCTGGTGAAGTGACGGTTCACAACGATAAAGCTGTTGCGGCGCTGAACAATATTGAAGATACGGTTCGCAAGACCGTGAAGCGTATTGGTTACACGGATCCTCGCATGAAGTTTGACAGCGAGAGTTGTGCGGTGCTTCGCACGATCCACGGTCAGTCGGATGACATCAGCATGGGTGTGACTGAGGGCGAAGGTCTTCATAAAGAACAAGGTGCTGGCGACCAGGGTTTGATGTTTGGTTTTGCTTGTAAGGAAACTGAAGATCTGATGCCTTTGGCAATTGATCTTTCGCATAAATTGATGGAGAAACACGTTGCAGTTCGCGAAAGCAACAAGGTGAAGTTCTTGCGTCCAGATGCGAAAAGCCAGGTGACAGTTGAGTACAACAAATACAACAAGCCAGTGCGTGTTGATACGGTTGTGATCTCGACGCAACACGGCCCTGAGTGGAACGGCGATGACAAGCAGGCAGAGCTTCGGAAAGAAATTATTAAGCATGTGATTGAACCTTGCATGCCTAAGGATCTGTTCGATGCGAATGACGTAACGATTCACGTGAACCCAACGGGTCAGTTTGAAATTGGCGGGCCTCACGGTGATACCGGTTTGACAGGTCGTAAGATTATTGTTGATACGTACGGTGGTCGCGGTCGTCACGGCGGTGGCGCGTTCTCGGGTAAAGACCCGTCGAAGGTTGACCGTTCGGCAGCTTACATGGCGCGTTACATTGCAAAGAATCTGGTTGCTGCTGATTTGTGTGATGTTTGTGAAGTTCAGCTTTCATACGCGATCGGCGTACCTGAGCCCACATCGGTTTGTGTGGATACTTATAGCTCGAACAAGATTCCTGAAGATGTGATCGGTCAGATCGTTCGTGAAGTGTTCCCACTGACACCGGGCGGGATCATCAAGACTTTGGATCTGAAGAAGCCGATTTTCGAAGCGACGGCTGCTCATGGCCACTTTGGTCGCAAGCCAGGCAAGAACGGCGAATTCAGCTGGGAAAAACTGGATAAGGTTGCGGCTTTGAAAGAAGCAGCGGCAGCGAAAGCCTGATTTTGCCCCCCCGGAAGTTGGCCCACCCGGAAGTTGGGCTAGCGGAACACCCCACCACCGGCGGTGGTGGGCTTGAAAATTGGGGGTGAGGGGGGATCCAATGAGTTATTGGTCAATTTAGATATACACAATGCGTGAGGCTTAGGGCGGGCCCCTGAAAAGGACGATACAATAGTCGTATCTCCAATGGGGCTGAGTCCTGAGCCTCACGTTTTATATTTAGAATTCTCAGTACGTTTTTCAGTCAGACAAGACGTATTGCCATACAGATCGATAAATGTAAAGGTTTTCTGGGCATAAGCTTACTGGCTAGTGTAGAATGCCAAGAACAATCTATTTTTAGGAAGATTAAGTTACGAGACAGGCAAGAACTAGAGAGATGATGCAGATCAAGAGAGGCATACCAGTTTCGCCAGGCGTCGCGATTTTTACGGCGTTTGTTCTGGATGCTGAGGATCAGCCTGTTCCGAGGCGGTTGATTTCACTGGGTAAGGTTGATGACGAGATTGTGCGGTTACAGAAGGCGGTGGGAGATTCGATTAGTGAGATTGAGGGATTGCGAGAGCAGACGGCGAGCACGTTAGGTGAGGAGCTGTCGAAGATTTTCAGTTTTCATGTGGGTGTGCTGGCAGATCAGGCGCTGATCAAGCAGATTGAGCAGACGATCACGACGACGCGCGTATCGGCGGAATATGCGGTTTATGTGACGCTGCGGAAGCTGGCGAGCACGTTTGCGGCACATGATAGTCAATTGGTACGTAAGACGGTGACGGACGTTCGAGACTTGGAACGCCGAATCTTGAAGCACTTGATCGGGAGCAATCGGGAAGAGCTGAAGAATCTGCGTGGCGCTGCGATTGTGGTGGCGCATGACTTGACGCCAAGCCAGACGGTGACGTTGGACAAAAAAAAGATTAAGGCGCTGGTGACGGATGCTGGGGGGCGGACGAGTCACACGGCGATTTTGGCGCATGCATTGGGGATTCCAGCGATTGTGGGCTTAGAGGATATCACGGCGGATGTGTCGACGGGTGACACGATTGTGGTGGATGGTAATCGTGGCTTGGTGGTGATTGAGCCTGATGCGGCGAAGCTGATGGAGTATCGCGCTGAGGCGAAGAAAATGGCTCAGCAGGCGAAAATTCTGCGAGAGCTGCATGATAAACCGGCAGTAACGAAGGATGGGACGGAGATTGGATTACAGGCGAATATTGAGTTCCCGGAGGAAATTCATCATGCGCTGAGTAATGGTGCGGTGGGGATTGGGTTGTATCGAACGGAATTTTTGTATCTAGCGGCTGAGAGTGTTCCTACGGAGCAGCAGCAGTATGAGACGTATGTCCAGGCGATTCAGGGGCTGGAGGGAAGGCCGCTGACGATACGTACGCTGGATTTGGGTGCGGATAAGGTGGTGGAGGATTTGACGCCATCGAGTTTGTGGAATGAGCGGAACCCGTTTTTGGGTTGTCGGTCGATCAGGCTTTGCTTGCAGAATTTACCGCTGTTTAAGACGCAGTTAAGGGCGATTTTGAGGGCGAGCGTTGAGGGGCCGGTGAAGATTATGTTCCCGTTGATCAGTAATGTGATGGAGTTGCGTCAGGCGAAGATGATTTTGTCTGATGTGAAGGAGGATTTGGAAGATCAGGGGATAGGGTATCGGGAAGACATTCCGGTGGGTATGATGATAGAGGTGCCGAGCGCGGCCTTGCAGGCGTTGACGTTTGCTCATGAGGTCGATTTTTTCAGTATTGGCACGAATGACTTGATTCAATACACGGTCGCAGTAGACCGTGGAAATGAGCGGATCGCGAGTTTGTACTCGGCTGCACATCCGGCGGTAATCACATTAATTAAGGAAGTGATCCGTGCGGCGCAGCGAGCGAAGATTGATGTCAGTCTTTGCGGCGAGATGGCGAGTGATCCGGAGTTCACGATGTTGTTGATTGGCTTGGGATTGAGGAATTTCTCGATCACGCCGCCAGCACTGCCAGAGATCAAACAGTTGATTAGATCGGTGAGTGTAGATCAATGCAGACGGGTTGCCCGGAAAGTAAGCGGGTTTGACTCGAATCGTGAGGTACTCAACTACCTTAAAGGTGAAGCAGGAAAAATTATGCCTGAAGTCGTCGGTGGACGTTCCATCGGATATTAGCTTTGGGTGAAAAGTAAAACGTGAACGCGATGCTCGCTGAGATGATTGAGGAATTGTACCCTTGGGATCCGGCTAGAAGCGACGCGACACATAAAAGTAAGGAATGCCCGGCGTTTGAAGGATAAAACGCAGGCAAGCAGGATGCTTAATATCGAGAGCACGATCAGAAAATGATTGCAATGTTCATGAAATAAGCGATGTTTGCGTATGCGTTGTCATTGGAACAGCGGGCTGTGACGCACTGTGTCAAAATCAGAAATGTTGATTAATAATGTTCCCGGCGAAGAATGCAGGATTGCAATCGCTGTGGACGGGAAGCTGGACGAGTTCTATCAGGAAAGGTCTAGCGCCGAGTCGCATGTCGGTAATATTTACAAAGGACGTGTGACGAATGTAGAGGCTTCGATTCAGGCTGCATTTATCGATTTCGGTCTGGAAAGAAACGGGTTTTTGCATATCTCGGATCTTCATCCGAAGTATTTTCCAGGAAAAGATAAAGAAGAATTTGAACAGGTAGGAAGTAAGACGCCACGGCGTGATCGTCCGCCTATTCAGAAGTGCTTGAAGCGTGGACAAGAGATCACGGTACAGGTTCTGAAGGAAGGGATTGGGACGAAGGGCCCTACCCTGACGAGTTATCTGTCGATCCCGGGTCGGTTTATTGTGATGATGCCTGACATGCAAAGGTTGGGCGTGTCACGGAAGGTGGAGGATGAAGATGCGCGTCGTTCGATGAAGAAGATTTTGAATGATCTTAAGCCGCCATCCGGTTTTGGATTCATTGTTCGTACGGCGGGGATTGGGCAAACAAAGACAGATTTGAAGCGGGACCTTGCGTATCTTGCGCGGCTATGGAAGTCGATCGAGAAACGTAAGAAGGCGATCAAGACGGTGGGCGAATTGTATGCAGAATCGGACTTGGTCATCAGGACGATTCGTGATGTGTTCCGTAATGACATTAGTCGGATTTTGATTGATGATGTAACGGCGGCGAAGCGTGCAAGGGACTTCTTGGCGGTGTCGAACCCGCGAACAAAAACGAAAGTTGTTTACTACAACGATCTGGTCCCGATCTACCACCGGTTTGGGATTGAAGATCAGATTGATCAGATCAATGCGAGAGAAGTGCCGCTGCCATCGGGTGGCGCGTTGGTGTTTGACCAGGCTGAGGCATTGGTTGCGATTGATGTGAACTCGGGCAAGAGTCGTGATGCACAAGATGCGGAATCGAATGCGTTTAATACGAACATGGAAGCTGTGGATGAGATTTGTCGACAGTTGAAGTTGCGCGACCTTGGCGGGTTGGTGGTTAATGACCTGATTGATATGCGTGAATCGCGGCATCGTCGCAAGATCGAGTCACGGTTCCGTCAGAATTTAAAGAACGACCGTGCGCGGTCGCGGATCAATCCGATCAGTCAGTTTGGGATGCTGGAGATGACGCGTCAGCGGATGCGGCCGTCGTTGAAGAAGTCGATTTACAATGAATGTGTTCATTGTGCGGGGACGGGTCATGTGAAGACGGCGGAGACGGTGGTGCTTGAGGTGATGCGTAAGCTGGCGATGGTGATGCATCATCGTAAGGTTGCGCATTTGGAGCTGGTGATCAGCCCGGATGTTGCGTTCCATTTGTTAAACCGGAAGCGTGCGCAGTTGGTGAGTTTGGAGCGTAAGCATGGCAAGCCGGTGATGGTGCGCGTGGGCGGTGAACAGATTGATTTCCTTGAAATTAAGGCTTATGACGAGCGAAAGACGCCGCTGAATATTGAGAATTTGATGAGCGGCAAGCAGATTCCGAAGCCGATTGATGCTGCGTATATTGATTTGGCGATTGACGAAATTCCTATGGTTCAGGAACCGGAAGAAGCGTTGGAAGGAAACGAAGTTGAGGCTGAGATCAGTCAGCTCGTCGAAGAAAATGCGGCGCGTGAAGCAGCGGCAGAGGAAGAAGAACAGAAGAAGCGTCGCAGAAGACGGCGTGGAAGCCGTGGTGGTAAGAAGCTGCATGACGAATCTGAAGATGGGGAGATGGCTAAAGAAGAGCAACAAGAAGAACAGAAAGATTCACGTCGCCGCCGGGGTACGGATAGTCGAAGGCGTCGTAGTTCGGATAGTTCAAGACAGCGAGAAGGCTCGGATGAGGGCGGGAATGAATCAGGTGAGAAGCATGAACGTTCTTCGAGCCGCGAACGATCATCGGATCGTCGACGGTCATCGGATCGTGATCGTGAACGACCATCTGGGCGTGAGAGATCGTCAAGCCGCGAGCGGACTTCGGATCGTGAAAGATCTTCTGAACGTGGGCGATCATCGGATCGCAGCAGGCGTAGAGGTGGTAAGGATGAGAAGCGTGAAGATGTGAAGGTTGAACCGCGGAAAGCTGAGGATGTTGCTGAACAGTATAAAGCGGCGAAATCGGATGAGAAGAAAAGTAGTACACGCAAGAAAACCGTGAGGAAGAAACGTGCGACGACTTCGAAGAAGAAGTCAGTACGAACATCGAGCGTTGATAAGCCGCGTAAGGTTTCACCGGAACAGGTTGGCAATGTTCTGGAAGAAGCTCGGGAAGTTAAAGCTGAAGTGAATGGCAATGTTGCGGATCATTTGGCTGAAGAGAAGAAGCCGATTCGCAAGAAACGTTATACCACACGTCGTGTAAGTAGTGACGATGTGGCGGGCCATCAAGCAGCACCGAAACCCAGGACGAAAGTTCGTAAGAAGCGTGCTTCGACAAGCCGCGCGGAAACGGGCAATCAGACTAGCAATGCTGATGCTGGGAATGAAAAGAAGGTTGAAGGACGTACGGGAAGTAAGGTTGTGCGTCGCAAGAAGCGTTCGAGTAAGAGCGTGAAGAAAGTCGAAACAAAAAGCGTTACGAGCAGCGGCTACAGTAACAGGATGCTGAAGAAGTAAATGATCGTGTTTCGTGTTGCAGTTTGTGTGTGACAGAACCGTCAGACAGAAGGGAACTTGTTTGAAGGCAAATCGTCAAGGGAATGCAGGGAAACGCAAGCTGATTGTGTTGGGCTCGTCGGGTTCGATCGGTGAGAACACGCTAAAGGTTGTGGAGCATTTGAATGCGCACGATCTAGCGGATATTGATGTGGTGGGACTGGCGGTGGGGAGGCGTGTTGATGTACTGATCGAACAAGCGAAGCGATTTGGCGTGAAGCATGTTGCGGTGGGGGATGAGTCCCAGGTTGAGGCGGTGAAGGATGCGCTGCCTGGGATACAGGTTTTTGGTGGGGAGTTTGCGACGAAGGATTTGGTGGAGGCGGTTGAAGCGACGGATCTTGCGGCGGCTGTTGTTGGGTCGGCGGGCTTGCCGGCAACGATGGCGGCGATTGAGCGCGGGATGCGGATCAGCCTAGCGAATAAGGAAACACTGGTTGCGGCAGGTGAGTTGGTTTCGCCGTTGGTGCGGGAGCATGGCGCGGAATTGTTGCCGGTGGATTCGGAACATAGCGCAATTTTTCAATGTTTGCACGATCATCCGAACCGGATGGTCAAACGGATTGTATTAACTGCATCGGGTGGGCCGTTCCGTACGTGGGAAAAGGAAACGATTGAGGCGGCGACGGTTGAGCAAGCGCTTAAGCATCCGACATGGGAGATGGGACAGAAGATCACGATAGATTCGGCGTCGATGATGAATAAGGCGTTAGAAATTATTGAGGCTCACTGGCTGTTTGACTTGCCGGGCGAGCAGATAGATGTGATTGTTCATCCGCAGAGTGTGATTCATAGCTTTGTGGAGTTTGTTGACAATTCGGTGCTGGCTCAATTGGGGCCTCCGGACATGAAGACGCCGATCCAGTATGCCTTGACGTATCCTGAGCGTGGATTGGGCGGTAGTGAGAAGATGGATTGGCGGACGTTGTCACAATTGACGTTTGAAGGGCCGGACGTTGAGCGATTTGGATCGCTGAAACTGGCGTACTCGGTAATCGAGGCTGGGGGAACGGCTGGAGCGATTTTTAACGCGGCGAATGAGGCGGCGGTGGCGGCGTTCTTGGGGAGACAGATCCCGTTTGGCCAGATTACGCGGCTGGTGACTGAGGCGCTGAGTGCGATTGAGTCGAAGCCTGTGGATAGTCTGGAGACGGTGATGGAGGCGGATCAGAAGGCGCGGGCGTATGTTGATCAGCAGATTGGTCAATATGACGCGAATGGGGTTTTGTGAGGAAATGAGTCGGGTTTGAATGTTGGTGGGAGGGATGAGCCGACGAAATAAGGGTGCGATAATTGGGGGATGGTAGAATTTGGAGCGCTGTAAGAGCGAAAGCTTGAGAAGGCGAAATGAGTGAGCATTGCGAGATGCTGGAAATGAAATGATGCGGCGAGAGCTGCTGAGATATATTTGGAGCGATTGAAGCCGATGGCTGTATTCTCTTTTATCAAGTTTCTGATTGGTTTTGGTTTTCTGATATTCGTCCATGAGTTAGGACACTTTCTGGTTGCGAAGTGGGTGGGTATCAAGTGCCCTCAGTTTGCGATTGGATTTGGTACGGCGATGGTGTCGTGGCGTAAAGGGATTGGTTTGAAATTTGGCTCGACTGAGCCGGAGTATGAGAAGCAGATCTTGGCGCGGCTGCTTTCCGAGGGGAAGGTTGAGCCGGGCACGAAATTTGAGGATATCGATAACCAGCTGAAGGATGATGCTGCGGAAGCGATTGGGTTGGGCGAAACCGAGTACAGGCTGAACTATCTGCCGTTAGGCGGGTATGTGAAGATGCTAGGGCAAGAGGATATGGATCCGAAGGCTCGGAGCGTTGACCCAAGGTCGTTTAATAACAAGCCGATCTGGGCGAGAGCTTGCGTGATTTCGGCGGGTGTTGTGATGAATGTTATTTTTGGATTTTTGTTCTTCATTCTGGCGTTCCAAATTGGCGTGAAGTTCCCACCAGCGATTGTTGGTGGTGTGTTGCCGGGGATGCCTGCGGCGACGACGTATGCTGAAGGACATGAGGACGCGGCGGGTTATCAAGGCTTGAAGGCTGGTGACAAGATTGTGTCGGTGGATGGGAAATCGATCAGCGAGATGTCGGATCTGAAGGTGGCAAGTGCGCTGAGTGATGGCGAGACGCCGCTGGTATTGAAGATTGATCGACCCGGTGAGAAAAATGAATTAACTTACAAGATTAAGCCCAAGCCAAACTTTGCGATGGAAGGCTTACTAGGAATCGGAGTGGAAGATCCACGTACGACGACGGTCGGTTCGATTTTGCAGACAAGCTCTGCGTATGAGCAGGGTGTGCGTGCGGATATGGATTTGGTGGCGGTGAATGGGAAGCCGATTGAGAATTATGGGCAGCTTGTTTTGGCGCTCAATGCGTTAAAGGGGCAGCCGGGCGAGTTTGGGTTTAAGAGTGAGGATGGGAAAGAAGTCGTTGCTAAACTGCAAGGATCGCCGCGGCTTGAGTATGGTGGCGACGGGCTGGATCAGAATTTGGCGGGATTGATGCCAGCACTGATGGTGGGTGGGTTTAGTGAGAAAAATAGTGCGTTGAAAGAAGCGAAGGCTGAGGAAGGCGATTTGATCGCGAATGTGGGTGGTGTGGAATGGCCAACGCTGATGATGCTGCAGGCGAAATTGAAAGAGGTGGGTGACAAGCCGGTACAAGTGACGGTGATGCGAGATGGTGATTTGGTGGATCTGGGTGCGATCACGCCTCGGAAGGGCCTATTGGGCTTCCTGCCTGACTTGTATTTAGAGAAACCACTTGTAGCGCAGACATTGCCAAACACACCTGCGGCTGATCTGCAGCTAAGCAGCGGGTCGTCGCTGGTTTCGATTGGGGGACAGAAGGTTGGGAGCTGGGGTGATATTCAAAGGCTCTTGTCTGAGGTGAAGGTTGGCGAGAATGGCGAAGCAAGTGTTGATGTGTCGTTCATGCTGAATGTTGCGGGGCAACCGATTGAGAATAAGCAAATGGTACTTGATACGGCTGCAGCTCGCGGATTAGCGAATGCTGGCTGGCGGATCACGAATCAGATGTTCTTTGACACGCTGATGTTGCCGGTGATTGCGAAGAATCCGATTGAGGCGGGCAAACTGGGGATGGTGAAGACGTGGCAGTTTACGGTGCAGACGTATCAGACGCTGGCTGGTCTGGCGCGAGGGACGGTTGGGATCAGTAATCTGCGTGGGCCGGTGGGGATTCTGGAAGTAGGCACGAAGACGGCATCAAGAGGCTACTCTTGGTTGTTCTTCTTCCTTGGGCTGATCAGTATCAACTTAGCAGTGCTGAACTTCTTGCCGATCCCGATTGTGGACGGCGGGCATATTGTGTTCCTGATTATTGAGAAGATCAAGGGATCACCGGCGAGTCCGGCGGTGCAGATGGCGGCGTTGTACGTTGGCTTGGCACTGATCGGGATGGTGTTTGTGATCGTGACTTATCAGGATATCGTGAGAATTGCCAGCAGCATCTTTTGATGCGTCATTCTGATACATCACCTATACCGATTTTCGGAAGATTTCGCATAACTTGCATATAGTTCGACACTTGGTTCTGAGTGGCTGCTCATGACGTAAAAATGGCGGATGTATGGTGAAATGACAAGTATTGGGCTTTGCAAACAGCACTGGCCATAATATTGATGAAACGAAGGGCTGATACGTATGTTCGCGAGAAAACGTATTGGCCTTTATACTAGACGTTTTAAAGCGTCTTTCGTAATGAAGCCTAGGCTTTGCTGTGGGTTGATTACTTGACATCAGATGATATGACGAGTCAGCGGTATCGAGCTTTTTAGTTCGAATTTTGTGAATCATTACACACCTGACTCTGAGTGTTTAATCCCGTTTAAGGATAGAGGGAATCGATGAGGATTTTGGTACCCATAATTGCAGTCCTGTTGGGCTTGCTGTTCGCGGCAGCGTTTCTTTTCCAAGGCGCTGAAGATGAAGCTTTGGTGCAGGAACAGACTACAGCAATTGAGCAGCGTGAACAGGCAGAGGCGAAGGCTGTTGAGCAAATAAAGCGTGAGGTGGATGAGGTTAAGGCCGAGCCGCAGGTTGAAACGCCAATCGTGACAGAAGTTGCACCGATCGAAGGGTTGAAAGTACGCCAAGCAGCGATCTCTGAATCACAGACACTGGGTTCTGATGACACTAAAAGCGGATACAAACTTAAGGTTGAACTGTATCGCTGGGGTAGCGGCGTCAAGCGATTTACGCTGGCGGATTATGACCGCGTGACGGGGCCAACGGGTGTGCCTTACAGTGTTGAAGGCGAGCTGAAGACAAAAACTGGGCGTGATCAAGAGCTTAATGTGTTCCCATACACAGCGAACTCGATTCGTGTCAATGGGCAGGTGATTGAACTGTTCAATAAGGCTTGGGAATCTTCAGAAGTGAAGATGATCACTGATGGCGAGCAAGTGACATATAGTCTTGTGATTGAGGATGGGGATGGAAATGACGTTGTTGAGGTGGTCAGAACGTACGTGCTGCCGAAGGATAGCTATAGCATTGAGCTGAAACAGCAGGTTGTTAATCTGAGCGGCAAACCGATTGATGTGCAATACGATCAGTATGCTCAAGGTGATGTGATTGATGATGGTGCGGCTTATCTTGGTGATAAGCGTCAGTTTTTGACGGCTTACTTTCCCAAGTCTGATCCATTACGTACACGGATTGTGACATATGACGGAATCCAGGATCGCCGTGCACTGTTGGAAGATTTTAAAAGTGCGGCTCAGAATGGTGATTCATCTCCAGCTGGGATTTGGCCAAACATTGACAATATTGAGTACGGGTCTGTGTTGGCGTGGTTTGCTGCGGAAAACCGATATTTTTCGGTTGTGACGTCTGCAGATGTGTCGAAGGATGTCACGAAGCCAAGTGATGTGACGCCAATTCAAGAAGTATTCCCAGAGATCAAGACGCATGTTGTGCCTTCGTTTAAGCAAGATATGCAGACAGAGCATCCGGGGCGCATTGTGATCTTTGGGATGGAATCTCAGAAAACACAGTTGCAACCGGGTGAGGTTGATGATTTAAGTATTTCGATTTTTGCGGGGCCACGGCTTTCATCACTGTTCAACCAGGCACCTTACGAGGCAATGGCTTTTGATGATATGGTGCGTTATGTGTTGGGCTGCACGTGGTGTACTTTCCAGCCTTTGGCGCGTGCGTTGCTTTGGTTCCTGACAGTGATTCATGCAATCGTGATGGACTGGGGTATCGCGATTATTATCCTCGTACTGATTGTCCGATTGGTGCTTCATCCGATCACGCGTCGCTCGCAAATCAACATGATGAAGATGGGTAAGCAGATGCAGGCAATTCAGCCTGAGATGGAAAAACTGAAAAAGAAATATGCGGATGACAGTAGTAAACTCCAGCCGGAGATGATGAAACTTTATAAAGAGAAACACATCAATCCGTTTAATATGCTGGGCTGTTTGCCGATGTTCTTGCAGATGCCGATCTGGGTGGCATTGTATGCGATGCTTTATTACGCAATCGAATTACGTGGACAGCCCGCGTTTTACAATGTGTTTAACAGCATTAGTCAAATGTTTGGAGGGGATTGGCAGTTCTTGACGAGTTTGTCGAGCCCTGACCGGTTTATCTCGTTGTTTGCAGACCAGAAACCAATTCAGTTGATCTTTATCACACTGGATTATTCTTCGATCAATATTTTGCCTTTGTTGATGGGTGTAGTATTTTTCGTTCAACAGAAATTCACCACTCCGCCAGCAACGACGGATCAAGCACGCCAACAACAGAAGATGATGAAGTTTATGGTGTTGTTGTTCCCACTGTTTTTGTATTCAGCACCGTCAGGTTTAACGCTCTATATTCTTGCGTCGACTTCAGCAGGTATTGTTGATAGTTACTTTGTGCGGAAACATGTGCGTGAGCTTGAAGAACGTGGTGAATTATTTACGCCGCGGAAAACGAAACCTAAAAAATCTGGTGGGTTTATGGATCGCATGCAGAAAGTTCTGGAAGAAAAACAGAAGAAGATGCAGCAACCAGACCAAGGCAATCGTAAGCCACCAAAGCGTAAATAAATGCTGATGTGATATGAGAGAAAGTCACTCAAATCTAAATTCCAATGCCAGTGCTCGCAGTCACCATGCGAGCACTGGTTGTTCATTGAATGATATAGGCAAACTCAATCGCTCTGAAACTATTGTTGCAGTGAGTTCAGCTCCGGGACAATCCGCTAGAGGTTTGGTCAGGCTATCTGGTAATGACGCGGTAAAAATTGCTTTGAAGTTATGCGATTTTGATAGCGAATTGAAAGAACGAACGATATGTGTGGGCAAACTCAAAGACTTGGGTTTTGCGTGTGCAGTTACATTTTTACCGGGGCCAGGCAGCTATACCGGTGATGACACGATCGAAGTGCAATTGCCAAGTCATCCTGCATTGTTGGAATTCATCATGCAGCGCTCGATTGGATTGGGAGCAAGGCTTGCGGAGCCAGGTGAATTTACGTTTCGAGCGTTTGCTTGTGGCAAACTTGATTTGACTCAGGCGGAAGGTATTGCGGCAACAATATCAGCAGCATCGGATGGACAACTGCATGCTGCAGAAATGCTAAAAAATGGCAAGTTGGGTTCCTTTGCATTTGAGATTGTGAACCATCTTTCTATTCAGCTCGCCCTAGTCGAAGCTGGGATTGATTTTGTTGATCAGGAAGATGTTATTCCAATCAAACCGAATCAACTCGAAAGCAATCTCAATAAAATTTGGCATCAATTGCAGGAACTCTTAAAAGCAAGTCGATCTTGGGGTGCGGTTGAATCTATGCCACGCGTTGTGCTAGTTGGTGAGCCTAGTGTGGGTAAGAGCACTCTTTTTAATGCGATGCTTGGTAAACCGCGAGCTGTGATTAGTGCGATGCCAGGCACCACGAGAGATATTCTCGCAGAACCTACAATGATTCATTCATCACTTGAAGTGATGCTGATCGATATTGCGGGTTTGGATCATGTTGACAGTTCGATTGATGAGCACGCACAAGAAGCTGCTCAGCAAGCTATTGATGGAGCGGATCTGGTGCTCTGTGTAAGCGATCCATCCTGTAAGCAATCGTTCTTTGATCATATCGCTCCCCGAACACCTAAGCTCTATGTACAGAATAAAAGCGATTTATTTGAGACTAGTCGCCACACAATTAACAACGATCAAATGATACAGATCAGCGCATTAGAGCATACAGGGCTTGAGCATCTAAGAAAGAAAATCACGGCTCATCTTCGAAATCGCGCGACTAGTGCTCATGCGGAACAGCTAACCTTGCAGCCTCGCCATGAAGCAGCTATTCGGAGTACAATTGCATGCCTTCAAGAAGCGATTGATTTATTAGAAAACCAGATCAATGAATCTAGGATTTTTGATATTGAATTGATCGCAAGCGCAATGAGAGAAGCATTGGATGAAATGGCAGCGTTGGGTGGTGAAATGACACCTGATGATGTCATTGGACACGTATTTTCGAGTTTCTGTGTCGGAAAATAGGTGTATGATGTAAGGCAAAAGTATTTTAATTTGAGATAAGTGATGGCAAAAAAGCATAAAAAGAAACATAAAAACGAAAGTCAAACACGGCGAATTGTCAATCGTCGTGCGTACCATGACTACCATATCAGTGATAAACTGGAATGTGGGATTTCGTTGCAGGGTTCTGAAGTAAAGTCGATTCGTGATGGCCAAGCATCCATCGCAGAGGGTTATGCGACAGTCGATGAAAAAGAATTGCTGCTAAAGCTCGTTAATTGTGAAATATCGAAATATCCTCACGCTGGTGTCCATCAACATGAACCTAAGCGTGTGCGAACTCTTTTAGCACATAAAAAACAGATCAAGCAGTTAGCAAATAAGACACGCGAGAAAGGTGTTACGATTGTGCCTTTGGCGATGTATTTCACAAGTCGCGGCATTGTAAAAATCGAGATTGGATTAGGACGTGGTAAAAGAGCTCATGATAAACGGCATGATATAAAGGAGCGTGATGCTGATCGCTCTATTCGACGCGCCATGACGAAGAGACATTTATAGCAATGTTTCACACGAACCCAAAACAACATATATTTTTTATTGCTTTCACGGAAAGCTTAGCTGCGATTTTTTTAGAACGTGGCTTTTATTTTTATGCGAGTGATGTACTTGCATACTCCTCACTGAACAATCTTTGGTTGGCATTTTGTTTTGGCATCGTGTACGCGATAGGCGCTCTGTTCAGCCATGGTATAACCAAAAAGATTGATGAACGCAGTGTATTATTGATCTCATTCACTGGATTGATCTTTTTTACGATCATGCTCGCATTTACATCAAGCATGCTAGGAATATTCTTGTGTTTTTCGATGATTGGCTTGTTTACAGGGATAAAGTGGCCGGTTGTTGAAGCGTATGTTGGCGCGGGTAACTCGGGCAAGGAGATGTTTAAAACTGTTGGGCATTTTAATATAACATGGGCAGCGGCTGCGCCGATTGCATTGATCCTGACTGGCTTTTTAGTCGGTTCAAGTAGTCCTTTGCTATTTTTCGTAGCGGCAATCGTGACGCATTTTATCTCTATTATTTTTTGCTTGAAGCTTGTAAATAAGCCGCGACAACTTTCTGTTGAAATACACGAGACAACTATCAAGAATCGTGTAGAGCGGTACACATTGTTATTACGGGCTAGTCGCGCATCCATGATACTAAGCTACATCTTACTATTTTTGCTAGCACCATTGCTGCCTAGTGTATTTTTACGATTGGGGTATTCGGTCGAGTTTAGTGCAGGTATGTCAGGCTTTTTAGATATTACACGCGTTGTTTCTTTTGTAATCCTCGGCGGGCTAACAATCTGGCATGGACGCTCATCTCCTCTATTTTTGATGATCATTATATTGCCCGTTGGATTTTTACTTATCTTGATGAGCGATAATCTCATGATGATCATATTGGGTGAAATTCTATTTGGGCTAGCATCAGGGTTAATATATTTTGGTGCATTGTATTATGCATTATCGATAAAAAATGCTGCGGTAGATGCTGGTGGCGCACATGAAAGTATTATTGGGGCTGGATTCGCGATAGGCCCATTAGTTGGCATTATTGGTAGAAATTTATCTTCTAGCAATGATGACAATACCGGCATCATTTTATGCATCATACCAATCATTATTATCTCGACGTGCATCGCAATGTTCTATCTTTATCGTTTGCACAAAATGAATATACGGTAAATGATTACGCATTTTACTTCAAAGAGTACAATGCCTTTAAGGCTCGTTCTCGTGCAATCTTGTGATCAATAATTGGTTTGGGATAATTTATACCCAACTCTACACCTGCTTTTTTCAGAGTGTGCTCTGGGGCATTCCATGGCTGATGAATGAATTTATCTGGCATATTTTTAAGCTCAGGTAACCATGTACGTACGTACTCACCAGCTTTATCAAACTTTTCGCCCTGCGTAATTGGATTGAAAATGCGAAAATATGGGGCGGCATCTGCGCCGCAACCTGCGACCCATTGCCATCCAAGTGTGTTATTTGCATCGTCAGCGTCGAGTAATGTTTCTTCAAACCAATGTGCCCCTTCATGCCAATGGATTAACAGATCTTTGACTAAAAAAGATCCAACAATCATTCGCAATCTGTTATGCATGAAGCCTGTATGCCATAGTTGCCGCATACCTGCATCTACAATTGGATATCCAGTTTTACCAGTCTGCCAAGCTTTGAGTTCTTCCTGATTTTGTTTCCAAGGGAATGCGGAATATTTATCATAGAGAGGTTTATCTAACGTGTGTGGGAAATGCCATAGGATGTAGTATGCAAATTCGCGCCATACCAGTTGCTTTAGATAAGCTTCTACCTCTGAATACTGCTTGGTTTTATTGAACTTTGATACGACTTTTGCCCAGATATACTTTGAACTTATGTCGCCATTGGCTAAGAAAACTGACATTTTTGAGGTAGCATCGACAGATGGGAAATCGCGTTTTTCCGAATAATCTAAGATGGCATTTTTGATAAATATATTCAGTTGCTTCTTAGCCTGCAGTTCACCTGGAGACCAAATTTTGGGCCAATGATCGGACCAATTTTCTTCGGGTAACAAATGGAGTTCATTGATCTTTAAACTTTTTGGCCATCGTGTAATTGGCTTAAGTGATGTGGGAACAGGCTTGATATCCAGTTGCACGATATCATGCAAACATGCTTTCCGATAATGTGTGTAGACCTTATACGGATTGTTCTGCTGATTAAGAATTTGATCTGGCTTAAACAACATATCTGGTGGGTATTGGTTGACTGTAATCTTCTGTTTTTCACATTCGCGTATAAGATTCTGATATTTTTTTATCTTCAATGGATGAAGTGTTTGATGTAGATACAGCTTACTACATCGTACGTCATTAAGAAGATTTAGGAGTTCTTTTGATAAATCACCCTGCCTGATAATTAAGCGAGATTTCTTTTCATGAAGATTCTCATTCAAAGAGATAAGTGAGTAATGGTGCCACCATTTCTTGGCTGACCCCAATCGAATGCTGGGATGATGTACATAAACAGGTATGACCACATCGTGATGCTTACATGCATCGTAAAGTGCATGATGATCATGAATACGGAGTATTTCATCGAACAGAACAACTGCACTATCAATCTTTTCAACCATGACAACTCAACCCATAAAGGCATGTATTTTCAAGTTAATACTACTGCGGCTTGTTCTGTATATCATTTAAACGCCAATCGTATGGAATCCATTGTATTTCTGGCTCTTCGCCATTATTCAGCAAAGTGGCAATCTCAGGTCTATATTGCGCGATGAAATAGAGTATACCTTGAACATTAATCTCGAAATCTGTAGCGTACCATTCATACAACTTGGTAAGCATGACTTTTTTCTGATTTGCGTCATATTGATACCAGCGTTTATGATCGTGAACATATTGAGCTTGAGAATTGAGTTGATCCTCGATCATGGTACTATCATAAACTTCATTACGAAGCGGGGGACAGCTATATGCGGCACATACAAGTGCGAAATGGATGCGGGGCTCATTAAAAACTGGCCGAATCAATGTATGTTCAATTTGATTTAAGCTATATGTATTCGCACCAACTTGCCAGCGAACATCATCCCATCGCCTGTTTTCTGGAATATCAAAAATTGATTGTAACTTACCGTTGTCCCAATATTCCAAGATTAACATGAGCGTAAAAGCGTTATATGCATTGATGTATGTGGCTAACTGATGATCGCGATCTAATGCACTCATATCAATATTTGCCAATGAGGAGATATAATCACGAAGCTTGTCCTGCTCCTCTTGTATCCCCGAGTAATTTATCCAGCCATCTTTGTCGACATTCCCTTCCAATAAATCGTTGTAGCCATCAAGTGCAGATTGATACTGCTCATTAACCTGCAAATCACTCATGGACGACTGATCTCGAACTGACATGGCTTGTGTGCCCACCTGTGTCGCATCTACTGGGTTATAAACAAATAGGCTGGCCGATAATAGGAAAAATGCTATCAATTTTGTCACGCTAGTCATATCAATGCCCTGCCTTTCTACCCATGTCAATACTGTAGATTTAACACCAATCAATACTACGATGTAAATCTTGTTACCTTATCGTACAATATTCATATGAAGGAAAAGAATGAATTTCGACTTGTTAGCGAGAACATCCCACGTGGGGATCAACCTGAGGCTATTAACCAATTGGTAGATGGCATCGAATCTGGCAAAAAATACCAAACCCTCCTTGGGGCAACAGGGACTGGTAAAACATTTACCATGGCTCAGACCATCGCAAGGCTAAACAAACCTGCTTTGGTTATTTCACACAACAAAACGCTAGCAGCGCAGTTGTATGAAGAATTCAAAGAACTTTTCCCCGATAATGCTGTGTCTTATTTTGTGTCTTACTATGACTACTATCAACCCGAAGCATATATTCCACAAAGAGATATCTATATCGAGAAGGATGCTTCTAGGAATGATGATCTTGATCGGTTAAGATTAGCGGCCACGACCAATCTGATCACGCGAAATGATGTGATTATTGTTGCATCCGTCTCATGTATTTATGGACTTGGATCACCTGATGCATATAAGAAATCTGTGATTACATTATCGGTTGGCCAGTTCATTAATCGTCGTGATCTATTGTCTGCGTTGTCTGATTTGCAATATGAACGCACTGATATTGAGCTTGTACGCGGGAAGTATCGTGTGCGTGGTGATGTTATAGAGGTGTACCCTGCTTCTGAGGAATTTGCATACAGGATTGAGTTATTTGGGGATGAGATCGAAGGTATACAGTTCATCAACCCCTTAACTGGCGAGATCTTGGCAGATGAAACATCCGTGTATATTTTCCCAGCTGTGCACTATGTTTTGCCTGAAAATCAACTGATTGATTCAATCGATGGTATTCGAGATGAAATGGTTAAACGTGCCGGCCAGCTACGTACTGAAGGTAAATTGCTCGAAGCACAGCGACTCACTGCACGAACTCAGTATGATTTAGAAATGATGCAAGAAGTTGGGTACTGCTCGGGTGTTGAAAATTATTCAAGACATCTTGATGGTCGGCCAGCGGGAAGCAAGCCATATACACTGTTGGACTATTTTCCCGATGCAATAACTGATCAATTAAATGCTGGGAATACAAATCAAAACGGCGAGAAAGATTGGGTGGTATTTGTCGATGAATCCCATGTTACATTACCTCAGATACGAGCAATGTATAACGGCGATCAAGCACGTAAACGCGTTTTAGTTGATCATGGATTTCGGCTACCATCAGCGATGGATAATAGGCCCTTAAAGTTTGATGAAGTTGAAAATGTCTGGCAACAGGTTATTTTTGTTTCAGCAACGCCCGGCCCTTATGAATTAGAGGAATGCCAGGGCGAGATCGTTGAGCAGATTATTCGCCCCACTGGCTTAGTCGATCCACCCATTGAAGTTCGACCGGCTACTGGTCAAGTGAACGATGTCATTGAGGAAGCTCAAAAGTGTATCAAGAAGGGCCAAAGAGCACTTATTACCGCGTTAACTAAAAGACTGTCAGAAGATTTAGCGTCATTCATGGCTGATCAAGGTATTCGCTGCCGATATTTACATTCTGAAATTGATACATTAGATCGCATACAAATTTTGCGTGAATTACGGGAAGGCGAATTTGATGTATTGATCGGCGTCAATCTATTACGAGAAGGATTGGATCTACCTGAAGTAGCATTTGTTGCGATTCTGGATTCAGATAAAGCCGGATTTTTACGAAGCACAACGAGTATGATTCAACAAATTGGACGTGCTGCACGTAATGTTGATTCTTACGTCGTGTTGTATGCAGATAGCATCACCCCGGCCATGCAGGAAGCTATGGATGAAACGAATCGACGCCGTGAGATACAATTAAAATACAATCAAGATCATGGGATCACGCCAAAAACGATTAAAAAAGCAATTCGAACTGGGATTGAATCAGAACTTCGGGCAAGAAAAATTGCTCGAGAGGCATTGAATACGACAGAACAAGAATATGATCGTACTGAGCGTATACATGAATTAGATGAGCAGATGCTTGAAGCAGCCAAACTTTTAGAGTTTGAAAAGGCTGCAATGCTTCGTGACCGTATTAAAGAAATAAAAGCTGCGCCCGATATGGGAAAATTAATCGAAAAATCTGGTGGCCAAAGAAAAACACAAAAACCCGGAACACCTGGAACCAAAGTAATCAAGAAACGGAAGAAGAAGTCGTCATAACTTCATTTTGATTCTTAATCTCATCAATATTTGATAATTGGCTACTCTGTCTGCCCTCTTGTAGCTCCTGCATATTCTGCCGAATACATCGATAACATTTTGGGATTAAGAAAATCAAAACTGATACCGTCACTATTGGAGGTAACCAATAGGTTCTACCGGGCGTAATATTTTTCAAAATTTCATAATTCAGAGCAATTATCAGTCCCGCAATGATGACAGAAATAACTAAACTCAATTGTTGCTGAGATATCCCAAAGCACATCACCAAAGCAATTACAATAGAGAACATACTAAAAGTATTAATTTCAGTCCGCGGATTGAAAAGCATAATATAACTGATGCACATAATCAGGATAGTACAAGCTGAAACGACGCGACTAAATCTATTCGCAACACTCAAACACAGCAACCATGTAATAAGAGCGAATGAGATACGATGAAAAAGCTGGAGCTCACCGTTAATATGTACACCCCAAGCTTTTAACGCACCAAATACGTCGCTAAACCGACCTTCATTTAACAATTCTGTGGTTGCCGAAACCACGGACTGTAAATAGAATCCATGATATTGATCTATCGTATAGGTCGGCCCGGATTGGAACATTGGTATTGCTAAAAATACGCAAAGACCAATCATAATCCGCCACATAGTTTTCGGATAGATACCCGCAATAAGTAAAATCATAACAATCATTAATGGCTTAATAACCAACCCAATTATTAGCCAAAACACCATGCGACTATATCGCGATTCAATCAAATCACTTACTGACATCAGCATCATCGCAACAAGCATCAAAGTCATTTGACCATTACGTGCGCTATCCAAAATCATTGGAATACATGCAAGCGACATCCAAAGAAACCATCTTCGCTGCGTATAGCGCATAAGAATATCAGTAAATGTATACAAACCTGATGCAAAGCAGAATATTGAGGTAACACGCCAAAGATTTTCACCGATCCACTCCGGAAGTACTGCAAACGGAGAATAGAAAATCGCTGATTGTGGTAAATACAGGAAACCATGCATACTGTAGTCATATAGATCTTGCTGGAGTAACCATCGCAAAGAGCCGTCAATATAAGCACCGGTAACTGTGTGTTGATAGTTACTCCACACACTGACAAGCAGTATGCCAACAGTAACAAGGCACCATATGGCCCAGGTGGCTTTCGTTTCGCATTGTAAATCAATCTTCATCATAAAAAACATACATCCTACAACCTGATGCAAATACGCTGTTAGATTTCATAATCTTTCATATATATAAACTCACCATGCTGCTTCAGCAATCTGATATACCAATCTAAACGGTCAAGCATCATCTCGCCGCAACGTGATGTAACGTACTTTGGCAAATGATACTTTTCAATATCTTCAAACTCCCATGGGTGAAAAAAAATATTGAGATAACCATCACTCTTCAGTACTTGCCGACTGGCGTAATGGATAAGCCATAACGGGAAATTCTTGATCGCTAGCCAAAACAGTGGTATTCGCAATGTAGGTGTCGCAGAAATTGGAATATTCAGCAGATCCTGCTCAATATATGCCGTTCTATTTCCAAAAAAATTGTTATATCGGCCCGGCATCCATATTGGGTTTTCGGATGAGTTATAGCGATACCCGGCTTCAAAAATCATATTTTGAGGCGTATATGCAAATCTTGCACGTCTAAATCCGTATACTTGTTGACCAGAAATCTCTTCTAAAACATCTTTTGATCGCTTAAGATCATCGATTTCAAAACGACTATGCCAATATCCATGGGAAGCAATCTCACAATCTTTAGACATCGTCTTAACAAGACTTTTTTGATGGATAGCAAAGTTAGCTGTCGTAAAGCAAGTTGATTTTATTTGATGTGATTTTAGAAGCTGAAGAATTTTCTGCGTACCTGAAGCTGACACAGAAATTTGCTCTGCTTCGTCAATCGATTGCCCGTACTCGATCGGTATATCGAACTCTTCGACATCGAAACTCAGCATTATTTGCATGCAAATACTTCCCCAAAATACTATTAAGCCTAATCTGCAAAATGGCTTTGAGCATAATAAGAGGCTCTAACCATAAATTCATTTTAGACACTTTGTAAGAATGCGATTTTGAAACACTAGCAGGTATTTCTGCTATTTTATAACCTCTTCGCTTTGCTAGAAATAAAAGCTCAGCATCAAACGCGAATCCGCTCATACGTTGATACTGAAAAACATCAAGAGCAACATCTCGTTTAAAACCTTTCAACCCTGCTTGCGTATCTTTGTAAGGCAATCCCAACACAGCGCGCACAATCAGATTAAACACCTTGCCCATACACTTCCGTCCAAGACTTATATTTCGCTGCCGAAAAGGAATCAATTTCCTAGAACCTATAACGACATCAAAATCTAATAACTTTTTGCGAAGACGAATAATGTGATCCAAAGAATAAGCAAGATCACCATCTGTAAAACAGACATAAGGCGTTCTGCAAGCCAATATAGCACTTTTTACAGCTTCCCCTTTCCCCATGTTTATCGGCTGCTGCAATAATGTAATACGTTCATTAATACCTGCTCGACAGAGGCGGTCCGCAATGATTGATGCAGTCGCATCGTCAGAACCATCATCAACAAATATGAAATAATAGTTGTTGTGCTTCTCAACGAAATCAATAACGCGATTCATGACCGCATTAATTAACCCGGCTTCATTGAAGACCGGCAAGATTACTGAAATTTTTTCCAAAGCTACCTATTACTCCATGCCACATACCCAAGTTTACAAACCATATTATAACAAGATTTTGCATTCTTTTGTAAGTCCGCAAAAGGCATGAGATCTTAGACATATCCCTATATACACACAAATAAAAAGGCGTCTTTAGTTTTCTAAAGACGCCGCTCAAATCTGCTTATATTCTTCCTAGTAAGTATCTCGTAAATGCATTACCCTTAAATATTTCTGCATATCTGAGACACTCACTTTTTCACGCGTATTAAAGAAAACCAAACGCTTTCTATCCGGCAATAATGTAAAGCTGCTATCTTCAAATGAACCCTTCAAAGGCCCCGTATCAAGGTGAACAAAAAATGCAGGATGATCTGCTTTCAGCTCAATTCCAATCTCACCATTACAATCCTTAACGACCGCCTCAACCTTAACCTCTGGCAAATCACATTCCTTAAATTTCGAGAAGAAATGTGTATTCTCATGTATCAACGATCTCTCAACACCGCGGCCATTCTCCTCATATAGCCGCATGTGCAAAAAGCCATCTTGTGGATCATTCAACAATCGTTTGATACCCAAATCAGCAACTTGTAATGATCGATCATCACACTTAATGCCGCCAATCTGTATTTCTTTTGTGATTTGGCATTGCTCATTGCCTTCGAAATCATATACCGTCATCTCTGCAACACAATCAATCTTCCCTGGCGTATCTTTCATCACCCAGATTTCGACATGATCCTCATCTTTTTGGAATGCAGAAATCAGCACAGGTGCAAAAAATCGTTTTGCATGATAATGAAGCTGCTTCCATTTACCGCCATACTCAATACTAGACCATGAAGCCACAGGCCAATTATCGTTCAACTGCCAATATAAAGTCCCCATACATATCGGCTGCATATGTCGCCAGTACTCAACCGCTGTTTTGATTGCCATCGCCTGCTGGACCTGGCTTAAATATAATTGACTCTCGAATGAGATCGGCATCCTAAAATACCGCGTCATCATTTCAATGATCTTGCCATTACCCCCACCCGTTCCATTCCTCTGATGGTGTTCTAAAACTGGAGACGTAACATTCCATTGATCTTTATCAGCATATGTTTCGACCACACTCATCGAATTTAGAGACTGATATCCAAATTCGGAACAGAAACGTGGCACGACACGATAATATTCTTCAAACGACTTACCCTCATGCCATACATTCCAAAAGTGCATATCCCCGCAACTATCATCATGCCATGCATCTCCAAAATCATCTGGTCCATTGCATGGCGAACTTGGCCAAAACAACCTTGTATCATCACAAGCCTCAATTGTTCTACGAAGTACACGATTTAATCGATCATATTGAACAAGAAACAAATCACGTTTCCCTTCTTCAAGATCGAAAATACCATTGAGAAACCCGATGAGCTCATTGTCGCCGCACCATAGGACAATACTTGCATAATCACGAAGACGTTTGATCTGGTATTCAGCTTCTTCTTCAATTTCAGCTAAAAACTCATCACTTGCTGGATACAATGAGCACGAAAACATCATGTCTTGCCATACCAACAATCCTAATTCATCACATTTTTCGTAAAAAAGATCGTGTTCATATTGACCTCCACCCCAGACACGAATCATATTCATGTTCGCTGCAACAGCATCCTCAAGCAGATCCGTATAAACATTGTCTGTATGACGTCCCGGCATTGCATCAACAGGAATCCAGTTCGCCCCTTTGCAGAAAATATCACAATCATTGACTCGCAAAGTCATACTTCTGCCAATGTGATCCTTGCGTAAAGCCCAATCAACCTTCCGTAGCCCAATTTTTTTATCAACACGATCATCACCCGCGGATACAGATAATTCATACAACGGCTGATGACCATAGCCTGCAGGCCACCATAATTTTGGATTATCAATAACAATCGTGGTTTCGATCACATTCAGCCCCACCGATAGATCTGCTGCTACATTGATTTGCTTTTCATCCAACTCAAAACAAATAACACGACTAGCATCAATTTCACTTTCAATCTCTACCTGAACAGTTACGTGACATTGATTCGCTTGGTGTTCTTGCGAGGTATATACATGCTCAATACGGAAGCCGTCATTTGCGCGTAAACTGATATCACCATAGATACCCAATACCATCAAACAGATGCCCCAATCCCAACCCCCATGACATTGAACCTTACGAACCATATTCAAATGCGGAATCTTATTGTTCCCTTTTGCCCAAGGAATCTCGTACAGCATTTCTCCCGCTTTATCCAGCGCAACCTGTTCAGCAGAATCGATACGAATACGTATATCATTCTCGCCTAACACCAAAGCATCCTTAATATCGACACGATACCGCTTGAACATATTTGAAGTGCTCAGCACGTTCTTGCCATTGACATAAACCGTGGCAAAAGTATCAACCCAATCAATATTTAAATATACAGATTGGCGATTGAATAAATCTTTTTCAACCTTGAATTTGCGTTCAAAGAACCAAGCCCTTTTCCCGATCCATTGTGCTTCATTTTCCGCAAGTCCAAAATATGGGTCTTTGATTTCCCCAGCTTCTAACAGTGCTGAATGAAGATCACCAGGAAGCATTGCTTTCACATCAACGCTGCCTTGATCATCCCTTACCTGCCATGACCCAGACAAATCAACCATCGATAACTCATTCTCAACTACTGACATACCCGACTCCTAAATCATATCAACCAACGATAGCTTACATCCCGGTAAACTATTGCTCTAAATAAAATATCATACTATATTGATTTTTCTTCCATATATATGACGATTTATTAAAATTATTTGATATTATGCCGAAAAACGCCCCGCCTGTCCCTGTTTTGAACCGCAAAGATCACTTCCCAGTCCCTTGGGACACATATCTCGTGGATCGTCGTACAACACGTAAGCCATGGGCTTTCTTCGAGCATACGCACAAAGGGTTCTGTGAATTCCTTTACCCCGTCAGCGGCTTGATAACCAATACCATCAATGGGATCGCTGTAAACCAGAAACCGGGCGATCTAATCCTCATCCGAGAACAAGACACCCATCATCTCAAAGGCTCAAACTTCACTTACTTCAACATTAATTTTGATTTAGCTGACCTACTCGAATTTTGCTCATCGTTAAAAATCGATCCCTACAGCAACGTCAGACTCAGATCAATACTTGTGGGCACAAACGTCTGTCATTATAAAGTGACTGATGAGCAGCATATCAATCTAACACACTCATTGAATGCTCTATTTGAACATCAACAAACACCATTAGGCAATATGATGTTTCAGAAATTTCTACTCAGTATCATGGTCGATTTTATCATCGCACCAACTAAACAGTCTGTTGCAAGCAACAATGCACCACTTTGGCTTAATGATTTACTAAATCACATTGCAGATAATATTGATCTTAATCTTGTAGTAAATGATCTACCAGAAATTTGTGATCGAACACACGAACACATTTCGAGAGTTTTCAAAAAGCATCTTTCATGTACACCTTCACAATACCTAAATAACCTACGCTTAGAAAAAGCAGCCAGGCTACTCGTTCATTCGAATCAACCAATACTAGATATTGCATACACTGTTGGTTTTAATAACCTAAATTATTTCTACAAGTTATTCAGCGATAAATATCTTCTAACACCTATGAAATACCGCAAAAAGAACACTCATATTACCTAAAAATCAGCTAACCTAACCATTACCGATCTGTAGATTATCTACAAAATAGTACGGTTTATTTCTCATTGTTTCAGTTGCCAATTTCCACATCATTGATGCATCTATTAGCAACGACGGCGCGCCCATAATCTTTGATCGATTACACATACAATCATCCAATAGATCATCAAGCCGATCATATCGTTGAATGTATCCACTTTGTGTATGCCCATGCCTCCAACAAGTGATAGCTTCAGGAATACGATTATCGTCAATAGCGCAAGATCCAAGACGGTTTCCAAGCCGAATTCGGTATTCGATTTGATGCGAAAACAAATAACTGGGTCTGGCTAACTCCTCTACTCCATGCATGCTTGTATTTGGCCCTAAACCGCATCCAAGCATTAACAATTTCCCGCCCACCTCACATAATCTAGCATACGGAGAATTTACCCCACACGGTGTATCATCTAAATGGTGTCCGTTAAGCATCTGGCATGCGCCATCTCCCCACCCGCAAACACTATGCGTCGGATGCACGCTCCTAACAACTCCTGGCATACTACGGAAACACTCGCTGATTGCCCCGACACAACTTGGTGTTTGCGACACGTCAAAAAGTCGCTGTCCTTCGTGACATGTTTCATAACTCAATGCAGGAAGCAATAATGCACCTTTAGCACCAATAATGCTCTGTAACACCTTGATCACAGTTTCTATCCCCTTTTGCTCACCTGGTAACCCCAAGGATCGATACGAGCTATGCATGAGCACAGTGTCGCCTTTGCAGACCCCCAGATCACGGAACCCAATATCCATTTTTTTAGCTGCATCCATCATCAATACATCATACCTTTACACTGTGATCTCGCTACAATATCGGTGCAAATACACGACTACCCAAACTAAGCATGAATAAAAACAAT
Source organism: Poriferisphaera corsica (assembly GCF_007747445.1). Classification (NCBI taxonomy): domain Bacteria; kingdom Pseudomonadati; phylum Planctomycetota; class Phycisphaerae; order Phycisphaerales; family Phycisphaeraceae; genus Poriferisphaera; species Poriferisphaera corsica. The sequence goes on from NZ_CP036425.1 coordinate 2,600,426, forward strand.
CAACAATTCAGTCCTTATAAGATCGCGACATTAATTGATCTGCAAACTCAATATCAGCAGGATCGCAATTTATCAGATGACGTGAAACTTAAAAGAGACATGCGCATCGCGCCACGACTCAATAATCGTCAGCATATCGATCGAATACAACTCTGGCTATCGAATGCGATGACTCAATCATCACACACAAATAAACTTATCGCACTAAGCTCAATACTCCTGATTATATTAGGCCTCATCATTGGTATCTTGATCTCTAAATCTGCCTATTACTACAATGGATCAACACCGATCAATGTGATGATCCCAATTGCTATCTTTGTTTTCGTACAACTAGGCTTATCATTTCTCACCGTTATCGCAATGCTACCATCAGCATTCACCAGAAAGCTTCCCCTTGCCACATCACTTCAAGATTCAATTCTTGCAATCAATCCAGGCAATCTCATACTCATTTTCAAAAAAATACTTCCCAGCCATCTAACAGAGAATATCCTCAATCAATTCATGTCAACCAAACTCATCTACGCGAACCTGCAAAAATGGACAATCTTACGCTTCGCTCAATCTTTCTCACTCGCCATTAATATCGCAGCCATTACCACGTTTGTTGTTACAGTAATCTTTTCTGATCTTGCATTTTCATGGTCAACAACACTGAACCTCAATCAGCAAACAATCCAAACCGTAACGCAGATACTCGCATTACCTTTCGCATTTCTTCCCGACCTCACACCGAATAACCATCTCATACAAACAACGCAATACTTTCGAGGAAACCCAAGCGATTTTGACCCGATCTTAGCCAGAAACTGGTGGCCATTCCTTCTCGCATGCATGATTACCTATGGCTTTTTACCTCGTCTTGTTCTATACATTATCGCGGCTCAAATTCAACGACGCACGATTAAAAGCACAATACTCAACCTTCCCGACACAACACTTCTCCTTACACGATTAGATCATCTACAACAATCTCCTCAAAACTCATACGCCAAAAGTGCTAACATAAGCAGCTCAAACGATTCGCCTATAAACAAAGATTATTTGCCTCAAAATTACAATCTACTCATCATTGATCACGCTCCCATACCATCCGAATTTCACCTCACCCCTCACCGCAAAGCTCATTTCGGTGGCACGCAATCAATTGAAGAAGACTCCCATGCAATCAAGTTATTCACCAGCAATTTAGCACCCGAAAACCATTTACTTATTCTCTCAAAACTATGGGAACCTCCCACACTTGAAACACTCAATCTTTTACAGACAGTTCGAGATTACTGTTCACCAACCACGCCCATTCACCTTCTCCTCACACCCAAAGATGACAACGGGAATATCGTCACATCTCATAACAATCACATGACCCACTGGAAAAACAAGATAAATTCATTGCACGACCCTCATATCTTCTTCCACAACACCAATCTCATGGAGGATAATGCCCAATGAATGCCTCCCCACAAAAACAACCAGTAACCCCCCACCTCGTAATCGTCGGCCACCCAAACCAAGGCAAATCTTCAATCGTCTCAACTCTGCTGCAAGATACCACGATTCAAATCTCCGACATCCCCGGCACAACAATCGCCGCCCACACATACCCCGTTAATATTGACGGATTTCACTATCTCAACCTCACCGACACCCCCGGCTTCGAAAACCCGAGAAAAACACTCCACCTCCTTCAACAATCCAACGCCCCCACACACAAGCGCATTGATGCAATACAACAGTTTATCGACACACACCACGCAGACACTCAGTACGCCAATGAGTGCAACATCCTAAAACCAATACTACAAGGTGCTGGCATCCTATATATCGTTGACGGATCTAAACCTTACGCTCCTAACTACGAAGCCGAAATCGAAATACTACGATGGACGGGCCGCCCCCGGCTCGCTCTTATCAATCCCATCGAATCAAACAATTACATCAACGATTGGGAAAAGGCCCTCGCCCAGTCATTCTCAACCACTCTCATTTTTAATGCGTGCAAATCCGAATTCCAAAAACACATCCAACTGCTCCGTACGTTTGCAACCATCGAGCCCAAATGGGAAGAACCACTTCAAATAGCAGCGAACGCAAAAACCAATCAAAGACAAACTCGACAAAATAAAACCGCTTCGCTTATAGCCGAGACATTAGCCAATATGCTACTCGCCAAAACGACGCGCACGATCTCAAAAGACAATGATATCACGACAAATCAAACTGAACTCAAAAAGCAATTACTCAAAAAAATCCGTCAGCTTGAATTTCAATACCGTGATGAAATCAAATCTCTTTATAATCTCTCACCCATTCATATCAGTGACAACAATCAGCTCCAGCTACCTGATGCATTAGCGAGCGATTTGTTCACTCAAAAAACAAGCACACTCTTCGGCCTCAGCAAAATGCAACTCATCTCTGCCTCTGCGGGAACTGGCGCGATCACTGGTGGCATCATTGATGCACACACAGGCGGAACCTCATTCTTCCTAGGCACAACCATCGGCACGCTCGTCGGCGCCGGAATCGGACTCTATACGAACGACAATATTGAAAAACTTGACCTACCTTTAGATACCCAACTCAAACACAACACAACAACACTTACCGCTGGCCCTATCAAAAACATTAACTTCCCCCACATCATTATTTCAAGACTCATCTATTTCCATCGCATCATTGCAACAACCAACCACGCAAATCGTAACCCCATCAACCTCAATACAGACCGTAATCTAAACATCACAGGCAACCGTAGAAGCCAAATCAACAAATTAAGCTCGCAACTACAAAAATCGACTGGCATGCAAAAACATCATGCAATTCTTGAAAAGCTAACCATTCTTATCAGTGATTTGATAAATCAACTTGAATCTCAATCGATAAACTAATCTCAACCATTAAATATCATTTTACTTCTCGCACATCTCAAAAGAACATAAGATACACTCATTCAATTGATTGATACTAAATTGGGGAGGGCTCCATTGAGCACACAATCTACCGCACCACCATCGCTTGATTCTCGTATAAAGCCGACAAGTACAACACTACCCTCTCCAGCAACAGATGGTCGAATCAATGACTTTCTAATTAAAATTGATAATTACCGTTGGCTACTATTTTCAGCACTCATACTTCTTTACTTGACAGGCTACACAACCAATTGGCTGCCCGGTCCCGACAGCTCCCAACATCTAATCTATGCGGATCACTTATACAACAACATCCCGCACCCATATTCAAACGAGATATTCTCCCCGCTATCTCCAGGCCTTGCATTTCTCATTAACCTTAACAAGCTACTATTCCAATCAAGTTTTATCGCAACATCATTATTCTCAATGCTTCTTGTAGCATTCGCTACACTTTATGTTTCATATCATTTCTTCAAAATCATTGCCAACCGTAATGTTGCCGTTCTACTAACATTGATGCTTGGCTGCTGTGAAACGTTTTATAGATATACATTTCAGCTCCTACCAGATCTCCCATTTTTCTTCGGCCTCATCACGACGCTTTATGCGTTTGAATGCATTCGCATACATAACCGCCCCCTGCCCTACAACCTTTCGCTCTTAATCCTTGGCCTTGCTGCCATGGCATTATTTAAATCGATTGCGATTGTGGTAATTGTAGCTCTATGCTTATCTTTTGTTTTCTCAGCAATAAAGAGCAAGCATTACCGCCAACTTTTCATTTTCATTGCGATTTCCTTTATCGCATTCATGAGTTTGCGATTCATAATTGGCGGCCCCACAACACTACACACACTACATATCGACGAGCGCATCATGCTCGATCGTTTAACAATCCTTCTCCCTCAAACACTTTACAATGCACTAACCAATAATTTGCCAAGATTACTCACAGAATCTTTAACCGAAGCTGTATTCGCATTGGATTTTGGCACTCTAATTAGTCCTCTATTCAGTATACCCATCCTGATTTACTTAATTTTTCTCACCAGAATACGCGTTTTTTGGGGCATACTTACCGCGCTTTTCATCACACAATGGCTCGCCGTCATAGTTGCCGATCGATACATCTTGACCATCATCCCACTGATTATTATTGCCTGGTACTTAGCTCCAATTTGGTACGAAAAGCACGTGTCTCGAAAACTTGGAACAATCACATTTACTTTTGCCATATTCATCTTCTTCACCCCCAATATCGTCTTTGACATCAGACAAATCATTCAGAACCATACCACCAACACCATACAAGACTACAAAGACGGTAAATACACAAACGAATATCATCTCTCAAACTGGCTTACTGCTAACACGCCCGAAAACGCAATCATCATTGCTCCCTACCACACCTTTCTCCTCATTGGTTATCTCAGCAACCGCTCTACATATTTCTCTCTCAACAATCTGCCCCAAACAACACAGCCTATTTACTTTATTGGCTCACCCACTGAGCAAATGCTGGATACCCTTCAAAATCAACAGGCATCACTCTCTCAATCTCAAGTTTTCCCAAACTCCTTACACAATTCCAATCTCTATTTAGTCATACGCGAACCAAATCGTCAATGAAATTGACTTCCAATCTCATCATGCCACTCGTCATACTCGAAAATTGAGCAACCGTTTAGAAAACATCTATAAATCAGCACTTTTTTTGTTGATTACTCATATATGTACTTGATCTTTTAGCCATTTAAAGATGTAATTATCCTTATATGATTTTTCGCGCCTAGATTATCGTTCGTCCATGTAAGCCTGTTACAGTCCGAATTATCAAAGTACATGTTGAAGTATTAACCACGCTTGTTTTAGTTATTCTTCCGCCGCCTGTTGCTACGCCTGCTCTTGTATTCATGCCTCTGTTGTATCGCCTGTGTCGTCGTACAAACGTACATTTATCAATTCGCGTTGATATCCGTGCGTCATGACTCTTATTACGCTTATCGCTTCACATTGGCGACACACAGCAAGACATCTGAATACTAATCGACTGTATTCTCATCGTTTCTTGCTCAACTTTTGCCGCCATCTCCATTGAAGCTTTGCAATCATTTTCAAGGAACCCACGATGTATAAAATGCAAGATACCCTGTGTACGCACTGTAACTTCTGCAGCGCGAAAGATGGCCCAAACCTCTGCTACGCAGCACGCACAGCCCGCTTCGGTCTTGAAGGCAACTTCCCAACAAAAGACGACAAAGCCAACACCAAATTCGGTAAAACACAATCCGCTGGCGAGCAATTCCACCCAGGCACACCTCGCTACAAAGCCTTCCGTGACATCATCTTCATGCCAGAACTGCTTGGCACTGACCGTGTAGCCAAGATGGCTGAAGTTGGCTACGAGCCACTGTACACCGACTGTAAATCAGCAAGCACACTCGGCGGTTTCGAAGTTGCCTCACCACTCGTCTGTGCAGCAATGGGTTCAACACCCGTAGCCAACGACATTGGCCCTGACACCTCCGCAGGTTGTGCCCTGGCTGGAATCTGCATTAGCATCGGCGAAAACATCGTCAACATGTGGGGCTACGACAAGCCATACGACGAAGGCCGTCCAACATTGGTCGACCGTATCGAAGGCTTCACCAAGAACTACACCGGCAAGGGTGGCGTGATCATCCAGCAAAACGTCGAGGACAACAAAGTTGACGTCTGGAAAACCATCTACAATGACCCACGTTTTGCCGAAGCATTCGACAAAGGCATGATCGGCTTCGAAGGTAAAGGCGGCCAAGGCGCTAAACCAGGCATGGGCGGCGAAGTTAAGATTCCTCGTGAAAAAGCCAAGCGCATCCACGAACTCTATCACTTCCCTGTCAACCCATTCGAAGTTGAACAAGAACTCTACCAGCGACACTCAGTACCGGGTACCGCGACAAGCGAGTCACTTGAAGAGTACTACACATGGATGTGCACCGAGTTCCCTAAAGCTAAGATCTGGTTCAAGACCGGCCCTTACGGCGACCTCTTCGCACAACTCGACGTGATGGAAAAAATCGCGACCAAGTTTGGTCTCCGCATCAACTGCACCATCGACGGCGGCGAAGGCGGCACAGGTATGTCACCTCTCGGCCCAATGAATGACATGGGCCTTCCTATGGTCACATGCATGCTTGCTGTTAAAAAAGCACGCAAGATGTACCAAAACCTCGACTTCACCATCGCTGGCGGCATGGTCACCGGTCGTGATCTTGCAAAGTCTCTCGCAATGGGTGCAGACGGCATGGGCATCGGCAAGGGCTTCCTGATCGCAACCATGGCGGGTCGTCATCAGTTCGCTGGCGCAGACTCACCAATCGAAGATATCCGCGCTGGCGGCGCTAAGGGCGTCTACAACTATGCAATCGAGGGCATCACCAACGAAGCCAAGATGCTCATCAGCTCCATTGCCAAGTACGATTTCAACGACATGAAGGACAACGCACCTTACGAAGTTTCCGGCCAGACCATCGACAACATCGATGTAGTCGCACTGGACAAGGACGTTGCTGAAATGTTCGACATCCTTTACGCATATGATGCGAAGATTTGGGACAAACTCCCTGAAATCACCGCTGAAATGCGCAAGCGTTGTGAAGAAAAGGCTGCAGTCACTGCATAAGTGATTACAACTTAGAAAAACAAAAACTGCCCGGTTATTACCGGGTAGTTTTTTATATGCGTATCATCAAGAAACTTAGTTGTGTATCGTGATTTTCAGTTCGAATAAATCATTAAAACGACCAACAACTTGTATCATTAAATCACTATTTCATTAGTCTAATACAAATCTCATGGCTGCCAACGCCACAACCAAACTTTTGATCTTCAACAGCTTATACAAGTCGTCAATCCTACAACGGCCAAAATCACTCATCAAAGATAGCTTATATGTGCATAAATGAACGAACAATTAAATCTTCAAAGATGTTTCCCGATAAATTTTATATATCTATAGCAAGCCTGATTGTGGGCAAACTAAATAACTACAAAAATAAATAATATATACGAATTAGTATTGCTTTAGTCGTACACAATTTGGGCAGTGGTCACAACTTCCAAGCATGCTAACCTGTTAGGTTGTTAATAGATAACACTGGTAAATCTAAAATAAATCAACCATAATGTTGCTATAAATTACTTGACACACAAATGTCTTTCGTGAAAATACAAATCATTAGTCTAGATTTTGCATTACCATCGAAACTATTCCGTTATGTATTTATTTTGACAATTTCACGTCCTATTTACTAATCTTTTTATGCATACTGGGCAAAGACATGCAAACACAACACACTTGTTACAAACGCTGTATATGGGTTTCGTGCTATCTTTTTTTTGTTATTGCGCTCCTACTACCCATAAGCAATACATATTCATCGATAAATGACGAAGAGGCATCAAATAGATCAAAATCCCAAACTGGAAGCTTTGATGCTAATAATTTCACTGGCGCTTTTACATATTCATACCCCATTCAAATTGCACCAGCGAGAAATGGTTCTGAACCTAAAGTTTCACTTTCTTATAGTTCATCAGGTGGAAATAGCTGGTGTGGTGTGGGATGGAATTTAGACTTTGGATTTATTACCAGAGATACTAAGGAAGGAGTTCCAATAAAATGGAATACAAGCACTGGGCAATCCGAACAACAGTATGACGATAGTAAGGGCTTCGTTGCTTCTATTGGCGGCTCATATGTGAAACTCATCTCAATTGGAAATGACACATATCGTGCGGAAATAGACAGTGAGGGTATGGAATTTCAATTCCATAGAACATCTGGCCAAAATTATTGGGAGGTGACAGATAAAGCCGGAAATCGTTACTTCTTTGGCGAATCAATTGCAGCAAGGCAAGAGAATGATAGATTTACATCCTCAAGTGCAACGGAAGATTTACGTACATTCAAATGGTCACTCAGTCGTGTTCGTGATGTAAAGGGTAACGAGAGTTACTACACATATGTCAAAGAATCGAACACGATGTACATTGATGAAATCAAGTACAATGCTAACGTCAATTCTGTGTCACTTCCTGCTACTCATAGAGTCAAATTTACTCTTGAAAATAGACCAGACATTTTACTCAATTATTCAACTGGTTTTAAAATACAAACAAACAAGCGTCTTACTCAGGTTTCATCATACATTGACCAAGAAAATCAGCCTTCACGTCTTGTCACAAAGTACCAATTTGACTATTCAAATACATCTAGCACTGGTCGATCCCAATTAATATCTATTACGCAATATGGAACCGATGGTATCAGTACGCTTCCACCTGTTGGATTTAGCTACAGCGATGTCAATAAATCATTCGATCAAATAATAAACTGGGGTCCTAAAGATACACAAGGACAAAACAGTCAAACTTGGGCAACTGTTCATGAAGGCGTATCTTCCGGCCAAGTTACCACGTTACGTGATATCAATGGCGATGGGTTACCTGACCGCATCATGCGTAAAGCTTCCGGCAGCAAAACCTCATGGCGCGTCCAACTCTGCACTGGTATGCAAAGTGATGGCACATATGGCTTCGCCAGTGCCATAAATTGGACCGGTATTCAGCACCCAGGGACAAGCGTTGGCGATGCAGGCTACTGCACAACCGCAACAAATAACTACGGCACTCATACAGATCTTATGGATGTCAATGGTGATAGCCTACCTGACAGGGTAATGGTTGCGAGTGGTGGCTACACCAACCCATTTAAGGTGCAATTGAATAACGGTTCAGGATTTGACCCGGTTATTGAGTGGGAAGGTGCTTATCATCAATCTAATGACCAAAACTGGTTTACACTTCATGAAGGAGCATCAAATGGACAAGTAGTTTCATTGCGTGACATAAATGGAGACGGCTTACCCGACCGTGTCATGTATCGAAAGTCTGGAGATAAAACCGTTTGGATTGTTCAGTTTTGTACCGGCATGCAGTCAAATGGCAAATATGGTTTTTCGAATCCCGTCGATTGGCCCGGCATCCAACATCCTGGCTCAAGCGTTGGAGACGCAGGCTACCGCATTGTAGCTATTAATAACTATGGTACTCATACAGATCTTATTGATGTTAATAGCGATGGCCTGCCAGACCGCGTAATGCTTGCAGGCGGCGGCATTGCAAAACCATTTCTTGTACAGTTCAACAATGGGAGAGGATTTGATCCAGCAATTAATTGGGGACCAAAAGATATCCAGGGACAAAGCAATCAATCTTGGGCAACAATCCATGAAAGCGTTTCTAATGGTCAAGTAGTTACAATACGTGATATCAATGGCGATGGGTTACCTGACCGCATTATGCGTAAACCTTCCGGCAGCAAAACATCATGGCGCGTCCAACTCTGCACTGGTATGCAAAGTGATGGCACATACGGCTTCTCCAGTGCCGTAAATTGGACCGGTATTCAGCACCCAGGGACAAGCGTTGGCGATGCAGGCTACTGCACAACCGCAGCAAATAACTACGGCACACACATTGACTTTATGGATATTAATGGTGACGGACTTCCTGACAGAGTCATGCTCTCAAACGGCTCATATACCAAACCCTTTAAAGTTCAATTCAACAGTGGAATAAAACCTGATTTACTGTTATCAATAAACAATGGGATTGGTGGCATTATTGACGTCAATTACACGACAAGTGCTAGTTTTGATAACAAAGACGATCAAGGTATATCACAGTTACGGCATTCAACCTATGTAGTTGATAGCATCAAGCTATCCGGTGCATTAGGCTGGGAAAGCACGACTCAATACAAGTATTCTGGCGGTGTATTCGATTATAAAAAGAAATCGTTTGCCGGATTCCAAAGAGTTGAAACAATCGATCCTTCAGGCTCTCGCAAAGTAGTTTATTACCACCAGAACGGTGGCCGAAACGACTCATTGAATGGAGAATATCAAGACGACGGAGCATTTGGTAAGCAAGGAATTCCTTATTGTACTGAAATCTATGGCTCTGATAATTCACTGTATACACGTACAATCAATAAAATTGATGAAATTCAATTGCATCCTAATGGCATCTACTTTCCATACATAGCTCAAACAATCAATATGGAATATGAGGGCGATGCCAACTACCGAGCTACTTGTACAGCCTTTGTATATGATACAGCAAACAGTGATTTTACTTTACGAAACAATTTACTAACTCAGATTGAGTATGGCGAAATCTCATCTGTAAACATTCCAAACCATACCTTTACCGATATTAATAATGACGATGTATACACTCATTTCGAATACATAACATTATCTAACCCATATATCAAAGGCAAAATCAGTAAAATTAAGATTACGAATGATCTTGCTGGCACACAAATCCTGCGTAAAACCCAATTCACATTTAATAACAATGGTCAAATCACAACACATGCTTTGTGGCTGAATACTGATGACCGATTTATAACTAATACATTCGAATACGATATTTATGGCAACTTAGTAAAGGAAATTTCGCCGACTGGAGTCGAAAAATTCACTTCATATGATTCTATCTATCAAATGTTTCCAGAATCAGTTCAAATGGGTGGAAACAATTTACCACGAACATTCACTTCATATACAAAATGGGATGACCGGTCCGGTTCACCCATCTGGTCTGTAGAAATTGATGGCATGGTAACACGTTATGAATACGACATGTTCTATCGTGATATAGCAACATACATTTCATCCACATCATATAGTTTTATTGATAACCCAATTCTAGACAACTGGGATCCAACTGCTATTGCTAATCTTTGGCGTACCAAAAAAGAATACCACATTAATGGAATAAGCAATAACGCCAGCAGTAACTACATCATTACTAGAAAATTCGATCCTAACGATACAGTCAACGGACATGTCACGTACACATATTTTGATGGCTTTGAACGAACAATCCAAACCAGAACTGAAGCGGAAACCGATGCAAGCGGAGATTTCCGAGTTACAGATATTGCTTATGATTCATCAGGCCAAAGTTCATCTCAAACAATATCATATTTCAGCAACGGATCGCAGTATACTCCTGTAATTAACGCTACACCGAAAATTAGTTCAGAATATGATGCTATTGGCCGGAAATGGAAAATCACCCCACCTGTAGGTGATACTGGATCCCCAACAGGTCCTGAGCAAGTATTGTATAAACATAATGCTGACCCTTGGATAACTGTAGCAATCGATTCTGCAGGAAAAATCAAGAGATCTGTCCATGATGGCTGGGGACGTACAACCAAGATAGTTGAGGTTAATGGCAGTAATGAATATGACACCATTTACGAATACGACAAACTAGGTAATGTCATAAAGATAACTGACAATGAGGGAAATATTACTCAATTTACACGTGACAGTTTAGGCCGTAAAACTCAACTTTCAGATCCAGATACAGGGATAACAACTTACACTTACGATGATGATGGAGCATTAATTTCAACGACAAATGCAAGAGGCATTAAAACCATCAATTCATATGATCTTCGTGGCCAAACAACTTCACTCAAAGATCCATTAGGACGAGTCATTACTATTCGTACTGTAGACAATAGTAATGTAGAACTAGGCAAAATTGACTACTATTACGACACCCAAATCCAAGCTGACCACCATACTTGGATTGGCAAAATCAGTGCGATCATTTATAACGACGGAAAAGTCATCTATGATTATGACAACCGAGGCCGTCCATATAAAAAATACAGATCATTTAGTATCAATGCTAACGATCCTAATATAGAGCTTAGCGTTGAAAGAGTTTATGATGATGCAGATCGTATTATTGAATTAAAGTATCCGAATAATATTGCAACCCTAGAGTATTCGTATGACACCGCAGGACATCTCCGCAAAGTTGAATCGACAAGCGGTACCACTACAAACGAAATATTCTATGAAACAAATAGTTTTGATGCACAAGGCCAAATGACCAGCTTCGATTATGGCAATGGTTTATCAACTAACTATGAATTCTATACTGGATCTAAACGTCTTAAACGGATGCAGACAACCGCAAATACGAGCGGATATTTACAAGATCTGCAGTACACATATGATACAGCCTCTAATATCAAATCGATTACTGACAGCATTTACTCGGCATCAGCGTCATCAACCATATCAAATCTTCAATACGATGATCTTCATCGATTAACTTCAATCAATTCAGTTGCAAATGGATCTCATTCATTCTCCTATACATCCATTGGCAACATGATCACTAACACTGAAAATGGCACAAACCCATACACATACTCAACATCTAAGCCACATGCAGTAACAGCAGCCAATGGCAATTCATATAGTTACGACGCCAGTGGCAATATGATCACGCGTAACACAAAAACTCTAACATATGACCATCGCAATCGTCTCGTTAAGGTCAAGCATGGCCTCACTCCAGACCAAGGCTACACAACGTTCGGTTATACCGAAGGCGTCGATAGATTATGGAAGTACCGGTATGTCTTCAGTGGTGTAGAAACTAAGATTTGGTTTGAAGGCATCTATGAGCAAAAATCAGAATCTACAGATGGCGAAAACTTTGAAACCAAAACATTATGCCATGTTATTGCGGACGGAAAACGTATTGCAACATTTGAGCCCGACACATCACTACTAACAGCAAACCATAACTCTTTTGCTTTAGCCACTACGAACATTCTCCTGTGGCCTCTACGTCCAGGTCGAGCTATATGGACAGGGTTTGGATGTATTGCCGCAATGATACTGGCGCTGAGCTGGTTGCCGAATCGTAGAAAGAACAAATACTCAAATAAAGAGTATTCACCCGCATATGAGTTCGTTCTGAATGCACTACGCTTTACAGGCCGCCCGTGGATGAAAACCATTGTGCTTATGCTGGTCTTCTCAATTTCAATGGCTGGCATGCCTTTACGTGCAATTGCAGCTGTGGGCGTAGCCGAATACGATCCTGTCTTCTACTACTACCATCAAGATCATCTTGGCTCAGCTTCTTTGTTAACTGATCGTGATGGAGACATTGTCCAACATTATGGATACGGAGCATACGGCAAGGAAACTTACAAAAATAATACCGCAGCATACAATCTGTCCAATCGCTATACAGATCAAGTATTCGATGAAGATACAGGCTTGTATTACTACAATTCACGTTACTACGATCCTGAACTAGGCCGTTTTATTCAGCCAGATTCAATTGTTCCCAAAACAGACGACCCACAAACACTCAATAGATATTCTTACGTCAATAACAATCCTTTTAAATATGTCGATCCAACCGGCCATTTCATTATTGAGGCCATTGTCATTGGCGCTATTGTCGGAGGTTTATCTGCTGCTTATTCTGGCGAAAATATACTTATGGGGATGGCAGTTGGGGCTGTGGGTGCATTATTCATGGGATTAGGTGCCGCCGGAGCAGGCATGTTCTCTTCTAATATCATTGCGCAAACACTATGTAAAGTAGCTGCATCAGTAGCATCCGGAACAATTACTGCAGCAATTCAAGGCAGAGATATTGGCAGAGCGGCATTACATTCCGCCTTAACTGCTGGGATAGATTTGATTGATAGTAGAATCGGTAATCTTGCCGATCAAACTCAAAATGCGAAAGAAATTGTTAAGATTTTTGGTTTACCCGTCAGACAGGTTGAACAATTCGCATTACAGCAAGTTCGTGGAATATTACAAGGCGGTGTAGATAGTTTAGCCAATGGTGAAAGCGTCTTAACCGGCTTTAAGAATGCCGCGAAATCCAGTTGGAAGTCAGCATTGAGTAGTATTACAAAATCAATTGATGAAAAATTGAATCTGAAGTTTAATAAGAATATAAACTTCGCAGATTACAGTGACAGTAATAGTTCAATATCTAAAGGCCCATTAGGAATATACAGAAAATTAGAAACAAAAATTAACAGTGCTGTAGGCCTGAGTTTGAATATCAATGCGAGCTTAAGTAGTTTTGTCGATTGCGTGGTTGAAGAGAGCGTTGGACCCAGAGATGTCTTTAACTCATTTTATAGCCTCAAAGCTTCTGCCAATATTTCAGTAAAACAAACAAAAACGGTAGGAATTGAAGGTTACGAACATTATGGACTAGGTGTCATAAATCAATCCGAGAATAATTTTTCTCGCGAAGTATCTGCCACGCTACAAGGTAATTCTTTTTCCCATAGTCTTCCACGTTTCTAACGATGTCATATATTTTAGACAAACCTTTACTTCTAATATTGTGTAAATATTACAAAAGCAGCCCTGCGAAATACCTCGCAGGGCTGCTTTGCTATTGCAAATAGATTCACACTTTTCAGGGTGATCCTATATTTTTGCTAAAAATTGGAATTGAAGTGCAATACCTACGGGGCCAAGCTCTTAAGTGTTCCGGCGATGGCGTTGAGGTTAACCGCAACGATTGCTGAACCAACGACTTTAGCATTGCCCCAACTATTCCCACCCTGGCGTTAACACTGTAATAAATAGTTCTGCGCAGCATATAAATGTGATATTTCACAAATCACATTACCCAAATATTCTGAATGCTTAAAGAAAACATAACCGAGAAACAGACTGAAATAATGTCACAAATAAAAGAACCACGGCCATAAACCGTGGTTCTTTTATTTGAATTAAATGGAGCCGGGGAGAATCGAACTCCCGTCCCGAATAGCAGTCACCAAGACGCTTCTACACGCATAGTCGTTAATTTGATCTCGGATCAAAGGCGACCAACGACAGTCTCCTTATCACCCAATCTCAGTGTTATTTAACCTTCAGACCCTGAAATACAGTCATCCAGCGAGTCTACTGTCTTTTGCACCATGTCTCAGCCGCAGACACTCCTTGACATGATGGGCAGCACTATTAGGCAGCCATACGTACTGGCGCGAAGCCAATACGACCAGCGATATTATCGTTGGCAATTAAGTTTTTTGTACGTGGTTTAACGAGGTTTTCGTACACCTCGACGTGCAACGCCGAGCCTTCCCTGCCCGGTCGATACCGATCGGCCCCAATTTTCAAAGAACATTCCCACACCCTAATCTAATCAATTATACCCTAATTCCTGCCCTTTGACTACCTCCCTGCATCACTCCCTTACCCGCTCTAAAACACGATACCCCCAACCATCCAACACAATCTCCTTACCCATCCGCCATCCAGTCCCATCAAACACATCGGCATATTCACCCTCCACACGCTCCTCAATAACAACCTGTCGCCTTTGAGCCGATAAATTCAACACCACCAACACCGCATCATCACCCTTCTCACGAACATACCCCAAAACCTTCCCTTCATCTTTCCCAGCATCCCTGAAATAACGCAACGCTACCGCTTCATCACGCACATCAATCATCTTTAAACCGCCCCCCAATCTCCCATTAAACAGCGCACTGTTACGCTTTTTCAAAGCAAGCAACACACCATAAACATCTGCCATACGATCCGTCTTCCATTCAATCGCATCATGCTCAAAAAAGTCCAACCGCCGATCCAAACCCGCCTCCTGCCCATTAAATATCAAAGGCATACCATTCACCGTCATCGTCAATACGCCATACACCTCAGCCCCCTCACCAAACTGCTCAATCCCACTCCCATGCCATGAATTCTCATCATGATTCGACGTGAAATACAAACGATACTCATCTTCATACGCCCCCCGATCACGCAATAAATATTCACCCAACCCATCCGCACTCAGCTCCCCGCGATAGTTCGCCAACATCTGCCCATTCTCAAAGCCATGCAATCCCCACGCATACAACATATCAAACCCCGCCTCCATCAATGAAGCCCCATCACCCTCCGCCAGCATCAGCAAATCACCCCGATCTTGTTTCAACTTATCGATCGCCTTCTCCCAAAACTCGCTCGGCACCATACCCGCCGCATCACATCGGAAACCATCAACCCCAATTTCATTCACCCAAAATCGCATCGCCTCAATCATATAAGCTTGCAGCGCTTGATTAGAAAAATCCAAGTCCGCTACATCCGCCCAATTCGTCCCCCCCGGCTTCACAATCTCACCATCCTTCCCCTTCGTATACCACGCCGGATGCGCTTTAAGCATCTCATTATCCCACGCCGTGTGATTCGCCACCCAATCAATCAGCACATACATCCCTCGACTATGTATCTCATCAATTAGCCGCTTAAACCCATCAAGATCTCCAAACTCCTCATTAAACCCCATGTAATCCTTCACCGCATAATAACTCCCCAAACTCCCCGCCTTCTTCTCCTCACCAATCGGATGAATCGGCATGAACCAGATGATCCCCACACCCATCGCCTGCAAACGATCCAAATGCTCCCGAAAGCCCTCAATATCTCCCCGCTCACTGAAGTGACGTAGATTCACCTCATACATCCCCAAGTTATAACTCCACACCTCATGCGTCGGCTCACCCCCAACCTCAGCAGCAGCCCCCCAGAGCCCATCAACACACACCAACAAACAAAGCAGTACGACCACAAAATGCCGCAACATCGCACACACTAAACGATACTCTCGCTCAAACATATCTAGACCCACATCATCCAATAGCAACAGGACAAAAGCAGCCAGACTGCCCAGCTGCCTTGATCGTTATTATAGCTATTTCGCTCTAGACTAAAAGCTTTTAATGAAACTCATTCCCCGTCACAGACCATAAATATCACCGAACTTCGCCTCTAAATGCCGCATCAGTGCATCCGCTCCCAGTTTTTCCCCTGTCACCTCCTCACATAGATCCCCTGCCCTGTACCGCATCCCTTGCTCATGAATATTCGTTTGCAGCCACCCCAGCAACCCCACAAATTCACCCTGCTCAAAGCCTCCCTCAATATCACCTAACGCGCGCTTAGCCGCCTCATAAAACTGCGCCGAATACAAGTTGCCCAATGTATAGGTCGGAAAATAACCGATCGCACCAAGCGACCAATGAATATCCTGCAAGCACCCCACTCCAACATCCGGCACATCCAGCCCTAAATAATCCTTATACTTCTCATCCCAAGCCCCAGGCAAATCCGCCACTTCCAAATCACCCCGCATCATCGCAACCTCCAATTCAAAACGCACCATCACATGCAAGTTGTATGTCACCTCATCCGCGCGTGTCCGTATCAAACTCCGCTTCACCCCATTCATCCCTTCATACGCCTGCCGTGCATTCAGTCCCTCATACAACTCACCAAATTCATGACGCATCTCACCCGCACACCATTTCCAAAACGTCTCACTTCGTCCCACCTGATTCTCCCACATTCGGCTCTGACTCTCGTGAATGCCCAACGAAACATAATTCCCCATCGGCATCCCAGCGTGCTTCTCCAACGCGCCTTGTGTATACATCCCATGACCACTCTCATGCATCACAGAACTCAACGTCCCACCCAAACGATCTCCCGTCACATGCGTCGTCATCCGCACATCCCCATACCCATACCCTGAACAAAACGGATGTGCTGACGTATCCAATCTTCCCCCTTCAAAATCAAATCCGATCTTCTCTGCAATCTTCCTCACAAAACTCATCTGCGCATCAAACCCAACCTCAACCCCATTCACAACATCCTTTGGCTCATAGCCCTTCTCCGCAATCCTTCCCACCAAATCAACTAGTCGCTCACGTAGCGGCCTAAACACGGCTTCAACTTCGCGCGCCTGACATCCCGGCTCATACAAATCTGCCAGCGCATCCCACTTCTCTGCAACCACTTTCCCCTCACTTAAACAATCCGCTTTCTCACGCAAAATCCCAAGCAGTTTCTCCAAATGCCCCGAAAACCCTTTAAAATCCCTATCTTTTTTCGCCTCCCCCCACGCCCCCCGCGCGAGACTCGACGCGCTCGTCTGCGCCTTCACCAGATCCCCCGGCAACTTCCGCGCTAAATCATACTCACGCCTAATCTCCCTCACATTCACAACCTTCGCTTCTCCCCCAAGCGACCCTATCTGCTCACCCCATTCATCTTCACAGATCGAAAGCAAATCCCCAATCTCATCAACCACCAACATCTCATGTTCCAACCCCGACAGCATCTCCAACTGTCTCGCCCTGTTCTTCAACCCCATCGTCGGCATCATCACGTCCTGATCCCAATGCAAACCCCAACTCACATTGCGCAACGTTGTGATCTCACCATACTTCTTACATAACTGCTCATATGCCTTCTCACCCGTCATGCTTAATCTCTCTTTCATCATCCCCACTCATCAATCAACATCCATCTAATCAACGATTACCCCACCTTAGCAAACTGATCCAAATTTTCAATGTTAAACAATCATCTAATCATTGATTAGCTCAAACAGCCATCCACCCACAATATAACCTCAACAACATCAAATAAATGATAAGATATTTCAGCTTCGTAGATGCAAAATCCATGCCAAAAATTATGTTTTCAAAACGCGCGCACCAAAGTGAAATTCAAGCCATTCTACCTCTCAAAACGAAACGATTTCTAACCATTCATTGGCTGTTTCTCACCAGAGTTCAGCATTTTGGGGTCATTTCTGTTCGATTTTGATTACAGGTAAACCCCGAAAAATCGTTTTCCGTGCGCACAAAAGCGCCTCATGCTGCCTGCATGCTTTTGATTCGATTTCAGATCAGCCACATCCATTAGCAGCTTCGCTACGCACCACCACCGCCACCACCATCTAACCCGCCGCCTTGAACGCCGGGTATTGCGCCCTTGGCAATCTGTTGATTGAGGACCAAGATCGCCCCCTTATCACCTCCCGCAAATTTCACGATCTCAAGCATATCGCGCATCGATTTCTCTTCTTCAACCTGCTCATCCAGGAACCATTGCAGCGCGCTAAGTGTTGCGTAATCTTTATGTTGAGCAGCCACCTGGTACACATGATTGATCGCCGCTGTATTGTTCTGCTCCAACGCCAACGCCGTATCGAACACATCTTTCACCCCATTAAACTGCATCTTCGGCGAGCTGATTGGCGGCAAATCCACCTTCCCATCGCGATCCAGTAAATACTGATACAAGCGATTCGCATGCTGCGTTTCTTCCTCACGCTGCTTGTGCATGAACGTAGCAAACCCGTCCAAACTAATCTCCGCAAAATACGCAGCCATCGCCATATAGCTGTAAGCCGCTGTAAGCTCATGATTTATCTGCTTATTAATCGCTTTTTCAATCTTCTTTTCAATCATTTTCATTCACCTTTACGCCGAAACTGACTGATCCAACCAGACGATTCTTTACATCAAACATGACCCATTTCGATACTTAATCCTATGCCATTATTCGACTTGCCCTGCCTCTTCGCTTTGAGATTGTTACAATCAATCCATGACCGCACCCGACAACCCCCGAACTAACTCAGCAGCACCTGCGCCTAAGGGTATATCCCCTGACCCATCGCTTCAAAGTGTAACTCAAGGCAGACCAACACATAACGGTCGCGTTCACGGCGTCGTCGTCGCCTGCTACCGCCCTGAAGATCAGAAATGGCTCATGATCCGCCGCTCCGCCCATGTCCCCGCTCCGCTCGCCATCTGTTTCCCTGGCGGCGCACGCGAGCATGGCGAACCTTATGAAACCGCAGCACTTAGAGAAATGCACGAAGAGATCGGTGCCGACGTCGAGCTCCTTGAACAGGTCTGGGATTACGACGTTCCCGATAAGCCCCTCACCCTTTTCGGCTACCTCGCGAAACTCAAAAACCCTGATTCCCTCGCCCACAACCCAGACGAAGTGCATGAAATCCTCTGGCTGACCACCGAACAAGCGATCACTCATCCCGATGCAATCCCAAATTCGCGTTTCTTTATTGAAAATCTCAATAAAGCTCTGCCCCGTCATTACCCCGTCTGATTTTCATTTCAAACCCTTTCTCTGAAATCACTTACATTTTGTCTGGCTGACGATCTTTTATGGTTTTCGCGGACGCACACAGCGTTTTATTCGTTCGCCCAGACATGAATGACTATTTTTATCTTTCTAGGCAACCTTTATGCTGGTTGTGTCACTCATCGTGTGAAGTGACACAAAATTGATGGCTGACCTCACCTGTCAGATACACCCCATCTTGTCCTCACGACAAACCCTCCAACAGGATCGCCAAACGCAGATGTCGAATACGCTGCCGTTTACAACTGAAGTCGAGCATAAGGCCAAGGATGATTCAATCCTCGGCTCGGTTAGCACGTCGGTGATGTGCGATGTTGAAGATGAAGCGGAGCTTGTGCAGCGGTCGATTAGAGGTTCGCGTGAAGCGATGTGCGTGCTGATCGAGTTGTACCAAGATATCTGGTACCGGTTCTGCATCGTACAGTTACGCGATATTGAGCTTGCAAAGGATGCTGCTCAGGAAACCGCGATCCGCTTTATACAGCGGCTAAATAGATTTCAAGGCAATAGCCAATTGAAGACATGGAGTTTGGGGATTGCGGTGAATGTTTGCCGCGAGATGAGGCGACGGAGGAAGCGGGGGGATATGCAGCGGGTCGAGGCGGAAATGCTTGAAGCGAAAGATCATTTAACTGGCGCTTATGGGAACCAGGCGATTGAGCAAAAGGAAATGATCACGTTGATGTTTGATCATGTCAATATATTGCCTGCTCGCCAACGTGAAGCTGTCTTATTGAGATATTTCGAGGAACTATCGATCATACAGATTGCGGAAGCAATGGGATGCTCCACTGGAACTGTTAAGTCATCATTACATAAAGCGATTAAAAAGCTGAGAAAGATGATGAAGGTGAAACCATGACAAAGGATCACAAATCACAATCTGAAAACTTAGATTCGATTATTGAGTCGCCGTTGAATGAGACTGCGAAAGCTTATCGAGCCATGCGATATGAAGGCAGCTTATACTCAGATATTGAATCAAGACTAGACTATGGACTCGAGAATAACGAGGCGCGTGACGCATTCCAGATGATGAACTACCGCTGGGTGGGTATCGGTGCGATTGCAGCGATGCTGCTCATTGGGTTAAGCGTTCTATTTATAGCGAATTCGGATCAGGGGCAGTCTGATACTTTGGGGCCAGAGATTGCAACGGGGGGATTAAAGTCACAACACTTGTTGAGTAAGAAAATAGCGGGGAAAAAGTTAATTATCGATTTGCCTGATCTTCAGATCGTTAAGAAGATCCATGATGTACGCGGGAAGCGTTCGAACCAGTCGGCTAAGCTGAGCCAAGGCTTCCGAAAGATCCATTTTTCGTTCAAAAGATCACGCAATACATCGCCGTGGCAAATGAATATCAAGAAGAGAAAACAACGCGAACAGAACAAAAAGGAGTCTGTCTTATGAAAAAGAGCGGAATGATTATGATCAGCGGGGCAGCATTAATTTTAGGTTTGCTGTTGATATTGAATGTTAAGAGTGAAGCACATCCACATAAGCAGATGTTAAGCAAAGCAGGTGAATATACAGGCGCGGCGACGGCGTATCCGGTGCATGATGAGCGTAATTGGGAAGAAGGTGAGATGTATTTCGAAGAGGAATTTGGCCCGCTTGAAGACATGCTCGAATACATGGAGTTTGTAAGTGGCATGTTTGATGTTGCAGATCAATATTCGACTGTCGCTGAAAGCCCAACCAAGTCAGCGATTATGGCGGTTTTGATGGCGGAGGATTCATTTGAATCTCCGGGAGAATACGCGGCTTTTCTGGAAGGTTTATTACCTGAGGTTGATAGCACCGCTGTTAGCCGAGCAATCAGATTGCGTATCGCTGACATTGTGAAAGAAGACATGACAGAAGCATCTATGAAGAAATCACGGACGTATCTTAAAGATTTGATCCTGATGAAATAAGACTAAAAGCGCGTGGTGAGCGCAGTTGGAGAAGCGGGATTCGTGAAAGCGGATCCCGCTATTTCATGCGCTGAACAATGCACAAGTGCAGTTCATGTATGTTTGTAGATCTGGATAAGGATTGAAGTAAGCGACAATCTCATGCTGAGGTATGGGCGGTAACCCATTGAGGGCATGTCTGAATAAGGAACTGTGATTTGGTGGTGGTATGGACTAGGTGTTTTGCTGATTGTGTGTGAGTTTTCCATTACCTGCAATAAAAGCTGATTTTCTCGGGCCTAGTATGACTCGAAAACGTGGCGTCACGTGGTTCGCATGTGTCGGGCTGATGACGCATCGGTCGGTGGCTGATGTCATGGAGATTTAAAGATGAAACGTAAAGTGATTGCGAGCGTTGTGACGCTGTTTATCGTGAGTGGTCTGGTTGCCGCATTGTACTTGCCGAGTTATGGACAAGATGATGACAATGATATGGATAAGGCAATGCAGAATGAGCAACGTGATGGCATGATGATGCAGCAGGATGATATGGACGGGGCGATGATGGATGATGATATGCGTGGGCGCATGGGACGGCATGGCATGAGGCATGATGGGAAGATGGATGATCAAGGCATGATGATGCGTCGTGGTATGGGAATGGGTATGGACCGCAACAAAATGATGGGCGGCAAGATGGGCATGATGGATGGCAAATGGGGCAAAGGTCAGATGTGCAACTGGGGATTCATTACGTGGTACTTGAAGGTTGGACAGATGTACCTGAATATTGTTGATCAATATACTGAGGTTGCTGATGATCAAGACAAGGCTTCTGTCAGTGCGATACTTGGATCTGAAAAATTGTTTGATACACAGGAAGCGTATGCTGCGTATTTAGAGCATTGCTTGCCTGATGCTCCTAATGACACGGTGAAACGTGCGATCCAAATGAAGCTGACTGAAATTTATGGCAAGTCTGATGATCCTCAGATGAAGGAAAAAGCGACGGATATCGTCCACAAGCTGATTACGCAGCAGGACTAAAATGTGGACTGTAAGCAGTATTAAAAGAACAAGCCTCGAACAAATGTTCGAGGCTTGTTTTATCGTCTGATTTAGATCAATCAACTTATGCGTTGAGTGATTTACCTTCAGCGCGAAGGTCAATGATGGCTTCTTTAATACGATCAGCCATGGCGTTCTCAGCAGCTTTGAGGTAAACGCGTGGATCGTAGAACTTCTTGTTACCAACTTCGCCGTCAACCTTGAGGATGCCGTCGTAGTTTTTGTACATGTGGTCAGCGATTGCACGTGTGAAAGCGTACTGAGTATCGGTGTCGACGTTCATCTTGACGACACCATAATCGAGTGTTTCTTCGATCTTGGCTTTTTCTGAGCCTGAACCGCCGTGGAAGACGAGCCAGAAGTAAGCGTCGTCGCCGAACTTAGCCTTGATCGCGTCTTGGCCCTTCTTGAGGATAGACGGATCGAGCTTCACAACGCCTGGCTTGTATGCACCGTGGACGTTGCCGAAAGTTGCGGCAAACATGTAGCGGCCGTTCTTGACAGCTGAGAGACGTTCGTAAACGTAAACCATGTCTTCTGGGGTGGTGTACATTTTTTCGTCTGGGGTGTCTTCAGTACCAGCGGCACCGTCTTCTTCACCGCCGACAACGCCAGCTTCAACTTCGAGGATCTGACCGATCTTAGCCATACGCTCAAAGATAGGAACTGAGAGGTCCATGTTGTCTTTGAGTGGGAGGCCGGAAGCGTCAAGCATGTGTGAGCTGAACAAAGGCAGTTTGCCTTCAGCAACACGCTTTTCTGATTCTTCGATGAGTGGAATCATGAAGGTTTCAACAGCATCTGGTGGGCAGTGATCGGTGTGCAGGACGACGTTGATGTCGTACTGTTCAGCGATGCGGTGCACGTGCTCAGCGATTGAGATAGCGCCTTCGACCATGCTGCCGACGTTGATACCGGAAGCGAACTTGCCGCCGCCAGTTGAGACCTGAATCATGCCGTCTGACTTGAGGTCAGCGAAAGCCTTCAGAGCTGCGTTAGCAGTGATTTCGGAAGTAACGTTGATGGCTGGGTATGCGAACTTGTTTTTGTACGCGTTGTCCAGCATTTTGCAGTAAGTCTTATAATCTGCAACGGGCATGGTAATACCTCTTTCTGCATGAAAATTAGGGAGTCGAATGCGAATTCGGCTCGAATCTCGATGATTTTCCAATGTCTCAGATGCGGCAGGTGGGACGCTTTCTCGACCGGTTAAGAGGCCGAGCCATAACTCCACGTTCCAGAATCGGACCTGAGAGTCCTTACTATAGTGTCTACCCCAAAAGCCGACAAATTGAAGAGGCAATTTGGAGGATAGAACGGGCAGAAATCCGCAAGAAAACGCAAATTTAACAAGCTGAGCAGGATTTTCCGCATTTGCGAATACATGAGTCAACGTTTCCGTGCTGCTCTGCTTATAAACATCGCAGGAAAGCTGACTTTCCCACACGGCCCGAAGCTGTAACAATAAGCATTATGAGTGCGATACAAGACAATCAGATCCATCCCGGTTCCATCACCCTGCCCCGAGGCTTTCGGGCCGGCTCAGCGACGGCTGGTATCAAGGTTTCTGGCAAGCCAGATATCACCGTCATCGCTGCGGACCGCCCTGTGGTTGCTGCTGGCGTATTTACACGCAACACCATCAAAGGTGCTCCGGTACTGATTGGTATGCAACACATCCGTGATGGCAAGCTTCAAGCAATCGTTGTCAACTCAGGCAACTCCAATGTCTGCACCGGCGATCAAGGTCTTGCTGATGCCACCGAAATGTGCGAGTTGGTTGCAAAACATTTGGGTTGCAAAACGACTGATGTTTTGCCTTCAAGCACAGGTGTCATCGGCCGCCCACTCCCGATGGACAAAATCCGAGCAGGCATCAACGATGCACTCGATCAGATCAATTCAGGTAAAGAAGCTGATCATGACGCTGCCGTAGCAATCCTGACAACCGATCTGGTTGCGAAGGAAGCTAGCCGCACCGTTACGCTAACTGACGGATCAACCATCACGCTCGGCGGTATCGCCAAAGGCTCTGGTATGATCGCGCCAAACATGGCCACCATGCTTGCCTACATCACCACCGACTGCGACATCGACAGCAACATGCTTAGCCAAGCGCTTAAGCAAGCTGTCAGTCAATCCTTTAACCGCATCACGGTTGATTCAGACACCTCAACTTCAGATACCGTGATCGTTCTTGCATCTGGTGACGCTAAAAACAAAACGATCGCTCGAGAATGTACTGATTATGAAACATTTGTTGAAGCATTGATCAGCCTTAGTAAAGAGCTTGCTTATATGATCATCGAAGACGGCGAAGGAGCCGAACGAATCTTCAAGGTCATTGTAAAGAACGCGGCAACGATAGATGATGCCGATGCTATAGGCCGGGCGGTTGCGGATTCGCCACTTGTTAAAGCCGCAGTGCATGGCAAAGACCCAAACTGGGGCCGTCTTGCGATGGCAATGGGTAAAACAGGTATCGCATATGATGCGACGAAATTGCGCATTTCTATCGGTGATATTGACGTTTTCTCCGCAGGGATGCCGATTGAGATGGACAAAGACAATCAATCGACGCTAGAGAACATGATGAGTCAAAAAGAGATCACCTTCACTTTCGATCTAGCCAATGGCAACCAAACTGTTGAATGGCTCGGCTGCGACCTTTCTCGCGACTATATCGCGATCAACGCGGACTACACAACCTGATCTCGCAAAGGATAAAACCAAACATGCGAATCGGTGTAGATACAGGTGGCACGTTTACCGACATCGTCCTCATGAGCGATGACGGCCTCATTATCCAAACACACAAACGACTCTCAACACCCGACGATCCTTCACTCGCTGTCATACAAGGTATCACTGAACTCTTCAGTAAAATCAATAAAGCTCAGCCTTCTGATATTACCGTCATCCACGGCTCCACAGTCGCAACTAACGCACTATTAGAACTCCGCAATATCGACAACCCACCCACTGCGATGATCTTTACTGAAGGCTTCACCGATACGCTTGCGATTGCACGGCAAACACGTCCCGATCTGTACGCGATCAATCCCAAACGCAGCAATCCACCCATACCACGTTCCCATTGCATCGCAGCTCCTGAACGCCTTAATTTTAATGGCGAAATCATTTCACCTCTTTCTGAACAAGCTTGCAAGACCATGATTGACAAGCTGCGAGATATGCAGATCCAATCTGTCGCAATCTGCTTGCTGCACAGTTACGCTAACTCGATTCATGAAAAGTTGATTGCACAGGCGATCGCAAACGTACTGCCGAATGTGCATCTAACGGTTTCCTCTGAGTTGTTACCCGAGTATCGCGAATACGAGCGAGCTTCAACCTGTGCGATTAATGCAGTCGTTGCCCCAACAATGAATCGCTACATCAAACGTCTGGAAGAACATTTTGGTAGCGAGCAACTCCGTATCATGTGTTCACATGGCGGCATCCTCCCTGCTAAAGCAGTACGACATCACCCAGTCCGTACCGTACTCTCGGGGCCTGCTGGCGGCGTACAGGGTGCGATCCATGCGGGTCAATTGGCTGGTTTAAACAATCTCATCACATTTGATATGGGCGGCACATCGACAGATGTATCACTGATCCAGGACGGAAAGTATAAGCTTTCGACTGAGCAAACCGCAGCAGGTTTGCCCGTCCACCTGCCCATGATCGACATCCACACCGTCGGCGCAGGCGGCGGATCTATTGCTTGGATAGACAAAGGCGGTGCTCTTCGAGTCGGGCCACGCTCAGCAGGAGCCGATCCTGGCCCTGCCAGCTACGGCAAACAACCCACAAACAACCTCACACCCACCGTCACCGATGCTCACATTCTCCTCGGGCACATACCTGAAGGAACAACCCTCGGCAACGATATCACACTCAATCCTTCACTCGCTGAAAAAGCCATTTCGCAAATCGCATCCAAACTCTCACTCACTCCCCATCAAACCGCCGAGGGTATTCTTCGCATCGCAGAGATCACCATGGCCAAAGCAGTTGGTCAGATCACACTTCAGCAAGGGCACGACCCTCGCGAATACAGCCTCATTACATTTGGCGGCGCAGGCGGTTTTCACGCGTGCTCACTTGCAGATCAACTCGGTATCAAGACTGTCCTCCTCCCACCGCACCCCGGCCTACTCTCCGCTGTCGGCATGCTCTCGGCTAAGCCGATCCATCATTTTTCTCACACAATCCTTCAAACCATCCGCACTGACGATCACGGAAACTACCCTGATCTATTACAACATTCGAGAATCACGAACGAACTGACCACACTCATCACCCAAGCTCATAATGCCCTTGAGTCTGAGAATATCCCAGTCAAGTCACACAATATTCGACCTCAAATCGACCTGCGATATCAAGGGCAATCATATGAGATCACCGTATCACTCGACACCACTGATCCCATTCAAGCTTTTGAACTGGAGCACAAACGTCTTTATGGCTATCTGGCGCATAGCCGGCCTATTGAAGCTGTCACATTACGCGTCACTGCCACAACATCAGCCCCATATACACATCAGCCAACACCCTTAAAACAGCAATTGCCAGATCAACCAAGAACAACCCCCGTTATCGAACTTGGCAAACCAGTCTGCTACACGCTTTTGCATCGCGAGAAACTCAACGCAAATGATGTTCTTCCGCCTCATACAATTCTCAGTGAATACTCCAGTACCACGGTTATCCCCGAAACATGGCATGGTGTCGTCACTGATACCGGCCACATAATCATTCGCAAGGAGGATCACTCTTGAACCCTCCCTCAAGTAATCTCTCACAATCTAATTCTGAATCACCGAATACCGACCCCATCGAGCTAGAGGTTTTTAAGCATTTATTTACCTCAATTGCAGAGGAAATGGGCATCCGCCTCATGCGCTCCGCCTACTCGCCTAACATCAAGGAACGCCGCGACTATTCATGCGCTGTATTCGATACTAGTGGCGATATGATTGCTCAAGCCGCACATATCCCTGTCCATCTCGGCTCATGTCCTCTATCTGTTAAAGCTATCATCAACCGTTTTAAACACGAAGGCATTCACCCCACTGACCGCTTTATCGTCAACGACCCATACGAGGGTGGTACCCATCTCCCAGATATCACACTTGTAGCCGGCATATTTATTGATAACCAAGAACAACCTTCGTTTTACGTCTGCAATCGCGCCCACCATGCCGACGTCGGCGGTATCACGCCCGGCTCACTCCCCCTCTCAACAAACATTAGCGAAGAGGGAGTACGTATTCCACCAACACGAATCACTGATAAACTCATCACCGATATTGCAAACCAAACCCGCACACCTGACGAACGACTCGGCGATCTCAAAGCCCAACTTGCCTCACTCGACATCGGCATCACCCGCATGACCGAACTTTGCGATAAGTACCAACTTGCGACGATTACTCGGTTAGGCGGTGAACTACAAAACTATACGCAGCGCTATATCACATCCATCATCAGCGACATGCCAGACGGTACATATTCCTTCACCGATTACATGGATGACGACGGCCACGGCAACACGAACCTTCCCATCACCGCCAAACTCACCATCGCTGGTCAATCCGCATCCATTGATTTCTCTGACTCAACCCCCCAATCGATCGGCCCAATCAATGCCGTACATGCCATCACACAGTCAGCCGTCATGTACTGCTTCCGCTGCCTTGCCGATGAGGAAATCCCATCTAACTCCGGCGTTTTAAAGTCAATCCGCATCACGACCAAGCCCGGCACCATTGTTGACGCAACTTATCCCGCAGCCGTTGCCGCTGGCAATGTCGAAACCTCTCAACGAATCGTCGATACGGTCTTCGGTTCACTCGCGCAAGCCTGCCCCAATAAAATCCCCGCAGCCTCGCAAGGCACCATGAACAATATCACCATCGGATCCTCTCCCATCTCATCCAATGATTCAGCAAATAAACAAACCTTCGCTTATTACGAAACCATTGCTGGCGGCGCAGGTGCTACACAATCATCTCACGGTTCAGATGCCATTCACACACACATGACCAATACGCTTAATACGCCCATCGAAGCGCTCGAACACGCTTATCCATTCCGTATCGGCAAGTATCTCATCAACGATCTCCCCCCTGACTCATTACCTCCAAACGCTTACCGTGGGGGCAACGGTTTGATGCGTGAGTATATCTTCGACACCACCGCCATCGTCACACTTATCACAGAGCGTCGTGTCCATCCACCCTACTCGCTCCCAATCGGTTCACCTCCTGCCGGAGCGATCGGCCACAACACGCTGATCAAAAAAGATGAAATACCACAACCAATACCTGCCAAAATCTCACTCAACCTGCAACCCGGTGATCGCGTGCAAATCCAAACCCCTAGCGGCGGCCATTGGCTCGCTTAACCTCTCAAACGCGACACTTTCCAACAAAACGAGATAATGATTTGCGGAAACTTCGGGAAAGATGCAAAACCGCTCGCATGCTGTTAAAATCATCATCCCTCGGCTCAGTAGCCCAATTGGCAGAGGCATGCGACTTAAAATCGCACAAGTGTGGGTTCGAGTCCCACCTGAGCCATCTTTAAAAACCTCTTGTATATGCAAGAGGTTTTTTTATTCCAACTTGCAATCACCTCACATACCCGCGATATCTCTACTAAAGGCCATAACCAGCAAATGTATCCACATAACGACTTTAACACTCAATACAATGCAGCAGTTTCTCAATGACACTCGAATACCTGTTATAGCGATGCAAACAAACGAATATCATCATCTTCGGATACTTATTTCCTACATGCATATTTCTCACACCAATAAGCAATACGCTCTGAGAATTTATCATAGTAGTACCCTAGGCAATATACAGTCATACAAAGCCACACCTTGCCTTACCCCCTAAACAGCCCAATCCCCCCATGCCTACAGACCCAATTCTAAGCACACAATCATCTGCACAATAAGTACGATTATTCAATTACTTATAATTATGTAACTCTAATAAGTTGGGTTTTGGGACATCATTATTTTTCCCTCAATAAATATCTGTTATAATTATCTTGCTGGATAAAATGCTTAACCATCAATCGATCGATAATGCAATAAATTTCGGGTAGTGCTAAGTTTCGAGAACACTTCTCTGCGAACACGCATTATATTTTGATTGAATACTCCCAAAGGTCGTGGCGTTATCCTAATTTTGTGCTTTATTGTTTATCAATAATCACACAATGTTTTAACACGATATGATTCATACTAATTTTCGGGGTCAAAATGAGAAACTTATTTTCCACCAAGCGACTATTACTGGCTACTTCTCTATGCATGCCATGCACCTATGCATCAGCCGAAATCACGGCCACTCAGCATGTATATCCTGACAATCCCACTACATGGAACGAGAACACAACCGTAATTCTCAATGGCCAAAACCACCCAAGCAAAATCGGCACACTGGAGATTAACTCTGGCAGCTCGCTTCATACTCTCGCCTCACACTTGGGTATTACCAAGGATTATGCAGGCCTTGCTGTTATACGTGATGAAGGCTCATCATGGTTGCTAACGCAAGATATTGTCATAGGCAAGCAAGGTATCGGTTCACTCAACATTCTGGATGGCGCAAAGGTTACGAACGCCAATGGTGTCATTGGCAGCGAAAGAGGATCTTCTGGCACAGTCACCGTGGATGGCAACAATTCAGTCTGGCAGAACAATGGCGATCTCATACTTGGCAGCTTTGGAGAAGCCACACTAAACATCTCCAACAATGGTACCATCAACGTTAATCAGGCAACCCGATTCTCCCATGAAAACAATATCAACGGGAAAATTAACTTTGACAACGGCACACTCAACACCACTTCACTTCGCCTATACAAAACACAACTACTCGGCACAGGCTCAATCAACACATATGGATGGATCTACAACGACCATGATTGGGTCTTTGATGCCTTAAGTGGAGCAACCAATACTCAACGCCTAAACATCAGCCCTGAACATAACATCTCACTAACCCTTGATCTTAGTGGTAAGACAGCCGTGGCCGATACAAGTGTCGATGGATCAATGGTTGTAAAAAATGGTATCAAGGTCTTCAGCAGAAAAGGCTACATCGGCTACCAACCCGATTCATCCGGCTCTGTCACAGTTACAGGAGATGGCTCTCTTTGGGACTGCAATGACTCATTGCACGTAGGATATAGAGGCCAAGGCAGCCTAACCATTTCCAATGGCGGCAGAGTAAGCAATACATATAGCTCAATAGGGTTCAATGTCGGCTCGCAAGGTTCAGTAATTGTCGATGGTGCCAATTCCGAATGGAACAACACCGACGGGCTCGTCATTGGCAATCAAGGTGACGGATCGCTATCTATACTGAATGGAGCAACTGTAATTACCGAGACGAAAGGCATCATCGGTTGGAATACTCTCGCCAATGGATCCGTAGTTGTCAGCGGCAATAACTCTACATGGAATATTGGCACATATCTAAGCATCGCAGGCAGCGGCAGCGGAACACTTGAAATCAAAGACGGTGGTACCGTCAACTATACAGACTACGGCTCTATCGCCTTTGGCTCTGATACAAACGGCTCGATAACTATCGACGGCAACAACTCCAGCCTAAACGGTGAAAGCCTAACTGTTGCAAATAATGGCATAGGAGCGATAAACATCACAAACGGTGGGCAGCTCAACCTCACGTCCTACCTCTCCATCGGAGGATACGGCTTACAATCCGAAGCCACAGCAATCATCGATGGCCACAACTCCGTCATTAACTGTGGCGGCGTCTCCGTTGGCAGCCAAAACAAAACATCCTTACTCATCACAAATGGCGCCACCATCAACGCTAACGGTTCTGCTACCTTAGGATTTAGTGAAGGATCAAACAGCATCGTAACCATTGCCGGCCCTCACTCAACATGGAACATCAAGCACCCCCTCACTGTTGGCGCTTATGGTAACGCCATACTCAACATCCTCGATGGTGCAAATGTCAATGTCAAAGACACAACCGCCATCGCCACACGCAAAGGCTCCAGCGGCGTGATCAACTTCACAAACGGCGGAACGCTCACAACCCGACAACTCGTTGCCAAATCCGAGCAATTAAGTGGTACCGGCATCATCAATACCGGTTCATGGAACACTCATGACACTTCTTGGGTTTTTGATGCAACCAACGGAGCAATCAGTACAACAACACTCAATGATAACTCATACCAAAACGTCACCGTCAACCTCGACCTAAGCGGCAAACTCGGCTGGCACGACCTCTTCGTCGGCTATCGCGACAAGGCCTCTGTTGATGTCAAGCATGGTGTCAAAATTTACAGCCTAAACGGCATCATCGGCAACTCGGCCTCCTCGCAAGGCACAGTCACCATTCAGGGTGAAAATTCCACTTGGCATTGCTACGACACAATCAACCTCGGCTACCAAGGCAGAGCAACCCTCAACATCCTTGATGGCGGCATCGTCAATAGCCGCTCCGCTAACATTAACACCAGCAATGAAGCAACTGCAAACGTCTTTATTGCCGGCCACAATTCTCAATGGAACATTGAACGGGATCTAAGAGTTGGCATAGCCGGCATCGACATCGTCGATGGCGCTTCTCTATCAAATTCCGATGCTTACATCGGTACCTATTCTACACTCCAACCAGTAAACGTGACCGTCGACGGCCCCGGCTCAGAATGGATTAACAACGGCAACCTATACATCGGGAATCAGCAATCCGCTACCGTCAATATCACCAACGGCGGCACACTTACCAGCAAAAATACTGAACTAGACGCGACTGTTAACATCTCTGGCCAAAACACCGTTTGGAATAATGCAGACACAATCACCATGGGGGAAAACAACGATTCCACCATCTACATTCAAAATGGCGGCATCGTCAACAGTGCTTATGTCGAAATCGGCAGAGACTATGGTTCATCAAGCACACTGGCGGTTGAGGGTCTAAATTCCAAACTAAACGTCTCCAACAACCTCTTCATTGGCGACCAAGGCACCGGTTTTCTTGACATCCTCGATAATGCTCATGTCGTTGTACAAAATACAACAAGAGTCACACAACGTGATAACAACGATAATCAAATTCACTTCTCCAACGGCACCCTCACAACAAATCAACTGGTCGCAACCGCAGATCAACTCAACGGCTTCGGCACCATCAACACCAAAGCATGGGTTGGCTGTGATGCCGACTTGCTCTTCAACGCAGCAAGCGGACTCAAACAATCCATCAAACTAAACAAAGATTCCAACCAAAACATCACGGTCAACGCTGACTTTAGCGGCAAAAACTTTATCGGCAATCTTACCGTCGGCCACAACAGTCAGGCATCCATGACGCTTCAGGATGGCCTCGTACTTCAATCCCAATACGTATACCTGGGCTACAACCAAAACTCCTTTGGTAAAGCCAGCATCTCAGGCGATCAAACCTCATGGAACATCAATCAGAACCTTCGTATTGGCTTTGGCGGCTACGGATCTCTTGACATCGCCGATCAGGGCCAAATTATCGCCGACAACGTGAACATCGGTGGATATGCGCCCTTTTCTTTCTCTCAAGGTTATGGACGCCTGACCATTTCTAACCACGCAAAAATGATCGTTAATAACAAATTAGAAAATTGGTTCGGCTCAAAAGCGACCATTGTTGTTTCTGATAATAATATGCTCCAAATTGGCGGAAAACTCTCAAACTACGGCCTCATAAACCTGATTGCTGACCAGCAACTCATCACTGGAACCTATACCCCAATTTCACTCGACACATCCACTGACCATAACTTTGGCAGCATCACTGCATTCGGCGGCGCTTGGGATCAATCAGAACTACAATTCACCGTCTCTGATTTTCAATACGCCAACAACAACGAACAATTAGCCCTCAATCTCACAGAAACACAACGCGTTAAAATCGATGAATCACTCATCGTCAATTTCCAACGCAATTTGCTTAACCCTGAAATTCAGTTCACCGCATCCAAAACAAGCAGCTCAGCACTTAACGATCTTGAATCACAACTCGATAACAATCAGCACATTCAAACCAGCTGGGATTTTGACATCAACGGCCTCACCGACAACGCAGGCGTCATGCTCTCATTCTCAATCAGCAACACTCTGAATGCAGATGATCTAACCATTTGGCATTACGATGGCAGCTGGTCTAAATTCAACACGCCAGACCTCGACATCCTAAACGGATGGGCCACATTCTATACCAACGACTTCAGCAGCTACGCAATCACCGCAATCCCGGAACCGTCTAGTCTACTCCTCCTCCTCGCAACGCTCGGCCTTACTCACCGCAGAAAAACTCACGCTTAACAGCAACACTCACACAAGCTACCTAAACGTAACGGCCAATCCAAACGCCGTTACGTTTTTTTTAGCCAACCAAAACCACCCAAACTCTACAAACAATCTAGTGCAACAACACGCCCAAACATATAATCAAAACTTACTATGCAGTGATTAGTCAATCTGCAATCCACCCTTTTATACTTTCAATTTTATTACTATGTCGAACCAAAAAATTACACCTCGGAAACAAAACTACGCTCAGTGGTATCAAGACGTCATCCAATCCGCAGGCCTCGCCGAGCATTCGCCCGTCCGCGGCTGCATGGTCATTCGACCGGAAGGCTACGCGATCTGGGAAGCAATACAGCGTGATTTAGATCTACGCATCAAGCGTTCAGGACATATGAACGCTTATTTCCCGATGTTAATCCCGCAGAGTTTTTTAGCAAAAGAAGCACAGCACGTCGAAGGCTTCGCCATGGAGTGTGCCGTTGTCACGCATTCCAAGCTTGAGAATGGTCATGACAATCAGCTTGAGCCAGGCGGCCCTCTCGAAGAGCCAATGGTCATACGCCCGACAAGTGAAACAATCGTTAATCACATGTTCAGCCAATGGGTCCAGAGCTATCGTGACCTACCTATCTTAATGAATCAATGGTGCAATGTGATGCGTTGGGAAATGCGTACACGTTTGTTCCTACGCACCGCTGAATTTCTTTGGCAAGAAGGACATACCGTTCACGAAACCCGAAAAGAAGCAGAATCCGAAACACTTCGCATGCTCGACACTTATGCCGATTTTTGTGAACAGATGTTGGCCATTCCTGTCATCAAAGGTCGCAAAACAAACAAAGAAAAGTTCGCCGGCGCAGTCCACACCTACTCGATTGAAGCACTTCTCCAAGACGGTAAAGCACTCCAGGCCGGCACCAGCCATTTTCTCGGCCAAAACTTCAGCAAAGGCTTCGACATCCAATACCTCGGACGCGATCAAAAACTCGAATACGCCTGGACAACCAGCTGGGGTGTCAGCACACGTCTAATCGGCGCATTGATCATGATGCACAGCGATGATAAAGGCCTCGTCCTGCCACCAGCCGTTGCGCCGCAAGCTATTGCCATCGTACCGATCCTAAACAAAAAACAGGATGACACAGATATCCGCACGCTAATTGATCAGCTTCTAAAGCGTCTACTACCTGAAAAAGCAATAAAAATTGCATCCACTGATCGTGACAGTATTGAAAAGTACATCATTAATGAAAACACGAATCAGCAGATCGTCGTGGATTGGCGTAAATATCGTCCCGGCGACAAACGCTATCATTGGGAAAAACGTGGTGTCCCATTACGAATCGAAATCGGCCCCCGAGAAGTCGCTGCACGTTCATGTATGGTCAAACGCCGCTGTGATAATACGCAAGCATCCATGCAGATAGACGACCTAACACCAGATTGGTTACGAGACCAGCTTGCTAGCATCCAAAAAACTATGCTGGACAAAGCATCTCAGTTCATGCAATCCAATATCCGTCACGCGAATTCTTACGATGAGCTAAAACACATACTCAAAGAACATGGCGGCCTCGTGCGCTGCTTCTTCGAGCCAAACGACGAAATTGAAAAGAAAATCCAGGAAGAAACCAAAGCCGCTGTACGAAACATCCCGTTCGATCAAAATACATCCATCGGCCGCTGTATCTACACAAACATGGAAACTTCGACTGAAGTCCTTTTCGCGCTGGCTTATTAGAGCAAGTGGCATGTCGACTTAGTGTGGCTGGCAGTTAGGTAATTCGACTGCCGAACTTTGTGATTGCTGCCACCCCATCCTCAACAAATCAAGATCCCCATCCCCCTGACTCAATCAGCCCGACCCAAACAAAAAGACCCGCTGCATTCGCAACGGGTCTTTTTGAATAATGGAGCAGAGGGGGCTTGAACCCCTGACCTTTGCACTGCCAGTGCAACGCTCTCCCAACTGAGCTACTGCCCCTAATCCCTTGACGGATGAAGCTCAGTTATTGACGTAAAATGCCAACTAAACCGTAACTTCTGGGGGTCGCAAATTATAACATCCTCACTGAACGCATCAAACAGCCCGGTTATCCCCATTCAAACGCAGCACTTGCGCATACACAATTTATGCTTATGCATGCCCACATATGCCTTTTAAGCACATGAATGGCCCTAACCCAATATGTGGAAGCCCGCCAATTCGCCGCAACTGGCACATCTGATATATTATCTTAATTACTGACGGGTTACGCCCCCTTGTGCCCGCCGGGTTCGCCATCAGCGCCAACCCACCTATAATGAGGTTGTGCACCGCCTGAGCACCTTCGCCCTGCCCCATTGAGGCCGCGATCCTCAAGCGCCGCCTCATAACATGCTCACCCTGACAATGGAGAATTGCCTTGTCGCTTCAGGAAGATTTGTACGAACTGTTCCTTCTCGATACCCAAGTGCGTGGTTTACGTAGCCGCCTCGATGCCGCGATGCGTCGTCAAAAAGCGCAGCAGACCAAGCTCGATAAGATCGAAAACCAACTCGGCGAACTCCGTAACCAGCTCAAACACCAACAATCAGCAGCCATGACTGCTGAGAAGGAATCAAACGAGATTGATGAGAAGATCAAGCAATCTCGCGAGCAGATGAACGCAGTCACCAGCAACAAGGAATACTCCGCTTTGCTGGTTGAAGTCAATACACTCAAGATTGACAAGGGCAAAGCAGAAACTGTTGCGCTTGACCATCTCAATGCAACCGAAGAAACGCAAAAAAATATTGATGTGATTGAGCAGCAAGTGGATAGCCAGAAAAATCTGGTAGAAGCAGCAAGCAAGGACGTCGAAGAAGCCCGCGTTGCAGTGGGTGATCAGCTTGACAAGGTTGAAGCTGAGCGTGCGGAATCTGCGAAAAAAATTCCAACCGCGTCATTGGCAATATTTGATCGCCTTGCGTATGAGCATGATGGTGAAGCACTTGCGGAAATTGAAGAGCAAAACCGCAAGCGCAACGAATACACCTGCGGCGGCTGCTACATGCAACTCCCAATCGAGCGTATCAGCAGCACAGCCTCCAAGCCCAATGCCATCACCACCTGCCCAACCTGCGGCAGGATTCTTTTTATGAAGACCGAGAACATTGAAGCGCTCAGCGGTAAATAAGCTGACCCCCAAACAAGCAAATCTCAAAGACGCAGTCCGTTACGCTGCGTCTTTTTTTATAGACATTCACTTGCGAGATTATGACGTGCTGCACAGAAATACAGATCAGCAACATACCTCAATGCAATATTTGCACGGATCGTTAAAATAACGATCAACCTAAGTACTTGACGATTAGCTAGTAACATTAAGATTTGGATAAGACATGATGAAATGCATCATTCATATTGACGGTGGGGCGAGAGGAAACCCGGGCCCGGCCGCGGCAGGCGTAACGATCAAACAAGCAGGCACAGGCAAGATCGTCCATGAGGCGGGTTATTATCTGGGGCACATGACCAATAACTCGGCTGAGTACAACGGGTTACTGCATGCACTGGAAGCTGCGAAGGGGTTGAAGGCTGACGAACTTCTCATTCATAGCGATTCTCAGTTGATGGTGCGCCAAATCAATGGGGAATACAAGGTTAAGAGTCCTGATCTCAAGCCTCTGTATACCAAAGCATTACGATTGATCGGCGGATTTAAAAAAGTAGATCTGGTGCATGTGCGGCGTGAGAAAAATAAACGTGCGGACGAGCTTGCCAATCTTTCGATGGATGCGGAGACGGATGTTTTTTTTACGGACGAGGGAGGGGAGGAGTCAGGCAGATCATCCGAAAACTCTTCGGTTAAATCAAGTGGTGCGGGCGAGGGCTTATTCGATAACCCGACAACTGAAAGTACTACGCAAGCACAGGGTGGTG
Organism: Poriferisphaera corsica; assembly: GCF_007747445.1. NCBI lineage: Bacteria > Pseudomonadati > Planctomycetota > Phycisphaerae > Phycisphaerales > Phycisphaeraceae > Poriferisphaera > Poriferisphaera corsica. The sequence goes on from NZ_CP036425.1 coordinate 2,638,471, forward strand.
ATGGATTTAGCGTGAAGTTGACAACCGGGGATTGTCAGAATGGTTGCGGAAAAGGACGAACGTTTGTGTTCGGCGAAAAGACGCCGGGCGGTTGCTGTGTGCATGCGGCGGCGGCGGCGCTGGGTGCCAATCCGATGAAATGGGACAGGAATCAAACGGGCGAGGATATGATCTGCAACCAGTGCTGGCAGACAATCGAAGTTCGGAAGCGTTGATCCCCACCTCTAACCAACAATTAGATCTGTGTTTTCGATACGAGTTATAATTCGGTTTTGTGCGCAGGTTTGTGGTTTTGTTAGCGCGTTAAATCACGTTTTTTGCGCGCACAAAAGTGAAGAAAAACAGGGGTTCGCGGCGCGTTTGTGCGCATGAAACTTCTTAATCGGGGATTACCTGTAACTCAAGTGAACACAAAATGCAGAGAACTGACCAAGGTTTGGCAAGTATTGGGTGATAACCGCGCGCTAACTGAATTTTCCTCGCTAGTGAGAAAAAGGCAAAAAACGCGATTGTGCGTGTGATCGCGCTCAGATAAAACTGAGTTTTGGCTGACTCATTGAAATGCCATTCTCGGGGACATTGAGAAGCGAAAGACAAACCAAAATTCTGAGATCGCGATTGGCTGCTGAATGTATGATGCGGTTGATCGTTTTGTTTGCTTGACTGGATTGGTTTCATTAAGCTTTGGGGCAAGTTTTGTGTTATCAGTGGTTGCTCGGAGGGTAAACATTTTGCATGAAGGGCAGAGTAAAACTCACTTGAAATCAGATATGAAAACAACGTTTGGTTTTAGCAACAAAGTGTTTTTGGGTTGCGGTTTGTGCTTTGGGTTGATGATTCTTTTCTGGATCATGATGAATTCGCTCGCCCCCAATTGGTTGGATGGATACACAACTAAGCAGGGGAACTTGCCATATCTTATTGCGATGTTGATGACGGTATTGCCGCTGTTTGTGACGAATGTAACATGGTTTGCGCGGTTGTATATCGGTAATAATTCAGGGGGTTCGAGCCGATCGAATTTGGGTGAACATGTGGTGCATTGCAGCGCGATGAAGAAGTGGATTGGGGTGTATGATCCGAAATGTTTGGGAATCGTAGTTAATCTGAAATGCTCAACGTGTCACTATAATCTTCGTGGACTGAACATTGATAGTGATTGCCCTGAATGTGGGCGGTATATAGGCGACAGTATCATAGCCTTGAAACGAATGATTGGACGGCCGCCTTATGAGAAGCTTGCGCGTATGGCAACAATGTCGTTCTGTATCGCATGCTTATCAATCATCGGTATGTTCTTTTTTTCGAATTTACTTGGCGTTATATTGTTTCAGGCTGATGATGATTTTATCGTGTATGGAAGTATGTTTTTAATCATAACGGCAGGTGTGCTGACTTTCATGATTAGTCTGTTGTTTTTCTTTGTGAGCATGATTAGTTCAATCGCATTACGGAAACGATATGAACGGTTGATCGAGGACGTCATGAGGGTGTAAGGTTCGACACATCTGAGGGGCGAAGGAGGGGGGGAAGGAGGGGCGAAGGAGGGGGGGAAGGAGGGGGGGGAGGAGGGGGGGGAGGAGGGGGGGAGGTTAATTATTAGTGAATGGGCGACAGGTCGTCAATGTAGTCGGGGATGAGATGAGTTGGTGAAGTTGGTGACGCATTGTGATCGAGGGTGTAGCGGGCGGCGGCGAGTTCGCGGATAAGGAGGTTGCGGTGATTGTAGTATGCGAGTGTATCGTTGAAGCTGGATAGATCTTGCCAGGCGAAATTTGTGAGTGGTGTGGTGTAGCTGTATGAAGGATTCCCTGAGTTGTTGGGGTAGATATAAATCTGTTGTTCTGCTTGTTCGAGGTATTGCTGGCCAAGGTCGGCAAACTGCTTCCTGTCGTAATGTTTTAGAAAAGTATATTGATGAATATTGACCATGTAATGCATAAGTAGGTCAGGTACTTCATCTTCGCTATTAAATATCTCATTGAAATACCCTTCATATTCGATGGCATACTGGCGGATAAGATCGGGCATTTGCGCATTGAGTTGCTGATCTTCAGGCAGTATTAGCGCTTGTTGCAATTTGAGCAGTTGCTGTTGATTGAGCAGATCACTACGGACGGCATACATGATCGGATGGCTGATGTTATTCCTGTAGATTATTTCCAGAAACATCTTGGGATAGTTTCTGGGAATATGAGCGATGGTGTTGGAGAGCTGAATCATAAGAAGCATGTCGTCGTAGGCTTCATTGATGCGGTTGTTGCGTAAGTGGCGGATGGTTCGAAGGCTAAGCAATGAAGTGGCGTGGTAGATGTGAACTGTGTGGTCGAGTATGTGGTTGTATTCAGGCTGGCCGGGGAGATGGAACTGGACGGGGCCCGTGGCGCGAAGCGATTTGAGCATGTCGAGTGATTGGGATGTTTCTTCAAGTAATCGGTTGATGATAGCAGCGTGTTGTGTTGAGAGATCTTCATCTGGCGGGAAGCTGACAAAGGTATACGTGCCTGATTCAATCAGGATGTTGAGATTATGGCTAAGTTTAAGGTCGGGATCGAGCAATTCGAATGCTTCGTAGAAGGGGGAGGGATCGGCGTGGTCGTTGGGAAAGGCATCATAAAATTTTTGGTTGAGTGATTGAAGGGTATGGCCTTGGATTAGTTGATTGTAGGCGTTGTTGGCGAGTAGGTAGTAGGTGAGGTAGGTGATGAGGTAGAGGATAATGAGGGCGATAGGGGCGAGGATGAGGAAACGATACAACTTACGGTGATGTGTGAAGCGGTATTGCCAGAGACGGCGGTAGTCTTGAAAGTCGGATTTGAGGGTGTCGATAATGGGCATAATGATCGCTCACAATGATTGCAATGGCTATAGAAATAGACGGAGTGGATGGGGTATTGTTTCAGTATTAAGGTAAATGCGTTCTAGGCAGATTTCGATAGCTGAGCTGTTACTTAAGAAATGTTGGCTGGATGTGACAATCGGATTAATCGTCATAGATGAGCGATCATGTAAAAATACCATGATGAAGGTAGAAGATTTTTGCTTAGGAGGGTAGTTTCACATATCTTTTGAAGACGCTGAGCGTGAGAATCCGTGTCAATATGGAATTTTGGCCTCTTTGATCAGATTATGCAGATTTCTGGTGCGGTATGAGGATGCTCTTGCTTACGATGGATAAAAAAGATCAAGATCGAGGGTTTGCTGATGAATGTAGTCGTGACATGGATGTATTGCTCGCCTCCTAAGGAGAAGATCAATCATGCGCAAATGGGGGCTGATAGCGATCTGGCGGAAACTCAGAATTACTATTGGCGATGTATTTTTTTGATGTTCGAGAGTAGTTGGCGGTTAAACGGTGGAGATACGCGTCATATTTTATTGGTGAATAAGCGGCCGCCTGATGAGATCGATGGGGTGGATACGCGTCAATTGATTGAGCAGTATGGGGTAGAGGTGATTGATATTCCGAATATTACAAAGGCGCCGGAGGATTACCATACGGCCTGGAATATTCAGTTTACGCTGATCGATATTATGAAATGGATTGGTGAGAATACTGCTGCGGAAGATCATGTCTATCTGCTGGATAGTGATGTTGTGTTCAATCTGCCGCTGAATGATGAGATGGCGGAGGTGATTGATAAAAAGAAGGCGATGATTTATACGATCGATTATGAATTAGATCATGTGGTTAATGGGAATACACGGCGAGATTTATTGGCCATCTCAAAGGAGATGAGTGGGGGATATGATCGGGATGAATTCAGATATGCGGGCGGTGAGATCATCGGGGGATTGGGGAAAGAGTATACACGGATGGCGGAGTTAAGCCGCAAGTACTATGAAGAATGTTTAGAGCGATATGCGAATAAGCAGTCGAAGTTTTTGACTGAGGAGCATTTGTTCAGCTATGTGTATGATTTGCTGGGGTACGAGCCATATACAGCGAATAAGTTCTTGAAGCGTATCTGGACAGATCGTAGTTTGTATACGACGATCACAGGTGACGAACATGGGTTGGTTTTTTGGCATTTACCTGCGGAGAAAAAGAAGGGTTTTTATAAGCTATTCCAGCAGTATCGTCTAAAGGACGATGGGAGTTATGTTTTAGATACTGATCAGCATGGGCGGTTTTATGGGATTGACGCGACGTTGGGTACGCACTTGATGGTGTGGCCAAAGCGTGTGGCGAGAAAGATGTATTACATGCTGAAGAAGTGATTGAATAAGACAACGAATGACTATGCATGCATGCGGCGACGTATGCATGTTTTTATTTAGATGTGGATTTATGTTTTAGTTGGTAAGCGGTGATAAGGCCGAGGGGGAGTGTGAGGAGGATATCGGCAGCGCGGTCGATGAGGGCGGCGGCTGCGGCAAGAGGAGCGGTGATGGGGGTTGTTAATGCGATGAGGCCGGCGACTGTCCATTCGGAGAGGCCGAGGCCGTTGGGGGTGAGGCCGAGGAGTTTGATGAGGAGTGAGGCGGCGGTGGCGAGGAGTGCGGAGTGATAGGAGATGGGCGAACCGAGGGCGAGGAAGGCGAGGTAGAGACGGAGGGCGGCGATGAGCATATCGATGATTTTGAGGAGGGGCCATAGTGTGGGGGTGACGATGGCATGAGTTCGGTTTAGAAGCAGTTTTTGGATGAGAGGTTTGGTGAAGCGAGGGATGAGTGTGAGGAGAATGAAGGCGAAGAGAAGAATAAGGTTGATGGCGAATGAGGGGAATTGGTAAATAACACCTAACAGTAAGATAGATGCGGCGGGGATAAAAATGTAAAGGCTAAGGCCAAGGATGATTGCGAGGATGAGGAGTGAATCTTTGAGCGCGAGATTGTGTGAAGATTTGAGGTAGGCTGCCCTGCCCCACAGGCCGGGGCGTAGGAGGGGGATGTAGTTGAGGAGTGAGGAAGCGGTGATGAGTTTGAACATCAGACGGAAACGGACAGGTGAGGTTGTGGGGAAGGATTTGGTGATGATGTGGAAGAGGGAGGATGTCAGCAGGAGATTGAGGAAGACGAGAGCGATGATGGCGAAGAGATAGAGGGGATGGATGGACTGGAGGGTTACGAAGGAGAGGTTTTGGAATGCGTAGTAGATGGCGAGCAATAGGAGAGCAAGCCCGAGAAAAGGAGCGAAGGGTTTTAGGTATTTTGCGAGTTGCTGCTGCATGTTTGGTATGGTCATGAATGAAGGTTAAATGTGTGCCTGGGGACGGGCGATCGAGTGGCGTTAAAGTAAGTTTAATCTGGTATTTAGGGTGATGCCAGCTTACAATTGCGAATAGGATTGAGGGGTGGCGAGTTGTATACGCAGGGGATGTTAAATTGATTGCAAAAACTGTCAGGCAGGTGTGAATAAAAGATGTTTGTAAAGAGCCCGGAACAAGTAAAAAGTGTTGAGATGGATATGCCCGGTGTTAAGGGTGTGACGATGCAGTTGATGATTGGGCGCGAAGATGGAGCACCGAATTTCGCGATGCGTTTATTTACTGTTGAGGCGAATGGGCATACGCCGCTACATTCACATAATTATGAACATGAGGTGATGGTGGTGAGTGGTGAGGGGCAAGTGACGGGTGGTGTGGATGGGGGGACGATCCGGCCGATTAAGGGTGGGGATGTAATTTTCATGCCTGCGAACGAGACACACCAGTTCCGAAATACAGGGAGTGGTGAACTGAAATTTATGTGTTTGGTGCCTGTGAGTTTTGATTGTGGCAAGGGTGAGTGTGCGGTGACGCCGGGGAGCTGAGGTGGCGAACTGAATGGGGCAACGGCATACCAGGCGAGGGAAGTTTGGGGGCTGGAGGAGATGAAAGACTGAGGGTGAGATTGGTTTGCTCTATCTTTTGGATAGAGTGGTTATGCATAGGTATCAGGCAGGTGAGACAATCAAACAGGAAGGTCGATCATGACGCAAGAGATGCAGCAAACGGCGGAAGCGGGTGTTGAGCAGGAAGTTGTGTTGGACGAAGCGGAGAAGCAGGAAGAGCGGAAGGCGAGCCGGCCGCTACGGGCGCAGACGTTGTTGGCAGGAGCGGTGGTGATGCTGGTCATCACGCTACTGATCGTTGCGTTTATTAGTGCGGTGGTACTGGATGGGCGATATGGAATGGATCGTGTGGTTGCGGTGTATACGCCGGGATCCATGGTGTTTATTTATACAGCGATGTTGTTGCCGGCACTTCTGACGGGGGTGATTGGGGTGGCGCTTTTGATTATGGGAAGTTTGCGGGCTGGGATCTGGGGAAACGAAGCAAAGCGAATGGCAGAGATGCAGACAGAGATGATGCAGCGTTTGGATGAGATGAATGATCGATTGTTATTGAGTGAGACGGCGAAGAAAATTGCGTATCGATGGCATGATGTGGATGCACTGCGAAAATCGATCCGTGAGGATATCAATGCGAAACGATTTGACGCGGCATTAGCGCTGATTGGTGAGATGAGCGAATCGTATGGTCATGTGGAGGAAAGTGAAAATTTCCGTGATGAGATTCATGCGGCAAGGCGTGCTGAGATGGAATCAAAGATCACGGTGGCGATTACGCAGATCGAGAAGGTGCTGGACGAGAATGATTACGAGAAGGCGATGCAGGATGCTCGAAGACTGATGCGGCTGTATCCGGAAAGTGAACGAGCGAAGGCAATGCCTGAGCGGGTGGCGGATGCGCGCGATGATTATAAGAATCAGGTTGAGCGCGAGTTTTTGGTTGCTGCAGGTAAGGATGATGTGAACCGGGCGATGGATTTATTGAAGGTGCTTGATGTGTATTTGACGCCAAGCGAAGCGGAACCGCTGCGTGAGGTTGCGAGAGGTGTGATTGGAAAGTTAAGAGACAATCTGGGCGTACAATTCAAGATGGCGGTCCATGATGGGGAATGGCGAGCAGCGGTGAAGGTTGGCGGGCAGCTGGTTGAAGAATTTCCGAATACGCGGATGGCGGCGGAAGTACGTGGTTTGATGGATGAGCTGAAGAAACGCGTGGGGGAGATGGAGACGCAAGGGGCGTATTGAGGGGTTTGATGTGAATTGATAAAAGGAAGCCCAGTCTTTTGAGGCTGGGCTTTTTTGTATGCGAAATGAAGCTGAGAGGATTTGACGGGTGGAGAGGAATGGGGGATTATCAGTGGTATCGAGGGGGAAATAAAAAGAAGCCTGTGTCGCTATGGGCTGAAAAATGGTTTTGGTTTGAAAGAGGAAGAATCAGATGTCGAGCAAGTATCCGGTCGTATTGATTGCTGGTGACGGTATTGGGCCAGAGGTTTCTGATGCAGTGGTTGAGGTCCTGAAGGCGGCGGGAGCGCCGTTGGAATGGATTTCGTGTGATGCTGGCTTGGCGGCATTGGGCAAAGGTAAGGATGTGATGCCGGAAGAAACGCTGGATGCGGTGAAGAAGCATCATGTGGCGCTAAAGGGGCCATGTACAACGCCGGTTGGGAAGGGTTTCACATCGGTGAACGTGCAATTGAGAAAGAAGCTGAATTTGTTTGCTGCGATTCGGCCGGTGCGGTCGCTGGACGGTGTGCCTACACGTTATGAAGATGTGGATTTGGTGATCGTGCGTGAAAACACGGAAGGGTTGTATTCGGGTGTTGAGAATCGAATCACATCAAATGTTGTGACGACACTGAAAATTGCAACGGTTGAAGGAACTGAACGGATTGCGAAGCGTGCATTTGAGTATGTGCAGAAGCGTGGCCGCAAGAAACTGACGGTGTTCCATAAAGCGAACATTATGAAGATGTCGGATGGTTTGTTCTTGGATTCTGTGGCTAAGTTGCACAAGGATTTTTCAGATGTGCCATACGACACACAGATTATTGATGCGGGCTGCATGAAGCTGGTACAGGACCCGACGAAGTTCGATGTGCTTCTGATGGAAAATTTTTATGGTGACGTTGTGAGTGACCTGGCTGCGGGTTTGGTGGGCGGCCTAGGCGTCGTGCCGGGCTCGAATATTGGGTTTGAAGATGCGGTGTTTGAGGCGGTTCATGGCTCGGCACCGGATATTGCAGGCAAAGGGATTGCGAATCCATTGGCGCTACTGATGTCGAGTGTGATGATGCTGAATCATATGTATGAGAAATACGGTGACAAGCAGATACACGCGGCAGCGGAATCGATCAAAGCGGCGTATAACAAAGCGTTGTCGGATGGCGAAAAAACTGGGGACTTGGGCGGTTCGCTAGGGACGCAGGAATTTGCGAAAGCAGTGATCAGTCGCCTGTCATAAAAACCGAGACAACTGAGTTCGAATGCAATACAATTGCGGGTATCACAAACGTGATGCCCGTTTTTCATAAGTATTGTGTTGCCGTTATATAACTCATGATTAGATAGAGGTTATTATGCCTGAGGTTTTGGAGTGGACGTTGGAGGGGGCCGATGGCGAAGTGATTATTGGGAATACACATTTGCCCATGACGGATGAGCCGCTGGGGGTATTAATTTTGTGCCACGGGTTTAAGGGGTACAAGGATTATGGGTTCATGCCACGGCTTGCGATGGAAGGGGCAGAGACGGGGTTTGTGGTACATCGATTTAATTTTTCTCATTCGGGAATGACGAACAAGATTGAAACGTTTGAACGAGCGGATCTTTTTGAGAAAGATACGTGGGGCAAGCAGATTGATGATTTAAAAACGGTCATAGGCGCGGTCGAATGCGGGGATTTGGAAGGGATGGGATTGCCGCTGGTTGTATTTGGGCATAGCCGCGGGGGCATGACTGCAACACTCACGGTATCTGAAATACTAAATGAAGATGTGGATGAGCTGGGACGATCTATTTGCGGATTGATTACAGGTGCGGCCCCATCATATGCATGTTTTTTGAGTGTGGGCGAATTGGAAGAGATTCGGACGAATGGCAAAGTTTTGTCGCCGTCTGGGCGAACTGGAGAAGACTTGTATGTGGGGTTAGGCTGGCTAGAAGAAATTGAGGCTGAAGCAAAGCGGTTTGATCCGATACGAGCGATGCGGAAGATGCGTTGCCCGGTGTGTATTTTGCATGGAACGGAAGACAACACTGTGCCGATGAAGTGTGCGCATGAGTTGGCTGATGGCGCGGGCGAACGAGCGATGCGGGTGATCATTCCGAAAGCAGATCATGTTTTCTGCAGCCCAAATCCTCTGGGTGAAAATGATGCGATTCCTGCCATCACACATACGTTTATTTCGGATGTCGTGAAGTTTGCGGAAAACTGCGTCAGAGGCTGATTGGGTTACGGGCGAGAGATGGTGCCGAGATCGATGACGATTCCGTTTGGTTGGTAGTAATCAACATTGAGTGTATTGGTGGAGATGAAGGTGAAGACGACCGCGTGGGTGCCAAGACGATCAGCGAAGTTCTGATCTCCCTTCCCAGGTGCAGCGAACTGATGATTTTTATGCTTTTGTGCGTGGAAATGATAGTGAGCGAGGCCGGTGTACATGGATTTTATTAGTTGGTTGGATGCGTAAAATTTACGGTCGTGAGCGCGGATTTCGGGCGGAAAAGGTTGAGCTATGAATTGATTGGATTCATTCCATGTGAGCACGCCGCCGAGTTCGGTGGTGGTGTCTTTAATATCTCGATCGGCTTGCTCAAAAAGTAATTGCAGGACTGCTGGCGATTGAACAGCTTCGATGATGTTTTGAATAATCAGAAGGTCGGCTGGCGATAGTTGATCGGCTTGTTGACTGAATGATTCTTCAGCTTGATGCGGGTGATCGGTACGGAGATAAGGGGTTTGTTTGCTGAGATATTTGCGGATGGATTTGGCTGTGGGATTTATTTTTTCCGATCTCTTATGACGAATGGCTACAGGTAGATGGCGGATGTGAAGTGTGCTTTGCCAATATGGGTCGGTGGGCGCAAGATCTGAAAAAGAATCTGGTGAGCCGAGCGGGGTTTGATTATGGAGCAGGTAATTGATCCAGAGTAGACCTTCACGGGTAGTCGGAAGCTGCGTGAGTGATTGCTTAGCGGTATAGAGGTCTTGTGAGATTTGAGAATTCCGATCGGCGGCTGCGAGCGCGGCGTACAGATCGGATTGAGGCATGATACGGGTGAGTACGAGCCAAGCTGCGATCTGGTGACGTTTGGTGGTGAGCATGGCGGATTGAGGGCGGTTGGTCGGGGGTGTGCCGTGGTAGTTGCCAGTCAATATTTTGAGAAGTGTTTGTCGGGGAGTTTGAGTTGGGTTGAGGATTTGTATGAAGTCACGCTCAGGACGATCTGAGTCGGTGTAAAGAGTTGAGGTGCGAGCCCATGAGTGTACGGCGGCGATGGTGAATGATTGCCAGCGGTTTTGCTTGGCGAGATCCAGAAGATAAATAATCATGTTCCACTGATCGACGAGCGTGATGAGATCGTTGGCGGATTCGAGAAAGGCGTACTGGTTTTCTGCGATGAGTAGCTCAGTCGCTCGCTGCCTGAGCGGAAGTGGGTGAGAATCATTCCATACGAGGCCGTGGAGGGATTTGAGATAACGCTTGCTTTGAGGGTCGGAAAGCGGCGCGTCTTGTTGCTGTTGCTGGATTTGGTTGAGTGCTCGGATGCGTGAAGAGCTGGATCGTGAAGGATCGAGCATTGCGGCAATGGGGTCTTTGTGTGGCTGAGAGGCGCAGCCGATAAGTATGATCGGGACGAGTGCGAGTTGAATGATATTGCGTATGGCTGTCATGCGATAGTGTATAGAGATGGTGTGCTAAAAAAACAAAAAACCCATGCTACCAGATCGGCAGCATGGGGTCATGATCTTTTAGATTCGTTGGGAAATGCGTTTCAGGTTTAGCGTGGTACGCACTGTTTGGCACGTTCGCCAGCACATTGCTGTGTGGCCTGGCTAACAACCTGGTAGCCGCCGGGGCTGTTTGCACCGACCCATTTAGTTGCAGTGACGTTGCCGTACTGCATGCCACCTTGCATGATTTGCATTTCGATCATCATTGGGTCTGCACCTGAAGCTCTAGCTTTTTCAAGCTTCGCTTTCATTTTGGGGTGAAGACGTTCGGTGTAGGCGAGGAAAGCGCCTTCGGTTTTAATGGTGTCGGCGTTTAATTCGGCGTAATCGTCGGCACACTCGTTACAGGAGTAGATGTAAGCACGAACGCCATCTTTCCCTGAAGGTGCTTTAATGGGAGCCATTTCACCCGCACCAGCACGGTAAATCATGCCAGAGCCCGTATCGAGGAAGTACGCTTCTCGCGTGCCACCACTGGCAGCACCGCCGAAGATCCCCATCTGCATGGCGATGACTAGTCCGGCGACAACGAGTACAGCGACAGCAACAATTGCTGCGCCATTAGGATTCTGATCAATTTTTTCACGCAAACCCATACGATGGATCCTTTCGGGAGGATAAGCCTTTTGATAGAGGCGTCATTGATGATGGAATGAAATAAATACGAGCGTTTTACATGAAGTCATGATTAAGAAGCTGAAACTGAGCCACAATGCTCAAAGAGTAGAAATAGCTTCAAAATGAAGAAACTTTGGTTGAACAAAACCGAAGCGTATTCACGCAAGTTGCTCTAATAGCAGTATCTTAACAATCGTCGCTTTTTTCCACAACCGAAAAAGAGCGAAAGTTGTCTGATGAATTTGGCTCAGTTTTAGTTGATCACTCAATCGAGCTGCATTTGGTAGGCAAGTCGCACTTGGGACATCTCGGTGACCCATGACCGAACACGATCTGAATCCATCGTGGGGAGATTCTGAGAGGATGCACCGAGTACCGAGAGCAGGCCAGCTTTGGGGGCGGTCATCTGAGTCACGTGAGGCTTGATTGTGCTGGGTATCTGAGCTTGTGTAGCGGCAACCTCGATAGCACGGTCCAGATAGCCGATTTCATCGACGAGGCCGTTTTCGAGGGCTTCAGTGGCGGTGTAAACCTTGCCTGTGGCGAGCTCACGAACTTGTTCTTCGGTTAGTGTGCGAGTTTTGCCATCAAAAGTGATGGATTTGCGGCCTTCATAAACGACGCTGACGAATTGCTCGTAGGCGTTGTCGAGGATGTGTGTGATGAATTCGTAGTCTTTAGGTGTCCATTCACGGAACATGGAAAGCTCATCTTTGTCGACAGAATCGGTTGATGTGACGATTTTGGGTGTGACTCCGATTTTGGTCATGAGGCCGTCGACGGTGAAAGCTTGGGCGATGACCCCGATGGAGCCGGTGAGACCGGTACGCTCGATGACGATGGCATCGGCGGGTGCAGAGACGTAATAAGCACCTGAGGCGGCAACGCCTGCAAAGGAGGCGATAATGGGGATTTTGTGTTCTTCTTTAAATTTTGCGATTTGATGCCAAATTTGGTCTGAAGCGTTGACGTATCCGCCGCCTGAGTTGACGCGTAGCACGATGGCTTTGGGTTTGTCTTTGGCGAGTTGTTCGAGTGATTTTCGAACGAAATCGTACATGTCGTAATCAACAGTGCCTGAGATGGGGAGAATGACGATACGGTTGCTTTGTGAGCCTTCCAGGTAAAGTTTTTCGTATGGGCCTGATTGAATGGACGCATAGATAATCCAGCCCATGTAGAAGTTGAGGAATATGGAAAAGATGAGGAGTGATTTAACGATGCGGTTGATGAATTTGCCGCCCTCTTTGGGGGGCTGAATGATCACTTGTGGGATGTTTGATGGCGGCGTCGGAGGTGTGTTTGTACCCAGACCTGAGATGGGTGGGCGTGAGGATGGCTGGTCGCCTGCTGGGGGGGGTGTGGGATTATTGGTCATCGTGAAATGCTCCTGATGAATGAAGTTTCGCGGGAAGGCCGTCTGTGCGCTGTGGAGATGGAAGGAATGTGATCATTCGCGGTCCGAAAATCTCTGCAAAAAACGGCTCTGGTAGGTATCATCGTCCAATATGAGCAGACATCTACACATTGACGCGTTTTCGGGCATTGCTGGTGATATGTTTTTAGGAGCATTGATTGATTTGGGTGTGGACGCAGGGGAAATTGAGCAAAGCCTGCGCCAATTACCGGTTGAAAAAGAATGGGAACTGAGTGTAAAACGTGTATCTCGCCATGGCATTGGGGCGATTGATCTCAAGGTGCTGACGGGTGAGAACAAGCACTCACATCATCATGATGAACAGGGTCATCACCACCATCATCACACAAATTATCATGACATCATGCATATGATCGATCACCTCGATACAACCGAGCGAGGAAAAGACAAGGCGAGGCGAGTCGTGACACTTTTGGGTGAATCTGAGGCGCGCGTACATGAAACGACGCTGGATAAGATTCATTTTCATGAGGTGGGCGCAGTCGATTCAATCGTCGATATGCTTGGCAGTGTTGTTGCGTTAGAGTTGCTGGGAGTTGATAGTTTATCATGCGGCGTTTTGCCGATGTCACGTGGTTTTGTGAAATGTGATCATGGTGTGATGCCTGTACCTGCACCAGCGACGGCTTATTTACTAGAGGGATTGGCGACGATTGGAGTAGATCGAAAAGGTGAACTGGTTACGCCAACAGGCGCAGCTCTGGTCAAAGGACTGTGCGAAGAATTTGGGGCGCAGCCTGGGATGATGATTGATGGTGTTGGGTATGGCGCGGGCGATCGTGAAGATCCTGAGATACCCAATCTTTTGCGTTTATTTGTTGGAGAGCGAGTGGGCGCAAAGCGATTAATGCCAACGATCGAATCCGCATAAGAAACGGGCAAACTGATGAAAACGAGTTATGTGGTTCCAATGATATGTGTAATCGTGATCGCGGCTGCGTTGACGCAATACTACATTGGCCAACCGGCTGATCTTCCAACAAACGAAACGAATGAGACGGTATTGCGGCGTATCGAGCTGCGTGATGACTTTTCATCATTCATTCAGCATACGAATGCTGATATTGAAAAACGTGATGAGATTTACTCCACGATTATATCGGATTGGCTAGAGAAGAAGCATCAAGCGGGCTTCTGGAAGATACATGAGAAAACGCTGTTTCGAGTTTTGAATGGGCGTGAACCGGCACAAGGATTTATGGATGGTTGTTTTGAGATCAAATTAGGCGAGGTTCCTAGCGATATTGCTGCTATCGACAAGATAGGCAGCGAATTGATCGACTATGCGGATGATTTGGCTGAGCGTGGAGACGGGTTAAATGCTTATCATATCGGGCATATCGTTTTTGTTTGGGGATACGATTTATTACAGAGAAATACGATGCTTGATGCGCGGTTGCAGGGGCTGTGGATGCTAAACGCAGGAGGGAATGTAATGTTTAAAATGTTACGTCAATACCCAAAAATATCTGCGAAAGTTGAGATTGATGAGAATGTGCTTTTGGAGCTATCGGATCATGTGAGTGAGATTGATCAGAGGTGGTCGAAGAAACTGCTACTTGTGAGAAGCGTTACACCACACCTAGGTGATCTTATGCATATTGCGGAAAAAGATGAAGATCTGACATTTCGAATTGAAGGGGTCTTACGGTTGGGCTTATTTCAGCATGCTGCGAAATCACGCGGCAACCTTTGGAAAATGCAACAACTCATAGAATCAGCTCAGAAAGATGAGAATATCTTAATCCAAAAGGCTGGACATCGTGCGGCGGCTTTCAGTTTGAATGACGCGAAAGTTTTTCAGTAGCACAAGGAGTGGTTCGGTATGATGCACGTGTTAATGATTGTGCTGGTCTTGTTAATATTCTTGAATGATTCACTAGAAATTCCTGATTCGCATTCACGTTGGTTTGTCGTATTAATTTGGCTCATATCACTAAGTGTATTGGGGTTTGGGTATTGGTTGTTCTGCAAGATTATTCATCGACGCTTGAAACGTCATGACAGTCGATTGCTAGGTCAACTAGATCGTATAAATATGATTTTTCGTTTGATTGGAGTAGGCCTTGCATGTGGCGTGATGCTTGCTGGTGTATTGAATTTTTTAAGAGATTTGATGGGGAATGTGTATTTTTTGCCGGATGCTTTGTTTTTAATGCCGACAATCTGTCTGTTTATTTGGGGGTGGTTGTGCCAATATCCAATTGATCAACAGCTAAAAGAAGCCTCGCTTATACGTTGTGTTGATGATGGCGATAGCGTGTATGAATTCCCCAATCGTTATCATTTTTTATTGAATCATTTGCGACATGAAATGTTGATTGTATTGTTGCCATTACTACTGATTTTGCTTTGGGCGGAAACGACTGAATTTACTATCTTACCTTGGATATATGGCGCGGATTGGCAAGAAGAATCTCAAGGTGTCGCGTGGCTGTTAAATGACATCGCTGAGGTTGGATCGGTTATTACGTTAACAGGTGGTGTTGTAATATTCGTGCTTTCGCCAATGATCGTGCGATGGGCTTGGGACACGGAGAAGCTTGTAGACGGTACTGTTCGCGAAAGAATATTAGCGTTATGCAAAACACATCAAGTGAATATTTCTGAGGTTTTGCTTTGGCGGACAGCAGGGACAATGATCAATGCGGCAGTCATTGGAGCTGTCTCAAAATTACGTTACATTTTATTGAGTGACGCGTTATTGGATCGCATGCCGACACGAGAATTGGAAGCGGTGATGGCTCATGAAATCGCCCATATTCGCAAGAAGCACATTTTATTTCTGCTCATAGCGGCGATAAACCTAATCGGGCTACTTGAATTGCTTTTTAATTTGATTGGCGAAGGTATACACCAAATCATTGTGAGGATAACGGGGCATACTGATATAGATGTGCTTGAGTTGCAATTGAATGACATTATTATTCTATTTGGTCTTGGTGCAACATTGATTGGCTGGTTCATACTGTTTGGTTATGTTTCAAGACTCGCGGAAAGACAAGCGGATACTTTTGGTGCTGTGCATATGACCCGTGTGCTGGAAAACGATTGGGAAGACGAAAACTGTGTTAGCCGAGCTGGTGCGGGGACAATGATATCGGCATTACAGCTGGTCGCTGACTTGAATCATATTCCGACAAAAAAGAATAATTGGCGGCATGGCTCGATTGAGAAACGCCAGGACTATTTACGTTCGATCGTCGGGCAGCAAATTGACGAGTTGATCGTGGATCGCCAAATACGTTTCTTGAAATATGTGTGTATATTTTTGCTTGTACTTATGTCTGCAGGGTATTGGTATTTGGGAGGTTAGCTTAGATATTTCGCAATATTAGGCAATGACGTGGTGATGGTCTATAATTGCTGACTTATCCTAAACTCAGATTGGAACTGGAGGCGACATGCAGTTCACAAAGATGCACGGTATTGGCAACGATTATGTGTATGTCAATGGTTTTGAAGAAACCGTTGAGCAGCCTGAAGAGTTAGCTCAGGTTATAGCAGACAGACACTTTGGTGTTGGTGGTGATGGTCTGATTTTGCTGCTTCCTGCGGATAAGGATGTGGAGGCAGACTGCCGTATGAGAATGTTTAATTCGGATGGCTCTGAATCTGAGATGTGTGGTAACGGGGTAAGATGTGTATGCAAACTGGCACATGATCGCGGAGTTGTAAAAGCGAATCCGATGAAAATTCAGACAGGTGCTGGCGTATTAACGTTGGCATATACACTGGACGATGAGGGTATGGTCAGCGAAGTGACGGTGGACATGGGTGAACCGATTTATGTAGCTGAGCAAGTACCAGTTCTGCCAAAGCATATGAAAGAAACGGATGAGCCTCATACATTTGTGCTGGAGTTTTTAGATACTGGGGAATTGTTCACAGCGACGATGGTGAGTATGGGCAATCCACATGCGACGATTTTCGTGCCTGATGTTCATGCAATTGATCTAGAACGGATTGGCCCGAAACTAGAGAACCACCCGGCGTTTCCAAACAGAATGAATATTCATTTTGTGCAACATCATTCACCTGATGAAGTTACGATGCGAACATGGGAACGCGGCTCAGGCATTACGCTTGCTTGCGGCACTGGAGCATCTGCTGTCTGCGTTTCAGGCGTATTAGATGGCCGAAATGACAAAAAAATTCTGGCACACTTGCCGGGCGGCGATCTCACATTAGATTGGCGTGAAGATGGCCATTTGTATATGACGGGTACTGCGACAGAAGTGTTCCGGGGTGATTGGCCGGAGTAATTGCTAAATGAATAAACATATCAAGACCCAAAAAATTGGGTCTTGTTTTTATATGGATGTTGAAGCATGAGAAATCCTAATCAGCGCATACTCTATATTACAGACACGCATGTTGGTGCGAATCTTAAGGATGGGTACTACATGCAAGGCCGATGTACTGATGAATGGGAGGCGATTATAGATGTTCTGCGCGGATATATTGCAGATCAGAAAATTGATATGGTTTTGCATGGCGGAGATTTAGTAGATACCGCGGATGAACAGATCATAGCGCTTGCAGCAAAATCTATGCGATCATTGGGCGTGCCCGTCACGATGTGTTTTGGTAACCATGACCTGGATCATGTAGATGCTAGAAAATCTTGGTACAAAATTGCTTCAGACCTCCTACCACAAGGCACTCATACTGGTGGCATCTGCGGTGATAAGATAAATGTATTTGTGATTAGCCATCATTATGCTTCAAATAATCCACCACATTACTGGGATATGAAGCGAACGGATGCGCAAATACCTGTCATTGATGAGACACAGCGTGCGACATTGGAGTTGTTCGTCGCTGCCTCGGATAAGCCTGTAATAATCGTCACGCACTGCCCTGTGCATGGTATTAGTGCTGAGCAAACCGGCGATACTGAATTCCACCCAGCCAATAAGGCGTATGCGAATTATCTATATAGTTTGGCGGCGCAAAGCGGAAATGTGCCGTTGATCCTTTCTGCACACAACCATGTAAGTTCTGTTCAAAGACATCTGGGATTTGTCACAATGACGACAGGCGGATTAACGGAAGTGCCCTGCTCTGCTCGTTTATTGACGATTGATGATGAAAAAATAAAGATTGAGCAGGTTGATTTTGCAGGGCAATTGGGCCTGCTTGGAAAAATTGATGAATCGAAAAAATGGGTGGCGGGTATGGCTAAAGATCGTTGTATAGAAATTGATATTAAGTCGAATGATGACACAGGGGACATGCTGTCTGAACTGTTACCCATGATATAAAAAAGCGACCTCAAAATAGGCCGCTTTTGTTTTGATGCTGTGTTTTATCTATTTCTATTTCATTCAATTTCTAGAAGCCGCTCAACATAATTAATATCAACGTTTGAAGTTAAAAACCCTTCATCAGTCAACAAATCTTCATGTAATGGGATCGTAGTTTTGATTGGCGCGATTTCAAATTCTCGCAGAGCGCGCCTCAATAAAATAATAACTTCGTCTCGTGTTTTTGCATGGCCGATAAGCTTGGCGATCATCGAGTCGTAGTTCGGAGGGATACGATAACCTGTGATGACATGTGTATCGAGACGAATACCGATACCACCTGGCGGGTCAAAGAAATCTACCAAACCTGCACATGGAATGAAGTTATTGCGAGCATCTTCTGCATTGATACGCAATTCGATGGCGTGTCCATTGGGCTTGATATCTTTCTGCTCAAAGCCAAGTTCTTCGCCAGCAGCGATACGGATTTGAGTTTTTACGATATCGACACCGGTAATGGCTTCGGAAACAGGATGCTCAACTTGCACACGGGTATTCACTTCCATCAGATAGAATTGCTTATTACTATCCATTAGAAATTCAACGGTTCCAGCAGAGTAATATCCCGCGGCTTTACATAAACGTGCTGCGGCTTTGCAAATTTTGTCTCGTTCAGTTTTGTCGAGGACTGGGCATGGTGCTTCTTCAATAAGTTTTTGCTTACGCCGCTGCATTGAACAATCTCGTTCATAGAGATGCACAACATTACCATGTTTATCGCCGATGATTTGCACCTCGACATGACGGGCACGGTCGATAAATTTTTCGAGATAAACGGTACCATTGCCAAAAGCATTTTCCGCTTCCGCGATAGCTGCACGCATGCCTTGACGAAGTGAGTTATCGTCATGAGCTAAACGCATGCCTCGTCCACCACCACCTGCGGCAGCCTTGATCATCACTGGGTAGCCGATTTCGTTGGCGATCGTTACAGCTTTATCTTCAGATTCAACTGCACCCTTTGAGCCGGGTGAGGTAGGAACACGCTGTTTTATGGCAAGTTTTTTACACTCGACTTTGTCACCGAGCAATCGCATTGCTTCAGCGGACGGGCCAATGAATTCAATGTTACATTCTCGGCATACGTCGGCAAAATGCGCGTTTTCAGCGAGAAAACCGTAGCCGGGATGAATCGCTTGTGCGCCGGTCACTTCGGCGGCTGCGATGATGCGTGAGATGTTCAGATAAGACTCGTTTGGTGCTGGCGGGCCGATGCAAATTGCCTGATCCGCCATGCGGACGTGCTTGGAATCTTTATCGGCTTCGGAGTAAACCGCTACTGTTTCGATGCCGAGCTCTTGCGCTGCTCGGATAATACGAACGGCAATCTCGCCACGGTTTGCTATCAAAATACGTGAGAACATAATCTTCACTCTTATCAATCAGGTTTATTGAATTGATCGCATGTTGTCCATGCATACAAGCTGACTAACTTATGATTAGTCTGGCTTAACGAGGAAGAGTGGCTGGCCGAACTCAACGGCTTGCCCATTCTCTACAAGACGTTTGACGACGGTCCCCTTCACTTCTGCTTTGATTTCATTAAACACTTTCATAGCCTCGACAATACAGACAACAGATGATTCGGTAACAGAGTCACCGATTGATATGAAATCTTTTGCGTCGGGTGATGAAGCTGTGTAGAAAGAACCCACCATTGGCGAAATAATTTCGAGTAGATTCTCTTCTTCTGCGGCGGCAACAACAGCAGGTGGACTGACGGGCGATGCTGGTGCAGCGGGCACCATTTGTGAAGCGGCAGGCATCTGCGTCATCGCTTGTTGTGCATTAACAAATTGAACGTCATTACCAATTTTTCTTTTGAGCTTTACTTTGTCGCTTTCGCCTTCAATATCGAGTTCTACCAGGTCATTGTCGACCATGAGTTTGACGAGCTGTTTAAGCTTTTTGAGATCTGTCATTGTTTTTGTGTTCCGTTCTGACTTACAACATTTTCCCAAGTACATGCAGCGTTTGTAAGTCCCTTGCCCTGATCATGAATTCGTGCGAGCGTAACACTCTACTGACACGTTTTTCATGGTTCTGCCTGATGAGTCATCTCCTAAACATCCAGACATTGCTGCTACATTTCTCGCGTCGACTCTCCCAAGCCGATTGGAATCACGGATCAAAACTGGTTGATCCAAACATGTTTGAGCCCTAAATGATCGCTGATTCTAGCGTTTTGGGCAAATCTGATAGCACTTTATAACCATTTGATGTAACGAGTACATCGTCTTCTATCCGTACTCCGCCAATTCCAGGAAGATAAATGCCGGGCTCGACGGTAACAACTTGCCCCTCTTGCAGTTCTCCCTTGACGGAGGCTGCGAGGCGCGGCTCTTCATGGATATCAAGTCCTAAACCATGACCTAAAGAGTGACTAAACTCTTTACCGTAACCTGCTTTAGTAATGATATTTCTTGCGACAGCATCGATATCACACAACCTGGCCCCGGGTTTGATTGCTGCGATTGCGGCTTCTTGCGCATCCAGTGTGATCTGGTAAATTTCACGAATCCTCGGTTTCATTTTACCTAAAGCAATTACACGCGTGAGATCGGAGCAATAGCCGTTATACCGAGCCCCCCAATCAATCAAAACGATACCACCTGTTTTCACTTTGGTTTTGCCTGGAATCGCATGCGGCAATGATGCGTTTGCATCTGCGGCGACAATTGAAGGGAATGATGTGCCGTCTGCTCCCAATGCTCGCATTTTATATTCGAGAATTGCCGTAATCTCATACTCAGTCATCCCCGGCTTGATCTCGGCAATTGTTTGATTGAAAGCACACTGTTGAATAACCAGTGCTTTTTGTATCTGTTTAATTTCATCGGGTGTTTTGATTGCACGTTGCTGAAGTAAGCCATCGTCATGTTCGAGAATATTTTTTGCACCAATTTTATTTGCGATCGCTTTACGGATTGCGAGCGTGGTGTAATCTGGCTGCAGAAGCACTTTCGTTAGTTTGCGTTTTAAAAGTGTTTCTTTCAATGAATCTGAGAGAGATTTGGTACGCATCACAGCTTTGGCGTGCGGGGCTTCCCGTTGTATCTGCTCTTCGAAGCGTGAGTCGCTGAGGATCGTGATAACAGAACCGCGCATCGGCACAATGGCCCATGAGTCATCGCCAATAAAGCCGGTGAGATATCGGATATCTTTAGGGTTAGTCAGCAGAACGGCATCTGCTTGAACCTGCTCACCTTTCAAACGTTTTTGTAACGTTTTGGTGCGAGAAATAAATAAGCTCGATTTTTGAGCTGATTGTTTTGAGACTTGCTTCGGCATAGCCAAATCCTCCTGTATCCCACACATAAGCGTATCCGTACGCATCGGCTTGTGCGCATATTGTGACACAAAGAACTGCTTTTCTCAATAGATACCTGTAATTGGGAGCACCCCTACCCCAGCAACACCTAAAAGATCGTAATGCCCGGTTTTGCATGCAAATCTATTCAGCAAATAGCCACCTATAAATAATAGAAAAAGCGAGCTAACTTTTAGCTCGCTCACTATTACTCTTAGCAGTAAATATTTTTACTTATAAACATCGTTGGGGTCAAAAACTTTTGACTCAACGGTTTCCAAAGTCGTTGGATCCGTGATCCTACGATAGAAGCACGACTTGTATCCGACGTGACAGCATGGGCCGTGCGAAATGCATTTTAGAACAACAACGTCTTGATCACAATCGGTACGAGCTTCGACGACTTCTTGGATGTGGCCGGAGGATTCACCTTTGACCCACATTTTTTGACGTGATCGTGAGTAGAAAGTTGCTTTCTTGGTTTCGATCGTTTGCTTCAAAGCAGCTTCGTTCATCCAGCCCATCATGAGGATTTCGCCAGATTGATGGTCTTGGACAATTGCGGGGACGAGTCCATCGCTATCAAATTTGATATCCAAAACACTGCCTTCTTCACGTTGTGGGTCAGCCATTTTACATCTCCAATATCTGTGAGCGGTTCATCCGCCCGAAGCTAAATCATGACCTGTTCGATTCGTTTCGAGCTGGACATTATACGAAACGATGAGTTGCAACGCATTTCACCATTCAAGACCCAAAAACAGGTCGGCTGCGAAAATTCCCAGCCATGGGGGCAGGATTTCAAAAATCTTTGCAAAAACATAAGACCAGCAACTCGCAAGAGTCATGTGCGTTATCTATACTTCGTAGACAAAGCATATTGCCTGTTTTGACACGCTTAACATTATTCAGGAATTTCAGAATGACTGACTCCGAATCGCCCAAGATTCACATCGATAGTGACTGGAAAGCCCAAGCCCAAGCCGAGAAAGAACGCCTCTCTGCTGAAGCTGAGCAAAAAACTGATACAGACCAAGGTGCCGGCGGGATGGGCGAGATGCCTCCTGCGAACTTTGAAACCTTGATTGGCACATTTGTCACGCAAGCCTTGTTTGCTCTTGGCGCAATTCCAGACCCTCGAACTGGACAGCCATCGCTCAGCCTCGATCTTGCTCGCCATAACATCGATATGCTGACCGTTGTTTCCGACAAAACCAAGGGCAATCTTTCTAAAGAAGAGGAAGAAACCTTGGCAACAACTCTGTACGAATTACGTAATCGTTACGTACAGATTTCGCAGGCTGCAAGGCAACAATAATCGCGTAATTGAGAACCTGTCTCAGCTGCTAACTTTCTGTAGGTGCAAATGCTTATGGAATTTGACGCAGTTAAAGACAGGAGTATCCTTTGTATTGTCACAGCTAGCAGACCTGTGTTGTCCAACCCTCGCGAAAGCGTTTAGCTGTGATGGAATCTCCCATTGACATTACCTCTCCTTATTTTCCTAGTGTACGGTGAAAGGATCCCCTGCCGTGTCTGATTCAACAGTCGCTTTAGCAGAACCGAAAAGCATGTTCGGTAAGTACCACTTCCTGCTCCGCAGGTTGCATTCGCTGTCCGGTATCATTCCGATCGGTTTGTTTGTTTGTGTGCACTTGTTCACAAACGCTCAGATGATCTTGAATACCCTGTTCGGCCCAAACCCAGCAACAGGTGAAAGCTACTTCCAACACGAAGTTAACTTTATTCACTCTATGCCCGCACTCGAAATCATCGAGTACACACTTTGGGCAAGCATTGCTTTCCATGCTGTGCTGGGCTTTGTGTACATCTTCAATTCGAAGTGGAACACAACTCATTACAAGTATGAAGCAAACTACCGTTACACGCTCCAACGTTTGACTGGGATCATTGCGATCATCTTTATCTTCTTCCACATTGCCACACTTCGCTGGCGTTGGGATATTGGTGGCTTCTGGTACACCCCATTCTGGGCACATGGTGGCTATACCGTCGATAACTGGGAAAAAATCGGAATGGGCGAGCTTGGACACGTTCCAATGTCACTCCCATATACCGCATATGCACTTCAGTTCCATTGGCTGATTATTGTCTTCTACATCGTCGGTGCTGGTGCCGCGATCTTCCACTGGGCCAACGGTCTCTGGACAGCTGCCATCACTTGGGGTCTCACGATCACACCAACATCCCAAAAACGTTGGGGCGGTGTCTGCTGGGCCTTGGGTATCTTCCTCACCCTCGCAATGGCTGCTGCACTCATCGGTGCGATGACATTCAATTTCAAAGCGATGACACCTGATCAAAAAGCTGTCTTCAGTCGCACCGTACCTCAGAAGCAAGTCGAACGCTTCCTCGGTACAGGCGTTCCAAAAGAAAAGCTTGAAATCGAAATCAACGAAATCGGCCACTAATCAAAACCCCGCGACACACGTTTCTTTAAGTAACTGAAATTTCCCCTTCCTCAAGCGAAGGGCAGCAATAAAAGGTATTGAACACAATGTCTGATCATCCAAGAGTCATAGTCGTCGGCGGCGGTTTGGCAGGTCTGGCAGCGACCGTAAGGATCGCTGAGCAAGGCGTCCCCGTTGACCTCTTCTCCATGGTCCCCGTTAAGCGATCACACTCCGTGTGTGCTCAGGGCGGCATCAATGCATGTAACGAAGTTGCTCGTCAGCAAGGCTACTCAGAGTGGCAGCACATGGACGAGACACTCTACGGTGGTGACTTCCTCAACCACCAACCTCCAGTCTACGAAATGACCCACTGGGCTCCGAAGATCATCGATCTTCTCGACCGCATGGGCGTTCCATTCAACCGCACAGCTGAAGGCTTCCGTGACCTCCGTCTCTTCGGCGGCTCACTCTTCAAGCGTACACACTTCTCCGGCGCATCCACCGGCCAGCAGCTCCTCTACGCTCTCGACGAACAAACCCGTCGTTACGAAGACAAAGGCCTCGTAGAAAACTACGAATTCTGGGAATTCCTCTGGCCAGTCCTCGACGAAAACGGCGTCTGTAAGGGTATCATCGCTCAAGACCAACGCACCATGGAAATGAAAGCTTTCCGTGCTGACGCAGTCGTCATGGCAACCGGCGGTTGCGGCGTCGTCTACGGTAAATCAACAATGTCCGTCATCTGCACCGGTGCTGCAGCAGCTCGCTGCTACGAAGCCGGCGTCAAGCTCGGCAACCCTGAAATGATTCAGGTTCACCCAACAGCAATTCCAGGCGAAGACAAATGTCGTCTCATGTCTGAATCAGCTCGTGGTGAAGGCGGCCGCGTCTGGGTCCCACGCAAAAAGGGTGACGACCGTAAACCAACCGACATCCCTGAAGAAGAACGCTGGTACTTCCTCGAAGAACGTTACCCCAAATACGGCAACCTCGTTCCTCGTGACATCGCAACACGCGAAATCTTCTCTGTCTGCGAAGAAGGTTACGGCGTCGGCGGCGGCCGCATGGCTTACCTCGACATCACCCACCTTCCAATCGAAACCAAAGACAAGCTCGCTGCGATCCTCGAAATCTACGAGAAGTTCACCGGCGACGATCCACGCTTCGTTCCAATGAAGATCTTCCCAGCTGTTCACTACAGCATGGGTGGCCTCTACACCGAATACGAAGCCGAAGAACGTCTCCCTGTCCCTGGCGACAAGCTCGACAAGGTCTGGGGCATGAAGGACGGCGATCCAAAGAACATGATGACCAACGTTGAAGGCCTTTACGCTTTCGGCGAAGTCAACTACCAGTACCACGGTGCAACACGCCTCGGTGCTAACGCCCTGCTCTCCTGCATCTTCGACGGCCTCTTCTGCGGCTCTTCCGTAGCTAACTACGTCAAAGCATGTGAAGACAAGGCTGCCGATAAGCCCGAAGCTCTTTACCAGAAGTTCCTCGATCAGGAAAAGGCAAAGATCGACAAGCTCATCAACATGAACGGCAAGTTCAACCCATACGAGATTCATGCTCGTCTCGGCGACGAAATGACCGCTTCATGTACCGTCGTCAAGAACGAAGAGCGTATGCTCCAGTGTTACGAAGCTCTCAAAGAAATGAAAGCTCAGTACAAGGACATCAAACTCTCCGACACAGGTGATTACACCAACGCTAACTTGGTCTTCTCACGTGCACTCGGTGACATGATCGTCTACGCTGAAGCAATCCTCCTCGCTTCTATCGAACGTAAAGAATCACGCGGCTCACACTTCCGCAGTGACTTCCCAGATCGTATCGACGATCCGTTCCACAAAACCGCTGTTTGCTCATACGACGTAGAGAACGACAAGCCCATCCTCGAATGGGAAGACGTTCCACTGCACATGGTCGAACTGCGTAAACGCGACTACTCCAAGTAACCCCGGAAGTAGTCACACTTGTCGGCATCGGCCCCGGACAACATTCCGGGGATCGCCACCTAGAATGATGTAAATAAACAGGTAACACCTGCAATAAATACAACAACAAAGTACCCTGATTGAAGGTACCTCGAAAATGTCAACGAAAACATTTAAAGTCAAAGTAAAACGTCAGGACGAAGCTGCCTCAGCATCCTACTGGCAGACCTTTGATGTCGATTACACTCCGAACATGAACGTCATCTCCACCCTTCAAAAGATCGCTGCTAAGCCAGTGACTGCTGACGGCAAAGACGTTGCTCCCGTCGTATGGGACTGTGGTTGCCTCGAAGAAGTCTGTGGTGCATGCACCATGGTCATCAACGGCCGCGCATGCCAAGCATGTTCTACTCTCGTCGATGACCTGCTCGAAGAAGCATCCGTCATCCAGATCGAGCCGATGAGCAAGTTCCCAGTCGTCCGCGACCTTTGGGTTGACCGTGCTCGCATGTTCAACAACCTCAAGCGCATCAAGGGCTGGGTCCCAACCGACGGCACATACGACCTCGGCGCCGGCCCACAAGAAACCCAAGAAGAGCAAGACCTGCGTTACGCATATTCTCGCTGCATGACTTGCGGTTGCTGCCTCGAAGCTTGTCCGCAGTTCACCAAAGACAACGACTTCATGGGTGCTCAAATTTTCGCCCAGACCGACTACTTCAACTCACACGCCACCGGCAAACTTCTCGCTGACGATCGTCTCGACGTCATCATGGGTGAAGGCGGTATCTCAGACTGTGGTAACTCGCAAAACTGCGTCCAGGTATGCCCGAAAGAGCTTCCACTACTCAACGCCATCGCAAGCGTCGGCCGCCAAGCAACGATCTACTCGATCAAACGCTTCTTCACCGGCAAAAAATAAGCGATCATAAATTCCTAAATACCATAAGGCTGACGCCCCTGCGTCAGCCTTTTTTCATGTCCATAAATCCTCAAACCATCACTTTGCGTCAGTACCGTAGATGGCTTGTATTCCAATTATTACCATTACAACCGTTTACTCCGGCCGTATTATCGGGACACTCACGGTCACGCAATTAGACACGATCATCAATACGATAGCGCGAACCATATCCCCCTCCCCCATATTGAATTTTCATCCCAGCGATTTACCCCAATCAGGTGTTTCACGCATCACTAATCTTTTTGCCTTCAAATTAGCCGATACGAATTTAAGTGGGAATTGTTGGAACCATTTAAATCCTGTTAACACGGGGAGCCTGTTGCCCATGTCTTGTGATCTCCGCCTCGCCTCTGTCTCGCCGCAAATCCGTTATGTTGACACGGATCGTGCTATCGTCGATGTACTCTTTGCAGTTACACCCGTCGAACCTAGCTCTCCAAAATTCAATCCGGAAGCTAAAATCGAAGTACTTCTAGATATCGATGGAGCAGATGGCTTCCACGATGAAGGCCGCGCACACGTCCGTCTAAACCAAGGCATGGGCTGTGTTCGATTCGAAATTGTTCATCCGCAACGCTGGTGGCCCGCTAATATGGGCGAACAACCTTTATACGAACTCACCATCGGTCTACTCGTTGACCAAATCATCACTGATAGCACGGGCGTTCTTTTCGGCCTCTCATCGGTTCGACAAGATCCATTCACAGAAATGTCACTCGACCCCACCCTTCTCGTCAATGGCGAAGTGTGCGATATCGAATCCATCGTCATCGTCGATCAATACGAAGACCAGAACCTCCTCCCCGAAAGCGGTGGCTCACTTCTCGTCGTCCGCGATCACTTCGCCCCTGACGTCCTTTTCGAAGCAGCAGACAGAGCCGGCATTCTTCTGATCCAATGCTTCCCCGAAATTGAAGAAACAGATACCGACGAGCAAATCTCACAAGCCATTAATCGTATTAGTCCCCATCCCTCGCTTGCTGGCTGGTACGTTGGCAACCATGGGGATAAATCTCAAAAAATTGCAGATCGAATCAAAAAAGTCGATCCAACCCATACTATTTTCCACGAATTCCCACTCGTATACGCTGCCTGATAGAATCATCCATCATGAATACATTCAACCGCACCCTCACCTCCTTACTTTGCCTAATCACGCTACTCATCGCCACTAGCTGCGTCATCGCTCAAAACGAGTCGAATACCAATGAGCCGACACTCGATCAATGGCTCACAAAACTCGAAAACAAAGCCGACGAAATCAAAACCCTTTCCTCCGAGCTTCGTTACGACCGTATCAACGAACTGCTCGACAGCAAGGAAATCCGCAAAGGCACCTTCTACTACAAAGCCGGACCACCTCGCAGCTTTGCCGCACACTTCACCCTGCAAATCTCAGCATCACGCCGCGGAGAACGTATCGATAAATGGTGGATATACGACGCACGCTGGCTGGTCGAAAAAAACGTCAAAGACAAATTCTTTAAACGTTATGAAGTCGCACCACCTGCTGACGCGGATGAAGAACAAACCGAAGTCCTTGAGCTTGGTGAAGGTCCATTCGCAATCCCCATCGACTTCAATAAAGGCACGCTGCTTAAGAAATTTGAAGTTAAACTAATCGATGATCGCGATGGCGGCCCAGAAAATTCAATCCACCTCCGCTTAACCCCTAAAAATCCTGAGCAAATTGAAGAAACTTACTTCGATCTCTGGTATGACCGAGATACGCTTCTTCCAACCATGGTCGAAACAATCAATGAAGACCAGGAAACACGCTCTCTCTTCAAAATGACGAATACCAAACTCAACACGGATATCGATGAAGATGTTTTTGATACCACACCGCCCAAAGACAAATCTTGGACGATCGACGAACAACGTATTGACTAAACATACATATCTACTTCAACGATAATTCATACAGTTCATCAAGCGCTAGCAGCAAAGCTCCAACGCCATACGGCATCGTTGATGATGCATCAAAATCATAAGGCGATTTCCCAATAGGTTGCACGTTCTCTAACTTACCATCAGCCGTGATAGATTGAGTAAGCGCCTGATACCCTTTCACAATAACAGAAGTATATTTCTCTCGCGGCAGGTATCCCTGATTCACTCCCCAAGCAAGACCATAAACAAAAAACGCTGTCCCACTGGCTTCTGATTGCCGCCACTTTTCTTCGTCTAACAAACCAATAGGCCAGAAACCGTTCTTCATCTGTAAGCCAGCAATCCGCTCCGCCATATCAACATACAGCTTCTCATACCGCTCTCGCTGCGGATCTTCTACCGGCATCAACTCGATCACATTGGCCAAGCCAGCGAGCACCCAGCCATTACCTCTAGACCAAAAAACCTTCTTCCCATTCGGCTCGCGCTTATCAAAATATCGACTGTCACGAAAATACAATTTTTCGTCTGTATCGTATAAGTATTCTGTTGTCTTCCACCACAATTTATGCTGAAATTTCAGATACTTCATATCGCCTGTCAATCGATACATTTTCATCAAAGTCGGTGGGCCCATAAACAACGCATCACACCAAGCCAACTCGCGATCCACAATCCCCCTTCTAAATTCAAGCGATTCATCGTACGATTTCTGCATCGCGTCATCCAAACATGACACCATCGGGTCAATCATCTCCGCCTTCTTCTCCCGCTCATACAGCATGGCATACGCCCAACCTATCGCCCAATCGTCTGCATGTCGCGGACGAAAACCAAACCGCCAATCAATCGCCTCAAAATCTCGTTTCATCACCGACAGCCACGATTGCTGACCCGTCGTTTCAGCAAACCTGATCGCTCCGATGTAAAACGGAGCAAAAACCCAATCATCTCGCCGCCGATCGACATCATCCATATGCATGATCTGCCACCAAAATACATCATAACCAATCTGCTTGATCTGTTCTGGCTCAAGTAATGCTTCATAATGATCATAGATTTGCCTCTGCTCTACAGACGTTTTAGCCGCATGAACAGACTCGATAAATTTCAAATCCACACCAACCAATACCACCAATAAAGCAAAATTTAATACAAGCTTAGACATCACACCGACCTCTCAAAACAATCATGTCACACAGCGAAACTTCAGAATACCTCGCGAACACATACTTCTTCGAAAGTAAAACCTGACGTTCGTATCATATTCTGACGGATCATTTTCGAATAGATTCAACCAATAACATTTCCCATCATTGGGATGCAATAACTTATATTGCCATTGATCATGCCTCAAACATCCCTCAAACCCTCTTTCACATAACCGATATACCAATAAAAATCACCCAGTTGTTGGGTGATTTTGTCGTCAATAAACATATTGGCATAAACTAATAACTAAATCATTGGCAACGCTTCAACAAATTTCTTCATATGCCCAACTGTGTTGTAAAAGTGCGGACTAACGCGTAATCGACCTTCACGTAATGCAATAATTACACCTGATCGCTCCATCTCGTTGACAATTTTCTGGTGTAACTCTGGTTTATTTGGATGCTCGAAAATCAAAATCCCACTACGCTCTTCTTGTTTCTCTCGTGGAGAAAAAATGCGATACCCCTTCTCAACTAACCCCTTTTCCGCAATAGCTTGAAGCGCATCAACTCGCTGCCAAATCTCATCAATCCCCACTTCCATGATCAAGGCTAAGCTACCTCCCAAGCCCAAGATCCCCGCAACATTACTTGAGCCTGGCTCAAACCGTCTTGCATCCTTCAATAACTCAAACTGATATTGTCCATAATTATCTGCATCCACCATGTTCATCCAACCCACGACTGTCGGATACAACTTCTCAGCCAGTTCTTCCTTGCAATAAAAGATCCCCAATCCCTCCGGTGCCAACATCCACTTATGCCCATCCGCGCTTAAGAAGTCAATCCCCATCGCTCGTACATCCACCGGCAACACACCCACGCTCTGAATCCCATCCACACACAAATACCCACCCTTCGCATGAATCGCTTCACTAATCGGCTTCAAATCAATCCGATGCCCCGACGCAAATTGAGCATGCGATAACGACACAACTCGCGTCCCATCCTCAATCGCATCAACCACATCTTCAATGTGAATCCGCGCATCATCACGCTGCTTCACTTCAATCAGCTTGATACCTTTTGTCTTCGCAAGATTTTCCCACGGATACCGATTCGCCGGATACTCGACATCCGTAATCACCACACTATCTCCCGCCTGCCAATTCAATCCATTGGCTACCATCGCCAAGCCCGTCGTCGTATTGGGTATAAACGCGATCTCCTCACGACCCTTCGCGCCAATCACCTTCGCTGCTAAATCTCTTACCGCATCGATTTTTCCGGTATACCAACCACTCCCTACATACGCCGCTTCCGCCGCTTGGTCCGCATACTCCTTCATCGCCTCCGCGCTCCGTCCGCTAATCGGTGCAACCGCCGCGTGATTCAAAAAAATCATCCGATCAGCAATCGGAAACCCATCAGTATAATCCCGCTCATTCAGTAATTGTTCTTCACGCATCCTAACAACCGATCCTTACTTTAACGTTCATTTCTTCTCTGGTTCGTCCCTCGCACACACGCCACATCCATCCTCATTTTATCGGCTCCCTCTTTCTTTGCCGCCGCAAACCCATCATTTCATATAAAATATCATGCAACAATTCCCCCCCTACATCCGCGGCATCACCAGTACCATCATCTTCCTCACGGCTGTATGGGTACAATCGCCCACCACCCTCTCTGCCCAAGATGATTCACCACCCGTCCCCACTTCCCCGCTACTCACTAAAATCCTCAACGATCCGATCAACTCTCCAAAAGATCAACGCCGACTTGCTCTATTTCATGGCCGATACGATCTACTCGACAACAATGAACTCACTCCCACAGAAGCCGCCCAACTCGCCATACAGCAATACAATCTCAATCACCCCTCACTAACCGATCCACAAACACCAGCCAACCTCCGAGCCAAAGCTGCTCTTCTTAAAGGCAATCCTAATCAAACGCTACAACTCATCCCTAACCCGCGATCCATCATCGAGCGCCACCTCGTATCCCTCGCATATCTAGATCTCGGCCAACCTCAAAACGCAATCAAAAACCTGCAATCTATCCGAAAGATAGCCTCAACTCGAAAACTCATTGCCCCCATCAACATCATCGCTGCCGCCGAATCACTCGTCCTTCTCGCTCGTCTTGAAGGCCGCCCCGCTCAAGACTGGCAACTCGCGCTAAACCTCCTCACAAAAATCCACCAAGAACAAGATCCTCTTTATTGGCCAGCCTTCATCTCCGAGGCCAAACTCCTCTACCTCAAAGACAACCGTCACGCAGCCATTGATGCCCTCACACATACACTATCGCTCAACCCCAACGCCTCCGAAGCCTGGCATCTCCTCGGCGTCATGTCCGCCGAATCATTCGACTTCAAACGCGCAAATGACGCCGCGCGCCGCCTACGCACACTCTCCCCCGATCACCCCCTCGCAACCATCATCGAAGCACGCGCCTTTCTCACTCAACGTGATCATCAACGTGCCTTACATACCATCAACCAGGCCCTTGAAATATTCCCCAATCATCGTCAGCTTATCGCCCTCAAAGCCGCCGCATACGCTACCGCCTTCGATGACAAGCAATACAACCAAACACTCACCCAACTCGATAACCTCATGCCCAACTCACACCTCGGTTATCTCGAAGCTGGCCGCTACCTCTCACTGGACCGCCAATACGCCCTCGCTCAAACTGCCCTCAACCTAGCCGCCAAACGCCTTCCCAATGATGCTGAGCCTGTCACCGAGCTCGGCCTACTCCTTATCCAAGACGGTCAACTCGTCCTCGCCCATCAAACCCTCACACGCTCCGCTCAACTCGATCCTTTCAACCGACGAGCCGTCAATTCACTACAACTCGTCCAAGACCTCCTTTCCTACAAAACCATTGAAACACCTCACTTCACCATCCGCTACAAGCCCGGCATCGACCACGTCCTCGCCACTGATATCTCTCAACAAGCTGAAGCCATCTACACCGCCGTCACTTCCTTCTACAAGCACCAACCCGAACGAAAAACCCAGATCGACATCCTCCCCGATGAAGAATCCTTCGGTGTCCGCATCACCGGCATGCCCGAGATATGGACCGTAGCCGCCGCCACAGGCGATTGCATCGCGCTCACCCCACCACGCTCCGGTGCCAAACAACGAGGCTCCTACGACTGGTATAACGTCATACAACACGAATTCACCCACACAGTCACACTCTCCCTAACCAATAACCGCATCCCACACTGGCTCACTGAAGCCTGCGCAGTCGAACTCGAAATCACCGAACGTGATTTCGAAACCGCCAAACTCCTCTCTTGGGCACTCAGCGAAAATAAACTCTTCGACTATAACAACATTAACTGGGGCTTTGTTCGCCCCGAAACCGACTACGATCGCTCACTCGCCTACGCACAAGCCAACTGGATGCTCCAATACATCATTGAGACCTACTCCCATGATGCCCTCCTTAACCTGCTCGCCCTTTACCGCACCGGCACCTCCGACTCAGACGGCCTCCATCAAATCACCGGCCTCTCAACCACTGAATTCATGACAAATTTCAAACAATGGGCCACAAAAGAAGTCACCGCCTGGGGCCTTGATCAATCCACATCCCCACTTCCTAAAGAAACCGCACAAAGCCTAAACACACTCCCTCTTGATCAGCTCCGCGCAAAGCTCGCCGACTACCCCGACAATCCACTACTCTTGCACACACTCTCGAAAAAACTCCATCAGCAAGTCAAAACCCTCCGTGACAACCCAACCATACAAAATCTCGAAAACGAGCAGCAACTCACCATCGAATTACTAGCCATCCTCGATCATTTCCAAAAACTCCACCCCATCGACACATACCCCGCACGCCTCCAAGCGGAGCTTACCCTCAACAGCACTAAATCTAATCGTCTAATAGACTCACTCAAACGTCTCGACAGCACCGAACAGGCCAAAGGCAACTGGTCTTATCAGCTCGCCAAACGTTTTCGTAAACAAACCGATTACCCCAAAGCCCTCAAATACATTGCCCGCGCTCTTCACCGCGAGCCCTACAATCCCTCATACCGCCAGTTTGCCGCCGCCCTTGCAATCCAGGCCACCGATCTCTCAGCCGCAGAGCACCACCTCACCATGCTCACCTACCTCGAACCCGAGCAATACACCCATCACCTCCGTCTCGCCGCGTTCTTTAAAAAAACAGGCCACCCCGACAAAGCTCTCCAAGCCGCCCGCAAAGCCAAAAACCTCAACCCCAAGATCAATCTCACACCCTTCCTCACCCTCAACACGCTCGCCCCTTCATCGCTCAATAATAAAGCGGCCCCCTAATCCTCATCCTCATCTCCAAACAACCGTTTTTTCGCCAACCCAGCGGCTGCCTTGGTTTCACGTTTCTCCAACAGCGCCTCAGCTAGTTCCGCATCTTCACGCCGTGTAATTTTAAAATTCGTACTCTCTCCCTCCACCACATAAACATCAATCCCCATGGCCTCGACCAAACTCGCATCATCCGTGATCCCGTTGCCATCCATCTCGCCATCTCTAATTTGCGCGTAGGCTTTCTTCATCAATCCAACCGCCACAACCTGTGGCGTCTGCACTTCAACCATCGCCTCTCTGCTGACCGTCTCTACAACCCGCTGCACAGGCACAGAAACCTTCCCAGCACTTCCCAAAATCGCATCCGCCAACACGTCATCCGCCCCACCCACTTCCAAGCCTGCATCTGCAACTTTCTTAAGCGTCGCGTTCACAGCCACACCAGGAATCACCGCATCATGCCTCTCACATGCCGTAAACACCCGCTCAATCATCTCGCCACTCGCCAGCGGCCTTGCCGCATCATGCACCGCCACATGCGTCACCACATCATCCACCGCTTCCAGCGCGTTCATCACCGTTTCCCAACGTTCCTTCTTTCCACCTGCCACAATTTTCACACCCATAAACCCAAGCTTATCCCCATACCTCATTCTAAACTCACCCACCTGATCTGGATTGACCGCCAAGATCACTTGATGCACATCATGATGATGCAAAAACAATTCAATCGCGCGCAAAAACACCGGCTTCCCCGCCAGCACCATCTCCACCTTACTACCACCACCAGCGATCTCTTGCCCCCCTTCAACAAACCGCTTTCCAATCCCCGCAGCCGGTATGATCACAGCAATCTTCATCTTCAATCCTCTTCAAAACATTATTCTGCAACACAAACATCTTACGCAAACATCATACCATTTTCCGCCCTTATCAACCTCCTAATCTCATCAATTAAAAAAGCCCGCAGCAGCCGCTACGAGCGATTAATTGATTCACATTAAGACCGGCCTACTTCACCACAATCCCAACCGGCAATATCGTTAGCACCGGCTCATCTTTCAGCAACAACATCCCATCCAACACCCGGCTCACACTGACCCACGCCTGTTCACCCAACACCCTTTTCACGCTCTCGCCAATCAAAGTCCCACTCACATCAACTCGCTTCGCGCTCACCCCCATCACCCCATTTAAAAACTCAGGCAAACTCACGGGCTCAGGAAAATGCTTCACATCAAAAGCTCCCTCCTCCAGCGCCAACTCACCCACCAATGCATCAATCGAATTCTTCAAATCCCCAACCTGATCAGCCATCCCCAACTCAACTGCCTGTTGCCCTGTAAACAGCATCCCCTCATCTACCGCCTCCAAATCCATCAACCTCGACCCCCTGCCCCGCTTCACACGATCCTTAAACTGATCATAAATATTCTGCATCGATTTCAACATCAACTCGCGCTGTTCCGTGCTGAACGGTTTCGTCGAACTAAACAAATCCCCATATTTCCCTCGACTCCTTGAAGTCACCTCCACACCAATCTTCTCATACAACCCACCCAAAATAATCTTCCCACTCACCACACCAATCGAACCCACCACACTCGACGGCGACACAAACACTTCATCCCCCGCACATGCCATGTAATACCCACCACTCGCCGCCATACCACCAACACTCACATACACTGGCTTCTTCTCTCCTAACTCTCGAATAGATTGCCACATCACCTCACTCGCCAGCGCACTCCCGCCCGGCGAATCTATCCTTAAAACTACACCCTTCACATTCTCATCACCCTTCAACCTTGCCAACAATTTCGTAACTGTTTTGCTGCCAATCTGATCATCACTAAACATCCCATCACCCCGTGACGACTCTCCACCATAAATCGGCCCGCTGCAATGCACCACCGCCACCGTCTCACGCGTCACCGCAGGTGCCCGCTGCTTAAACAACAGTTGAAACATCGCCATCGGGTTTCCACCCGCGCCAAAGCCGCCCCCCTCATACGCCATCCCCATCTGCTTATCCCACTGAAACCCATCACCAAATTCAATCTCCGTCACACTGATCAAGTCCCGCCTCACCAAGTGATCCACCAGCCCCGCCTCAACCAACTCCTCATCCGTCATCGCCCATGTCCGACCAAACAGTTCATCAACCTGCTCCGCCGCCATCTCTCTATTCTCCATCACTGCATTCACAATCTGGCTATGCAAATCATCCAGCAACCCCTCAATATTTTTATTCCATGCCTCGCTCGGCTTCCGCCGCGTTAACGCCTCGTTCGCCCCCTTATACTGGCCAATCTGAAGCAACTCCGCTTTTGCACCAATCTTCTCCAGCAGTCCCGCCAAGTACATCTCTTCCACCGAAACACCCGACAATTCAATCGCACCTTTATGCTGCAATAAAACCAAATCCGCGCTGCTCGCCAGCACGTAATCTTTTGTCGAATAGGTCTCGCCAAACGCAAGCACCTTCTTTCCTGCCTCGCGTACTGCCTTCACTTCTTTCGATAGCGTTTGTACCTGCGCCAAACTCAACGACGCATCATTCATAAACAAGATCAGCCCCAAGTACCGCTCGTCATCTCGTACCGTCCGCAATTGCCCCACCACACCTTCAAGTGATGGCCCCATTTCATCTTCACTCACCCATGCAAACGGCGATGTGCCCTCGCGTAACCCGCCCGTCAATTCCAACCACCCCACCAACACCTCCTGATCTTCCGGCACCACTTCCTCATCACTATCTTGCGCATATACCACGACACCCTGCAAAGCCATCACAACCACAATCAAAACTCGAAGCCACCTATATCTAATCACTGGATAGCCCTTACAATTTAATGGATTAAGCAAATCTGACATCGGACACGTTCCTCCGGAATTAATCGACCTATCGAATTCTCCACCCTAATAAAACAGGCATTTCCCCACCCCCAACAGCCCTTTAGCATAACCGATAAACCCCAATACAGCACCCCAATTCTTGCTTTTCTCATACCTGCACAAAATCGTAAAAAATTTCTCATTTGCGTATAAACCAATGTAATAACATAGCTTCCATCGCCTCAGGGACGCACCCCACAAAATCCACAAAACAACCCCACGAACCCCAAACACCCTCAGGCGTAATAACCTCAGGCTCATAACACAAACCACTCAACTCCTCCGAATAATTTCGCCGACTTAACTGTTGAAATCATGAGCCATTTGAAAGGAGATTATTACCATGGATTGGCAAATCAGAGGCCTAAATATCAGTCTTTCAAAACCGCTTAAAAAGCATACCGAAAGCAAATTAATAGCCCCCCTACGTAAATTCAAAAACGCCGTTAATAAAGTCGTCATCCGCTTCCAGGACGCCGACCTAGCCAACCACCACTCTGAAGTCTCAGCAAAAGCACTCGTTATCCTCAGCAACGGCCGCGTTATTGAAATCGAGCAAACTAACCGTAACTACTACGATGCAATCAACCAACTCGCTGATCGCATCAAACTCAACGTCTCTAAAAACCTCAACAAACAACGCGACAAGCAACGCCGCGCATCGACCAGACGTGTCGGGAATCTGTTCAAACGTCGTAGTTCAAACTAACCACTAACACTTAGAAATCTCTCACCGGAGTAAGCTGCGCGATTATCCATAGTTTGATGTAAAGTCTATTTTTAGACAACAGAGACATCAAATACGCGACATGAATGTACTCAACCTACTTCTTAACGCAATAAATAATCTTGCCAAACGCTTTTTAACTCTTCTTCTTTACATGGCTGCCCAAGCAGCCTGGATTGTGACAAAGCACGCCCGCTGCACCGGGCGTGTTTTTTATATCCCTCTTTCACACTAAAAAAGACGCCGCTTTCGCGACGTCTTCTAATTTACGGTTAGCCAACCTGATTACACGTTAAAATACTTCGCTTCAGGATGATGCACCACAATCGCACTCGTCGATTGCTCCGGATCAATCTGCCAATTCTCCGTCAACTGACAACCAATCCGTTCAGGCTTCAATAAACCAAACAGCTTGTCTTGATCGCTCATTTCTGGCACGGCTGGATACCCAAAACTATACCGTGATCCACGATATTTCTGTGTAAATAGCTCACGGATCTTCGGCGAATCTCCTCCATCAATCCCCATCTCCTGTCGCATCCGCTTATGCCACATCTCCGCACAACCTTCACACGCCTCAACACCCAACCCATGCGTATATAAATACTCCTGATACGAATTCGCATCATAAAGTTTCTTCGCAACCTTCGACACCTCACTGCCCATCGTCACGCAGCTCAACCCAATCACATCTTTCTCCCCACTCTCTACGCTCTTAAAGAAATCGCTCACGCACAACCGCTTTTTATCCTTCTGTCGCGGCCATGTAAATCGCTCAATCTCCTTATCATGATCCTCTGGATCAAAAATAATCAGATCCTCCCCTTCACTCTGGCACGGCCAATACCCATACACAACCTTCGGCCGCAGCACCCCTTCATCCTTAAACCGCTTACACATATCCCTGAACAGCGGCCGCACATCATCTTCCAACTGCTGCTCATATTCCTCCGCCGTCTTTCGGCCTTTCTTAAACTGCCACTGCCCCCTAAACAATGCAACCTCATTGATAAATGGATACACCTGATTCAAATCAATTTCTTCAACAACCCGGCTGCCGAAAAACGGTACCGTTGGCACAACTACATCTATCGCTACATCACTCTTCACAGCAACAGCCGTTCCACCTTCAGCAGATTCTGCAGCAATCTTCGCTTTTTTCTTCGCCGCGATCTCCGCCAGCTTCTTATCTGTCTCTGCACGTTTACCTAAACGCACCTCAATCTCTTCATTCAATCCATCCTGCTTCCCATCATGCATCATGTCCATCACACGCAGCCCCTCAAACGCATCCGTCCCATGGAACACATCCCCCTGATAAACCTCCCGTAAATGCGTCTCACAGTACGGCCGCGACAGCGCCGCACCACCTAAAATCATCGGAACATCAATCCCCAAATCATTTAGTTCCTTCAAATACTCCTCCATCACATTCACACTCTTAACGAGCAAGCCCGACAACCCAATCACATCAGGTTTCAACTCCCGATACTTCTCAACAATCTCGTTGATCGGCACCTTGATCCCAATATTGTGAACCGTATACCCATTATTCGACAGAATAATATCAACAAGATTCTTGCCGATATCATGCACGTCCCCTCGAACCGTCGCTAAAAGCATCGTTCCCTTTGTCGTCCCCTCAACCTTTTCCATGAACTGCTCAAGATACGCAACAGCCGCCTTCATCACCTCCGCGCTCTGCAGCACAAACGGCAACTGCATCTGCCCACTCCCAAACAATTCACCCACAACCTTCATCCCCTCAAGCAAATGCTCATTGATAATCTCAACCGGGGCATACTGCTTCATCGCTTCATCCAGATTACTCTCCAGATCGCGCTTTTCACCATCAATAATGTGCTTCTGTAATCGTTCTTCAAGCGGCAGCTCACTCATATCAACCTTCGTACTCACCACTGCAGCATCATCACCAAACATATCCACAAAAATCTGCAGCGGATCCTTCGTCTCCGTCCCATCTTGCAGCGTCACCGGCTCATCCGCCCAACGGTTATAAACCAAATCAAGCGCCGCATTCCATTGCGTCTCATCTATCTTCTGCTTAGGCAAAATCTTGCTTACATGCAGAATCGCACTGTTCATGCCCACCTTTACAAGCTCAGACAAAAACACACTATTCAGTACCTGACGCGCTGCTGGTTTCAAACCAAAACTCACATTCGACAACCCGCACGTCATCTGACTCTCAGGCATAACCTCCTGAATCTGACGTGTCCCCTCAATTGTCTCCAGCGCACTACGCCTATCCTTATCCATCCCCGTCGAAATCGGCAACACCAACGGGTCAAACATTAAATCACGACCGTCTAACCCATACTTAGTCGTTGCCAAATCATACATCCGCTTTGCGATCGACAGCTTACGCTCTGCCGTACGCGCCATCGCCTCTTCTGGATCTTCATCAATACAACCAAGCACCAGCCCTGCGTTGTATTTCTTCGCAAGCCTGCACATCACCGCAAACTTCTCTTCACCATCCTCCAGATTCCCAGAGTTGATGATGCACTTACCACCCGCACACTTCAAACCCGCCTCGATCGTCGCAGGCTGCGTCGAGTCAAGCATCAACGGCGCATTCACCTGATTCACAAGCTTCTGCACCACCGTCTTCATATCCGCCTGATTATCCCGTCCCGCATAATCAACATTCACATCCACCACATGCGAACCTTCCCTCACCATCTCCTTCGCAAGCGACATAATCTCATCCCAACTCTCCTCCTCAAGCAGCCGCTTAAACTTCCGCGACCCCGATGCATTCGTCCGCTCACCCACATTCAAAATCGACGCATCCTGCTCATACGCCACCGCCCCCATCAACGAACTCACCCCCGGCAACTCCGCCGCCTTCTTAATCTGCAGCGGCTCCTGATCTCCCACCTTCTCAACCAGCGCTTTAATATGCGCAGGCGTCGTCCCACAACAACCACCCACGATATTCAAACCATACTTCACCACAAACTCTCCAACCTTCTCCGCAAACGGTTCCGCCTCAAGTGGAAACACCGTCTCCCCCTCCACCAACGTCGGCAACCCCGCGTTCGGCAACAAACTAATACGCTTGCGCCAATTCTCACTCAGCCACTGCACATGCTCCGCCATCTCCGTTGGCCCCGTCGCACAGTTCATCCCGACCGACAAAATCGGATACCCATCCAGCGCCGCCGCAACACCCGCAATATCTGTCCCCACCAGCGTCGTACCAAACTGCTCAATCGTCACCTGCACCATGATCGGCACATCGCCCTCACCATCAACG
This sequence comes from Poriferisphaera corsica, assembly GCF_007747445.1. Taxonomy (NCBI): domain Bacteria; kingdom Pseudomonadati; phylum Planctomycetota; class Phycisphaerae; order Phycisphaerales; family Phycisphaeraceae; genus Poriferisphaera; species Poriferisphaera corsica. The sequence goes on from NZ_CP036425.1 coordinate 2,679,474, forward strand.
TCAGGCTTCAACCCCTTCTCCGCTAGCGCCTCAATAGCTGCATTCACCACACACTTCACTTGGAGAATATCCTGCGCCGTCTCAATCAACAGCACATCCGCACCACCATCAACAAGCCCCCTCACCTGCTCCTTATAACTCTCCAGCATCTCATCCCACCCAATCTGACCCAGCGAAATCAGTTTCGTGCCCGGCCCGATCGACCCCACCACAAACCGTGGCTTCTCATCTGTCGCCCACTTCTCACACGCCTGCTTCGCCGTCTCTGCCGCCAGTCTATTCAATTCATAGACACGATCACTCAGATCTTGATCTTCCATCGTATGAATCGACGAGTTAAACGAGTCCGTCTCCACCGCATCCGCGCCCGCTTCCAGATACTCCTCATGGATCTGCTGGATCAGCTCCGGCCTCGTCAGCAGCAGCACCTCCGTACAATTCTCACGCCCCAGATAGTCCTTCTCAAGATCCAATCCCTTGATCTTGTGAATACTCGTACCCATCGCGCCATCCAAAAACAGCACGCGCTTCTTCAGTTGTTCAACAAACTGGCTCATAGCATCCCTTTTCCATTTTTCTCACCGCGGCGCCAACTTCCCAATCAGCCGCCACAGTACACTTTTTGCAAATCGTATAACACATCCCATCTCCCCTCTTCTCTTCTCCCTCCCTCTCATCTGCCCCACATCCTCCTCCCTGGCACTCCGCCCCTCACACCCATCAAACCACACCCTCACCACTTTATTCCATCCGTATATCCGGATGTACGGATATATTACAGCCGCCCTCCCCTACAATCAACCGCAAACCTCGCTCTCACCCCCATTTAACACCTCAAAGCCGCAAAAACACGCGCAACTCGCCCCTATTTCCGCTACCCTATCCTCTCATTCAAGCACCCAACGAAAGGATTCGCCCATGACCTGGTGGGAAGCCATCATCCTCGGCCTCGTCGAAGGCATCACCGAATACCTACCCGTCTCCTCCACAGGACACCTCATCCTCACTCAAAAAGCACTCAACCTCACCGGCCCTGCCGCCAACGCCTTCGCCATCTGCATCCAAGCCGGCGCCATCATCGCCGTCCTCGGCCTCTACTACAAACGCTTCATCCAAATGACCCGCGGCTTCTGGCTACGCCCTCTCGGCCTCACCAAATCCGCAACCCCCGATTTACAAAAATCCGACGTCGCAGGCCAAAAACTCGCTTTCAACATCATCATCGCATTCCTCCCCGCCGCCGTCATCGGCCTACTCTTCGACGACCTCATCGAACAAAAACTCTTCGGCCTATACCCCGTCACCGCCGCTTGGTTCTTCGGCGGACTCGCCATCCTCATCACTGTTTGGCTCAAAAAATTCCACGCAAAAAAACAAGGCATTTCAGCCGCGGAACTCAAAGCAGCAACCAATGCTGGCAACCCACTCGAATCACTCACCGCCCTCCACGCACTCGCCATCGGCTTCATCCAATGCATCGCCATGTGGCCCGGCACATCCCGCTCACTCGTCACCATCGTCGGCGGCCTCATCGTCGGACTCTCTGCCGCCGCCGCTGTCGAGTTCTCCTTCCTCCTCGGCGTCATCACACTCCTCGCCGCCACACTCTACAAATCACTCGATGCAGGCCCCATCATGCTTGAACAATACGGCTGGACACCCATGCTCATCGGCTCGCTCGCCGCATGGCTCTCCGCCGCCCTCTCTATCAAGTGGTTAGTCGGCTACCTCAAATCTCACGGCCTACAAATCTTCGGCTACTACCGCATCCTCCTCGCTCTCATCACCCTCACCCTCCTCCTCCTAAACCTCATCAACAACAACTAACCCTCACACCAACCTCTTCGCATCTCCCCACAAAAACAAGCCCCTGACCGCCGGTCAGGGGATGTCTGCAACAATCATTCTTACTTACCCCCTTATACTGCCGCTTCTTGCTGCGACACACCAAACGAAACCACTTCACGCAAATACTCATATGCTGTCATTTCATTATGATCTGGCTCAATACAGATTTGACTATTTACATGCGTTACGTATTCTTCAAACATTCTTTTCACACCATACACTTCTTGCTGAGTCATACCATAGGTTGTTCCAAAAATCTGTGCTTTCGTTACACCTTTACCAAATAGTGTACGCAGATTATCTGGATGATAGGCAAACCCTAAAAATATAATCCTCTCAGCCTGAAGCATTTCACTTCTCAAATTATCAACAAATGTCTCATCTTCATTTTTATCACCAATAATACGAATTCCATTACATGCACTTTGCAACCGGCTCACTTCTATATGATCGTTATAGGGCCAAACTCCGCTTGGGCCAACCACATCTGCAGTATGTAACCCTAAACAGCCATGCACATGTCTTATTCGAGAGGCTATAAGCGTATCTACACCACTTTTGTTATTGCAGTAATTCATAATAACTTTACTGAAATACTGCTCTAATGACCTATCATAATTAAATGTTACAAAAAGTGGGCATTGACTTTCCATAAAATATTTTACACTTTTTGCGCCCCCTAAATACCCTTGCATCTGCGACCAAATATATTTGTATACACTTGGACCCACATAGCTACTGTGTTCTTTATTTTGAAATTTTTGCCTCAAAAATAAATCCACCTCTTGTTCTGCCTTAATTAGTATGTGCGAAATTGCCGTCTTGCCAAGATCTTTAAAATGCTTGTTATTTCGCAAAAATGAATCTATTGAGTTGGTATCTGAATAATATATTCTTTCTCGAAATCGCTGAATTTCTTGATAATCAAAGCATAAAACTAGCAAAGCATCAATTAAGCAATTCATTTCCAATTCAATATCATCATCACTTCTCCAATGCGACTTTACCCATTTGCCTTCGTGTAATTTGTATTCATATTCACTCTTCGCAAGTTCCTCACAAATATTATCCACCAACTCTGCCCCACTCGGAAACCCATACTGCATTGAAACACCAGCACCAAGTACAAAAACAGTCTTCTTTTGCATGTTCATTGCCCTCATAAGATAAAAGAACAACTCAATTTTACTTGAGTTGCTCCATCTCACAAGCGCTTTTATATTCTCAACCACAACCTCACCACCCAGCACTTTCTAGCACTAGCCACTAGCACTAGCACTCTCAAGTCCGGGGGCCACCCAAACCCCAAACGGCGCATAAACATCCTCTCCATCAATCCGCACCTGCACATACAACCTCAAATACCCAGCCTCCTCCGGCTGCAAATGAAACTTCAACATCGGCCCGCCCCGCTCACCAATACTCTTCGGCTCCTCCCCCATCGGATGCGTATGCGCAATCGTCTCATAATCCCCATAAAAACCCATCATATGTGCAAACGCGCCCATCACTGGCTCTAACTCGCGCATAGCCCCACCATCTCGACTCACATCCACCTCAGCCATCACTTCCTTCCCCTCAACCACCGGCCCATCAAACTTTAACTTAAACGTATACCCATCCACCTCCACTTCATGATTCACATACTCATCAATCGCAACATTACAATCCAAACCACTTGCAAGCTCCTCTTGAATAAATCGCTGCCCACCATCTATCGGCTTCACATCCACCCACATCCGGTACCCACAATCACTCTCAGGCGTAAACTTAAATCCATACTTCCCATCGCCCAGATACTCCGGGTGAACATGATGATAATCACTATAATTCGGATCAAGCAGCATCACATGTACCGGCTGCTCGTGCACCACCTCAAACTCACCCACATCCATCGGCTTCCCTTCTCCATCGGTCAACGTAAACACCACATCATTCAACTGATCTGGTATCAAACGCATCCCATCCCTCGTCTTAACGATAACCTCTCCACCCCCCTCCTTCTCTACCATCCCATGACCCGCATGCCCTTCTATCCCCACAGTACCTTCCTGCCCATACACCCCAACACCCAAAAACATACCAACTAACCACGCAATAGATACAAGTGTCTTTTCCATAGCACAATGCTATCCCGCATCGCCTCCCTGAAACATTAATCAACCCTTAAGGTTTCCCCCAAACACACTCACCAATCCACGACCCTTTTGCGTCATCACTGACATGATTAACCATTAAACCCCTATTTTTTAAGCATTTCTTAATGCGCACCCACCAGACATCTTTCTCTCCTTACTTCTACACACTTCGTTTTCTATCTTTTGCCTATTACCTAAATTCACATCATTTGTGCTTGAGCCAACTCTTTTTCTCGATAAACTGCGGCCATGCTCAGCAACCGTAACCTGAGCATCACGATTCACGAGAGCAATACATTGACTTGCAGCAACAAACCCCACAACTAACGAATCAAACGTTAGTAAACTCAAATCAAAAATTGAATTCAACACACAAAGCATCACAACCATGATGCCCACTTATCCCTCGCCGCTTGCCAAACGTTCAGCTCAATAGGAGATACAACATTATGAAACTCTCACTCTGCATCACCACCGCACTAACACTCTTTGCAACCACCACCCTCGCCTTCGGCCACGGCTCAGCTATCGACCCAGCTTCGCGCGTTTGGCGCGTTCGTCAAAGCAACCCCGAACGCCCCAGCTTCCAACTCGCTCAAAACGCCGTCAATATGGATGGCAAAAATGCCTATTACACATGGAATCAAGTCTCACAAAATATCTCAGCCGCTGTTCAAGCCGGCCTCCCCGAAGGCTTCGACTACTCACCTTGGGTGCCAGACGGCCAAATCGCCTCAGGCGGCAACCGTTCATACTCCGGCCTCGACCAAGTCTCTGACGAATGGCCAACCACACCCGCCACCGCAGGCGAAACCTTCTCCGTTGACTTCCACGCAACAGCCGTCCACGAACCCTCCGTCTTCGATGTCTGGATGACCACTGAAGACTGGGACCCCAACACTCAACTCAACTGGGATCAAATGGAATTCCTCGGCCGAGCTGACACCACACTTCAAAACAACCACTACTACTTCGACGTTGACATCCCCGAAGACCGCTCCGGACACCACGTCCTCTGGATCGCATGGCAACGCAATGACCCCGTCGGCGAAGTCTTCTTCTCAACCTCCGATCTCATGATCGCACCATCCAACGTCCCTGAACCCGCATCCCTCGCCCTCTTCGGCGCCATCGGCATCCCCGCCCTACTCCGTCGTCGCCGTAAAGCAACCATACAAGCCTAATCATAAGTTAGTACGAACTAAATCAAAACAACTAAACTTCTCCTCCTCTCACTGCGGCCATCTTGGCCGCAGTTTTTCATATTCCAAGATCAGCCGCCAAATACGTAAATCGCACCGCAATCAACCGCGCGCACAAAAACAAAACCCGCCAATTTGGCACCCTTCAAAAACTGTTCATTTCTTCGAATTCTTCACAAATCTTTGACCAAACTATCTCAAACTTCGCCATTCTTCACCTATTTCAACCCATTTCTGATTACCGTACACATCCTAACCTATGATTAGTTTTGATCCCGAACCCAATGCAAATGAACAACTTACAGGCGATACGAAATTCGATCGCGCAGAATGCGCGCACATCAATTTTCTGCAATCCCAAGCATTATCTTCGAGCGCATGAAAAAACGGTGCGCATACTTTGAAAATGGCGCACAGTTCACTCACCAAGTAAACCTAATTATTTCGACTTGTACTAATTTTATGGCTCAAGCAACACTTTGATAGCACCACTCTTTGCTGCCACGATCGCTGCTTCACCATCACTTAATTTCATACGCCGACTGATCAAACTGACCACATCCACCTTTTCAGCCGACAAAGCGTCTAATGCGATCGGAAACGGACCACACCGGCTTCCAATGACCTTAATCTCATTAATCACAACCGGAGATAAGTCCAGCTCCTCAAACCCATTAGATACCTGCAAATCATCATGCCGAGGCGCGACTGTTGTTTTTAAAACTATGGTCCCGCGAGGCCGCACCATCCCCATGGCAACCTTCATCCCCTCATGACTGCCCGTACAATCCACCACAATATCCTGATCCATCCGCAGCCCCACATCCTGCAGCAATCGATGCTTCACGCCCCACTTCTCACACAGCGACAATTTCTCTGGATGCTTACCAATACATCGCACCGTCGCATTGAGCTGACTCAACACCTGAGCACACAACAACCCTAACCGCCCGTCTCCTAAGACAGTTACGAATGGCCTGCCCTCAATCGTCAACTGCTGCAGAATCTGATATGCAGCCGCTAACGGTTCAGTAAATACCGCATGATCATCATCCACATTCTCCGGCACTTCAAGCAGGTTCATCACCGGTAAGCAAAACTGATCTGAAAAACAGCCATCCCGATTCATAATCCCCAGCACTGTCCGGTCCCGACAATGCTCACGCAAACCCGCTTTACACATATCGCACTGACCACAAACACAATTGATCGTGCCAACAACACGCTTGCCAACCCAGTGCTTATCTTCCTTATTTCCAACCGCTTCGACCACACCAACAAACTCATGCCCTAACACACCACTGTAACCCATATAACCCTTACAAAGCTCAATGTCGGTCGAACACACACCCAGCCGTGTCGGGCGGATCAACGCCTCACCTGCTGCGGGTTTTGGGTCCGCATAGTTTGCTTCATACTTCAATCCATTGCCATCAAATACAAGTGCCTGCACGTTCAATCCTCTTTTTTGAGCTATTCAGCCTGATTTTGGCTACGTCCGCCCTGTTTTAAACAGTTAAGTGAGCCTGAAAGCTAAATCATCTTGTATACAATCTTTACAGCTTATAGTCGCTTGACGCAACTAGCCGATTGTATGATTATCCTTCGGCTTATTCCTGCCATAACAACACCCCAACGGTTACAATACCTTTATGACTGAGATTCACGACTTGCACAACCCACAGATTACGCACAAGCCCCGAATATTTATTCTGGCTAACCGGATTAAGCCACAAGTTGTTGAGGCGATGCACTCATTCCGACCTTGGCTGGAAGAACGAGCAGACATCGTTGCGGAGCCTGACATGCAGACGCTGTTTCGAGAAACAGCGAGTGATTTGCCACAGGCTGATTTGGCCGTTGTTTTGGGCGGCGATGGGACGCTGCTTTCTCAAGCGCGGGCTTTGGTGGATCTTGAGATCCCAATGATCGGGGTGAATTTTGGAAAGGTCGGATTTTTAGCTGAATTCTCGATCGCGGATTTAAAGCGGCATTGGAAGTGTATTTGCAGCGGCGCTTGCCGAATGTCAAAGCGAATGATGCTTGATGTGATGGTGTATGACGAGGGGACACCAGAATGGGGAGACGGTGACGAAACGATCATGCCGAAGCCGATTTTCAGATCGGTCTCATTGAATGATGCAGCGGTTGTCGCAGGGCCGCCATTCAGGATGATTGAGATTGAACTAGCGATTGAGCCGAAACAAACGAAATCTTCAGCGACCACGATTAATGGCGATGGGCTTGTCGTTGCAACACCATCTGGATCAACGGCATATAACTTGGCAGCAGGAGGACCGATTGTATCGCCGGGGATTGACGGGATTTGCATCTCGGCGATTGCGCCGCAATCAATTGCGTTTAGGCCAATTGTTTTTAATGCGTCATGCGATGTATGGCTGACGCTCAAACGGGTGAACGAAGGCTCGGAACTTGTGCTGGATGGCCAAGAATCCAAACCCTTATGCACTGGCCAACAGATTTATATTCGAAAGCATGATCGTGTTCTGAAATTAGTCCATAATCCTGACATGAACTACTGGCAACTACTTGCAAAGAAAATGCATTGGGCGGCTAGGCCATCACGTGATTGATTCTTCTCATACATAACCCGACAAATGCCTAATCGTTGATTAGGCATAAGCGTGCCGACCAATATCACGATTAATCGCTCTTACATGGCTTGCTCACATAAAACTGAACATTCATTTTATACAGTACGGGCACATGGTACCGCGCATGGTGCTTAGGATTTGCCACGAAAGTATGGGGCAATTACCTGCGATATTTCCTGATATGTTCTTCTATCAACGTCAGTGTTGTGATAGCCTATGATTGTGGGAGCAATGATGTATACGAGGCATACTGATGTGACATTGAGCAGAGATAGATCAGGCACAGGAGATATGTAATGCAAGAAAAATCGAAGTCTGGCGAAACTGTGATTTTGGTGCAAATGGAAACGGAAATCGAAGCCGCGATGTTGGTTGATGCGCTAAAAGATAAAGGGATCGAAGCGATGGCGTCGGGCGCAATTGCTTCGGGATTCAGAGCAGAAGCGCCTGGCTATGTCAATGTACTGGTTCATCAGAGTGATGTGGAACGAGCAAAGGCAGCAGCGGAAGCCTTCAGCAATGAGCATTTTAATATCGATTGGGACAATGTGGATGTGGACGCCAACTTGCCGGATGAAGACGAATAATCGAGTTCATGCCTATTCATCATCTCGCGAAAAAGTTGATCGTGGATGACGGCTCTGCGTACGAAATACGTACATTAACAAGGCCTTGAAGCGCGATTGCGTCTAGAATTGCGGTGTTCTGACTGGCAACTCCTGAGTTTTCCACGATTTATGGATCGAGGATATTGGGTGGGTGTGCGTACTTGCCCTGAATAAAAATCTCGTTAAAATATCGACTCACTTAAGGGGCCTTAGCTCAGTTGGGAGAGCGACTGGTTTGCAACCAGTAGGTCAGCGGTTCGAGCCCGCTAGGCTCCATTAACATAAACCTCTGAATCTAAACGATTTAGGGGTTTTTTGATGCGCGGGGTGAGAATATATTTTATCTCTCGGCGCGCATCTCGGCGCGCAAATGGTATACTGTGTTCGGTGATTATTCGGGTAACACTCTCAAATCTGGTGCAGATGTTTTGATCTGAGAACGCATTTCGCAACCCGTAAATCACTGGCTGGCAGGCGATCCGAGAAGGTCGCTATATGTCAGCGTGGACAAAACGAAACAACAAAATCAAGCCTGCCAGCTTCGCACGAAAAGCCAAGCCCGCTATCGGTTCGTCCGGTGGTGGGTCGCTTTTTGCGCGCCTAGGTAAGGGCTTGGAAGTTGCCTATTACTGGGGCGTGTTGGTGGCGGTTGGGGGTCTCGCATTCTTATTGGCAATTCTGGCGGCATTGGTTGGCGCTGGGTATCGAGGGTGTGAGAGATGAGAAAGAGTGTCGGGTATATCAAAAGAGCCAGCAGCAATAAGTCTTGGTGCATTTCTAAACACAAGATTGACCGATTTCGGCTTGAGATTGAAAGCTACATTCTGCGACGTGGCTACATGGTTGATGACATGATCGCAATTACTAGAGGGCCTAGAGTATGACCTACCCCCAACTACAAACAGCAAAGAACCCAAACGAAGTTATTACCGCTATATCAAACGGTAGCAATGCAAGTGTAGTTAAAGAGGATGGGTTGAAGCCTAATGAAGCAGTCCTTCACGTATCTACCACAGAGCGGTACAGAGTCAACGCCGATCCTGAAATTATGGTTGTGAATGAATCCGATGAGGGCATGGCAAGAATGGGAGTCACAAAGGCGCTCGAAGCGGTGAAGATGGCGGGTGAGAGAGGTAAGGTTAAGAGGGTCGCGAAACCAGCAAGCCCGGCCAAGGCGTCAAAGAAAACCCGCATCATCAAGCTCCACGGATTCAACGTCCACGATAAAGGCGCAGCTACCGTTGATATGCTCAACCCCTATCTAGCTGATTACGATTATCAGGATTTGGATTATGGGTATTTCAACCTTAAAGATGTACGAATGAAAAACAGTACTGTGGCACTAGCGTTAGCAGTACAAACCAAGCAACCGAAACAGGATATATGGCTAGGGCACAGTAACGGGTGTGCAATAATATATGAAGCCTTGGAGCTTATGAGTGATGTGTCTGCCGTATCGCCAGAAATAGCCGAATATTTGCCATACCCTCAAGGCATCATCCTAATTAACCCTGCCCTAGACGCTGATATTGAATTCCCCGAAGGCAACTACTTCATTCACATCTACTACTCACCTTCGGATGACCCCGTCTGGTGGGCTAAATGGCTTTGGTGGCACAAATGGGGATCAATGGGGCGTGATGGCTACACGGGCAAACCAGACCCAAGAATCAATCAATTCAACGAAATGGATCTGCTGGCACGCAATATTGAACACTCGGATGTGTTTAAGCCCGGCATTGTTAAGCGATTCGCGCCGTTCCTTATTCACAACATCAAAACAGAGTTGGAAGCGAGCAAACCATGAAACTCTTAGCTGTTGTATTTTCTATAGTTATGTTACTGACTGGTTGTGTACAGAAGAACCAAACCGTCAATATCAACCTGCCAGAAGGCATCAAGATCGTGCCGCCGTTGATGATTAACCAAAACGCTGAATACCTCAGCGATACGGATGTGCGAGATAACAACCCATCGGGTGAGTTTGATTTTATTCCTATGAACCGAAAGGTATCGAGATGAGCAATTTGGTTGAACATGCAAAGAAAGAATTGAAACTGGCTGGGTATGCAGGCCCAGACGAGGAAGGCCCCAACGGATGGGCATATAAAAACATCATTGAGTTGATAGAGGTTTTTGCCAAACAAGGCCATAGCGGGTCTTCAGCCCCGTATGTTTCTGAGACATTCAGCAAACTTGCAGAATACGAACCATTAACCCCGCTAACTGGTGAAGACGACGAATGGAACGACATTAGCGCGTACTCGGATAATCCAAAGTGGCAAAACAAGCGAGACAGCCGTGTGTTTAAAGATAAAGGCGGCAACGCCTCATTTATCAAAGGCAAAGTATTTTTTGGTCCAGACGGAATTGGCTATACCAACTCAGACAGCCATGTACCAGTTACCTTCCCCTTTACCCCAAAGACTGAATACATCAAGGTAGACGAGGAAGGCAACCCGCTAACAGAACAAAACTAGCCCACCCTGACCACCGCCCTGCTCTCTCTTGAGCAGGTGCGGTCTTTTAATTCTACTGAGAGGTAGAGGTGATGAACGAATCTACGGAAACCAGATGTACCACTCTGAAGGGCGCGCAGATACCCGAAGACTGGCAAGGCAAAGACAAACTTGTCGGTATTCAGTATTACCCATTCGTAACCAAGGACGGCGGCGTAGACGAGTCGCGTTCTGAAGTCATGACAATGCATCATTCAGAAAACGGGATTGCCGAAACAGCTTTCTACGTCCTGCCAATGGGCTACGCAGATGTTCACGCATTGAGTGTCTTGGGGATCTCACCTTTGGATAACGACAACTTTCACAATGCGGATCTCAAGGCGATGGGCGTGGTGAGAGAGGCTGGGAAGCACAAAAGAAAGGAAGAAGAAAATGAGTGACGAAGGAGTTGTCATTGTTGTGATTGCTGTTTTTTTGAATAGTCTTGGCATTGGTAGTCTTTTGGGATTAGGTGTGGATCAATCCCGTTGGCAAAACACGCGTTATTGAACGCGGCATCGCCGAGTACGACTCGCAGACAGGCGAATGGCAGTATAAGGCCGAGTATAGGTTGGAGGGCGAGTGATGAATAATCAAAGATACGAGCGGTACTATCACTGTTCCGAACACAACAGTTTTTTTTGGGATTGGTGTGAAGCACTAGAGAACCTTGGGTGCAAACTTCTCGGCCTCTATGGGAGTAATTTTTGCGAGGGTTACAGGCTCTATTGCGTTGTAGCGAACAATTCAGGCAACAGGTCAACTATCAAGATTGATTCTAGGAATAAAGAATTGAAAGTATGTGCCGCCAAAATTCCATCATTTAGGGCTATGTCTCTTTACAACTATGTACGCCAATGGGTGGTACGCCAGCTGGAGGGGAAAGATGTTTAATACGATTCACAAAGAAACGCATCACCATCACAACACCACCAATGTTGAGCAAGCAGGAGTTCATGACGCAGCACGCTTGTACCGTGATATGAAGGATGAAGTAGAAGCGAATGTGATGTGTCAAAAACTGATTGGGCAAGAAGCGCGTATAGCCATGTTTGAGTGTATGGATATTGGGCTAGAGTTAAAGATTTCATTTGGCATCAAACTCAACAATCAGTCTTTAGTTGGCCTAAGCAGTCTTGGACGATGTGAATATGAAATGATTAGAGGTGGGCTAAACAAGAGCGAAGAAGCCAAAAGGACAGTTGACCGCATTTTGAATGAGATAACAGAGCCGATTCGCGATGCTCTGCTGACCGAGTTAGTTGAGATGCTTGGGATAAAGGGGGAGTAATGGACAGCCTCTATAAGAAGCTTGGAGGGAAGGCTCCATATGTGATCGTACCGAATTGGCCTTGCCCAAAAACAGAGAATTTTATTAAAGAGTTGAGGTTGCGCGGAGAACGTAGTGGGAAAACAGATCAGTTGTACAAGCTCATGAAAGATTCCATGATCCCAAATAGCCAAGTAGCAATCGTTAAAGCAAATGGGGTTGTGATGATTGAATGCAACACACCACCAACCCCTCACTATTGGCAGAGATTTAAAGAATATATCCGCACATACAAATTAAGAATTAAGAGGGCGTGGCAAATTTCAATAGGAGTAAACGATGACCTGTAGCAAATGCCGCTTCTGCGGAGAGAAATGTAAGGGTAACGAGAACCCTAAACCAACCTGCAAAGACTGTGAAGCACGCAGGGAAGCAAACGAACGAGCAGAGAGGAACGCAGTTAAATGATTAATTGTAAGTCCAAAACCAGATTCGGCGCAGTACATTTCAGGGAAGCCAGTGAAACCGTTTTGAGGGATATATGCGGTATCACAGATGGCCCCATTAGCGTTAGTTTTGACGACGATGGCTCACCGAAGCTGCACGTATCTACGGAATACACGATGGAAGGAGTTGAGTTGGGGCAGGTTTTGGTTAGGGACTGGTGCAAATCCACGCTCGAAACAATGAGTTTAGATGATTTTGAGGCAAGGTTCGATCGTGAGAGTGAGGTAAAGAATGAGTATGTGGAACCGGATGCTCAAGGATAGTGAATACCCAGAACTGCCAGACTATCCAAAGATAGCTTTCTGGATGTGTGTGGCGGTTTTTCTGGTATGGGCGGGGTTTGGTTTTATGGTGATCTTTTAAATGCGATAGGGATACAACAAGATAATGGCTAAGTACAGAAAGAAACCAGTTGTCGTTGAGGCAGTGCGTTGTGCGGGAAGTGTAGAGTCCATTGCAGGATTTATTGGTGGTGCTGTTCTTACATTTGATATGCGAGAGGTGCTGCTAGAAACGGCCAACGAAAAGCTTCGAGTACCAGCAGGCCATTATCTAGTGAAGGATATAGACGGATTAAAGGTAGTTCCTCCTGACATATTTGCCGCCACATACGAGAGGGTTGAAGACCCCATAGCAAAGGATGAAGGATGAGCGGAGCGCAAGCACAATTGGGTAGTGCTGCAAAGCAAGGCAAACCATCGAAGTATAGGCAATTTGTTAAACGCATGCATCGCCGGTGGTTTCGTAGGGAATGCAAACGTAACCCAGAGGGCGCGCCAACAAAGCGCATCTACAGGTACTACGACTAACCCCCAAGACAGATAGAGGATGATGAGATGAGTGGATATGTGTGTTTGATTCTGTGTGTTTGTTGCTGGGTATCGTGGGGCTGCGTAGGCGATATTTATCCAGCATATGAAAACACAATATCAGCGCTTAATACATGTGGATGGTTTTTTCTTGTTGGTTGGTTGCTCAGCAACTAACCCCGCCTACACGGATCGCAAGCCTAGACGACTTGCGAAAGGGGTAACTAGCTATCGCAATTGTATTTTTCGGCTTGTTTGGATTTCTTATTTTACGTTTCACTCGAAAAGTATATTAGCGCAATTTTATGTGTCATATTTATCAAACTGAAGGATAGTTTCGCACACAAATACAAATTTCAGGTTGCAGAAATATCCAGTGAGAAAAAAACCCGCTCCAATATGGGGCAATCACAAGGAAAAGAAATGTATTCAGATGGTAGTAGAGTAGTGAGACAGGTTGGCGAGAGAACGGCTGGTGGTGCGTATGCGAAGTATCAGATTGTGAACTATGAAGTTCCAGATGGCGCAACGCCAGACGACAAGAGCGTTTTGGCTTTTATCCCATTCCAGCACGACGTGATCCCTAAAGTGGGCGTAGTAGGTGCTACAAACGAATGCTTACTGGCAATCGTTATCGACCGACTTGAAGCATTTCAAAGCAATGGATTTGGGTGTGTGGAAAATGAGATTGCACTGAACGCCTGTAAGTCTGCGTTGAAAGTTCTTGAGTATCGCACAGAACTACGCAAGCAACGCAATGTTGAAGGTAAACACGAAAAGTGATCGACCAACTAGCCAGCGGCTAGATGGCAGTCGAGGCCGACGCGGAGCCAGTCTGACGAATCCGCGTTTTTCGGTAGGTCAAGCCAACAGCAGGCGATGGCAACTCACCGCTAATGAGTCGAGGCTTAACCGTCCTTGCAGGTTCGACCCCTGCACCTACCGCTTTTGAAAACCAAGAGGCTACTAGCGATTAACAGCGATCACAACAAAGCCTCCTTCGGGAGGCAGCCTCTTTTATCTTGGAGACTTTATGGGCAGCTTTAAACACAAATGGACGCACGATATGGATGCGGTGTTGTTGCGCATGAAATCCCAAAAGAAAAACTTCGGTGAAATTTCCAGAGAGCTATCGAACAAGCTTGGTGTAGACCTAAATCGGAAACACACACTCGCTCGATTTGAATATCTTAAAAGGCAGTCTAACAAAGAAGCGGCCACCGCATCTGATGCAGAATACGCTACTCTCCCCGAAACTACCGAATTTAGTCGGTTCGTCTACATTGACTCGCCGGAAGCGATCAAGAATCCAAACGAATTGCTCTCACGCGCCGATATTGACCTTGATCCCAATGAATATGAGATCACCAAAGTCAATCCCAAGGCGTGGACTACCACGATGAAAAGTGAGGATGGTGGCCCGCCCCTCCAAGTCCAGAACTACGGCGTACAGATCGACATTAGGCGCATACCGCCAACTGATCCAAGAGCGATGAAGCAGGCAATTATCGATGAAATCAAGGCCAACACATCCAAGCCCCAAAAGATCAAACGCAAGCCCATACCCAATCACGCAACCGGCCACATGCTCGAAATCTGCGTCTTTGACCTGCACCTCGGCAAGTACGCATGGAAGCCCGAAACCGGCCAAAACTACGACATCACAATCGCCAAGCAACTCTTTGAGCATACACTCAACCAGATCATTGAACGCTCAAAAGTCCATCCCGTCTCACGCATCCTGTTTCCAGTCGGCAACGACCTCATCCACATCGACAACCCTGACAACACCACAACCAGAGGCACGCGGCAAGATGTAGACACACGCTACATGCACATTATCAAAGAAACACGCCAACTCATCGTCAAGGCTATCAATACCCTCCGCGAAATCGCCCCCGTCTACGTTCCCATCATCCCCGGTAATCACGACAAAATCACGGTCATGAACCTTGGCGATACGCTAGAAGCGCTGTTTGAACATCACGAAGACGTATATATCGATAACACACCCTCTCCTCGCAAGTACCACACTTGGGAGGATGTTTTGATTGGGTTTGTGCATGGCGACAGGAGAACAGAGATCAACAAGCTTCCTTTGCTGATGGCGAACGAAGCAAGGGAGCAGTGGTCAACAGCACGGTTTACCGAGTGGCACTGCGGCCACCTGCACACACGCAAAGCGGTTGAGCATGTGACGTGCGACTCTCATAACGGTGTTGTTGTAAGAACGATGGATTCATTGTCGGGAACCGACAATTGGCACGCTGAGGAAGGATATATCGGTGGGGCGAGAGCAGCTAACGCGCTGGTCTGGCACCCGAAACATGGATGTGTTGCCGAATACATCGCTCACGCGCCGGAGGAAGCGTATGCCTAATAAGATCACACTGAATATACCAGAAGACACAGAGCTTACGGTCAACGTAGTAAAAGACATTAAAAGTGACCCCGCACCTAAGCCTACGCCAAAGCCTGAACCTGCTACCAAGCTTGATGGAATTGGCATGAACCTGTCCCACTCGGATCAGGAGTGGGGATGGTGGCCAATATCTGAAAACGATCCGGCTATTGATCTTCTAAAAACGTTCCCGGTCATACGAACGATGAACTGGGAGTTTGGTGATTGTACTGTAGCGTCGCAGGTTCAGGTTTGTAACTGGGCCAACGCGGATATGTGGTGGTGCTGCTTCCCACAAAAGAATATTTCAGAGATTGAAGACGATCTGAAATATATCAAGTCACACCTCATGGGGAAGCTGTATTTCGCGTATGGCAATGAGATGTGGGCAAGTGGGAATAAAACCGATCAGATTATCCGCGAAAGATATGGGCTGGCTGGTCGGCATGAAATAAAGCGGAGCGCACAAGCCCTCGTAACGCTGCAAAAGACGCTTAGAGGTGTTGCCCTTGATTCTGAGGAGATTGCTCGCAAGGACTCAAAAATCAGGTTAAACAACATCTATATCGACTGCTGCGTGCATGAGATGAAGCGATCATTTGAAGCGGCAAGGCAGATATTCAGTGATGATCCTGACCGGCTTAAATGCGTTATTGAATCACATGATGAGAACCCTTGGTATTCCGGTGTTTTTAGTGAGGGGGTCGGTGCGGGGAACTTTGATGCGCTTGCGATTGGCTCGTACTTCGGCGCGTGGGCTGTACCGGAGAACATTGACGGATTGACCGACGACCAAATCCTCGAGGTGATGTTTGAGAAGGGGCTTGTAGACATCGGGGATAAGCTGCCCAAGAAGCAAGAACATAAGGAAGTCGCAGGGAAGTATGGTGTTGAACTCTTCACCTATGAGGGTGGCCAGCACTTCATTATACCCCGCAAAGTCACTTCAAAGGATAAAGCGCGGTTAGGCAAATTGGTACGGCAAGCTCAAGCAGACGATCGCATGAACGAACTGACCAAGTTAAACATAGAGATGGCCAAAAAATCGGGCATCAGCATGTTTATGGCCTACTCGTTCCACAAGCAAAACATGGGCAAAGACCCGTTCGAACATATCTTCAAAGATTTAAACACTAATACGCCCAAGTGGCGTGCGCTGATGGAGTATTCAATTGGCAACTAACATTTCTAAAGCTTCGCTTGATAACACTTCTGATTGGTCAAAAGTACAAGACTCTAAATGCAAGGACATTTGTGTATATCAATCTGGCAAACGTGTTCCCACGTACATCGAGAACGGTGACCTGGCCAATAAAACTGCAGTCGTCTGGTATCGAGCAGATAGCAGTAAAACGATACAAATTACAGGCGGCGTAACACCCTCCGGGAAAACGTACATCGGATCTGAGTTGCAGCCTGCAACGCAGATCGATCTTTCTGCCAATCACACTGATGGCGGCGGGCACAACCCCATTGCGTCCTACCTGCATCCCTCTGTCGTCGATTTTGGGCAAGCATGGAACGGCTACCGATACTGGATGACAGCAACCCCGTTCGATGTGTCTGGTGACGACTACGAGGATGGATTCGTCTTTGTGTCTAATGATGGCGCAAGCTGGACAGCATTCGACGTAGACGGCGGTGGTAACTCAAATATCACATCCATCTTTCCCAATCAGATAAACCGCTTTCATTCAGATCACCGATTACTGATCGACGATAACAAATTGGTTTGCTATTACCGCCGTAATGCCACCGACTTGCCGGGTAAAAAAGAAACGATTCTTCGTATTGAATCGAGTGACGGGCAGAATTGGAGTGCGCCAGTTGAATGCATCACCAGCGACGACAACCCCACTCACTACATGTCGCCATCCGTAATCAAACGAGGAGAAAACGATTGGCTGATGTTCGTTTCTCGCTTGGATGTGAGCGATGACGCGCAGACGAGGGTAGTACGATTAGTTTCTAGTGATGGCGTTAATTGGTCGGAGCAAGGTTTTGTTGGTATGGCCTTGCCAGATTTCGTAAATGGCCCTTGGCACAACGATGTACAGCACGACGCAGTTAATGACCGATTGATCATGCTTTTTCCGACAGGCCGAAGATCTATACAAGATCCGACATGGCAAGGCATGTTTATGCTGGCGTATTCGTATGACTGGGGGTTGACGTGGCAACTCGACGAGATGCCGCTTGTGGGAGGTCGTACGCAGTCCTACATGCGAGACAGGTGTTACAAGGGTTGCTTGTTAGACCTAGGCGGTGGGAACTGGCGCGTGTTTATTTCCGGTCGTAATGCGGATGATACGGCGTGGGTTGTGGGACGGCTTGACACAGCGATCACCGCCATCCCACGTTCATGTCCTAACATCACGAGTGTTTTTCTTGGCGGCGATGATTTTGAAGATGACAACTTCGATTCAACACCGATGTGGAGGCAACGTGAAGGCAATGCTTCGGTATCCGGTGGTGTGATTGATGTGAATCGATCGGCGGGGCAAGCCGGAGTTGTTGTGATGGGGGAACTGTTGGGTTCAAAGTTTACTATGGCCTTTAACTTTAAGCTGAAATCTATCAACTCACTTGCTCGTATCTATGGCGCGAGCGGTTCGGGTTTCCTATGGAATGACTTCTCCGCAAGAGATGAAGTCATGTTGAGGCCGGGACACGCAGAGAAAAGTCCACTCCCTGCCAATACTGATTGGCATAAATGCGAGATCGTACGAGATGGTTCGTCGTGGACGATCAAGCTTGATGGCGCAACGGTACACACTGCCACATATGACGATGGCGGCAAGCAAGGCGGGGTTGAGCTTGGCGGTAGCGGTTCTGCCGTTGGTGATGGTGTACTGATCAAAGATGTGATGTGGTATGACCACACGCGCGTGGGTATTTCAACAGAACAATTAAATCCTGTGGTCAAATCCTATCGTAAGGACAGTATTGCACCCGGTATGGGAATGGGGTTTGGATACTAAATAAACAATTAATGGAGATACAAATGGCAACAGACAATCCATATGACAATGATTTTAAAATTGACTTCTCAGTCACAACAACAGCAACAAGCGTGTTTGAAACGTCTGGCGACGGTGACCACGCATTTTCACACTTCCAAATCGATGCGACTGATTCGGCTGAAGACATCCAGTTTAGATTCAAAATCAAACAGCATTGGACAAGTTGGGGGCGAGTCAGATTGGGCACAATTTCCCCAACCATTGGACGTGTTGGTAACCAAATTAAAGATGTTGAATTACAAACCGCAAGCGGCACAGGCACCTGTGATTTCGCTGTGTTATACAGGCAATAGAGATGAGTGAAGCAGATAAGACAACTGAACAAATCGTTGAAGAACAGGGATATAGCCCAGTTGCAGAAGTACGCGATAATAGAGGGCGCTACGCCCAAGGTTACACGCCACCCGGTGCGAAACCTTGGCCGAAAGGTAAATCCGGCAACCCTAAAGGATCAACCAGTATTGGTACTCGCCTTTCAAGGTTAGTCAATTCATATGGATCTGAAGTAGAGGTTACAGATAAGAATGGTAATGTTGTTATCGACCCAGAAACGGGTGACCCCAAAATGGTGGGAAAATATTCGGTTGCACAACTCAAAAAGATAATTGATGAATCGGGTGACCCCTGCAAGATCGCTGCCGCTGTTCGCGTCATACGATCAATGGAGGATGACAGACTCGGTCTTGATACTTTCACCACACTGATTGATTACACAGACGGCAAACCTCACCAGAGCGTTAACATTAAACACGAAACCGAACCCGATTCTATCGGCGATCTTCTAACTAAAGCGACATCAGTTGGCAGGGTGGGAAACAATCAATAACTGCCAATGGTATCACTTGCTGACTTCAACCAACCCGTCACTCACCCAATACACGAACTACATGATCGTGTCCGCTATGAACTTGCCTTATTCGAGGAAACAGGTCAATGCAGCGAAGGGATTACGCCTCGTTGGATCAAAGATGCCACGGCACAGTTAGCAAACAATCAGCTTGAATTGCTGTTTCGCCCATCACGCAAACCGGGTGAGGAAAATGGGCAGAGGTATACGGGAGCTGGATCTAAACAGCTTCAAATGAAGCTGGACTGGGAAGCCAAAGAGCGATTCATTGCAGCCGGTGGCGCTAACCGATCCGGCAAAACGCAAGGTATCGGTGGGATCGTCTGCCTTGAAATCCTGCATAACCTCAAGGACGGTGATATCATCTGGGTTATCGCGCAGGACTGGGACATGATGAACGCCGTCCCGCAGAAATTCCTATGGGATTTTCTACCTCGCTCAATGTTTCCTGATAGTCTTGAGTACAAAGATGAATGTGGGTTCGGTAAACAGCGTTCTAGCATCACGCTCACGCTCCCTAATAATCGCGGCAAGGTTATCGTTCGATTCAAGAACGAAAAGATGGATCTCAATAAATACGAGTCAGAGCCAGTCGCTTTGATCTGGTACACCGAACCATCCAAAGAACAGATCTTTGACGCAATACAAACACGATTGGTTGATAAGGCTGGCAAGCTCTATATTGACTACCTTCCTCGCTTTGGGTGGCTGAAATACAAAGTGCGCTTAAGCGGGGATTTCAAGGTTTATCAGGTGGGCATGGCCGACAACGCCCACAATCTGCCTGATGGCGAAATCGATAAAGTCATCAAGCGGTACAAGAACGAGCCCGCTGAGGTCGCAGTCCGCGTCTACGGTAAAGAAGCCAGTGCGTTTGGCACCGTTTTCCCTCAATTCCAAGCGAATCTTGATGGCCATATTTGCAAACGCTTCCCACTACCGAAAGAAGCTAAACGCGCATTGTATCGATGTTATGACTACGGATTCAGAAACCCCTCGGCTTGCTTGTGGGCTTCTCTACTACCTGCTGGGTTTAAATTTCCGTCTGGCGTTGGTTCGGTATGGGATGGCAAGGAGTTAGATTGCGAAGTGCTTTTGATCTATCGCGAATACTACAAGACAGGTCAAACACTCTCGCAACAGGCTAATGAAATCATTGCCATGTCCGGCAACAATAAAGTATTGGAACGCACCTATCAAAACATCTCATATTATCGTGAGGTCTTTGAGCGCGAGCATTTCAGAATGGACATGGTTTCCGACCCTTCTATCTTCAACACAGACCAAGCAGAAAAGGGGGAGTCCAAAGCAGCGATACTTGACAGGAATGGGCTTAGAGCCAAGAGAGGTAAACGCGCCAATGCTTCAGATGGTGCTTCGTTGGTGGCAAAAGTCAGACTCTGGTTTGAGGATAACAAAATCGTGTTCTTTGAAGATTGCGAGAATGCAATACGTGAACATGAAATCTGGAGACACAAAGAAAACTCGAATGGTGAGGCTCCAAGTAATGAGCCTTATGAGGATCGAAATAATCACACCTGCGATGCGCTCAAAGAGTTGGTGGCCGAGCAATTGGTCTATCACCAGCCGAGAGGACGTATTGTAGACATACCATTGGATTGAGAGATGGATAAGCCAACTTGTAGCGCGTCAGGGTGCGGCATGAAGGCGATTGCAAAAGCAACACTTCACGATGAGTCGGTTCAATATCTTTGTCAGAATGATCTTTGTGCAATGAAAGACTTCTTCATGCAAGAGATTCAAGAAGGAGATATTGATGCGAAGGAGTTCCCAAACGTTGAGTACTTCGACACTCAACATAAAATAAGTGAGGTGGTGCATGGATAAAACTGCTGCACAGCATGCAATGGGGTTGTGGTTACCCAAACTTAAGACGTACCTAGGTTTGGACACATGGAATATTGATCTGGAACTAAACAACCGAATTGAGGCGGCCGGGGAATGTGAACTGCAAAACTACGCCTATAGATGTGCTGTTATCACGGTAAATCACGACAATATTCAAGATCATACAACTCTTTTCCATACCTTGCGACACGAGTTGTTGCACATTCTTCTTGCTCAATTCGTCCAAACCGAAACGATGGTAGCTGAATGCGTTGCAGGCAAATCGCTCGATTTGATTAACCTAAGTTTTACAGATTCGACAGAGCTAGCCATAACGAATATCGAATTTCTACTCAATCGTATAGACCTTGATTTTTCTAAGAGTTTAATTCGCATGGCTGAAGGGGTACGGAATGATTAACACACAAGATTTCTGTTGCGCCAAGGAAGTAGCAAGCAAGGTCGGTAAATCAGTCCGTACTATTCAACGAATGTGCGGTAAGAATGCGATCAAAGCCATTCAACTGATACCAGGCGGTGAATATTCAATACCCACCAGTGAAGTTGAGCGGTTGTTGAAAACTCGCCTTTCTGCGTCATCTGCGACACCTGCGACACCACCCCCAAACAATGCCGCATAACAAAGCATAATAAGTGCATGGAGGTTCCTATCTCATACGCACTGGCTCTCGGCTTTGGATTAGCAGCAACCCTGCTTGCCTCTCATGCTGTCATCTTTATTTTCGGATGGAACCTCTGCGCCAAAAATCATAGGACTGGAAATACGCCAGATCCAATTACACTTCCTGCTAGTCGCCCAACCAAACCACACGAACCCGTCTCGATCGAAGGTGAACCGATCAAAGACACCAATCGCAACGGTGGCCCATAACGCGGATGTTTGGCTTCAATCCAAAAAAAGAAAAAGAGAATGAGCTACGCCGTAAGCGCCACAAAACCGCGATGATGGTCAAGGATCTTGTGTCTGAATCTCGCTCCAAACTGGGCGATCAGATTACGCCGCAATCCACAATTGGCGACCAATTCACCGCCAATATGCGGGCATTTCTAGGCGATATGTGGACGACCAAAGCGAGAGAAGGTATCCATCGCATGACCCTTAATATGACGGGCAATGCGATCATGGCGATGTCGGCTATTCAGTCCGACCAATCATACCGCCCGTCAGTTGAACCCGTTGAGATCAAGAGCGGCGATTCTCCTGTTTATCTCTCACCAAAAGCTGCAAGAATCATCACCAAACACATCGAAAGAAATGAATTGATTCTTGATGAATCGATTACGGATGATCAACTCAACTCCTCAGCACCCCTATCACAGAACCAATTAGAAGCGATTGAACCACTGACCGAGCCTTGGGTATCAGGTAGCAATATGGCGATGCCAGCCTCACTTGAACCAGAGGATCTGATCGAAGTTTCTGACGTTTTCCTAGCCAAGCAAATCCAGCAGCGATTTAACATCATGTGGGATCGCGCAATCGGTGATTTCCATCTAGCCGAACACGATTTGTACAAGAACATCTTTGGTCATTGCCCAATCGGTATTGAGTACGATGAAGAATCCAACAGTGTCAAGTTGTTTAATGCGAACGTGTTGGACGTACATATCGACCCAACTTGTACAAAAATCGAAGATGCTGCTTATGTTATTTTCGATCAATATGTCCCGATTGAAACCGCAATCAAGCAATATCCTAAGTACAAGGATCAGATTAAGAAGGCGGCTGACAACGGAAAATTCACGCGGTCTTCACGGTCTTCAGATGAACACGGCACTGCGAGCGCTATGGGCTATAGCTCGGTAGATTTCAAGCGAGATATGGTCACAATTCGCCGCGCATGGCTACGCGATCACCAATACCCTCTGCCAGAGGACGAAGTCGGCGGATCGCAATTTAACATCATTGAACGCAGTGCAAAGAAAATCGGTACGACACTTATTGAAACTGATGGCTACGAGCTAGTGACGGAGCGAAATGATAGTGGCGAGATCGTTGAAACAAGCGAAATTGAATACGGTGATAAAGATTGGCCTGTGTTAAATGGTATTCGTCAGCTCGAAATCATTGCCGAGATTGACGAAGTTGTCAGTGACAGTCCCTGCCCTTACAGCGACATTCCTTGGGGATGGTCAGTTAGCTGGCCCATACCATACTGCCCATACGGCATGGGCGAACCGCTTCGCACTCAAGACCTTTCAGAATACATCAACCGTCTTGGCACAATCATTATCACGATTGCTCATTACTCACAGTATCCAGAAACGATCATGCCGGACGAATTGCTCGATCACTTGCAGAAGATGGCCGGTGACAAGGGTGTGATGTCAAGGCCGGGTCGCATCAACGGCATACCATCCAACGTTTGGGATCGTTTTGTCGGACAAAACGGTACAACACCAATCCTCAAGCTTGAGCGTGATCAACTTCCCGCTGATCTTCTGAACTTCTTCTTTAAATTGGTAGAACTGCACAGCGAGCTTTCAGGCAATGTCGATGTTCTGCAAGGACAAGCCCCCACCAACAATGCATCCGCAAAGCTAACTGAAAATTTGGGTACGGTTGCGCGTGGGCCTATCAAATACAAAGCTTTCCAAACGGAATTCACTATACGCCGCCTTGGTCGTTTGATTATTGATGCGATGGTTAAGTTTATGCCGCCGCACATCTGGGATCAGATGGGTGATGAATACCCGCCTGTTGTGATGGACGCGATCAGACGTGGTGCCAAGTCACTCAAATACGATATATCCGTTGAACTTCAAGCTGGTAAGGGCGCATCAAAAATAGCTCGTGCGGAAAAAGCACGCTTCGATTTTGGTGCAGGGCTAATCGATCGTGTTACCGCGCTCGAGGAAACAGGCAGAAATGCGGAGAAGATCGAACGGCGGTTTAAAGAACAACAAGAAGCCAGTGCTGCGGAAACGCAACAGATGGCGCTTCCTTTTAATCAAAGCCCTGCGCAGGGTGTTCCTGCTCAGGCGTAAGTGCGTTGTATGCGCACAAATTGTCCTTCGTGGGCCGGTCTAAGGCTCGCTACCCGTGACACAGCCAGCTACTTCGATAGCCGCTGAAAACGGTCGGGGACGCAGCAAACCTAGCAAATGATAAGGATTGGATTTATGGAAGATCTCAATAATCAGGAGATTTCGCAAGAAACCGAAGATAGTGAATTTGACTTTGATGCTCTGAGTTTCGATGAAGAAATCGACGGACTTCACAATGACGAGGATGATTCTGGCGATGAGCTTGATGATTCCAGCGAACCTGAAGATACCGAAGATGATGACGTTGAAATTGCAGAGAATGACAGCGACGATCAAGATGATAGTGGTGATTCCGATTTACGCGATACTGACTTAGGCAAACAGATTCAAAAAGTGCAGATGCGTAATGCAAATCTCGAAAAAGGTATGGATAAGCTGACCAAACTTGTTGAATCATTGGCAAATCGCCAATCAGCGCCTGCCGAATCACCCGTCACTGATACGCAATCCACACCAGATACTGAAACGCCCGCCTCTGTGGCGGATCTGAGCCAAATCAAGTTCGTCGATGAAGACGGCGTGCCACGGCCAGAAGCACAGGCGGAAGCCCTTGCAATCATTCAGCAAGGTCTTGCGCAAGAAAACCGGGAGTTTCAACAGGGATTGCTTGATCGTGTCAAGTCGCTCAATGACGAGACGCGCAGCACCGTCGATCAAGTCAAGCAGGAAAAAGCCGTTCAGCAGCACTGGCAAGAATATGCCAAACAACACCCTTCTGTTGGAAGTAAAGGTGGTCAAGAGCTGTGGTCAAAGGCGAAAGAACTTGCGAATAAAGAAGAGCCTAACGGATCGCCCGAAGAACTCGGCGCTATTGCCCGAACCTACTTGCGTCAATTGACCAAACAGGCTGAGGCTGCGGCGAAGAAAAACGAGTCTAAATCCAAACCTAAATCGAAAACCACTGAAGGCACCAAAAGTACAAGAACCAAAGGTGCCAAGAGTACACGACAAGCTAACAAAAACAATTTTGACGAAATGTCAGACGACGAATTGCTGCGTGAAGCGCAAATTGAATTCGGGAATGATGGCTTGTTGTGATGCGTTGGCATCTTTCATGATGAAAGGTGTCTCAAATGAGTTTGGGATATTCGGCAATTGATGCCTACATTGGTCGTTACGTTATTCGTAAGCTTCATACTAGCTATATTACTAGATCGCCTCTTCGATATTTTATTGTTGGCGAAGACAAGAAGGAATTGCTTAAGCTAGGCAAACCCAACGAATCCGTTGTTTTTGGGCGCAAGGATATGGGTAGCGCTCAGCGTAAAAAACTTGCGGGTTCAAAAGGCGTAGAGATCCGCTTCCAAAAAGATGTTCCTGATCCGCCAACAGCCGGTTCATATAATGGCGAGACAACGCCCACGGCAACCAAGTATGCTGAAGATCTCGTTGAAACTGGCGAAATTCGTTGGTCGGAAAAATGGACACCATTAAAGATACGTGAACACTCGCTTCGCATGGCCCGCAAATCTGGCAACATGGCAAACTTTGCTGCGATCGCCGAAGAAGTCGTCCAGATGGGAATGAATGAGCATATTAAGCAGGATAACACTGACCTTCACGAAGGCACCCTGACCACTGAACAGCAAGATGCTGAAGTTTGGAATAGCTACCTTGGATTGCGTCATACGCTTTCAGATGGACAAGGCGATGAGTCAGGCTATCGTTATTACGCAGGCAAAGACCGTAACACATATACACAATTACAAGCGAAAGTGGTTGACGTCGCCGCTGAAACCGCCGCAGGTAGATTACCTGATACAAAAATTCGTCTTAATCTCGCGCGTAAAGCAGATACCGTTTACGGTATGAATCAGTACACCGAAGGAGGTGTTGGCCTTTGTCTTGTAAGCGCAGATTTATACGAGCCTCTTGCAGAAGAAGCCAACAAACGTGCAAGCATTTACCGCGAAAGTATTGGTGTTCCTGATTTCGCTGTTGATGGATTCAAGTACCCTGTTATTCAAGTTGGCAACAAGTTTATAACCTATGATTCCGGCTGTAAGACAGGGGAAATGTGTTGTCTCAATCTGGACGACTGGATGTTTGAAGTCCAAGACGACGCTAACTTCCAACTTGAACCGTGGCAGCGTAAATGGCTCAACGAAGAGGGTGGCGGATACTATCGTTGGACACAAATACACTCCGTCACACGTCTCTCATGTGCGCGGCCGTGGGCCCAGCTTAAGTACACCGGCCTCACAATCTAAAACCGTCAACCTCCTCCTCTCAATAGGGGAAACGGCTTGGGCGATCGCTCAAGCCGTTTCCCCGTTTACAAAGAAGGATTAAAGCCTATGAATCTACTTGAGGCTCAACAGACGTTGACAGATTCCGTTCTTTGGAGTGGTGAGAGCTATCCCAAAGAAAAACTCAACCGAGCAATCCGATACGTCCTCCAAGACTTTATTAACGACACCAAATGCGCCCGCAAAGTTGGTGTTGTCTCTGTATCCAGTGGTGATGACGTTTTAGATATTCTTGCATCGCTGCCAGATTTTAACATCGAAAGCATGGACGGTATCCGTATTGGCAAGCAGCCCTATATTACGCAGGTTGGCGTGTCCGAAATCCTCGGTGATTATAAAAACCATCCGGATAAAGTCGGCGAACCAACCAAGATTGCCTTTGAAACGCCAGACAAAGGGATGATATTCCCCGTATCTGATGATAACTATGATTTCTCAGTGGTTTACTCCCCGCCTTTAACAGCCTTCGCGGTAGATACAAATACACCGGAAACAATCGAACTCAACATACCGGATCGCTTCATCGATGCGGCTTTATGGCATGGGTGTAAGGCGGCATTAACCCGTGGGCAAACTGGAGCGAAAACTAGCGAAGATTGGGCTATTTATACCCAGTACAAATACAAAATTGCTTCGAAAGTTAATCGGGTTTCATTCACCGCTTTTGCTGGCACTGCAATTTAAGGATTGATACATGAGCGATTCACTTATACAAAACGGGCAACTTGATATCAGCAATAATCCGGTGATCAACGAACTACTTGGATTCGTTCAAGCGGTCACCCCCACCGTGCCTGTTTCAGTTGGTAACACCGTTTCATACGAAACGGGGCGTACCACGTATCACGTTGGCGTGTCCGGTGTTTTTGTCGATGACGAGAATTACCCCAAACCCGTTAACGTCGCTGTTGCAAACTCGCCGTTCTCAAGAGTTGGCAGGGTCAGGCTCTCACGTTCATTCCCGACAACTCCGACCAGCGGGGATACCGAGAACGAAAACACCTCAACATTCTCACCCGGCAACCCAACATTCACGGGGGCCATGACCGCCTACCAAAAGCAGACAGACAGGCCGATCGAACCCGGCAGTATTAAAGTCAACAACCTCACAATCCCCTTCAGTAACGGTATCTCAATTAAGGGCAATGCAATCTTCGCCGTCAGGCGTAAACAGATCAACCGGGTCAAAGGCGGCGGAGTACGTGTGACATGCAACTTCATTCTCAACGGCAATATTACCTTTACCGGCAACACGCCGTTTGGCAGCAACGAAACCGCCTATCAGACCTTCGCCGCCGACATACGCACAGACAACGGGCGTAAGATGACCGGCGATGTCATCGTGCCGCAGATGTCTGTGGACATTGACTACGAAAACCAGACCCCCACACAAATCGATATGCGGGGCATGTTTAACGGCCTTGTTACTTTTGCGGATGTTTGAGCATGAGTGATTACATGAAAGATCGATTCGCAAAAGAACGTCGTGTGAAAAATGACCCGTACGCACCTGATCCTGCGCCTACAGCAGATCCACAAGATGAAGAGCGGGAACAGGAAAATCAAAAGCTTGACCAGATCCTTGAGATGGTTGAGGAACTTCTGAGCCAGTCAAGCGACCGAGCGGGGTTAGCGGGCCGTTTGCTGGACAACCTCGAAGAACGCGAGAATGGCGAGGATGATGAGGACGAAACCTCTGTTGCCTCTGAAGGCGATGAAAAGAAGAAAAAGAAGAACGGCAGGTTTCGCAATCAAAGCGACAAGTTCAATAACCAGAGCGATAAGTTTAAGAATCAAAGCAGCGTTCTTAAAGGACAAGTTGTACACGACGGGAGAGACGAACAAGAGGTTGAGCAGGCTAATGACAATCAGGCGGGTCATCAGAGCGAATCAGATAGCGGCGATCTGAAGAAGGCTGTTGATGAAATGCGTGAAGATATTGCATCTATCGTCGAATACCTTCAGCAGCTTCCTGAACAGATGGTTGAGCAACTGGAAAACCTCAATGTCGAATAACAAAGGATGATATGGCAACTTTAAAAAGACATATCCACGCAACGACCCGCGCCTACTACGGCGTGCAGGATTTACGACGAAGCCGTTTCGACGTGGGCGGTCTGGTGACTGGTCTGAGCTTGTCAGGTAACGAGGGGGTGTCTCAGGCTGCAGCAGATTGGCTTTTGGAAACAGGTGCTAATGATGTTTTTGATCGCATTCAAAGCGATATCCATGATGTGCCGATTAATGCGGTTCATATCAAACCATTCACCAGCTCGAAAGCAATCGTCAAGCTGATCTATGCGTATGGTCGTGGCTCGAACATGCCATACGACCCGTTTCTTGCGTGCCCCAGATTGTCGATTGGGAAGCGTTCGTTCAAACATTTTGAAGATAAGAAAGAAGAATCCGAAGACCCAACTAATCCAGGCGGCGATCCAGTAATAAAAGTGATTGGAAGCTTTAAGGTAAAACGGTATACGATCTCTAGATTGCCGGTTATTACAATACTTAACGAGCCTACAAAGCCAGACCTACCAATAAACTCTTTTAATAGCGATAAGGTTTACTTCAACAACCTACCATGCGAACCATATACACTCGAGTATGTTGATCACGAAGTGCTTGATCCAATACCACACATCAACGGCACAATGCAATTTCCTCATGTCTATTTGTTCCACTATTGCGAAGCTGGGTGGGGAACAAAAAAAACAACAATTGAACTAGATGGAACTACTGAAACAGAGGACATACCACCAGAAGATTCTAGTGAATTTGCAGGTAAATTCATAACCCACCTAGGCTCTGGCCCCCCCACAAGTAAAACCAACAACACCGGTAGCGGCAGCACGATCGGTAAAGACGCACTTCCATCACCTTAACTAAGCCTATGACAAATAACGGAACAAAATCTCTACCCAACGATATAGCCATGTTCCCTCGGCAAGCCTTTTTCGTGACAGACAGCCGGGTCACAAGCTATCTCCGTCAAAGTTTCAGGCGGTGCTTGATATGGATCGAAGGCGAGGGAGATGTATACATTGATTCGGGTAACCAGGGTTCGCTGTTTGTCGAAAAGAGAATTGATTCTGAACCGAATCCATCGCCTTCGGTTTTAAAGCCTATCATCAAAGGGTTAAAACCATACCAAAACTCAAACTGGCGAGAAATTGTAAATCACAATTTTTCATCTCTCATAACAGGATCCACGTCAAACGATATTGCTCTGGAAGGAAACGAATCTGGCACGCTACATTTCATTGATCTTGAAGCTGAGTCAATTGTCTGGTTCAGCCCAAAGTCACACGATCAGCGGTTCCAGAAAAACCAAAACGGCACATTGATCATTCCAGACGGCGCGTCAATCAAGGAAATCGCGGATATTTGTGATTACAACTTTTCGATGGCGATCACAAACGTGACCTGTACCAACGATTTTGTCATCCGAATTGTTAACCAAGGCATCTGGCATATCTTTGCTGAAAATCTTGACGGCATTCCCGATAATGGCGATGGAGCAGGCGGTGGAGGCGGCGGGGGTAGTAGCAGCAGCTCAGATGGGAATGGTAGCGGCAGCGGCCCCTCATCATCATCTAGCAATGACGCTGAGTACATGCAGTTTGCTAGCTGCTTAACTGGCGATGCGGCTGACTGGTGGCTCGATATTTCCGCATATCAACCCCAAGTATTCGAAATCAACGGTGAATGCTTTGTGCCTTCTGGGCATACAGATAACCCTCCAGGAGCGCTGATACCTTGGACAACGGTCAGTAAATACGATAGCTGTAACGATTGTCATGGATGCTGTAAAACTGGCGATTGTTACTTTCATCCTGATTCAACTGTTAGCGGATATCAGGAAGGTATCTCTGAGTTGGTATCAGAGGGAGAGCGGTTAGAATTTTCGGGATTAGAGTATGTGAGTTGTGGGTCATGGAAAGGCAAAGGCACCTTTAAGACACTTGGAGAAGACGGGTGGAGTGATGGGATAGAAAAGAATGTAGTCGTAACTTATGGTTCAGGTGCATTTTCGATCAATGGGAGTTCGCTGAAAGCAGAAAACTGTGAGTGTGAAAGTGGTCATTATTATTTAGAATTTAACGACCCTGTAGATGGCCCGCATAAAAGCACTCTAACTGTCAGTGTTGATAACAATGATAAATGCGCACAGGATGAGGGCGGTAGTAGTTCATCATCACAAGCGGCTAATATGCCGTCATTAACTGTTCTTGCCAGCAACCCCGCCAACAATGCAATCTGTGAGGCATGTGAAAACTTTTTAGGCTATCAAGATGATAGCAAAGGGGTGAAGTGTGATGCGGTTACATCTTCATGCGGGTGTGTACGATTCTCACAAAGATGCCCTGAAAACAAGTGGGCACCTTCTGTTGAAGCTGTACAGGCCGTAGTCACACCGCCCAAGCCCGAACCACTGATCGTCTTTTATCCCTACGTGCGCGGTGAATTCGGTAATCGTGAGCTGCGGTATTCCATCCGATCTCTTGAAAACATCGAGGGCGATGTCGAAATCTATGTTGTCGGCGATGATCCCGGTATACCGGGTGGGCAGTTTGGGGCGATCAATCACATCCATGTTGAGAAGCGGTCTGGCTCGTTCTGCGACATGTTCTATAAGGCGATCTTGTTTGCCGGTATGCGATTCATGCAGGGCAAACAGTTTCTATGGATGAATGACGATTTTTACTTCGTCAACCACACGCCGCTCAGCTATCTCAAACACGCTAAAGCTTCTGGGCGATACAGCACAAGCTCGGTATCACGTATCACTGAAAACAATAACGGCAAGTGGCAGCAGCTCCGCCAGCGATCACTTGTGAAGCTGCTCGAAACGCGCACCAGAGCGTACGACTACACGGGACACCTTCCCACAGTGTACGACGCGGACAAGCTGCGCGAATTGAACAAGACGTATCAGTTCATTAATGGGCAACTCACACCACAGATCATCTATCACAATCTTTACCCTTCCGGCAAACCATTCGCTGACAGGAAGCAATGCCGCGTTAGAAGTGAAATATCAATAGGTGAACTGCAGTCACAAGCTGAGGACGCTTGTGTTCTGAACCATGTTGCAAGTCAATTCGGTGGCACGGTAGAAAAATATCTCAAAACACGGTTCCCGCACAAGAGCAGATGGGAAGGCTAAGCATGACTGACACGGCAAAAATGGTACTTCATAACAAATGGCTCCCGTGGTTGGCCGCAATTATTGGGTTTTGCGGATTCTTCTACACCTTGGGTGGGCGTGATATTTCACAAGCAGAGCGAGTTTTAGAAAACTCTGAAGATATCAGGTTACTCCAAGACACTAAAGCAGATCGCACGGAGTTAGAGAAAGCGGTTAAAGCCTTAAGCGAAAGCAATATGCGGTTAGACACAAAGACTGAAAAGCTCGCAGAGATTTATGTGATCTTAGCTGAAGTCAAGCAGGGCGTATCGAGCAACAGTCAGCGAACGGACAGAATAGAAAACAAATTGGATCGCTTCATGATGGCGTATCCAGCCAGAAAAGAAGGGCGATAGGCATGAGCAAAATAGATCAGCTTGAAGCAATGGCATTGAGAAACAAGGGCTATAAAAATTCTTTCGGATTAAACCCTGTTAAACGAAAAAAGAAGAAAAGGCAGAAACTCGAATTAGGAGAAGCCACTGATCTAGATTCGCTTATTTCACCATTGTCAAAAACAACACAAAGCCAAGACATTAAAGCAGCAGTCGATAAGGTGATCCTTCCATACAACCAAAACACAAAAGCATCCACACCAATCAAAGGTGGTGGGCTACCTGATGAGAATAGTATAGATCCTCGCGTTGGATTGCATGAATCAAATGTAAACAATAAAAAGAACAAGCCCAAAACCACTAAACCTGAGACTGCAACAGCTCAACCAGTCGGCAAGCCAAATCCAATAATATCAGCAACGCCCCACGTCCAAAGTACTGAAAACAAAGCCTCGATAACACCAATAAAACGGGACGCAACCAATATCCAAACCAAATACACGCCTGAAGGGCAGGAAGCGTTATCATTAGGCATTCGACTATTAGATGATGATTCAATTGCTCGAAATCGTGAGATTGACAACACGCTTGACCGTCTTTCATTGTCCAGTCAAATAGATAGAGGTGACGCAGTCGCTGCAAAGGATATATCTCCACTTACTACCCAGCAGTTACAAAAAATGGGTGTAAATGTGGATTATAGTAACACTCCAGCAGCGCACGCATTAACGAAGTACTACCGTAACGAAAATGAGAAGCAAGGCATCTATCCAACTACGGGTGATTTCTCAACTGATCGACAAGAATGGTCAGCAGATAAAGAAGCTCGAATCAGTGAAGCTGAACAGTGGGCTGCCAATTTAAAAGCAAGGGGCTTGCTTCGCACAACACCTGAACAGGATGCAGAAAATCAAAAGCTGATTGCAGCGAGACGAAACGAATATCATGAATCCGGTCAGGCTGAAGAAGATCGGCAGCGTAAGCAATTTGCAAGAGAACAAAAAACTAGAAGAGCTAATGAATATTTTGATCGCAGGCAAGATCGCCTTGATCAGCGATACGCACAACTTGATGAGCAAAAGCATGTAGGGGCTTTAAAAGATACTATTGATAATGACCCGCTCATAGCATCATTAATCCAAAATCGCACCTATAACGAACAACCCCAACGATCAGAAAACATTAGCCCAATACCTACTGGGCAAAGGCAATCTGTCCACTCCCCGCAGATGAAGGTTGAGGGGCCGATTTCATACACCCCCAAGAAACAAAAAATTACACTGCCAAAGCTCCCCAATAACGCCGCTGACCAGTACGGAAGCCGTATTAGCATTCGTCCGGACTATCAGGTAGGCGGGGCGTACACGGATGAACAAGGCAATCCAATCACATCATTTACGCAATTGCCTCCAGAAGAACAACGGCGTGTTGGGCAATACTGGGCTGGATTTGCTGCGGATATGGGCGACATTGAAGTTGGTAAACACTTTGTTGAAAGTGAAAACGGCATTGTCCCTAATGATGATGGATGGGCACTAATAGGCCGCATTGCACAACATTATGGCGGATGGACATTGTAGGTATTCTTGTTTTCAACATTAATCTATCTTTTGATTAGGCTTAAAAGAGCATGAACAATACATTATCCGAAGCTATGAAAGCAGCAACCCTCGCTGAATCATCCAATATTCAGGGCCATCGAGAAAAGGATGAATCTACACTTGCTGATGCAATGAAAAGCTCGGGTGTATCACAACCCAATATCGTTTCTGATAATGTGACTTCGGCACCTTTGCGCCGTCAGATGACGCAGCGCCAATACAACCAAGTACAGAAGTTGCAGCAAAAAATGGTTGCGGATGCCCAAGCTAGAGGCTCTGTAACTAAGGGTGCTGATGTCGCTAATTTCTATGCGCTTAAAAAACTCGGCCAGCAGAATAACCGCATCGAAAAAAGACCAAACGGCGGCACGCGCATCGTAGCTGGGCATATTGGGAAACCGGAACTTAAAAAACAATATGAAGCTGAAACGCTCGTTCCTATTGATGAACAGAGGTGGTCAAGCATTCAAAAGGCTATGGATGCAAGTAATCCTAGCAATTCACATAACCTTTTGCGTGACCAACTGCATCAGCACGCATCAAAATACGACACCGCCTATAGAAACCTTGATACTATTGGAAAAGGCAAGCGAATCGATCAATACCTTGAACAGATGGGTATGCCTACTTCCGACAAGATCGCCGAATCAAACATTAGAAAAGATCAAATCCAAAAGAGAGGGATTTGGGGTGATGTTTCTTCCGGCTTTGTGCGCTCAGGTCATCAATTTGGCACTGGAGCATGGGGGCTTGTGTCACCTGATGAGGCTAACGCCAGATCTGAATGGTTACAGAAAAACTTAGGCCAAAGCAATACGTTTTCAGAGGGTGTTGGCAGCACTGCTTACAACCTCGCTAAAGCGACAGGGTACTTAAACCCAGCAACCGCTCTGCCTACGATCGCTGCCGATTCTTCGAGCGTCGCAGGTAGCAAACGTATGGAGGCCCAGAACCTACGCGAGCAAGGGTATGAAGTTAGTGGTTGGAATGAGCTTACTTCCGCGGCCGGTGGAGCTGCTACGGAATTTGTGGCCGGTCTTGTAATGCGTGGTATTGTAAAAGGGTCTAGTGCGGTCACTAAACCGCTCGCGTCAAAGTTACCCGCAGCCATTGCGAGTAAGAATCCGAGAGTTGTTGCGGATGTACTTAAAAAAGCCGTCCCCGCGTTTGCAACGAGAGCAGGCATCGTGGGTACATCTGAAGGCGCTGAAGAAGGTTTGACACAAATTGCTCAAAACATGATAGACATGCACACAGGGTTAAAGCGCGAAGGGTCGATATATGACGGTGTTTCGGAATCTGCATGGGAAGGTTTTAAAATCGGCGGCGCACTAGGTGTACTTGGCGGAGCAGCAGATGCAAACTCACGAACAATCGTGAGTAAGGCACACGAATACACAGAGCCTATGCTGGTGCAGCGTATCAAAGAGATCAAAGGCGAGAAGGGTGGTATTAAGCTTACACCACAACTCCTTGAAGACGCGGCAGAAGAAATCCGCTATGAAGTCAATGCTGGGGGTAATGCGGGCGTGGTCATCGATAAGACACTTAATAAGTACGCACAGATGGCAATAGAAGGCAAAACGCCTCTTACAAAAACCAGAGAGGCTCAGTCAACAGAATCCGAACTGACAGAAGTCAAAACCTATCAAACGAACATCCAAAACGCAACCGGCGATAAATCGATCTCACTTAAACATGTTAAGCCTCAAGGCAGGCGTTTTAAGCTCGCCAATTTGGGCGCACATAAGCTCGGCAAGAAGATCCTCTTCATTGAATCAAGCCTTGGTGCAGATAACCCCCTGCCCGCCTCAATGGGCACAGATAAAAATACCATACTTATCGACGTTAACGCGAAATCACCGATGACCTCGCTGGTCAGCCACGAATACGTTCATAGCCTTAGAAAAAGCGATCCCAAGTCATATAACGAGATCGTTTCTAATCTCAAGCAGGTTTCGCCAGATTTGTTAGATCAGAGCGCTCAGCAGTATCTGCGCGATTTGAATGCTGCGACGGATGGGCATCTCGATCTTTCAAAAGATGCTCAAACCGAAGAAGGAGTTGCATATCTCTTTGAACACATGGCCGACAAGACTGAGTTCTGGCAAAACCTCAGAAGACAGAACGAAAGCGCGTTTCATAAGCTGGCAGCCAAGATTCGTGAACTGATTAGTAGACTTGCTAACAACGGTGTTGTGAACGATCGTCTGTCACTGATAGATCAAACTATCGCTGCGGCCGAACAGCAGCAACGAGATGTAGAAACGCAGGCCAAAGATTTGTCTGAACAATCTCAAGCAAGAATACAAAACGGTCAGGGTTCTCTCGCAGATGAAGTTGTAGTTCAGGTCGTTGCAATGGATCAAAAGATTCGTGAATTAAGGGGCAAAGAATACGATGAAGCAATTAGTGGCAGTGAACGGTCTGAACTGGCCGAACTTGTAGCCGAGAGACAACGATTAGTTAAATTATCTGAGGGCACAGACGAAGCAACTGACGGAGTATTGCGGGATGCTACCTTTGGTGAAGATGATTTAGCACCTACACAAGGGGAGCTTGAGACAGAGCCTCAAGAAGGGGCTGGTGAAGGTGATGATGACGAAGTGTCGCAAAGTACGACAGTTTCGCCGAAAAAAGTCGCAGAACAAAGTACTAGAAGTGCTGATACGCAAGGAGTAGAAACGCCCGTAGAAAACAAAAAGAAACGAAAGAAAAATAAACAAAAAACCAAAAACAAGGGGCAAGCAACCAAGATCGAGGATTTTGGAGAAAAAATTGGTGGCGCGAGAAAAGACTATGCACAAACTCTTAAATCATACATTAATACAAACGTCGCAAGTATGGACGATGAGCAGATTGTTAAACAAGCTAAACTTGCCAAAATATTTCCCGCCCCCGACTATCATAAGCTCAAGAAATCAGGTCTAAGTGATCAAAGCCTCATAGCCGTTAAGGTTCTACGCGAATCTATTGGCAGTGCCCCGCAAAAATATCTAAGTCGTAAAAGGGATTGGTTAGAGGCAGCCCAACATAAACGCGACATTGCTATACAAATACTTGACACCAACAATCCCGTTGAAGCGCTCAAATCATTAACGATGAGTGCGCACCACATTTTCAAGTTTACAGAACGGGTTAAGTATCTCAGCGCAATGAATTTCCCTGATATGCCTACAGGTGCAGGCGGCTATCGCATTGGAGGGAGTGATGGGCGTTATTGGGTTGCAAAAGGGAAATCGTACATCGGAGGTGACCACAAA
This sequence comes from Poriferisphaera corsica, assembly GCF_007747445.1. Lineage (NCBI taxonomy): Bacteria > Pseudomonadati > Planctomycetota > Phycisphaerae > Phycisphaerales > Phycisphaeraceae > Poriferisphaera > Poriferisphaera corsica. Next base: position 2,716,793 of record NZ_CP036425.1, read on the forward strand.
ACATATCAAGAAGCTGTCGATGCTATAAAGACTACGCTGGCAGTAACCCCTACGTCGGTCAGGGGTACTAAATTCGATGTTTATCGGCTAAGAAATCATCAGGATAAAAAATACATCGTTGGCAAAAAAATTAAGAGTCAGAATTACATTGATCTGGTTGATGGATTTGCAACAGCGAGCGAGGCTCGCACCTATATCAAAGAGAAACAAGCCGATCTTGAAGATGCATTAGCAAGTGCCAAATATATACCGCCACACCGAAACCAGAAGAATAGTGAACGAATCGGGAGGGACTATAGAAAAGGTCAAGATGTTTCACCCACAAAATTCGCCGATACATTTGGGTTCAGAGGTGTAGAGTTTGGGAACTGGGTTGAGGGCGATCGTAGGCAACAAGATTTAAATGAATCGTATGATGCACTGAGAGACATGGCTACGATTCTGAACATCCCAACCAAGGCAATATCACTGAACGGTGAACTTGGTTTAGCATTTGGATCGCGTGGCCGCAACACAAAAGCGAACGCTCATTATGAGGCAAGCAAGGTTGTTATTAACCTTACAAAAACACGAGGTGCTGGGTCGCTTGCACATGAATGGTTCCATGCTGTTGACAATTATTTTGCCCGAATGCGCAAAGATCCAGATTCGTTTATTACGGACGATCCTAAGCATAGGGCAAATTATCAAACTGGCGAGCCCGATACATCAGTAAGATCAGAAGTTTTAGAAGCGTTTAACAATGTTCTGAAATCAATAAGATCGACAGAGATGGTTTCGCGTGCGAATTCTTTGGATGCAAAGCGCACCGTACCATATTGGAACACGCCGATTGAGCTAGGGGCAAGAGCTTTTGAAAGCTATGTGGTTTATAAAAACCAACAGAATCAATCACATAATGATTATCTAGCAAATGTTATAAGTGAGGAGTTATATGAATCACCTAACAGTTACCCATATCTGAAAACAGATGAAGCAAAGCCTGTTATTGAAGCTTTTGACAATCTATTCAGTACGATCAAAACTAAGAAAACTGACAAAGGCGTGGCGATGTTCGCCGCGGCAAGGCAGCGCGATCCCAGCAAATCCAACCCGAAAGTTCCTCAGAATCTACTTCAACGCTTTGATGAAGATATTCCAGTTATCAAACTCAACAAGGCGCTGTTTTACAAAAAACGAATCTCTAAAGAATCCAAACCCAAACTTAAAAAATGGCTCATGCAGAGAGCTAAAAAACTAATACACGGCAATCACAAAAACAAGGATACCGGCTGGACAATCAACGTATCCAGTGCAGGTATACGCCACGCAATTTCAAAAGGTCAAAAAGAATTATCATTTGAATTAGTACGCGCTATAGAGCCAATGATTCATAACGCTATTCTCGTAGAATCAAATCATGACGCGAGCAACAGAGACACAATCAAAGCGTTCCACCATATGTATGTGCCTGTACAAATTGGGAATGATCTACATCGAGTCACCCTGACCATACGCGAAACCAGAGATGGGCATAAATACTACGATCATGATGGGATAAAAATAGAGCCTGCACACACGAGCGGGATTCCGAAGACTCCACGCTCTTCTAAGGCAGGCTCTAAGATAACTATCGGCCAGCTACTCGAAAAAGTCAAGCTTGACAACGGCAAAGCTGTCATAAACACCAACGAAAGACAGGATAAGCCTAAATTTGCAGCAGCCTATCATGGTTCAGCACACGATTTTGATGCATTTACTACACAGCGCATCGGTACAGGTGAAGGTGCCCAAGCCTATGGGTGGGGCATGTATTTCGCAGGGAATAAGAAGGTCGCTGAGTGGTATAAGGAAAAACTGGCAAGAAAAAGTGAACGTCAGGTTGCGTGGGATTTAGAATCTAAGGCTAGTAAGCTTGGTGTTGTTATAAGCAAGATCAGCAACGGTCAATTCCCTAGGGAGTTGGAGCTTAGGGCAAAATCAGAGATGCGACGTATATTACGCCAAGCCAGCTTAGATTGGACGAGAGGGCAAAGCGACACACTTAACGCGTTAAAGAAACAATCGCGTGTTTCAAAAAACAAGATGCATCTTGCTGACTCTGCGTTGCTGGATGCTAACGAACACAGCCACACTCTCGCGGCTATTGAAGATTTGAAAATTGATGGCGATTTTGCGGCTATTGATTATTTAGCATCCAAAGCTGCAATACAAATACTGGAAGACGGCACCTTGAGTCTTTCGGGGCAAGGCAAACTCTACCAAGTAGACCTAAAGCCAGAAGAACACGAATACTTATCTTGGGATAAACCGCTCTCAGAACAAAACGAAACCGTTAAGAACGCTCTCGCTAATATACCACCGAAGATCAGAAAACAAATTAACGAATCACTTGAATACCACGACACCCCTTCACTAGATGAAATGCTTGCAGACAATATCTATAGCGGGCGTGATTTATATCTGGCTCTAAAACACTACGATGTTCATGAAGCACTGCCGCCAGAGGTTAAGGGGTCTAGCTGGGCTGGCGGCGATACCACATACGCTAAACACACATCCCTCTATCTAAAGTCACTTGGTATACGCGGTATTAAGTTTTTAGATGGAGCAAGCCGTAAAAAAGGAGAGGGAGATTCTAACTATGTAATCTTCGATGATGCAGATGTAGAGGTAACCGCAAAATTTGCAGTCGCAGGCGAAACTAATTATTCATCCAATGGATTCGATACCCCAACACCAGGCCGATTTGAACACTTCCTATACCTCACGCAAGATCACCTACGTCCACTCAAGAACTTGCAAGCACAGATCGTCAAACAAAAAGGCAAACTGGACGACACTTCCAATCCATATCAGAAAGAAGAACTACGTCGTAAAAAAACGCAAAATCACCTTCAGGCGATCCAGAACAAATACGTTGACCCGATACTCAAAGTAGCAAAACTATACAAGATCGCATTGCCACAAATCGACGAATACCTGCAAGCGCGTCACGCGCCTGAGCGTAACCGTGAGCTGTCTATCTCGCACCGTAAAAAAGACGTTTATGCCGGGAAACAACGCAGCACCGGCAAACTCTGGACAGATGAGTATGCACGGGAATATGTGCAGAAAATCGAATCCTCAAAGAAAGGCGCGGCCTACAAGAAAATCGCCCGTTTGCATGACCAGATGAACCGAGAAACCGTAGAACTTTGGCGAGAATCAGGTCTTGTCTCAGAAGATGTTTATGATGCGCTGAATACCAAGTACGAGTTCTATACGCCCCTGAAAACCGATCTTGAAGAATTAGCCGACAAGCCGTTCTCAGGTATCGGCATGGGGATTGATATTCGGGGTAACGAGTTTAAACGCGCCTTTGGCCGCAAATCTGCCGCAGGTTCATCACTCACCTTTGCAATCACATCCGCGCAAACCGCGATCATACGAGCAGAAAAAGCGAAAGTCGGGCGCACCTTCTACAAACTCGTCAAAGAAAACCCCAACCCCAATCTTTGGTCAATTGATGAGAAACCATCCAAACTCGCTTTTGATGAACAGGGAATAATCACGCAAGTCGTGGACGAGTCTCACAAGTACAAAGACAACGTCTTTGCAGTTAAAGTTGATGGGAAAGTTCATCACATCACAATCAATAATCCCGAATATCACAGTGTAGCAAGAGCGCTCAAGAATCTTGATCTGGAAGGCCAGAATGAATTTATCCGTGGGTTAGGTGTCGCAAACAGATTCCTAGCTTCAATGTCTACTAGATGGAACCCATTCTTCGCACCTGTCAATATGGTGCGCGATGTTGGTTCTGCTTCGCTTACATTAACAGGCGAAAAAGGCATACAGCAAACAGCCAAAGTTCTGGCTAAAACTCCATTTGCGATGGGTGCAGTTTGGCGAGGATTGCGTAAGGGATACACAGCCCAAAGAAACAAAAAGGGGTATCGTGACGGGAATCGGAAGTGGGATAAGATTTACAAAGAATACCGAGATAGCGGCGCTCCGGTCGCGTTCATTGATCTACAAAGTTATGAAACGACAAAGAAGGAAATTGATCGTGACCTTAAGGCACTAGATCAATCTAAACTATCTCCCAAAAAGGCACCATATCTACTCTACAAGGTGTTTCAGAAATACGCGCACTTCACAGAGGACATCAATGAAGTGTTTGAGAACGCTGTACGTGTTGCAGCTTATCAACACGCTCGCGAATCTGGCATGACGCAGGATCAGTCCGCATCTTATGCGAAGAACCTGACCACCAATTTCGAGCGAAAAGGCGTTTATAGCCCAGTAATTTCTTCTTTGTATATGTTCGCTAATGCGCAAGTGCAAGGTAACTACCGAGTGGTTAGCTCAGCCAAAAACCACAAGGGGACTCGTAAGGTTGTAGCGTCGCTCGTTGCTGCTGCAGCCCTACAAGATGTGATTAACCGAGCCGTCGCGGGTGAAGATGAAGATGGTGAGAACTACTACGATAAGATTCCTGAGTACACCAAACGAAACTACATCATTCTGATGCTTCCCTTTAGTGAAGGCCAGCACATAAAAATTCCATCGCCCTTCATCTATAACCTTGCAACAACAGTTGGGCGTAATCTCAACTCATCGGTATACGGCACTACTTCACCGATTGAAGGGTCGGTCAATATGATCAACTCGGCCTTTGATACATTCAATCCGACGGGCACCGCAGAGAACACACTCGACACAATCACCCCCACTGTATTCAGGCCGTGGCTACAAAGCGCACAGAACCGTAACTGGACGGGTAATCCGATTATGCCAGAAGGCTCGGCTTTTGCAGCTTACGACAACCCGGACTCCCAGAAGTATTGGCGTTCTGTAAGCCCTTCGCTGCGTAATATGATGGAGATGATTAACTATTGGACGGGAGGCGATGAGGATGAGAGTGGGTTGATTGACGTGTCGCCAGAAACTGTTGAACACTATCTTAAAAGCTGGTCAGGTGGTGCGGGTGCATCACTAATGCGTATCTGGAATGTTGGCGACAAGTGGTATCACGGAGAGCCAGTTGGCACATACGAGATGCCGCTTGTGCGCCGGTTCTATGGAGGAAACAATCCGAGATACTACCGCGATCGTTTCTATAAGTGGGGTGAGGAAATTGCACGCGAGAAGGAGCGTGTCGAGGGCAAAGACAAGAAGAAAAAGATTGGATGGAACCACCAACGAGCGACAGCGTTTGCAAGAATGCAGGCAGAATTCAATAACATCAAAAAGCGGGTACGTAAGCTTAAGAAAGATCGTGAGGGGATCACCGATTCTGAGAAGAAGAAAACTTTTGATATGCGGATTGACAAGATGTATATCCTGTTCAATAAGAAGATGGTTGGTTTAGAAAAGCGTTTCAGTTAGAAATAGTAAATCGTTTCTCGCTTGCCCACCTGTTATCTTGGGGATGGATTTCAGGTGGGTTCTTCCGTGTTGGCATCTTCGGCATCGCCATACGACGGGAGAGTAGCGTAAGCAGGTGATCTAGCTGATCGCGATGATAATAGAGTTTTCCCCCCTGCCCTACGTAGAACGGTTGTAATTCGTATTCATCACGAAGGCTATTAAATTTACGAACACCTACACAGATATATGTAGCCGCTTCTTGTAGCGTCATGATGTCTTCATGCTTCTTGATGTGTTCTTTATTCAACCTCACCATTTCAAATCTCACTGATTCTAATAACTACTTTCCCGCCTTTATATTTCGACTTCCTAGAAACGCGAATCTCATCAAACTGTGAATCGTTTTCAATCACACCCGCTTTCTCAATCGCATCAAGTAACGCTTTAAGGATGTTGTCTAAGTCTCGTTTTCTTCCGTCTGGCGGGTACGCATCAATCTCCAAGCTTGCTTTTTCTGTAAAAGGTTCTTTAGTTTGTGAGTTAGCGATCAGACCCACAGTGTTTCGATACGCCCGCCCCCGTTCATCTATTATCATCCCCCTGCGGGTTCGTTTGTAATAGTGATTGATTGTTGGCGGATAAGGCAATTCCATCTCTAACATTGGCTTGATCAAGATTATCTTCTTTCACAAACCACCCTGACCGTGGGTTTCTGTAAATTCCGATTCGGTTCATCTTCTCTTCAAACTCTTTTGGCTTGCGTTTTCTTATCCCGCACCCTCTTGTGATATGTCCCTGCGTTACATCTGGATAGTCCCGCACGTATTGCCGGATGATTTCAACATCAATATCGTCAATCTTCTTAATCTCACGCTTCACCACTGACTTACTTTTATCTGTCGTGCCTTGTGGCCAGAGTTTTAGAAGCAAACAATACTCAGCATAGATATCTCTAAACTCTGGCTTGAAACGCATGGGTTGCTTAAGCCATTTCCATGTTCCTTGCTCTGTTAGCACCACATAGCCCCAACCGTCATCGCAGTTGTGAAAGTTGTAGACGTAATCGATAAGTTTTTGCGCATCAAACGCGGATTCGTGGGATACCCGAACCCTGAATGACCCCATCGCCCTTACCCCCAGTTTTCGTATGGGTTTCATTAAATCATTTTTACCATCGGATAAGCTGTCTTTAATTTCAAATATGCAGCTATCGGTATGCCATACACTCTCATCGCGGCCTTCGTCTTGTGGAAACACGCCTTCTATATATGAAGTCCAGCAAGCAAATACATCAGGCTTCTCAGAGTGCTGCGCTGAGTTAAGAACTGCTCGTAATAATTGCGGATCTGTCGCTATCCGCGAGCAACCTAAATCACGAGCTAAAATTGCGGTTTGCTTGATAACCGAAGCGTGATTGTGTTTAAGTGGGAGAATCATGTTTTACCTCGTTATATCTATGCGTCACCAAACTTTCACCTAACATTTATTGTATCAATACTGAGATTTTGTTTGGGGCGATGGGATGTTTACACACTACTCAGCGGCTTTACTCATTGCCTTCCTCCTGATTGGCTGGCTGATTTTGTCGTTTTCGGTAAACCCGTTGAAATGCCGCACATCCCGCATTTGTCCAACCAATGGCATGGGTTAGCTCTTCTCTGTATAACGCTCCTTTTTTAATCAATGCCTCAATGGTTTCCGCAACACCAATACGCTCTGTCTGACTGGGCATCAGCGATCGAAACACGCATTGATTAGGGTTGTCGTACATGCGACACACATTTACTGCGGCATCCTGCTGTTCTGGTGTCAGGCTATTTTCGATTTCAGCAGCAAGCTTTAACATCTTTTGATATTGCTCATTGGTCATCCACCAGCCTCCCCTCCGTCTCTAGATATGAAATAAGGTGCTTTTGTACAATTTGACGGCATGGTTTGATTATTGTCTGCCAGTCATTAACTGTTTCAGAGTCTCCAAATAATCCTGTTGGAATTTCTGCGCCACTTAGTTCAACGGAACATGTCTCCGCGAGCGATTCGTCGCTCATTTCCCTGATCCCGCGCTTTGTGTATTGCTCACCCATCTACCAGCCTCCCCTCTGCCTGTAGGTGGGTGAGGAGGGCGAAACGTGTCATGTGCAAAGGCTGATTGAAGCACGCCCAAATCGCGTAGACTCCACGTTCCTTTTTCGTACCTGACAAGCAAGCCGATTGAATGCGATCAGCAAACCCAGCCTTTGCCGCATATCCGTATCTACCAACAAGACGGGCAACGACTATTGCCAAATGATCTTGGTTGCCTGTTGGGTTCCATACGGTCTTTCTGCTGTAACCTTTCTTCCATTCGAACAAATAGGATTCGTGGTCGGGGCTTAGCCATATGCCGTTGTAGAGCGTCCAATCCATCAACTCAGCAGCCACCGTATTAAGTTCTTCCTCCCCCATCCCCTCTATCTCTTGTACTGTGTATTTGGCTTTCATTGCCTGCTCCCTCTATGTGTTGCTAGTGACGCAGCGAGTACGCCAGCCGAAACGAATATTCCTATGTAGATTGCCGTGATCCAATCTCTTGAATCAGTCGATTCATATATCAATCGAGCGATGCAGTACGCAATGCAGTAGATCGTGATCCTTTTGATGTACTTCATGTGGCGATCATTCCTCTATCCCTGTAGATGGAGTGCCCCAATCAACATCAACGGAAACTTTTATTTTTGGTATATCAGGAAGCACTTCATGCAACTTCATATCCAAAGCGGAAGCAATCGCATATAAAGTGGCAAGTGGCGGGCGCTGGCGACCAGCTTCAATATTCGCAATCGTTACACGCGTCACCCCTACATGCCCTGCCAATGCATCTTGACTCATACCGGTTTTCTGACGTTTACCCGCAAGAGCATTGCCCACTTTTCTATAAAGCTCATCAGAGAATATTTTCATATCTAGTAATTGCATCTCACTCCCCCCTCTCTTTGATAGCCAGGGCGAGGAGTACATCAGCCAATGCGCGGGCTTTGGTGGCGGTGGGGGCTGAAAATGTAGCAGCTTCACATATAATCATGTCCCTTGGCTTCATTTCTAACATCTCGAATATGGCTTGCTTGTATCCAAGCCACAAGCTGAATCTGCCTGCTGGCCAAAACTCATTAATTGAGAACACCTTCCTCTCCACCGCAAGCAGTGCGTTAGCGTCGGTGAGGGGGTCGCTACTGCGCCGGTGATATTCGATTCGATCCTCCCAAAACGAATCCACATCACCTGACGAACATCCGCAGTCCTTACCATCAGGCGTGATCAAGATTGACCCTATACCGTTTGGCCCGGCCTCCACTCGCCATCCAAGCGCCTGAATAAGAGTCTTCCTCACCTCGTCGTCTGCCATTGTGTTGGATTTATCCGACATACTGACCTCCTATCTGGGTCGTATCTTTCGCACGTTTATCTACTGGCATGACAAGTGCTTTTATATTGACAAGATAATTGTGGTATTCATGCGGGCTAAAGCATGAGCACGTATTAACTGTTGCGGTCAATAACACAGCGTCCGCATCACCTCGCAGCGCCATGTCTACGTGCTGATCAATCTCGTCCATTGCTGTAATCTGTCGGCACATGCAGATTGCATTTAATACCTTACTGACAAGCACCGCCCCAAAACGTACTGACTCCGAGAAGTTGGCCGTTTTCTCATGAACACATCTAATCTCAAGTACCTGTTCAACAGGCGGGAACATCATCTCGCAACATGTTGAATTGAAGTGAATCTCTGCGAAATCAGTTTTAAAGAAATAACGGTTTTGGCCAGTTGCAACCAGTGATATGCTCACCCCCTCAATATCATCTACTGGCAGCATATCAATGACTGCAGGCGGTATCACACAGTCAAAATCATCACCAACGCTTTCCGGATCTTCATAATCAGCAATCAGGCAATGCGCACTGTCGGTGATTTCCATTCGAATCTGTTGCCCGTTTTTTATTACATGAACACCGCTGTTCATGTATTTCGTGTCCTCAGCCGCGGCTATCTCCTTTAATGGTTTGATAATTGTTAGAATTTCGCACTGTGTATTAGCTGTCGTCTGTTTAGTTGTCATCTATTGCCTCTTATTTTGCGTCAAAACGCTTTATGATTGCTTCTTTTGCTGCTTCACGTGTCGAATAACACCTACCAATTAAAACACGTTGCCCTTCGTACACACGCTCATCCTCACTGTTGTCGATGTGGTCCTCGTCCTTCCCAAAGTTCCGATCGCGTGTGCAATACCAGCAGTCATCAACAATGTACCTGCGGCCGGTGACAGAGCCATATACCGCGTTCGTTGGAGCAACCACGACACCGTCCGCCGTTTTTGGCAACTTCTCGACAAGTTCCTCCAGTTCATGAATATGCTTTAACAGTGCGTCATGCCTCTCTTTAGTCATCGAAATCATAATGACCGTTTGATCGTCACCGGATGCGGGGTCTAACCCAGCCATTGCCTTGGCTTCCGCAATGTCATCTGCTAACAATTCGTTCTCTGATTTACTCATCACGCCTCCCTTCTGTTGATATGACCTTGAATGTGATCGCCCAAACACAAGGGTCAACATCTATTCCCAAACCTTGCTTGGCATATATTGAATCCCATGTTTTCAAAAACCACTTTCTTGCTTCATCCATTGCCTCATAATGGCATTCGGATTCAAGCATTGGACAGCCTTCCTGTACCGCATCTACGGCCTTGATCTCCGACACCAGTTCTGCCTGCACATCTGTGATCTCCAAGATGATGCGTGCATGCTGTTTGAAACACCCATTGCTCACACACTTACCAACTACAGGCTTTTCTTTCGCATGGGATGGCCACGTCGTCGTGTATTTCTTACCGTCGGCTGGATACTCAAGATCCACCTCTGTAGCTTTACACATGCTCATCCTGCCGCCGTAGACCTTCTCCTCCACACGCAGAACCCGCGTCGTCTCCCGCACCCACAGCCGATCGCCAACCTCACCGTATGGGCAATGGATGCGCAGTTCATCACCGTTAAATGTGGTTCCGCCCTGTTCGTGCATTTGCAACACAATTTGGTTGCCCAGTGCATCTTCAATTGGAGTGTAGCCACATGATTCCGGGTGTGGCTTGCGTGCCTTAATCGGCCTGCGCGTCTGCGTCTTCTGCCCGTTAAGAACCGCCCGCACCATCTCAGCGTTCATCAGTATCGGCCGCTCTCTTATCTCAGTTGCTACGCTCATGATTGCTCGCTTTCTTCACAGCCTTAGATGCCATGATGTTCATCAAGTATTGATTTCGCGTTTTGCAGACGCGCAAACTCATCAGCACATCCGCCTACGTCTGGGTGTACCTTCTTGGCAACTTCTCGATATGCCTTGCGGTACTCATCTGCGTCGTTAATGACCGAATTCCTGTCGCTGCTGCTAACCAGATTGGCCGCTTGTTCGAGGGTCATAGGCAACTCAATGGGCGATGGGAGTGCTGCCCAACCTCTGTACTGCTGATGCTGTCTTACAGCGCCGTACCGCTCCATAGCACGCTGTGCGCTGAGCGTTTTGACAATGCCGCGTAGGTTGTCTCTCCAATCGTTATAGGTGTCGCAGGGGTATTGAAGCGGCCCAGCAGCAGGATGGACAAAACTCAGACGTACTCTCTCACCGTTTATTCTTGCTGTTGAACGTAGCAACCCATCGTTACGGATTTGATTCTCTGTAACATCGGCTTCAATAATCGCGTCACGAACACCGATCATTGCCAACTCGCTCCTTAATTCAGACAAGGTTGCCGAGTACTTGGATCTGAATCGGCAATTATCAAATTCACTTTTCCCATCACTTGGCCACATTCCTGACAGTGGCCTAAAAGTAAATTGAACATCATTCGGACGAACTCTCATCACTCACTCGCTTTCTTTGCGTTCCTACGAAGCAACAACACACGATTTAGGCTGAAGAAGATGTGCAGGCGACTATCGTGATGTTCGCCATCCTTAACCCCGCCATGCTCTTCACATGCCAATGTGAGACAATCAAGCGCCTCTTCAAACTCGCCGTTATCTGCGTGTCTCTCGGCGTCGCATGTCTGTTTCCAAACATTCATGTATGACCTACTGCTCATCACTCACCGTCCTTTGTTATGCAGTTGCCAATAGTTCTGATTCAACTTCTGATTCAACACAATTTGCTCTCACCAACACCTCGGCCATCACGGGACAAACCGAGTTACCGCACATGCGCACCTGTGCCGATTTCGTCAACACCGATTCGCCATGCGACCCGTCGCCGATGATGTAGCTGTCAGGGAAACCTTGAGCCCTGTACAGCTCACGCGGGGTCAACATACGCATCGAAATATCCGTGATGTGGTATGGCTCACCGTTCACGAACACCATGCCGAATCGCTCATGTGTTGGGATCGTGTGCAGCGGTTCGTTGAAGCTTTGCCCGTGTTTATCGTTGCCGTAATACTTCAGGAGAAACGCACGCACCTCGCCGATGTGCTGTCCGCCGGATGTGACGGTTTTCACCGGTTCACTCATACTTCCGGCCTTGCCTTGATCTGTACCGTAGAAGTGTGTGAGCTGCGACGTCACAAGCATGTTTTGTGTGCCGCGTGACGTGATGGTGGGGAACGGTTTATCTGCCCGCACTCCAACCACACCGCCGAAGTGCTTAGCTATGAATGCCGCGACTAAGGCGTGCTTGCATGTTCCTACGATCGTGCCAAGTGGCTTGTTAAGATCCAACGCTCGCGGCGCCTGTCCCTTACGTTCGCCGTATCCGCTCTGAACCATGGTGTAAGCGGCATCGTCAACAATGAATGGCTCAGGATCTTTGAATATGTGGCGATCAATTCCCGCTGCAATCCTCGCGTGCGTCTTCTCGGCGAGCGGCCGCTTTGGTCTGTGTAATCCGTGATACTTCGCCCACGCGTTGGCTTCATCTTGATCAGCGAAGATTGAGCAGATCGGTTGTGTGAAGTCGATAATATCGGCGGCTGTGCGGTATGGGATCAGGCCCGGCCCATGCGTCGGCTCTGGCCAAACGATCGGCTTGCCGTCGCGTCGAGCGATCATGAAAAATCGTTTGCGTATTGTCGGGGCTCCGAAGTCGCACGCCTTTAGCACACGCCACTCAACTTCATAACCTCGATCGCGGATCTTCTCGATGAATTTGTTGAAGATGTGGCCCTTACGTTTTGTGCATGGCTTGCCGGTTTTGTCGAGTGGCCCCCATCCCTCAAACTCTTCGACGTTCTCTAAGAACACCACGTCGGGCTCCACGTGTGTCATCCACCGCAGCACGACCCACGCCAGCCCGCGTACTCGAGGACTGACAGGCTTTCCACCCTTGGCTTTGCTGAAGTGTTTGCAGTCTGGCGAGAACCACGCAAGGCCAACATCACGACCTTTCGCGACATCGCGGGGATCGACACCCCAAATGTCCTCACAAAAATGCGTTGTACCTGGGTGATTCCATTCATGCATTTTCACGGCTTCATCGTCGTGATTGATGCTGTAATCAACCGGACGGCCTAAAGCCGCTTCGATACCTGTTGACGCTCCGCCACCACCTGCGAATGAATCAATCACAAGCCCATCGAACAGGTCATCTCTGAATGTTGCTCCTGCCCTTGCGGTCATCCCTCTCCCTCCTCTGATGGGTGGGAGGAGGTTTCCCACGACACAGGCATAAAGATTAGATCAGATCGAATTGCTTCTTTTACAAATACACGAACACCCTTGCCTAAATCTCTGAGCAAACCGTAAACCTTCCAATCACATCCATCGCAACTACACTCATAAGCATCTCTAGATACACCACTACATGCCGGACACCGAAAACCCTGTTTTTTATCAATGGCATTTAATAGATCACTCCATGTATCGAAAACCTTAATCGTTCCATCAAGCAAAGGCTGCTTGGCGTCTTGGTAGTAATTTACACACCAATAATTGCGATCCTTTTCCCATGCATCCAAGATTTCACTTGCGGGGATGCCTGTACGCTCTGCATAATGCTTCGCTCTCTCAACCGCCCAATCAAGTGTCTTATCAAATCCTCTGCTCGGGTCGTCGTCATACGATTTTTTAACGGCCGCCGCCAACTGTTTGTAGCCTTTGCATTGTTTAATATCACTCTCGCCCATCTCACCCACCTCCTGATTGGCTAGTTTTTGCTTCATCGATATGCTTTTGCAACGCTTCCTCAAACCCCTCAACTGTCGCTGCCATAGAGGCCACTGTCTTAAACATTAATTCACGCAATGTGCCCTCGGTAAAAATAGCGCCATACGCTAACGCAACACCGAATCTAAAATCGCCATCCTCGGGTTCACTTGCAAAACGTGATGCGGTTTTTAATCCTGCAGCAATAAGTACACATGTATCTTCAAGATTTAGATGCTTGGCTTTATCCATCATCTCGAGATACATTTCCTCACCTTCACTCTCACTCATCTCATCACCTCCCTCATGGGTGGATACTGGAGTAGCGTTCAACCTGTCCAACTCTGCAGCTAGTAACGCTCCGGCTTCAACTATCAGATGCTCACGCTCTTTTGTGGATGCTTCCCAACTGTATTTGCTTCCAGATTGATTAATGTGTTTAGGTACACTAAAACCGAATTCGTTGATGATCTCGTTTACTGGAATCATTCGGTTACCCCGTTTCACGTAGATGGGGTAGACCTGTAAACGAGCGATTGCCGCTAAAATTAGTTGGCAGTAAGTGCAATTAACCCGCTTGTCATGCTCAACCACCCACCCTTTCTTGATCTGCCGATCACGTTCCGCTGCTATTAACTCAACACCACTTAATTGTTTTACACTCTCACCCATCTCACTCACCTCCCTCATGGGTGGAGAGTGTTTGCACAACATCTTCTGCCAAAGCAACACCCGGCTTGTCTTGTACCGATTTGTTGGTTTCGTATTCGTTCACGTAATCAACAGCTACTTTGTATGGGTCATTGGCGAAACTTCGCTGTCCGTGGGCAAAACCTATACTTGAGATTTCGTCGCTTGTCGCACCAGCCTCTGCTAATCTGTGATTTAGCCAGCATCCTGCATTCCAAAGATTCACCATTACTGGCAAGCCAGATAAATGTTTACAATCTTTATTTTCTTTCATTGCTGCGAGTAGTTCGTTCTTATGCAATTCAGTCCATTGCTTCGCTTCTTCGATTGTTCTTTTCTCACTCATTTCATCACCTTTCTTATGTCGTTTTTGACAGTAAAGTGTCAATCTGTCGATGTTTTGTTGTTTCCTCGTCACGTTGCGAGGATGTGTCGATTAGGCTTCCCAACCCTTACAAATCCGTTTGGTTGGTGCGTTCTCAGGATCACGTTTAGCCAACATGCGAAACCATTTGTTGTACCCCCGTTTACGCCTTTTTCCCTCACCTCGTGGGCGGCAAATGATTCCCGCACCGTCAATCTTTTCTTTTGGAGTACTCATATCATCTCCTATCAATATCGTGTTAGTTAAGATTACAACTTTTTAATGGTAAAATATTCACCGATTGTTTCTTCTCTTTCGCTCTTGCTTGTTTCTTCGCTTACGTCGATTCTCTTCCCACGCATCCTCAGTTCCGCTATTGGTTTTTACTTTGAACCTGCGTTTTCTCGTCATGAGGTTAGAAAACGCTCTGGCCTCCATAACCCGTCCCCTTTTGCGATCTCTGCCAATGGTTTTAGCCATCACTCACCCCCTATCACAGAAAATAGCACTGAATCAATTTTCTCGATCGGGTGTTCCCCGCTAAATGTCACACCTGTACTTAACGAATCAATAATGTGAATTGCATCGATCAATTCCTTCCGGGCCATTACAAGCGTGTCGTACATTTCTGGAGCGGCTATTGCCATCTTTGCCCAATGGCTGTCGCGTGCGTATATCGTCGCTACATCTTTGTTTCGCTTGCTGTCTCGGATGCTGTACATGACGCTATCTGCCGGAGACATCCCTATGCTTGCTGTATACCTGCTCTTACTCATTACCTGCCTCCTCAGCTTTCCCGCCATGAACATGCTCGTAGAATGAAGCGCCACACATAGGGCAGTAGTTGATACAAACACCACGTTTTGCATGATCGCCACTTCGTACGGCAACGAGAGTCCTGTCAACACAACCTTTGTTCACATCAATGATTTTTAGCAGCACAACTCCTTTTCGGTGGCTCTCCAGCTCTAAGATCGAGTCCATTCCCCAACATGGCAGTACCTTGCCATCTTCGATTTCGCACGTTGTTCGTTTTTCGTCATCCATTGCTTACCTCGCTCTCTCTGACCACTAACTGATATTCGTAAACGCCGCTAGCTATCCCCCGCCTACGGCTCACTTCATGCCCACCAAATTTATCCTTCCTGAAATCTCTCAACCTCGCACTGATAGAAGCATCACTTCCATTCACACCCGCTTGCTTGATCTGATCGAACGTGCGCCACTCTCCATCTTTCATCACCACCCACACGGCTTTAAGCTGCCCAGTTAATCTCACTCCATCTCGATCCACGTCATACGTCCTGCCATCAAATAGCGGGTATTCATTCCCATTCTTTGCTTTAACCCGTCGCGTACAGATCGGTTCTTCAACTGTCGCTAGCCTGCTGTTTCTTACCACGGGCGACCTCCTTGCCTCTGTTGGTGATTTGTTGCCAAGTTGTTAAACCTTGTTGTTGAGCCATCAAAATGAAGCTTTACCGTCCCCGTTGGCCCGTTACGCTGTTTACAAATAATTAATTCTGCTGTGTTATCTGGGTCATAGCCTTCGTCCCCTCTGTGATAGTAATCTTCTCGGTGAAGCATCATCACCACATCTGCATCCTGTTCGATCGAACCTGATTCACGTAGATCGCTCATACGCGGCTTATGCCCCTCACGCCCTTCTGAACCACGGTTGAGTTGAGACAAGCAGATCACAGGTACATTTAGTTCGCGTGCCAATGCTTTAACACCTCGTGAAATTGCCGACACTTCTTCTTGCCTTGAGTTGTGACCCGGTGCCGTCATTAACTGCAGATAATCAATCATCACCAACTTGATCCCATGCCTTGCCTTTAAACGTCTGGCTTTACTTCTCATGCTTAAAAGTGTTAAGCCAGGCTCGTCATCGATATATATTGGGGCTTCCGAAATCTGCGCGGTAGCTTTTAGCAGGCTGTCGTAGTTATCATTTGAAAGTGTGTTTCGCCTGATCGCGTGACTGCACACGCCTGATTGTGATGAAAGCATACGTGTCGCTAATTGCCCTCGTCCCATCTCTAAACTAAATACAGCGCAAGGTGTTTTATCGGTTATACCAATGTTCTCGCACACGTTTATGGCAAACGCAGTTTTCCCCATCGATGGACGAGCCGCTGCGATAATCATCTCGCCCGGTTGTAATCCATTGGTCATATCATCCAACTCGAAGTACCCAGTTTTTATACCTTGGTTTTCTAAGCCTCCTGATGTGATACGGTCGTACTCACGCTGAATAACTTCAGAAACGCATTCAGTCGTTGTTACTGACTCATTAGATTCTGCAATTTTGTAAATACGAGATTCAGCGCGATCCAAAAGATTAATGTCGCCTTCATTGTTCGCGTATACATCTTCGATCGTTTGGTGCGATGCTTCGATGATGGCTCGATCAGTCGCCTTGGCCTTAACAATCTCTGCGTAATACACTGCATTGACAGCACTGGGCACAGATTCGGCCAACTCCATCAGGTAATCCAACCCGCCCACACGTTCAAGCATCTCCGCATCTACCAGCTTCTGATTGATCTGAACCATATCGATAGACTGGGTTTTGTCATAAAGTTCAATCAGTACTTTGAAAATAATTTGATGCGATTCTTTAAGGAATTTCGCATGTGGTTCGGGGCTAAGCCGTTCAAGCACGTCACCACAAATACGATCATCTAAAATCATAGACCCTAAAACTGCGGCCTCAGCTTCAATCGCTTGCGGGAGCTTCCGTCCCAGTGGATCGTTCGTATTACGATTAGACCTTGCGTTATTAAAGCTTCGGTCTCTCTGATTGTCTTTTGTTGGTGCTATCACTGATCGCCTCGTTTACGACTAAAATGGGATATCATCGTCGTTTATTTTTACGTTTTCACTGCCTGTGTTGGAATGGTTGTTTGATGTTTGATTGCCATCGCATCCATACCCGTTGCGGCCATTCCCATTACTGCCGTTACGACTACCCAAAAATTCAAATTTTTCCATGATAGTTTTGACCTTAGATCGGTTGTTACCGTTCTGGTCTTGCCACTGGTCAAGTTTCAAGCGGCCCTCGATAAAGATAGGGTTCCCTTTAGCAAAATACTGATTGACAACTTCTGCTGCTTTACCAAAGCCTTCAACATCAATAAAGGTCGTTTCTTCCTGCTTCTCATTCGTGTTTTTGTTGTACCAAGTGCGATTGATCGCCATCCCAAAATTTACAACTGGGACATTGTTATTGGGTAGGTATCGCAATTCTGGATCACGGGTTATGTTTCCCATCAAAAATACTTTGTTGAGATTTGGCATTGTTTAATCCCTTTCACTTGTTGATTTACAAACATTTCTCTTGTGTGCGTAGCCGAGAACACTTCTGACATGCTTTGTACATTTAGCATTGATCACAGGCATCTTCCTATCTCTTAAGTTGTGCCTGATCAGGTGAATGTCATCTCGACCAATATTAATTTTTGCATCCTTGGGCGCGTATCCGAAAGCCTCGGTCATCAGCCAATACAGCGTAGTCGTTGCAATACGGACATCATCTCGCCTGTGTACCAAGCTGTCTGGCGACCGGAAGCATCGCGTAGGCAATGCAAACCAATCTGCTACTGCAGCCTTTAGTAGATATGGTGATGGCCTCTTAGCTCTCATGACCGCCCCCATACCTAAACTTTACATTCGAAAATTCTTCTGCATAAACGTACTGACCATTGATATTCACTCGTTTATTATTAGATTTATGATCAGCATCACGACAATCTATAACTTCCGAAGGCGTTTCAATGAATTGCACGTAACCGGCCTCGCACGCATCTCTAAGCTCCTTCGGGCTTGGCTGGCGGTTTGCCTCTTTCCCCTCGCTGCGAACGCCTCACAAGCAATCCTTGCGGCGATCCGATGCCTTCTCCCATCGTCATCCACAGGCGCAGTACACCATCCTCGCTCATCTGATCGATAGGCAGCTTGGAGAAAACCGTTTGATCCAGACCCAACCTCAACAACAAACCACAAACATCATCACCATTCATACATGTATGATGTTGTATGTTATTATTTTTTATGTTTTGATATGTTATGTTGTGCTTGGAATTTTTTGGATTGTTTGGATTCTTTGGAATCTCTGGATTCCTTGGATTGTTTGGATTCGCCACCACCAAGTGTTTTCCAGTGCCTGTTATATTCGTCCCATGCGAAACGATCGGTAGGCGGATGGGGAAACCCTTTGCGTGGGCCTTTGCCGTTAGCATGTGTCAGTGGTGGAGCTTGCAGGAATGCGCCTAGCTGCTCACCATCAACTTCATACCTTGCGATCAAACTTACTTTTTCTAGCTCATTAAGCAT
This sequence comes from Poriferisphaera corsica, assembly GCF_007747445.1. Taxonomy (NCBI): domain Bacteria; kingdom Pseudomonadati; phylum Planctomycetota; class Phycisphaerae; order Phycisphaerales; family Phycisphaeraceae; genus Poriferisphaera; species Poriferisphaera corsica. The sequence continues at coordinate 2,735,682 of NZ_CP036425.1, forward strand.
CTCAACAACCCGCTCCATGCAGAGCGTTTTGTTCGCCATGCGGCGTATTGCTGCCTTGATAAGCACCTCATCAGGCTTTGCAGGAAAGATGTGGTAGTCATCAGCGATTAGCCAAAGCCGTGTCAGGAGCGCTTCAGCTTCCATGCAGACGCTGTTTACACGCTCTCCTGTCACGTAACCATCCCGAAAGATCGGCTTGTAAGGGCCGTATCTTGTGATTTTCGTCTTTGGTCATTGTTTTGCTCATCTCGTCCTCATCTGATCGGGTTAGGTTTAGTTTGAAACTGTTGCGTTACCGCTTGATAACGCAACAGGAAGGGAGGAAAGGAGCTTGCATCAGTGATCGTCCTTCAGTTCTTTTCTGGCTTCTCTGCGAAGCTTCTTAGCGTTCGTTGTCGTTTTGGCGTGTTTGGGTAAGTTGCTGTTGTACTTGTCGTATTCTCGATCGAGTGCGTCCAGCATGGGGCTGTGATCGTTTGATTGTTTAAGTTGTGCTTCAATACTTTTCATCGTGACTCCTCTTAAGTTGCTTAACAGAAGGGACAGGACTCGAACCTGCGACCGGCGAATTTGGAATTCGCTGCTCTACCAACTGAGCTACCCTTCTATCTGCCAGTAACGCACTGGCAGGGTTCTGAAAATACTCAATCCTTTGAATCCCACCGGCAAGGACTCGAACCTGCACACCTTGGTAAAATCAAGTATTTTTTGCATCAATCGCATGTTCCCTCGCTCGGTTTACCAGCCCGCTCGGTTTATCTACGATGTGTTTGCGGTGACTGCCTGTTCACACGGTGGGTAATGATTTAGTCTTGTTGCTCTTTCCTGAAAACATTCGGGGCAGAGAGGCACGCCTTCGATGTCGTGGTCACAAACATGTGTCGCAAAAGAGGGGTATTGCATGCCTCACATTTCGTTGGGTTTTACTTCTCCACAATCGAAGCATTCTTTGTCTGTAGCTTGCCCCACCTCTCTCGCCTTCATCATTGCATCAGCGAGTTTGAATGAGTCGCTACTTAACCCGTCTTTGCAAGACCTCATATCACTTAACGTCTTTGCATCAATTCTTTTGAATAAGACTTTGCATTGCCGCCATTGCATACATGTCTAGAAGAGTAATCTGAAACCGGGAGGCGATTGGCGCAAATCTTCAAGTTGCTGGGTCAGTTCTTCTGCCAACTTTTCAGCCGATTGCGCACACTTCCTATATCTGATTGCCTCAAGCGAACTGGCACCACCTTCTCATGCTCATCGTTCGGATCAAAACGTAAGCGCCGTGAATGGTGTTGAACCTGTCGTTCCATCTTCAAACTCGATTGCTACAAAGGCCGTAACTGTCCTTGCTCAGGACCGAACCTTTACCGTCTGCCCATGCTTCGCATCGTTGTTCATGCCCTTCTGCGGCGTGAATAGTGCTTTTCTTCCTATCAAGCTCATCGGCTCTATCCCTTTCATTAAAATTCCCTGAGCGAGCGTTACACTGGCTCAGAGGTAGTTGTTATTCTGTTAAACCATGCTTAGCGTTGAGGTACGCTATCTGTGCGTTAATGCTTGCAATCACAAATTCAGGTAACTCAGGCAATGTTGGTTTTGCTCAAACACACCAAGCTTTTTTAAAATGCTCCTCATCATGCTCCGTCAATGTCATGGTTACTTTTTGTGCGTAGCCGCCCCGCATCCTTGCCTTTTTCTATTCGCTCAGAGTGGTATTCTGATTTTGGCATTTCGTTTTCCTTTGTAATATTTCGTTCATCCAATCCCCTCCCCCCGCCTCTCAGCGAAGGAGCAGAGCCTTGCGGCATTTAGTTATTTGCTGGAAGAACAAATAGTTGAATGCTTATGTATGTCGTACGGTGCATCCAAAACCGTTTATCAGTCATTTACCGTGTAGTCATGATCCGACCCTTTCGATTCGTGGTGTGTACTTGCGGTAGTCTGGCACAATGCCAGCTTTCTACCGTTCGGGGTTCGCCCCCTCCCTCTCAGACCCCACTTCTTTCTGTACCGTCTAAACGGCCATGAACGGTTAACGGTGTGTTTTGCGATCATTGTGTAAACGAATCTAAGAGGGAGGAACACGATGAAGTACATCAAAACAAATGAAGATGAGTACTGCCATCACGATCTCCTTTCTAAACCCGCTCATCACTTCTCAGTGACAAGCAGCGAATTATTACGCCGCCTCCCGTTGATGGTGGGAGCTGGCCATTAACATCTATTTGATCTCACCAGCTTCAATCGCGTCCTCGATCGCAATCAAATCACCTTGCTCAAGATCATTCACAGACTTCTTCAAATTCGTTAACGATGAACGCTTCTAGCTTTTGTGCGGCTTCTGATTTTTCAATTTGAAGTTTCTCGCAGAGCATAGAGGCGAGCCCGTCAACGAGTGAAGGAGTCTGATCGTTTGTTTGTGGTTCTTCTTGCTTGTCTACCACTTCACCTTCGATTACATCTTTTGGGGGATTCATAAGTGGATCTTCGTCGGCTTTGACTGGCTGTGGTGTTGTGGTGTTAGATTCCTTTCCTCAGGTCGTAATCTTGGTTGTCCATTTCGATGGCTCGATCAAAGTTCTCAGAAGATAGAGGGAGCCACTTAGCCATACGACGAAAACACGGTTTTCTTGGCCATCTCATCCCAATGATATTTCCATGAATCCGAATCTTTAGACTTTGCCATATTGCGTATATGATTGACTTCTTCATAGCTCATCACATCAGATTGAATACCACCTGATTTAAACTCTACCAGTGCGTACACGTGTTTGCGTTTACCTCTGGTTCCAAATTTAGGGACAAATCGAAGCACAGGCTCAGTTCCCTTGACATATACAAATTCATCATTTTCACAAACAACATCAGCATCAATACGTTTTAATCTCACCGCTTTGTCTGGCTAATTTGGCAAGCCCTTTGTAGCCGGGCAAGAGTTTTGCTTGTAACTGGTAATCACTCCCCACCCTGCAATTAAACGGGACTAGATACGCCTCTCCCTTAGTCCCCGAACAATCAAGGCCCAACTCTGCTGCGGTCATGGTTGCTTCAAGGATAGACAGTGCCGTGCATTTAAGAATCTTGGGCTGATGATTTGCGGCAAGCAAAACCATCTTTACTAAACGCTCTGGCGTAAAGTGTTTTGGCGCTACATCTGCAAGCCTGTCTACACTTTGGCCTAAAAAATCTTTTAACGTTGCGTGAGTTTGTACGGGGGCATGAATGCTGAACTTTACAACATCATTGTTCCCTTCTGCTGTCGCTGGTAAATTACTCACATCAATTCTCCTTAAACTGCGTATTTTGCTTCTTCGTATTCTGGGATACGTATTTTTTTCGTTTCACAAACCCTGCCAACCCATTCACCTTTCTCGAAAAAGCTGAACCAGTCTTGGATAAGGCTGTCTTTAATTCTCAACGCTGAATCTAAATCCATGCCCTCGATTTCGTGCATACCGACCTCATAAAACCCTCCAACACCCTCAAGCGGAGACGTGTTAACAGGAACGATGACATAACGCCTGTTTTGACGGGATAAGGTTGCCGCACCATCTAGATAGAAAGCCGCTTGAATGTGATACCCCCACTTGAATATTTCTGAGTAGAACTTGTGAAAGTTGCTGGTAGTTTTCAGGTCGAAAATAGTTGAGTCGCCCTCAAAGTTGCCCCAATGGTCAATACGCGCCTTGCATCTAAGCCCTGTGTGAATGTCATCCCATACAAAGCAAGCTTGTGACTTGTCTTGACGATCTTTAAAGATAGGGCCGATGACAGGATGATCTGAAACACATTGGGCGATTGCAGTTGCTTGGTTCAACACTTGCTCTGCGATAGGCTCTTTTTCATGATCTGCAAATTTTTTATACAAACTGTCGCACTGTGTTTTATAGGCATCCGAAACAACGTACTTGTCCAGAACCTTATCGCGATTAAACACCAGATCATCGACCAGTGAGCCCAGACTGAAAGAAGCAGTTTGTTTGCGGTATATCATTCCTTCAAGCACCTGCTCTCTTGTATGCACTGTGCGAATCAGCTTGCCGAATTTCTTGAGGTCAGACTGGCAAACTGCATCCCATGCACGATATTCCTTTTCAGGCACGCCGAAATGTACACCTGTACTGGGACACGGAATCCGATTGATCCCATCAACGACTTTTAATTTGTTCTTTGCCGGTAAAATCATGTTCAACTCGTCTTAAAAAGTTCCATGTACTGTTTGTAATCAGCTTGCGTCGTTCGCTTAATACAAGCCTTTTCCCAATCGACTTCAATCAATTCGCCATCCCAGTGTTGAATATGCGTATGCTCAAGGCTGTCTCGTAGGTGATCGAACGCTATCTTCGGATCACGGTCATAGATCGGCCTCACTTCACGGTATCTGCCCTGCTCGATCGCAAAGAAATAATCCATGCGCGTCTCATTCGTTGGCATTGACCGCGGTACGGTGTCACGCTTTGCTATCAACCATGCTTGTCTTGATGCATCTGAATTAGGACTCATTGCAAGCTCCTTCAAGTACCTGAACAATGAAGCTGATTAATACGCGGTTATCGTCCTTAGACAACAACCCGTTGTGTTTGCTGTAGAAATTCACAGGAATCAAATGAAGTGGGAAAACCATACCGCCCAGCTTTACATAGCCACCACCAAAATCTTCAATCGCCCAAATGCCTTGGCTAGAAAGCCCCATGATTTGTGTCACGTCAACATATACAATGTTCTTCTTAATCACTGGGTTTTTAATGCCAAAATCATTCTCTACGATTTCACATGTTGCTTCTGCGATTCGTTCCATCACAGACGGCCTCCGTGAACCCACGTACTGCCAGCTATCCATCATGTCCATGTGGACATCGGCAATACGAGCAGGCGGCGTAGACGCTAGGCGATCACCGTCCAGTATCGAAGGAGCTTCACGGTCGTTTGCTATCCGTATCACTGCATCACCCCCTTAGTACCGAGAACGATTACGCACAGTATTAAGACGATTGATATGACAACGATCAGTCCTTTATAAAGATTAGCTGCTGTCATGTTTACCGGCTCTTTGATTTTTGGACGGTATGCACTTTGATACGCCCCCTGCCCTGTCATGACAACGGGGCGATCCTTGGCCGGAATAATCGGTGCAGGCTGATAATCATTTGGAAAGGTCACGATACGGCTTCCTGTGAACCTGTCCCCATCCTTGTTGACGTATTCAATACGCTTTAATTGTTCCGTTGCTCTAACCATCCGTGTATCCTTATCAGACTGTTTCGTAGTCTAGGTATCCGTTTTCGAGTTCGTATTTTTGTTCCAAGTCGGTATTGCTATAGCGTGGTTGACCTGCATACCGAACGTGCCGCATATGTTCGATGTCTTCTGAATAATCCGACATTTGAGCGAGATACGTCTTGCCTGCGTCACCCAAACACCTCACGACGCTCTCGCACCATTCCTTCGCAAGCCACGTCTCACTGAAAGATCGGTTCAGATAAACTTCATCCTGATCAGTACTAAAAATGCACTCTGCAAAGCTAGGGCAAAATACTTCGGCCTCACCATTTGAATAGACAACACCTCTAGCGTAATGGCTTTTGCACTTGTAAAGCTCTTTGCGTTCTGGTTTTGAAGCTTTTGCGACCATCATGCACCTCAATTAATAGTTACGCTGTGTCCGTTACGTGGCTTCTGTGTGTTTTGTCGAGCTTTACGGCGATTGACTGCGCACGTTTCTGCTGCCGTGACAACCTGTTTGCATGTTTCCATCAGGTCATTTGCCATACCCTTGATACGTTCAAGTTCTTTGTTGTCGATCTGGCCGTCACGCATGGATTCACGTGACTCATCAAGCATTTTCCGCACACCATCGACCGCACCGATTGACCCATCCAGCACATCGTCATGGTCAATCTTGCCATCACCATTCACATCACCGTCAATCCTGCGACCGCCTAAGATGCTTTGGAAACCGGTATCACGGATAATCGTTTGATCGATTGCGATGCGCGCTTTGTCGGGGAGCGAGCGGCAACCAAGAAGTAAGTTGACTTGCGTCGCCCACAAATCATCACCGTTCAACCAGCGGTCAACGGTAGACGTTGACGTTTTGGCTGCGGAAGCGATTTCCTTACGGGTTACGATGCGATCATCGATTAAATTTTGTAGTGTGTCCTTTAGCATTGACTCAACCTCGTATCCGGGAAAAGACATCAATTGTTCCTCTCATCTGGCCACCCTGACCAGAATAAGATTTGAATCATGAATGATTTGCAAAAGCCAAAACAGAAAAGGGCGAAGGGGGAACTAAGACTCTCCCTCGTCTTTCAGGGGGCAATCAGAATCAATCAGGCTTGGAGCGATCGAGTAGGTTCGCTTACCTTCCAAGCCCTGAACGACAACATCTTTGGTCTGCATACTGATGAGCAATTTACGTGTTTTGTTCACGTTGAAGCTTGAGGATGCAGAAAGTGATTCGAGTGTTGTTTTCAAATTGACCGATTTAAGCCGCCGCATAACATCAAGCAGGAGGCTTTCATCAAGCGTCAATTTGTTTAGCACTTTGGCGTTCATGAATACAAGCATAAACACACTATCGTCCAATTACAACATACTTAAGTACACATTTTTTATACTTGAATACTCAATTGCTTGCTAACAATATACTTATGGCGATAAAAATATTTTTCTAGTAGAATTATGACGTGGCGAAAAAATCAACAAAAAATGTAGACAGAGCGTCATTGAATGTGTCTTTGACTTCGAAAGACGCACTAGAAGCCGTATCTGGGAAATACAGAGTTTCACAGAAGATGGTTATAGAGCGTTTGCTGGAATGGTTTAAGGATCAGCCAGAGGAAGTTCAAGCGCCAATCCTGATGCAGATCCCGCAAGCATATAAGAGCGATTTTGTCCGGATCATCCTCGATCGCATGGTCGAATCCGAGGGCAGAGAAGACGCTAGAGAAGTGATTAAGAGTATTGAACAAAAGGCTTTAGGTAAAAAGAAACGATAAAACAGGCCGAGCAGTATGGGTCTGGGGAGCAATCAGATGCCGCGGCAATGCCCAAAATGTGGCCTGGAGCAAATATTTGAAGACAGCCATTGCATGATGTGTGGGGCGAATGTCCCAGATTGCAACACCAAATCAAAGCCCAGAACAAAGCAAACATTGGAAGCCGTCATTGTCATCGCTATCGGTTTGGCGTTGACAGCTATTGCATACTTTGGGCACGACCTGATTTACGGGTAATCTGGAAGCAAAAACATGCCATACTGCACACAATGCGGCTACCAACTACAGAATGACCATGATTCGTGTCCTAAATGCGTCACCGAGTCAAAAGCGATACCTGTCGCCACAGCTTCAGCACCATCCATCACGCACACGAATGACACGCCTCAAGCATCCCCCGCATCTACGGAATCTAAGTACATCGCCACCCATAAGCGGCGGCTAATCATCATCGCCATCTCATCGTTCTGTGTTTTGTTTGTAGCGTTATCAATGAATGACTTTTTTTTGATATTTGAGATGATCCTCGCATTCGTCATTTTTTCACTTATAGATATGATCATCCTGCGGATTGGATGCCAAAGCATATTAAAACAGAAAATACATCTTGGCCCTTCATACACACTTGCTACTATTTTCGTTTGTGTATCACTCATCATGGTACACCTACTCTCAATTAACGATTCCACAACGCCATCTGATTTTCTCGTACTGTCATTCGTTCATGTTGCCATCGTGATCGCATTATTCATTTGGATATGTTCGGGCACCATGCGGGTCAACAGGCATAAACCACCAGCTGGCAGGATTGTCCGAATTGGGTTGCTTCTCTATGGCGTTAATTTTTGTTTTTTAGTATTGCCCACATCATTGCTAAATGTGATGATCCGTTTGTCTGAAATGTAACCCATACATGTGTATTGATATACGTCGAGGAAAAGTTACATGGGATCGGTAATCGTTTTTGTTTTTCTTGTTTTGCAGTGGACTGATGTTATTGACTGGCCGTGGTATGGGATTGCTGCACCACTAATTCTTGATGCACTGGGTGTATTAGCGATCCTCACTTCTGGGAAGTGGGGTGACGCCGCGATTGTTGCGTGCATAGCGAGTGTCGCGCTCATTTTGTCGTGGATGGCAGGCAACGCCGAATACAGTATGTTTTGGTGGGGGATGCCTGTTTTATTGTTTGTCGTCTCTTCAAAGCTTCCTAATTCTGGCAGTGGCGGCGCTATCCTTCGTCGTATGCTTTTAGGAAAACCCGCAAAAAAGTGTTGCCCATCGTATATACCGACAGAAACAAGCTCAAATATTTGTGGACAATGCGAACATCCTGCAAAGCAAAACGATAAATTCTGCTACCAATGCGGTGCCGACATCAATGAGCCAAAACCACCATCCGAAAGTGAAACCCAAGAGAGAATCTTAAGAGATATTGTTATCAATCAGGGCAAGACATTGGCGCAGATTAAAGCCAGCCTGAACATCCAAGAACAACCGTACAGAGAAATTTTCGAACGATATTCAGAAATACAATCTACATCTGATTTGAAATGTATTGCCAACCATCAATGTGAAATTTTACAACAAATTAAAGATGCCCAAAATTCCCAGAAACAATTAGAAGAAAACGTACCGAACAATACAACAACTCAACCCATCTCTGAACCAATAACCGATACGAATACAAACAACGCTAGCGATCAACCATCTGAGAGAATGCAATGCTGGCGGTGCAAGTATCAAGCGAAGGAAGGCGACAAATTTTGCCATAAGTGCGGGGCAGCGCTTAATCATCCACCAAAATCACACAAAAAACGATCTTCATTTGAGGTAATCATAAGCAGCAAGCAAGAAGCTGCGCTAGCATCGAACGACGATAGCACAAACCCGATTTTGATCGTGGGTTATATTCTCATGGCAATGTTCACAATATTCGGAATATTGATATGCGTTTCAATTTTTAACGATGTCCAGATCCCTCAATACACACAAAATAAATCACAACCAGTCGCTTTCACCGAAGTTGCCCCGGATGATCAAATCAACGCAACAGAGATAAACAAGACAGATTCCTCAGCGCCAAGTGAAATTGTGGCCGCAAAAACGCCAGCCAAATCTATCTATATCCCTAGCCTGATTGGGCCCGACAGCTCATTCTGGGTCGATTACGCACAAACATATGGCATGCTAACCGTGGATGATGGCAAAGAACTAATCTTCGCAGCAGCAGAGCAAATAAAGGCTACACACAACATTAACAACTGGAGTGATGAGCGATACACCGATACCATACTGCAAAAACTAGACGCTCTTTCCGAACAGGAGAATGCGCACAGAACGCAAAAAGCGATAGAAACCTACTGGATTTCTTATCATGAGCAATACCCACGAATCTCAATAGCTGAAGGTAAAAAATTATGGGAAGAAAGCAAAAATGATGCCCGCGAAATGCTCAAATCTTACGATGTAACCACGGAGGATTTAGGTGAATTGGCGAGGAAGCTTTTGGGCATCAGATCGCGCAAAATATCTACTTTGCGTAAGATTGATGAACAATCCGATGAGCATCAGAAAACCATGCCTGATTGAGATCGACGGCGAAGAGCTTACACATACCGAAATTTACTCTACATCCTCCCTAACCCTTACACTCAACCTTCTTAACTTCGCGAGTTCCAACTCATGCACAAAATCGCGGAACACTCGATCAGGTAAATCACTAAACGATTCAATCGCCCGAACCTCTAAACGCGCCCTCTCAACTGAAACCCCACCTTTAATACCTAAAGCTTTGCCCACGGGAACTATCATTTTAAACCTCACATTCTAATATACACGCTTGACCGTACAAAAACCTAACTTTTTACAGATTATACAACATGAATCCCCCATGAAAAGCCCTCCTATACAAACTAATGACAACATCCTGTCACCCCGAACACACCGTGACATGAAACCTGATTATAACCATGCATAACCAACTCATACAGAGCCAAAATGACCTTGCATGTGCCCTAGATGTAGAGAAAAAAGGTAATATTAACCCAGATAAGAGCGTAGTGTTTTTGGTGTAATACCAAGACTATCGGCAGCGTGGGTCATGTTGCCGTTGTATTGATCAACCCGCGATTCAGCAACCAGCTTACGAATTTCTGTGTAACTCAACCCCTCAATTACAGCGCCCATCACAGCGCGCCGATCAAATTCAACACAAGGCACAGCGCCCCGAACAGATTCGCTAAAAACTACTTTCAACTTCATGGCAAGGAGAGTCTATCATATGGATGAGAACAACAGCCCCAAAGCTGGATTGTATTCCATAATTGAGCCATTAATTAGCCTTCTGGGATGTTTAGGCGCATTTGTCTTTCTGTTAGTTGTGCTTGGGTTTGTGGGGTTTTTATTATCTTTAATGGGTTTGACGTTCAGCGATGACGAATATGACCCACATATTATGTCACCGGCAGAGCAAAGATTTAACGCGATAGATGATGCCAGAGATCAAGGCTTATATAGCGAAGACGAATAATCTAAGACGCACAATCTTCTATTTGTTAGCCGCCATGTTGTTATGATATTCGTAAGGATTGTTAAGTTAGCTACGGGGTTAAGTATGCCAATTCGACGCACAAAACCAACACCACCAAAACCGTCAACCCATCACAACAAACCTTGTTGGCAAACACGATGGCGTGAATCAAACCTCGATACTGGCAAGACCGTATCGAAAATCAAGAGATGGTACAACGCAACCCAAAGCCAAATTACCCACCTGTACTATGACTGGCTAAACAACGAGTTTGCAAAGCTTTCAGATACTCCCAACTACAAACAGACGATGCTCACCGAAGAACTGTGCGAGCTGTATTTAAACCACAGCAAAAAGACTTACACTAAAAACGGTAAGCCTACATCCCACCTCTCAAACGTCATAACGGCAATCAATGAGCTTGTCGCAAGAGAAGGCAAGCGACCAATGAATATGATGGACGCGCCAGCACTAGCAAAATACCGCGATGCTGTGATCAAGAACCCCAAAGGCAGGGTAAGACACCGAAAAACGGTCAACGAATACCTCTCCATCATCAAAAGAATGTACCAATGGGGTAGAGAGCAAGGGGTTGTTAACGCTCAGACAGCAAACGACCTACAGCTCGTCGCCAATCTCCAACCAAGAAGAACCAAAGCCAAAGAGCGTAAAGGGGTAAAGCCGGTTGCATGGCAAACAGTTGAAGCCACCCTGCCCCACATGCATAAACAGATACAGGACATGATACTTATCATGTGGTACACCGGGATGCGTCCCCAAGAAGTTTGTGTCATGAGAACTAAGGACATTGACACCACATCTTACAAAGGCATATGGGTTTACCGTCCCCACATCAGCAAACTCGACCACCTGGACGACCACGAAGATGAGGACAACCGCAAGCGGGTAATTGCCATCGGTAAGACAGCACAAGAGATCATCACACCATACCTGCTACCACGACTCGAAAAGTACATCTTTGATCCGAGAGAAGCACCAAACGCAAACAACAAAGCAACAGGGAGATATACCAGTGATTCACTGGGCAAAGCTCTAAAGCGTGCGTGCGACAGGGCTTTCTTTCCCTCAGAACCTCCTTTGTGCAGGGAAGAAGGCGAGACGATAGGGAAGTGGAGATACAGGGTAGGACGCGACACGGGGCTTTCAGCGACCTACAAAGCACACAGAGATAAGCACCGATGGAATCTCAACCAGTTACGCCATTCAAGAGCAACAGAACTCAATAAACACTACAACATGGAAGCCGCCCAAGTGTCATTAGGGCATTCAAGCTTGAATACAGCCCAGATATATGCTGAGAAGAACTTGGAATTAGCCGTAGAGATTGCGAGAGATATGGGTTAATTGTGCAAAAGCGCTCAATCAAGTAAGACGAATCGCGGGGATATACACTGAATAACATGCAATAACGCTCATGGAGACAACTATGGAAGAATTAGTAAAGAGAAGGGCCAAAGAAATTATATCTGATCTGTGCGAGGTTGAAGTAACAAAAGTCACCGACAATGATGCATGCTCGCTGAAATGCGCAGTTATAGTTGCCGAATATGCCAAGTATTTGGAATCCGTAATCGAGGCAGAAAAAAACTGCGCGTCCCTAGAAGAAAAAGGGTACGTAAAATGTGTTATTAGAAATGGAGAGAGGGAGTATAAAATGACTGAGGCAGGCCGTATTGCAAACCCCAAAAGCCCTAACACGCAAAACTAAGTACCTCTTGCACGAATCTCGTACAGGTGAGATAATAAGGGATAGCCGTGTGCGCCGGGCGCACAAACGCTACATACTTTCGAGTGCAATTTGCACACATTAGTACTCAACTGTTTGGAAAGTATTGTAAACTAGGAGTTTATGGGGACTTACGAAACGGGTGAATAGCGAGTTTTCCACAAAAAATTCGTTTGCAACCAGTAGGTCAGCGGTTCGAGCCCGCTAGGCTCCATTAACATAAACCTCTGAATTTAATAGATTTAGAGGTTTTTTCATGCGCGGAGATAGAAATAAAAACTAAGGCGGGGGAACAAGCTGGGGAACAAATGGTATACTATGTTCGGTGATTATTCGGGTCACACTCTCAAATCCAGTGCAGATGATTAGAAGGTAACTCTAACGCCAGCATAGACGTTGTTCACGATAAAGTCGTCCGGCGTGAACTCAACATTGTACTAAACTGTAAAGCTGATCGGCTGCTCGTGGCTAATCCCGATTAGGTTCACACCTATCAAACCCGAATCTCGTCCCGGGCCAATGCCGCTGTACGCAAATGAGTCAGGTCCGGATGGGATGCCGACCTCAACGGTATCAATCGGACTTAGGTATTCATGCTCCCAGAAGCCGACGAGTTCGGGTATGAAGAGCATTGCTGATGTGTCATACTTATACGTAGTTCTAAAACCAAGACGTGTCACAAACGAGTTGCCATTAAACGCACCGACGTCTAGATTCAAACTATCGGCACCGGTTTCACTGTGCGATTCGATTTGCAGGTTCACCCATTGCAATGCAAGCTGAGGCCCGAACCCCCAGTTACCTGATTTAAATTCATAGCCACCGGTTGCTAGTGCCTGCAAGTAAAAACCGGTTGGATCTGACTCAGCAACACGGTCAATCATACCAAACACGATGCGACGGTTGTTTTCATAAAAGTTCACGCCGCCACCAAACAGACCTGATGCGTAAAAACCTTCTTCATTGAACCAAGTCATGTACATCCCGGTATTGATACTGTTAAACGAACTGGTGCCTTGCCCGCTGTCTACGGTGATGCCAGTGTTGGAGTAGCCAAAGAAAGCGCCTGCGGCGAGTGAGTCGAGTACACGGTAGTCGAACCCAAACGTTACACCGGCGGTATTGAATTCGTAACCCGCTTGACTTGAGGTTGAATCAAAATCACCAAAGGTACCGAAGCCATTGATCCATGCGCCCCAGATATCTTTGCCTACACCAGAGAAACGATTGGTTTCCTGCTGCTGCTCCAATGTCTCCTGCGTCTGCATCGCAAAGAGTATGACGTACTCGGGATCGACTGATTCTTCAATACTAGCGCCCTGCGGTGTGTTGACGCTGAGGTTGTTAGACCAGAGCTTGGGTAGATCATAACGCAGCTCGTTGAGGCGCCCATTGAAGTTGTTATTTTGAACGTCAATGCCTTTAAATGTTGCTTCAGCCTGCGGCACAAGATAGTTCGGCACGATCTGCTCAAATGCAACAACCAAAGCTTGACCCGTCTGGTTTTCAAGCTGAGCAATCACTGTTGCAATGTCACCGGTTGGCGAGTTTTGCGAAATACGCTCGAATGCATCAGCGGCAGAGAAAAGATTACGCTGTGTGATTGAGGAAAAATCCGCTAACGCCTCATTCAACGTAATCACAATATCAGTCGCATTGTAAGTTGCCGAGACTTCAAAGCCAGCGATGTCGTCACTAATTGTTGCGAACGTACCACTCACGCCATCATCTGCTTCAAGAATCGTAAACGTATCACCATCCTCCGGCACGTAGCCGGGTAAACCAATCACATTCAATGTGCCGTCAATCGCAGCACTACCAGTCACATCAATCAAATCATTGCCCGTGCCAGCACCTGCTGTTGATTCGATCTCCATGTCATAGATGCTTGAACTATTCAATGTCAGAGTGCCGCCAACAACCATCGTCCCCGCACTGTTGCCCGGAGAGATCGTGCCGGAGCTGATGCAGTTACCAGCTATTGACATCGCACCACCAAGTGTTGCGCCATTGTAAACAAACATATTCGTATTGCCCATATTGGCGTTAACAATCAATGTCCCCGCTCTAACCGCTGTCTCACCGGTGTAAGTGTTGCTACCAGATAGCGTGAGTGTACCTGAACCTTCTTTAGTCAAGCTGCCATTACCACTGATAACACCAGCCAACTCAAGATCATTGCTACCACCTACTGTCAACATCAAACTAACGCTAAAATCATTATTCACAGTTCTCGCATCATCACTGGATTCAATTGTAGAACTACTTGCTACTGAGACACCGCCTGCCCCCAATGCATCATCATGACCAAGGATGACCGTCCCGCCGGATAATGTTGTTCCACCTGAATACGTATTCGCACCACCAAGCGTCAATGTGTTGGTAGCTGATTTTGTTAATGACCCCTCACCACTGATAATACCAGACAGTGTAAGATCATTACTTCCATTAAACGTCAGCGAATTACTCTCTGAAGTAAATCCTATCGCATTACTGATAGAACGTGTATCATCATTTGATTGAATCGTGACAGCACCATCCAGCGTAAGACTGCCTGTCCCCAGCGCATTATTATGACCAAGTATGAGACCCCCATCTTTACTTGATGTTCCACCAGTATATGTATTGTTACCACTAATTGTGATAGTTTTACCAGACATCTCTAAAGCCAGCGATCCATCACCACTAATGATACCACTATAACTGAAGCTACTTTTAGAACCATCCAATAGTAATGAAACGCCATTACTGATACTGGTAGCATTTCTTATTGCGAAATCATCTGATGCAGCCAATCTCGAGTCACCTGTCACATTAAACAAACCTCTTCCTAATGATTGGCTTGACTCAATGACAATCGCACCCTCCGAAAGAGTTGTACCCCCAGTGTGCGTGTTATCACTGCCAAGTGTTAATTCACTGCCTCCGCTTTTTACTAAAGCACCATCACCACTGATAACACCAGAAATTTCCAGATTATTACTACTTTCTCCACTAACAGTCAGCGTATGACCAGAACCAACACCAATGCTATTACTAATTGAACGTGAATCACTATTCCCCTCAAGCACTGCATCACCCTCCACCAACACACTGCCTGTCCCAAAAGCACTGTCATTACCGACAATAATTTTTCCACTTGATAAAGTCGTGTCACCGGTATAGGTATTAACACCACTAAGTGTCAGTGCATCAGTGGGTTCATCCAAACTCACATTCAAACCACCACCGCCACTGATCACACCCGAAAGTTCCAGATCATTACTACCAGAAACTGTCAAAATTGCTGTAGACACCGTCGAAAACGTATTGCTAATTAACCTCGCATCATCATTCGACGAGATTGTACTAGAGGCATTCAAACTCACATTACCAGTACCTAATGCATTATCATTGCCAACAATAATCGTACCACCCAACATGAAGGTTGAACCGGTATATGTATTATTCCCTGTCAATAAAACCGAGCTACCGGCTTCTGAAGCGATACCACCACTACCGCTAATCGTTCCAGATAATGTGAGCTGATTACTACCGACAATAAAAACATCGTTACCTGATGAAGTGATAAAGTTATTACTAATATTGCGTGCATCATCATCTGACTGAAGACGCCCAAAATTTGTTACAGTTACATTGCCCGTTCCAAATGCATTGTCATGCGCAACAATTACAGTACCAAGATCCAGCGTCGTGCCGCCACTGTATGTATTATTGCCACTGAGTGTGAACGTTTCAGTATTCGATGACATATCCAACGCCAAAACACCATCACCACTAATCACACCGGACAGTTCTAGATTATTGCCACCCCCTACAGTTAGTGTTTGTTCCGAATTAATATTAATTGCATTGCCCACAGTTCTGGCATCATTATCTGATTCAAATACCGTGTCACCCGATATAACAACACTGCCTGTTCCTAAAGCATCATCATTGCCAAGAATTATCGTACTCCCAGATAAGGCAGTACCGCCGGTATAGGTGTTAGTGCCGCTAAGCGTGAATGTTCCGCTACCGCTTTGGTTTACTGAGCCATCGCCACTAATCACACCTGAAAGTGCAAGATTGCTATCACCACTCACAGTGAGCGTTTGATCAGATGCAATACGAATACCATTGCCGACTGATCTTGCATCATCATTCGATTCAATCGAACTGCTAAAATTCACAAGCAAATCGGCAGTGCCTATTGCATTATCATTGCCAAAGATGATCGTATTCTCACTATTTGCTAAAAGAGTATTGCCAGTATATGTGTTGTTCCCTGTCAGTAATATCGTGGTATCGCCCAGTGCAGCTAAACCACTACTGCCACTTATGATTCCCGATAGTGTAAGTTTATTACTGCCGGTGACAGCGAGCGCATTACCAGGTGAAGTAATGAAATTGTTGCCAATGTTACGTGAATCATCATCTGATTGAATCCGTCCATTATTTGTTCCGGTTGTTACATCGCCTGTTCCCAAGGCATCGTCATTGCCAAGTATGAGTGTGCCGCTGGTTATGGTTGTTCCACCTGTATACGTATTTGCGCCACTGAGTGTCAATGTGTCGCTGGATGCATCCATATTCAATGTCAACGCACCATCACCACTGATGACACCAGAAAGCACAAGATTATTGTCGCCGTCCACAGTCAGCGTGTTACTGCCAAGATCGATTGCATTACTCACTGATCGTGCATCATTATCCGATTGGATCGCTTGGCCCAGATCAGTGTTTAAGGTTAGCGTACCTGTCCCTAAAGCATCATCATTGCCAAGAATTATCGTGCCACCAGAAAAGGTTGTTCCGTTGGTATAGGTGTTGGCACCAGTGAGTGTGACTATACTGCTACCACCACTTACGTTCACTGTACCATTGCCACTGATCACACCTGATGCATTGATTGCACTACTACCGGAAAAATTGCATTGAACCCCACCAGTCAGGCCAACATCACCAGTCAGCGAGATACCACCCACCAAGGCGCTTACGGTGAATGAAGAGCCCAGGCTTACAATATCTACACCGATCGTTGCGGTACCTGTTTTGCCATTGAAAATGCCCGTGCCGGTATTAAATGTCAGCGAGCCGGTGCCCTGAAGGGTGTAATCACCATCCGTGCCAGTTCCGTCGAATAACATCCCACCGATATTGGTGTAAGCGAGATCAATCCCGGTGAGTGTGAATGGCGACGCGCCATTGCCCGATTGTATGGTGATCTGCCCATCGACATCGGCTGCAAGCGCGCTACCTCCCGACCAATTGGCATCAAGCGTCCAGCTATTGCTTGTTCCACCTGTGAATGTCACATCTGCTGCGTGAAGCTGCACGATACCGCACATGCATAAGCATGCTAAACCCGTTAGTTTGCGAGACATAAGTCACCTGTATTTTTTAAAAACGCTATTCTGAAACGAATGGATAAAAAGAAATCCAAACCACCAGCAGAAAGTGCTCAAAATGACATAACTCTTAACTTTACCACCGGAAACCGGCTCATCAGACTAATTACTATTCTAAAAGTTTCGACTAATCGATCTTTATATCTTAAAAATGATGTACGCATAATCATTTATCATTAACAATGCTATTATCTATATTGTTAAATCCATCTGATGGTATCCAGCAGGATATTCAATATTTGGCACAGATTTGTCACTCAAAATGCATGTTTGCAATAAGTAGGCCTGCGGTTCGAGCCCGCTAGGCCCCATTAAATACAAACCTCTAAACCATTACGAATAAATTCAAGCACGTAACGGTAGTCTCAATAGCGATGCGTGCTAATGGGATATTTTGAAAAGTTTGACCGGTGAATGTTGTCAATCGCGACGGTTGCATGCGATCAGAATGTGAACAATTGGTCGATTTTGCTCATATGTAGTCCTATGATTAGTTCGTTAGCATTGGTTAATAAAGAGGTCAGTATCGATGAGGATGTGGTTCTTAAATCATGAGCGATCCGCTCTGATATTGGGAGTTTGTGTGATGTTGATGTTAGCATTCACTGGTTTTTCGTGTAGCCGTGGCGATGGCGGACCACTAAAGGAAGCCCCCGAGCCAAAGGTTGATGAAGTTCAAAACTCGCCGGTCGAAAGTGTGCAGATCTCAGATACGGACGAGCGAAGTGACGGGCTCAAGACAGCAGTACTAGCGGGCGGATGTTTTTGGTGTACAGAAGGTGTATTTGAACATCTAAATGGTGTTGAGAACGTTGTATCGGGTTATGCAGGCGGGGATAAGAGCACGGCTAACTACAAGTTAGTTGCGGCTGGGCGAACGAAGCATGCGGAAGCAATTCAAATTACCTATGACCCGAAGAAAATTACATATGGGCAGTTACTCAAAATTTTCTTTACAGTGGCACATGACCCGACGACACTAAACCGGCAGGGGAATGATGTTGGCCCACAATACCGGTCTGCAATCTTTTATGAAAATGAACAACAGAAAGAAATAGCTGAAAAATATATTAAGCAGTTAGAGGCAGACAAAGTGTATGGGGACAAGAGAATTGTAACAACACTTGAACCACTATCGAAAGATGGTTTTTATGTCGCAGAAAGTTATCATCAGGATTATGCAGAAAACAATCCTGATGTTCCATATATCAGATATATGGCGTTGCCGAAAATTGAAAAATTAAAAATGAAGTATCCACAGAAAATGAAATAACCTCAAATGAACCACAGATTCAAGCGTGAGTTTTACTCACGCTTTTTTTATAAACGGGTCCCAGCGTTACGGAGTTTGTGTATGAAATTTGCGAGGCCATGCTTGCCGAGGATGATGACAAGACCCAGGATGAATTGAAAGATGTAGGGGATGGCATACATCAGATCACTGCCACCTGATGGGAAAAAATAGCTGAGTTGAGCGGTGTCGTCACCAATACCGAAGGATTGATAGGCGATACCGTAGAAAAGATAGATGAGCTTGATGATGGCCGCGAATGTGATGTATGCGCCAATCAGAGTTAGACCAACAGTCATGAGTTTGGGAGCAGTAAGCCCGGGGCCAAGAATAAAACGGCCGCGGGGTTTAAAAATTTTATTGACAATCGCGGGGGCATAATAAAACAGCATGATAATAAAAACTGCGCTAGTAACGTGCATACCACCAAACATGATGAATTCTTGGAAGGAAACATCAATAGCTACTAACGCTGTGGATTGTTGAGGCAGAATAAAAGTGAGAAACGCAGCGAATATTTGCACAATCATTGGGAAAATATACACGATAAAGCAGTAAACCATGAGTAAACGAAAAAGTGCGGTAATGACTGCGTGCTGTGTCGTGTTGTGATACTCAGCAAGTGATTCATTGATCGCGAGGCCACATTCGGGGCAATTGCTGTCGGTACTAAGATTAAGCAGATTGTAGTCGCAACTGGCGCATTGAATCGGCTCATGAATCATGAGAGGTGTAATGGGCATATCGTTTTTAGGCATAATGCACCCCGGTGATAAGGTAATCGTGACATCATGCATTTTAGTAAATGCTCATTATTTTGGATAGATATTGTCCAACAATGTATTTGCCTATAAATCAGACGCGGAAGATGGCGCCGAGTTTTTTACCCATGAGGACCGAAGCACCTACGAGAGTGATCGTGAGCAGAGCCATTCCCCAAACACCCATAGCAGAGGCGATATACTGGCCGTCACCGAGTCGAGAGTAGAACTCCCAGATTGCCTTGGTAATTGGGAAATCTTTGTCCTGTTGAGCGAGGATGAGTGAGTCAGAGACTTCTAGCATCGCGAAAGAAAAGACGAGGATGGAACCTGCGATGATGTTAGCCATGATGAGCGGAACAACGATGCGGCGAACGGAAGTCATGGTTGAGGCGCCGAGATTGAGGGCTGCTTCCTCGAGGAGACCGGAGGTCTGCTGAAGGCCTGCGGAGGTTGAACGGACAATGTAGGGCAGACGCCGAATCGTGTATGCAATAATCAGAAGCGGCACGGGGTTTGGATTTTTACCGAGAACGGAGAAAAAACCACCAAAGATCGAGCCTTCTTGAAAAGGCCATTCAAGAGTCATTGCGACGTAGCCGAAAGCCATGACGAGGCCGGGGACGGCAAGTGGTAGCATCGCAAGTGAGTCGAGAATAAAGCCGCCTTTGATTTTGACCCTAACTGTTAGATAGGAAATTGCGATACCGATGATGGCACAAAAAATCATCGCGGCAAAGGCGTAATAGAGCGAGTTGTAGATGGAGCCGATAGCGAGATCGTGAGTGAGTGCGGAGTTGAAGTGCGAGATTGTGAACTCAGCAGGAACGATGGTGCGATACCATGTACCGTCGGCGGCGAATGATGAAAGAATGACACCGATATGCGGGAGGACAGCGAGGAGTGTAATGCCAACGAAAAGCAAAAGGGCAAGGAGCCCCTTGCCAAACGGAAGCTTTTCAACGGTTGAAGCAACAGAGGCTTTGGCCTGCATCTCATAAGCTTTACCGCCGAAGACAAACTTGCCGAGCATGTAGAGGGCGATAGCAACGAAGAGCATCACGACAACAAGCGCGTAGGGTCGTGGGTTGTCGCCGATCTCATTGATGCCCCAAAAAACTTGGACCGGGGTAACTTTGTAATAGTCGAACATCAGAGGCGTACCAAGCTCTGTGAATGACCAGATGAAAACAATGGTTGCGCCAGCAAAGATGCCGGGGATGATGAGAGGGAATGTACATTTCCAAAAGCGTTTAAAACGAGAAGCGCCAAGGTTCAAAGCCGCTTCGTCGAGTGCAGGATCGAGATTTGCAAGAGCAGCCGTGATATTGAGATAGATTATGGGGTAGAGATGCAAAGCTTCCATGACCACGACCGACCAGAACCGACCGCCAACAGCACCGCCAAGAAAGTCGATACCGGGGCCGTTGGGATCGAGGAAACCAATATCCATAAGGACGGTGTTGATCATGCCAAAGCGGCCGAGAAGTGCTCTAAGACCGATCGCACCAACAAAGGGCGGGAGGATGAGCGGTACGAGGATGAGAGATGAGACTGCGACCTTGCCGGGGAAATCAAACTTAGTGGCAATGATGGCAAGAGGAAGCGTAATCAAGAGGCATAGGACTGTGGTGCAAGTGGCAATCAGCAGTGAATTAAGCAGACCTTGCATATAGAGCGGGTCTTGGAAAATAGAAAGTAGATATGAGAGAGTGAAATGACCATCACTGTCGGTAAACCCGCCTGTGACGGTGAGGATAATGGGCCAAATGAGGAATAGGCCAAGAATTGCAAAGAGCAGCGCGAGCAATGTGTAGCGGTAAACAAGGCGCGTATTGATGCGTGGCTTGCGGTATTTGCTGGCTGGAGCGGTAGTTGGGGGCGTTTGAATTGTGGACTGCATGCGAGCAGGATACAGGAGCATTATGGGAGGTGGAAGCAGCGATTCTGTGAGTTTTCGGTTAACGACAAGTCATGCAATATACATGTTGCTTCTCTTCGAGATGGCAAACAGAAACCGTGACATGTAAGAATGTCAGCAGAAGCCTGCGAAGTGAGAAAACCGCGGAATCCCCTTGCCCTCTACTGCATGATCACAAGCGCATAAGTGTCATATATTTAGCATAATTCATGACCTCACTGATGTCATATTAACATTGTTAGACAGGTTATTTTTGCGTCAATTTTTTGTTTGGATTTTATGAGCAATTTACATTATCCTAGCAAGCTCGCGCTATGCGCAGCCGCCTGTTGATAATCCCCATAACCCTCTACGCACAGGTCAATTATGTCAGAGAACAACACTGCCCTTGATAGTCAGGTCACCACGAAAGACAGTGGTACTTTTATTATCAATCACACCCCCGGGTTTAGGTTCCGCCGTGGGATGAACTGGTTCGCACTTGGCCTGATGTATGCCACCTACTACATGTGCCGCTACAACTTCCGTTTTGCGACACCCGGCTTGCGTGATGAATTCGGCTTCGACAAGACTGCTATTGGGGATTTATTCGGCGTTTGGGCACTTGCCTATGGGACCGGCCAACTCATCAACGGGCTCTTCTCTGACCGCATCGGCGGTAAACGCTGCATGCTCATCGGAGCCATCGGCACGATCATCATTAACTTCATGTTTGGCTTCTCACCTTGGGTCAGCTCATTCACCACATTCGGCATGCTCTCGCTCCTCAACGGTTACATGCAATCCTTTGGCGCTCCGGGCATGGTCAAAATCAATGCCGCATGGTTCCACCGCACTGAACGTGGAACCTTTGCGGGTATCTTCGGTATCATGATCCAACTTGGCCAAATTGCTATCTCAAATCTTGCCCCCTTCATCCTAAGCACCACTCTCATGCTAGGTAGCTTTTACCTCATGAAAGAAGGTGAATGGCGATACCTTTTCATCATCCCACCACTCTTTACGGTTGCAGCCGCTTTATTCATGATCATCGTGGTTAAACAATCTCCTGATGAAGCAGGCTTCCCTGGTGAAATTGAAGACGAGGTCGATAATTCAGAAGGCACAACCGTTCCGCTGATACATTCACTAAAAACAATCTTCCTACATCCGCTCGTATGGTTCTATGCCTTGGCATATGCCTGTACCGGTGGTGTCCGTCACTCACTTGATAACATTTCAATCCTTTACTTCGAAGAGCAACTCGGTTTTGATATGAAGGGCAACATCCCTTGGATTGTGGTCATCACACTTTCGCTCATGCCGATTGTCGCAATCATGGGATCTATCGGGTCGGGCTTCATCTCAGACAAATTCTTTAACGGCAAACGCGCGCCAGTAGCTGCGGTCCTTTACTTCGGTGAAGCGTGCATCATCGGACTCTCGGCGATCATCCTCTCCATGGGATGGGTCAGTCCTACTGCCTTTGGTATCGTCGTAGGCTGTACGATTCTCATCATGATTTCACTCTCTGTGAACTCAACGCACTCGCTAGTCGGTGCAGCAGCACCGATGGACATAGGCGGTAAAAAGATGGCTGGCTTCGCTGCTGGTGTTATTGACTCATTCCAATACTACGGTGCTGCAATATCACTCTTCATTACAGGCCGCGTGCTTCAAGCAACCGAAGCTGATTACGGTTACCTCTTCTGGTACATCATCATGGCTGGCTTCGGCATCCTCGGTGGTTTCTGTATGGTCGCCCTCGTATTGCGACAAAGACAACTTCGCGCTCAAGGCCGAGTCGTTTCTGGTTAATACCTTTATCAGCAATACCCCTGCCCTGTACAAATAACAAAGCGTCGCAGTCTATTAAGAGTGCGACGCTTTTCTTTTACAATTCGAGCTAACAAACAGTTAGAAAATATTTTGAAAATAGTCAGGGAAGATCGTCGCCAAACCAAAGTACGCAGCCGCCCTTGGTATAAAAAGTAAAACAAGAAAAATAGATGCTTCATTGAGCTGCATTGCAAACATCAGCCCCACCGGCACACCACAAAGAAAAAGATATGGCGCAAGGCAAGCAACCAAATACCAATGATCGAAACCAGCAATCGCCATGATCTGCACAAGCAAGACGTCGCAGATCGCCGCGGGCAAGAATGTGAGCGCTGCAATTTTCAGTAGCGTTGTTTTAAAATCGGAGAACGCCAAATCAAACCAGTCAGCCACAAACAACAAAGCCCATATCGCAGTCGGAATAAAAACGATCATTTGAATCATTATCACTTCGACAGCAATAAATGAACCTTTCGATGGATCACCCGTGAGGAAAATCATCAAGCCGATTGTGACCAGCCAACCGATGGGGATACACACCAAAGGTATATACCATGCTTTGACTTTAGATGGCGTTATATCATCGACACGCTCTTCGAGCGCCCTGGCCACCGCTGATTTACCACCACTTGCCTGTGCGTATAAGCCAAACTGTGTGCTGGTTTCTACGCCGCCAGTAGCTGCATGCGGATCAACAACTTGTGGCGTTACAGGACGAAAATCATGACCGCATTTGCAACCCAGTTCTTTACCCATAAATTGCGGCTTCCACACATAAACCTTGCCGCAGGATGGGCAGGATACCGTCGGCCTCGCCTCTGATGACATAAACCTGCTCCCATAATGCTAAAACAAATATGCTTCTCAGATTGGGTTTATTTATGAAAAGTACCCTGATACAGATCTGCCACAGTCTTAGGATGCTCGATATAACTGATGTTCCCATTCATATCAAAAAACACCTCGGTCACATCTTTTGCAGAGAAATTGTAGATAAAGATAAAGCCTTCTTTATCACTGGTACGCCCAAGATAATCTTCGATTGTTTGCTGCTTGTATTTCACTTCATGCCCATAGCCAAGCTTGGCTTTTGGATTGATGATAATCATTTTCCGAGGCATGCGTGCATCCACAACATCCTTCCAAGGCATCCCTACCTTGATGTTATTCTCGAATTGTTCCTGCTGAATCGCAGGGTCAAGTGTCGAAAAACCTGCGCCGTAGTAAATACCTACAAGTGCAATGACAACCAAGATAAAAACGACCGCTAAAGCTTTCATAAAAAAAGGCTCCCAGTTCATAGTCTCGAAATGATCTTAGAATGATTGAATCACAACGCCACTTACAGCGTGACACAGATATCTGATCACCGATAGACAGGGATTACCCAATTCAGACATAGAAAAAGCTGGCTGCAGAACAGTCAGCTTTTATATGCATTTTGTGATGCTTTAATTTATGCCGTCTTACGACGAATCATAGCCGCAGCCCCGAGAGTCAGGAGCAATAGCGACGATGGCTCAGGAATATTGACCTGCCAGCCAATATCAGCGAAACCCGCGTAGTCCAAGTCGGTCAGCATTTTACGCTGATTATTTGCAATCGTCGGATCCATCGCGTGAATGCCGCCATCCAGATCATCCAGCCAGTGACCACTTGCTGATTCGACAGGCACATTGCCACCATACTCAGCCACAGAATTCGCACCTGTAAACAAGTCCGTAGAAATCAGATTATCGAATGAGTCTGATGTTCCAAAACCAAGCACGTGGCCGATTTCATGAATCGCCACAGAAAGAAAATCGTATACGACTGAATCGGTATTGGCGGTCTGAACAGGCACGGACGAACTCGCATCACCCCAGAACCAATCTACAGCCAGATTACTCCCGTTGTAGTTCACAACGATATCTGTATCGAAAGTCAATGATCCACCCCAAGGTGCAAAATCTACCGCACTCGCGCCAGTAGTCTCTGCTTGACCGCGTTGTCCGATCGTATCAAACCACGAAGCATTTCCAGTGCCTCCCCAACCACCAGGCCCGCCACGCCCCAGCGCACTCATGTTGCGACCACCAGCATAAATCACGATCTGATCTTGACCAACCGCCGGATTATCAATCAATGTCGAACCACCGGTTGCTGGGTTTGAAAAGCTCTGACTCCACGTATTACCACCACCAGGCACAATCGCATCAAGTGAGTCTTCGAAATACATTTCAAAGTAAGTTGCAGCCTCTTCCAGACGCGCTCGGCGTGTCGCACCGTTGGATCCGTCTGCAAAGGTTGAACCCGTATTAAAAAAACCATTCGCATCGTATGTGTAATCAAACACAATATCGATGTTGGCTGTCGCTGATTGAGTCATCGCTACAGAAGCCGCTATACACAGCCCTGCACCGATCGATTTACATAAATTGTTCATGCCTCTCTCCGTTTGATGATTTCCGCACCCTCTTACAACACAGAATGCTTCCCTAAAGATAATGAATCACAGATATTATGATCCACAAACATTAACCCGACAAGTCTAATCTTGTCGTTATTGGGATCAATACAAAACTCATATCGACCGAGCTACAAAAACCCCTGTAATACAAGCGGTTATCGGCTAATTTCATATAAAGCATTTCTGACCATATATAAAAACGCAACAGTTTTAAAACCGTTGCGTATCATTTGTTTCATATTTAAAATCATTGATTAATCTTAACGATTATGATTCACCAATCGTCAGATCTGACAATTTATCGACATCGCCCTGAGCGATCTTATCGAAACCGGAACCCAGATCACCGATTGGATCAGGTGGTGCGATCTCAACGACCTTCTCACCAAGCTTTGCTTCGCCAGCCAACACCTTGGCTTCAAACTTCTTACACTCAGCGAGCAATGCCTCAAGAATTTCTTCTTCCTTCACATTCGCAACACGCTGCCCTTGGACGTAAATAATACCGCGTCGATCGCCCGCAAAGATCGCCACATCTGCCCCCTCAGCTTCGCCCGGCCCGTTCACAATACAACCCATCACCGCCACCTTAATCGGCAACTGAATCTCTTCAGCAAGTACCTTCCGCACATCCTGAACAAGTGTAAACAGATCCACCTGTATGCGGCCGCACGTCGGGCATGCGATCAAGTCCACACCCTTGCGTTCACGCAACTCAAGGCAGTAAAGCATCTCAAGCGCATCCTCAACTTCAAAAATCGGATCGTTCGCATAACTAATTCGTACCGTATCACCAATACCACTTGCCAGCAGATGCCCAAGCGGCACAACCGAACGAATACTCCCCGTCTCACGAGGTCCAGCATGCGTCACACCCAAATGCAGCGGATGATCAAAGCGTTTAGAGATTTCCGTATAAGCCGCAATACACAAATTCGGGTCCGGCGACTTCGCACTGATCACAATGTCATAAAAATCTTTTTCGTAGAAAATATCCAAATACTCTTCAAGCTTCGCAATCATGATCGCAAGAAAGTGGCCATGCTTGTTGTTCGAAAACACACCACCTAATTCCTTCATGCGTTTTTGCTTGTCTCGACGCTCAATAATTGAGCCTTCATTCACCCCAATACGGATCGGCACGCCCTTGTCCTTGCAGGCCTCAATCACCGCTTCAACCTGCTTACGATCCGAAATATTACCCGGATTCAAACGGATCTTATGAACGCCAGCTTCGATCGCATCCAAAGCTCTTTGGAAATGGAAATGCACATCCGCAACGATCGGCACCTTCACCTGCGGAATAATCTCCTTCAGCGCATCCGTATCTTTCTTCTCCGGCACAGCCACGCGAACTAAGTCCGCACCGCCTGCTGCCAGTTTATTGATCTCAGCAACACACGTATCAATGTCGTACGTATAACCAGAGGTCATCGTCTGTACGCTCACCGGCGCATCGCCACCGATCTTAACGTAACCATGATGATCCGAGCCGAGTGTTACCTGACGTGTTGGTCGTCGTTGAGCCATATGTCTGCGTACCCCTCTTGATTCTTGGATACCGTTCTTGGTGTTATTTACAGGCAAATATCTGCAAAGCGCACAAGCACTTTAAGTAAAAAGTATAGCTGATTCGCCGCCACCCCGTCAGCTTTCTTCACAAGCAGTCATATCGACCAATTCGTCATCCGTACAATATCACAAGACCTCAACCACCCCTATTCCGCTTCAATCATGTCCAATCGCAAATCCCGCTCCGGATATACACGCCTCTGGCTCGGCAATTCAGGCGACAATCCCAGCTCTTGTGGATAAGGTTGCCGTCCAAACCGCCACACATAGGTATACAGCGGCGAACGATATATCGAATAAAACCCAACCCCCAACATCGCACGCGGCACATCATAAAACCTCCCCCATGGCGGAAAGACCGGATTGATCGGCACACCACCAAATTGATACAAAAACGTCTGATACCGCGCCCTCGCCCCTGCCGGCAAATACCTCAGCCCACCGTCATACGCATACCCCCGCTGGGCCGCTAAATACGGATTATTTCGAGCCTGATTCCCCGCAATCTCCCGTTCACGCATCCGATCAGCATCATACCACAGCCGATCCAGCGTCCCCCCTCGCGTCCCATACGAATTTGGCCCATATCGCCGAATTAACTGTGCAGAAAGACTCTCCACACTGACCAGAAACACCGATAAACAGACAAGTAACACAACTCTGTAACAATACATACAACCTCCAATTTACGGACCCCAACAACCTTGTAACAAAGCCATGATTGATCATTTACGCAGAATCGCAATAATCCAGAAAAACACTGACAATTACATAAGTAATCCGTTTATTTTGATTTTATTTGTCTCTTTTTGGATACATTTGATCAAATCGTGTATGTTATACAAGGACCAGGGTGGAAACTGTCCAGTTGACGCATGCTTATATCTTTTTCACAACTTTACAGAAGTGAGTGGTTGATATGTACGCAAAGAAGCTTTACCCGCTGAAACTGAACCCCATTTACAAGGAAAAGGTCTGGGGTGGCCGCACGCTCGAACTCCTCGACCGAACCCTACCCGGCACATCCAACACCCATATTGGCGAATCCTGGGAACTCGCTGACCTGAATCAAACATCCGTCAGCGGCGGCGGCGGCTCTCCCGAGCACTCCCTCATCGCCAACGGTGAATTCTCAGGGCAAACCATCTCAGAGCTCATCCAATCCCTCGGCCCAGCCATCACCGGCTCCCTCCCCCTTACCGATTCAAACTCATTCCCCCTGCTCGTCAAATTCCTCGACGCGAAAACCAACCTTTCCGTCCAGGTACACCCATCCCAAAAATACGCCGACGCCCACGAGGACGCTTTCCTCAAAAGTGAGTGCTGGTATATCCTGCACGCAGAACCCGGCGCCGTCATATACAAAGGCGTTAAGGAAGGCACCACCGAAGGACTCTTCCGTCAAGCCA
Source organism: Poriferisphaera corsica (assembly GCF_007747445.1). Taxonomy (NCBI): domain Bacteria; kingdom Pseudomonadati; phylum Planctomycetota; class Phycisphaerae; order Phycisphaerales; family Phycisphaeraceae; genus Poriferisphaera; species Poriferisphaera corsica. The sequence continues at coordinate 2,764,567 of NZ_CP036425.1, forward strand.
TCAAAAGCAACACGGTCGAAGAACTGCTCATCAAAGTCCCCGTCAACATCGGCGACTGCCACTACGTCCCCAGCGGCACATGCCACGCCTTAGGCCAAGGCATCCTCGCTGCCGAAGTACAAACCCCCAGCGACACAACCTTCCGTGTCTACGACTGGGGCCGCACAGGCCGCGAACTCCACATCGATGCCGCCATGCAGTGCATGACCCTCGGGCCCGCAGAAACCTCAAAATACGAACCCAACATCACCACCGACGGCCAATACGCCTCACGCACACAACTCATCACCTGTAAATTCTTCAACCTCGATCGCTACATCGCAAAATCAAACTTCACAGACCCGCTCACCAACAACGAGCCGATCGTCTGGATGTTCCTTGAAGGCTCCGGCCACTTCTCATGTGATGCATCGCCACATATCGCCTTCGAAAAAGGTCAAACCTTTCTCATCCCACCCAACATCTCCAACCTCACCGTTGAAATGTCAGAAGGCACAACCTGGCTCGAAACTACTTTCCCTCAAGCCGAACCTGACACACGCATCGCGTAAAAATCAATCTAACGAACGAATAGGCTCCCATTGTGGAGCCTTTTTTTATACCAACTGAAGCGCCCGATGTAGATCCTCTTTCTTAAACGCAGTCACCCCCACATTCTCATCCGCAGCCCCGTAATAAATCAGATACATATCTCCCTCTTCAACAACCGCCGTTGGAAACACAACATTATTCACGAAACCCCTTAATTCATAGTCCTCCTCAGGCCTCATGATCGGCTTAGCTGTCCGCGCAACCACCCGCCGTGGATCAACCTTATCCATCACAAACGCACCCGCGGTATAAACGCCCACGCCCTCCTCACCAGCTTGTTTGTCCGAACCGTGATACAAACTCAGATACCCCATCTCCATCCGCACCGGCGGCGTCCCCCCGCCAATCCGATCACGATACACCGATTCACGCGATCCCATCAGTTGCTCGTGCTCACCCCAATGCTTCAGGTCTTTCGAATGGCCCAACCATATCTCAGGCTTCGTCAGCCTCAACGACGGCATCGGCCGATGCATCGCCACATATTTCCCATCGATCAGTTCCGGAAACAAAATCACATCCTTATTATCCGGCGGCAAAATCACTCCATGCCTTTCAAACGATCTAAAATCTTTCGTACTCATCAACGCCGTCGCAGCACCATGCTCAGATACCGCCACATACGTCATATAAAACCGCTCACCAATCCGCGTAATCCGTGGGTCTTCAATCCCATAAACCTCATACTGCCCCTCAGGATAAATCGTCCCGATCTGCTTATCGATCGTCCGCCCATCCTTCGACACATATACCCGCAAATGCGAGATAAATCGCAATCGAATCAGCCCTGTACTAATCACGTGATAGACCCGCGGATCACTCAAATCCACATCCGCCTTATCAATCCAATCAATCTCAATCCCACCATCACCACCACCTTCATCTTCACCCACAATCCGTGGCGACGCCCACGCATCCTCTCGCACATCCAACGGCTCCTCCACAACCCTCACCACCAAATACGTCACACCATCATCCGTATCCTTCACCACACCCGGATTAAACGCACCGATAACCCGCGTCCCCTCATGCAAAGGCTTCAGATCACTCGGTCGCAACATACATTTCGAAAACACCCGCTTTAGCATCATCATATCCCCTTGAATTTCACAATATTTATCGACAAATCACGCCCCATTCCCTCACGCATAGGGAAATCATATCCATCATCATTTCCCAGATCTCTCTCCTCTAAAACAAAAAAACTGCCAGCAATCGCTGACAGTTTCTTATATCTCTTCATTTCATGCACCATCAGCCCGGCAAGTGCTTCAACCAGAACCGTGACCAGTTCTCGTGATAAAACTTCGCAATATCTTCATCGCTAAACCCGCGCCCACTCAAAACCTCCGCAAACTTCTGCAGATCACGATATGTATCCACCTCCGTTGGGATCCAGTCCGCACCAAACCCGCCATCCATATCCGTTCCAAACCCAACATGATCCGTGTTTCCCGCCAGATCACACACCCTCACCACATGATCAGCTAACTCTCGGATAGACACGTCATGTGGCATCTTGCGATCAAAATCCCCCCTGATCATCGACACACACAACACTGCACCAACCACGCCGCCGCGATCAATCACCTTCTTGATCTGCACATCCGTCATCTGTCTCGACGTATCCGCAATCCTTCTACAATTCGAGTGCGTCGCAATCAACGGCCCCTGATAAATCTCCGTTGCCTCCGCAATACTCATGTCAGATAAATGCGACAAATCCAGCACGATCCCAAGCCGATCCATCTCCACCAACAATTCCTTACCCAACTCAGTCAACGGCCCGTCCCCCTCCGATGCCGTCGTCGTCCCACAACCAAACCGCGAATTCCCAAAGTGCGCCAACGAGATACACCGCAATCCCTGCTCGTACCACCCCGCCGTCTGATCCACACGATAAATCGGGTCCGCACCCTCCATCATCATAATCATCCCGATCGGCAACTTATCCTTCACCGGATCATCCGACTCTTCCCACAACTCCAAATGCGTCGCCAACTCACCCTTGCTCGTAATAAACCGCAGCTCCCCCAATTCCTCCATCAACTTGTAATACGACACCTGCATCTGACCATTCGCATGAGCCATCGTCGGGCACGGATAATCCGCATCTTCCCGCAAGATCACACGGTTCGGATCAACCCCTGGCTTACACCTGATGAAGATCGTACTCACCACCACCCCTGCCCTCGCCGCACGTAACTCATCAAAACTCAGCGTACACCTCCCACGCTCCGACGGGTTATCCGCACGCTCACGCCCCCGAATCTCCGCAACCGTCAAACGCTGATCACGCTCATAAACCAAAGCCTGCATCGCCAAATCAAGGTGGCCATCAAATATCAACTGCATAACTAAAGACCTTTTCTTACTGATTATTTAATAACGCCACACCTCATCGCTTCAGCGATATCGCCATCAGGCCTTGCGCCAGCTTGAGACAATGACAATCCTACAATCACCATCATCAACCAATCTGCTCACATTCGCCTACATTGCCTCATCGACCTACTTGCCAACGAGTACAACAAGAGAAAGACCTGCTAAATAGCATACAAACATCACCACGGTTGCTAAACCCATGGCCGGGTAAAAATCCATTTTCTTTAAAAAGACAGGCAACATTAAGAAGAACGATAGCGACGGGATCACCAGCCAGAAAATATCCATCGATAACGCCGACACCTTCCCCTTGTTGCCTGTGTCCACATACAGCCAAATAATCGCCAAATAACTAATCAATGGCAAAGACGCCAACAATCCCCCCAACCACGAAAATCGCTTCGACACCTCCGCGATCACCACAATCAACACCGCAGAAATCAAAACCTTAATCACTTGATAAAGCATATCCCCTCCAGTTCATATCAAACATCTTCCAGAATAATTCGACTTGCAGCAACCGAATAATCACCGTTTTTTCTCAAGCCCACGACCGGCGGTCGTGGTGTGTTCTACAAGCCACTTACGCTAGAACACAGACTTATCTTACGTAACAAATTACTTTAGGATACATAATCTCAACTTCCTGAGGCTAGGTGTTTTTCCAGGAACACCGCCGCCAGCTCAAACCATCTCGCCACACGATTTTCTTCTCCCTCAGCCAAACCAAGCCCATGCCGCCCTTCCTCATACAAATGTCCACCAGCCGATGAACCCATCACCGCCAACTTCTCCGCCATAACATCATCCCCATCGCAGTCACCATCACCATCCCGCTCGGCTCAGGTATCACTACAAAATTCGGCACATAGACCTCAAAGAACTGTTCCTCATCCATCCCATCCCCCGGCAAATCCCCATCCTTATCCCGAAACACAATCGCCAAATTCCCATCCTCACCCGCCATCGGCAACGATGCACCGTCAATCCCATAACTCGTCTGATAGTCATATCCAAACACAAACACACCATCATTGTTCGGCGCCGCATTCGTCAAAAAATCATACTCCACCTCATTCCCCCAATCAGGTCCCGGCCACGCAACCTCTGACGCATACGGCGAGTACATCGTTCCATTCGAATAATCATACGACCCGCCAGTCCACACCGGTGCCGCAAACGGCTTATCGATCACACCCCACATCTTCAGCACATGATTAAGTACCACCTTCGCATGACTCTGCGACGAACTCACCGTATACCTCACTCGTCGCAGAGCAGTATCAACCACCGTCTTCGTCGTCACACGAATCGACTCACCCGTTTCAATATCCTCACCAAACTGCTCGCCCGTTTCCCACGTTAATATCGCCCCTTGAATGCGATCAAAACTAACCAAACACAACACCATCATTAAAACAAGACTCAAACGCATCGACATGATCTTTCCTCACACAAACGCTACAAAAATGACTCAGTAACAGAAATGACTTGATTCAAACCATGTTACAGCAACCCTCAAAAAATCTTCTGAGGGTATACCCAATTCTTCCAAAGTAGTTTGCGTGAATACCCATTGATCTCGCCAATGCGTAACAGCAGTGTGGGATCTATTAAATACCTTTGCTTCACGTAACAAACCCACTGGTCAACACATCTATGACCACGTGAAACGCTCTAAAATACTATTTATCTCTTGTTTTGTAGACTATTCACAAGTTTTGGCTACCTCAGCCAACTTCCCAAACAACGTCAGCGGCGCAGCCTTCTCAATCTCAACATCAATCGTTTGCCCGATCAGATCAGCAGACCCATCAAAACAAACAATCAAATCGCCAGTCGTACGACCCGCCAACTGGGTGACTTCCTTCGCGACTTCCGGGGCCCATCCCAAAGTAACACTTGTATCCGCCAAATTCCCCGCCGCCTTCTTCGTCTTCATCGACACACTCTCAACAAACACCGGCACAGTCTTGCCCACATAACCATCATGAATCTCTTGGCTTATCTCAGCCTGAATCCCCAACAATTCGTTATTTCTAAACTTCTTCACATCATTCGCCACATCATCATCAAACCGTGTAATCGCCACCGTGTCTGGCCGCGGCGAATACTTAAAGATAAACGAATTCTTAAACCTGCAATACCGCAACAACTCCGCTGTCTCCGCCTGATCCTCATCCGTTTCAGTCGGAAACCCAACAATAATATCCGTCGCCAACTCCGCGTCCGGCAAGTACTCACGCACACGATCAATCAAATCCTTAAACTCTTCAACCGTATACCCACGGTTCATCAACTTCAAGAGCCGATTCGATCCCGATTGCACCGGCAAATGCAGGTAACGACAAATACGCGGACGATCCTTGATCACCTGCAAAATGTCATTCCCAAAATCCCGTGGCAAAGACGTGATAAAACGCAATCTCTCCAACTCAGGAATATCATCATGAATCCGCGCCAACAGATCCGCAAACGAAACAACCCCATCACTAAACACCGGTGACGGCCCGCCCGTCCCACGGTTCGGTGACAAAATTTGACCAACCTGCGGCTGATGCACACCTTCAATCGTCACCGTCTCATTCACATCATAATGATAATGATTCACCGTCTGCCCAAGCAGCGTAATCTCTCTCACACCCTGCTCAACCAATTTCTTACATTCTTCAAAAATATGATCGGGATGTCGATGCACTTCCCGCCCGCGCGTGTTCGGCACAACACAGTACGTACAGAACTTATTACACCCACGCGTGATCCGCACGTACGCCGCACCACCATGATTGCTCGCACTAAACGACCGCGACAAATCCAAATTCTCAAGCGTATCTGCAGCGGCTGAATAGGTCGCAGATCGACGATGCGTATTCCCCTGCAACGCGATCTTCGCATTCCGCACCCCGCCGCGATCTTCAAGGTTCGTTTTCATCGCGTTGTCGATCAACAGCGGCACCTGATCCAACTCGCCCGGCCCACATAACAGATCGACCTGCGGGTGTTTACGCACCATGTCCTTGCCGTCACGCTCAGCCATGCAGCCAAGGATACCGAGGATCACATGCGGATTTTTCGTCTTATGACTTTTCAATTCGCCCACACGCGACCAGACCTTGTTTTCCGCATGCTCACGCACCGAACAGGTGTTGTACAGAATCACGTCAGCAGTTTCCCATTCATCGACGAACCGGTAGCCCATCGCTTCGAGCTGACCTTGAACCAGGTCAGAGTCGAGGACATTCATCTGGCAACCAAAGGTCTTAAGGTAAACGGTCTTAGTGTCTGTCATTTCAGGCGTTGCGGTCATAGTCATCCTGTTCGTACTCCGCAGCAGCGCACTGCTGGGATTGAAAAAGGGATCATTGATTAAGGGGTGGATCGAATGGCGTATTGTAGCACAGAGCAGCTATTGCACGTAACCGCCAGGTGAACGACCAGAACCGCCCGCTATCCCCCTGCATAACACCCGCGCTATCAAGAGGTTGCGAGTGGGGTGATAATATTGTTGCCCAGCACCTCAGACGGACGATAAATGCCTTAACTATGCTCAACTTGCGCGCTCTTAGCTTTGAACGAATGATGGCCGCCCTGCCCGGGTGGCTGTTTGTGTTTGCAGCGATGTCGCTATTGGGCATGACTTTATTGACACCTCAGTGGCTGAGTTGCCGGGAACTGATGTGGCAGGCCAAAGTGATGCAGGCGCAAACAGGCCGACTGGAGATGATGCAGGGCCGGTATGAAGCGTACCTGCAAGCGCTGGAGATGGGCGATCTGACGGTCTATGAACAGCTTGCCTATACGGAGTTGTCACTCAAACCGACAGGGAAAGATATCTTCTTTGTTGCTCAAGAGTTGTATGATCAAGAGCGGCTCGATGATTCACAGATGATGAGTGCGATCGAGCGACAACTGGATGTGTCATTAGATGTGATCGGGCATGAAGTGGCGCCGTATGAGCCGGTGAATAGTCGGCTGGTGCGGATGACGACGAAGCCAAAAAGTCGGTATCTGCTGATGGGTATGGGATTGATTTGCCTTTTCTTAGGTGTGTGGCCTCAAGGTGTGAAGCCCGAAGAGGATTAAAACGATCTTAGATTGCGGCTACAAGCCTTACTGAATAACAATCAGAAATCGATGAAAGTGTGCCTAAATGCACACTCTTTTTTTGCGCACAGATTTCTGATTCCTGGGGTTTTCATGTATCTAAAAATGGACCAATTTCATAAGAAACGATCAAAGAATGAGAAACTTTGGCGCGTTTTTAATCAAAAACAAAAAGTTGGGGTATCGAAAAATAAGGACTTGCGCGTCTGTGAACATTTTGTGCGCACAGAACCAAAATCGCGTTTATTCTGAAAAATTCGTTTAGCCCTAAGCAACCGTGCGAGCACAAACACATATACCTATGCAAGTGAATATGTTTCACAGCATTCTTCAAACACATTCACTTGTTTTGTGATTTTAGTTTACCATCACGACTAATTCTCGATATCCAGACACGGTATACAGCGGATGATTAGATGTCATTGCTTTTTGTATTTCAGATTAATCTCGTGCGAAATAAAGTAAAAGTGTAGGCAAATTTTCTGGTTAACTGCTCGTTTGCGTAAAGCATCATGGTGGATTATCCGATCACCTCATAACAAGATCTCATTAATTTATGATGCCTGTGCTGAGTACCGGAGTGAAGAATTGAATAAGTTCAGTTTCAATATTGGCAGGCGGATCGGGGTATTGATTTTGGTGGTGGCGGGATTAACAGTCGTAACAATCGGGATGTCGCTGCGAAGTGAGATGCAGATGGCAGAAAGCGCGATGGATACGATTGCGGAACGGATGATGGACGCGCATCAATTGCGATTGCAAGCGGCAGTTGAAACGCAGGCGAATGCGTTGGGCAAAGCGCTTCATGGGATTGAAGATTCGGCTGCGAAACGAGCTTATGTATCGATGTCTCTGCGAGATAATTTCTTTAAGATCTCGAAAACCGATGAGAAGAAGTCGGGATACTTCTTTGTAAACGATACGACGTATATTAATGTGGCGTTGCCGGTGAAGCCGGCGGCGGAAGGGAATTCGTTTGCGGATGTGAAGGATGGCGGGGGCGTGTACTTCGTGAAAGAGATGGTTGCAATTGCCCAGAAGGGTGGCGGGTTTGTGAACTACAGGTGGCCAAAGAAGGGGCTGGAGGGAGACTTTCCAAAATTGAGTTATGCAACGATGATCCCGGGCACGGATATGGTGCTTGGTACGGGGGTGTTTGTGGACGATGTTGAGCAAGAAGCGTTGGCGGTGCAGGAACAGATGAAGGCAACGCAGCAGAAAAACCTGATGATTACGGCGATTGGAATTATTGGTTATCTGGTTTTGGTTGTGGTGCCGCTGGCGTACTGGTTGATCAAGAAAACACTGCTTGAACCGATCCAAAGCATGACGGGGCGATGCAAGGATATTGCGGAGGGTGAGGGCGATCTGACCAAGCGTTTAGAGACGAACTCTAATGATGAGTTAGGCGAGCTGGCTGGGTGGATGAACGAATTTATTCAGAAGACGCATGACATCATTCTGGATGTCAAAGAATCCACGAGTGAGGTGGCGGGGGCAGCGGTGCAGATCGCGGCATCAAGTGAAGAAATGGCCACGGGGATGCGCGAACAAAGCATGCAGGTGAATGAGGTCAGCACGGCTGTGACCGAGATGACTGCGAGTGCGGAAGAAGCATCGGCGCAGATGGAGCTGGCGTCGCAGACGGCTCATGAGGCTGGGGAGGTTGCGGGATCGGGCGGCGAGATGGTGAATATGACGATTGATGAAATGAAGCTGATTCAGAGCTCGGTGATGGAAACCTCTAAAACGATTGGTGAGCTTGGCAAACGCGGCGAGCAGATCGGCGAGATCATCAACGTGATTAATGACATTGCGGACCAGACGAATTTATTAGCGCTCAATGCAGCAATTGAAGCGGCAAGAGCGGGCGAGCATGGGCGCGGGTTTGCGGTCGTGGCGGATGAGGTTCGTAAATTGGCTGATCGTACGACTCACGCTACGCAGGAGATTGGTGAGTCGATCTCCGCGATTCAGGATGAAACGAAGCTTGCGGTCGAGCGGATGACTGAAGGCACGGAACAGGTCGGGCATGGGGTGAAGAAAGCTGAGAGCGCGGGCGAACAGCTTGAGATGATTATGAATAAGTCGGAAGAAGTGGTGGGGATGGTGAACCGGATCGCGGCGTCTGCGAAAGAACAGGCAAGCGCTTGCGAGCAGGCGACGATGAATGTAACGCAGATCAGCACGATGGTCGGGCAATCAACCGAGAGTTCTCAGCAGGCATCGCAGGCGGCAGCATTGCTGTCAGATCGTGCGGAACACTTGCAGGATCTGGTGAGCCGCTTCAGGTTGAACGAGGGGATGGCGGCTTAGCGTATCAAGGGACAGAGGGGTTTAATCAACGTATAAAAAAAGGCAGGCTTCTAGAGAAGTCTGCCTTTGTAATTTGTTTGTGTTGCTAGGGGTGTTGTTATTCGGCGAGGTCAGCCATGACGGTGGTTGAGGTGGTGGCGCCTTCTTGCTTGAGCCAGTCTTTGAGTCCGCCGCGGTAGTCGTAGACGCTGCCGTAGCCGAGAGAGAGGAGGCGTTTGCATGCGGCGGTGGAGAGGTAATCACGGACTTCGCCGGAGGAGTAGACGATGATGATGGGGTCGCCGGTGAGGAGACGTTCACGTCGGCGGATTTGTGGCATGTAGATGTTGAAGGCACCGTCGATGTGCTCTTTTTGGAACCGGTCGGGGCGGCGGACATCAAGCATGACAATGCGTTGTTCTGGCATTGCGAGGAGTTCTTCAACTTTGGCGAAATCAGCAGGTTGAAGTGTTTTATCGCTGACTTTTTGATTCATCTTGCAGCCTGGAATGAGCAAGAGGATGAGCGCGAGGAAGAGGGTGAGCGTGGTGAGTGATGAAGATTTTCGAATCAAAGCGGTCATGAAAACACTCCGGTTAAAAGATGCCCCAGCTTGGTCGGTGTATCGGCCGAAGTGTGGGGTTGAGGTCATTTTTTACCCGATTATGGGGCGTGATGGAAATAAAGGGGGTAGAGAGGGAGGTTAGGGAAGAAATAGGGGAATGGGTTGTTTATGTGAGATTGAGTTCTTCGTAGAGGGTTTTGAGGATGTTGAACATGCGGGTGCGGTGTGGGATGTCGCCGGGAGTGCCGTTGCAGACGATGGCGACGACGAGGCCGTGATGGGGGTCGGCAAAAGCAGAGGAGGATTGATAGCCGGAGTGGCCGAAGGTGTCATCGGAAGCGAGCGGGCCGTAGCCGTAGTGAAGATTGGCTTCGCCGTAGCGTTTTGAATCGAGGAGGAAGCCGAGGCCCCAATCGATGGTTTGCTGGAAGGTTTTGTCGTGCAGGCCTTCACGGTGCCTGGCGGTGAAGAGGCCGACGGTTTCGGGTTCGATGATGCGGGCTCCGTTGTGGTCACCGCCGTGGAGAAGTGTTTCGTAGAAGATGCCGAGCTGCTTCATAGGGCCGTAGCCGTTGCCGCCGGGCCTGCCGCCTGAAACCCATGCTTTTTCGGATTCGGTGTCGGTGAGGTTGCCTTTTGTGCCGCCGTCATCGAAGTGGGACATGATGGCGATGCGGTCATGGAGTCGATCGTAGGTTTCGGGTTTCATGCCGATGTAGCAGTCGTTCATGCCGAGGGGCTTGAAGATGTGGTCGCGAACGTAGTGCCTGTAGGGTTGGCCGGTGATGGATTGAACAATGTAGGCGAGGAGGTACCAAGCGGTGTGGAGGTGATAGCCAGCGGTTTCGCCGGCGATCCAGCGGGGTTCGGGCCGCGCTTTGCAGATTTTTTGTACGACGCGTTCGATGGAATCTTTGGGATAGTGGTATGGGACGATGCGTATGCCGGCGGTGTGGGTGAGGAGGTGACGGATGGTGATGTGCTCTTTGCCGTTTTGGGCGAATGCGGGGATGTGCTGCGCGACAGGGTCGTCGAGTTCGAGGTTGTGCTGTTCGAGTTGTTGTGCGATGGCGATGGCGGTGACGGGCTTGGAAGATGAGAGCCAGAGGTTGAGGGTATCGGTTTGCATGGGGACGCCGGGGCGAGCTTCACCGATGGCGAAGTCAGCGACGGGGTCTTCGTTGATGGAGGCGTAGACTTGAGCGCCGGCGTGGAGGTCTTCGGCGATCCCGTCTTCGAGGAGTTTTTTGAGGCGGGGCAACACAATATGAGGCGTTGTGGTGGTCATACATCTTTGTCCGGGTGACCGCTACGACAGGCAAGAGCGACCCCAGTTGAATCGAAAATACACCCAAATCAACACCTAATTGTACCCATTAACAATGTAGAGAGTTTGAGGTGTTTTGGCGAGTATTTGTATAAGAAAGTGGGAAGCAGCGTGTGGCTTGAGGGGCTGGGGGATGTGGAGGAATGGGGATGAGGGAATAAAAACGCCCCTCTAGTTGAGGGGCGTTTGCGTGTTGTTTAGTTATTGGCGACTGAGAGTGAGACGAGTCTGTTTTTGGAGACTGCTGCGTCGAACTCATCGAAGAATTTGTTGACGATGGTTCGTACGGCCCAGTTGGCGCCATCGGAGAGGCCGCAGATTGTGGTGCCGGGCATGATGCCCATGCTGGAGGCGACTTCGAGAAGCAGGTCAAGGTCTTTGGTTGTGCCTTCACCGGCTTCGATGCGTGTGAGTAGTTTGTATAGCCATTCGGTGCCTTCACGACATGGTGTGCACTGGCCGCAAGATTCGCGTGCATAGAAACGTGCGAGGTTTCGGGCACAGGAGATCATGGAGTAGCCTTCGGGGATGACGGTGATGCATGCGGTTCCGAGGCCGAGGATGCCGTATTTTTTGCCGATGTCGAAGTCGAGTGGTGCGTCGTATTCGTCTTTGGTGAGAACGCCCATGGAGATACCACCGGGGATGGCGGCTTTGAATTCCATACCGGGGAGCATGCCGCCGGCGAGGGTTTCGATGGCGTAGGACATTTTAACGCCGAGGTGTTCTTCGTAGACATCAGGACGGACGACGGGGCCTGAGACGCCGATGAGTTTTGTGCCGAAGGATGCGGGAACGTGTGGGGGTGTGCCTTCGGGACGACCTTTGCCGAGTGATTTAAACCATTCGGGGCCGTTCTCCATGACGTGCGGGACGCATGCAAGGGTTTCGACGTTGTTGACAATGGTTGGTCGGGCAAATGCGCCGGCAACAGCGGGGAATGGTGGTTTGATACGAGGCCAACCACGTTTGCCCTCAAGTGAGTTGAGGAGGCCTGTTTCTTCGCCGCAAACGTATGCGCCTGCACCGCGGTGAAGGAAGAGTTCGGGGTTACGACCGTTAATTTGGCCGAGACGAGAGTTGGGGCCAAAGATGCCGTTGTCGTAGGCTTCTTTGAAGGCGCGTTCGAGGGTTGCTCGCTGATCGTGATACTCGCCACGCATGTAGAAGTAAGCGGTGTCGAGTTGGCATGCGTACATGCAGATGGCGATACCTTCAACGACTTGATGGGGATCGTAGTCGATGAGCAGGCGATCTTTGAAGGTCGCGGGCTCGGATTCGTCGGCGTTGATGGCGAGATAACGTCGGCCACCGTCGGCTGGCGGAAGGAAAGACCACTTCATGCCGGCGGGGAAGCCTGCGCCGCCACGGCCACGGATTTCAGCGGCTTTGATTTCGTCGATGACTGCAGAGCGATCCATTTGGAGTGACTTGTCGAGGGCTTGGTAGCCGCCGGTGTTGACGTACTCGTTGTAATCGACGTAGTGACGGTCTTCGTGCCGGCCCCAAGGCTCGGTTGGGATACGTTTTGTCAGTACTGGTTTTTCTAGAGCCATCGTATCTTCTCGTATTGGTCGGCAGAGGTTGTGCTGCCATGAAACATCAGTTGGTTGATGCGTTTTTGTTTATTTATCGTCAGCGTTTTTATCTTGAGGTTTTCGGATTTCTATTTCCTCAATTGTTGTGCGACGGAGTGTGAGGTCGGGGCTGACTTGTTTTTCTTCAACGGTTTTATGCGATTGCTTGTGGGATTGCGGTTTAACGGGTTTTGTGATGTGGTGAATCATGAGGCCGGTGTTACGACAGATGCGGTTGAACCATTTCATGATTTACCTTTGCGTCTATGGTGAGATCAGTCAAGATTCTTGATGACGTCGAGCAGATTATCAGTATTGATCTTCTGCTGAATGTCTTCATTGATGAGTCCGCAGGGTGCGTCACCGCAGTAGCCGAGGCATTCAACTTTCATGAGTGTGAACTTGCCGTCGGGTGTGGTTTCGCCGGGCTGGATGCCAAGGAATTCGGAGACTTTCTGGGTGAGGGAAGGTTCGCCCATGATCTCACAGCTGATGGATTGACAAAGCCAGATGACATACTTGCCTTTTGGCTTGAGCCAAAATTCTTCGTAGAAGCTGGCCGTGTCCATCACTTCAGAGGCTTCGAGATCAAGGTAGTCTGCGATCTCTTCCATTGCTTGAGGTGGGAGCCAACCGACTTTTTCCTGCATCGCATGGAGGCAGGGAAGCGTGGCGGCTTGTTTACGCGGGTAGCGTGTGACGACGGAATCGAGTTCACGTTTCATGTCGTCGGTGAAGTAAGGCTCGCTTTGCGGTTTAACTTGCGCGGCGGCCGAATTTTTGGTTATCCATGCCATGGATATATTCCCATTACTAATTGCTGGTTAGACAACGCTGTTTGCCACGGATACAGGCGTTTCCGCGGCGGCGTTGGTGGGGTCAGCGGTCGAGCTGGCCTGCAATAATATTGATACTGCCGAGGATGGCAGGGATGTCAGCGATCATGTGACCTTCAGTAATTTTGCTGAAGACGGAGTAGTTGATGAAGCATGGTGGGCGAGTTGCAGCACGCCATGCTGAGGGGCCACCGTCAGAGACGATGTAGAAGCCGGTTTCGCCGTCGCCAGATTCGATGGCGGTGTAGCATTCGGCGATGGGGGCTTCCCATTTACGGTTTGTCATGATGAGTTCGAAGTGCTGGATGAGGCCTTCGATGGAGCCGTAGACGGAGGATTTGTCGGGCTTGGTCATCTTGCCTTCGTCGTCGACATTGACGGAGCCGCCGGGGATGTCGTCGATGAGTTGCTTGATGATGTGTACGGATTGCTTGATTTCCTCGAGGCGGACGAGGTAGCGTGCGAGGCAGTCACCGGTGGTTGCGAGCGGGACTTTGAAGTCGACGGCGCGTGAGCCTTGGCCGTCCCAGTTGTCTTTGTAGCAAAGGTAGGGTGAGTCTTTGCGGACGTCACGTTTGACGTTGGCGGATCGGGCCATTGGGCCGGAGAGTGACCAGGCGATTGCGTCTTCGGTGGAGATGCGACCGATACCTTCGGTGCGGTCCCGGAAGATTTTGTTGACGTTGAGGAGTCGCTCGATGTCGTCGATGGCTGGGGGGAGTTGCTCGTTGATGAATTTTTTGACGAGCGTTTTGAACATCTTTTCGTCGGGGAGGTCTTGTGAGAGGCCGCCGACACGGGTCCAGTCGCAGTGGAAGCGCTGGCCGGAGATGTAGTCGACGAGGTCGTTGATGTGCTCGCGGACGTTGAAGCCGTAGAGGAAGCCGGTGAAAGCACCGAGGTCGAGCGCGGCGGCTGCGACGGAGAGCAGGTGCACTTGGATGCGGCCGATCTCGGACATGATGGTTCGGATGACTTTGCAGCGAGGCGTGAGGTCGATGCCGAAGAGTTTTTCGGCGGCGGTGTGCCAGGCGATGTCTTCGAGGATTGGTGAGAGATACTCCATACGGCTGACGACGGTGACGTACTGGTTGTAGTCGAGCTTTTCGCCGAGCTTTTCAAAGCCTGAGTGGAGGTATCCGATATGTGGGACGGCGCGAACGATACGTTCGCCGTCAAGTTCGAGGACGATTCGAAGCGTGGTGTGGGTGGCGGGGTGCTGGGGCCCAAAATTGAGGAGCCAGCGATCGCCATCACCAGAAGCCGTATCGTTGAGATAGGGCGTAGTTTCGACGTCAACATCAAACGGTTTTAACTCGTAGGGCATGTTGGTTCTGCCTGTATACCGTGGGAAATTCGTGTTGCCCGTCATTGGGAGGGCAGACGGTGGGTTATGGATTGTAATGCGTCCGAAAGCACAGGCCAAACGACGCGGTGGGGTGGGATGAGGGGATCGCTGAGGGGTTGAGTGTGCGGGTTGGGCGCGTTTGTTAGGCAGCGGAAGCGTGACAATCCGGTTGGCCACGACAATTGTATGAATTCAGCATGTGATTTTCACATCGTGATGCGTCATAATACCTTAGATTGAAACAGCATACAGGATGTTGATAACTGTACGGGCAGGAATGATGGGGATCTTGTAGGGCATGTGGGCCGCTGGAACATGCGCGTGAACCAATAGTAAAATGAGCAGCCAAAACGGAAAAAATGGGAAAATATCATTCGAATCTGTTGCTGAAATGGCGGCGGAGGAGGGGTTTGTATTGGCTGGGATCACGGATGCGGCGGGAACAAAGTACGCCGAGGTACTAAATCAGTGGCTGGATGCAGGGAAACACGGGGAGATGGGGTATTTGGCGGAGCACCGCGAAGTGCGGCTTGATCCACAGAAGCTTCTAGCGGGCGCGAAGTCGGTGATTTGTGTGGCAGATGCTTATTTCCCTATCGCGGAAGTGGGGGATTTGGAGGATGGGGGAAAGTTATGTGAACGAGAGCCCCAGAGGCTGCGTGGCAAGGTGGCGCGGTATGCGTGGGGACGTGACTATCACAAGGTTCTGAAAAAGCGGTTATTCAGGGTTGCGGATCGATTGAAAGAGCAGTTGCCGAGCGAGGGGGAAATGTTTCGGGTGACGACGGATACGGCTCCGCTGCTGGAGCGGGAGTATGCGGCTAGAGCGGGTTTGGGGTGGATCGGGAAACACACACTGCTGATTCATCCCCAATTGGGCTCTTATCACTTGCTCGGTGCGATTGTGACGACAGCGGCCCTGCCCTGCACGGATGAAGCGGATGTTCACGGTGCATACGAAGGAAGATTGCTGGGCGAGACGGATCACTGTGGGAGTTGCAGGCGGTGCATTGAGGCATGCCCGACAGGGTGTATTGATGAGGCGGGGTATGGGATGGATGGATCACGGTGCATCAGCTATTTGTCGCTAGAGCACCGGTCGGTGATCGAAGTAGGATTGGCTGAACAGATGGGAGATTGGGTGGCGGGGTGTGATGTGTGCCAAGAAGTGTGCCCGCATAACCGGGAGGGACAGCACTTGCCACTGGATATGATTTTCGAGGGGTATCAGCCCAAACGCCAACTTGCAGAAGGGCTGGATTTATGGGCAGTGCTGGACTGGACCGCGGAGGATCGCGCAAAGGTGTTTGAGGGATCAGCGATCAAACGAGTCAAGCTAGAGATGATCAAACGTAATGCGGTCATTGCGATGACGAATGCGGCGATGAGCGGGAAAATGAATGATGATGAGATGATGCAGTTGCGTGAGAAACTAGTTGCGATGCGTGAGGATGAGGACGAGATGATCGCGGCACAGGCGCAGCAGTCTATCGACCGATTAGATGATTCACGTTAATAACTGCGATCTAATCCTCAAGCATTTTACGACGGAAGACTGCGGCGATTTCGCCGAGTGTGTAGACGGATGCGCAACCGGTGAGGCCGAGCAGGAACCAGAAAAGCGTGGCAGCAAGGGTGGTGTCAGAGCTAGTCAATTCGTTGGTGAGCCAAATGGAGCCAAGGATCATGGTAAAACCCATGACGCGAAGGAAGATGCTGAGCGCCCAGAGGGCGAAGTATTCTTCGGGTTTGGATTGCGATGACTTAGCGATTGCATTTTGTGCGGGCATCGAGATGGCGGAGACGGCATCTTGTTTTGATTCTGCTTGCTCTGCGGGTTCAGATATCGCTTGTTGCGCAGGTTGGATTGACTGTTTGGGCTGCGATAGATTATTAGCGATGGACGAAGGGCCGGTTTCAGCAGATGCCAACTCAGGCTCGATAGGTACTGACTGGATGGCGGTCATCGCTTGCTTGAGATGAGCGGCG
This sequence comes from Poriferisphaera corsica, assembly GCF_007747445.1. Classification (NCBI taxonomy): domain Bacteria; kingdom Pseudomonadati; phylum Planctomycetota; class Phycisphaerae; order Phycisphaerales; family Phycisphaeraceae; genus Poriferisphaera; species Poriferisphaera corsica. The sequence goes on from NZ_CP036425.1 coordinate 2,781,584, forward strand.
TTGGGATCTGACTCAACTTGATTGACAGGCGCGGCGATGCTCGATGGCTTATTGATGGTGGAAACGGTGACGACTTCACCAGCGGATTGCGGCTGATCCCCTGTATCGTCGATCTTGCCAGAACCATCGAGGGTGATGGAGATTCTCGGGGCGTTGGTTGAGGTTTTGCGCAAGATGAGTTTGTCTGATTCGTCTTGGGGCTGTTTCGTTGATTTTATTTTTTCTGATTCGGTGGATTCGTCTTCTACGGGCAAGTCGGCGTTAGTTTTTTTGCCTTTGAACAAATCAAGTTGATCGACATCGCTTGAGATCTGCTCATCAGTTTGATTGCTTGCAACTGTTTCGACGACTTCAGGTTCTAGTATTTGATTGTCTTTGCCTGCTATTTGTTCTTCTTGATCTGCCTGCTCGGTATTGTCTTGCTCGGAATTGCCTTCTGCTGATGTTTCGAGTGGCGACTCTTTTGTCTTCGCTGGCGATGTGATTTGCGTTCTTGAAGACGATTGAATGTCGCTTTGCTCTGGCTTCGCTTTGACTACAATCGGCTCATCAATTGCTTTTTCGGTTTGCTCGGGCTGATGAATCACTGTTTCTTCATTCGAAGATTCGGGGTTGGGATTGCTTTGAGCTGTTTCTTTGACCTGCGTTTGTTTGTCTTTGATCGCTATCGCGGGTGCTGAGGATTTCGCGTTGTTGGCTAACGGTTCAGAAGCAGTTGGCTCAACGACTGTTTTATCTGTGATTTTAGACTTACGCTTCGGTGTGGATTTAGCTTTAGGTAATTCCTTCGCCTGTTTTTCTTGCGTGTCATCTGAAGATACTGGCGGGTTTGCGGTGGCTTTGGCTTTACGTTTGTTTTTTTTAGCAGGTTTAGCTTTGGATGCTTTTGATTTCGTCTCAGCCTTGACTGGTTCAGGAACTTCTACTTTTTTCTCTTCTGGCTTAGATTTTTTCACTGCAGGCGTAGCTTCACTGACCGAGGATTCACTTTTGACTACAGCATCCGTATTGGATTTGGTTGCTGCTGCTTTCTTCTTGGGCGGAACTTCATCGGAGGCAGCAGCGGGGACGTTTTGCATGGTATGGCACCGCGGGCACTTGACGGACTTGCCGTGCGTGTCGTTGGGGACTTTCATGATGGCGTCACATTTGTCACAGCGAAATCGAAGCGGCATATCCATTACCTTTATTTCAGAAGAAAGGCTCATCCTTGAGGCAAATGACATCATACACGAAATGAATAAGAAAACGGAGCCTGTTCTGACAGACTCCGTGCGAGTTTCTTATATGTATTAACGCTTAAGCAGGCATGGGTATGCGCTGATTAGACGCCGAGGATGGAGAAACCGCAATCAACATGGATCGTTTCGCCGGTAACACCGGTTGAAAGATCCGAGAGAAGATAGACAGCAGTATCGCCGACTTCATCGCCGGTGTTGGTACGTTTCATGGAGGCACGTTTGCACTGGTGCGCGATCATTTCGTCCATGCCGCCGACGCCTGCGCCAGCGAGGGTTTTGAATGGACCTGCTGAGATGCAGTTGACGCGGATGTTGCGTTCTTTGTCACCCAACTCGTAAGCGAGGTAGCGGGTTGTGTGTTCGAGGCAAGCTTTTGCAACGCCCATGACGTTGTAGCCGGGTGCAACACGCTCGCCGCCATAGTAGCTGAGGTTGATGATGGAGCCACCGTTTGGCATGAGTTCCATGCCACGATTGGCCATGCCGATGAGTGTCCAAGCGGAAGTATCCATCGCTGCGGTAAAGACGGAGCGAGGGGTTTTATGGAACATATCGAATTTGAGGTAATCCTTGTCGGCGAAGGCGATTGAGTGGACGATGAAATCGATGGTGCCAAAATCTTCTTTGATCTTGGCGAAGACTTCGTCAAGTGATTCGTCGCTGTTTGCATCACATGGGTGCATCCAAGGCTCTTCGATGCCGAGGTTCTTTTGGATGGTTCTTTTAACGCGATGCTCCATCTTACCGATGGGGAGGAAAGTAAAGAGGCATTCAGCACCTTGTTCGATGAGTTGCTTGGCGATGTAGTAAGCGTAGCTGCGATCGTTTGCGACACCGAAGATAACGCCGCGTTTGCCTGACATTAAACCCATGGGTTTACTCCTGTTTTCTTAATTCATGTTGAATGATCTCGTTCCCCTAGAGCGTCTTGCGTAAGTACCTGCCGCGTTGACCAGTGAGTCGATGACACGCAACGAAGGTGCGATCAAGTCATTGGCTGATATAACGCATTCGCAAGTCCTATGAGTATCCATGCAAAATGCTCTAGGAAGGATGAGAATAGTTGAAACGGTCAAAATTGCAATACAGCGTCATCAGTTACGCTGGGGTATTACGAGCGTTTCATTTGAAATTCCATTATTCAAAACCTTCTATTTTTAATGCAAATAAAACAAAACCCGCAGATTTGAGCCTGCGGGTTTTGCAATTGTATGCGGTATGAACGGTTTGATTAGCGATAGAATTCGATAATCAGGTTCATATTAACGTCAAATGGGATCTGGTCTGAGGTTGGGACTGCGACGACCTTAGCGGTGAGGCTTGAAGGATCGAAGGTTAACCAGCCTGGGACGTCGTGACCTGCGAGAGATTCCATGTTTTCACGGACGCGGGTCTTCATCTTGTCCTTCTTGAGGGTGATCGTGTCACCGACTTTGACTTGGTATGAAGGACGGTCGACTTTTTTGCCATTGATGAGGATATGACCGTGAACGACAGCTTGACGTGCAGCCCAGATAGAACGTGACCAACCGAGACGGCGGACAACGTTATCCAAACGCTGCTCAAGCAGACGCATCAGCACTTCACCGGTGTTACCCTTGGTGCGCGTTGCGGTCTTGAGATAGTTGCGGAACTGCTTTTCAAGTACGTTGAAATGGTAACGCAGCTTCTGCTTCTCGTTCAGACGAACACCGTAGTCACGCAGACGACGGCCACGGAAGCCGTGAACGCCGGGTGGGTTGAGCTGACGCTTGGTAGTGTGCTTAGGAAGGTCAGCGATCGGTACGCCGACTCGGCGAGAGAGCTTAACCTTTGGGCCTGTGTAGTTGGCCATAGTGATTCATCTCGTTTCCGAGACGCTCCAGTAAGAATTCAAGTGGCGCGGCCGCGGCTACGGCTTACCACAAGGGAACTTCAGGGCGACAATCGTCCTGCTGTAAGGTCAGGTATTACACCCGAAAGTATCCAGAAGGTCAAATCGTGGGAGGTTAAAATTGTGTGTATCTGCGTGATTAATCGGGTGTTATGAGATTCAACATGGCTGAGGGGATGTGTTGATTTTGGGCAACATCTGAGCATGAACAGGTCCAAATCACCGATTAAGCAATAATAACGTATTTCATTGATTATCAGTTGGTTACGATTTACTTATTGGTATTTGAGCCGATCGGCATGCCATTCGCATGGATGAAAGTCATGAGAACGCAAGGAATCTATGCGCTGATGACGGCTGGCTTGATGTTTATCGCAGTAGGACTGGGCGGGTGCGCCAGCAGACAGATGGTGGTCCAGGCAGGCCCGCTATCTGGGGCGGATGGTGGGTCGAGGTCGTATGCGCTGAATTCACCGCGGATGGAGATGTTCGCGGCATCGAGTTCGCGCGGAAAGGCATACTACAACCGAAATAATCGGCAACCAACAGTGGAGGTACAAAGGCCTCAAAACGGGGAACGGGTTTACTCACGAGACACGTACTACACCTACGGCAATCGCACATACCACCGAGGCTATCTGTCGATTGAGCGGCAATCGCGTTAGTGATGCGGGTTGATTATTGCTTCAGTGGCTCAATTAGAACGATCTGTGGGTCTTGACCGACCTCAGCATAGACAGTGGTTCGGACGACTTCGCCATCGGGAAGGTTGATAGTGATCTGATGGCTGCCTGCGTAGACAGAGAAAAATGCGTTGCCTAGATCGTCGGTTGCTGCCGATTCATTAGTCCACCACAGTTTGCGGATCATTTGTTCAAGGGTTTGACCGCTTGAAGATAGAGAGCCATCTATCTTGAAAAGGGAACTGTTTGGGGCCGGTGATTCATTCGGATACAGACCCGCAAAATAGATGGCAGTAATCTTCTCTTGGGCAAAAAGTAGTCGCAGCATGATTTCCATATTCAGCGCGGCGCCAGCTTCACTGTCGCCACTAATCGACAGATTGCTGATGATGGTGTTTGCATCAAGACGATCGAACCACGCGAGGTCACGCTCGATGGCAGACGGTACAAGTACACCTGTTACTTCCTGGCTTACCGCGATCCGTGTTACAGGGATCATTGATTCACGAAGGCTGATGATTTTATCGAACATTTCGCGTCGACGTTTGCCGAGCAATGTATCGCTAAATGCAATGGCTAGATTCGCATGCGGCGCAACAGCTTTTGTTTGTAGCACAAGCTTACGGAGCATAGCGAGACCGAGTTGCTCGGTCATAAAATCACGATCTAACATGCCGCTGTATATACTGAATCCAGAAACCTGCTGCTTGTAATCAAGCAAGATCTGGGTCGAATACTGATCAAGAGATTGGGCCAAATCATTACCTTGCAGCCCCGTCAGCCATTCAGGATTCTGCCCTTCATCCGCGTTGATAAGCCGGCCCCAATGAATACGTTTACCACCCTGCCTAGCGAGATGAAGGATGGGCCCAATGTAATTGTTTTGGATCTCGGAATCCTGCTGCGGCTGCAGGTTATTCCATTGCGTGTATCGATCGAGACTGACCGCATTGAATACGCGCCAAACAGGTGCGGAACCATCAAACCACTCAGCTAGTACTTCTGTATTTTTAGGTAAAACAGCTCCCCAAGTGAACGCGTGTTTGAGTTGCGTCACATGCACATTTGCATTTTCAATGGGCTTACTATTTTCATCAAGCACAATGACACGCAGATCACGCATGCGGTATTGCTTGATCGCGGCATCGGATTGATTCACCCAGTGGCCACGCAAAACCTGAGCTGTGAGTGAATGCGGTATAAGCAGCGTAAAAATCGTTAATAAAACAAAGATAAATTGGCGAGTTATTTTCTGCATACGCTGCGTGTACTTGTCTTTTTCGGATTGTGCGGATTCGTCACAATTGCGCAGCCGACGCTCGGCTAGCCTAATACTTCCATCGCCTCGCTGAATGTAGCGACTTGAACGAGCTTGGCATCTTTGGGCGCTTTTTCTCGGGTTTTTGGGCAGATGATGTTTTTAAAGCCGAGACGTGACGCTTCATGGATGCGCTGCGAAAGCTGCTGGACATGGCGTAGTTCGCCGCCGAGGCCGATCTCACCGACGGCACACCAACCGGCTTGTAGTGAGCGATTGGCAAATCCACCGGCAATAGCGAGGGCGATGGCCAGATCTGCCGCGGGTTCTGCGACGCGCATACCGCCAACAGAGGAAGCGAAAATATCCTGATCCGCAAGACGGAGGCCACCTCGCTTTTCAAGAACCGCGATGAGCATCGCAAGACGATTACCGTCAAGGCCGGAGACTTTTCGCTTCGCAGAGCCGAGGAAACCGGTCGCTGTGAGCGCTTGCATCTCAACCATCAAACAACGTGAGCCCTGTAAAACTGGGCAGACAACGGAGCCGGATCGTGGTTCGTATTCACCTGCAAGAAGACCGCCGCCACCATCAACTTCACGTAAGCCACGATCAGTCATTTCAAAAAGGCCGACTTCAAGGGTCGTGCCAAAACGATTTTTGATACCCCGCACAACACGGTGCGAGTGATAACGGTCGCCCTCAAAGTAAAGAACACAATCAACCATGTGTTCGAGCAGACGTGGGCCTGCTAGTTGACCTTGCTTGGTGACGTGACCGACGAGGAGTAGCGCTGTACCTGATGCTTTCGCGAAGTAGACCAATTCAAGGCAGCAAGAACGCAGTTGTGTGACTGAACCAGGTGCTGCGGAAAGATCACCTTTATAGATCATTTGGATCGAGTCAATAACACAAACACTTGGCTGCACTTTGCGTGCTTGTTCAACAACGCGAGCGAGGTTGGTGTCGGCAAGAACGAACATGTTGCCGTTGGTTTTTCCAGCATTGAGACGCTCGGCGCGGAGCTTGAGTTGCTGCACTGATTCTTCACTGGTGACATAAAGCACACGCTCGCCCTGCTCTGCTAATTTCTGAGCGGCTTGTAGTAATAATGTTGATTTACCGATCCCGGGGTCGCCGCCAACAAGCACCGCGCTACCTGGCACAAGCCCCTGCTTCACGATTACATCAGCCTGATCAGCTTGCGCGCCGCCAAGCACGCGATCAAGTTCGGATATGCCGGTGCTGAGTCGCTCAAGGTTGTCATCGCTATCGTCGATCTCCTCCACAAGCACAGCTTGCGGCGAAGCGCCCGTTGAAAGATCTGTACCAACACCAGCCCCCCAAATTGCACCAGCAGTACCTCGCTGCGCATCCATCCCAGCCCCAGCATCCGCTTTAAACTCGACAAGCGCGTCCCAAGCCCCGCAATCCGGGCATTTTCCCATCCATTTCGCTTGCACCGCACCACATTCATCACACATGAACTGTTTTTTTGCTTTCGCCATCTCGCCACATCCTTGAAGCCTGACTGCCGTTTTCTGCCGTCTTTGAGCAGGAACTCATGTTTTGCGGCCATCATACCCGAATATCATCCTTACAACGGGAACTTTCCACAACAATCTATGTGACTGCTCAGATCGAACCGAGAGGTATGACAGTCGTATGAATAAAAGCCGATCCAGATGGTTAATCTCATAGAATCGGCCCGCATAGCTGACAAGACATTACAATGGATGCAACATGAATCTGGGATGGGGCGTCACTGAGGGAAATCCAAACAGATGAACAACACCAAAATCGCTATCAGACTCGCCGTGATCGCTGTCATTGCTTTAACGCTGATCACGATGACCGAATTGCGTGCTCGCACAACTTACTCGCTCGACAAGATCGGCCTCCTCGCCACCGTGCGACATAACCTGATCAGCCAGTACGTCGAAGAGCCCGACCAAGAACTCATGATCGAGAACGCGGTACGTGGCATGATCTCCGCACTTGAAGATCCGTACACATCATTTGTCTCCAAATCTGAACTCGAATCATTCGAATCTCAGATCACAGGCAACTTTTCCGGTATCGGGGCTGAAGTCGACATCAAAGACCGCCGCTTGCGAATCGTATCACCACTTGAAGATTCGCCGGCTTGGAAGTCGGGCATCCTCGCTGGCGATGTCGTGTTGGCAATTGAAGGCGAAGACACAATCGACATCAAACTCAATGAAGCTGTCTCAAAACTCAAAGGTCCAGCGGGTACCGATGTCACGATTACCGTTCGCCATACGACTGGTGAAGAAAAAGACATTACCATCACCCGCGGCAAAATCAACATCCAAACCGTTCGTGGTTTCCAACGACAAGAAGACCACTCATACGATTTCATGCTGGATGATGTCAACAAAATTGGTTACATCCGCGTCACGCAATTCAACGGCAAAACCGCAAACGATCTCAAAAATGCGATCGAAGAACTCAAATCAGCCGATTTGCAAGGGCTAATCCTCGACCTGCGTTTTGATCCAGGTGGTTTACTAACCGCAGCGGTAACGATCTCCGATTACTTCCTTCCCGAAGGCCAGCGTATCGTTTCCACCAAGGGCCGTGTTGTGCCTGAAGTCGTACACACAGCAACCGACAAAGGCACGCTCATTTCGGCCGACATCCCATTGGTGGTGATCGCGAACGAATCATCAGCATCTGCATCCGAAATCGTTACCGGCGCACTTTCCGACAACGAACGTGCTCTCTTCGTGGGAACGCGTACCTTCGGCAAAGGCTCGGTTCAGGAAATCCGAGAGCTGACCACAGGAGCAGAAACCGCGGGCCTTCTCAAGTTCACAAATGCTTATTATTACCTCCCCAATGGCCGCAACATTCACAAACGTGAAGGCAAAGACACATGGGGCGTCGATCCTTCACCCGGCGCCTATGTACGCATGACACCGAAACAAATTGAGGAAATGATCAAGGTTCGCCGTGAGTCAGACATCCTGCGTCAAACCGATGGCCAGAATATTGAACAGGCAATCTCTCCAGAATGGATCAATGATACACTCAAAGATCCACAACTCGCCTCATCTTTGCAGGCGGTTCTCGGCAAGCTTGATACCGGTGAATGGCCAACCGTTGGCTCAACCAATCCGGAGATCCTTGTCCTTGAAACCAAGCGTGACAATCTCAACCGCCGCCGATCATTGCTCGCAGATACACTGACCGAAATCGACAAAAAGATTGAAGAAGTCGAAGCTGAAATTAATGGCGAGCCGATCATTGAACCTGCTGAACAAACAGCATCAATAGATCCAACCAACCCCGAAACCGAGGCCGCCATTCCCACGCCAACGGCTGAATTGGCCCAGTAATTCGGATACATACAGAATTCATACACCCGCAGGCGGCCGCTTGCGGGTTTTTCTTTGCCGGTTGATTTCGGCTAGAATCCCTGATTCAAACCATCCCTCAAAACCCACGAATTAGCAATCCAACCATGACACTCATCCTCGGCATCGAATCTTCTTGTGACGAAACCGCCGCTTCCATCGTTAAAGATGGCCGCGTTGTGCTTTCCAACATCGTCGCATCCCAACATGAACTCCATGAACGCTATCGTGGTGTTGTGCCTGAAATCGCCTCGCGCGCTCACCTCGAAAATATCCTCCCGGTAATACAGCAGTCTCTTCATGATGCCAACCTTACGCTCAACGACATCAACGCGATTGCCGTCGGCAACCGCCCCGGCCTAATCGGCTCGCTCATCGTCGGCGTTTCTGCAGCCAAAGCGCTCGCATGGTCGTCCAACAAACCGCTCATCGACATCGACCACGTCCAAGCCCATCTATATGCAGCGTCTTTAGTCGAATCCAATGATCAACTGACCTCGCAACCCGAACCACAATTCCCCGCACTCGGCCTCGTTGTTTCTGGTGGGCACACAACGCTCTACCAAATGAACTCACCGCTTGAGATCCAGCCAATCGGACGCACGATAGATGATGCGATCGGTGAAGCCTACGACAAAGCAGCTGTTATCCTAAAACTCGGTTATCCCGGCGGGCCACTCATCGACAAAATCGCTGCCCAAGGCGATCCCACAGCCTACGATCTGCCACGTTCCATGCTCAAACCCGGCTCACTGGACTTCTCATTTTCAGGTCTCAAAACCGCCCTCCTCTACGCTGTCCGTGGTAAGCCTGTTGGCAAAGGTAAAAATGCAATTTTCAAAAGAGATGTCGAAGATTTATCTAATCAACAAATAGTCGATCTTGCCGCTTCATTCCAAGCTGCTGCCATTGATGCTGTGATCCGCAAGCTCAAACGTGCGGTTAATGCAATCCGCAGCCAAACCCCAGAGCTCGCTCCAAAAAGCCTCGTCATTGGTGGCGGCGTCTCCGCTAACTCACACCTACGTGAGCGAGTCAAAGATTTCGCGAAACGATATCAACTACATCTCGACATCCCCGCATTCGCATTCACACAAGATAACGCTGCCATGATCGCGGGCCTCGCCCACATACACTACCACAACAACAGCTTTGCAGATCTCTCTCTTCCTGCAATCGCCACATCTAAAAACCTCTAACTGTCAAATAGAACTAGCTTTTGCCTAGATAAGCCAATGAAGTGCTGCCCGCCACACGCATACCGCCAATCGTCCATATCTCTGACTGCTCTTGCTCTTCCTGAACTTGTTCCGGCTTGTGAGTATCCATCACATCCATATTCTCATCAACATCATCCGCAATCGCGCTTAACTCAACAAGGCCAAGCACGATAACCATCGCGAACATCGCACCCCAACCCGCAATATTTAGCAATACTCTGATCATAGAAAACCTCACTACTGATGCTTGTTTGCCCATAGCGGGCATTAAACCAAGCAACATTAGCCAGCCATTTGCCGGTTATCTATCAATCAGATCCCCCCGTTAATCTCCATGCAATCCCTACCGTTCCCCGCATTCCGCACGGAGCATTCGCTCAACAATCTCTTCGATCTTGCCATTCTTAACATCCGCAGCAAACAAATCTCCATCACGACCAATAACAAAATAGTCTGGAAAGCCATAAACGAAATACGCATTCGCCACAATTCCAAGCACTCGGATACGTAATCCCATATGCCTCCACAACCGCCTCCACCCGCTCACCTTCGTGCTGATGACAGATCCCCAACTCACTAAATACCTGTATTTCTTTCTACTTGACCCATTGGTCAACGAGTGAGTATTTACCCAAGATACTCTAAAATCAAACTCATTCAGCAAATCGCCCTATCTGATTCAACACATTCTCAATATCCGCAATGTTCCCACTCACTGACAGCACGACACCTTCTGGATCAATGAGCACATACGTCGGCCACCAGCCAATCGTCCACGCCTTCATCGATGCCAATTGTTCATCTCTCGCCACCGGGTACTTGATCCCAAATTCCGCAACTTTTTCACCCATCTTGTCCTGTCCCTTATCCGAACTACAAACACCGACAAACAGCACACCCCAACCCTTATACCGCTCGTAAAACTCGTTATTCCCCTCAATCGAACCAATACTGTCCGAACACCATGTCGCCCAAAACTGCACCACCGTAAACTTCCCGTTCATATCCGCGTCGCTCACCTCACCATTCATCCAACCCGTCACATCAAGCCTCGGCCGCTGCTTGCCTACCAACGCCTCACGCGTTTCTTCAAGCAGCCTTGCCTCACGAGCTTCACTGCTTTCATTACGATCACCCTCCTGAGCATCACTGACCGAAATCATCATCATCACAATCAATGACAAAAACGCTCCCCACCACACAATACTTTCGCGGTTAAACATGACGCATAGCCTTTCTCACCACATATCGCAGATTCAACAATCAACACTATGCGTCTTCCCTTGTCATTTCCCACCTTCACCCATCTCATTCCTCAATCCGCACTAAATTCCATCACTTCCCCACTTCTCATACAATCTCATCCATGTCCATCTCCATCACCTTCCTCGGCACAGGCACCTCCGCTGGCATCCCCATGATCGCCTGCGACTGCTCCGTCTGCACCTCAACCGATCCACGCGACCACCGCTCGCGTCCCTCAATTCTCATCACCTACGATTCACCAGACTCCGCACACCCTATTCAATATATCGTCGATACAGCACCCGAACTTCGCCAACAATGCATACGTGAAAACCTCACCCGCATAGATGGCGTCCTCTACACCCACGCCCACGCCGACCACATCCTCGGCCTCGACGACCTCCGACGATTCAATGCCGCCATGGACGCCCCCATCACCATCTACGCCGAATCCACCGTCCTAGAACAACTCCACCGCATCTTCCAATACGTCTTCGAATCACACCGCAACATCAACAAATCCTTCGTCGCCAACCTCATCTCACAGCCTATCGAAACCTACGAACCTCTCAACCTTCAAGGCACAACCTGGACACCCCTTCGTCTCATGCACGGCCGCCTCCCAATCCACGGCTTCCGCATCGATCATCAATCCCACTCAATCGCCTACTGCACCGATGTCTCCACCATCCCCCCCGAAACTTACCCCTACCTCTACGACCTCGACATCCTCGTCATTGATGCACTACGTTATCGCCACCACCCCACTCACCTCACCGTCAACCAAGCCCTCGAAATCATCGACCGCGTCAAACCCAAACAAGCCTATTTCACCCACATCACCCACGACATCCAACACGCCGACCTCGAACCCCAGCTCCCCGAAAACGTCTACCTCGCCTACGATGGCTTCACTCTATCACTTGATTAGTTATTGGTACGCTTTTACTGCATTAGTTTTTGATTCAGTCACCAGCGCATCTTTAATCAACTGTAAATCTCGATCAAAGTGATAACCATGCGCGAAATCATGATCAGGATAATTTTTATTCCGAAGCACCCATAGATCTTGACCTTCTCGCAAAACCTCATCGTAAGTTAGCTTGAAATTAATTTCGACATAACCACGAACATCTGCTTCATTCTCCGGCCAACCCAAATCATATTCTTTCGGAGTATATGCCTTCAAACTTTCCCAATCTTTCGGCCAATCACCATCATTATCAATCACATACATCCGTATTAATTCACCAACCATCATTGCATGATGAGCTGTCGCGCACTCTTCACCAAAACGATTCATCGCGTACATAAAAAAATACCAAACGCAATCGCCCCAACAATCGGAGTAGCAAGAATAAATAGCCCTACCCCAATCATTACTTTCCGAAGTTGATTGCCCACCATTTAACTCCCTGAAAATATTGAATGTATAAGTTTATTTTCAACTTAGATATAGCCGTACAAACTTAACAACCGTGTATTAGTTTTCTCAGTGCCTTTCCCTCATCCCCTTGCCGCATCAGATGTTCACCAACCAGCACCTTCGTCACTCCAGCGTTCATCAATTTCACAACATCATCATGCGTGCGAATCCCACTCTCACTCACCAAAATCTCCGGCTGCTCCACCATGTCTAATAGTCGAATAGTATGATTGATATCCGTCTTCATCTCACGCAGATTCCGGTTGTTGATTCCCAAGAGCATATACTTCTCATGCGGGAACCCAACATGCGGCCTTACCGCCAGCAAACTCTCAACATCATGCACCTCCAGCAACGTCGTCATCTTCAACTCTGTCGCCAAAATCATCAGATCAATCAGCCGCGGCACTTCCAAACATTCCGCAATCAATAAAATCGCATCCGCGCCCGCCGCACGCGCTTCCCAAACCTGATACTCGTCAATCATAAAATCTTTGCGCAAGACCGGCAGATCAACCTCCGCACGGATCCGCTGAATGTAACTCAAATCCCCTTGAAAATACTTCTCATCCGTCAGACAACTAATCGCCGCTGCACCGTTCGCCTCGTAATTCTTCGCAATCGCAGCCGGATCAAAATCCTCCCGAATCAAACCTGCCGACGGGCTCGCCTTCTTCACTTCAGCAATCACACTCACATGATCCCGCTTCGCTGTCATCGCCTTAAAGAAATTCCGCGGATGCGATTCTGCCTTCGCCCGCGCCTTCATCTCCTCCAGACTCACCACCCGCTGACGAGCTTCTACTTCAACCTTCTTATCCTCAACGATCTTCGCCAAAATATCACTCATACCGTTCTCGCATTCCTTCTATCTTCACGCCGCTCCCACAGCGTTTTGGTTCTCTTTTCAGTCACACAAGCATACCCCCACACCGACGCTTCGTCACATATTTTGCCCCCTCAGCCCCTCTATCACATACAATAGCCCCATTCCCCCGACTCCCCACTAATACCCCCTTACTGGAGCATCACATTGCCCATCCTCGGCCTCCTATCCGACTCACACGGCCAAGCCGCCCTCACGCAAACCGCCGTCAACATCCTCCTCGACAACCAAGCCGACATCCTCATCCATTGCGGCGACATCTGCACACCCGAAGTCCTTGATGCCCTCGCCGTCAACTATCCCCCATCACACCCCCAAGCCGGCACACAAGTCGAAGTCCACCTCGTCTTTGGCAACTCCGACTACAACTACCAATCACTCGCAACCTACGCCCACTCACTTGGCCTCATCGTCGATCACCCCACCGGCTACATCACGCTCCCCGACAACCGCACACTCGCCTTCACACACGGCCACGAACACCGCATCCTCTCCACACTCCTCACCCAACACACCCCCTTCATCATCCACGGCCACACGCACCGCCGTACCGACTTCACCGAACAATCTTCCCGCATCATCAACCCCGGCGCCTTCACCCGTGTCTCTCAACCCACCGTTGCAACCCTCAATACACAAACCGACAAACTCGTGTTTCACCCCGTACCATCCTCATGATACACTATCCCCAGTACACTGTACGAGCACCACTGACTCACTCAGTCAGCCTGCTAAAATCCTCAATAACAACACACGCCCACGCATAGCACATCACGCATCACGAACCGCTTTATGACCCCCAATGCACAGGACGCCTCGCGCATCATGGACGACATCACTGTCAGAACATTCCAACCCGATGACCAATCCGCCGTCATCACCCTCTACAACCAGGGCCTTCTCGCCGGCCAAGTCACCCCCAATGATACCGGCGCCGATATCGAATACATCCATGACGCCTACTTCGACTCCGATCGCCACCACTTCTGGGTCGCCACACAACATGACCACATCGTCGGCATGATCGGCGTAGCCTCAGACGACGACCACACCGCGGAAATCCGCCGCTTACGTGTTCAACCCGACCTCCAATCCACACCCATCGCTGCTAAGCTCCTCGCCACCGCGCTCGAACACTGCAAAACCCACGGCTTCCTCAAGATCCGTCTCGACACTCGCTTTGAACGAGATGAAGCCGTCGGCCTATTCGACAAGCTAGGCTTCCAACACACACGCACCAAAAACGTCCAAGGCAAAGACCTCCTCGAGTTCTACCTCGACATCTATCGTCAAGACCAATCAAACGATGATTAATCATCACACGCAACAAAAACAAAAACGCGGCGCCTTTCAGCACCGCGTTTTTTAATAACCCGCTTACCTATTCGATCATTCTTTTCCTTTCCCCATACCAAACGCCGTCGTCACCGCTAACAAACACCACAACCCATCCCATGCACTAAACACATCCTTCAGCCGATCCATGATCGTCATTTCTCCAAGCATCGGATCAACCATAAACCTTCTAACCAGCGACTTCTTTTCATCCGCTCCCATCTTGCTGGCCGCCGCACCGATCTCTGCCATCATTTGTTCTTCAATCGTCGTCGGCAACGGCCTTTCCTCATCATCACCTCGCTCAGCACGTCGATTCAAAACTGTCTGCACTCGTGAACTAAAAGCCTTCTCTTCGCTCATCTTCCCCGCCATCGCAATCTCCACCATCCCCGGCATCTTCGCAAACTCACCCGCCATCAAACTCGGCACACCCCACTGCATAATGATCAACTTTCCAACCAATAATCCCACCACCGCTAAACCCGCAGCAGCTGTCCCAACCTGCGCGCTCTGCTTCCCTGCAATCACCGTTACCGCCAATCCCACCAAAAAGCCGATCCCAATCGCCACATATCCCACCTCATACCCCGACAAAATCACAATCCCTGCCCAGATCGCACCCGCAATCACCGCCACGAGTCCGCCCACCATCACCGCCGCACCAAACCCCATTGCCATCTTCCCAGCTACCTTCGCAAGTTCCTCACCCATCCCATGTTTCTCCCCACCTTTATGAATAAACTCACCGCAGTTCACACACAACTTCACCCCTTCCTTCACCGCCTTCCCGCAATGCGGGCACTTAATCATTCCATGCCCGATCAATGTCGCGCTTTCCTTCTCCAAAACTGCTTCAATCTCTTCCTTCGTCTTCTTATGATCCGACTTCACCGCCCCCTCCGGCAACATCCCCAACTCATAACCCTCACTATAAGCCTTGCTCTCCATCTCATCTCCACACGCTGGCACAATATGCGCAACGCCACACCCCGTACACTTCACTTTCTTCCCTGCATACTCCGGCGACACACCCAGTTTCTGACCACACTTATCACAGTGAAATTTAATCATGACCAGCTCCTTCTTCATCAGGAGTGCGACATCAATCAATTAATTAAAAACAAAATTAAAAACTCACATCGCCTTCATTCAGTATTGACGCTTCAATTCACATTAAATGATTTCAACAGACATCTAAAGAAATGCTTATCTTTTATCTTAAAAATACCACATCCTTACCCCATCCGCTAGAAAATTCTCACATGTGCACCCGTTTCCAACACACCCTGAATCTGCCATGATCAATCCATTTGCGTTATTCAGCCACGTTTGAATATCGACTTCGTACTCACCACCCCAATCGCCCCTATTGCCATTAACCCCACCCAAAACCCATCACGGTAGCTCACCATTGACACCACCTTCTCCTTCGGGCTCATCTTCGCAATCCGTGGCTTCACCAAATACTCTCTTACCACCATCAACTGCTCCTCATCCGTCATCGCCATCATCACATCACTCACCTTCGCATACTGCGACGCTTTCATTTCCACCCGCTGCTTCTTCTCCCAATCAATATCCTTAAACCGCTCCGCCGTCTCCGCGTCAAACGACCCATCCGCCACCAACATCATCACGACCGCCGCCTCAACTATCCGGTCATCCCCAACGCTCACCCGCGCTTTCATTTCTTCAAGCGCCAGCAGCGCCACACCCAGCTTCCCAACACCCATCCCACCACCTGCTAGCACCACCGCCATCACAGCCAACATCCAATGCCGTTGCCCTACCATCTTCACCAGCACCCAGCACACACCCGCTCCTAATAAAAACGCAACAACGCCCAACTCCATCCCAAGCATCACCGAAAGCGCCGCCCACAACACACCCCCCACCACCGCAGCCATCGCGCCTCCCAATACCGCACCCATCCCCACTGTCACCCCTGCACCAGTTGCTCCCACACCTTCATACCGACGAAGCCCTCCAGTCATCATCTCCTCACCCAACTCAGCATCCATCTCATACGCGCCGCCCGATTGGTCATGCGTTTGCCATCCCTCTCCCTCAGCCCCATCAACAACTTCACCACCACCCTGAAACGCGCGTACCGCATCACTCAAACCACTAAACCTCGCTTGCTGCTCAATCATCTCAGAATCAAACCCCATGTCCCCTAGCGTTTCACTCCCCGCCACAGCCCCTCCCATCTCAACCCGCAGCTTCTCCTGCTCTTTTTGCATCCGCTCCGACTGCGCAGCATCATATTCTGCAACCCGCCGATCATATTCCCCATCATCCATTTTCACGTCTAACCCACCACCACATCCCCTGCATTTTACAACCTGTCCTAAGAGCGCTTCCGGGACATGCGATCGCTTCCCACATCTTTGGCACATTATCTCAATCATTGCCTACCTCATATTTCCCTTCCCCCTCTTTTCGCCCGTCTATTTCATGCTTAGTCCACTATCTCAACTTCTTCTTCTCGTATCCTCTTTCCAGCACACAACCAATACGCCGCACCCCCGCACAGCAACACCCACAATACATCATCCCACCATACCGTAGCCATCACCCCATCCCAAAGTTCCATTCTCGACGCCTGCTTCCCTCCCCAATGCTCCGATACCAAGCCCGCTCGCCCCTGTTCATCTAACCCCTCAACTTTCTCTCTAATCTTCGCATAGAACACATCGCTCACCCGCCCCTCAATCGGCTCACCCCACTCCAAATCACTCACAGAATCCCAATTCGCCATATCCAGCTGATCATCGACAACCATCTGCGACACCACCGCCATCTCAACATACAGCTCATCCACCATCACGCCGCGCACCTGCCCCCCGACTAATTTCTCCAACCCAAACACCCCCACGCCAACCTTCCCCGCACCAACACCAAAAACCATCGTTAAAACCGCAGCCGACAACCCCAAATCACGATGCCGCCCCACGCTCAGTTTCATCATCACCCACCCCACCAATAACCCAATACCGATCGCCACGAAGCCCAATCGCATTCCCAGAACCGAAACCAATGCCGCCCAAATCAATCCCCCTACAACCGCAACCAATAACCCCGCAATGCCAGTCATCCAACCAACTCGATGCGTCACCGCATCCTCATCATCGCCCTGCCCCTCTCCCCACGGCCGCTCATGCTTCTTCATCATGTCCTTCAAACCAAGCGCTTCTCGCCTCGCAGCAACCTCACGCTTAATCATCCGTGTCACAACTTCTTCGCGCCCATCAACCCCCGTCTTCACCTGCTCCGCAGCCACCTCCTCTTCACTCAATTCACCCACCGCACCAATCCATGCCTCACCCCGGATCTGCCCAGCACCACTCTGCCCCATCGGCGTTGCACCTGACTGTTGAACCACATGACCACCATCACCCACCACCCTCACCCCATGCATTTCCGCATTCGCATCCATCCCCAGATCCAACCCTGTTTCGCCGGCACCTTGACCAACTTCGCCAACCTCAACGCCTTGCGTTTCCCGCGCCGCCAACTCGCGCACATCCCACATCCCCGTCTCCCCGCTCCCATCCACACATTTCTCTTTCAGCATCTCAACCGTGTCGCATAACCTCTTCTCATGCGCCACCCACTCATGCACACTTTCAGGTTGCCCCTCCAACAACAATTCAACACACTGCCCACCATCCACACGCTCCATCCAAGCCACACCATCGCTCATCCCACCATTGGCCTCTGCACGCGCTTCACGACTCGACACCCGCACCTCTTCCCAACACCGCACACACTTCACCACTTGCCCACGAAACATCGCAGGTAGCCGCATCCCACAGCCACAATGCTCACATATCAACTCAATCATCGGTACCCTCGAAATCACTCAGGTCATGCTGTTACATCAACCAACCATCTACACTTCCACACCACAACCCATAAATCCCACACGTGCCAATTATACAGCACACCCTCTCCAGATGCCTCATAAAAAAACCCTGCTCACTCGCAGGGTCTTTTAATTCCGATATCAATCTAGAGCAGCTTGCGTGATAACATGCCATCTACTTGATCACAATAATCAGCAGTAAGACGCTGCTATTCGCGATGAATACGTAACGACCCACGACTCAACGTGGCAAGTCATTACAAAAAACGCACTAAAATCTCACTCACCTTCAACCAGCGGGCTGAATCGCGATCCCGCCAGCGGCAACTTCTCATTCGAAGTGTCCTTCGGCAAGTACATCCCCAATAGTGCCGACACCACCACAACCACAACATTCATCAACCCAAACCACCACCAGTTCCTGAAACCAAAGTAGATCATAAAACCAGTCGCCAACATCGTTGCGATCGTGATCGGGATCAAAGCCCGCCAAGCCATCCGCATCAACTGATCAAAACGCAAGCGAGGCAGCGTCCACCTCACCCACATCATCAAGAACAGCAACGCCGTCACCTTGCCCGCAAACACACCAAATTTCAGGAACGCAACCAGCACGCCCAGCAGCAAGCTATCGCCCACATACTCAGGGAAAATCGATGTGAACGGCAAGATATCCCAGCCACCCAAGAACAACAGCGTGAAAAACGCACACGCCGTAATCATATTCATATACTCACCCAAGAAGAACAGCGCCCACTTCATCGAGCCATACTCCGTATGGAACCCACCCACCAATTCCTGCTCGGCCTCCGCAAGGTCAAACGGAGCACGGTTACACTCCGCCAACGTACAAGTAAAGAACAGCACCGCCAATAACGGCTGGGCAAAGATTCCCCAAGTCATCCCTGTAAATCCGCCGATTTGACTCGATACCATCGCCGTCGTTTCCGTCGACGCGTAAAGCATAATCATCACCAACACACACAGCCCCTGCGGGATCTCATAACTCAACATCTGAGCCGCCGCACGCACCCCGCCTAAAAACGAATACTTACTGTTTGATGCATACGCACCCACCACAACCCCATACACCGCCAGCGAACTGATCGCCAGAATATAAACCACACCAATATTTACCGGTGCAGCCGTCGCGTAAACCATCTGTTTCGCAATCGTCTCTCCACCGATCAACGGCAACCATTCCGGAATCACAAACTCTGGGATCGCCAACAACCCGCCCCAAGGAATCACCGCCCAGCTCAAAGTCGCCGTCAGCATCACCATCGCCGGCGCCAACCAGAACAACCACTTATCCACACGGTTCGGCGTGAAGTCCTCTTTCAACAACAACTTAATACCATCCGCCAACGCCTGCCCCAGACCCATCATGTGAATCTTCTCAGGTAAAAACCCAAACCCCAGGTTCGTACGGTTCGGCCCGATACGGTCTTGTACCCACGAAGCCACCTTTCTCTCCAAAAAGATCAGGTATGCACACGCACCTAGCGCCGCATTAAACACCACCGTGATCACTACAAAACTAACAATAAACTGAGGCAGCCAGTCAATATTCATATCGTGTCTCTTCGTTCCTTATCGAACCGTCAAAACAACCCCCCCACGCTTGATTACTTCCAACACCCGTCCCACTAAGCTCCCCCAACTATATCCCCAATCAATACTTATCACCCCCTATCATCCCCATTCCCCTCACAAACAACATTTTCCACCCGCCACCAGCGAATTATGGCATAAACCTCTACAATACGCCAAATCACTCAGCCGATTACACAATAGTCGACGCCCAACGCCTCATCCCGCCTCCCCCTCACCACCAACTAGTACGAGCCACTAGCACTAGCACTTGCTTATGCCCAAACCCACCAATTCCACAACCAAACCATCCCCCCACCCCCACTCCGACGAGTCCATCAAGGAAACCGTCGAGTCCATCGTCATCGCCTTCATCCTCGCCTTCATCTTCCGCGCCTACGTCGTCGAAGCCTTCATCATCCCCACCGGCTCCATGGCCCCCACACTCCTCGGCCAGCACATCCAAATCAACTGCTCGCAGTGCGGCTACTCCTTCCCCGTCGACAATACACCCGGTGCCTACACCTCACCTCCACCCGCCATACTCTGCCCCATGTGCCGCTTCCCCAACGCCTACAACGGCCTCCCCATACGCAACGGCGACCGCATCCTCGTTCAAAAATACACCTATCTCTTCAATGAGCCCTCCCGCTGGGACGTCGTCGTCTTCAAAACCCCCATCGCATTCAACAACGACCGCACCCCCGGCCCCACCAACAACTTCATCAAACGACTCGTCGGACTCCCCAACGAATCCATCCGCATCCTCGACGGCAACATCTACACACAACCACTCGACCCACAAACCAATCAACCCCTCTCTCCCGATTTCAAAATCGCACGCAAATCCACCAACCCCGAAGCACAGCAAGCCGTACTCCGACCCATCTACCACGCACAGTACATCCCCCTCGATCAAGGCCGCATCTCCTCAACCCCCGGCAACATCGGCCAATCTCGCAACATCCTAATCGGCATGTCCTACCACCAGTTCCCTTGGCAAACCCCTTGGACACCCACCAACTCCACCGACGCCTTTAATTGGCAAATCGATAACCAACGCTCCTACACCTACTCACCCAAAACCTCATCTCCATCCCCCTCCACCATCACCTTCGACTTCGCACGAGGCCACGAACACAACCGCCTCGCCATGTACCCCTATAACGAACTCAAAGACCGTTCCGACCTCGAACCCATCGAGGACATCAACCTCGCCCTCACCATCAACCCCAAAACTCCCAACACAGCCATCTCACTCTCCACCACCGCACGCTGGGACGACCCCGACCCAGCCGCCCTTCCTTACATCCTCACCGCCACCATCACCGCCGAAGGCAACGCCCTCCTCACCGCAACCAATCAGTCCACCAACAAAACCACAACCCTCGACGTCATCCCCTTCCCAACTCTACCACCCGACACCAACACCGAACTCCAGCTCCGCTACATCGACCAGGAACTCTCCTTCTGGGTCAACGACTCACAAATCCTCTCGCACGCATACGACCTCCCACTCGACTTCCTCGCAAACCGGCGCGCACCCGACCCAACCCCCACCATCTCCATCACCCTCGATAAGCCTGCCACCCTGCACAACGTCAACCTTGATCGCGACCTGTACTACGCCCCGCGCCCAACCAACGGACTCCTCGGCCACGGCGCCATGATCCGCACACAAGATTTCCCCGACCAAGTCCCAACAGGCCCCGTCACCCGCGCACAACCTTTCAACATCGGCCCCGACGAATTCTTCTGCCTCGGCGACAATTCCCCCTCTTCCTCCGACTCCCGCGCCTGGCAGGACGTCGACGCATGGATCAGCAAAAACTACTTCAATAGCACCGACAAAATCGGCGTCGTCCCCGGCGAACTCATGCTCGGCCGCGCTTTCTTCGTCTACTTCCCCGCTCCCTACGGCTACATCCCCAACTTCGGCGACATGCGCTTCATCCACTAACTCAACCCCTCAATTCAATCCTACCCATCTCCACAAAACTATCACTCGATTAGTCACCTAAAACATATCTTCAACAATCACTTTTCAATTCCACACATCTGTACTATATTTGAACTACGCTCGTGTTGATGCTGACTAACACGTTCACATGTTTCAACCGGAGGCAATGGAATGCACCGACTATCTCGTACCAGCGTGATGCCAATCATCGCAGCGCTATCGATCCTTTCACCAATCTCTGCCACAACCACATTCACCGATCTCGACGGCGACAACCTGCTCGATATCAACGAACTCGATAACTTCAACGCCCTCAAAGCACTCCAAGAAATCAAAATCAAAAACACAGCCCTTCAAGACACCACCGGCATTAACCAACTACAAAACGCAACCAGTATCGAGATCCACGACTCGCAAATCGCCTCACTCGACAATGACGATTTCTACGATCTGAACAAACTCCAAGTTTTCAGACTCTCCAACAGCAACATCACCTCACTCAAATCCGGTTCATCCCTCTTCTCACTCTCCAATCTCTACTCCCTCGTCATCGACAGCAGCAACATCACAACCATCGAAGCCAACACCTTCGACGGCCTCGCCACCCTCAGCTACCTCAACCTCTACGGCAACAAAATCAATCGCACCTACGCACACTCTTTCCAAGGGCTATCCAACCTCTCTTATCTCAGCCTTGTCGACAACCAACTCTCCGAAAACACATTCGCCGTCGATACCCTATACCCACTAGCCTCACTCTTCTTTCTTGAGCTCGGCAACAACAACTTCACCACCATCAACGCCGACTACTTCCAAGGCCTCACCAACCTCACATCCATCGATTTCTCTGTCAACAAACTCTCGATATTCGATCTCAACAGCTTCATCTTCACACCCAACCTCAAATACCTCGACCTCGCTTACAACGATATCTCATCCATCAAACATCTAAGCGCCACAAGCAGCATCAACACTTTCGACAATCTCAAATTCCTCAGCCTTGTCGCCAATAAACTGACCTCAATCGACGCATCCTTCTTCCAAAACATGAAGAACATCGAAGATGTCCATCTTGCATTCAATTACGATCTCACCACGATCGCAGAAGACACATTCAAAGATCTGAAAAAAATCAAAACCATCACCCTCACCAACTGCAACAAACTCAACCTCATCGATGGCACATTCAATAATCTCACCACACTCGAAGAACTCGATCTCAGTGATACCAACACCACACACATCACCACAAACACCTTCAAAAATCTGCCAAACCTCGAAACACTCCGCCTTGGCTCAAACAATATCCAATCCATCGAATCAGGTGCCTTCAAAGACCTCACCGCCATCAAATACCTATCATTCATGGATGCAAACCTCGACATCCTCGATCTCACCGACGCATCACTCCGCAACCTCGAAGAGTTCCGCGAACCTGATCAAATCCACACCGCCATCCTCACCCGCCTCGATATCGACCAGGATTCCTTCGATGTCCTCATGCTCGGCGCCGGCTCATACGCCGACCTCAACCACCCCACAAACACCGGCCTCGCAGACGCCGCAAACCTCACCACACTCATACTCAATCAAATCAACTTCGCCGACATCACCGACCTCTCATCCCTTACCTCAAACGCGTTACAAGACAACCTCACCACCCTCTCAATGCAATACATCACCAACCTCGATGAATCGCTTCTCTTAAGCCTCATCGACGCCAACAACCTCGCAGCTCTGAACACGCTCAACCTCACCGGCTCATGGAGCGCACTCTCCACTGACACACAAAACCAACTCATGAGTTGGGACGCAGTTGCAACCAACACCCTCATCATCCCCGAGCCCGCCGCCGCTTCACTCTTCCTACTCCTATCCCTCACCGCCCTCTCCTATCGATCTCGCTCCAACTAGAGCAACTTGCGTGATTATTCACTGATCTAGCTAAAGCAAGTCAGTAGCAAAATAGCGAACGAGGCCTCATCAAATCGTAAACGACCTTCTGGTCAATAAGTGAGTATTTAGGCAAAACGCTCTAAAAACGATTACGAGCATCAACAACAACACACCCAACTGCGAGCAAACCTGCCCGCAGTTTTTTACGCGCGCCCCAAACCGCCCCCCCACACACATACCATCGCTCAATTTCAAACCCACATCGATTCTTCACAATTCAAAATAGCCGCCGCGACACCTCGCGGCGCGCCTCACCCTCTCCATCATTTCCCCTTCCCTACTCCCCAACGACGCTCGACCTAACCATCGATTAGGCTTTTTTCATCACAACCTATCAAGCCTGCTACCGCCGGTGGCAGGGTGTCTGAAACGGCAACGCTCGACCACCACCAATCGCGAAACAGGAAATTCGCCTCCCTCAACGCACGTACGTACTTCGTCCACCCAACCATGCAATCTCACCCAAATCAGCCCGGATCGCACAAAATTTCGTTCCAACCTTTCTTGCGCGCGCATCTCGCTCTCAGAAATTGGCTATTTCTTGCAAAAAACGAACCAAAACGCACGATTTTCAATCAAAATCATCCATTTTCAGATCATTTCCGCCCATTTCCGAAATTCGCAAAATCCAATGACTCACAATCCACATCCTCTGCCCCGTCAAACACTTACAGCAATTTATGTCGATAAATCGGAATTTCTGTGCGCACATGCCCTCTCGATGGAACGCAATCACCCCAAAACTAAAACTGTCCGGCGCGCACAAATTCTGTGCGCCGTCGTACTTTTTATATTGTTCATTATCAAAACATGAATTACCTATTTTACGCCCAAGTCGGCCACATCATCGGTTACAATCCCCCCCAGAAGTTGGATTGCTCCCAACAAAGACTTTTCCGGCCTGTACCTCCTGAGGATACCGCATGAGCCTCGCGATTCTTTCTCGTAAAAACAAAGAAAAAAACAAGCCGCAGCCCAAAGAAACAAAGCAGCAAACCGCTTTGTCACTTGTCTTTATGTTCGCCTGCGTCCTCATCTTCCACGCCATCGTCTTCCAGCCGTTCCAGATCCCGTCTGGCTCCATGGCCCCCACACTCCTCGGCAACCACCTCCGTACCACCTGTGAGCAATGTGGTTACACCTTCAAACTCGACTCACATATCAACCCAAAACAAATCCGCTCAGAGCCACGGATCATCTGCCCCATGTGCAGTTGGCCCAACCAAGTCAAAAATGCGCAAGTCTCTGCTGGCGATCGTATTATCGTTCAAAAATTCGCCTATGAATTCACAGATCCCAAACGCTGGGACGTCGTTGTTTTCAAAACCCCACAGTACCTCACTAACCTCGGCGGCATCGAATCACGCGGGCCAATCAACGACTTCATCAAACGCTGCATCGGCTTGCCGAATGAAAACCTCCGCATCCTTGACGGCAATGTATACGTCCAAAAGCTAACTAAATCAGCCGACAATACTTACACACCGGACGGCGATTACAAGATCGCCCGTAAAAATGAAAACCTAACAGCACAACGAGCCATGTTCGTCCCGATCTATTACTCGAAATACATCCCGATCGACTCGGGCAAAGTCAAAGAACGCGTGGTCAATATGGGCGGGACCCGCCAAGCATTTTATTGGTCACCGCCATGGGTACCGACCGAGGCTGATAAAGAGCAATGGGATGTAAACAAAGTTCGAAGTTACACTTACAAAGGCTCAAAACCATCGACGATCACCTTTGATTTCAAGAAATCAGGTGCGTTCAACATTTTCTCGATATACCCGTACAACCAGTTCCGTCGGCCGTTCTCCAGCCAACACCCCATCGAAGATATCCGTCTCGCCGTCACCGTTGAGCCAACCAACGGCCCAACCGAGGTGACACTCAGCACGACCGGCCGCTGGGCCGATGGGTTGAGCCAATTGTCTGCCAATATCAGCGATAAAGGGCAGATATCACTGGTTAAGGCGAACGGTGAGACGCAGCAAATTGAAACCATTGCGTCAGCCATCACGACACCGATCAAGTCTAACACTCGATTAGAGCTATGGTTTGTCGATCAGCAGCTCACACTCTGGCGAGATGGTGAGATCATCATCAAAGCTGAGTACGATTTACCGCTGGAAACACTTAAAAACAGGGCTGCAGCACCGTTAACACCCCAGGTATCGATCACGGTCAATGACGCGGTGAAGCTGCATGATGTACAGCTTGATCGTGATATTTATTACACGGACAGGCCATTGAATCGCGTGGCTAGGGGCGGGTTACATCGCGAGCGTGGTCAGGGGAACCGCGTGATAGAAGATTCTAACTTGCAGATAGGTGATGCGGAATTCTTCATGGTGGGTGACAACACACCATGGTCAAATGATTCGCGGTTTTGGGATGACACCGAACCTTGGGTGAGCGCGAATTACATGTCCGGTGACAGGCAACGTGACCGCGGGATCGTGCCGCGTGAGCTGCTTGTGGGTAAGGCGATGGTGGTGTTTTATCCCGGCACATCCAGCATCATCAAGCCTCAGTTTGGTGACATGCGATTGATCAACTAAACCCTGTTCATACACAGGTTTCCAACAAGTGAAGTCTGATTTTAAATCGCTAATATTTGCGTGTTAGCCAAGACGCAAAACATAGTATTCCACGTCATTTTCCACACGGAGCGTTGAAATTTGGGCGCGAAACCCTAATTCGTACGCACCAACAGCGCGTGGGTGTGAGGCTTGAAGGCAGATGTGCGGAATTATGATGCAAGGTGGGTTTGTGACAGTGGTTACGTGCTGGAAAGCTGGGTAAGCGTCGTTACTGAGCTGATTCGGGGTGGTATTACGGGTTATCGAGAACGAATTGAGATTAGCTCGGAATGCAACTAATCAACAGGTTTTCAACATAAACACGCATAAACCCTTTTATAACAGCACTTATGGCTAATTAACGCGGAAATGACTGTGCAATAGGGTGTATCCACAAGTGAGAAGCGATAAGGGTTTGTAATTGCCGATGGGTAGCGGTTGGGGCTATGATGCGAGTTATGTCAGAAGAAAATGCAATGCGTCACGTGATTGCTGCGCTCGTCACAAACGAGCCCGGCGTCTTGTCCCAAGTCGCGGGTATGTTCGCAGCTCGTGGTTTTAACATTGATTCACTGGTCGTAGGTCGAACAGACACGCCTGAGATTAGCCGCATGACGATTGTGGTGACGGGTGATTATTCGATCCTCGAGCAGGTACGTAAACAGTTGGGGAAACTGGTACCTGTAGTGAAGATTGTTGAGTACCACGATGTGCCGTTCGTTGAACGGGACTTACTGCTGGTACAGGTCTCGACGAAGACGGATGTTGGGCCTGCGGATAAACGTGAAGAAATCATTACGCTGGCGAATCTGTTCCGCGCGAAGGTCGTGGATGTATCGCCTGACCAGTTGATGATTGAGATGTCTGGGCCTGAGGCGAAGATTGAAGCGTTTATCGAACTGCTCTCGCCATACGGGCTTATTGAGCTGGCGAGGACGGGTTTGATTGCGATGCGTCGTGGGAATTTGTCACAGTTGAATCGGCCTGCGATCGCTCAGGCGATGAGCGGGTTGGGAAGCCGAAATCCTGATGCGTCGAATACGGCGAAACCTGACATTGATCCGAGTGATCTGCCTCCGGGCTAATTTTGGGTTGATATAGATTAAAAGCATAAAAGGCTGCAAACGTGGGTTTGCAGCCTTTTTTATGGCTGGGCTGATGATGGTGAGGTGGTAGGGCTATGTTTTTGATGAACTACTGGGGGCGTAGAGCGTATATAATGAGGTCGATGAATTAGGGGGTTTCGACATTGCGGGGAGATTGACTAGAATGATCGGTTCGTATGAAACAGGGGCTTGAAAGCTCCGAAGATTGAAATTCGCCTGAGGTGAAGTATGCTGCGAAAAGTATTGCGATCAAAGATACACAGAGCAACGATCACACAATGCGATCTGCATTATGTGGGATCGATCACGATCGATGCAGATTTGCTGCACGAAGTGGATATTCGGCCAAACGAAACGGTTTGGATTTACGATATTGATAATGGGGCGAGGCTTGAAACGTATGTGATTCGCGGCAAAGCAGGCAGTGGGATCATCGGGATCAATGGTGCGGCTGCACGGTTGGTTGAGAAAGGTCATCAGGTGATCATTGCGAGTTATGGTTTGATCAATGATGTGGCTGCGGATTTGGATAATCATGTCGCGAAGGTGGTTATCTGTGATGCTGAGAACAAGGTTGAGCAGCGACTGACTTATGATTCACTGATTGATGTTGCGGAAGATGCGGCGGTTTGATATTTACTGAGGCTGAGTGCGTGACTGAATATTACGATGGTTATATTGCGGCTTTTCGGGTGCCGTCCGAAATAGTCGTGATATTTGCATGCGCATAGGATTGATTATGAATCAGTTTGAAGAAAACGAGATCAACTTGCCGTTGACGGAACGCAAGGGCAAAGCATTACGAGCTGAGTCGATCAGCGAATCATCTATTCGCAGGTTAGTCTTTACGTTCTACGATCGGATACAGGGGCATGCGAAGTTGGGGCCTGTTTTTAGTGAACGGATTTCGGACTGGACGCCGCATTTGGAGAAGATGTGTGACTTCTGGTCGTCGGCAACGATGCGAACTGGTCGATATTCGGGACGGCCATTACCGGTACATCGCGGTATTCCGGATTTGACCGCTGAGTTGTACCACGAGTGGTTGGCTTTGTTTTATCAAACGACATCTGAAGTGTTTACTGAGTCGGATGCGGCGATCTTTAATGCGATGGCAACGCGGATGGCTCAGAATATGGTGCATGCGTTGGATCTTGGGCAATTGTGTGTGCCAACGGGAAGTGGTTTGGATGGCGCGTAGAAAAACCGATGCTAGACTTATCAATTTAATTTACAATGATTGTTAATGAGCAAGTCTGTACGTCTGACTCTTGCGAATAAATGTCTACTCCTGTTTGGTGGAGCGGTTGTGCTGATTCTGGCATCGGCGCTGGTTGTGGTTGCGCTTCGTATGCAGACGTTGGTACAGCATGGGCCGAAGAAGCGGGCGCGGGATTTTGCGAATGCGTATATTGCGGATGAAATCCAGTTGGGCAGCGCACTGAAGTCAGCGAGGGATTTGCATACGGTGTTGCCGCCGGATGAGGATTTGAAGCTTGTATATCTGCCGCGGGGTGAGTTTTCATACGTTGAAGATGAGGATGAGTTTGTCGAGAGCGCGATCGAATACTTTCAGTTACGGGCGGGTTCAACAGAACGGTTTACCACGGCGGTGGATGCGGATAACGAGCGGTACTACCGGTATATCAGAGCGATCAGGCGATCGGATTTAGCGACAATTAGAGGAGGAGCGGCGGCAGGGTTTCGGCCGATGGTTGAGGTGGGAATTGCGAACCCGCTTGATGGGATTCTATTGATTGATTTGCGCGATCCGGATGCCCCGGTCGAGCAGGCAGTGAACATTATTTATCTGACGGCTGCGGGGATTGCGTCGGGGTTGCTGGCAATCTTTGTGTTCTGGTATATCACGACGAGGTTGATTTTGTCGCCGATCCGATTGCTGCGTGATTACGCGGGTGCGGTCTCTGAGGGGAACTTAAACATCAGGTCGGATATTAATACGGGTGATGAGTACGAGCAGTTATCAGATATGTTTAATCATATGCTGGACAATATTCGTAAATCGGATCAGGATTTGCGGTCGATTAATAAATCACTGGATTTGAAGCTTGGCGAGTTAGCAGAATCTAACATTGCGCTGTACGAGGCGAACAAGATCAAGGGTGAGTTTTTAGCGAATGTTTCACATGAGCTTAGAACGCCACTGAATTCGATTAACGGGTTCGCGGAGGTTTTAGCGGAAACGTTTGCGGAGTCGATATCGCCCGCGGATGAGAAGCGAAAACGATATATCAACAATATTATGAAATCGAGTCGGCAACTGCTTGATTTGATTAATGACTTGTTGGACTTGGCGAAGATCGAAGCGGGGCGACTGGAGCTTCATTTGTCTTCGGTATCGGTGAGTGATATGACAGAGGGCTTGATTAACTTGATGCGGCCACAGGCGGAAAAAGCGCAGATAGGATTAGAGCTTGATGTACCGATGAACTTGCCGACGGTCCATACGGATGCGGGCAAGTTGCAGCAAATCTTGTTTAACTTTCTGTCGAATGCGATTAAGTTTTCACCTGCTGGCGGCAAGGTTACTCTAAGCGCTGGATTGGATGAGGAGGATGGGAGTGGGCGAAAGCAGATGATGCGTTTTGCGGTCAGGGATGATGGGCCGGGGATTGCAACGGAAGATCAACTACGGATTTTTGAAAAATTTACGCAGTTGGACACGTCAACAACACGGGAAT
Source organism: Poriferisphaera corsica (assembly GCF_007747445.1). Lineage (NCBI taxonomy): Bacteria > Pseudomonadati > Planctomycetota > Phycisphaerae > Phycisphaerales > Phycisphaeraceae > Poriferisphaera > Poriferisphaera corsica. Next base: position 2,811,901 of record NZ_CP036425.1, read on the forward strand.
ATGGGGGAACTGGATTGGGGTTGACGATATCGAAAGAACTGGCGGATATGCTTCAAGGCGAGATTACACTGGATTCGGATACGGGGCGTGGGGCAGAGTTTGCGATAATAGTGCCGATGAACCTTGAGCGAAAGGTTGTGCCATTGATGCCTGATTTGAGGGTGGATAAACCGGTGGGTGAAGGGTAAATATTGAGGTCAGACGGGGATGAGGGATATGCCAGACGATCGCGTATCGCCGGTGGTTGGGGTTATGCATTTTCTCTAACTAACTTATGGATAGACTATGCGGCTGGGCGAAGGCGGAGCGATGAGGTCTGATTTTCGGATTTGGATTGACTTGAAGATGTGGGATTGGCTTTGGGTTTGGGGATGACTTTGACGGAACGCGCGGGGACACCGACGACTTTGTCGTGAGGTTTGATGGGTTTGGTCACGACGGAGCCAGCACCGACGATTGTGCTACGTCCGACGTTGTCCATGATAACGGCATTTGCGCCGATCCATGAGCCGGAGCCGATGATGACGCGTGTGTAGCAGACTTCTTGTTCGTGTCTATCTTCGCTGGTATGTGAGCCGTGTTGATGACGGCCGGAGAGGATTTGGGAATCGTCGGAAATGTAGGAGTGGTGACCAATATCGACGAGGCCGATGGATACATGGCGGCCGATACATACTGCTTCACCAATGCGAGAATCGGGTTTTGAGATGATGGACATGTAACCGAAGCAGACGTCTTTGCCGCAGTGTGCGAGAGTTTGTTTGTAGAAGGCGTAGCGAGCGTAGACGCCGACGAGGCCGGGGATTGCGGCAACAGATTCGGCAGCGAGGGAGAAGGCTCGGTTTTTATCGATAATTTTTGAGGCGATACGGTAGTTAATGAGGGTAGGCGCGGCGCGAAGGAGGCCAACCATCTGGGCGGCGAGTTTCAGTTTTGGTTTGTATTTGCTGTCCATGGGTATGTTCCTCGCGGTGGTGAGCGGTTTGTATGTGTTATATCGGTTGTATGGAGGGAGCGTTTTAGTGCGATATCATGCTGCGGCGATGAGAGAGGGTGTATGCATGGAAGAGGGGATTTTAAAGGGCTGATTGGTGAGTAGTGAATAAAGGAGGGCGGTTTTCTCGGACCATGATTCGTTGTGAAGGCGTTGACGAGCATGGGTATGATGCGGATCTATGCCGACACGTGAGCGGAGCATGGCAATATCGGTGAAGGCGTGGGGATCTGAAGCGAGATCACAGGCATCACACCAGGCGTGTGTAGCGGGGAGGTTGCGACAGATGACGGGCTTGCCTGTGGCGAGATATTCTTTGAGCTTAAGGGGCTGCATCGCGTGTGTGACTGGAGCATCGATGTAGGGCATGACGAGGACGTCGGCGGCGTGTGCGAAGTGAGGAAGGAATTGGTATGGGATGTTGCCGGTCATAGAGAGGCCGGGAACAGCGAGGCCGGTGGGGCCTTCACCCATAAGTTGGTGAAGCCGCGGGTTGGGTTTAGCTTCGGGGCCAGTGAGGACGAGTTTACCCCCTGCTCTGCGAGCGGTGCGTGAGAGTTGATCGACAAAATCGAGGTCGAGGCGTTCATCGATGAGGCCCCAGAAAAGGAAGATCGGGCCGTTAATTGATGAGAGCCAATTGAGTTTGGCGGCGATGTTGCTGGGGAGGTTTTGAGTGTGGGTGGGTGGTTTTGACCAATGATCGAGATGTATGCCGTGGGTTAAGAGGCGGGTATCGGTGCGACCCATCGAAGCGATACGTGAACGGAGCGTTTGAGAAACGCAGATAATCTGGTCGACATCTGAGACGAGTTGACGTTCCATGGTGTCCATAACGTGCTGATCACAGCCGGGCCATTGTGAAAAGTCATCGACACAGTAGTAAACCCATTGGGCGGGAAGTTCGGGGACGAGGTCAGCAGTGATGGGAAGTGTGGTGAGGATGATGCGATGGGTGGCGGGGGATTGTGAGGGGTGTATGCCGAGGTTTTGCCAGTTTTGATTGATGGCTTTTGTGAGACGTGATTTGTTGAAACGGCGTTGCCAATCGCTGCGGAAACCGGGATACATGAGGGGGGAAATGACCCTGGGCTGCATAAGAACTGAGGAAGATGAGGTGGGGGGGGATGTGGGCGGCTTGGAGCGATGGATTAGTTTGCGTGCGGCTTTTTTCAGGTCTTTGCTGGAGAAATTGATTGACCGCGTGCCGATGGTGTTGACCCAGAGGACGGAATGGATGTTGTGTGAAAATTGGGTATTGGTAAGCAATTCCCGGATGAGATGTTGAGAACTAGATGGATGTTGTGCCCAGTCGTCAGAGAGGACGGTGATGTGGATAGGTGCCGAGTTTTTGGGTTGATTGACGCTCATAGTGTAAGGATTACATCGAATGAGAGGCGGGAAGGTCTGAAGAGGGGCGGCTAAAGCCCGATAATGTGGGGTCAGGCGGGGGTGAAGGTTGCAGTTTTTTATAAGCGGTCTATGATTTTTAGAGCGTCTTGCGTCATTATTTATGCGTTGACCTGAGGGTCGATTGCGTCAGTAGAAGGTATTTTATCGATACTTTACTGCTATTATTCACAGGCAAGACCTAATATATATTCATGCAAACTACTCTAGTTGAAAGAATTCACCCCACGGGGAGCGGATTGGGGGTTGATGAGGTGGAAGCGGCTGAATTTTGCAGAAATTCATGGTTCGACGTAACTTATGGATGAAATTCAGCGAATGACCCTTGTAAAAAGGTATTTGATATGGGCCTTGAGAATCTGATTCGTGATGGCGGGTTTATGACGACGCAATTACAGCGTGTTGTGAACTGGTCGCGTCGCAGCTCTGTGTGGCCGATGCCGTTTGCGACGGCGTGCTGCGGTATTGAATTGATGGCAACGGCTTCGAGTCGTTATGACTTAGCACGTTTTGGTGCTGAGGTGATGCGATTTAGCCCGCGACAGGCGGATTTGCTGATTGTGGCGGGTCGCGTGTCGATCAAGATGATGCCAGTGTTGCAGCGAATCTATGAGCAGATGACTGAGCCGAAGTGGGTTGTATCGATGGGTGCGTGTGCATCGACGGGTGGTTTGTTTGATGCTTATGCGACAGTACAGGGCGTGGATCAGTTCTTGCCGGTGGATGTGTATGTGCCGGGCTGCCCGCCTAGGCCTGAGACGCTGATTGAGGGGATCATGGCGATTCAGCGTGTGATTGATGCGGATGGTATTCGGATGGATCAAGGGAAACGCGAGCCGCTGAATATTGTGGTTGAGCCAAACTATGATGTGAAAGACCAGCCTGTGGAATTGAGTGTTGGGAACACTTAATTCGAAACATTGAAAGAAAAATCATGGAAGCTGAATGCATTGCGTTCAGCTTTTTTTATGATTAATAACATGACTAAGGTGACAGGATATAGGTTTAATGATTGATAGGCGAGGTGGTAAAAATATTGCTAAATAAATGATTTGAACATTGTTGATTCGGTGGGGGGGTGGGTGCATAAGATTCTGGTGAATACGAAAGAAAGTTCGGGTCAGCCGGGCAAAACTGACTGAACCGATTCACATTTCACTACCGATGCTGAAGACCTAGCGTGACGCGGACCTCCACCGCGTCACGTTTTTTTTTATCTTCCCCCCCTGTTTCGCAAGCGGGAAACGTAAGCAGTTGCAGGCAATCACCATCAAAGAACGATACCTCCTCTTGTTTCTAAAGCGAGGTTTAGAGGTGACTGCAAGCTATTGCGTGTCTTTGGATTTTGCTGATCTTGTAAGGCGCGCCGCGAAGTGTCGCGGCGGCTACGCTATGTATCTTTGATTATTCTAATCGCTGATTAGTGAACGCGTTTGAGGGAGTTATAAGTGTTTGGGCTGGGGTAATCGGGGGTGAGGATCGCTGCGGAGTATGGGGGGAGTTTGATGTCGATGAAGCCGACATGGGTTTGATGGCGTTGGCCGGTGAGGAGGTCTTTGAGTTGGATGTTGGCGGCAATCTTGGGTGAGCGGTGAGGGACGAGTTCAGTGATGGTCTCAGAGGTTGGGTTAATAAAAATGAAGGTTTCTTCTTCGATGCGATCAGTGTATCTGCGGAACGCAAGGGCGCGTTCGGTATCGAGGAAATTGATTTCGCCGACCCGGAGTGCGCGGCGAGATTGACGCAGATCAATGAGTTGTTTTGTGAAATCGTAGATGGGGTTTGAGTCCGAGAGGAGATCCCATCGCATAGGTGCGCGGCAGGCGGGATCACCGCCACCAGTCATGCCGAGTTCTGTGCCGTAATAGAGACAGACGGCTCCGGGGAGGGTGAACTGCATGATCTGGGCTAACTGTCGCTTAGCCTCATGTGGGAAGTCGTGACGGAGACGTGCGGTATCGTGGTTATCGAGGATGAGCCATGATCGGAGTGCGGCGTGCATGCCGATGTCGGCGTACATTTGATTGAGGAATCGGGCGGCTTGTTGGCCGGTGATGCGGTTTTGGAGGAGGTAGAACATGATGTGCCGGGCATGAAAGTTCATGACGCCGTCTTGTACGTCTGTCCATTGCGAGGGATAGTTCCAGAACTCGCCGACAATACAAGATTGGGGGTTGGCACGGCGTGCGGCTTCGCGGATCTCATCGATGTAGTTAAAGCCGAGGTCGTAAGCGACATCGAGTCGCCAACCGTCGATGCCGTCGCGGATGTAGGATTGAACGACGGAGGATTCGTCTTCCCAAAGGAGTTGACGGAGTTCGGGGTTTTCGAGGTTGAGTTCGGGGAGGTTTTTGGCGTTATACCAGCAGCGGAAGCCGTGCTCGTACTTATCGTCGATTAGATACCAGTCGCGGAATTCTGAGTTGGGGTTCTCGATTGCGTCTTTAAAATATGGGGAGTTGAAGCCCATGTGATTGAAGACGCCGTCGAGCATGATTTTCATGTTGTGGTTGTGGATATCGTTGATGAGTTGTGAGAGATCTTCGCGTGAGCCGTATTCGGGACTAATCGTAAAATAGTCGGAGGCGTCGTATTTGTGGTTTGTGGCTGCGGAGAAGATGGGGTTGAGATAGAGGATGTCAGTGCCAAGCGATTGGATGTAGTCGAGTTTGGTGCGGAGTGACTGAAGGTCGCCGCCCCAAAAATCATGCTGATGCATGCGCATACCATCGGCATCATGCACGGGTTTACTGGTTGGATACTCTGTCCATTTGCGGAGTGTACGGGGCGAGTCGTAAAGCCCTTGCGAAATTTTATCGTTGAGGTTTTTCGGGGGTACGAAGCGGTCAAGATAGACGTGATAGACGAGGGGTGCGCATCGCCAATCCTGTTCACGAACATCGAGAACAGGAGCGAGTTCGCGGTCGTTGCGATTTGAAAAATCAGGCTGAATAGGCGTATCGACGTTTAAGGGAGAGGTAGTTGGTTCGCTCATGGTGCTACTCGGGTTTTTATCGTTTGTTGGGAATTGTATCGCGTTGACTGTTGGGTCATGATGCACAAATGGGACAGCACAATCAGTTGCTACTGAAACTGTATGCAGGAAGCGATACATTCGTGGGTGTTTTGGTTATGGCGCAGTCGTAGAAGTCGCTGCGAGTGTTTGTAAAGGTGGGATTGCATGCCTTGGCATTGCGGTGTCACGCGTTAATCGTACCCGGTAGTGAACGATTAACAGTGATATTATCAGAAAATATGAGGAATGGAAGGGGGAATGAGTGGAATGAATGGTGAGATCGACTGATGATTTGAGAAGGGGGTGAGATCAGGCTTGGGCGGTTTCGAGGAGTTCTTTGGCTTGTTTGAGGGTGGTCGGGGTGAGGACGTGGCCGGAAATCATTTCGGCGAGTTCTTCGACGCGCGGCTTGCCATCGAGATGCGTGACGGTTGTTGAGGTTTTACGGGACTTGCCACGGCCGGAGATGGACTTTTCGATGCGGAGATGGCGGTCGGCAAAAGCGGCAATCTGCGGCAGGTGCGTAATACAAAGCACCTGCTGATCCCCCATATCCCCCACATCCCCCCCCTGTTTCGCAAGCGTCCCCCCCCCAGTTGCGCAAGCGAGGTTCGAATGCGATGGCAGACAGTTCTTTTCATTTTGTTTAGCTGAAGCTTTTTGATTTTTCTTCCGGGAGTACTTTTTCGTTTTGCGATTTTGCTTTGAGGTTGTGGGAGCCATGTTATGGGCGAGGTTGTGGAGTTTTTGGCCGATGACGGATCCGAGACGGCCGCCGATGTTGGCGTCGATTTCATCGAAGACGAGAACGGAGATGCGATCGGAGGAGGCGAGGATGGATTTGAGTGCAAGCATGATACGTGAGAGCTCACCGCCGGAGGCGATTTTGCGGAGTGGTCGAGAGGGTTGGCCGGGATTTGTTTTGATGAGGAAATCGACGGAGTCGAGGCCGGTGGAGTTGAAAGCATCGAGTGGGTTGTCGGGGTTGGGTTGAGCGGTATTGATCTGAATATCGAGGATTGCTTCGGACATGCCGAGGTCGATGAGCTGCGATTCGATGAGAGGTTTTAGGTTTTGAGCGGCTTCAGATCGAGCGGCGGTGAGTTGATCGGCTATGGCTATGAGTTGATTAGACAAATCGGCAATTTGTTTGTCGATGTGGGTAAGATCTGTGTCTTGTACGTAGAGTTCTTCGAGTTGTTGGCCAAGAGTGTTGCGATGATCAATGACGGCTTGAACGGGGTCGTTGGTGAGGGTATCGGCGGATTTTGCGTATTTATGGATGAGGCGATTGAGCTGATTTAGGCGAGACTCGATATCGGTCGCTTGCTCGGGGTTGGCGTCTAAGCGCGAGATGTAACGAGATAGTTCAAAGGAGGCTTCCTGGAGGGTGATGGTGGCAGTGCGGACTTGTTCTTCGAGTGGTTCGAGATCGGAGTCGAGTTCGGTGAGGTTACGAAGGAGGTGGGTCATGATTTCAAGGCGGGAGATGATGGCGCTATCTGATTCGTAAAGTGCGGTGTTGATATTGGACGCATCGGCGTGGATTTTTGATGCATTTTTAAGAGTTTTATGCTGAGCTTGCAGTTCTGGGAACTCGCCGACGTGGGGATCGACGTCATCGATCTCATTGGCTTGAAATTCGTAGAGGTCGATTTGCTGAGCGCGAAGCGATTGAGACGTGATTAGTTGCTGTTTACGGGAGAGGAGATCACGAAGGGTGTTGTAGTTTTCAGTGAATTGCTTACGAAGTGTGGTGACATCTGCGAAATTGTCGACGATGATAAGTTGATTAGCAGGCTTGAGGAGGAATTGATGATCGTGCTGGCCGTGGATGTCGACGAGGTGATGGCCGATTTGTTTGAGCATGGTTGCGGTGGCGGGTAGGCCGTTGATTGAGATGGCGGATCGGCCTGAGGGGAAGAATTTGCGTGTAATGAGAAGAGGCTCGGCCGGTTCGAGAGGTTGATCGGCCAATTGCGAGATTGATTCGAGGGTTTGAGGGTCTTTGACTTCGAAAAGGCCGGAGACGCGAGCTTCTTTGGCGTCGGGGCGAACCATGTTTTTCGTGGATTTGAGTCCAAGTAGAATCTCGAAGGCGCCAAGGACGAGGGATTTACCAGCGCCGGTTTGGCCGGTGAAGGCATTGAGACCACGTGAAAGCTCGATACGAGCGTCTTCGATAACAGCGAGATTAGAGATGTGTAGTTCGCGAAGCATCCTTGCAGACCTCTGATATGGGGAGGGTGAAGCGATCCGTCCAAACACCTAACATACGTAAGTATAGTAGGTATCGGGGCAATTGTCGATAGGTTTGTGTTAGGGTATTGCTTAAATCTGGTATGTAGATGACAGGATGGTGTCAGTGCCCTGCTCTATTGGGATTGGATATGAAAACGAGCCAGCGTATGGCTGGCTCGTTGGGTGGATCAAATTAAATATTGAGCGTGATATTATGCTGCGTAAAACACAGGGTGATTATTCGATGACATTGAAGAGGAAATAGGCTTCGTCGGTTTGGTCGAACATGTCGGTAGTTTTGACGTGCAAGGTATAGATGCCGGGCGTGAGGTTGGCGGGGAGGTTGATGGTAGCGAAGTGATCGGATGGGGTTTCGAGCGAGAGAGAGTTATCTTTGGGGTAGTGGCCGTCTTTGTGACGCTGAACGTTTTCGAGGTGGTAAGGGTCGATGGTTTTGGTTGGGGTCGCGAGCGTGAAATCAGATTGATTAATGACGCGTGCGTAGGTAATGTTTTTCGTTGAACCGCCGAAAATGTTGATGGTCGCGATGGCGGTGGCAAGATCGGCTTGTTTGATTTCGCGCGGGAGGTAGATTGAGAGTTGCTCGGATTCCGGACGGCGAGCGGAGATGGTGCGAAGCTTGTAGGCATTGTTTGAAATGGTCATGAGGTTGTAGGCATTAGGCGAACCATCACGTTGTGTCGCGAGGGGCGTGCCGTAGGCATCGTATTGGCCACCCCACCAAGTGCCTGAGCTTGTGGAGGCAACGAGGTGATGGTGTTCTGGTGATGCGGCTTCGGCCCAGCCTGATTGTGAGTCGAAGAAGTCATGGCGTTGGAAGTGGCGGTGGGCAGATGCAGAAAAGGTATTGGGGTAATCTTTGATTAGATCGAAAAGTGCGAGGCGAGATTCTTTATTGATGTTAACGAGTGGGATATGCATGAGCGGGACAATGAGCATGTCTTTGGGGACGTATTTGAGGTCGTTTTTGATGAATTCGCGTTGTTTTTGGTCGATGTGGCCGCTGTAACCTTTTTTGTTTTGGATGCCTTTGTATTGAACATCATCGAGGACAATGTAGTGGACGTTGCCCCAGTTGAATGAATAGTAGTTGGGGCCGAAGGCGGCGAGCCACGTTTCCATCGAATGTTTGTCGGAAGAAACGTTGAAGTTGATGTCGTGGTTCCCGGGGATTGAGTAGAAGGGGATGCCTAACTGAGAAATAGAGTCTTTGTAGTGTTTGTAGATATCGAGCGCATCTGCGGCGAGGTCACCGAGGGCAACGCCGAAGGAGGCTTCTGTGCCGATGAGTGGCTCAATGAAATCATGACGGAAGTAGGTCATGCGTTTGTAGTCACGGACTTGGGGATCGCCGAAGATGAGCATTTTGTAGTTGGCTGGTTCGTCTTGCTTGTAGAGTGGGAAGTTGAGAGATTTGGGCGCTGGGCCTGTAGGGGCAACGCCGTCGTATTTGAGTCCGTCGGGTGAGCCTTCGGGGCGGTGGATGTAGTAGAACTCGGGGAAGTTTTTGTCGGAGACTGGTGTCATGAAGCCAGAGGGCTTGATGACGAATATGGCATCTGTATCATCGGTGATGGCGAGTGTGTATTGGCCAACCGCGTTGGTTTGAACGACATCAATACCGTTGGAGACGGAGACATTAGGGATGACGGGTTCATCTGTGTCGAAGAGGCGGTTATTGTTGAGGTCTTCGAAGACGATGCCGGTGATGGATTGTGCGGTGAGGGTGGTTGCGATTGAGGTGGTGGCGATGAAGGACGATAGCAATGATGTGTATTTCATGACCTGTTCTCGTGGATTGGTTGGCTGGATTGTTGGTGTTGTATGTAAGGAGGCATGATCATGATAAAGTGAATGAGTGAATTAATCATTAACAATGGTGATGGTATTTAATAAAAAAACCCCGCAGAAGCGAGGTTTAGTGGTGTGTTCGGTGAATTATTTATTCAACATCGAAGGGGATGAGTGCGAGCGGGACGGGAAGACATGAGGCGCCGGGGGGCGTGAAGAGAACTTCAAATTCTTGGATTTCTTTTTCGGGATCTGGTGTTAGACGCTGAATGATGGCAGCTTCGGGATAGCGTTTAAAAGTGAGGCGACCTTTTTCGGTTGGGGCGAGGACCGTGCCTGCGGGGAAATCGCCTTCGGTGACACCGGCGGCGAGGCCGACATTGCCACACCATTTTGAGTTGAGGTGTTTGTTGCAGAAAACGAGAGCCAGGCCGCGACCGTCAGTTGATTTCCACTTGACGCGGATTTTGTAAAGGGTTCCGTAGTGGCCACGGTTTTCACCGATGGTGCGTTGAATCTGGTCGTAGCCGGTGATCCAGCGATCATATTTGCCGTCTGCAACGATGACTTCCTTGACGCCTTCGGCGGTGTCGTAGACATAGTCTGGGTCGGAAGGTGTGGAAACGAAGTTTGAATTAAGGAATGTGCCGCGACCTGAGCCGGAGTGAGACCAGCCTTTGAGCTTGCGTGGGTGCTTGGGGAGATGATCGATGATGGTGAGTGAATCGTCTTTGACATCGGTTTGAAAGACGGTGACTTCTGCGGGTTGATCGATTTCGAATTCATACCAGCCATGTACGAGCATGTCTTTTTTCGTGACGACTTTGTCCATGTTGGGGTCGATAACCATGCGCTGGCCGGGATTGAGATATCTAACTTCTGAATAGGGGTTATTGAAGTTGAGGAAGTCACGCATGGCGTTTGCGGCGATGACTTGGTAGTAGCCGCCGGGATCGGGGAATGCGTATCGACGGAATTTGAATGAAAGGACGTCGGAGCCACGATTTTCGATCACGGCTGATATTTTTTTGACGGGGTTGTCCGGTGTCGGGACGTGATAGGTATAGAGACGGACGATGCCGGGCTGAACACGTTCTTGAAGCGCGATGCCGTCACCGGTACGGAAGTATTCGGGCATGTCGGAGAGGAGGAATTGCGTCTGGGGTGCATCGGGATCGTTGATGCGTTTCATGGGGATTGAAGGATAGATTTTGGTATCAAATGCGAGTTCATCGACACGAAGAATGCTGCCTTGATGTGCTGCACGGATTTGGTCGCCGAGCGGTGTGATGGGTTGTGGCTCGGTTTGCGCGTGTGTTATCGAAGCGGTGAGGCTGAGAAGCATCGCGGCAAGGGGCATCAATCTGGATTTTGTTTTATACATGGGTGTCACTCTAATATGTATCTTTTACGATCAGAAACGGAGACTTCCTCGCATCAACAATGTGATTCGTGGAAGCATCGCGTGGCTATGGATTATTAAACCATAACCGCATGAATGTGTGACCCGACTGAGAATTGCCAACCATCTGACTTCATGATACTGAATATTGATGTTCTGAAAAACTCTAATATTCAAGTGTTTCCAAATGTTTTCATGATTCTGTGACTAGATCAATACGAACACAAAAATGAGTCGATTATTTATTTTGAGTTGTAAACAATGCCACATGATACTTTTGTGCACAGTGTTTCTTGTAATGTGAAGTACATGATAGATGCATTGGGGTTACATGAAATTGATTGACTATTAGTTGCGCGCATTTATGAGGTAAGATGTGACAATTACTGGAGAAGTGCTAGGCTTGTCTAAGTGAGGGAGATAGGTGGTGGTGTTTGATGAATTTTGAAAATATACGTTTGATTGAACGTGATGATGTTGAAAAGTCGCGTGCAATTGTGGAGTTATGATGCGTGAGATCGATAAAAACCGGACGCTGACATTGTCGTTCATGATGTTTTTGCAATATGCGGTGCGTGGGGTGTGGTTGCCATTTTTAGCGAAGTATTTGGTGAGCCCGGAGCTAGAGGGAGGGCTGGGATTTAGTGGCGCGCAGGTAGGCTGGATATTGGGGATGGCGGGTGCGATGGGTGCGCTAATCGCTCCGTTTGCTGGGCAGATCGCGGATCGATATTTGAATGCGGAAAAAACGCTGGCAGGGTTATTGATCTTCAGTGGGGTGATCAATTTTGCGACGGCTTACACGACGGATTTCTGGGTGTTCTTGGTGTTAAGTGTTTTGTTCTCTATAACGTATATGCCGACGCTGTCGCTGGCGAACTCGGTTGCATTTGCGAACCTTAGAGATACGGATCGGCAGTACCCGATGGTGCGGGCGATGGGGACGCTGGGGTGGATTATTGCGTCTGTAATGTTTTCGATGATTTGGCTGAAAACAGACAATACGTTTTTGAATACACACCGGATTGTCGACGCACTCAAGGTGAGTGGTGTGATTGCGGTCTGCTATGGGGTATGGGCTTGGTTCAGCTTGCCGAATTGCCCGCCGAGTCATACGAAATCGATTGCTGTGCTAAAGGCGTTGCGGCTGATGTGTAGGCCGATGATGGTGCTATTTGTGTTTGCGACGATTGTGATATCGATGATTCACAATGCTTACTATTTTCGAGTGAGTCCGTATTTAGTGGATGCGATTGGGTTTCCGTTATCGTGGACGGGGCCGGTGATGGCGGTGGGATATGGTGTGGAGATTTGGGCGCTTTGGATGTTGGGTAAATATGTCAATCGATTGGGTTATCGCCGAGTACTGCTGATCGGAGTGGCTTCGTATATCGTGCGATTTGGGATTTTTGGATTAACCAGTTCATATGGTTGGGCCATTGTGGGAATGTCTTTACACGGAATCAATTTCGCTTGTTTTATAGCGGTTTCGTTTATGTTTGTGGAGAGGATTGCGCCGACAGACATACGGCATTCGGCACAGACGGTGTATTCGATGATTGGATTTGGCGTAGGGCCGATCTTAGCTGGGTTTTATAATGGGTATTTCGATCGATTCCAAGTCGACGGTGTGCAATCGTATCGAGAGTTTTGGCTAACGGGGATGGTTCTGGCAGCTGTGGTGTTGGTGTTATTGGGGCTGTTCTTCTGGCCACGGATAGAGGCAAAGAACGAGAAACTCGATTCGGATGACCTCGAGTTAGCGGATGAGATGATGTAAAGCTAATGGATGATTAGATGAGATTGAGAGACCAGAGGTCTGGTTTGGATGTTGAGACAGCGGAACAGCCTGCATTGATGATGGATTCGACGGTTTGAGCGGTTTTGATGAGTCCGCCGCCAAGGATGGGGATATCGAGTGAGAGAAAATCTGAGGCAACGTGGGCGGCGGCAATGCCCGGGAGGAGTTCGAGCGCATCAGGCTTGTTGTTTTTGACGATGTGGATGCCGCGATCGAGTGCGCGAGAATCTTGCAAAAAGACGCGGACGATTGCGGCGAGGCCGAGGCGATGAGCCACATTGGTGAGTTGATGGCGCGTGGTGATGATGCCGGTGATACGAGGGAAGGCTGAAGTGAGATAGTTGAGTGCGGCTTCATCGCTGTTGAGTCCTGCGAGCAGGTCGATATTGAGGAAAAGCGGAATTTTTTTCGCGGCGGAGGTTTCGAATGGGGCGAGGATGCGGGCAAGGTCGGAGATTGCTCCGCCTTGTAGAAAGACGGCATCTGCGGCTTGGAGGAGATTGTCGGGGATGTCATTATCCCAAAGGACGGGAATGACAGGTTTACTAAAAGTGATTGCGTGGGGTTTTGATTGCGGTTTTTTGCGAGCCATGGGGTAACGACCTTGAATTTGGATGTTTAGAAGACTATCCTATGTGTAGATAGATTAAATGCAACTGATTACTCAGATTCATTGAGCCATAGAGATATAGAGAAGGCTCCGCGGAATGTGATCCGTGGAGTTTTTGTTTGCGCGCACATATCGGGATGTGGCGTGATCTGGTAATTGAAAAAGAAACCGACGAGGTGAGAGTTGAAGATACAAGATGAGGTACAAGGTCGCTTGAAGGAAGTGAAGCACGTGATTCTGGATATGGACGGCACGATCTATAGGGGATCTGAGCTGTTTGATTTTACGTTGCCATTTCTTGAGGCAATGGGAGCGAATGGGATTGGGTATACGTTTTTGACGAATAATTGTTCACGTAGTGTTGAACAGTATCTGACGAAACTGGACAAGTTGGGGGTGCCGGCAAGTCGGGAAAATTTACTGACATCGATGCATTGCGCGGTGTTTTATTTGCAGAAACATATGCCGAATGCAAAGCGGGTGTATGTGCAGGGGACGAAGGGGCTGATGGATGATCTGGCTGCGGCGGGGTATGTGGTTGTGAATGCAGAGAATGATTCGGGTTGCGAGAAGCCTGATGTTGTGGTTGTTGGGTTTGATATGGGATTGGTTTACGAACGTTTGTGTCAGGCGTGTTGGTGGGTGAAGCAAGGCGTGCCTTACATCGCGACACACCCGGATGTGTTCTGCCCGACGGATGAGCCGACATGGCTGGTGGACTGCGGAGCTGTGACTAAGTGTGTTGAGGCGGCGACAGAAATTGCACCTGTCGCGGTGTTAGGTAAGCCGCATGCATACATGATCAAGCCTATTCTCGAAAAACATGGTTTGAGTGGGAATGAAGCGATCATGATTGGGGATCGGCTAGGAACGGATGTAGCGATGGGGATTAGGGCTGGGACGCTGAGTTGCCTTGTATTAACGGGGGATTCGCAGGTTGAAGATATCGAAAAAATGGGCATTAAGCCGAGCATTGTCGCTGCGAGCTTGAAGGAATTGGGTGAAGCTATTTTAGACGCCAAGAAAAAGGAACAGTCCAATGCGTGAAAATATTGAAGTAAAACGCAAAGAAGCGATTAAAGCAGCAAGTCATGATGTGAAAGATTTGCTCGTAATAGGCGGCGGCATTGTTGGGGCTGGAGTAGCGCGTGATGCGGCTATGCGTGGATTAGATGTGGTTGTCGTTGATAAGCATGATGTATCGTTTGGCACGTCGAGCCGATCAAGCCGATTATTGCATGGTGGTATTCGGTATTTACAACAGATGCGCGTCGGATTGGTGCGTGAAGCGAGTTTGGAAAAATGCGTGATCGGTGATATCGCTCCGCATTTAGCTCAAGGCTTGCGGTTCATTTATCCTGTTTACAAGCATCATCCGCAAAAGATGTGGCAGATGAAGATTGGCGTGAAGATTTACGATTTACTTTGCAGTGGTCGTAACTTTGGTAAATCCGAAAGTGCGAACGTTAAGGGAACACAGAAGTGGTTGCCTAAGATTAATACCGATCAACTGAGCGGATCCGTACGCTACTTTGATGGACTAACGAGCGATTCACGGCTGGTGATTGATTCACTTCGCAGTGCTGAAGCGTATGGTGCGAAGGTGATTAATTACATGCAGGTGGTGAATGCGAAACGTGCGAATGGTTTGTGGGAATGCAAGTTGATGGATCACATGACGGGGCAATCTACGACTGTTAAAGCAAAGACAGTTGTTAATGCGACTGGGCCTTGGTCAGAACAATTCAAACAGAGCCAATTACATCTTCGTCCTTCGAAGGGCGTGCATATCGTGGTTGATCGCGAAAAATTGCCTGTGGACGATGCGGTTGTGATCACCGAAGGGAAGCGGATCTTGTTTGTGATTCCATGGGGCGAGCGACTGATTCTTGGCACGACGGATACGGATTATCAGGATGATATTGAGAAGGTAAAAACGGATCAAGAAGATATTGATTACATTGTTGCTGCTGCGAATTCTGCATTCGATAATCTTGGTTTGTCTCGTGATGATGTCATTAGCCATTGGGTTGGTTTGCGGCCATTGATTGCTGATCCTAACGGTACACCGTCAGATATTTCACGCAAGCACCAAATCTTGCAAACAAAAGAAGGTTGGATTGATATTGGTGGCGGTAAGCTGACGACGTATCGTTTAATGGCAGAGGAAACGGTCGACCTTGTCTTAAAGTACACAACGAAGAAAACTGAGAGATGCCGCACTGCACAGGAAAAACTGCTGGCTAAGGGGTTGGAAGATAAGTACACGGGTATTGTTCCATGTGCGGTAACACGTGAAGCGGTGAACTATTACTGTGATGCAGAATGGGCGAGAACATTAGCTGATGTGATGGTCCGCCGCTCTAGCTGGGTGCATTACTTCGCAGACAACGATGCAATCGCCGAGAAGGTTTCAGTGTGGATGGCTGAAATACTTGGGTGGAATGAAGCGGAACGACAGATTCAGTTAGAGGCTTACCAAGAAACGAAGGAAGTTACGGGAAGCAATAAGCCAATCAATGACGATCAGAAAAGTGATCAAGCAGCATAATATGCCAATCCAATTGATGACGATGAAAGCTCTACAAAGTATTTTGCAGAGCTTTTTTAGTTTTTGATACACAAGCGTACGGGTAGCGAATAAGATCAATATGAAATTTTTGCTTTAGGTTGATAGAAATTGGGTGAAGGGAAACGTATGCAGGAACCATTAAATCTAAAACTATCAGAAGCATTGACTGAAGCGAATGATACAAAATCACTGAGTATTGGTCATGGTGCGATTAGCGAGTTGCCACGAATTCTCAGACGCTATTTCCGCGGCCAACGGGCTGTGATTGTTGCTGATGAAAACACGTGGCGTGCGGCTGGTGATCGGGTACACAAGATATTACTTGATGTTGGGCTTAGTGCACACCACGATGATCATGATCGATTGATTTTAGATTCGGAAGATCTCCATGCCGAAATGCGGCATGTAGAAGCAGTACAATCTTATCTTGAAAGTTTGACGAATCATGTCGCGATTGCGGTTGGAGGCGGCACGATCAATGATCTTGTGAAATTGGCGGTGAGTCAGCTTGGACGGAGTTATGTATGTGTCGCTACGGCAGCATCGGTTGATGGATTTGGTGCCTATAGCGCCTCAATAGAAGTGGATGGGCATAAGCAAACGATCTATTGCCCTGCCCCGCTTGCGGTCGTTGCGGATCTGGATGTGATTTGTAGAGCACCAAAAGCATTGAACGCGGCGGGATATGGTGATTTGCTCGCAAAATATGTTTCTGGCATCGATTGGATCTTCGCAGATGCGGCTGGTGTGGAGGCGATTGATGAACATGTCTGGGGTTTGACACGTGATGAGATTGATCTGTGGACGGGGAAGCCGAAGGGCGTTAATGCGGGCGACTCTGAGCCGATTCGTAATCTATTCAACGGTTTGATTATGCAAGGCATTGCGATGGATGTCTATCAAGACACACGGCCGTGCTCAGGGGCTGAACACCAGTTTAGCCATAACTTAGACATGATCGGCCATCGATATCATGGCGAGATACCCTACCACGGCATGAAGGTGGGGATTGGCAGTATCGCTATGACCAAATTGCAGGAAAAAATGCTGGCTTTCGACCCCAGCGAATTGGATATTGACAAACGATTGGCTGACTGGATGGACAAGGAAACGGCAACACAGCGTGGGCAGGACTTATTTGAGCAACCCAAGCTCAAAGAAGTAGTCGGAAAAGAGTATCCCAAGAAGCACATGAATGCGGCTGAGGCCAGAGTGATGATTGATAAATTGATTACACATTGGCCTGAGACCGTTTTAAGGGCAAAGCCTTGGCATTTGGGTTCTGCAGAATACCAAGCCCGATTGAAGGCGGCAGGTTGCCCGATACATCCAGAAGAGATCGGCGTATCACTCGATTTCGTGAAATCACTTTATTTCAAGGCGTACCATACGCGTGCGCGGTTCACGGCGTTAGATGTGGCGGTACTACTGGGGAAACTGCATGATTGGGTGGATGAGATATTTAATGAGCCGTGGTAATGCGCGATGAGCATCAGATTCATACAATAAAAAACCCATGCGTATCGCATGGATTTTTAAAGTGCCCAGGAGAGGATTCGAACCTCCAAGGGATGTAACTCCCACCACGACCTCAACGTGGCGCGTCTGCCAGTTCCGCCACCTGGGCAGGTGGTTTGTTGGTGAGGAAACAGTATAGAGAATCGGAGATTTTTGTCGAGTTGCAACGCTTCAAATCGGGTTGAATGTGGATTTTTTGATCAAAATTGGGGTGTTAATCACCGATATCGTGTTGTTGGGACGCTATTTCTGAACGATTTGCCTGACTTTTTAGGCCTCAATGTGCATATATGGTGGGAAAACGTACAATTGCATGTCTATGAATACCTGCCTGTGACTCAAAGCGTCGCCAGATTGGGTTGGCGGACACAAGAGCAACGGTCAATATCTCCAAATGGGAAGAGATTACGAAGATGGGAATTAAAGTCTGTAAGTACGGCGGCACATCACTCGCGGATGCAAAGCAAATCCTCAAAGTTAAGTCGATTATCGATGCAGATATCGACCGTAAGTTTGTTGTGCCTAGCGCACCGGGCAAACGCCACTCTGAAGATCAGAAAGTTACAGACCTTTTGTATTTATGCCATGAGCATGCGAAACAGGGGTTGCCGTTTAAAGAAGTATTTGGGCTGATCAGGAACCGCTTTGAAGAGATCATTAAGGATCTTGGTCTAGATTTAGATTTCACGGCAGCTTTAGATCAGGTACAGGTTGGCATCGCCAAGTATGCTGATCGCGGGCCAGATTATGCGGCAAGCCGCGGTGAATTCTTAAATGGCCAGATCATTGCTGCACTATTGGGTTACACCTTTATTGATGCGGCTGAAGTTATTTTCTTTAACGAGAAAGGCCGCTTAGATGCTGCAAAGACGTATCACTCGGTTGCGGCTAGAACGGAAGGTGTTGATCGTGCAGTCATTCCTGGATTTTATGGCACGGATCAGGACGGCTTTGTAAAAACATTTAGCCGAGGTGGATCGGATGTCACGGGGGCGATTATCGCTCGCGGTGTGAATGCTGATGTCTATGAAAACTGGACGGACGTTTCAGGTATTCTCGCTGCTGATCCGCGGATTGTTGAGCACCCCAAAACAATTGAATCACTCACTTACCGTGAGCTGCGAGAGCTTTCTTACATGGGTGCGAGTGTGCTGCATGACGAGGCGGTTTTCCCGGTTCGTGAAGCTGGCATTCCGGTTAATATTCGCAATACCAATCGGCCAAGTGATGACGGCACGTTGATTGTGTCGACGGAGAAAGCACCCAACACGATCGGCTCGGTGACCGGGATTGCAGGCCGCAAGGACTTTACGATCATCGCGATTGAGAAAGCGATGATGAATGCCGAGATCGGTTTTGGTCGCAAGATGCTGGGTATACTCGAGAGACATGGTGTTAGCTTTGAGCATATGCCTTCCAGTATCGATACGATGTCGATCGTCATCTCTGATGTACAACTCGACGGCAAACTCGAAACAATTCTGACCGAGATTGAATCGGAATGCGATCCAGATGCGATTGAAGCGTTGTCGAACGTAGCTCTGATTGCGACAGTTGGCCGCGGGATGTCACACACACCGGGTATGGCATCACGAATCTTTGGTGCCCTTGCAGAAAACAAGTTGAATATCCGCATGATTGACCAGGGTTCAAGTGAACTGAATATCATTGTCGGTGTTGAAGCAACAGACTTTGAGAATGCGGTGAAAGCGATCTATAGCCGCGTGATCGGCGTGTAATGAACATACGTTGATACGACCTCAATCCTAAAGTTCGGATGACTACATGGACGCAAAAACCCTTGAGTTTATGGCGTTTACGCTGTTCAGTTGCTTGTGTTTACTGTCGGGTTATATCGTTCGTCGAAAAAACTGGGCCCATGAAGATCTATCTAAACGCATCCATTTTCATACGATTGTATGGGTTTGGGCATTAGCGGGTTTCTTGTCGATGTGGCGATTCCCACTGCGGCCGCAGGATTTATGGCTGCTTGTGATTGTGCCGCTATGGGTGGCTATCCCGGGATTTGGGGCCATACCGATATGCAAAAAGCTCAAATTCTCCCGGTCGCACACAGGTGTCATTGCATGCGCAGCGGGTATGGGAAATATGGGGTTTACTCTTGGCGCGTATTTGTGCTATTTAATGCTTACAGATCAGGCCGCTGCATTGGCGTACGGTATTGCGGTTGTCTCGATCATGCAGGTAACTTCAATCGTTTTGCTCTACCCGGTTGCAAGACATTTTGGCAAACAGGATGAGGTGGATTTGCCGCTTAGCCGATTGATTCTGAGTAGTTTTGATTTACGTGCGATGCCCTTATATGCCGCCGCAACAGGACTAGCTTTGGCTGCATTTAAAGTACCTGCCCCTGTATTTCTTTGGAATTATCATCTGATTGATGCGCTGTTTTATCTTGGTGCGTTTGGCGCATTATTTGGTATCGGTATGAAGCTGAAATTCCAGAATACAAGGCAGTATTACCAGCAACAATCATTGTTAGTCGGCTTTAAATTCATTTTTCTTCCAGCAATAACGCTCGTTATGATCTATGCTATCAATTCGACACCACTTCAAACCAACACGCTTTTCAATGAGGTGTTGTTTATTGAAAGCACAATGCCAACTGCGTTAATGACGGTGATGATGGCTAACCTGTTTCATTTAGATACACGATTGGCATGTAGCCTATGGTTCTGGAATACCGCAATATTTCTTTGCATTCCATTACCCGTTATCCTTTGGTGGTTTGGCTAAATGATCGTTTATATGAGCGAACAATATTTTAGAGAGGGATTCGATGAAGAAAATTGACCAGATCATGGAGCAAGCTTCACAATCGCTGGTACGGACTGCATATCTTGAAGCAGAGCAACTTTGTCTAGAAGCATTGTCATTGGCGAAAACACAAAAAGATTGGGGATACTACAGCCGCATTTTATTGCCGTTGCAAGAAACCAGGCGCCAACGCCGAATGATCGCAGCTGACGGCTTAATACAACTCGGCACATCCGAAACGCATTTACAGATGTGGAAGGATGAAAAACCCATCGGATGTTTAGTTGTTACGACAGAAGAAGATGAAATTGAAGCTCAGAATATGCTTCAAGATGCGCGATCTGAACAGAGACATCTTGAGATTTTATTTGCGGAAGTCAATTCTGACGCAACGACTTGGACGATAAGGATGCCAAGTCAAGCGCATATTGCAATAGCATTACCTGCCCCACCGCCGACATGGTGCGATCGAGCGTTTCCCGCTTCACAAATCCCTGAAACTGGTCACAATCCACAAGCCAACGGACCTGCAGGCTGGTTCCTGTATGCTTCTGAAAAACTTGGCGATGCCGCGATTGAACATGCTATCCAAGCTGACACACCACAGGAATCTATAGCCCTGCTTGAGCAAGCACTTGAGACGATTGGTGATCATGAATTGCTTCATCAAACGTTGATGAATACCATCCAAGAAGCGATGCGATCGCAAATTCTATAGGGCTAACGCTAACGCGCAAACCGTGCCAATTACTGCTATCATCCGCATGCTCAAAGAGTCCACACAATAATTAACATGATGAATAAAAACAGCCAAAATCAAAAACAAGCCAAGCCTAAAAGTATGATGCAATTGACATCACGGTTTACGCTTACCGTTTTGGCTATTCTCACAATCTTGGGCTTGTGGGGTTACTGGCAATGGATATCCGTGCCAGAATACTGGACAGAAAACCAGGCATATCTTGCTCAAACTGATACTGTCATACTTAGCCAAAACGCAACCATACTCGAAGATAGTATTCCTGATAAACTCACTAATCCCAATAATCTATCAGCACAATCAACTCGTAAAGTGCGCATCCCTTTAGAACTCATCAACGCATGGCTCGAAGTCAGATTACCTCTTTGGTTACATAGCCAATACGGTTACGATTTGCCTGACAATATTAAAGGTATCATGCTTGCAACTGAAGGCGACAACCTCGTTCTTGCTTTTGAAATTGATCAAGAGAATTTCAATCAGATTATTTCTGCTATCTTTGAGATTCAATTCAACGGTGATAATTCAGCCACACTTAAACTGATCGGTTTACGTGCTGGCACGCTACCTTTGCCTATAAACGCTTCACTCAAGCAATTCGGTGAGATCGAAAATATGACCGGCGAGGATGCAGGTATTCAGATCACAAAGCTAGGTGATGGATTGAAATTCACCCCAACACACAGCTTAGGCAGCGACCGAGACGCCCAGATTATTGGCCTTGAAACAGAAAAAGACAGCGTCATTATTCACATCAAGCACGCAGCTCATAAGTCACAATCCTCTAGACATGCTGCCAGCCGCCTCACACATTCGATACTCAATTGACTCTCATGCTTCATCAACCCCAATCCCCACCACTTTCTAGACTCTGTCCATGCCAAAATGTTACAATCGCTCTTAATAGCCTGGAGAGTGTTTGAACATGCCGCTAATCTCAAAAAATATTGTCCTCGGAATCACCGGCGCGTCCGGCGCACCATATGCCCAACGCGCACTACATGCGCTTTTAGAGGCGGAAACAAACGTTCACCTTGTTATTTCTTCTGCAGGCCAACGATTACTGCATGACGAACTACAGATCGTTGGAAACGATATTTCGTCATGTCTGCCCAAGCCACTAAATGAATATGCTGGTCATCTCACACTACACAATCATCGCAACATTGGCGCTAGCATCGCATCAGGTTCGTTCAAACATGATGGCATGATCATCGTTCCCTGCACATCTGGCTCGCTTGCAGCAATCGCGACGTCGCAATCAAACAATCTAATCCAACGTGCAGCATACGTCACACTTAAGGAACGACGGCGGCTCATTCTACTTCACCGTGAGTCTCCATTAACGCTTGCGGACATCCGTAATATGGAAACACTCACACTGATGGGTGCCACGATTATGCCAGCCACGCCTGGTTTCTATACGCTCCCCAAGACAATTGATGACCTTGTTAATCATGTGACTGCTCGCCTACTAGACCAACTCGATATCCCACATCAACTTGCACCCACATGGGATCAGCAGCTCAAAAAAAACAAGGCTTCAACACACCAAGAACCTCAACCACAAGTTTTTGATTAAGCTCAAAACGGATTCTCTTCATGCAGGATGCAACCACCACTTCATTGCCGCACACACCGCCAAAGATCACAGATCAACTGGCTGCAGCCGCTCGTGATATCAAACTGTCTCACACAATCTTTGCCCTGCCCTTTGCTTTACTTGCCACATTTCTTGCTGCAAATGCTCATGGCGAACAAGCAGCCCTCTCGATTTCGCAGTTCACACTCATTGTGTTATGTATGTTCTTCGCGCGCAGTGTCGCGATGCTAGCCAATCGTTTTCTTGATGCAGATATCGATGCACAAAATGATCGTACAGCCAAGCGTGCAATCCCTGCAGGTCAACTGACACGCCGATTCACACTCTCGCTCATGGTATTGTGCACATTTTCATTTATCGCATTAACTGCAGGCTTTTATCTGCTTAATACCAACATCTACCCATTATTGCTCTCGCCGCTCATCTTGGCTTATCTGATCGGTTATTCATACACCAAACGCTTCACATTCTTATGCCACGTATACCTCGGCACAGCATTGGCCTTAAGCCCGATCGCTGCAGCCATTGCAATTAATCCTGCATATCTCAAAGAACCCACGACATGGCTTCTATCAGTCATGGTTGCCTCATGGGTTGCTGGTTTCGACATTATTTATGCGTTACAAGACACTGAATTCGATCGTAAAAACAAAATCTATTCAATGCCTTCGTCACTTGGAACAAACAAGGCGATGTGGATCAGCCGATCTTTGCATCTGAACGTAATCCTCATGCTGGGTTTACTCTTTACGCTCAGTACGCAGCTAAATCAACTGTTCCTCATCGCCTCATTCTTGACGACTGCTCTATTAGTTCTGGAGCATGTGCTCGTTTGGAAAAGCAGTACAAATCACATCAATATGGCTTTTTTCACGCTCAATGGCATCATTTCATTGTTGTTAGGTTTAGCAGGCGTTCTTGATATTTTCCTTCGTTGAGACATGTTTTACACTTGGCCAAGCATCTGCTCAACTGGGATACACTCACGATCCACGGCCTCTGCAACACGCTGTAAATTCACCATCAAGCCGTCCATCTGATCGGGTGTAATTGATTGAGCACCATCTGTCATTGCGTGCTTCGGATCTTGATGTACTTCAATCGCCAAGCCATCAGCTCCCGCTGCAACAGCAGCCTTGGCCATGGATGGTACTAATCTTGCATGCCCAGTACCATGTGATGGATCGATAATGATCGGCAAATGCGATCGCGTTTGAAGCTCTGGAACAGCCGACAAACTCAGGGTATTTCGCGTGTGATCTTCAAACGTTCGGATGCCACGTTCACACAGAATCACATTCGGATTACCTTCTGCCAAGATGTATTCAGCAGCCTGTAGGTACTCATCGATTGTCATCGACATCCCACGCTTATACAAAACCGGTTTAGGCTGTTTCCCGCATGCTTCTAGCAACTTGAAGTTCTGACTGTTTCTCGTTCCAATCTGCAAGCAATCTGCATATTCACTCACTAATTCCACGTCACTTGGCGTTAAAACCTCGGTCACAATCGGTAGACCTGTTTCTTCACGAGCAGCAGCCAACATCTTTAAACCGTCTTCGCCAAATCCTTGGAAAGCGTATGGATTCGTTCGTGGTTTGAATGCACCACCACGAAGTGCATGCGCCCCAGATGCCTTTACTTGCCGCGCGGCTTCCATAATCTCTTGCTCACCTTCTACCGAGCAAGGTCCCGCGATCACCGGCACTTGCTTTCCGCCAAACACACACGTTTCCGACAGTTTTACCACTGTACGCTGGTTACCCGTCGTTTCAATGGCTGCCATTTTGTAAGGTGCAAGAACGCGCATTACCTTACTCACGCCCGGTGCCTGCTCCATTACTGCACAATCTTTTAATCGTTCATCACCGATCGCAGCAACAACCGTCAAATCGGTTCCCACGATCACTTGATCCTTCAATCCTAATTCTTTAATTAGCTTTTTCACGCCGTCAATCTCCGTTTCACTCGCCCCTGGTCTCATCACCACTATCATGTCCAGACTCCTGTTTAGTTCTGCGTTCTTTTGAGCCAAACTTAGTAGTTTGACTTTGAATTTAAAATCGCCAATACCATTTATGAATTCGCATCATCACGTGCTTCCTTATTTTTCTCATCGTGACTTTGCCTCAATAACACACAATTACGACCATAAAAAAACCCCGCTGCGTTAGCCGCTGCGGGGTGATGGTGTTTTACCGTTAGTTCAGTCACTTATTGTGACCGAACGAATACCCAGCGCGGCTGTTTGCCGGTAAACCAAAACCAAAAGAAATAAAATCGGTTAGTCGCTGAGTTCATGTCCGAAGTATCGCACCTTTCCGGAGATTGTCAAATCCTTTTCCCAACTCACTTCATTTTTCTCGGCCTCACGCCTCTATTTGCATGAATTTCACGCTCAAATGGGCCGGAAATCTCTTCCCTATGCCAGCCGTTTACGACTCACAACCACAAGCTCGCTCTTCTTCCAAGTCCGCATCTACCGCCGCTAATCCCTTCTCAACACACTCTGGGCACAGTCCAAACAGCGTCAATTCGTGACCATCCACAACAAACCCACCCGGCAATGTTGTCCCCTCCGGCAATGAAACCGGACACATGTGCAAATCGAATACACGCCCACAGACGCGGCATCGGAAGTGATGATGATGCCCTAAATGAGCCGCCTCATAGCGATTCTGACCATCTGGCAGAACCACACATTTGATCTGCCCACCTTCATGCAACGCCTTCACAATCCTGTAAACAGTTGCAATTCCCACCCCACACTGCGCATTCGCAATATCGTGTATCTCTTGTACAGTCAGTGGCCCCTCTGCCGTTTCAATGACCTGCTCAACACTCTTGCGTTGCACCGTATTACGCTTTGGATTATTCGTCTTTACTTCTGACATAACATCCTCATTTATTGATTGGCCATTATGCGCCAATAATTGCTTCCAGCATGCATACTCACGCCATCTCATCATTAAGTTTGACGATGCCTCAGACACATGTTCAAACCAACGCCGAGATACCAAATCCATCGCCGCACGACGAATTAATCGAACCTAACAAGCTAAGCGAAACTCGCCATATGTTTCAAACAAAAATACATATTCAATTCAACCCGTTTTCTTCAAAGATAGAATACTAGCTGGAATGCTTCTTCAACACATGTACTAATCACATACGTCATCCCCTAATGCTAACGTACGCTTCCCCACTTTCGTGTATTTCCCTCACTACATATCACGATTGTACAAAAATATTTGAGATCTGTGCAGTCCTATTCCTAAACATACCAAACATCTTCTTAGTCATTACAGGAGATTCCACAGATACCTCGATACATGCGACCATGTTCTCAATACCACACTCCATATCTCGCAATGCATCCCATCCAAAGATAATACCGGCAAGACACAAGAACGTCTTTTAATTACGCGGCATCGATTAAATATCTTATTTTATAGAGGACAATGCAGATTCATCAATCATGCAATAATTTTCATGCGATACGAAACAACAACCACTACATCATCAAACAATGCGAAACTATTCGCATTTACATGATGCATCACAATTACACTGCTGACCCACTTTTCCACGATTCACAAGATCTCTCAAGACAAGATCAGAATTTAGGGTCATAAAAAACATTTTCTTGGACTGAATCTAACCAACTATTAGGCATCTATGTAAAACCAATGCATCACACATTAACTAGCCAACGCTACTTTACCACCCAAATCTATAATAACTCGCTCAACTAATGAGATATTAGCCTCCGGAAATTGGTACCGACGCAAGTCATTCGGCTTTACCCATCGATGATCAACCACAGCAAGATTCTCTAACTCACCGCTCTCCCATCGGCAATAGAACGGATTCAATTCTACGACCCCGTAGTCATATTCATGACGCACAGCTTTTAAACAACCTGTCACTGATACACGTACTCCCAACTCTTCTGCGAATTCTCGGACCACACAATCTTCAAGCGTTTCATCTTTTTCCAGCTTCCCGCCAGGGAATTCCCAGTATCCTGCCAGCACACCACTTTCCGGACGTTTCGCTATCAAAACCCTAACATCATCGCCTTCACCATCGACCAATACACCAATTGCTACACAGATAACATCTGACATCTAACCTACTCCATTCTTCATTCCATCAGTGTGAATTACACAAATACAGCCGAATTATCGACTTAAATCAATACAGGCCTCATCCCAATCTGCCAGAATATTTTTCTTTCACAAAAAACCGCCTTTCCACCATACCTAAACGCTATAACCAATTCAAATTAATACACTTAAAATAAACATACCTAATACCTAAAGCTTCATTGACAGGCAGTAAAATCAGCCGATAGGATAGATATAGCAGAGATGCGGCACGCGTTTATGCGACAAATGTCACATCTCATCGCTGATACGGATTTATGCCGTGGCGCACCTCCACCACAGGATCGGAGCCCTGTCGTGGAGGTATTTTTATGCGCATCGACATAGCATCCCCCTTCTTGCATTCGCTGCACGCGCATACGAAAATGTGGCCACATGAATTTCTTAGCCCATCTACATCTTGCCTGCGACACATCTGAATCCATGATCGGAAATCTCATGCCCGATCTCATTCGAGGCAAACTACCCACCAACCTTGACCCACAAATCATGCATGGCGTTCACACCCACCGCTGTGTCGACGCATTCACCGACACGCACCCACTTTTCGCCCAAAGCAAAACCCCGTTCCTTGAAATTCCTAACCACCCTCACTTCGCAGGCATCCTCATCGATATTTTTTACGATCACTTTCTCTCGATTGATTGGCAACATTACCACACACAATCCCTCCCCGCTTTCATCACCAACGCCTACTCCGTCCTCAACGCAGGCAAGCACCTCATGCCCACCCAAATGCTGGAACGCATTACAGCCATCCATCATCACGACTACCTGTCCAAATACGCTACAATCAACGGCCTCACCCTTGTCCTTTCACGCATGTCCTCCCACTTCTCACAGCGACTCAACCGTAACGTCAAACTCCAAACCGCAATCCCCATCTTGCTCGCCAATTACTCATCCATCCGCAACGACTTCAATGCCTTCTACCCGCAGCTCATGAAATATGTCACACAGACCAATCTGCAATCAAAAAACAGAGCCGACCGAAGCCAGCTCTGTACAAACAACTAATATGATTCTTAATATCTTTAGCGAATGATCCTTGCCCCGCCGCCACCGGCTACGTGCAGTAATTCCTTTTCAGTGATCATACTCGTATCACCACGAGTCGTCTGTAATAACGCTCCATGCGCAGTCCCGATATTCACCGCTTCTTGTGGATCATATCCCTTTAAGAAGCTATACGTAAACCCACTCGCGAACCCGTCACCACCACCCACACGATCTTCGAGAAGCAAACGATCAAAGCTAGGCCCATGATAGAACTTATCATCTTCAGCCCAATACAGAATGGCCGACCAATTGTTCTCATTCGCATTCAGCACTTCACGTAATGTCGTACCAATCACTTTCAAATTCGGATAATCTTTCGCAACTCGGCGCACCATCTTCTTGTAGCTTTCGATCGGCAACTCCTTCAGGTTCTCGTCCTCAGCTCCTTCAACTTTATAGCCTAAAACTTTTTGAAAATCTTCTTCGTTACCAATCAAGCAATCAATATATTGAACCAACGGCTTCGTCGTCTCAATCGCTTCTTCGCTGCTCCACAACTTACTGCGGAAATTCAAGTCATACGACACCATCGTGCCCGCATCATGAGCTGCTTTTAACGCTTCCGCTGCGACACGCCTTGTTGAATCACTCAAACAAGTAAAGATGCCACCCGTATGTAACCAC
This sequence comes from Poriferisphaera corsica, assembly GCF_007747445.1. NCBI lineage: Bacteria > Pseudomonadati > Planctomycetota > Phycisphaerae > Phycisphaerales > Phycisphaeraceae > Poriferisphaera > Poriferisphaera corsica. Next base: position 2,840,270 of record NZ_CP036425.1, read on the forward strand.
CGAACACCACGTTTCACAAACAATTCATCCCAATCAACATCACCTTCATCCATCTTACTCGTCGCGCTATGACCTCTGTCATATAGCGTCACACTCGCACGCGGCCCCTGCCCCACTTCAGTCCAGTTCAAACCCATTCTGGCATCTCGCCCGACCCCGTCATAATCCAACTCAACAACATGCTTCGTATCAAGCCCGCCACCTCTTGCATGATTCATGACAAGCTTACCGACAGGATTATCTACAACACCTCCGACCCAACCTGTCCTCAACCCTAATCGTGACAGCGCATACGCAACGTTGTACTCACCGCCACCAACCCACAACTCCATTAGATTCGAAAACTCTATTCGACCATGTCCTTGAGGACTCAACCTCACCATACACTCACCTAAAGACACCAAATCTAACTCGCACGATTCTGCTGTTCTAATAGTCAAACCCATCATTAATCTCCAGAAATTCAGTGGTAATTATTGCGTTTTACTCCCACCCATATTCATCTTCTTGCTCCTGAACAGCACCGTCAATTTAAAACACCACCCCCAGCCAACTCCATGCACGCTATGGTCAAATCCCCTATACAACGCAAGCATGCACAAAAAAACCTGCTTCATAATGAAGCAGGTCTCAATATCGCTCTAATAATCACTTATTTAATGTTCCCCACTTTCTCCATGCATATCCATGCTCATCTCACCAAAATTCAATTCCGTCTCAGCAGGCAACTTCTCAATCTCAGTGATGTAATACGGCTTCTCACCCCACGTCACCACAAATGTCACCTCAACCTTATCTTCCTCCTTTAAACCGCTCATCTCAACACCCTCACCCACAGGAAACGGCATCGTCATGCTATTCATCCCCACAACCCTACCCTTCTTATTCTTAAAGCTTGGTATCGCTTCATGCTGCAACAGCATCTTGCCTCCCTCCGCTGGCATACTCTTCACAATCCCTCTGACTTCATAACTTGCTGCAGGCTTTACATCTGACATGACCACTTCTGGCGTCTTCGACTGTTCCTGCTTATCGCACCCTGTGAGATTAAGCCCAACGACGATACATGCCCCTACTGCCAAGAGCCCCAAAACCTGCCTTTTCATACCTATATAGTCTTTCATTCTCATTGACTTAGATCCTTCTTCTAAAGATAGATGCTTTTACAACCACCCATACTCCCTTTTCATTCGCATCAAATCACACATATCTGCTCACAACTAGCAAAATCGCAGCGATATTAACGATGAAAGTCACATTAGCACACTTAATACGAAACCTCGATACCTATTCCATAGAAAAGTAACACCTAAATCACACCTCATTAATCATATTCTTGTGAGGCTTGATCTTGATTTTACTCATTCACATCCCATAACATTAACTCTTTGTTTACCGACATGTGAATACTTGCCTTCCGCATTCCTGCGTTTTTGGGGATAACTATCTGCTTTGACAGTGATTTACGTCACTTATCCACACGCATTCTCAAAACCATTCGAGCGATTTGACGGAAGGCTTGGGGGTCGGCATAATACTCCCATGTCAAGCAAACGACAGCACTCAAAACTGTCGCTGCTAACTACTGACAACCCAAGACGCTGACTCGCTAGCATGCAACGTGCTAAAATCCCAAGAGTTGGCACTCAGTGAAACGTTTTCCACAACGACCTACTGAGCTTGACACTGAAAAATAAATCACTAAAATGCGACACCCCGCTAAAACGCGAGGCAAACAAAATCGCTCATAAGTGATTGTTATTAAAGATCTTTGACAAGTGAACAGTTTAACACAGACCGCAAGAATGTGACCGATTGAGCAAGGCTCCATAGCCAAACTCGACGGTAAACAGATCCCGTAATTTAGGATTCACACTTAAATTACAAATTCTCACATTCTTGTATGGAATTTAAGTTGACAAAACTTAATTTCAGGAATGTGAGACCCTAAAATTTTTAAAGTTTAGTCGCTTTAAAACATTAGATTAATTGACATTAATCAATGAGACCGGCTAGCAAGCTTGCTTGTTAGCTACAGGTCAAAAACTTCATTCGAAGTCAATGCAAGTCCTTGTGGCTTGTGACAACGATATAAAATTGAAGAGTTTGATCCTGGCTCAGATTGAACGCTGGCGGCATGGCTAAAACATGCAAGTCGAACGCGAAAGTAACTTCGGTTACGAGTAGAGTGGCGAAAGGGCGAGTAATGCGTTTCTAACGTGCCTCGAAGCGAGGGATAGCTCAGAGAAATCTGGGGTAATACCTCATAATCTCCTAAAGTCGTATGGCTTCTGGAGCAAAGGTTTACTACTTCGAGATCGGGAAACGTGCTATCAGGTTGTTGGTGAGGTAAAAGCTCACCAAGCCTAAGACGGCTAGCGGGTGTGAGAGCACGACCCGCCGCATCGGGACTGAGACACTGCCCGGACTCCTACGGGAGGCTGCAGTAACGAATATTCCGCAATGCACGAAAGTGTGACGGAGCAATGCCGCGTGTAGGATGAATCCCTTCGGGGTGTAAACTACTGTCAGGGTTTAGGAATTTTGACCAGACCCAAAGGAAGGGCCGGCTAACTTCGTGCCAGCAGCCGCGGTAATACGAAGGGCCCGAGCGTTAATCGGAATCACTGGGCTTAAAGGGTGTGCAGGCGGATTTGTAAGTATCTTGTGAAATCCCATAGCTCAACTATGGAATTGCTCGGTAGACTGCAAATCTTGAGTCATAGAGAGGCAATCGGAACGATAGGTGGAGCGGTGAAATGCGTAGATATCTATCGGAACGCCAAAGGAGAAGTCAGATTGCTGGCTATGTACTGACGCTCATACACGAAAGCGTGGGTAGCGAACGGGATTAGATACCCCGGTAGTCCACGCCCTAAACGATGTGCACTAGATCGAGGAGGTTTTGACGCCATCTCGATTGTAGTTAAAACATTAAGTGCACCGCCTGGGGAGTACGGTCGCAAGACTAAAACTCAAAGGAATTGACGGGGGCTCACACAAGCGGTGGAGCATGTGGCTTAATTCGAAGCAACGCGAAGAACCTTACCAGGGTTTGACATGGTCGGATTAGTGAATCGAAAGATGATCGACACCTTCGGGTGGAACGACCACAGGTGCTGCATGGCTGTCGTCAGCTCGTGCTGTGAAGTGTCGGGTTAAGTCCCTTAACGAGCGAAACCCCTGCCGTTAGTTGCTAACAGATAATGCTGAGGACTCTAGCGGGACTGCCGGTGTCAAACCGGAGGAAGGTGGGGACGACGTCAAGTCATCATGGCCCTTATGCCCTGGGTTGCACACGTGCTACAATGGTATGGACAGAGCGAAGCAAGACCGCAAGGTGGAGCAAATCGCAAAAACCATGCCCCAGTTCGGATTGCAGGCTGCAACTCGCCTGCATGAAGTCGGAATCGCTAGTAATCGCGTATCAGCTACGACGCGGTGAATACGTTCCTGAGCCTTGTACACACCGCCCGTCACGTCATGGGAGCTGGGAGCACCCGAAGCCGCCTCGATTCAGAGGTGTCTACGGTGAACTCGGTGACTGGGACGAAGTCGTAACAAGGTAGCCGTAGGGGAACCTGCGGCTGGATCACCTCCTTTCTAAGGGATAATTTAGACTTGGAACCGGTGCGAACCGTTCCATGTATGTCAACACATTCTTGCCCCTAAATACAGAGTCTAGCATGCGAAACTCTGAGGGATAGCAACACGGCAACGTGTTGTGAAGGTCTAAACTGTTCACTTGTCAAAGATTTTGACTATTAAAAAGCTCATTCGAAAGAATGAGCTTTTTTTGTGCGCACTTCTTACACCAAAACTATCTGCACACTTGTTATTTCTCCTAAACCTAAGTTTGTAGTGGTAATCACATCGCTTCAAGCAAATAAGGTCATATCCTCGACCACGATCAAAGATGGCCAAAACAACATCGTCAGCTTGAGCTTCACTTCAAACGATCTTTAATTGGAACCACTCCAAAGTTGCCTATCGTGATCCTTCTCATGACATCTCTTGCTCGGCGTAAAGCATTACGAAACTACAAATGAATTAATCGCCCCTGCCCTACATCAGCACCTTAATCACATCTAAATACATAGCATGAGAAACGCTTAATTTTATACACATCCCACAAGCGAATTGATCAAATTAAAGCTTCTTAAAAAACAAAATCTGTGTTTACCTAACATCATTATCCCACTACTCATCCCTCTAAAGCAACAACTCGTAAATCCATAGCAATTAATGTTTCTTTTCGTATAATCAAGTTACAAACTACGGTAAATAAACGAATCAGCACATCTAACTTATTGATAGATTTGTGCCATGCATATTCATTGCCTGGGCTAACTTTTACCTATCCAAACCGATTGATACGTTTCGTCAGCCCAATTAAAGAGGTGCTTCATGAATAAACAGCGAATCCCTACATTTATAGTAGGAGCTTTGGTAGGCATCTTAATTGCGACGATCATGTTCTCATTTATCGTTCGAAGCAATAACTCGATTGATGAATCGCACACGAACCAATCCAACAGCAATGTCACACTTGTGAAGCAAGACAGACCTCAAAAAGCACGAACGTTGCAACTCGCTCACAACCTCGGACAACACGATCCCGTGCATATCGCAATGGAGAAATTTGCCGAGCTGGTGACCAAGCATTCCAATGGCTCACTCAAGGTTGTCATCTATCCCAACGCCACACTCGGCACGCAAACACAATGCCTCGAAAACTTGCAGCAAGGCCAGCTCGCGATGACAAAATCATCCGCAGCACCTATTGAAAACTTTATCCCTGAATATGCCGTCTTCAGTTTGCCCTATGTATTCAAAAATAACGAACACTATTGGCAGATCCTCAACGGCCCAATCGGCCAAGAACTCCTCACCCTTGGCAAAAACAAGGGACTCATTGGCATCTGCTACTACGACGCCGGGGCACGCAGTTTTTACACCAAAACAAAACCCATCATGACACCCGACGACCTAGACAAAGTCAAAATCCGAGTCATGAAAAGCAGTCCCACTGCGGTCAAACTCATCAGCACCCTCGGTGGCTCCCCTACCCCGATGAATTTTGGCGACCTCTATACCGGACTTCAATCAAATCTCGTAGGTGGTGCTGAAAACAACCTCCCGTCCTACCTCAATAGCCGACACTACGAAGTCACAAAATACTACAGCTTCAATGAACACACACGTGTTCCTGACATGCTACTTTTCAGCACAGAAATCTGGGACACCCTCAACGAACAGCAGCAAACTTGGATCAAGCAAGCCGCTCAAGAATCAAGCGACTTCCAACGTACACTCTGGGAAAAAGCATCAAGCGAAGCTTTGGAAAAAATCAAGGCTGCCGGCGTTGAAGTCTCCTATCCCAATCCCACCCCATTCCGCGCTCGCGTCAAGCCCATGCATGACCAAGCCATGAACACCGCTGCTGGCCCTTATTTAAAACGTATTCTTGAGACACCATAATGTCTGAGCAAAACGAAACTAAAAGTAAAAGCATCTTTACGATCGCGCTCGAATGGGTCGTCATCGTCATCATGTTCACACTGACCATCGATGTCATCTGGGGTGTTTTCTCACGCTACGTCATCGGCCGCCAAAGCCAATGGACAGATGAATTAGCCACAACACTCTTAATCTGGGTTGCCATGCTTGGCGCCGCCCTCGCTTATGCCGAACACAAGCATCTAGGTATCGACTACCTCGTTCTGAAATGCTCAAGTGCGGTCAGATCATTTTTAGAAATCTTCACACATATTCTCGTTATTGCCTTTGCTGGCACCGTCATGATCTACGGCGGCTTCAACCTCTGCTTCGCACGCTACGACTCTGGACAGATGATGGCCGCTCTCGGCGTCTCAAAAGCATACTTCTATCTCGCCGTCCCAATTGCCGGCCTGTTCATCGTTGGCTACGCCGCCCACAATATCTACACCATCTTCACGCAGCACAGCCCATCCATCAGTGAACATCAGATTGAGGATGTCGATTAATGAATGAACAAAGCCTCATCCTGGTCATCAGCTTCTTTGCAATGATGCTCATGAACATCCCCATCGCATTTGCGATCGGAATCAGCACATTCCTTGCAATCTTCGCCGCCAACGACGTCAGCGCAACAAACATCATCTCTCAAAGAATGGCCGGTGGTATCGAAAGTACTTCGTTACTCGCCATCCCATTCTTCATCTTAGCTGGCAACCTCATGGGCTCAGGCGGTATGGCACGCCGACTCATCGATTTCGCCAATTCAATCGTCGGCCGCTTCAACGGCGGCCTTAGCTACGTCAACGTCCTCACCTGCATGATGTTCGGCGCAATCAGTGGCTCCGCTGCTGCCGCAGTCTCCTCAATCGGCGGCTTCATGATCCCTGAGATGCAGCGCAAAGGATACGACCGCGACTTCACCGTCGCCGTCACAACCACCGCAGCAACCACTGGCCTCGTCATCCCACCCAGCAATATCATGATCGTCTACGCCGTAGCCGCTCAAAACGTCTCCATCGCCGCGATCTTCATCGCGGGTGTCGTCCCCGGCATTGTGATGGGATTACTTATCATGGGTGTTTGTGCCCTCTTCAGCCTCGGTAATCGCACGCAATCAAGCGACGCATTCAGCATCATCAACATCCTGAAATCCGGCTTAAGCGCCATCCCCAGCCTCCTTCTCATCGTCATCGTTCTCGGCGGCATCATCGGCGGCATTTTCTCCGCGACTGAAGCATCTGCCATCGCCGTCGCATACGCATGGCTACTCGGCACAGTCATGTACCGTGAAATAAGCCTTAAAGAACTCCCGCCTATCCTCCTCAAATCGGCCATCACCACAGCCATTGTTTTCCTACTCATCTCAACCAGCTCTGCGATGAGCTGGTTCCTGGCTTACGAACAGCTCCCCCAACTCATCAGCGAAACACTCATCAACCTCACTGATAGCCCCATCATTATCTTCCTCATCATCAACATCGTTCTCCTCATCGTCGGCACGTTCATGGACATGACCCCTGCCGTCCTAATTTTCACACCCATCTTCCTCCCCATTGCAATGAACCTCGGTATGGATCCCGTTCAATTCGGCGTCATGATGATCGTCAACCTCTGCATCGGCCTCTGCACCCCACCTGTCGGTACATGTTTATTCATCGGCTGTAGTGTCGGCAAAACAAGCATCGCAAAAGTCGCAGGACCAATGATCCCCTTCTTCATCGCGATGATCCTCGCCCTCCTACTCACAACATACTACGCACCACTCACCATGTGGCTACCTGGCTTCTTCAACCAAACATAAGATTGTTTGACCAGATGGTAAATCCACATTCAACGGAAATGAACCGTTTCCTGCCCCACAATCTCAAGATCATCCTTACTCGGTAACTCTGGAAACTTTACACTGGGAAGCGTTTGATACCAATACGCAACTGATGTGACATGATCCTGCCGTTGTGCATAACGATGCCCCCAGCTATTCTTCCCTTTTCGCCAACCCAATGATTGCACCGTTACCTTTAGATCTTCTTCAAATCGAATCGGATCCGGAACATGCCAGCGGTACAAACCAAACCGTTGATTCGCCATGTACTCGCCATCAGGTCGAATCACTTGCGGCATCCCAGCGTACGGCCCAGTAAACGCCTGATACCCCTTCTTTGTTGCCGAACAAAATTTCGCATCAAAATTATACGATCCTAAAAAATAATCCTCCAACCCTGTCCCACAGATCGTCGGATATGCTTCATCCCCATCCATATAAAATTTCACTTCCCCCTCGCCCCACCAACCATCCTCATTCACTTGCCAAGTGATATAAGTTCCGACATACTGCCCCCAACCTTTCACACCCTTTAATATCGTGTGCACATCCCCCTTAAGCACCGGCCGTGACTGGTTGTAATACGCATGAAAATATCCAACGTCATCACTCACATCACCTACCGCATAGGTAATTTGATAAAACAACGTCAACTGATCATCACCCATATTCTCAACTGTCATACGACAACACTTCTTGAACGGCATCGGCCAGAAACAATTCAAACCACTCGCAGGATTCACATTCACTGTCAATGAATTAACCTGCCCATAGTCCTGCCAACCGTTCGCAAAGAAATCTCCCAGCGGGCATTCAACCGATGGATACGCCTGATCATCCCAATAAATCCGTAGTATGAGATGCTTCCAATGCCCTGTCGGCGTCATCCAGATATGCTGAATCGTTCCCGATTCATTAATCTCCGCTATCGTCGCGATCTCTCCAGATTTCACATGAATATACGGATTTACTTTCCAACCTTTCCCTAAAACATCATTAGAATCCGACGCACTGCCTTCACCAACTTCCGCTCTTGCCCCACCAGCTTTTTCACCATTCATATTCTCTGGCGTGATCGATCGTGTCTTTGATCTCGACAAATTTGCGAGATTACCCATGTGCGAAAATATCACGTCATTCATCATGCGTTAACCCTTCATGATTTTGATCCAATAACACCAATATGCTAATTGCGTACGTTATCCATTAATCAAATTCGCTGATTAGATTACATTGAAATATCAAGCTGAATTCAAGCCGGCTATCAATGATGACTACACACAAAAATTCCGATTTTATGATCACAATTCTTATGCCATTGCTGCCAACATCCACGATATCGATATTTTTTTTCAAGATCATTTATAAATGATAATTGCCCACATACCTCTTACTGAACAAAAACATAATAGTCTTTCGTCTCAGACGTCATATCATTTCCACCGACGCATAAACCATAGATGAAATCTAAACAAAATAAGAATTGATATACAAATTTTTTAAACGCGATTATATTGCACGAATACCATCGACTCACAGTATCTCATTCTAAATCATAACTTACAGATATTACACAACCTATGATCAGTAAAATCACAAACACACTTCACCATTCTTGCAAGCTTGTCATTTCTTCCATCACCGCACTTCTTGCTCAAACCGTTGCCAATGCTGACCTCAATAATATTCATCTTCCTGAGGGAACCGGTATATCTGCAGCCATTATCTCTGAAAACAATGTCAAATTTCTACAATTTGGCAATCCGAATTTCAACGAACATTCTCGCTTTGAAATTGGCTCTGTTACCAAAACCTTCACCGCCCTGGCTGTTGCTCTGCACAATATTGATCACCCAGATTTTTTAGATACTGAATTGTCCAGCATCATAACGGAGATCAAAAATAATAAGATTGCAAGCATCACTCCCCGATTGCTTTCAACACACACCTCAGGACTCCCTCGTCTTTCAGCGAGCACCCAGCTTAAAGCAATCTTTAATACCTCCGATCCATACAAACACCAGACTGCTCAAATACTCATTCAAAATCTCAACATGCTAAAACAACGCTCAACAAAACAAATCTATACCTACTCAAATTTCGGCTACGCAGTCCTTGGGTTAGCACTCGAAAAAGACATTAAACAACCCTACTCAACCATTATCTCTAACAAGATTCTCAAACCCCTCAAAATGAATCAATCTTTTGTTCATTACACACCGGAAAACCAAAAAACCGTCGTCACTGGCTACGATGAAAAAGCAACCCCCACTTCAGTTTGGCATTTCAAAGCGTCCGCGCCAGCTGGCGCAATCAAAAGCTCCGCTTATGATCTGTCGCTCTATATCCAAGCATATCTTTCTCCCAACGACACAACACTCAGTCTCGCTATGGCCAACACAATCAAAACACAACACAAAATCAATGAACAACTCTCAATCGGCCTAGGATGGCATATTCAAATCCATGAAGACCAAAAAATTTATTGGCATAACGGCGGTACCGGCGGGTATCGCTCATTCATTGGCTTCAATCCCACCACACGCAAGGGCATTGTGTTACTCTCAAATTACGCAGGCATTAAGCAACTTGACCAAACGGGCTTAGAAATTCTATCCCAATAAACACAACGCCCAACATAAAACACCATGACAGCAACAATCAAAGTGTCCTAAATAAATTGACAGATTCCTAAGAAACTTCATTCTTCGTTATCATATTTTCATGGCAACACATCAAGATCAAATCCAATTTTCCACTCGTCCCAATGGTGATATGCACGACATCACCGAGCAAGTACAAACAATCGTATCCGCTTCAAACATCCAAACTGGCATCGCCCATATATTCAACGTAGGTTCGACCGCTGTCATTGGCACCATTGAGTACGAGCCTGGCCTCATCAGCGATTTACCCAGTATCCTAAACAAGCTGATGCCTCCTTCTAAGCATTACGGCCACGAGCAAACATGGCATGATGGCAACGGGCATTCGCACCTTCAAGCCTCAACTCTCGGCCCATCCGAATCCATTCCTATCGCAAACAATCAACTCGTGTTAGGTACCTGGCAACAAATCTTTCATCTCGAATGCGATAACAAACCACGCGATCGAGCCGTCATTGTAACAATCCTCGGCAACTGACCCACGCCAAACGCATACCCTGTTTCATATGACTGCTTCATACTAAATTCACCAAACCAATCAAATAAAAACCCTGCTCATTGAGTTGAGCAGGGTTTTCTGATGTCTATCAATTTGATTGTTCTAGGATCAACTTAGAAGGTAAAACGCATACCGCCACGGAAGGTGTGGATGCTGTATTCGTTTTCACCGAATTCGCCATCATAGAAAAGATACAAGCTGTCGCCTGATTCACGGTTGTAAGCAGTAATACCGAAACCGCCAATAAATGCATTCTCAGTGAGTTCACGCGTATTGAACTCGAATGAACCACCAGTCGCACCTGCAAAGCGAGCGGTCATTGATTCTGATGTGTCATAGAACTGGTGCTGATATGCTGCGTGCACTTCCGGCATGAAAGTGACACGGTCCCAGTCAATGTTAACACCCGCGTGCATGCCTATACGACCGAGCAATGACTTAAGATCCAATTCATTCAGATCAAGATTCAACGCACCAGCGCCTTCTTCGGTGTACTCTTCGACGTTCAAGTTCGCGAACTCGACCTGAGCATACGGACCAAATGTCCATTCGCGAACAGTAAAGTCATGTCCGATTGTTGCTGCTGCGGTGAACTGGTAACCCGTAGGATCTGATTTCGCGACGCGGTCAAGCGAGGAGCCAAACTGGATCACACGGTTGTTGTCGTAAACATTGTATCCAAGACCAGCACTACCAGAAACGTATGAACCACCACTCTGATACGCACCATAAATACCACCGTTCATGGAGTTCACCGTTGATGAGCCACCACCACGAAGGACCTTAGCCTCCGAGTATGAGTAGCCACCATATGCACCGACGATCAATTCGTCGCTCAAACGGTAGTCCATACCAACGGTCGCACCGTAAGTTTCCCAGTCGTATCCAACCTGATCCTTGTTGTTGCCAACATCACCAAACGTACCGTAACCAGTCACGAAGAAACCGACACGGTTCATCAGATCAGGATCAAATGTGTCTTGTGCAATCACTGCCTGATCTTCAAAGTATGAAGATGTCTGCAGAGCCAGATCGTATGCTTCTTCTGGCGTTGCCTTCTCCATGATTGCAGAGAAGTAGTTCTGTGTATGGCTTGACCACAGGTTCTTGTTGTAACGAAGATCGTTCAAGCGAGAATTCACGTTGTTATTCTGAGCCTTCACGCCATGGAAGCCCATCGTTACCATCTTGTCCGCAGATTCTTCTGGGCTGATAGTCAACAGTGCTGGACGGAATTCGCCGGTTGCTTGATTATTGAACGCATCAATCACAACCTTCATGTCACCTGTGAGCGTTGGATCAACACGGATCTCTTGGAGTACCTTCGCAACAGCCATCTCATTATCAGTCTTAGCAATCTGATCGTATGGCTTGACTGACATCTCAACAAAGTAATCAGTACTAGTACCTGCCGTTTCTTCAACAAACTGGAAGTTAAATTCGTCTGGCAGATCGTCAACATGAACCTTAGCAGGATCAAAATTGACATTAATGGTATTCGTATTGATCGTGTCAAGAACCTTATACTTCTGACCATTACGAATAAGATTTACATCACTATATTGAACGACAACTTCTGTATCGTTATCAATCTGAACATCGCCTGTTGCTTCAATGGCACCAGTGTACGCGTTGCCATTCACATCTGCTGATACCAGAACATGCATCAGGCTGTGATTTGTCAATGTCAGCTTGCCCGTCACTTTCATATCAGCAACAGAACTAATGCTTGAACCAGCAATAAACAAGCGACCGCCATTCAATGTCAACGCACCATCAACAACACCGCCAGTGCGGATCGTTGAAAGCATATGTAACTCATCGCGATTCGAATCTTTAAAGCTAGCACCAAAGTAAGCCTGGTTTTCCGCATAAGTCGTGACATTCACATCACCAGTGACCTTTGCGAAGCCAGCCATACCTAATTCACCAGCATTCACGGTCACATCACCAATGAAATTACCTTTGCCTGGCGTCGAACCAAACAGCACCAAGCTGCCGCCGTTCTTCATGATCCGATTGGTGCCTTCATCATTAACCGTCACAAAGGTGGTCGTATCAATGACCATACCATTGTTGGTGTTAGAAAAATCACCATTCAAGATCAGACCCGAACGATACTTCGCGTCAAGACCGACAAACTCACCAAGAAGATTGGTTGTTGCATTGTTCTGCAGGTCAATCGTTCTTTGAACGCCACCAAAATCCGTGTCACCAGTAACCGCTAGCACGTTACCACCGGTTACGAAGAAGTCACTGTTGACATCCAAATCGTTGGTAATGCCCTGAAGAGCCAGGAACGGGTTGTACTGTACAGAATTAAATTCTTCAATATTTGAGTACGCCCGCAGCCCGCCGCCCTCAATCGTCAGCGTGCTTCTCGTTGGTGTACCAGAGCTGATCGCATCCGAGCGACCAATTGCAAGAATACCATCATGCAACTCAACACCACCCGCAAACAAGCTCGTACCTTCCATGTAGAGGGTACCTGAGCCATACTTTACAATCTGACTCGTCGGATTTGATGACTGATACAGACCCGAGATACGCACATCACCGCTAGCCGTCCCAGCGATATCTCCAACCACAACATCACCATCGAAACGTAAACCGCCAGACAGTTGAATCTCACTCGTACTACGCCCAACCGTTGGATTGTAGTTGAGAATATTCAACCCACCTGCTGTCGCAACGATAGATGTACGAATCTGATGGACTGCACTAGCAGAATAACTTTCAATTTTTCCACCCGCCTGGAACAACCACGATTCACCCGGAAGTATGTTGAAACCTTGGCTGGAAGTAAACTGAACCGAGCCAACATTTTCAATCTGCTTAACTTCGGTAACTCGGTACTGATTATTGAGGTCTGTTGCAAAGGTGATCGTACCACCTGCAATATCACCGGCTGGTGCTGCGACCGTATTCCAGTTGCCTGCTTCGTCCCAGTTGACTAGATCATTACCGTCGTCATCTTTTGCCCCACCATACCAGGTGTAGTCTGCAGCAAATGATGGACCAGCAATAAACGCTGTTAATAACAATGCGGTTGAAGGCCGTGCGATTGCGCGCAATGGCGTACGTAAATAATTGATTTGTTTTTTCATAGACATCAACCCTGATCCAGAAATTTCAGATGCTGTGACAGGGATCAGAACTCTGGCACAGACCCGGAACTGTAACGTCCCTAGCAGCAACGTACTGCGAGTCCCTAGAACAATCACTCATAATGTACTTAAATAGCTGAAACAGACAAGTAAGACTTGAATCTTTTTATACCGTTTCATGCCCATTCAATCATCTTTAAACCATTAATACACAAAAGCTTAGAGATAGATTTCGTTCACTGAAAGTTTAATTAGATATCTTGACATGGGAACATTTTTCACCCCTGAGCAACTACGATAGTTTTGAATGTCATATTTGCGGTTTTTTAGATTCAATCAAACGATCCTGTATCTTGAGTTTTACACAACGGAAGCCCTGCAAACCCTACTGGTGTTTATAAATCTGGCGCACAAAATCATCCAAAAATGAGTCTAATTCCTAATCGAAAAAAAGATAGTCAAGTACTATAATTACTCTAATGCATGGCAAAAAATGCCGCAGCGAATGTTGATAGCAAATACTCCCCGCGAGCTTTGCATCCGACCAGAACAGCACCCTTTCGTGCACTCAGCAGCATTCAGAGCGTTTTTCAGGTCAATGGAACGTGTTCCAATGCTGCCTGAAAAGCGGATCGCAAAATCGACATCACGTGGGACCAACCGCGAGCTGCAGCAAGCCATGCATTTTCATAGCCATCCCCCCTGACACGCTTTTAGGCGTGTTTTTCAATGCCCTATCTAAATCTCTATCTCCAAATCAGCCTCTCCATAGGCGCTCATCCCACCCTCAAGTGAATACACCCGTTCAAAACCCTGCTCACGTAACATTTTCCCCGCCAATATCGAGCGATGCCCTCCCCCGCAATACAGCACCACGGGCCGCCACAGATCCGCCTCACTTGCATTCCCGCCAAAGCATTCTTTTTCCAAACGCATCTCAATCACGCCCCGTGGCAAATTCACTGCACCCTTCACATGACCCCGCACAAACTCATCTGGCTCACGCACATCCACAATCAACATCCCATCCTCCTCATTCATCAGCTCTCCAAACTCTTCAACATCAATCTCCTCAACACTCCCCTCCGCACGAACCTCATTCGCCAGATCCAGCAATGTTTTCTTTAAAGCCATCATCATCTCCTTGTTTCCCCTCAGCATTTTATTGATCCCTCACACACGAATCATCTTGCCGTATTCACAAAAATTCAACCCACGAAAAACCCCGTTACTCTAAAAAGCAACGGGGCCAATGTTTTGTTGATTTAAAATTCTACACAATCATATCATCGCATACGGATGATTCGTGACCGCATGCCGATGTTTATCACGCTGTCGATTGATTTTACGCCGCACCGTTCGCTTTAATCGCGTTGCAGCCATATCCACCGCCGCATAAAGATCATGTTCGTCCTGTTCAAGATAAACCGTCCCTGCCTTGCCCAACTCGACCTGTACCTTCAGCGACATCTCATGATTATCCTCATGAGAATGATCTCGTGACAACCGCACAATCACCCCTTGTATGCGATCCTTAAACCCATCTAATGCTGTCGCTATACGTGTCTCGATGTGATCAACCAGGCTCGGTGTCAGACCGACGTTCATACCGTGTACTTTAAATTGCATGAAAGGTCTCCAAAAAAACGTAAGTAATCTAACAGGTTCATAGACATGCCCTCCCCGATAAACGCTATCCCCATGCCCATCCAAGCAATCAACTCCTATCTGCTCAGACAAAGAATCGAATGAAACTTATCTCAGTTATCAATGAGCTTCCAGCACTTTCCTTCCGCCCTCAGCCTCACCATAGCAATGCGATATAACACACGTAGGATGATTAAATTCATCCGCCATGTTTGCCATCATTTGTCGCTTTATGTGGTAACACCAAGACGCTCCAGACAATGCTTTCAACACATCCCAGTATCCGTTGTTAAAATGGGAAGAGCAAGAAAAAAGTGCTTCTAAACAAGGCTTTTCATCACTTTTTTGCTAACATAAATCACATGACCGATAATCACGCCATCCACATCGAAATAATCCCACATACCATACCCTGGCCCCCACAAGCCAACGAATTATTCGGACGTGACGCGATTCGATTCATCCCCACAATACCCACCACGCACGATCAATCGACGAACTTATCCACTGAACCACCTCTCCCTCATCTCATCGGCTTCTTCGAGAACAACACCCTGATCGCCGGCCTTCTCTATCTCCAATTCAATGATCACGCTGCTATCCATCATCTCATCATTCCACCGCAACACCGCGGCAAAGGTATCGCCGGCTCACTCCTCCGTCGCGCCATCTCATTCGCCGAATCACACAACGCAACCTACCTCCTCACCACCGCGGGTTTCGGCTGCCACGACCACATCAACCTTTACACCCGACTCGGCTTCCAATCAACTTCCGACCACGCCCCATACATCATGATTAAAACCCTGTAAACTTATCGCCCAACAATGACTCCCCTCAACTCGCTCTCACTCCAACCACCCATGTCTATCTAACCATTAGTTACCATAAACACGTCAAAAAACCCGACTTTTCAGCCGGGCATTTTTATTTATTACATCAATCCCACCACCTCGCGAATAATGGGGGATTTTTTTTTTTTTGGGGGGGGGGAATTGGGGGAGGATTTACATGGGCTTTTGATCGATCGTAGCATCATAAATCGACAGCAGCTTTTCTTTATCAAAAATCATCTCCTGCCGCGTCATCCCCACAATGTCATACACCGGCGTCAGCTCAATCGCATCCACCGGACATGCCTCTTCGCACATCCCACAATAAATACAGCGAAGCTCATCAATATCAAACTTCACCGGATACTTCTCGCGATCATCCCATGGCGACTCCGCCCCTTCAATATGAATACAGTTAGCCGGACACGCCGTTGCACACATAAAACACGCAACGCATCGCACCCTGCCCTCCTCATCACGATTCAATCGGTGCACCCCTCGAAAATTCCCCGCATACAACCCGCCATCCTCAATCAGCAAGTCCTCCCGGCGAACCTCAGGATAAGGCATCACACGATTCGTCTTTCGCTTATGACCACCCACTGCCCCCGCCAAATGGCGGAACGTCGTACCAAGACCCTTAAATACCTCAGGCAGGTAAAAGTTCTGGGCCGCCGTCATCGGCTTCAAATCCACGTTCACCGTTTCTTCATCACGAATGGGCATCGTATATCAATCCTTCGCACATCCAGCCTCGCAGCCGCCTGTGCCTGTATTTCTAAAGTCAGTCTCTACCATTATTTTTGAACGAAACACCCACCCCGTCAAATCCTCTCCTCTGCCCACATTCCCAATCCCAAATTTCACCGCCCCCACAAACAAATACAGGGCCTCAGATCACCTGAGGCCCTTTTTATGAATCGAATCATTCTCCCATCCCCCCCATCCTCCCCATCCTCCAAACCACCTAACGCTTCATATATGCCCCAATCGTCTGAAACATCACCTGATAGTGCCTCTGATATTCCGCCCCCTGCGCCGGCCTCGCCATCGTCACCACCAACCCATTCTCCAGATCCACCCGGATAATTGACGCCGTCGCCGATCCATGCCCAAACACCTGCTCACTCAGCACCAACTCTGGCTCCCCACTCTCCCCTTCCTCAAACACGTCCCTGAACCATTCCGTGCCCAATCCATACCGAACCTCAGGCGTCAGTGTCCCCTCATACAAATCCCCCACACGCACCGGCAACATCTCGTCACGCGTCCGCTTACTAAAAAAGTACAGATCCCCATACGCTCCACCATTCAGCAGCATCTGCCCCACCTTCGCTAATTCCTTTGCGTTCGTCAGCGTCCCGCCCGACGTATCAAACGATTGCGACTTCTCACACCCCAAAGAAGCCCACAGTCTTTCCTGCATCAATCGCTCAAAACTTTCACCACTCACCAACTCACACACCCGACCTACCAAATTCAGACTCAGCCCGTTGTATTCATACTTTACACCGGGATATATCGAATCCAGCCGATTCTTCACCGCATCATCAAACCAGACATTGGGCATCCCCCCATAATTAATATGCCCTTCCGTACCCGCCAAATGCATCATGCACTGACGCACCGTCATCACCTTATCCCCCTCAACCGGGAACCCCTCAATATACTTCCCAAGCGGCTCGTCCAGCGACACCAACCCCTGCTCCCTGAACATCGACAACAACGTACTGAACATCAACTTCGAAATCGAAGCCGCTTCAAACGTTGAATCCTCATCCACCGCATCATCGCCCGCCGCGTAATGCGCCCCTTGATACGCCACCACACCATGCCTCACCACCATCACATTGAACGGCACGCCGCTCTCATCCGCCCAATTCTGACACACCTCAGCCATCGCCCCCTTAAACCCATCCTCAAACCCAGCCTCCGCAAGCGTCCCTTCTCTCACAACCGTCGCCCCCTGCCCTTCAACCACTTTCGGATACGCAAGTACCTTAGCCTCACGCCCCTCCTCCTTCATACGCAAACGCAACATCTGATCCTTCGTCATAATCCAAGGCGTTTCCCATCCCTTCACTTCACCCAATTTCCCCTCCCGCTCTTTCTGCGACAACACCAACAACCCGTTCAATATCGCCACACCCTCATCATTCGAAATCATCTGCCACAACATCCCCTGTTGCATCTTTCGCATGACGCGTTCATCAAACTTTTTAAACACCGCATCACCAATCCCAAGCGCATTTAAATGCTGAAAATCCAAGCCCCCCAGGTATCGCGTCCAAACGATATCCATATCGTACATCGCAGCAAACGCTACAATTTTCCTCAATTCAAACCCCTCCTCACCTGTAACTTTAATCGAAGCAAAATAGATCTTCCCACTTTCTGCTCGTTCCACCTCATTCAAATCACTGTCATACCACTTCATCTCAATCTTGTAATCGCCCAACACCAGCTTCGCCAGCTCAGGATTATCAAACTCAGGCGTAAATAAATTCGGCCCATCAATCACATAACTCTTTCCCCAACTCCGTTGATATCGGATCGGCTCGTACAACAACCGCTCCACCAACTCACCTCGTTTCTTCGCTGCCAACATCATCTCTTTCTTCCCCTCCGGGATCAGCAACATTCCAAATCCCCACCCATACATATCGTTTTCAATCTTCACCAACACACGATTCACACCCGCCTTGAACCGCATCACAAACTGATCTTCACCTACATTGATTCCACGACCATGCCGCCGAAAATCATGTACCTTTTCACCATTCAACCAAACCTTCGCGCGATCATCCGACCCAAAATATACCTCGACCGCCTCATCACCATCCGCCTCAACTTCCGTGTACGCATAACCAACCCGCCGCCCTGAATCATTGATCACACCGTTTAACGACAAGCTCTCGCCATTACGCAGCTTCACGACTTTTGTCGATGCTGTCCATTCCTTTCCCGCCTTGTCAACATGCTTCACCACCACACCATCACGAATCACCGCCTCGCCTTCTCCACCAATCGGCAACAGATAATCCTCATCCAGCCCGCCACTATTATTCCCCCCAACCTGCTTCTCCTTCGCTATCTCAGGGTTTGGAAATGTCCCCAAAATCACCCACTCAAACCGCGTATCACCATCAACCTCACTCACATTCACACCACCCCATACCTGCATCACATTCATAGCCATCATCACCCATACAAAAATCGATAAACGTACAGCATTCATCCTGTCGCTCCTTCACAACACCTGTCTATTCATTAATTAGAACCAAACTCGTCTTCAAACATCACCGACAACATTCACAGCACCGCAACGGTAGCAACGACGCCTCACAATCGATCATCTTGAAAACGCTACTACCCCAGCAGCGGCAGCAAATATAACAATCACCAACTACCTAATCAATACCTAACATCGGATAATCTGATATTTATTCAACCGATTCAACAATCAAGACCACTTAATGCATGCCTGGCACATCATTCACTACATTCTCACCACAACCCGCCCTATTCACTCCGCCAGAAACTCGGCGTAAACAACACCAATATCGCATACACCTCAAGCCGACCCAGTGCCATCAACAGCGCCATCACCATTTTCGAGCTGCTGCTAAAAAATCCATAGTTCTCAATCGCGCCCACCTGCTCTAAGCCCGGCCCAATATTGTTCAACGTCGCCGCACTCGCCGTTGCCGCCGACACATAACTCAAACTCCCCGCTGGCTCCAACACCATCAACACAATCGAACCCAACCACCACAGCACGATAATCCCCAAAATATAAACCAGCACCGCCTGCTTCAGCTCCGTCGAGATCGTACTCCCCGCAATCCGGATCGGGCGTACAACACTCGGCCTGAAAATTCGCTCAATCTCCGCAAACATAATCCTGAACCCGATCAGTACACGGATCACCTTAATCCCGCCACCCGTCGAACCCGCCGACGCGCCCACAAACATCAGCATCAACAACACCATCTTCGGAACAAACGGCCACACATTGAAATTCGCCGTCCCAAATCCCGTTGTCGTCTGAATCGACACCACTTGGAACAACCCAAACCGCACCGCCTCAGGAGCCGTCCCCTCCACCGTTGAACCATCCGTCACCTGAATCGTGCTGCCCACCAGATACGCCGACACAACCATCGTCGCCCCAACAATGATCGCTAAATACGTCCGCAGCTCCGGGTCCTTCCAAATCAGCTTGAACCGCCGCCTCGCCAGATGGTAATACAACCCAAAGTTCACCCCAGCCAGGATCATGAAAATGACCGTGATGAAATCAATCATCCACGTATTCAACACCCCAATATGCTCCGCGTTGTAATACCCAATACTCGCATTGTGCGTCGAGAACCCGCCCGTTGCCAGCGTTGCAAACGTATGACACACCGCCTCAAACCACGTCAACCCAA